>NZ_JAKLSQ010000014.1 GCF_022014495.1 Sandaracinobacteroides sayramensis
GATCGGGCCGGGGCGGCCGCGCCACCGCGCCATCGGCGGGGCGCGACGGGCGCACCGCCTGCGTGCGGCCCGGCGCGGGCGCGACGGCGCGCGGATTCTGCCGCTCCACCTGCTTGCGGATATAATTGCCCATCACCGCGTCGGAATCCGGCCTTGGCCGCGTCGGCGGGCGGGTGCCCGGATTGTGCCCCGGATTATGCCAGCCCGGCCGCCCCGGGCGCACATAATGCGAATTGCCTGGCCGATAGGCCCAATAGCCCGGCGCGTTCACCCACCAGCCGTCGCCATAACCATAGCCATAGCGATTCCAGCCATAGGGCGGCAGCGGCGCCCAGCTCGCATAGCCGTTGCCGGCCCGCCAATCGACCCAGCTCGCCCCGAAGCGGGTATCGGGCACCCAGAACCAGCCCAGCCGGCTGTCGCGGCCCCAGCGGCCATAATGATAGGTGGCCCAGCCGAACGGCTCCGACGACATCCAGCGCCGGCCATAGCGCGGATCGTCCCGCCAGTAGCCGCGCGAATAGGGCTGCCAGCCGGCGCCGACATTGGCGGGCAGGAACACCCGGCCATAGCGGTCGTGCAGGCTCCAGCTCCCATAGGCCGACAGCGCGCCATAGAAAATGTCGACGGAAGCCGCGTCGCGGCCCCACCATTCGACCGGCGGCGCCGAATCGACATAATGGCCGCTGTCGAGCGGCGCTTCCGACCAGCCATAGGGAGAGACGCAGCCCGCCAGCGCCAGGCCGGCGCCCAGAACCACCATCGGTGCCAATATCATCTGCTTCATAACCGACACGATGTGACGAAGCGGTTGAACGGGGGCTGACCGGAACTTCGCCGAAACGGGTTGCCTTCAGCATAGTATACGATTTAGGCTGGAGCCGCCAAGACAAGAGGAAAGGGGTGCGGGATGAGCGGGCATCGTTTGGTAGCGACAGTGGCGGTTTCGCTTTGGCTGGGAGGCGTGCCGGGCGCGACCCTCGCCCAGACGGCCCAGACGGCCCCCGTGCAATCGGCCGACGCCCGGCTGAAGGCGCTCTACGACGCCGAATATGAATGGCGCCGCCGCGACCAGGGCCGGCTCGAAGGCTTCGGCCCCGCCTCGCTGGGGGACAGGCTGCCCCGCGTCGATCCGAAGTCGCAGGCCTCGCGCCTCGCCTATTGGGACGGCGTGCTGGCCGAGCTGGACCGGATCCCCCACGACCAGCTTTCGCACGAAGAGCGGATCAACGCCGCCGTCTTCCGCACGGCGGTGGAGGTGATGGCCAACGAGGTTCGCTGGAAAACCCATGAAATCCCCTTCAACACCGACAGCTTCTTCTGGACCGGCCTTTCCCCCATGCCCGGCAGCGGCTTCGCCGACGCCGCCCAGTATCGCCGCTACATCAGCCGCCTGAACGACATCCCGCGCTATTTCGCCGAGAATATCGCCAATATGGAGAGCGGCCTGAAGCGCGGCTTCTCCAACCCGCAGGTGGTGCTGGCCGGCCGCGACAAAACGGCGGAACCCTATCAGGCGCGCGACGAGACGAACCCGCTCTATGGCCCCTTCAAGGCGATGCCCGCCTCGATCCCCGCCGACGAGCAGGCGCGGCTGAAGGCGGAAGGGCTGGCCGCCATCCGCAATGTGGCGGCGCCCGCCTACGACGATCTGCTGGCCTTCCTGCGGACGGAATATTTCCCCAGGGCCCGCTCCGGCATCGCCGCTTCGGAGCTGCCCGATGGCCGCGCCTTCTACCGCTCGCGGGTGCGCGACTTCACCACCACCGACCTGACGCCGAAGCAGATCCACGAGATCGGCCTGAAGGAAGTGGCCCGCATCCGCGCCGACATGGAAGCGACGATGAAGGAAACCGGCTTCAAGGGCACGATGCCGGAATTCTTCCACTTCCTGCGAACCGACCCGCAATTCTATGCGAAGACCCCGCACGAACTGCTGGCCGAAGCCTCCTATGTGGTGATGAAGTCGATCGGCAAGATGAACGAGACCGTCGGCACGCTGCCGCGCTACCGCCACGGCATCGTCCCCGTCCCGGACGCCATCGCCCCCATCTACACCAGCGGCCGGGGCGGGCTGCAGAACTGCCAGTTCAACACCTACAAGCTCGATTCCCGCCCGCTCTACACCCTGCCGGCGCTGGCCCTGCACGAATGCACGCCCGGCCACAGCTTCCAGGCCGCGCTGGCGCTGGAAGCGCCCGAGCGGCCGGACTTCCGCAAGCAGCTCTATTTCTCCGGCTATGGCGAGGGCTGGGGCCTCTACACCGAATGGCTGGGGCAGCAGATGGGCATCTACGAAACCCCCTATCAGGAATTCGGCCGCCAGACCTACGAGATGTGGCGCGCGGTGCGGCTGGTGATCGACACCGGCATGCACGAATATGGCTGGAGCCGCGAAAAGGCGCTGGAATATTTCAAGGACAATGTGGCGCTTTCCGAGCTGGAGATCACCAACGAGGTCGATCGCTACATCAGCTGGCCCGGGCAGGCGCTGGCCTATAAATTGGGGGAGATCAGCATTCGCAACCTCAGGCGGGAAGCCGAAGCGAAGCTGGGGCCGAAGTTCGACCAGAGGCAATTCCACGACGTGATCCTGGGGCTGGGCGCCGTGCCGCTGACGGTGCTGGAATCCGAAGTCCGGCGCTGGATCGACGAAACCGCCGCCAAGGGCTGAAGCCGACGGCGCTCCCTTTGCGGGGATGGCCGCGCAATTCCCCAACCCCATCCCCCCGGATTCCCCAACCCCCGTCACCCCGGGCTTGACCCGGGGGTCCAGCTTTGTTCTCCGACGCTATGGCAGTGGAAAAGCCGGACCCCGGGTCAAGCCCGGGGTGACGAGAGGCTCGGTTCAAGCCGGACTGCCCACCGACTCTGTTGCGGCAATGCCAGAATTTCGCAGCCATCCCCGGAAGGGGCGGGGCTTTAAAGCCCCGCTTCCAGCCGGCCCATATGCCAGTCGAAATCCCCGAACTGGGTTTCGATGATCGACAGCCGCTTGAAATAATGCCCGGCCGGCAGTTCCTGGGTGATGCCGATGCCGCCATGCGTCTGCACCGCCCACTGGCCCAGCGCCCGCGCGCCCTTGTTGATCTTCGCTTTCGCCTGGCTGACCCATTTCGGCCGCTCGGCGTCGTCCAGCCGCAGCGTGCCCATCAGCGTCATGGAGGTCGCCTGCTCGGCTTCCATGAACATGTCCACCAGCCGGTGCTGGATCACCTGGAAGTCGCCGATCGCCTTGCCGAACTGCTTGCGCTGCTTCGCATAATCCAGCGTCAGCTCGTGCAGCTTCTTCATGGCGCCGGTCGCTTCGGCGCATTGCGCCATGGCGGCATGGTCCAGCAGCTTCCCGATCAGCGGCAGCGCCCCGCCTTCCGCCCCCAGCAGCGCCTCGGCACCGATTGCCGCATTCTCGAAATAGATTTCGCTCGCCATATAGCCGTCGACGCAAGGATAGTCGCGCCGCACCACGCCCTTCTGCCCGGCCTCCACCAGGAACAGCGACACGCCGTCCGCCTCGCGCTGGCCGCCGCCGGTGCGCGCCGACACCAGAAGATGCGTCGCATAGGGCGCCGCCACCACGACCGCCTTATGCCCGTTCAGCACCCAGCCAGCCCCATCCGCCTTCGCCGTCGTCGCCACGTCGGCCGGATTGTAGCGCCCCTGCGGCTCGTAGAATCCGGCGCCCAGGATCACCTCGCCGGCGATGATGCCCGGCACCAGCGCCTCGGCTACCGCGCCGCCGGTTTCCACCAGCGCGCCGGCGCCCTGCACCACGGTCGCCACATAGGGCTCCACCGCGATCGCCCGGCCGAATTCCTCCATCAGCACCATGCTGTCGATCGGGCCGCCGCCGAAGCCGCCATAGGCCTCGGGCAGGGCCGCGCCCAGGATTCCAAGCTCGGTCGCCAGCGCCTTCCACACGCCCGGATCGCGGCCGCCGTCGCGCCGCAGCATGGCGGCGCGCTTGTCGAAATCATAGGTGTCGGCAAGGTAGCGGCTCAGCGTGTCGCGCAGCATCACCTGCGTTTCGGAGAAATTGAAGTCCAAAATCCGTCTCCCGTGAAACCTGTCTCAGGGGGTGCCGGGCCTCAGAGGCCCAGCACCATCTTCGCGATGATGTTGCGCTGGATCTCGTTCGATCCGCCGTAGATCGAGGTCTTGCGCATGTTGAAATAGGTGGGCGCGGCGCGGTGCGCGAACTCCGGCCCGATCGGATATGCGTTCGAGCCTTCCGGGAAGCCGCGGAAATAGGGCGCGGCATAATTGCCCGCCGCTTCCAGCACCAGCTCCGTCAGACGCTGCTGGATTTCCGTGCCCTTCACCTTCAGCAGCGAGGATTCCGGCCCCGGCCCCTTGCCGGCGGCTTCGCCCGCCAGCGTGCGCAGTTCGGTGAACTCCAGCGCCGTCAGGTCGGTTTCCAGCTCCGCCACCTTGCGGCGGAAGAAGGGGTTGGACAGCAGCGGCTGGCCGTTGCCGTCCGGCTGCGCCGCGGCGATTTCCTTCAGCCTCTCGATCCCGCGCTTGGAGCGCGCCACGCCGGCGATTCCGGTGCGCTCATGCGCCAGCAGGAACTTGGCGCAGGTCCAGCCCTTGTTCTCCTCGTAAACCCGGTTCTCGACCGGCACCTTCACATTGTCGAGCCAGACTTCGTTCACTTCATGCTCGCCGCCCAGCGTGATGATCGGCTTCACCGTGATGCCCGGCGTCTTCATGTCGATCAGCAGGAAGCTGATCCCCTCCTGCGGCTTCACCGTCGGGTCGGTGCGCACCAGGAAGAAGCCCCAGTCGGCGTGCTGCGCCAGTGTCGTCCAGGTCTTCTGGCCGTTGACGATATAATAGTCCTTGCCGTCTTCCGTCACCCGCTCGGCCCGCGTGCGCAACGAGGCGAGATCGGAACCGGCGCCCGGCTCGGAATAGCCCTGGCACCACCAGACATGGCCCGACAGGATGCCGGGCAGATGCTGCGCCTTCTGCTCCGGCGTGCCGAAGGTGTAGATCACCGGCCCGACCATGTTCACGCCGAACGGCAACGGCGGGATGGTCTCGGCGCGGGCGGACTCCTCGGAGAAGATGTAGCGCTCGGTCGCCGTCCAGCCCGGCCCGCCATATTCCTTCGGCCAGCCGGGCGCCGCCCAGCCCTTCGTCGCCAGGATCTGGTGCCAGGCGAGCATGTCCTCCCTGCCCAGTTCCTCGCCCTCGTCCTGCTTGCCGCGCAGGTGGGCGGGGTAGTTTTCGGCAATGAACTTGCGCACTTCGTCGCGGAAAGCGGTTTCTTGCGGGCTGAACGCCAGATCCATCGGGTAATCTCCCTTGCAACTGCCATGGCGGCTAGCATCCGCCCTCCCCCATTCCAAGCTGACATATTGGCGTATCCGACGAGGGGCCATCCTCTCCCGTCACCCCGGGCTTGACCCGGGGTCCAGCTTTCTTCTTCCACCGCCTCGCCAACAGAATAGCTGGACCCCGGGTCAAGCCCGGGCGACGGGGAGATGGCGGCTGGCCCCATCCAGACGGCCCGGCAAATGCACAGCCCTCTGGCGCGCGCGGATTCCGGCGCTAATAGGAGGTTGAACATGTGGCGCCTCCATCAATTCCCCCTTTGCCCCTTCAGCCGTGCGGTTCGCTTCGCCATGGCCGAGAAGGGCGTGGCCGCGGAACTGGCGCTGGCCTACCCCTGGGAACGCGGCGAGACGCTGTCGCGCCTGAACCCGGCGATCCAGACTCCGGTGGTGGAAAATGGCAATCTCGTGCTGTGCGACAGCAACGCCATCATCGAATATCTCGACGAAACGGTGGAGCGCACGCCGCTCATCGGCGCCAGCGCCGCCGAGCGGGCGGAGGCGCGCCGCCTCGCCCACTGGTTCGGCCAGCGCTTCTACGGCGAGGTGACGGCGCCGCTGCTGGCGGAACGCATGTACAAGCGCATCATCAGCCGCGAGATGCCGGACGGGATAGCCATCCGCAACGCCAACCGCGCCGCCGAACTGCACCTGCAATATATCGACGACCTGCTGGACGAGAACCGCTGGCTGGCCGGCCCCACCTTCAGCCTGGCGGACATCCACGCCGCCGCGCAGATTTCGGTGGCCGACTATCTGGGCGGAATCGACTGGGGCGGCCATCCGGCCGCCAAGGTCTGGTATTCGGCGCTGAAGTCCCGCCCCAGCTTCCGGGCGCTTCTCTCCGACCGGATGGAGGGGATCCGCCCGCCTCCGGACTACGACAAGCTCGACTTCTGAGGCGCCAGGGGCCGGAGCGGCTTCAGCCGCGCGCGTGATCCGCCGCCAGCGCCCTGTTCAGCCGCTTTTCGTTCGGCCCCTTCTCATTCCCCAGCGATTGCAGCATCAGCACCACCGCCTGCTGCCGGATCGGGTCGACATGGCAGAGCGTGCTCGCCGCTCCGCCCCAACCCCATGTGTCGACGGAATAATGTTCCGGGTTGCGGGCGCTCGTCTCGAACAGCACGGAGCGGCCGCCGGCGCCATAGCCCTCCGTCTCGGCGTAGAACACGCCCGGCTCCATCAGGTTCGACATGGCAAGGCGGGCCATGCCGCGCGGCAGCAGCATCTTCCCCTCGAACAGCCCCTCGTTCAGCATCATCTGCAGGAACCGGGCGAAATCCTCCGCCGAAGAGGCAAGCCCGGCCCCGCCGGCCAGCATCGCCGGACGGGCGGAAAGCTCGGTCTTCGCGGCGCTGTCGATCAGCACCGGCTTCTCCAGCAGCGCCCAGTTCGCCGGGTTGCGCCAGGCGTAAAGCCCGGAAAGCCGCTTCTGCTGCGCCCCCGTCAGCCAGAAGCCGGTGTCGCGCATGCCGAGCGGCTGGAGCAGCTGCCCGGCGAAGATGCGGTCGAGCGTCTTTCCCGTCAGGCGCTCCAGCAGCGCGCCGGCGACATCCAGCGAGATGGAATAATGGTAGAGCGTGCCCGGCTCGGCCAGCAGCGGCAGCGTCGCCAGCCGCTCCATATAGGTCTTGAGGTCAGGCGCCGGCGTATCCCCCGGCCCCAGCAGCGCGCCCGCCGACATCGGCTGCAGCCCCAGCCTTTTATATTCCTTCTGCAGCGGCCCGTTGCCGGTGAAGCTGTAGGTGAAGCCGGCGGTGTGCGTCAGCAGATGCCGCAGCAGGATCGGCTTTTCCGCCGGCCTGCTGTCCAGCCCCTTCTCCGGGTCGGTCAGCACCCGCATGCGGCCGAATTCGGGCATGATCTCGGCTATGGGCGTGTCGATCGTCAGCTTGCCGTCGGCCACCTGCTGCAGGGCGGCGACGCCGGTCACCTGCTTCGTCATGGAGAAGATGCGCCAGATGGTGGCGGGCGTCACCGGCGCCCCGCCTTCGAACTGGGTCCGGCCCGTCGCCATCCAGGTAGGGCGGAAACCGCCAGGCTTCAGCACGCCGACGATGGCGCCCGGCACCAGACCTTCCGCCACATAGGCCTCGATCAGCGCCTGCACCGCCGGATAGGGGCTGCCGCGTCCGAAAGCCGGGGCCGCGCCCGTGCCGGCCGCCGCCACGATTCCCGCCAGCAGCCGGCGCCGGTCCAGCATCAGCCCGGCTTCGGCGGATTGCGCTCCCCCTGCCCCCATTTCGCCACCCTTTCCTCAAGATCGTCGAACAGAGGCTCCACCCGCTGCAAGCGCGGGCGCTCCGCTTCGACGATCGCCTCGAACAATTGCGTCTTCCAATAGCGCACGTCCAGCGACACTTCCGGGACAGCGCTCGCAACAATATCCACCAGCCGCTCCGCCGCGTGCAGCCGCCCCCACAGATAGTCGTTCTCGCGGTAGGCGCGGCTGAAGAAGCCGGCGAAGGCGTTCAGCTGCCAGCCCTTCAGGCAGGCGCGGGTTCCGCCCTCCATCAGCGCCGACGCGTCGTCGGGGGAGATCCGGTCCACCTTCAATTCCTCGAAGCCGTCGAAGCCCTCGTCGCGGATCAGCGGCAGGATGGCGATGTCGTAGAAGGGAAATCCCAGCCAGGCGCGAATCAGCGCCCGGCGCATCGGCCGGCCGAAACCGGGGTCCAGCGCCGCCGCCACCAGCACCCGGTCGGCCTCGGCGTCCAGCGCGGAGAGGCGCAGCGTCAGCGCCAGCCGGTCGATCAGCGCCCCGCCCGCCTCCGCGCGCGCCTCGGCCGCCGGGGCGTGCAGCAGCGCCCGCGCCGTGTCCGCCAGCGCCTTCCTGTCCTCCTCGTCGATGCCGCCGCGCCGCGCCTCGAACGGCGCCACCGCCGCGTGCAGCGCCGCCTTCAGCGCCTCGCCGCTTTCCCGCTCTTTCAAGTCGGTGGAAGCCGCGATCGCCGCCGACAGCCGGCGGATGAAGAAGCGCAGCCGCCGCACGCGGAAATGAATGTCCAGCTGCTTCAGCAGCCGCACATAGCCGCTGCCCTCCGCCTCGCCGCCGATGGCGGCGTCATGCGCGAAGGCGCCCCGGGCGATCGCCGCCTGCTCCAGCCCGCGCCGCAGCGAATCCGCCTCGGCGCGGGAAAAATCGCCGCTTCGCGCCACGATATCCGCCGCCTCGTCCAGAACGGCCTGCAATTTCAGCTGCGCATAGGCGCCGAAGGCGAACCCCGCCTCCCGCGCCGCCTGCGAATGGATTCGCGACCGCGCCTTCGCCAGCCGCTCGGGCGAGACCGGCAGCAGGAAGAAGCGCGCGCCGACCGCGCGCAGGATCGCCTCGTCCACCGCCGTCGTCATCGCGTCGGTCACCGCCCGCATCCGCCGGCTGCGTTCCGAAAGCCGGGCGATGGATTCCAGGCTGTCGCGGATCGGCTGCGCGCGCGGGATATCGGCCATCGCCCGCAGCATGGCGGTGAAGAAGCCCGGCTCGCGCTTGTCGAAGGCGGCCATCGGCCCGTCGGTCCCGGGCGTCGGGTCGATATAGACGAAGCGCCGGTCCACCTCGCGGTGCGACGGGCGCAGGCGCACGGCGGCGATCGCCGGGCCGAAGGGGGCGTTGTGCAGCACGCTGCCGTCGATCAGCGCCACCTCCTCGGGCGGGCGGTCGCTCGCCAGCTGCGAGGCGACGAAGGCGGCGCGGCCGGGCCAGTCGCGGCCGGTTTCCGCCAGCCGCTCGTCCACCTCGACGATGGAGGCCGGCGGGAAGGCGCCGGGGAAGCTCGCGGTCGCCCGCGCCGCCAGCAGCAGCGCCGGCCGCTCCGCCACCGCCCGGCGTTTCGGCAGCGTCGGCGCCTCGCCCGCTTCCTGCCGGCGCACCGGGCTGTGGATCAGCGTCAGCGCATGGCTTTCGAAGGCGAACAGCCGCCGATGCTCCCGCTCGACCACCACCGGCGGCGAGTTGATGTGCAGTTCCGCGTTCACGCCCCAATAGTCGGTGGCGGTCACGAACAGGCTCAGGGGCAGGGTCGGCGGCAGCAGCGGCGCGCCGGCCGGCCCCACTTCCATCGCGTCCATCGCCTCGTCCAGCATGGCGGTCAGCCCGGCGCCGGAAAAGGGCGGCTTGAACCAGCGGCTGCGCACGAAGCGCGCCAGCTTCAGCGCCACCTCGGCCCGCACCTCCGGCACATCGACCGAGGCGAGGCTGGCCGACTGCCGGGCCGCGAACCAGGCCACCGGCTCCTTGTAGAATTGCGCCAGCCTGGCCGGCACGCCGCTTTCCGGCCGAGCCGCCGGGTCCATCAGCGTCTCGACATCGGCCCGCTCCAGCCACATGTCGGTCAAGGGCTCCAGCGACTGTCCCAGCGTCAGCGCGTTCGACAGCAGCACCGCGTTCAGCCCGCCGGCGGAAGCCCCGGCCAATATGTCGCAGATGACGGCCAGCTCGGTCGTCCGCCCGATCTCCGCCAGCAGCGCCTGCCAGACCGGCTCGGTGTCGCCCGAAGCCGCCCCGCGGGACTTCGCAGCCTCGCTCGCCCGCAGCAGCTTCCACAATTCCTTGGTGATGCCGTGCATATAGACGGCCAGGCTCACCCCGCCATAGCAGATGAGGGCGAGGCGAAGCTCCTTCTCGCGGATCATCGCCCTCTCCCCATTCGAGCCGACGCCCGCGCCGTCAGATGTCCGCCAGCACCTGGTCCGGCGGCCGGTGCCCGTCGGAGAAGACGCGGATATTGGCGATCACCTTCTCGCCCATCGCCTGCCGCCCCTCGAAGGTGGCGGAGCCCATGTGCGGCAACACCACCACATTGGGCAGCTTCAGAAGCTTCGGCGAAATCGCCGGCTCGTGCTCGAACACGTCCAGCCCGGCGCCGGCGATGCCGCCCCGCGCCAGCGCCTCCACCAGCGCCTCCTCGTCCACCAGCGCTCCGCGCGCGACGTTGATCAGATAGGCGTGGCGCTGCATCCGCTTCAGCCGTTCGGCGTTTATCATGTGCCTTGTTTCCGCCGTCTCCGGGCAATTGAGGCTGACGATGTCCACCCGCTCCAGCATGGCGTCGAGCGTCGGCCACCAGGTGGCCTCCAGCGCCTCCTCCACCGCTTTCGGCAGGCGGTGGCGGTTGTGGTAATGGATGGAAAGCCCGAAGGCCCGCGCCCGGGCGGCCACCGCCTGCCCGATCCGCCCCATGCCCACGATCCCCAGCCGCTTGGCCGCGATACGGTGGCCCAGCATGCCGGTCGGGGTCCAGCCGCCCCACTTGCCGGCGCGCACCAGCTTCTCGCCTTCCGACATGCGGCGCGGCACGGAGAGGATCAGCGCCATCACCAGATCGGCGGTGTCGTCCGTCAGCACGCCCGGCGTGTTGGTGACGGTGATTCCCTTCGCCCGCGCGGCCGATAGGTCGATATGGTCGAAGCCGGCGCCGAAATTGGCGATCAGCTTCAGGTCCGGCCCGGCGCCTGCGATCAGGGCGGCGTCGACCTCGTCCGTCACCGTCGGCACCAGCACGTCCACGCCGGCCCCGTCCACACCGGCGATCGCGGCGGCGAGGCTTTCGCGCGTCGGCGGCACATCCTCCAGGTTCAGGGTCACGTCGAACAGTTCGGCCATCCGGGTTTCCACCGCCTGCGGCAGGCGGCGGGTGACGGCGACGCGAACCTTGCGGTCATACTTCTGGAAGCGGCTGGCTGGCATGCCCCTGCTTAAGCCGGTCGGCCTTGCTCTTGCAAGCGCGGCCCGCCCTTGGCAGGAGGCCGATATGCGCGCTTTTCTCCTGCTGCTGATCGCCCTGCTGCTGGTGCCGGCGCCGGCTCTCGCCCAACAGCCGACTCCGGCCCAGGCCAGCCAGCCCACCAACAAGGACGCCCTCAAGAACCGCTCCGGGCTTCCGGTGCCCCGCTTCGCCTCGCTTCGCGCCAACAAGGCGCATATGCGCTCCGGCCCGGGCAAGGAATATCCGGTGACCTGGACCTTCGTCCGCGCCGGCACGCCGCTCGAAGTGGTGGCGGAATGGAACATCTGGCGCAAGGTGCGCGACGCCGACGGCACCGAGGGCTGGATGGACCGCGCCATGCTCTCGGGCGACCGCAGCATCCAGATCACCCGGCAGACGCGCGACCTGCGCGCCCGCCCCGACCTTTCCTCGCCGATCGTGCTGCGCGCCGAGCCGGGCGTGGTGATGCGGGTGACGATGTGCGCCGACCGCTGGTGCCGCGTGGAGGGCCAGGGCCGCTCCGGCTATCTGCTGCGGGAGCAGGGCTTCGGCGTCTATCCGAACGAAACCATCGGCTGATAATCGCGCCCGATGATTCCGCTGACGGTCATCCTGCTCGCGAGCCTGTCGCCGCTGCTGGCGATCCTCCTCATCCTGCTCGGCGTGGTGGTGGTGCGGCAGAGGCGGCGGATCGGGAGGCTGCTGGTGGAAGCCCGCCACGACCCGCTGACGGGGCTTCCCAACCGGCGCGGGCTGGAAGTGCACTGGAGCGGGGCGCAGGAGGAGATGTCGCTGATCCTCATCGACCTCGTCGGCTTCAAGGCTGTGAACGACAGCCATGGCCATATCGTCGGCGACACGCTGCTGAAACAGGTGGCGCAGCGCCTCGCGGCGGCCGTGCCGCCGCCCGGCCTCATCGCCCGCTGGGGCGGCGACGAGTTCGCCGCCGCCGTCCCGCGCGACTGCACGGACAAACAAATGGCCCTGTTCGACAATGCGCTGACCATGGCCTTCGACCTGTCGGAAGGCGGCGGCCCGGCGCATGTCCGGATCGGCGCCCGCACCGGCATTTCCGACGGAGAATCGCAGCTTCCCTCCGCCGTCCGCAGCGCCGCGCGCGGCCTGCTGGAAGCCAAGGCCGAACGCTAAAGCCCCTCCCGTTACACGGAGGGGTTGGGGTGGGGGCGTCCCGCAAGCCCCCCCAAAAAAAGGCGATGATGCAGTTTTGAAACCAACGGCAATTGTGCGGTCGCCAATCTGACACCCGACATTCCAAACACCCGTCACCCCGGGTCAAGCCCGGGGTGACGGGGGAGTTGCACAGTCGTCGCTTGCAACCGGAATCGCCGACCGCAACCGACGTTCACCGCCTCGGTTTCAAAACTGCACAATAGCCAAAAAAACCATTCACCCCATCAACCCGCCCAGAAGTTCCCGAAGAGCCACCCCGGCCAGATCCTCGGCGATCAGCCCCGGCCCCAGCTTCGCCCCCAGTTCGCCGTGCAGCCAGCAACCCGCCGCAGCGGCCTCGAACCCCCGCATCCCCTGCGCCAGCAGCCCGGAAATCAGCCCGGAAAGCACATCGCCCGACCCGGCCGTCGCCAGCCAGGGTGGGGCATTGGCGTTGATCGCCGCCCGTCCGTCCGGCGCGGCGATGCAGCCGTCCGCCCCCTTCAGCACCACCACCGCGCCGCTGATGTCCGCCGCCGCCCGCGCGCGCTCCAGCCGGCTGCCGGAAAGCGTCGGGAACAGCCGCGCGAACTCCCCCTCATGCGGGGTCAGCACCACCGGCCGGGCGTGCCGGCGCACCAGCCGCGCCAGATGCGCCGCCTCGCCCTCGAAGGCGGTGATCGCATCGGCATCCAGCAGCACCGCCTTGCCCGATTGCAACGCCGCCCCCGCGACACAGCGCGCCTGCGGCCCCGCCCCCGGCCCGACGCAGGCCGCCTTCAGCTTCGGCCCCGCCAGCAAACGGCCGAACCCCTGCGCGTCCGCCTCCGCCAGCATCACCGCCGTCAGATGCGCGGCATGGACGCGAAGCGCCGCCGCCTCCCCCGCCAGCGTCACCGCCCCCGCCCCCACCCGCAGCCCGGCGGAGGCCGCCAGCCGCGAGGCCCCGGTCTGAAACTCCGGCCCGGACCAGACCAGCAGCCCGCCGCGCGCATATTTGTGCGTATCGGCCGCCGGGTGCGGCAAGGCCCAAAGCCCCGGCCCGTTGCGCCAAAGCCGCGCCTCGGCCGGCGGCGGCAGCCCGATGTCCGCCACCAGCAGCCGCCCGGCATGCAGCCGGCCCAGCAACAGCAGATGCCCCGGTTTCGGGGTATGGAAGGTCACGGTCGCCGCCGCGCGGATCGCCGGCCCCAACGCCACGCCGCTGTCGGAGTCGATCCCGGACGGCATGTCCACCGCCAGCACCGGCCGGCCGCCGGCATTGGCCCGCGCCACCCATTCCGCCGCCCGGCCCTCCAATCCGCGCGCCAGCCCGGTGCCGAACAGCGCGTCGACGATCAGATCCGCCTGCCAGTCGCCTGCGTCCCCGCCGTCCCAAAGCGCCGCCGCCTTTCGCGCGTCGGGCGTGGCCGGCGGCGCCAGCACCTCCACCGTCACCGCATAGCCGCGCGCCTTCAGCAAGGCCGCCGCCACCCAACCGTCCCCGCCATTGTTGCCCGGCCCGGCCAGCACCAGCACCCGCCCGCGCGGCGGCAGCATCCGCTCCGCCTCGCGCGCGACGGCTTCCGCCGCCGCCCGCATCAGCGCGAAACTGTCGTGCCCGGCGGCGAACCAGCCTGCCTCCGCCGCCCGCATTTCAGCGGCCGTCAGCAGCGGCCGGGCCGGCTCCCTCATGCCGCCCGCTTCAGCTTCGCGTCGGCCGCCTGCCAGTCGCGGCTGACGAGCTTCTCCTCGATCGCCGTGCGCGATTGCAGATCGCCGCCGCGTATCCAGTGCCAGGTCCGCACGCGCTTCTTGCCGCAATCGGAAATCTGCACCATTTCATACAGATAAAGCTCGGGATCGGCCGCCGCCTGCCAGTAGAGCACCAGCGATCGGTGGTTTTCGTCCAGCACCAGTTCGGTCGCCCAGCCCTTCACCGCGCCGGTATCCCACCAGATCTTGCCATCCTTGTAGACGGCCGGAATCTCCTGCACCTCGCTGCGGCCGTCCGCCCAGGAGAAGATGTTGGTCTGGTGGTAAGGAAAGCCGCCCTCCTCGGGAAAGCGGCAGATCACGCGCGAGCGATGCTCGTCCGCCAGCTTCCCGTCCGCGCCATAGTGGCGATAAACGCCTTCCCACACGCCTTCATGGCGTGCGAGCAGCGCCATCTCCTCCTTCAACCCCATCTTCCGCCCCTTCATGAAAAGGAAAGGCGGATTGTTACGACTGAGGGCCGGCGCAGGGCAAGCGGCGCAAAGAAACAGACCGCGCCCATGGGTCGCCGGCTGCCTGCGATCCGCTGCGAACGGGCGGCCCGTCCGGGCCGCGCGCCGCTTACTTCTTCAGGCCGGAAAGGCCGCCGAAGCGCTTGTTGAACTTGGCGACGCGGCCGCCGTCCTGCAGCTTCGCGGCGCCGCCGGTCCAGGCCGGGTGGCTCTTCGGGTCGATGTCCAGCGCCAGCGTGTCGCCTTCGCTGCCCCAGGTGGAGCGCGTCTCGAACAGGGTGCCGTCGGTCATCTGCACCTTGATGGTGTGATAGTCGGGGTGAATGCCGGCCTTGGCCATAAAATGATCCTTCCTGAAATTGGCTGGTTCCGACCAGCCTGGAAAGTGGGCGCGCATAGCGGGCATCCCCCGAAAAGGCAAGGCGTCCTGTCGATTCCAGCCCTTCCCGGCCGCGGCAATCCCGCCTAGGGAAGCCCGCATGCCTATCATCGGAACGGGAATCCCCGAGGATCGGGAAAGCGCCGCCAATCGCCAGGCGATGGCCGCGCTGGTCTCGGAATTGCGCGCCCGCGCACGGCAAGTGGCGGAAGGCGGGCCGGAAAACGCTCGCCAGCGCCATGTCGCGCGCGGCAAGCTCTTGCCCCGCGAACGGGTGGAGCGGCTGCTGGACCCCGGCACCGCCTTCCTGGAGATCGGCCAGTTCGCCGCGCAGGATGTCTATGGCGAGGATGTGCCGGCCGCCGGCGTCATCGCCGGCATCGGGCAGGTGTCGGGTCGGCTGGCGATGATCGTCGCCAACGACGCGACGGTGAAGGGCGGCAGCTATTACCCGCTGACGGTGAAGAAGCATCTGCGCGCGCAGGAGATCGCCGCGCAGAACCGCCTGCCCTGCGTCTATCTCGTCGATTCGGGCGGCGCCAACCTCCCCCGGCAGGACGAGGTCTTCCCAGACCGCGAGCATTTCGGCCGCATCTTCTTCAATCAGGCGAACATGTCGGCCGCCGGCATCGCGCAGATCGCCGCCGTCATGGGAAGCTGCACGGCGGGCGGCGCCTATGTGCCGGCCATGGCCGACCAGTCGATCATCGTGAAGGAACAGGGCACCATCTTCCTAGGCGGCCCGCCGCTGGTGAAGGCGGCGACCGGCGAGGATGTGACCGCCGAGGAACTGGGCGGCGGCGACGTGCACGCCCGCATCTCCGGCGTGGTCGACCATCTGGCCGAGGACGACGCGCATGCGCTGGCGCTGGTGCGCGCGGCAATGGCCACCGTGCCGGCCGGCGCAACCCCGGAGCGCGCGGCCTCAAGGCCGCCCCGCTTCCCGGCCGGGGACCTGCACGCGCTCGCCCCGGTCGACACCCGCCACCCGACCGACGTGCACGAGATCATCGCCCGCCTCACGGACGGTTCCGAGTTCGACGAGTTCAAGCCGCTCTACGGCTCCACCCTCGTCACCGGCTTCGCCCGGATCGAGGGGCTGCTGGTCGGCATCATCGCCAACAACGGCATTCTCTTTTCGGAAAGCGCGCTGAAAGGCGCGCATTTCATCGAGCTTTGCTGCCAGCGGAAGATACCTCTGCTTTTCCTGCAGAACATCTCCGGCTTCATGGTCGGCAAGGCCTATGAGAATGAGGGCATCGCCAAGAATGGCGCCAAGCTCGTCACCGCCGTCGCCACCGCCGCCGTGCCGAAGATCACGGTGGTGATCGGCGGCAGCTTCGGCGCCGGCAATTACGGCATGTGCGGCCGCGCCTATTCGCCGCGCTTCCTCTGGATGTGGCCCAACGCCCGCATCAGCGTGATGGGCGGCGAGCAGGCGGCCAGCGTGCTCGCAACGGTGAAGTCCGGCGGCTTCCAGAACGCCAAGGAAGAGGAAGCCTTCAAGGTGCCGATCCGCGCGCAATATGAGGCGCAGGGCAACCCCTATTACGCCAGCGCCCGCCTGTGGGACGACGGCATCATCGCCCCGGAAGACACGCGCAGCGTCGTCGCCCTCAGCCTGGCCGTGGCGCTCAACCAGCCGGTGGCGGAAACCCGCTTCGGCCTGTTCCGGATGTAAGCCATGCTGCGCCTCGAAACCGACAGCCGCGGCCTCGCCCGCGTGACGCTCGCCCGGCCGGACAAGCACAACGCGTTTGATGCCGCCACCATCCTCGAACTCACCCGCACCTTCGCGACGCTGGGCGAGGACGAAGCCGTGCGTGCCATCCTGCTGACAGGCGAAGGCCCCAGCTTCTGCGCCGGCGGCGACGCGCAATGGATGCGCGAATCCGCCAGCCTCTCCGAAGAGGAGAACCGCGCCGACGCCATGCGCCTGTCCGACATGCTGGCGACCATCGACAATTGCCCGAAGCCGGTGATGGCGATCGCCCATGGCAATGTCTTCGGCGGCGGCGTCGGCCTTATCGCCTGCGCCGACATGGTGGCGGTGAAGCCCGGCGCGCGGTTCCGGCTTTCCGAAGTGCGCCTCGGCCTCACGCCGTCCACCATTTCGCCCTTCCTCGTGGCGAAGATGGGCGCCTCCAGCGCCCGGCGCTATTTCCTGACGGCCGAGGATTTCGGCCCGGCCGACGCCATAGCCATCGGTCTCGCCCATGTCGAGACCGACGACCCGGAAGCGCAGGTGGAAAGCTGGTTCGCCCATCTCCGCCTTGGCGCCCCCGGCGCCATCGCCGAGGCGAAGGGGCTGGTGCGCGATGTCGCCGGTCGCGCCATTTCCTTCTCGCTCCGCTCCGACACGGCCGACCGGATCGCTGCCCGCCGCGCCTCCGCCGAAGGCCGCGAGGGGCTGACGGCCTTCCTCGAAAAGCGCAAACCCGATTGGGCCAATTCATGAAGAAGCTTCTGATCGCCAACCGTGGCGAAATCGCCTGCCGCATCATCCGCACCGCGCGGCGCATGGGCATCGCCACCGTCGCCGTCCATTCCGATGCCGACGCCCAGGCCCTGCATGTGCGCGAGGCGGACGAGGCCGTGCACATCGGCCCGGCGCCGGCGCGCGAATCCTATCTGCTGCCGGAAAAGATCCTGGAAGCCGCCCGCCAGACCGGCGCCGACGCCGTCCACCCCGGCTATGGTTTCCTGTCCGAAAACGCCGATTTCGCCGAGGCCGTGCGCAAGGCCGGGCTGGTCTTCGTCGGCCCCTCCGATCAGGCGATCCGGGTGATGGGCCTGAAGGACAGCGCCAAGTCGAAGATGAAGGCGGCCGGCGTTCCCATCACGCCCGGCTATATGGGCGAGGACCAGTCGCTCCCCCGCCTCGAACGCATGGCCGAGATGATCGGCTATCCGCTGCTCATCAAGGCGGTGGCGGGCGGCGGCGGCAAGGGCATGCGCCCGGTCAACGCCAAAAGCGAATTCACCGAAGCCCTGCTCGCCGCCAAGCGCGAGGCGGCGGCCGCCTTCGGCAACGACGGGGTGATGCTGGAAAAGCTGATCACAAGGCCCCGCCATGTGGAGGTGCAGATCTTCGGCGACGCCCATGGCAATGTCGTCCACCTGTTCGAGCGGGACTGTTCGCTGCAACGCCGCCACCAGAAGGTGATCGAGGAAGCGCCCGCCCCCGGCCTCTCCGCCGAGCTTCGCCATATCCTCGGCGTCGCCGCCGCCACCGCCGGCCATGCCATCGGCTATGAGAATGCCGGCACCGTCGAGTTCATCCTCGACATGGACGATGTGGACGAGCACGGCGACCCGAAATTCTACTTCATGGAAATGAACACCCGGCTGCAGGTGGAGCATCCGGTGACGGAAGCCATCACCGGCCAGGATCTGGTGGAATGGCAGATCCGCGTGGCGCGCGGCGAAATGCTGCCGCTGATGCAGGACGCCATCGAATGCCGGGGCCATGCGGTCGAGGCGCGGCTCTACGCTGAAAACCCGGACAAGGGCTTCCTGCCCTCCACCGGCACCCTTACCCGCCTCGCCTTCCCGCCAGCGGCGCGGATCGACACCGGAGTCGTCGAGGGTGCGGACGTGACGGTCCACTATGACCCGATGATCGCCAAGGTGATCACCCACGCCCCCACGCGCGAGGAGGCGCTGGCGAAGCTAGTGCAGGCGCTGGACGCGATCGAGGTAGAGGGCGTCACCACCAACCGCGGCTTCCTTGCCCGGCTCGCGGCCCACCCGGCCTTCATCGCCGGCGAAGTCGACACCGGCTTCATAGCCCGCCACGAGCCGGAATTGTTCGAGGCGACGGCCGCCCCGCCCGGCGTGGTGGCCGCCGTCGTCGAGAAGCTGGTGGCGCCTCCCGCCGCCGGCACCGGCTTCGCCCAGCCCTTCCGCCTGAACCTCCCCGCCGTCACCCATGGCGCCCTCTGGACCCCGGACGGAGAGGAGTATCGCTTCACGCGCGGCCCGGACGGCGTGCAGCTTGGCGGCGAGACCGTCCCGCGCGACGGGCAGGCGACGCTGGTGCCGGTCGACGACGGCTATGAGGCGCGGCTGAAGGGCCGGTCCTGGCGCTTCGCGCTGGAGAACCCCGGCTGGCAGGGGCACAGCGCCGCGGGCCCCTCCGACGGCAGCATTCTCGCACCGATGCCGGGCAAGGTCATCAGCCTGCACGTGAACCCCGGCGACAGGGTGGCGGCCGGCGACCGGCTGCTGGTGCTGGAAGCGATGAAGATGGAACACCGCCTGACAGCGCCCTTCGACGCGCGCGTGGAGCAGGTGTCGGTCGCGGCCGGCGGGCAGGTGGCCGAAGGCGCGCTGCTGATCACGCTTGCGCGCGAGGGCGGGGAATAGGGAGAGGGATATGCTGAACCAGTTGCGCTTCGACCATGGCGCGGAATTGCAGATGCTGCGCGAAAGCGTGCGCGCGTTTGCCGAAGCGGAAATCGCCCCGCGCGCCGACCATATCGACCGCGCCAACGAATTCCCACGCGACCTCTGGCCGAAGCTCGGCGAACTCGGCCTGCACGGAATCACCGTGAAGGAAGAGGATGGCGGCGCCGGCCTCGGCTATCTGGCGCATGTGATCGCGGTGGAGGAAATCAGCCGCGCCTCGGCGTCCGTCGGCCTTTCCTATGGCGCCCACTCCAACCTCTGCATCAACCAGATCGCCCGCTGGGGCACGGCGGCGCAGAAGGCGAAATATCTGCCGAAGCTGATCTCGGGCGAGCATGTCGGCAGCCTCGCCATGTCGGAGCCGGGCGCCGGCTCGGACGTGGTCTCGATGCGGCTGCGGGCGGAAAAGCGCAACGGCCGCTATATGCTCAACGGCAACAAATTCTGGATCACCAACGCCCCGCACGCCGACACGCTGGTGGTCTATGGCAAGACCGACCCCGAGGCCGGGCCGAAAGGCATCACCGCCTTCCTGGTGGAGCGGGGGATGAAAGGCTTCTCCACCGCGCAGAAGCTGGACAAGCTCGGCATGCGCGGCTCCGACACGGCGGAGCTGCTGTTCGAGGATTGCGAAATCCCCTTCGAGAATGTGCTGGGCGCGGAAGGGCGCGGCGTGCAGGTGCTGATGTCGGGCCTCGATTACGAGCGCGTCGTGCTTTGCGGCGGGCCGCTCGGCCTCATGCAGGCGGCGATGGACGTGGTCCTGCCCTATGTCCACGACCGCAAGCAGTTCGGCCAGCCGATCGGCGAGTTCCAGTTGATGCAGGGCAAGCTCGCCGACATGTATGTCGCCCTCTCCACCAGCCGCGCCTATGTCTACGCCGTCGCCCAGGCCTGCGACCGGGGCGAGACCGCGCGCAAGGACGCGGCGGGCGCCATTCTCTATTCGGCGGAAAAGGCCACCTGGATGGCGCTGGAGGCGATCCAGGCGCTGGGCGGCAACGGCTATATCAACGATTATTCCACCGGCCGGCTGCTGCGCGACGCCAAGCTCTATGAAATCGGCGCCGGCACCTCGGAAATCCGCCGCTACCTGATCGGGCGGGAATTGTTCGCGGAAACCGCCTGAATCCACGCGCTGCTCAACGCCAATCCTGCAGGATTCAGCGAATAAGACGCATTTCGTCGGATTTCTCCAATGAAACTGCAATACGCCGGGGCTATTGCCGCAGCGCAACAGAGAAAGGAGAGATCGATGCCGATTCTTGAAGCTCTGCTATCGCTGGACGCGGGCGAGGCCATTCTGGCGATGGCGGCGCTGACCGTCATCCTGATCGCCAAGTCCCGCCGTGGTCGGGGGCCTTACAGCAGCAACTGAAAAGCCTGACGATTGCAAAGGTGGCTCTGGAAGGGAGAGCCACCTTGTAGCCGCCCCTTCGTGGGCCTTGCACCCTTCTCTCAGGGCACCCTTCTCTCAGGAAATCGCCCGCCAGCCATCGGCCAATCCGGCCGCAGGGCAATCAGGCGGGCGGGTCGGCGATCATCGCCGTGAACTTCACCTGCGCGGCCACTTCGCCGTCCACCAGCGCCCGGCCCTCGAACTTGCAGACGCTGGCGCGGCGCTGCACGAACCGGGCCTCCAGCCGCAGCAGGCAGCCGGGTTCCACCGGCTTGCGGAACTTCGCTTCCTCGATCGCCATGAAATAGACGAGCTTGCCCGAACCGGCGAGGCCCATGCTTTCCACCGCCAGCACGCCGGCGGCCTGCGCCAGCGCCTCGACGATCAGCACGCCCGGCATGATCGGCCGGCCGGGGAAATGCCCCTGGAAGAAGGGCTCGTTGAAGGTCACCGCCTTCAGGGCGGCGATCCGCTCCCCCTCCACCAGCTCCTCGACACGGTCGACGAGGAGCATGGGGAAACGGTGCGGAAGGCGGGCAAGCACGCCGCCGATATCGAACACGGTCGGCATGCCTGCCCGCTGTCCGTCCGGCTTACGGCTGCGCCGGGGCGGCCGGCGGCGTGGTGGAAACGCGGGGCAGCTTGGTGTTGAGACGGGTGATCACGTCGTTCGTCACATCGAGCGAAGCCGAATGCTGCAGCGTCGCGCCTTCGGCCAGCGCGATGGTGGCGCCACGGTCGCGCATCACTTCGGTGATGATCGGGTTGGCCGCGTCGCTGATCTGCTTGATCACATATTGCCGCGAACGCTGGATGTCGGATTCCAGCCGGCCCAGCTCCTGCTGCGCCTGCTGCTGCTTCTGCGCGAAGGCCTGGGTGCGCTGCTCCAGCGCCGGGCCGGCGAGCGACTTGTTGGCCTGGCCGGTCTGGATGGCGTCGGCGTCGGTCTTCAGCTGCGTCTGCAGCGTGGTGGCGCGCGTCTGCAGGTTGGTGATCTTGGTCTGGATTTCGGTGCCGGCGGTCTTGCCCGCGGCGCTGTCGTTCACGATGCGGTCCATGTCCACGATCACGATCACCGGCGGCGACAGCTTTTGCGCAGCGGCAGGCACGGTGGCAACGCCCAGCATCAGGGCGGCAGTCGCGATCTTCAGAAGGCTGGTCATCAGAATTGGGTTCCTACGTTGAACTGGAAGACTTGCGTCTCGTCGCCTTCGACTTTCCTGAGCACTTTCGCAAGGTCGAAACGGAACGGCCCGAACGGAGAATTCCACGAAACGCCGATTCCGACCGAAACCCGCGGGCTGGCGCTGTTGCCGGCGGCGAATTCCTTGAAGCCGTAATCGGTATAAGTGCTGAAAGTGGGGTTGCCATCGTCGTCCAGAACCGGATTGCCGTTGGCGTCCACGATCGGCGTGGTGACGATGGTGGTCGGCTTGTCGATCAGTTGCGGATATTTCACGCTCCACAGCGCGCCGACGTCGACATAGACGGAGGGGCGGATGCCCATTTCCCGGCCGCTCGAGCCCAGCGGAATCTCCACTTCGGCGCGGGCCAGATAATAGTTGCGGCCGCCGATCGAATCGCTGCCCCAGCTATCCGGATCCTCGTTCAGATCCTGCTCGACCGCTTCCGTCTCGGGATCGTCGAGGGTGCGGTATTTGCGGATGATGCGCGGCCCCACGCCGCGGATCTGGAAGCCCCGGAAGCGCGGCTCGCCCAGATAGAAGCGGTCGGTCAGGCGCACATCGTCGCCGCCGAAGCCCATGATATTGCCCGCTTCGCCGCCCATGTTCAGGACGAAGCCGGCCGGAAGCCGGAAATAGCGGTCGTAGTTCACGCGGGTGCGCCAATATTTCACCGAGCCGCCAAGCCCGGCGAGATCGGTGTTGAGGATCAGCCGCTGCCCGCGCGACGGCCGCATGCGGTTGTCCAGCGTGTCGTTGACCAGGCTGAAGCCGATCGACGAAGTCACATAGCGGCCAAGCGCGTCGCAGAGATAATGGCCCGCCGAAATCGGATCGCACTCGCGCACGCCGGTTTCCGGATCGATGGTGTAATATTGGTCGCCGTGCAGATCGACCTTGTCGACCGACAGGCCATAGCGAATCTGCGCCTGCCAATATTCGTTGATGGCCGTGCCCGCGCGGATCTGGAAGCCGGTCGTCACCTGCTCGTAGGTGGTGTAGCGCTCGCCGTTGGTGTTCCAGCTGAAGCTGTTGTAATCGCGGCGGAAGATGTCGAAGCCCATCGCCAGGTTGCGGTCGAACAGATAAGGCTCGGTAAAGCCGACTTCCACCGACTTCGAGTAAGAGCTGACGTTCGCCGACAGGCGGAGCTGCTGCGCCCGCCCGCGGAAGTTCCGCTCCTCGATCGAGAAGCTGAAGATGAAGCGCTCGATCGACGAGAAGCCGGCCGACAGTTGCAGCGATCCGGTCGGCCGCTCTTCCACGTCCACCTGCAGCGCCACCTTGTCGGGCGCGGCACCCGGCGCCTGCTTCACTTCCAGCTTGTCCTGGAAGAAGCCCAGGCTCTGGATCCGGTCGCGCGAGCGCTTCACCTTCACCGAGTTGAAGGCGTCGCCTTCCGCCAGACGGAATTCGCGGCGGATCACCTCGTCGCGGGTGCGGGTGTTGCCGTTGATGGTGACGGATTCGACATAGACCCGCGGCGTCTCGTTCACCGCGAAGGTGATGTTCATCTCGCGCTTGTCTTTGTCGCGGTCGAAATTCGGGCGCACGTCGGCGAAGGCATAGCCCAGCAGGCCCACCGATTCCGTCAGCCCGTCGATGGTGTCCTCGACCAGCTTGGCGTTGTACCAGTCGCCCTGCTTCATCGGCAGCAGCCTCTTGAACTGGTCGGCCTTCACGTCGCGGATGTCGCTCACCAGATCGACTTCGCCGAACTTGTAGCGCTCCCCTTCCTCGACCACATAGGTGACGATGAAGTCGCGCCGGTCCGGCGTCAGCTCGGCGACGGACGACACCACGCGGAAATCCGCATAGCCCTGCGTCAGGTAGAATTGCCGCAGCTTCTGCTGGTCATAGGCCAGCCGGTCCGGGTCGTAGGTGTCGTTGGAGGTGAACATCCGCAGCGGCCGCGCCTGGCGGGTCGCCATTTCGCCGCGCAGTTCCTTGTCGGAGAATTGCTCGTTGCCGATGATGTTGATCTGCCGGACCTTGGATTTCGGGCCTTCCGAAATCTCGAAGATCAGGTCGACGCGGTTCTGCTCCAGCTGGACGATCTTCGGCTCGACCTTGGCGGCGAAGCGGCCGGACCGGCGATACAGCTCCAGGATGCGCGCCACATCCGCCCGCGCCCGGCTGCGGGTGAAGATCTGCCTGGGCGCGACCTTGATCTCCTCGCGGATCTTGTCTTCCTTGATGCGCTTGCCGCCCTCGATCAGCACCCGGTTGATCACCGGATTCTCGCGCACCTCGATGGTGATGTTGCCGTCGCCATCGTCGCGGATCTGCACGTCCGCGAACAATTCCGTCTCGAACAGGGCCTTCAGCGCCCGGTCGAGCCGCACGCGGTCATAGGTCTCGCCGGCGCGCAGATCGATATAGGAGCGGACGGTATCCGCCTCCAGCCGCTCGTTGCCGGTGACGTTCAGCGAGCGGATGGTGCGCACCACTTCCGGCGCCGCCGCCGGCTGCGCGGTGGAAGCAGGCTGAGCCGGCGCAGACTGGGCCGGCGCGGATTGGACGGGCGCGGATTGGGTGGGCGCAGCCTGCGCGAAAGCAGGCGCCTGCGCCATCGCAGCCGACCCCAGCAGCATCGGCAGAGCCGCCGCGCGCCGAACCCTGATTGACCTCTGGGGGCTACGGCCCGCGGCCGCCTGAGAAATCGTCACTGTAAACCTGGTTTCCTGCTACTAGGTCAACTGATGACGCTTGCCAGCCTGTCCCACAGTCCGACCGATTGCAGGTCGTTCCAGGTCAGAAAGATCATCAGCGACATCAGCAGCGCAAATCCCGACATGAACGCCCATTCCTGCACCTTGGGATGGAGCGGCCGACGCCGGACACCCTCAAGCGCGTAGAGGAACAGGTGCCCCCCGTCCAGCATCGGGATTGGCAGCAGGTTGATGAACCCGAGGTTTATCGAGACGAGCGCGATGAAGCTGATGAGAGCGGGCAGTCCCAGCGAGGCGCTCTGGCCCGAGAATTGCGCGATCCTCACCGGCCCGCCCAGGTCCTGCACGTCGCGGCGGCCGGTGATCACCTGCCCGATGGTGTCCCACATCATGCGCACGGTGTCCCAGGTCTCCACCAGCGCCCAGCGGAACGCCTGCACCGGCCCGTGGCGCACCACCACCAGCTCGCCCGAGCCGATGCCCAGCATGCCGCGCGTGAACTCGTTGCCGAAACGGTCGGTGCTCATCACCACCTTGGGCAGCACGGTCACCGCCTTGGGCTCGCCGCCGCGCTCCATCTCCAGCTTCACCGGGGTTCCGGGGTTGATGGCGATCACCCGCATCACATCCTCGAAGCGGTTGACCGTCTGCCCGTCGATGGAAACGAAGCGGTCGCCGGGCTTCAGCCCCGCGCCCGCAGCCGGGCTTCCCTCCATCACCTGGCCCACCACCGGCGGGGTGATCTGATGGCCATAGGTCATGAAGAAGCCCATGAAGATCAGGATCGCAAAGGCGAAGTTGATCGCCGGCCCGGCCGCCACCACCAGCGACTTCTGCCACAGCGGCCGGAAATGGAAGAGATCGGCGCGCTCGCTTTCAGATGTCCGCTCGGCCAGAGTCGAATCCGGCTGGCTGGCGCCATTGGCGTCGCCGGCGAACTTGGCGTAGCCGCCCATCGGGATGCAGCCCAGCTTCCAGCGGGTGCCATTCCTGTCGGTCCAGCCGAATATTTCAGGCCCGAAACCAACGGCGAAGGCCTCCACCTTGATTCCGAACAGGCGTGCCACGCCATAATGGCCATATTCGTGCACGAACACGAGAATGCCGATGACCAGGGCGAAGACAGCCAATGTGTAGAAAAGGCCGGGCGAAGCGAGTGTTTCCATGATGAAATACTTATCCCGATGCGTGCTGCGCTGCAAACCGGCTTACATGGTTAAGATAAACAAACTGTTGCGCAGATGAACGGGCGGCGGCGTCCGCCGCGTCGACATCGGCCAGCGTTTCCGGGCGGCGCGGGCGGATGGCGGCCAGCGTCTCCCCCACCACATCGGCGATCGCCAGGAAGGGAATCTTCTCTTCCAGGAAGGCCGCCACCGCCACTTCGTTCGCGGCGTTCAGCACGCAGGGGCGGCAGAGGCCGTCGGCCAGCGCCGCTTCCGCCAGCGCCAGCGCCGGGAAGCGCTCGCGGTCGGCCTCCTCGAACTCCAGCCGGCCGATCGCCGCCAGGTTCAGCCGCTCGACCGGGGTGGCGATCCGCTCCGGCCAGGCCAGCGCATGGGCGATGGGCACGCGCATGTCGGCCGGCCCGAGCTGCGCCAGCACCGAGCCGTCCACATATTCCACCAGCCCGTGCACCAGGCTTTGCGGATGCACCAGCACCCCCAATTGCTCCGGGCTCAGGCCGAACAGGTGCCAGGCCTCGATCAGCTCCAGCCCCTTGTTCATGAGGGTGGCGGAATCGACCGAGATCTTCGCCCCCATCGACCAGGTCGGATGCTTCACCGCTTCCGCCGGAGTCACCCCCTGCATCCGCTCGCGCGACCAGCAGCGGAACGGCCCGCCGGAGGCCGTCAGCACGATTCGCCGCACCCGCTCGCGCGATTCCAGCACCTGGAAGATGGCGTTATGCTCGCTGTCGATCGGCAGCAGCGTCGCGCCGGAACGGGCGGCGGCGGCCGTCATCAGATGCCCGGCGCAGACCAGCGCCTCCTTGTTGGCCAGCGCCACCGAAATGCCGGCCTCCAGCGCCGCCAGCGTCGGCGGCAGGCCGGCGGCGCCGACGATCGCCGCCACCACCAGATCGGCCTCCATCCGCGCCGCCTCCACCAGCGCCGCCGGCCCGGCGGAAACGGCGATCCCGGTGCCGGTGAGCGCCGCCTTCAGCTCGGCATAGGCCGCTTCATCGGCGATCACCGCCGCCCGGGCGCGGTGCGCCACCGCCAGTTCCGCCAGCCGGCGCCAGTCGCGCCCGGCGGTCAGCGCCACCACTTCGAAGCGCTCGGGGTTGCGCGCCACCAGATCCAGGGTGGAGGCGCCCACGGAGCCCGTCGCCCCCAGAATCGTCAAGCGTTTCAAGCCAATGCCTCCCATCCGGCGGAAACCCACTCCACCGGCGTGCGCGTCGCCGCCCAAAGCGCGACGAGGCAGGCGACCGGCACCAGCCCGTCCACCCGGTCCATGATTCCGCCATGGCCGGGAAACAGCCGGCCGGAATCCTTCACCCCCGCCCGCCGCTTCAGCCAGCTTTCGAAGAAATCGCCCGCCTGCGCGACGACGGCCAGCGCCGCCCCCAGCAGCAGCATCGCCAGCGCCCCCTGCGGCCAGTTCCGCCAGACGGCGAAGCCCAGCGAGAACAGCGCCGCGCCCGTCATGCCGCCGATCAGCCCGGCCCAGGTCTTGTTGGGGCTGACCGCCGGCCAGATCTTCGGCCCGCCGATGGCGCGGCCGGCGAAATAGGCGAATATGTCCGTCGCCCACACCAGCCCCATGGTCCACATCACCAGCGCGAAACCGTCCGGCTGGCCGCGCAGCCAGATAAGGGCGATCGCCGGCAGCCCGGCATAGAGGAGCCCGGTGGAAATCCAGCGCCGCGCCGCCGCCTTCGCCAGCAGCGAAAGCGCCAGGAACAGGATCGCCGACGAGAGCAGCAGCACCAGCGCCAGCTGCGGCTGGTTCCGATCGGCCAGCAGCGCGACCGCCGCCAGCGCCAGCCCGCCGCCGATCCGCCAGCCCTGCGCGATGCGGTGCATGGCGCACCATTCCCACAGGATCAGGATGACGCCGGCGGCGATCATCAGCGAGAAGGCCGGGCCGCCCACCCAGATGTCGGCAATGGCGATGACCGCCAGGAACAGCCCCACCACCACCCGGGGGCCAAGCCCCGATCCGGCGCCGGCGGCCTTCGGCTCAGCGGCCGCCATAGCGCCGCTCCCGGCCGGCGAAAGCCTCCGCCGCCTCGCGCAGCGTCGCCTCGCTGAAATCCGGCCAGAGCACGGGGGTGAACCACATCTCGGCATAGGCGGCCTGCCACAGCAGGAAGTTGGAAAGCCGCTGCTCGCCCGAGGTGCGGATGATGAGGTCGACCGGCTGCAGGTCCGCCGTATCGAGGCTGTTTTCGATCATCTGCGGCGAGATATCGGCCGGCGCGATCTCGCCCGCCGCGGCGCGCCCGGCGATCGCCTGCACCGCGCGCGTCAGCTCGTCCTGCCCGCCATAGTTCAGCGCCACCACCAGCCGGAAACGCTCGTTCGCGGCCGTCGAGCGCACGGCGGCTTCCAGCCGCTCCACCACGTCGGGCTTCAGCGAGCGCCAGTCGCCGATCAGGCTCAGCCGCGCGCCATTGGCGTGCAGTTCGTCCAGTTCCGCCAGCAGATGGTGGCGCAGCAGGCTCATCAGGTCCGAGACTTCCTCCGCCGGCCGCCGCCAGTTCTCGCTGGAGAAGGCGTAGAGCGTCAGCGTCTCGATCCCCAGGCGTGGCGCGGCGCGGACGATGCGGCGCACCGCCTCCACCCCGGCGCGATGCCCCGCCAGGCGCGGCAGGTGCCGGGCCTTCGCCCAGCGGCCGTTGCCGTCCATGATGATGGCGACATGGCGCGGCCCGCCGGACACCGCCGGCAGCTCGCCATCCGGGCAGGCCCCCTCAGCCTCCGCGGCCGGGCGCACGGAACCGAACCACTTCACTTGCCAAGGATTTCCTTCTCCTTGGCGCTGGCGGCCGCGTCCAGATCGGCGATCGCCTTGTCGGTCAGCTTCTGCACATCGGCTTCCAGCTTCTTCTGCTCGTCCTGGCTGATCTGGCCCTTCTTCTCGGCCGCCTTCAGCGCGTCGTTGCCGTCGCGCCGCACGTTGCGCACGGCCACCCGCGCCTTCTCGGCATATTGGGTGGCGAGCTTCGCCAGTTCCTTGCGCCGCTCCTCCGTCAGGTCGGGGATGGGCAGGCGCAGCGTCTGGCCTTCGGAAATCGGGTTGAGGCCAAGGCCGGCCGAGCGAATCGCCTTTTCCACCGGCTGCACGTTGGAACGGTCCCACACCTGCACGGACAGCATGCGCGGCTCCGGCGCCGTCACCGTCGCCAGCTGGTTGAGCGGCATGTTCGAGCCATAGACCTCGACCACCACGGGGTCGAGCAGCGTCGTCGAGGCGCGGCCGGTGCGAAGGCCGCCGAGATCGTTCTTCAGCGTCTCCACCGCGCCCTTCATGCGGCGCTCCAGATCGGCCTTGGTGGCGTTTGCGTCGAAGTCTGCCATGTCTTTATCCCTCGAAACCATCAGTGGGCCGGTTCCACCGGCCATTCAAGCCTTTCCGCCGACCACCGTCGACACGCCGTCGCCGGCCAGCACCTGCGCCAGATTGCCTTCCTCGCGGATGTTGAACACCACGATCGGAATGCGGTTGTCGCGGCACAGCGCGATCGCCGCCGCGTCCATCACCTTCAGATTGTCCGCCAGCACCTGGTTGAAGCCGATGCTGTCGTAGCGCTTCGCCGAAGGGTTGGTCTTCGGGTCGCTGTCGTAGACGCCGTCCACCGACGTGCCCTTGAACAGCGCGTCGCACTTCATTTCCGCCGCCCGCAGCGCCGCGCCGCTGTCGGTGGTGAAATAGGGGCTGCCGGTTCCGGCGGCGAAGATCACCACCCGGCCCTTCTCCAGATGCCGCTCGGCCCGGCGGCGGATATAGGGCTCGCAGACGGCCGCCATCGGAATGGCCGACATCACCCGCGTCTCCACGCCAAGCTGCTCCAGCGCGTCCTGCATGGCGAGCGCGTTCATCACGGTGGCCAGCATGCCCATATAGTCGGCGGTCGCCCGGTCCATGCCCTTGGCGGCTCCGGCCATGCCGCGGAAGATGTTGCCGCCGCCGATCACCAGGCAGAGCTCCAGGCCCGCGTCCTTCGCCGCCTTCACCTCGCCCGCCACGCGGGCGACGGTTCCGGGGTCGATTCCGAAGGCCTGGTCGCCCATCGCCGCCTCGCCCGACAGCTTCAACAGGATGCGCTTGAAGGCGGGGCGGGACATGGGGGAAGCCTTTGGAAGTGAAATGATCCTCAAGTCGGGGCTTAGCCGCCCCGGCCCCGCGCCTCAAGCCCGGAGCGTGTTCGGCCGGCGGCGCCGGGGCGAACCCGAGCGCGCCGGCCCGGATCAGGCCGTGCCGGCCACCGCCGCCACTTCGGCCGCGAAGTCGGTTTCGGCCTTCTCGATGCCTTCGCCCAGCTGGAAGCGGATGAACTTCGCCACCAGGATATTGCCCGACAGGCGCTTGGCTTCCGAACCGACGAAGTCCGCCACCTTCGACTTGCCGTCGATCACGAACACCTGGGAGAGAAGCGCCTGCTCGCCGGCGAACTTCTTCACCGCGCCGTCCACCATCCGCTCGATGATGTCGGCCGGCTTGCCCGAGGAAGCGGCCTTCTCGGCGGCGACGGCGCGCTCGCGCTCCAGCAGCGCCGGGTCGATATGCTCGATCGAAAGCGCCAGCGGGTTGGCGGCCGCCACATGCATGGCGATCTGCTTGCCGATGGCCAGCAGCGCCTCCTTGTCGGCGATGTCGCTGTCGATCGCCACCAGCACGCCGATCTTGCCGAGGTTCGGCGCGGCGGCGTTGTGGATGTAGGAGGCGACGACTCCAGTCGCTTCCAGCACTTCGGCGCGGCGCAGCACCTGTTGCTCGCCGATGGTGGCGATGTTGTGCGTCAGCACGTCCTGCACAGTGCCGCCGCCGGCCGGATAGTCGGCCGCCAGCAGATCTTCCACCTTCTCGCCCTTTTCCAGCGCCACTTTCGCGATTTCCTTCACGAAATCCTGGAACTGCGCGTTCTTGGCGACGAAATCGGTCTCGGCGTTCACTTCCACGACCGCGCCGCGGTTGCCGGAAACGGCGACGCCCACCAGCCCCTCGGCGGCGGTGCGGCCGGCCTTCTTGGCGGCAGAAGCGAGGCCCTTGGCGCGCAGCCAGTCGATCGCCTTCTCGATTTCGCCTTCGACTTCGACGAGCGCTTTCTTCGCGTCCATCATGCCCGCGCCGGTCAGGTCGCGGAGTTCCTTGACGAGGGCGGCGGTGATGTTGGCCATGGCTTGGCTCCTCTTGTGCAGGTGAAGGGACTGCACCGCTCGTGCAGCCCCTTCGGGTCAGGTTGATGACAAGCCGGGCGGCCTGTCAGGGCAAAAGGCGTTTTTGCCTCTGGCGCCTTTCATGCCGGGCGCCAGTCGTCTCAGGCGGTCAGCGCCGGATCGGCTTCCGGCTCGGCCTGGGCGCCGATGTCCACGCCCATGTCGGCCATGCGGCCCTGCTTGCCGGCCAGAACCGCGTCCGCCACGGCGTTGCAGTAAAGCTGGATGGCGCGGCTGGCGTCGTCGTTGCCGGGCACCGGGAAGGCGATGTTCGCCGGATCGGTGTTGCTGTCGAGGATGGCGATCACCGGGATGCCCAGCACATTGGCTTCCTTGATGGCCAGCTCTTCCTTGTTCACGTCCACCACGAACATCAGGTCGGGCAGGCCGTTCATGTCGCGGATGCCGCCCAGCGAGGCTTCGAACTTGTCGCGCTCGCGGGTCATCTTCAGCACTTCCTTCTTGGTGAAGCCGTGCGTGTCGCCCGAAAGCTGCTCTTCCAGCGTCTTGTAGCGCTTGATCGAGGCGGAGATGGTCTTCCAGTTGGTCAGCATGCCGCCGAGCCAGCGGTGGTTGACATAATATTGGTTGCAGCGCCGCGCGCCTTCGGCGATCGGCTCCTGCGCCTGGCGCTTGGTGCCCACGAACAGCACCTTGCCGCCGGCGGCCGAGGTGGCGCGCACGAAGTCGAGGGCGCGCGCGAACAGCGGCACCGTTTGCGACAGGTCGAGGATGTGGATTCCGTTGCGCTCGCCGAAGATGTAGGGCTTCATCTTCGGGTTCCAGCGGTGGGTCTGGTGGCCGAAATGCGCGCCCGCTTCCAGCAGCGCCTGCATCGACACGTCGGATGCCGTCATGAATAGTCTCCTAACCGGTTGGTTCCGCCGCGAAGGTAAGCCCGACTGCGGCCGGGCACCGGAAGGTTTCCCCTCGCGTGTGGGATGGGCGGCGCACCTAGTGGCGATAGCCGCCGGAGTCAAGTTCTGAGCCTTGCCGGACAGCGCGCCCGTGCGCCACACACTCCGTCACCCCGGGCTTGACTCGGGGTCAAGCCCGGGGTGACGGGAATTGGGGAAACCGCCCGCCGCCGCTCCGCTTGCGCCCGGCCAGCGCTTGCCGCAGAAACGCCGGGTGAAGCTCTCCCACCGCCTGCGCCTGTCCGCCCGGCTGAAGCAGCTCGGCCCCGGCCTCGTCACCGGCGCGGCCGACGACGACCCTTCCGGCATCGCCACCTATTCGCAGGCCGGCGCCCGCTTCGGCTTCTCGCTGCTCTGGACGATGCTGCTCACCTACCCGCTGATGTGCGCGGTGCAGCTCGTCTCCGCCCATATCGGCCGCGTCTCGGGCAAGGGGCTGGCCAGCAACATGGCGGCGGTCATCCCGAAGCCGCTCGTCCTTGCGCTGGTGCTGCTGCTGTTCGTCGCCAACACCATCAACATCGCCGCCGACCTCGCGATGATGGGCGACGTCGCCCGCCTCGTCACCGGGCTCCCCGCCCACTGGATGACGATCGCCTTCGCCCTCTTCTCGCTCGGCCTGCAGCTTTTCGTGCCCTATCCGCGCTACGCCAGCTTCCTGAAATGGCTGACGCTCAGCCTCTTCGCCTATTTCGGCGTGCTGCTGCTGGTGAAGCTGGACTGGTCCCAGGTCGCCGCCGGCCTCTTCGTGCCGCATGTGCCGGGGAAGGAGGCGCTCATCATGATCGTCGCCATCTTCGGCACCACCATCAGCCCCTATCTCTTCTTCTGGCAAAGCGCGCAGGAGGTGGAGGAAATGCACCGCCACCAGGAAAAGCCGCTGACCGAGGACGGCGCACCGGCAAAGGCCGAATTCCGCCGCATCGGCTTCGACACCATGGCCGGCATGGCCATTTCCAACCTCGTCGCCATCGCCATCATCATCGCCACCGCCGCCACCATCCACAGCCACGGCGGCGGCGACATCCAGACGGCGGCCGACGCCGCCAACGCCCTGAAGCCGATCGCCGGCAACTACGCCTTCGCGCTGTTCGCGCTGGGGATCATCGGCACCGGCCTGCTGGCGGTGCCGGTGCTGGCCGGCTCCGCCGCCTATGCCATCGGCGAATCGCAGGGCTGGAAATCCGGGCTGGACAACAAGCCATGGGAAGCGATCGGCTTTTATGGCGTCATCGTCGCGGCGACACTTCTGGGCGTCGCCATCCAATGGTCCGACATCGATCCGATCAAGGCCCTGTTCTGGAGCGCGGTCGTCAACGGCGTCGTCGCGGTGCCGATCATGGCGGCGATGATGTTCGTCGCCAGCCGCGCGGCGATCATGGGCGATCTGCCGATTTCCCGCCGCCTCGCCTTCTGGGGCTGGCTGGCGACGGCGGTCATGGCCGCCGCCGTCGTCGCCATGGCGCTATCGGGCGGCTTTTGAGCGCAAGCCGCTGGCAACGCCCCAGGCGATCAGCGCCTGCCCGGCGAAATAGCTGCCCCAGATGGCGAAATCCGCCCAGCGCGCGCCCGACAGGCTGTCCATCCGCGCGAAGATGAGAAGGTCGGACAGCAGGAACAAAAGCGCCCCCACCCCCGCCAGCGCGAAGCGCGACATCAGCGCGGCCGCCGCCATCAGCGCAAGGAACAGCGTGTAGACCGCCACCGAAGGCGCCCAGTCGGGGCTGGCCAGATGATAGGCGGCCGCCACGCCGCCGCCGACCAGCGCCGCCGCCAGCGCCAGATCCTTCGCCCCCAGCCCCGGCCGCCGGTTGCGGGCGTAAAGGGCGATCGCCACCACATGCCCCAGCGCGAAGACGGCGGCGCCAGCGACGAAGATCACCTCCAGCAGCATGTCGGCCGCCGCCCCCAGCGTCAGCACGGTCGCCAGCAGCGCGTGATCGACGCTGCGCCCCTGCCGGCTGGCCCAGGTGGCGAGCAGGCCGACGCCCGCCCCCTTCCAGGCGATGGCGGCCGCGTCGGGCAACGCCAGCCCCCAGCTCGCCATATAGCTGATGCCCGCCACCAGAGCGGCGGCGAGGAGCAGAGGCGACTTCAAATCTTCACGCGAAGCTGGCCGAGGAAGTCGCGCTTGCCCAGCGGCACCCCCTTGCTGCGCAGCAGATCATAGGCGGTCGCCGCGTGGAAGAAGAAGTTCGGCTGCGAGAAGGACAGCAGGAAATTCTCCGCCACGAAGGGGATTTTCATGCCCCTCAAGTCGAAGGCCACATCCTTGCCCATGAAACCTTCCATCTCCTCGGGCTCGACCGCCGCAAGCCCGGCATCCGCGCGGCCCAGGAGGTCCTTCATCGCCGCCAGCGTCCCGGGCATTTCCCCACCCGTCGCGTCGAACAGGCCGGCCCGCACGCCCTCGATCGCGCCCAGGCTGTGGTGCGCCACCGAGCGGATCTGGAAGGAAAAGGGCAGCATCGTGTCGTGCAGCGTGGCGCCGACGATCGCGGCCTCGGCCGTCCCCGTCTCGGCGCACCAGCGTTCGGCCTTGCCGATCAGGCCATTGACCGCCCCCAGCGTCTGGCGGACGGTCGGCACAAAGGCGTCGTGCAGCGAAATCGGCATATCTTCTCCCCGGTTGGTTTTTCACACCTTAAGCCGCCCACCCCGGGCGGCAACCCCATCAAGCCACCAGCCTCAGCGGCTGCGTCATCGCCGAAATCTCGGCGCCCGCGACCATGTCCAGCGCCCCGATCTCCACCTCGGCGCCGGCCGGCAGCAGGAAGTCGGCCCCCAGCCGCACCACCGCCTCGCCGCCGGCCGCCAGCGGCACCGTCGCCTCCACCACCGAGCGGCCGCCGCGCGGCAGCCAGGCGGAAAGCTCCGCCAGCGCCATCGTCGTCGCCCCCGGCCGGAATCGCACCGACAACAGCGCCCGGGTCGAGCGCACCAGTTCCTGCAACGGCCGCGCGCTCTGGATGGCGAGGCGCGGCGCCTCGTCCCCCTCGCGCCATTGCAGCTCCACGTCCATCAGCAGCGTCTCGCCCGCCGCCACCGAAGCTTCCACCTGCGCCTGCGCCTCGGCGTTGAAGCAGCTCGCCCCCCATTTGCCGGACTGGTCGGTCAGGTCCGCCAGCATATAGCGCCGGTCCGGCCCCTTGCCCTGCGGCACCCGCCAGCGGAAATCCTCCACCAGCCCCGCCATCTTCGCGGTGGTGCGGGTGCCGGCCGGCGCCCGGCGCGCCATCACTTCGGTCGCCGTCGCCACCGACATCGCCTTCAGCACCGGCGAATGCGCCTCCACCGGATGGCCGGAGAACCAGAAGCCGAAGGCGTCGCGCTCATGCGACAACCGCTCGCCCAGCGGCCAGGGCTTCGCGTCCGGAAGCGGCACCGATTCCGCCGCGCTGTCGCCGCCGAACAGCCCGCCCTGCCCGGTCACCCGCGCGTCGGCCGCCCGCGTCGCCGCGCCCATCAGCAGTTCGGCGGCAGCATGCACCCGCGCCCGGTCGACTCCGAAACAGTCGAAGGCCCCGGCCGCCGCCAGCGCTTCCATCTGCCGCCGGTTCAACGCCCGCGGGTCGATGCGGTTCACGAAATCGTCGAGCGAGCGGAACGGCCCATGGGCGTCGCGCTCCCTGACGATATCGTCCATCGCCCCCTCGCCCACGCCCTTCAGCGCGCCCAGCGCATAGCGCACGGCGATCCGGCCCTCATGATCCTCCAGAGTGAAATCCGCCCCGCTCGCATTGATGCACGGCCCCAGCAGCGGCACGTCCAGCCGGCGCATGTCGTCCACGAACACCGCCAGCTTGTCGGTCAGATGGATGTCGTAAGCCATGGAGCCGGCGTAGAAGGCGGCCGGATGGTGGTGCTTCAGCCAGGCCGTCTGCCAGGCGACCAGGGCGTAGGCGGCGGCGTGGCTCTTGTTGAAGCCATAGCCGGCGAACTTGTCGACGAGGTTGAAGATGCTTTCGGCCTGCTTCGCGTCCACGCCATTGGCCTTGGCCCCATCCACGAAGCGGGCGCGCTGCGCGTCCATCTCCGCCTGGATCTTCTTCCCCATGGCGCGGCGCAGCAGGTCGGCCTCGCCCAGCGAATAGCCGGCCAGCACCTGCGCGATCTGCATCACCTGTTCCTGGTAGATGATGACGCCATAGGTCGGCTTCAGCGTCGGCTCCAGCATCGGGTGCAGGTAATCCGGCTCCTCCCGCCCCCATTTGCGGGCGGCGAAGCTCGGGATATTGTCCATCGGCCCCGGCCGGTAAAGCGCGCCCAGCGCGATGATATCCTCGAACAGCGTCGGCTTCACCAGCGCCAGCGCCCGACGCATGCCTTCGGATTCGAACTGGAACACCCCCACCGTGTCGCCGCGCGTCATCAGCGCATAGACGTCCTGATCGTCCCACGGCAGATGGTCGAGGTCGATCGCCGTCCCCCGCTCGGCCAGCAGCTTCTTCGCCCGCGCCAGCACCGAAAGCGTCTTCAGGCCCAGGAAGTCGAACTTCACCAGCCCCGCTTCCTCGGCCCATTTCAGGTCGAACTGCGTCACCGGGAAATCGGAACGCGGATCGCGATAGAGCGGCACCAGTTCGGACAGGGGCCGGTCGCCGATCACCACCCCGGCGGCATGGGTGGAGGAGTGGCGCGGCCGCCCTTCCAGCTGCAGCCCCACCTCGATCAGCTGCTTCACCTTCGGGTCCGCCTTCATCTCGGCGGTCAGTTCCGGCACGCCGTTCAGCGCCCGGTTCAGATCCCAGGGGTCGGCGGGGTTGGCGGGGATCAGGTTGGAAAGCCGGTTCACCTGCCCATAGGGCAATTGCATCACCCGCCCCACATCCTTCACCACGGCGCGGGCCTTCAGCGTTCCGAAGGTGATGATCTGCGCCACCTGCTCGCGGCCGTATTTGCGCTGCACATAGCGGATCACTTCTTCCCGCCGGGTTTCGCAGAAGTCGATGTCGAAGTCGGGCATGGACTTGCGCTCGGGGTTCAGGAACCGCTCGAACAGCAGCCCCAGCGCCAGCGGGTCGAGATCGGTGATCCTCAGCGCCCAGGCCACCGCCGACCCCGCGCCCGAGCCCCGCCCCGGCCCCACCGGGATATCCTGCTCCTTCGACCATTGGATGAAGTCGGCAACGATCAGGAAGTAACCGGAGAAACCCATCTGCCCGATGATTCCCAGTTCGAACGCCAGCCGATCCCAATAGGGCGCCTCGTCCGCCACCTGCATATCGTCCAGCCGCGCGCGCAGCCCGGCTTCCGCCAGCCTGTGCAACTCCGCCTTCTCGGCTTCCGCGTCCGGCACCAGCTTCGGCAGCACCGGATCGCGCTTCTTCAGCGCGAAGGCCGAACGCCGCGCCACATGCGCGGTCATCGCCAGCGCCTCGGGCAGGTCGTGGAACCGCTCGGCCATCTCCCGCTCGTCCGCCAGATAATGGCGCGGGTTGGAGCGCCGCCGGTCCGCCGTCTCCAGATAGGCGCCTTCGGAAATGCACAGCATCACGTCGTGCGCGCTGTAGCCGTTCGGCTCCAGGAAGCGCGCCGGCGAGGTGCCGACGATCGGCAGCCCCGCGCCATGCGCCAGACGCAGCAGCGACAATTCGCTCGATTGCTCGACAGGGTCGCCGCTGCGGGAAATCTCGATATAAAGCCGGTCGCCGAACAAGCCGGTCAGCCGCCGCGCCAGCGCTTCGGCCTCCTCCCCCTGCCCCTCGGCGTAAAGCTTCGCCAGCGCCCCGTCCGCCCCGCCCGTCAGGCAGAGAAGCCCGTCCGTCCGCCCCTCCAGCCGCTCCAGCCCCGCCTCGCCCTCCATATGCGCGGCGGAGACGAGGTGCAGCAGATTGGCCCAGCCCGCCTCGTTCCGGGCGTAGAGCGCCAGATAGTCGACCGGCGGCCGGCTTCCGGGCCGAAGCGTGCCCGGCGGCATGTCGCGCAGCACCGGCAGCAGCGTGCCGATCACCGGCTGCACGCTCACATCCATGCAGGCCTTGGAGAAGGCCATGGCGCCGAACAGATTGCCGCGATCCGTCAGCCCCACGGCCGGGAATCCGGCAGCGGCGGCGGCCTTCGCCAGCGCCTTCAGCTCGATGGTGGATTCCAGCATCGAGAAGGAGGACTGGCAGCGAAGCGGCACGAACATGGGGCGGAACCTAGTCCCGCAATCCCCGCCGCCTCAAGGCTGGAGGAAAATAAAGCTGGGGAGAAAGCACTCCCTCTCCCCGCTCGCGGGGAGAGGGTTGGGGAGAGGGGAGGACGGCGCCACAAGCACCACCGCCACCGATCAACGGCAAGCCGCACGCTGCCGCACCCTCTCCCCAAAGGGAGAGGGAGTGCTGGTGCCACTACTGGCCGAAGCCGGGTTCGGCGGCGGCGGCCAGCGCCGCGCGGGCGGCGGCCATCAGCGCGCCGGCCTTCGCCTCGCACTCGCGCTGCTCATAGGCGGGCTGGCTGTCGGCGACGATGCCGGCGCCCGCCGTCACATGCATCACCCCATCCTTCACCACGGCGGTGCGCAGCACGATGCAGCTGTCCATGCCGCCGTCCGGGGCGAAATAGCCGATGCCGCCGGCGTAAGGCCCGCGCTTTTCCGCTTCCAGCTCGGCGATGATCTCCATCGCCCGCACTTTGGGCGCGCCGGAAACCGTGCCGGCGGGAAAGCCGGCCAGAATGGCGTCGATCGAATCGCTATCCGCCAGCTGCCGCCCCACCACATTGGAGACGATGTGCATCACATGGCTGTAGCGCTCGACGGTGAAGCGGTCCGTCACCTTCACCGTGCCGGCTTGCGCCACACGGCCGACATCGTTGCGCCCGAGGTCCAGCAGCATCAGATGCTCGGCCAGTTCCTTGGGGTCGGCCAGCAGCCCGGCCTCCAGTTCGGCATCCTCGGCATCCGTCTTCCCGCGCGGCCGGGTGCCGGCGATCGGGCGGATGGTCACCTCGCCGTCGCGCGCCCGCACCAGTATCTCCGGGCTGGAGCCGATCACCGCGAATCCCGGCAGGTCCAGATGGTAGAGGAAGGGCGAAGGATTCACCCGCCGCAAGGAACGGTAAAGCTGGAACGGCGGCAGCGCGAAGGGCAGCTCGAAGCGCTGCGCCAGCACCACCTGGAAGATGTCCCCGGCGCCGATATAGGCCTTGGCGGCCTCGACCATCTCACCATAGCGCTCCGGCCCGACGGCGGAAACCGGCGTGGCCGTCTCCGCCGGCGCCGCAGCCACCAGCCGCGCCGGAAGCGGCCGCTGAAGCCGGGCGGCGGCAGCCTCCAGCCGCTCGTCGGCGGCGGCCAGCGCGGCAGGCGGCTCCAGCCCGCTGTCGGCATAGACGGGGGCGATCAGCGTCAGCGTGTCGGCCAGCCGGTCGAACACCAGCAGCAGCCCCGGCCGCACGAACATCATGTCGGGCACGCCCAGCGGGTCGCGCGCCGGCACCGGCAGCTTCTCCACCAGCCCGGCCGTCTCATAGCCGAAATAGCCGACGAGGAACGGCAGCGCCGGCGGCAGGCCGTCCGGCACCTCCATGCGGATGGAAGCCACCAGTTCGCGCAGCGCCGTCAGGCTCGGCGCCCCGGCCGGCGCAAAAGCCTGCCGGTCGCGGCGCCACTGCCGGTTCACTTCCGCCGCATGGCCCGTCGCGCGGAAGGCCAGATCGGGGTCCAGCCCGATCAGCGAATAGCGCCCGCGCGTCCGCCCGCCTTCCACCGACTCCAGCAGGAAATCGCCCCGGCCTTCCTCGGCCAGCTTCAGCCAGGCGGAAACCGGGGTCTCGGTGTCGGCGTCCAGCAGCAGATGCCGGCAGGCATGGCGGCCGGCCGCCAGCCGAGCCAGCGCCCCGGCCGCATCTTCCGCCCGCGTCACCGGCCTACTCGACGGTGGCGCCGGTCAGCCGCCGGTTCACCGCCTTCACGGCATCCGGCTTGCGCACCACGCCCACGTCGCGCTCGATCGCCCGCACGAAGCTTTCGGCCATTTCATTGCCGGCGTCGCGCACCAGGCTCTGGCGGACGGCGTCCACCAGTTGCACCGCCTCTTCCGGCGCGCCCGGCTTCACATCCTCCACCTTCACCACGAACCAGCCCTGCCCGCCCGGCGCCTGGATCACCCGCGCCTGGCCCTTGGGCGTATTCAGCAGCATCACCACCGGCGGCGGCACCTGCTGGCCCTGCTGCGCCATCTGCGTCAGCTCCAGACGGCGAACCGTCAGTTGCTGCGGCGCGGGCAGGTTCCTGCCGCCGATCGCCTTCTGCAGCGTCTCGCCCTTGCTGGCGGCGGCGGCGATCCGCTCGGCCTCGGCCTTGGCGGCGTCGGAACGGCTCTTCACCGACCAGGCCATCTCCACGTCGCCCCGGATCTTGTCCAGCGGCACCAGCGCCGGCGCCACCACGTCGGTCACTTCCACCAGCGCATAATTGCCGCCCTCGGCTTCCACCACCTGCGGCCCTTCGCCGGGCTCGGTTGCGAACACCTTGGAGAGCAGCGGCTGCATCACCCGCGTCGCGCCATAATTCTCGTCGAACAGCCGCCCGTCGGCGGTTAGCGCCGGAGATGTCTGCACCGCCGCCCCCAGCCCCTTCGCCACATCCGCCAGCGACTGGCCCTCGGCGAACTGGTCCTCGGCCTTGCCGACGGTTTCCGACAGAAGCTCGGCCAGCTTCTCGTCTTCCAGCTTCTTCTCGATGACGTTCTGGACCATGGTGAAGGGCTGCGGCTGCGGCGCCTGGATCTCCCGCACATGCAGCACATGCCAGCCGAAGCCGGACTTCACCGGTTCGGAAACCGCATCGGCGGCAAGGGCGAAGGCCGCCTTCGCCGACTGCGCGTTCACCTGCTGCGCCAACTGGTCCTGCGAAAGCGCGCCAAGGGCCACGTCGCCTTCCTCAAACCCGAGGGCAGCCGCGGCCAGGCCGAAATCCTTGCCGCCGCGCACTTCGGCGACGAACGCCTTGGCCGCCGCTTCGTCCGGCAGCACCACCTGCTGCACGTTGCGCATTTCCAGCCCGCCGAACTCCAGCGGATTGTCGTCATAATATTTGCGCACGGCCTCTGCCGTCGGCTTCGCCTTGTCCCTGAGAGATGCGCCGTTGAACTCCGCGAAGCGGAACGCCCGCCGCTCGGGCAGGGTGTAGGCGGCCTTGTTCTCGGTGTGGAAAGCCTGCAACTGCGCGTCGGTCGCCTTGCCCGGATCGGGCATCGCGGCGGACGGGATCGGCAGGATCACGCCGCTGCGCTGCTCCAGCAGCAGCGCCGCATAAGGCTCGGCCATGGCGCGCGGAACGCTGGTGCCCGCCAGCACGGGTTGCAGCAATTGCCGCCGCATCAGGTCGGTGGCGATCGATTCCCGCAGTTCCTCTTCCGAAATCCGCTGCTCGGCCAGCAGCCGGCGGAAGGTCGGCTCGTCGAACTTGCCGTTCAGCTGGAAGGCGGGGATGCTGGCGATCTCGCCGTCCACCATCCGCCGGGAAATCGCCATGCCGTTGGCCGCGCCGAAGCTGTTCATCGCCTTGCCGGCGATCAGTTGCTGCAACACCATCTCGCCGCCGCCGGCGGCCAGGAATTCCGGGTTGGTCAGCTGCGGCGCCCGCTCCCGTTCGCGCGCGACGGCGCGGTCGACGGCGCCCAGATAATCGGATTCCTGGATCGCCCCCTTGCCGACCGTCGCCAGCACGGCCCCGCTCTGGCCGGAAGTGCTGCCTGGTGTAGAAGGCTGGAACAGCGTGAAGACGAGCGCGCCGAGCGCCAGCGCAAGGATCAGGATACCGACCCAGGAGGAAACCGACTTGCGCAGAATCTGGAGCATTTCTGACCTTTGCGGGCATGAATTCCGGGCCGTGGCCAAGGGGGGAAGGCCCCGCAGCCACGGCAAACGGCGTTCCTGTTAGCGGCATGGCGGGGCTTTGGCCAGCGGGGTGGGAAGCGGCGCGCGCCGAGCCGATGGCGGCGCCCCTCATCCTCACCCTCGCCCTGCCGCCCGCCCTCCAGCGCGCGGCGGACGAGCGGCGGGCCATCGACGCGCCGGAGGCCGCCCGCCACGCCCCCGCCCATATCAGCCTGTTCCGCCACCTGCCCGGCCCCTCGCTCGACACGCTCGCGAACGACCTCCGCGCGCTCGCCCGCGCCACGCCGGCGCCTTCATTCAAACTGGGTTCACCTCTCCGGCGGGAGGGGATGTGGATGGCCCCCGCCCAAAGCCCCGACGCCGACCGTCTGCGCGAAACCCTCGCAAGCCTCTGGCACGGCCTCCTCGCCCCCGGAGACAAGGCGCCGCCACGCCTGCACCTCAGCCTCGCGCGCGCCACCGGCCGCACGGCGGCGCCCCACGCCCTTCCAGCCGGCCCGTGGCGCTCGCCCGCCCTCCTTCTGTGGCGGCATGGCGCGGCCCGATGGTCCCCGCTTGTCGCTTTCGCCTTCCACAGGTAAGACCCGCCTCCATGACATTCCACTCCGCCCGCATCCCGCTCCCGAGCGGTCGCGTCGTCGCATCCGCCCTCCTCGCCACCTCCCTGCTGCTGACGGCGGCCTGCGCGCGCAACCGCAACAAGCCCAAGGCGGATCAGGCCTATATCGCCCGCGACGTGGAGACGCTCTACTCCATCGCCAAGGACACGCTGGAGCAGGGCAACTACCGCCTCGCCGCCGCCATGTTCGACGAGGTGGAGCGCCAGCACCCCTATTCCGTCTGGGCCCGCCGGGCGCAACTGATGTCGGCCTTCAGCTATTACGCCTCGCGGCAATATTCCGAAGCCATCATGACGGCGCAGCGCTTCCTCAGCCTCCACCCCGGCAACAAGGACGCGCCCTACGCCTATTACATCATCGCGCTCAGCTATTACGAGCAGATCGCCGACGTCGCGCGCGACCAGAAGATCACCCAGCAGGCGCTCACCGCGCTGCAGGAGCTGGTGCGCCGCTACCCGGGCACGCCCTATGCGGCGGACGCGCGGCTGAAGATCGACCTGGTGAACGACCATCTGGCCGGCAAGGAGCTGGACATCGGCCGCTTCTACGCCCGCAACCGCCAGTGGATCGCCGCCACCAGCCGCTACCGCATGGTGATCGACCAGTATCAGACGACCAGCCACGTCCCCGAGGCGCTGTTCCGGCTGACGGAAGCCTATCTGGCGCTGGGCCTGCCCGAGGAAGCGAAGCGCAACGCCGCCGTGCTCGGCTCCAACTTCCCCGGCTCCAAATGGTATGAGCGCGCCTACGGCCTGGTGCAGCGGCACGCCCCGAATACGCAGGTGGGCGCCACAACCGCACCAGCCGGCGGCTGACCCGGGCGGCGGGCTTTCGGGGGGAGGCGGCGCTTGCTGGTCCAGCTTTCGATCCGGGATCTGGTCCTCATCGAGCGTGTCGCGCTCGACTTCGGCCCGGGCCTCTCCGTGCTCACCGGCGAGACGGGCGCCGGCAAGTCCATCCTGCTCGACGGCCTCAACCTCGCGCTCGGCGAACGTGCCGACGCCGGGCTGGTGCGCAAGGGCACGCCGCAGGCCAGTGTCACGGCGGAATTCCATGTGCCACAAGACCATCCCGCCCTCGCGCTTCTCGCCGAGCATGACATTCCGCTGGACGAACCCGGCCAGATCACGCTCCGCCGAACGCTGAAGGCGGACGGCGGCAGCCGCGCGCATGTCAACGACACCGCCGTTTCCGCCGGCCTGCTCAGGCAGTTGGGCGGACTGCTGGTGGAAATCCACGGCCAGCACGACGAGCGCGGCCTGCTGAACCCGCGCGGCCATATGGCCCTGCTAGACGCCTATGCCGCCCACCCCGACCTGCTGGCGGAAGTGGCCGGCGCCCACGCCGGCTGGAAGGCCGCCGGCAGCGCCCGCGCCGCCGCCGAAGCCCGGATGGAAGCCGACGCCCGCGACCGCGACTGGCTGGAGCATGCCAGCGCCGAACTGAAGGCGCTGAAACCGCAGCCGGGCGAGGAAGCCGAACTTTCCGAGACCCGCGCCGCCATGCAGAAGGGCGCGAAGCTCGCCGATTCGCTGGACCAGATCGACGGCCTCGTCTCCGGCGGCGAAGGCGCGCTCAGCCAGTTGCGCCAGGCCGCCCGCCGGCTGGAGCGAATCGCCGCCGACGACCATGAACTGCAAGCGGCGCTGGAAGCGGTCGACCGGGCGCTGGTGGAAGGCGACCAGCTCGAATCCAGCCTGGCCTCCGTCCGCAGCCGCTTTCTCGTCTCCCCCGACGCGCTGGAAGCCGCCGAGGCGCGGCTGTTCGAACTGCGCGCCATGGCCCGCAAGCACCGCGTCGAGGTCGAAGCCCTCCCCACGCTGGCCGAAGAGCTCGCCGCCCGGCTGACGGCGCTCGAAAACGCCGGCCACGGCCTGCAGCAATTGCAGGCCGCCGAATCGCGGGCGCTCGCCACATTCGAGGACGCCGCCAGGCGCCTCTCCGCCGCCCGCGCCGCCGCCGCGAAACGCCTCGATTCCGCCGTCGCCGCCGAACTGCCGGCGCTGAAGCTCGAATCCGCCCGCTTCCGCACCCGCCTCACCCCCACCCCGCCGGGCGAAACCGGCGCCGACCAAGTGCAGTTCGAAGTCGCCACCAACGCCGGCAGCGATTTCGGCCCGCTCATCCGCATCGCCTCGGGCGGTGAACTCAGCCGCTTCACCCTTGCCCTCAAGGTAGCGCTCGCCAGCGCCGGCGCCGCCGGCACGTTGATTTTCGATGAAATCGACCGCGGAGTCGGCGGCGCCACCGCCAACGCCATCGGCAACCGCCTCGCCCGCGTCGCCGAAGGCGCGCAGGTGCTGGTCGTCACCCACAGCCCGCAGGTCGCGGCCACCGGCGCCCACCATTTCCGAATCCTGAAGGCCGGCGGCAGCACCAGCGTCGTCCCGCTGGCAAAGGCCGAGCGCACCGACGAAATCGCCCGCATGCTCTCCGGCGCGGAAGTCACCGCCGAGGCGAGGGCGCAGGCGGAACGGCTGCTGGGGGCCTGAGGTTCTGGCCGCCAGGACTTCGCCCCCGCGCCGGATGGTGCGCAAGCAGAAGTTCGAAGGGGCTTTGCCCCTTCACCCCAGCAGGGGCGTGACGCCCCTGCACCCCCGATCCTCAACACCCACCCCCGTCACCCCGGGCTTGACCCGGGGTCCAGCTTTCTTCTTCCAGCGCCGTGGCCGCAGAACAGCTGGACCCCGGGTCAAGCCCGGGGTGACGAGGTTTTCCGCAAGAGAGCACCCATAAGCCCCTCCCCTGTCAGGGGAGGGGTTGGGGTGGGGTGCGAGCGTCCCACACCCACAAGGCGTCCAAGAAGCAAAACCACCCACCCACCAAAACCAGCGCCGCAGGCAATCAAACCCCACCACCAACCCAACCGCCCCAATCCCCCACAACCAAACGAAAGAGGGTGCAGGGAAATCATTTCCCTGCCGGGGTGAAGGGGCAGAGCCCCTTCAAAAAAACCTCAAAGCCTCGAAAACCTCAAAGCTTGAACCCGGGCGGCAGCGGCAACCCGGCCGTCATCTTCTGCATTTCCGCGTTCGCCGCCTGGTCCGCCCGCGCGCGGGTGTCGTTCAGCGCCGCGACCACCAGGTCCTCGGTCATTTCCTTGCTGTCGGCGGTCAGCAGCGAGGGGTCGATGTCGATGGCGATGATCCGCCCCTTGGCCGACGCCCGCACCTTCACCAGCCCGCCGCCGGACATGCCTTCCACTTCGATCCGGTCGAGCCCTTCCTGCGCTTCGGCCAGTTGCGCCTGCACGTTGCTCGCCATTTTCAGGATGTCGTCGATGCTTTTCATGAACCTGCACTCCTCACGGCCAGAAGCGGCGAAGCGCGCGGACGTTCCGGGCGCACGATCTCCGCTCCGGGGAATTCTCTCAGCAGGGCCTGCACCATGGGGTCGTCCAGCGCCCTGCCATATACTTCGGCCTGCTCGCGTTCCATGCGCTGGCGCAGGCTTTCCATGTCCGGGCGCGGCGGGCCGATGTCCACGGCCCAGTCCTCGCCCGTCCAGTCCTTCAGGCAGCGCTTCACATCGGCGGCGAATGTGGCCGGCACCGCCCCCACCTGCCCCAGATAGAGCCGCCCCGGCGCGTCCACCGAGATCGCCACATCGTCGTGCAGCTTCAGGGCCAGCAGCGCCTCGCGATTCTCGAACAGCGCGATGAGGGAGGCCGCATCCACCGGCCCCTTCGCCACGGAAGCGGCCTGCGCCCGGGATGCCGCCGGCGCCGAATCCCGCGCCGCCCTTGGCGCGGCAGCCGGCCCGGCCACCACAGCCCCGCCTTCGATCAGCTTCGCCAGTCTCTCCGGGTCGGGAAGGCCGGCGGCATGCACGCAGCGCAGCACCGCCATTTCCGCCGCCTGCTGCGGCACCGGCGCCTGCGACACCTCCGCATGGCCCTTCAGCAGCAATTGCCACAAGCGGTGCAAGGCCGGGAAAGACAGCGCCTGTGCCCAGCCCAGGATCGCCGCCCGGTCGCCTTCGGGCAGGGCCGGGTCGACGCCGCCCGCCAGCTTCGCCCGGGTCGTCGCATGCGCCATGTCCAGCAGGCCGGCCAGCAGCGCCTGCGGCTCCACGCCCGCGCCATGCGCCGCATCCATCACCGAAAGCGCCGCTTCGGCGTCGGCGTGGAAGATCGCCCCCAGCAGCGCCGCCAGCCGCCCCCGGTCGGCCAGCCCCAGCATGTCGCGCACGGCGTCCGCCAGCACCTCGCCCTGCCCGGCCTGGGCGATCGCCTGATCCAGGATCGAAAGCCCGTCGCGCACGCTGCCCTCGGCCGCCCGCGCGATCAGCGCCAGCGCCTCCGGCTCGGCCGCCACGCCTTCCGCTTCGCTCACCCTGGCGAAATGCGCCGCCAGCAGTTCCACCGGCACCCGCTTCAAGTCGAAGCGCTGGCAGCGGCTGAGGATGGTGGCCGGCACCTTCTGCACTTCCGTCGTCGCGAAGATGAACTTCACATGCGGCGGCGGTTCCTCCAGCGTCTTCAGCAGCGCGTTGAACGCCCCTTTGGACAGCATATGCACTTCGTCGACGATATAGACCTTGTAGCGCGCCGAGACGGGGGCGTAGCGCACCGCCTCGATGATCTCGCGGATGTTGTCGACTCCGGTGTTGGAAGCGGCGTCGATCTCGATCACGTCGATATGCTGGCCGGCGGCGATCGCCGTGCAATTGGCGCATTGGCCGCAGGGCGTCACCGTTGGGCCGCCATGGCCGTCCGGGCCGATGCAGTTCAGCGCCTTGGCGATGATTCGCGCGGTGGAGGTCTTGCCGACGCCGCGCACGCCCGTCAGCAGCCAGGCCTGCGCCAGCCGGTTGCGGGCGATGGCGTTGCCCAGCGTGGTGACGACGGCATCCTGCCCGATCAGCGCATCGAAATCCGCCGGCCGGTATTTCCGGGCCAGCACGCGATAGGGCGCATCTTCGGGGAAGAGACTCATGCCGGGCTTGGTGGCGCTTTGCGGCGCTGCAATCAAGGGGCCCGTCACCGATCTCCGCGGCCGGCCTCCTCCGTCACCCCGGGCTTGACCCGGGGTCCAGCTTTTCCACCCCCGAACGCCCGAGGCGGAAAGCCGGCCGGCAGCAAAGCCGCCGAGTCCGGCCGCGGGAAAGGCAAAAAGACAGAAAAGAAAAAAAGTGAGGCAAAGCCTCGCCCCGTCGGACTGGCGCTGGCCTGATGGGTCCAGCGCTCAGCCGGCCGCACTTTCGCCGAGTCTGGAGGCCAGCGCTGCGCGCTGGCTCCAGCCGGCTTCAGTGGAACCCGAAGCGACCCGCACCGGAATCGTTACGGCTGCTTCCTTCCGGACCTGACCGGGTTGGCGAGCGGCACGCCCACTCCGGGTTCCGGGCGCGCATATGGCGATGCTTTGCCGCTAGCGCAACCTCGGGCAGGCCGGTTCCTGCCCGCGCACCGGCGGCGCCGGCTTCGCCGCGTCGCGCGGCGCCGCCACCAGCCCGCCCGGGAAACGCCCGGAAACGGCGATCGCCTCCGGCTTGCGGCTGCGCTTCTCGGAAACCGGCGGCGCCCCCGCGATCGCCGCGCGCACATTCGCCGGGCAGACAGTCTCCACCTGCCCCTCCAGCCAAAGCGCGCCGGCGCCATCGGGCTTCAGCGTCGCCGTCATCCGCGCCACCTCGCCGGTTTCGTCCGCCAGCGTCACCGACCGCAAGGCCACCGCCCCGCCGGAAGCCGCCCAGCCGGCATAGCTGCGAATCGCCGCCGCGGCCGAAAGCTCCGCCTGCAATTCCACGCCCAGCGGCTGCCCCTCGCCGAATCGCACCTTCTCGCCCGAAATCACCAGTTGCGCCTCGGTCGGCAGCGCCCCGCCTTCGGCCTTTGCCGGCGTCTCGCGCAGATGCACCTCCAGATGCCCGGCCTCCACGCCCACCGGCAACAGCCCGGTCACGATTCGCGGCGCCTCCCACACCATCGAAAGCCGGCCGATATGCCCGTCCTTCAAGGTCAGCGAAGCCTGCGCCTCAGCCGCCGTCACCTCGGCCTCAGCGCCCAGCAAGGTCGAAAGGGCCACCCGCACCTGCGAATCCTTCAGGCCGATCACCTGCCGGTCGGCCTGCCAGGGCACGCGGTTCACCCTCAGTTCCGCCGCCTTCACCGATCCGGAAAGCGCCGCATCCGCGAGCTTCGCCTCGAAATCGGGAAAGCGCGCCTCCAGCCGATAGGGAAAGCCGCCCACATCGATCCGCACATCGTCCGGCAGCGCCTTCTCCAGGTCGCGGCGGAAGCCTTCGGCGAAGCCGTGCCAGAACCAGGCCCAGGCGATCACCCCGATCAGCAGCGGCAGCAGCGTCGCCCAAAGCGGAATCCGCCGGCTCAAGCCCGCACCTCGGCCGTCAGCGGGTCGCGGTTGATCGCCGCGTGCACCCGTGCCTCCAGCTCCTCGCGCGGCAGGCCGGCGGGGATGTCGGGTAGGAAGCTCACCGTCACCACGCCGGGCGTCTTCGAAAAACCCCTCGTCCAGCACAGCCCGGCGTTCAGCGTCACCGGCACCACCGGCACCTTCAGCCCGGCGTAGAGGCCGAACAGCCCCGCCTTCAGCGGCGGCGCGCTTCCGACCGGCACGCGCGTGCCTTCCGGGAAGATGAACACCGGCCGCCCCGCCGCTGCCCGCGCCTTCGCCTGCCGCAGCATGGACTTCAGCGCGGAACCGGCCTTCCCCCGCTCCACGAAGATGCTGCCGTGCCGCGCCGCCAGATAGCCCCAGAAGGGAATCTTCCGCAGCTCCGCCTTCATGATCACGCCGGGGTGGTGGAACAGATACAGCGTCAGGATCGCCTCATAGTAGGACTGGTGCTTGGCGGCGACGATCACCCCCTCCTGCGGAATGCGCCCGCGCACCTCCAGCCGGATTCCCAGCAGCTTGTCGGCGCACCAGACGAACCAGCCGGCCCACATCTGCGCGCCGCGCCGCACCAGTTCCTCGGAAAAGGGGGAGATCAGCGCCATCATCAGGATCAGCGGCACCGATCCGCCGATGAAGAAGAGGTTGAACAACAAGGAGCGCAGCACCCCCATCAGGCCGGCCTCACCCGCAGCATCAGCCAGGCGGCCTGGAATTTCGCATATTCCATCAGCATCGCGCCCAGCGGCAGGCCGGCGCTCACCCCGTCCGCCACCACCCGCACATCGGCCGGCAGCCGCGCCTCCAACTCGGCCATGGCGCGCGGCATATGGTAGCCCGCCGTCACCAGCCTCAGCGAGCCGATCTTCCGCTTCGCCACCCAGCCGGCCACCTCCTCGGCGTTGGAGCGGGTGCTGTCGGCCTCGAACCCCAGGTCCACGCAGCAGGCGAACAGCCCGGGCGACAGGCCGGAGGCGGCGCGAAACTCCTGCGGCGTCACGGCCGGGTCGACGCCCGACACCAGCAGCCGTTCGGCGAGCCCGGCCTCCAGCACGGCGGCGCCCCGCGCCACGCGCTTCGGCCCGCCGGTCAGAACCACCACCCCGTCCGTCATCGTCCCCTCGGCCGCCGGGCCGGGCTGCGCCAGCACGAACAGCACGAAACCGCCCACCCACAGGATCAGGGCAAGCGCCACCGCCCGGGCCAGCCAGCCAAGGAAACCCACCCCTTTCACGGGGCCCGACTTGCGCGACCGTCTTTTCGCCTGTGCCATTGCCTCTGCGGCATACCGGCGGCCGGCGAAAATGGAAGGCCCCTTGCAAAGCCCGGCCCGCAAATCCGGCCCGAAGCGTGACACTCTTGTGTCCGGCCGCTCACCTGTGGGAAAGGCATTGCCATGCAGCTCTCCTGCCCCACATGCGGGGCGCGTTACCGCATCGATGCCAGCAACTGGCCCACCGAGCCGGGCGCCGAACCCGGCCCCGGGGGCGGGCCGGTCTACCGCGCGCGCCGCGCGCGCTGCAAGGTCTGCCGCACGGTCTGGAACGCGATCCCCGAAGAGGAACTGCTGGAGCTGGACGACCCGCTCCCGCCGGAGGAGGAGCCGCGCCTCGGCGACGCCGCCTGGGCGAGCCTCGGCGGCTGGCCCGATCCGAAGCCGCTGGCGCCGCCGCCGGCTCCCGATTTCACGCCGCCGCTCAGCCAGCCGCCGCCGGTGTTCACGCCGCCCGGCTTCACTCCGCCGAGAGACCCTTCGGCTCCGCTCTACGCCCCGCCCTCCCGGCCGGCCATCCATTTCGAATCGCCGCCGGTGCCGATTCCCGCGTCCGCCGAAATGCGCGCCACCGTCCGCGCCCGCCTGCCCGGCCCCGCCGCGCTCGCCGGCCAGGAAGAAGAAGAGGAAATCGCCGACGACGGCCCGCCGCCCCCGCCGCCCGACGAGCAATTGTGGGAGGAGGAGGAAGAGGAATCCACTCCGCGCAAGATCTGGCTCTATGCGCTGACCATCCTCGTGCTGGCCGCGACCCTCGCCTATGTGGCGCTGGCAACGGGCCGCTTCCGCCCGGAAGACCATGGGCTTCCCCCCGTGCGCGTGCCGCAGATCGACCTTTCGAACCTTCAGCTTCCGACGATCGGGATTCCCGCCCTCAGCCTGCCGCGCACCGCGCCGCCGCCGCTCGCCATCGAGGCCGACGCGGTGAAGCGCAAGCTGCCCGACGACCGGATCGTCTGGGAAGTCGAAGGGGTGATCAGCAACCCCACGAAGAGCCGGCTGCCGGTGCCGCCGGTGGAGGTGCTGCTGCTCGATTCCGCCGGCCGGGTCGTCGGCCGCTGGACGGTCCGGCCCGAGATCCGCAACCTCGCGCCCGGCGGCGAGGCCCGCTTCGAGACCAGCACCATAGACCCGCCCGCCAGCGCCGAGCGGCTGCGCCTGCAACTGAAGCCGGCGGAACTCGGCCGGCTGTAAGAAAGCCCCTCCCCTTACACGGAGGGATTGGGGTGGGGGCGTCCCGCAAGCACCAACCCGAAAAACAAGCCGCAAGGCTGCCCAAACCGCTGGTTGCGGCAAGGCGAATCCGGGCCCAAGGATCGCCGCGCACCAATCATGATGGAAACCGGGAGACCCTTATGGACTTCGACTACACCCCCCGAATGAAGGAAATGCAGGAACGTGTCCGCGCCTTCATGGACGAGCATGTCTACCCCAACGAAGCCCGCTACGAGGACGAGGTTTCGAAGGGCGAGCGCTGGAAGGTGATCGAGGTCATCGAGGAGCTGAAGCCCAAGGCGCGCGCGGCCGGCCTCTGGAACATGTTCGTTCCCAAGAGCCATGGCGGCAAGCCCGTCCACCCTTATGAATTCGAAGGCACGCAGCTCAGCAACCTCGAATATGCGCCGCTGGCCGAGGAGATGGGCCGCGTCGGCTGGGCGAGCGAAGTCTTCAACTGCTCCGCGCCCGACACCGGCAACATGGAAGTGCTCGCCCGCTACGGCACGAAGGAGCAGCAGGAGCAGTGGCTGGTGCCGCTGTCGAAGGGCGAGATCCGCTCCGCCTTCCTGATGACCGAGCCGGCCGTCGCTTCGTCGGACGCGACCAACATCGAAACCTCCATCCGCCGCGAGGGCGACGAATATGTGGTGAACGGCCGCAAATGGTGGTCGTCGGGCGTCGGCGACCCGCGCTGCAAGGTGGCGATCGTGATGGGCAAGACCGACACATCGGCCGCCAAGCATCTGCAACAGTCGCAGATTCTGGTGCCGATGGACGCGCCCGGCATCACCAGGCTCCGCCCGCTGCACGTCTTCGGCTACGACGACGCGCCGCACGGCCATTATGAAGTGCTGCTGGAAAATGTCCGCGTGCCGGCCGGCAACATCCTGCTGGGCGAGGGCCGGGGCTTCGAGATCGCGCAAGGCCGCCTCGGGCCGGGCCGAATCCACCACTGCATGCGCTCCATCGGCGCCGCCGAGCGGGCGCTGGAAAAGATGGTGAAGCGGCTGAAGTCCCGCGTCGCCTTCGGCAAGCCGGTGTCCGAGCAGGGCGTCTGGCACGAGCGGATCGCCAACGCCCGGATCGAGATCGAGCAGGCCCGCCTCCTCTGCCTGAAGGCGGCGCACACGATGGACACGGTCGGCAACAAGGACGCGAAGGCGCTGATCGCCATGATCAAGGTGGTGGCGCCCAATGTCTCGACGAAGGTTCTGGATATGGCGATCCAGGCGCATGGCGGCGGCGGCGTCTGCCAGGATTATGGCCTCGCCTCCAGCTACGCCGGCCAGCGCACGCTGCGTCTGGCCGACGGCCCGGACGAGGTGCATCGGGTGACGATCGCGAAGGAAGAGTTGAAGAGGTACAACTGAAGGCGGCCGCGATCAGCGCGCAGCGCTGACTCGCGGACTCGCCGCAAGTTCGGCCGGCTGAGCCGGGGCCCCAACAGGCCCCGGCCAGTCCGACGGCGCGAGGCTATGCCTCGCTTTTTCTTTTCTTCTCTTCCTGTTCCCACCCAGGCCAGCCGGACTCGGCGGCTTTGCCGCCGGCCGGCCATCGCCCACCCCACCCAACGCCTCCGCCCCACGCCGTCACCCCGGGCTTGACCCGGGGTCCAGCTTTTTCTGCACCGCCTCGCCAACAGAATAGCTGGACCCCGGGTCAAGCCCGGGGTGACGAAGCCGGGCGCCCCCACCACCCCGCGTCCCTTGCACTGCGCCACCAGCCGCCCTATGTGCCCGCTTTACCCATTTAGCCGAATGCGAGCCTCACCCCCGTGCTGATGACCTTCCTTCTCGTCGTTCACGCCATCATCGCCCTGGCGCTGGTGGGCGTGATCCTGCTGCAGAAATCGGAAGGCGGCGGCCTGACGGGCGGCGGCTCCGCCGGCGGGCTGGTCTCGGCGCGCGGCGCCGCCGACCTTCTGTCGCGCACCACGGCGATCCTCGCCACCTTCTTCATCATTTCCTCGCTGGGCCTCGCCTGGCTCGCCGGCCACGGCAACCGCCCGAAGACGATCGACACCACGCTCGCCCGCGAGGCGCCGCCGGTCGCTCCGGCCGGCCCGCCGCTGGCCCCCGCGCTTCCCGCCCCCGGCGCCGCGCCGGCGGAAACTCCCGCCGCCCCGGCGAACGAAGTCCCGCTCGCCAATTAAACGGATTTCCCTGTTGAAAACCGGGCCGGCGCGCGTGACAGCGGCCGCGCCCTTAGCTAGGTATTGCCTCCCATGGCGCGGTTCATCTTCATCACCGGCGGCGTGGTCTCCTCGCTCGGCAAGGGTCTCATGGCGGCATCGCTCGGCGCGCTGCTGCAGGCGCGCGGCTATCGCGTGCGAATCCGCAAGTTCGACCCCTATCTGAACGTCGATCCGGGCACGATGAGCCCCTATCAGCACGGCGAGGTCTATGTGACCGACGACGGGGCCGAAACCGACCTCGACCTCGGCCATTATGAGCGCTTCACCGGAGTCGCCTCGCGCCAGTCCGACAACATCACCTCGGGCCGCATCTACCAGCAGATCATCACCCGCGAGCGCCGCGGCGACTATCTCGGCGCCACCGTGCAGGTGATCCCGCATGTGACGGACGCGATCAAATCCTTCGCGCTGGCCGAGACCGACGATCTGGACTTCGTGCTCTGCGAAATCGGCGGCACCGTCGGCGACATCGAATCGCTCCCCTTCATCGAGGCGATCCGCCAGTTGAAGAACGAGCTGGGCCGGGGCAACAGCATCTCCATCCACGTCACGCTGGTGCCCTTCATCGCCGCCGCCGGCGAACTGAAGACCAAGCCCACCCAGCACAGCGTCCGCGAACTGGCCTCGCTCGGCGTGCAGCCGGACGTGCTGGTCTGCCGCAGCGAACGCCCCCTGCCCGAGGGGGAGAAAGCGAAGATCGCCCTCTTCTGCAACGTGCCCAAGGAAGCGGTGATCTCCGCGCTGGACGCGAAGTCGATCTACGCCGTGCCGCTGCAATATCATGGCGAGGGGCTGGACGCCGAAGTGCTGAAGGCCTTCGGCCTGCCGGTCGGCGCCGCCCCCGACCTCGGACGCTGGGACGATATCGTCGACCGCATCGTCAACCCCGAAGGCGAAGTGACGGTGGGCGTGGTCGGCAAATATGTCGGCCTGCCGGACGCCTACAAGAGCCTCAACGAAGCGCTGGTGCATGGCGGCATCGCCAACCGCGTGAAGGTGAACATCCGCTGGATCGACGCCGAACTGTTCGAACAGGCCGACAGCGACATCGCCGCCAGCCTGGAGCCGCTCAACGCCATCCTCGTCCCCGGCGCCTTCGGCGAGCGCGGGGCCGAAGGCAAGATCGCCAGCATCCGCTTCGCCCGCGAGCGCCGGGTGCCCTATTTCGGCATCTGCTTCGGCATGCAGATGGCCTGCGTCGAAGCGGCGCGGAACCTCGCCGGAATCGCCGGCGCCTCCTCCACCGAATTCGGCCCCACGCCCGAACCCGTCGTCGGCCTCATCACCGAATGGATGGGCAGCGACGGCCTCGAGAAGCGCGAGCAGGGCGGCGACCTCGGCGGCACCATGCGGCTGGGCGCCTATCAAGCGAAGCTCGCCGGCAACAGCCATGTCGCCGGCATCTACGGCGCCGGCGAAATCTCCGAACGCCACCGCCACCGCTACGAGGTGAACACCGCCTACAAGGAGCGGCTGGAGGAGACCGGCCTCGCCTTCACCGGCATGTCGCCGGACGGCGCTCTGCCGGAAATCGTCGAACGGCCGGAGCATCCCTGGTTCGTGGGGGTGCAGTTCCACCCGGAGCTGAAGTCCAAGCCCTTCGCCCCGCACCCGCTCTTCGCCAGCTTCATCGAGGCGGCTGTTCGCCAGTCCCGGCTGGTGTAGCGGCATCGGCGGCCGGCGCTTCAGGCGCCGCGCCCTGCTCCGGAATCGGGCCCTGCTCCGGTATCGGATCGAAGGGCGACACCACGATCTGCGAGACGGGCCTCTTCACGGCGCAGACCTCCTCCACGCCGTTCGGCCGGGAATTGATCAGCAGCGCCACTTCGGCGAGCACGCCATTGTGCCGCTCGTCCGCTTCCAGCAGCGCCTTCGCGCGGGCGCAGAAGCTCGCATGCTCGGCATATTCCGAATAGCGGTTGGCAAGCGCCGTCGTGAACTTGTCGTAGCGCGCCTTGTCCCCCTCGCGCACGAAATGCGCCAGCAGCTTCTTCTCGCCCTCCAGCAGCTTGTCCTTGGCGCGGCCGACCCAGCGGTTGTAGGCGGCCGGCATTTCCGGAATGCTTCGCCCGCACTTCAGCGCGCTCACCATCAGCACCGTCTGCAGGTCGCGCATGCGCGCGGCCTCATATTCCTCCGCTTCCCAGCACGCAGCCGACGCCGGCGTCGCCACCAGCGCAGCGGACACAATGGCCCCCATGATACGCATCACCCATGACCCCCTGCCCATGACCCCCTGCCAAACCCGCCATTCCCCCTGGAACGGCAGAGCTGGCAAGAAATCCCAGCCGCAAACATCCGGATTCGCGCAAGCGCTTTCGCAAGGCCACATGAAACTGTCATGAAAAAAGGCCGCCCGGACTAGCCGGACGGCCCTTTTCTCTTGAACCCCTTCTGGCGCCCCTTGCCGATGCTGCCCGGTTCCCGGGTCCGACGCATCTAGGGGCTGACCCCGAACCCTGGCCGGCTCTGCCGCCTTGGTGCATGGAACCTATACCGCTGACGGCAGGGCTGTCATCAAACTGGAACATGGCACCGCGATTCGCCGCAGCCCTGTTGCAGCGGGGCCACAGCATCGGCTAGGCATCGCCCACTCATTCGCCGGCCGAAAGTTCCGATCCACCATGCTGCTTTCCCACTATCTCCTCCCCGTCATGAAGGAGACCCCCGCCGACGCCCAGATCGTCTCGCACCAGCTGATGCTGCGCGCAGGGCTGGTCCGGCAGACGGCGGCCGGCATCTACGCCTGGCTGCCGCTGGGCCTGCGCGTGCTGGACCGGATCGCGAACATCGTCCGCGCCGAGCAGAACCGCGCCGGCGCCATCGAGCTGCTGATGCCCACCATCCAGTCCGCCGACCTCTGGCGCCAGTCCGGCCGCTACGACGCCTATGGCCCTGAAATGCTGCGCTTTCAGGATCGGGGCGGGCGGGAAATGCTCTACGGCCCCACCAACGAGGAAATGATCACCGCCCTCTTCCGCGACTGTGTGAAGAGCTACCGCGACCTGCCGCGCACCCTCTACCATATCCAGTGGAAGTTCCGCGACGAGGTGCGCCCCCGCTTCGGGGTGATGCGCGGCCGCGAGTTCCTGATGAAGGACGCCTACAGCTTCGACATGGACGAGGAAGGCGGCCGCGCCAGCTACGACGCGCAGTTCACCGCCTATCTGCGCACCTTCGCCGCGCTCGGCCTGCGCGCCGTCCCCGTCCGCGCCCCCACCGGGCCCATCGGCGGAGACCTCAGCCACGAATTCCACATCCTCGCCGACACCGGCGAAAGCGAGGTCTTCTACGATTCGGCGCTCGACGAGGTGGACCTCGCCGACCCGGACGCGCCCGCGAAGCTCCGCTCGCTCTACGCCATGGAAGCGGAAGAGCATGAGAAGGTGACGGACTGCCCCGTCCCGGCCGAGCGCCTCGCCAGGCGGCGCGGGATCGAGGTGGGCCATATCTTCTTCTTCGGCAGCAAATATTCCGCCGCCATGGGGCTGCAGGTGCAATCGAAGGACGGCGGCCTCGTCCACCCGCTGATGGGCAGCTACGGGGTCGGCGTCTCCCGCCTGATCGGCGCCATCATCGAGGCGAGCCACGATGCAGCCGGAATCGTCTGGCCGGATTCGGTCGCCCCCTTCGATATCGGCCTCATCAACCTGCGCGTCGACGACGCCGCCTGCGCCGCCGCCGCAGCCGACCTGCACCAGAAGCTGGAAGCCGCCGGCAAGACGGTCCTCCACGACGACCGCGACGCCCGCGGCGGCGAGAAGTTCGCCACCATGGACCTGATCGGCCTGCCCTGGCAGCTCACCATCGGCCCCAAGGGCGTCGCCGCCGGCACGGTGGAGCTGAAGCGCCGCGCCACCGGCGAGAAGCAGGACCTCTCTCTCGAAAGCGCGCTCTCCAGGCTCATCGGGTGATCACCTCCTACGAACGGATGATCGCGCGCCGCTACCTGCTCCCGGGGCAGGGCGAGCGCTTCATCGTGCTGGTGGCCGGCATCTCGCTGGTCGCCGTGGCGCTCGGAGTCGCCGCCCTCATCGCCGTGATGAGCGTGATGAACGGCTTCCGCGCCGAACTGTTCGACCGCTTCCAGGGCCTGAACGGCCACGCGGTGGCGCAAGGCTATGGCGGCCGCCTGCCGGACTGGCAGCGGGTCGTCGACCTCGCCCTGGAAACGCCCGGAGTCACCTCCGCTACTCCCCTCATCGAGCAGCCGCTGATGGCCTCGGCCAACGGCCGGGTGGAAGGCGTGCTGGTGCGCGGCATGCGCGTGGAGGACATTCTCAAGACCGACGTGATCGCCCAAACGGTCCAGTCCGGCGACATCAACCGGCTGAAGCCCGGCGATCCCGTGGCCGCCATCGGCGCCCGCCTGGCGGAAAATCTCGGCGTGAAGGTCGGCGACAGAATTGCGCTGATCGCCCCGCAAGGCACCGTCACCCCCTTCGGCACCGTGCCGCGCATCGTCTCCTACGAGATCGTCGCCACCTTCGAGATCGGCATCTACGATTTCGACAAGGCCTTCGTCGTCCTCCCGCTCGACCAGGCGCAGATCCTGTTCGACCTGGGCGAAGACGTCGGCATGGTGATGATGACCAGTATAAACCCCGACCGGATAGACCAGTATATGCGCCCGCTGGCCGAGAAGATCGGCCTTTCCGCCCTCATCACCGACTGGCGGCAACTGAACTCCGCCCTGTTCGAGGCGCTGATCGTCGAGCAGGTGGTGATGTTCTGGGTGCTGTCCATCATCATCCTCGTCGCCGTCTTCAACATCCTCTCCTCGCTCATCATGCTGGTGCGGGCGAAAACGCGGGACATCGCCATCCTGCGCACCATGGGCGCCAGCCGCGGCGCGCTGATGCGGGTGTTCATGATGGTCGGCACCTCTATCGGCGCGCTGGGCGTGCTTCTCGGCCTGGCGCTCGGCTTCCTCGTGCTCCACTTCCGCCAGCAGATCGTCGGCGGCTTCGCGGCGATTTCCGGCACCAACCTCTGGGATCCTTCCGTGCGCTACCTGACGGAGCTGCCGGCGAAGACCGATCCGGCCGAAGTCGTCGGCACCGTGCTGCTGACGCTCGCGCTGGCCTTCCTCGCCACCATCTACCCCGCCTGGAAGGCCGCCAGCACGGACCCGGTGACGGTGCTCCGCTATGAGTGACTTCGCCCTAGAACTGATTGCGCTGACCCGCAGCTTCCAGCAGGGCGGCGCCCGGATAGACGTGCTGCGCGGCGTCGACCTGCAACTGCGCAAGGGCGAGATTGTCGCTCTCCTCGGCCCCTCCGGCTCCGGCAAATCGACCCTGCTGCAAGCCGCCGGCCTGCTGGAGGGCGGTTTCGGCGGCCGAATCGTGATAGACGGCCGCGAAGCCGCCGACCTCTCCGACCGCAACCGCACCGCGCTGCGCCGCGACTGCCTCGGCTTCGTCTACCAGTTCCACCACCTCCTCCCCGACTTCTCGGCGGAAGAGAATGTGGTGCTGCCGCAACTGATCCACGCCGCCCCGAAGGAAGCCGCCCACAGCCGCGCCACAGACCTGCTGACCGCGCTCGGCCTCGGCGCCCGCCTCCACCACCGCCCCTCGCAACTCTCGGGCGGAGAGCAACAGCGTGTCGCCGTCGCCCGCGCGCTGGCCAACAAGCCCGTCCTCGTGCTGGCCGACGAACCCACCGGCAACCTCGACGAGGACACGGCCGCCAAAGTCCTCGAAGAATTCCTCCGCCTAGTCCGCTCCCAGGGCTCGGCGGCGCTGGTCGCCACCCACAACCGGGCGCTCGCCGCCCGAATGGACCGCGTGGTGCGGCTGGACCACGGCAAGCTGGTGGAAGGCGCGGGCGTCAGCGCTGCAAAGTAAGAAGAAGGGGCTCTGCCCCTTCACCCCGGCAGGGAAATGATTTCCCTGCACCCTCGAATTTTTCTTATACAGCCATTGGAATGCCGGGCGGTTCTGGCAAAAAACTTTGACCATATGCGCTCTACAGCGAGTTTCCCGAATTCCGAAGGAAGGAACGCTAAGGCAAGTTCAGGAGGCAGGATTCCGGACCGCTATCAAACTCATGCGAATTAAGTATCCTGTCCCCGGAATTTCTACAGCCGTCGCAGAGAAAGCGCCTCCCCACCCCGCCCTTCGCCGTCTCCGTCAGTCGGCACCAGCTCAGCACTATATATGCGCTATCATCGCTTTTGCTTCTCAAAGAAGATTCTATTCCGCGCCTCCTCTATAGGAAAGTTTCTCCTGATTTCTTTTGTAAGAAGATAGAAAACGACGAGCGCCAACGCACCAACAATAAGGGGAGGCAGTAGCTGCTGCTCTAGATAGACCAGCAGCCCTATGGCGATTCCTAGCAGACCGAACGATGCAATGTGCAACATCAGTTCCTTGGGGCTGGCCCGGTATTTTGCATGAACGCCGACCGGCCAGTTCTGGGAACGCTCCAGATAAATGCGTCCTTCTATCATGTGGCTCAATTGCCGATGTAGCTTTGTCAGCAGGAGGAAGGATGCCGCCAACGACACAAGCGCGACCAGCTCTACATTCATGACTATCTGCATGCCACTGCACCTGCCGCTTACCCCAACAGGGGGGAGCTAATCCTTTAATCCTGCTATCCATCCTGATGTTCCACCGCACTATCACCGCAACCGACGAAAAACCCCGTAGGCAGCACCGGACAGTAGAGCGAGCGCCCCAAGTCCCAGGAGGATGAACGATATGGGGCGACTGTCCAGTGTTACAGCTAACTGCACCAAAATCGCGGCGGTTAAGAATCCGAGGAAGGGTAAAGCGATTTGAAACTTCGTTCCAGGCTGCCCTGTCCGTGGGTTTACGAATGGAGATAAAAATTCATATCGAAGGTAAATTATCAAAATGGCGAGTGCGGCTATAATATTGATTTCAGACATCACTAGCCACCTCAGTTGTAGACCTGAACCAGCACTTCCTTATCTCCACCAGCTTAAAATACCGGTGACAGTATACTTAATTTACACTCATATATCAAATGATGACTGACGCAATCGGCCGGTCAATCGAAATATTCTCCGAATTAAATATACTGCCCCCGGAATTCTGCCTCGCCCCCAGAACTCCTATCCCGAACCGTTCGCCGCGTCACATTCAGATGACGAGTGAAGTGCCACCCTGATTAAAAGATTAATGCTTTTCTGGAAGTTTTCTGCAAATTAACCCTGCTACTAAAGATAATATCAAAAAAACTCCATAGATATAAGATACAATATTTCCACGAAAACCTGTCTCTACTATGAAATAAAAGAAAATCAAAAATGCAATGATAATATATAAAATTGGAAGTAAGAAACTAAGAAAAACATGTGATGATTTTTTTGTAAATATAATCAATACAATTATTGCAAATGTCATTGCAATAATATTAATATATGATTCTGATAGAAATATTATCAATGCAGATGTTGAACAGAATATTGCTAAATATAAATATACCATTGCAAATCTGCTCATTATTTTGCTCCGCATTGATTCGGAATTTCGGGCACAGCATACCAATTGTCTGAAGCGCAATTTGAACTGGGCGGCGCGTCAAAAGCCGTCAGTCCGCACCCGGCCTAAAAGCTGCTATTCTGCAACAACAACATAGACAATTCCCACCCCACCCAAAACACCCGGGGGTGCAGGGGCGTCACGCCCCTGCCGGGTCTCGGGCGGAGCCCGAGCCGCCGGAGGCAGGCCTGCCGCTCACAAAGCCTCCAGCAACTGCTCCACCAGCGCCTTCACCTTGGCGCTTTTCCACTGCGGCGCCGGCGCGCACAGCCAGTAGGCGTCGTCGGTCGGCACCCGCTCGCCGCGTTCTTCCAGCAGCCCCGCTTCCAGCGCGTCGGCGGCCAGCGTCAGCGGCACCTGCGCTTCGCCCAGCCCGGCCAGCGCCCAGTCCAGCGCCGCGCCGGCGTCGGGCAGCGCCACCGCCGGGCCTTCGAGGCTCCGCCAGCCTAGGGGCCGCCCTTCGATGCCCGGCACCGCCACCGTCACCAGCAATTCGTCGGCCAGCTTGCGGCCGAACACCCCTTCGGCGTCCGGCGTCGGGCCGTAGCTCAGCGCCAGGTCCAGGTTCGCCTGCGAGAAGTCCACCGGCCCGTCCAGCGCCAGCACCTGCACCGAGGCATCGGCGTTCGCCTCCAGCCAGCGCGACAGGCGCGGCATCAGCCAGTGCCGGATGGCCCCGCGCGCGCAGCCCAGCGACAGCCTTGTCGCCCCCTGCCCCTCGCGCAGCGCCGACACCGTTTCCTCGAAGGCGGTGAAGCCGGACCGGAGGTGCGGCAGCGCCCGCGCCGCTTCCGGCGTCAGTTCCAGCCCGCGCGCGGTGCGGCGGAACAGGATCACCCCCAGCGTCTCCTCCAGCGCCCGGATCTGCTGGCCGACGGCGGCGGGCGTCACCGCCAGCTCGTCCGCCGCCTTGGTGAAGCTCAAGGACCGCGCCGCCGCATCGAACACGCGCAGCGCGTTCAGGGGAATGAGGGAACGTTTCATCTCAGTTGGCCGCTCCCTTCGTGTCCGGGGAAATCAGGTCGAAGCCGGGAATCTCCACCTCGAAGCGCCGGCCGCCCTTGTCTTCCATCCCGTAGCGCCCGCGCATATGCCCCATCGGGGTGGAAAGCGGGCAGCCCGACACATAGTCGTAGCTTTCGCCGGGATGGATTTCGGGCTGCTCGCCCACCACGCCTTCGCCCATCACGTCGCGGCGCGCGCCATTGCCGTCCACGATCACCCACGCCCGGTCGATCAGCCGCACCGTCACGCCCGAGCCATTCTCGATGCGGATATGGTAATGCCACACCCAATGGCCATTTTCCGGGTCGGACTGGTCGCCGGCATAGCGCGGCTGCACCCGAACTATGATCCCCTCGGTCGTCGCCACCGCGCTGAACAGCCCGGGCAGGCTCAAAGGCCGACCGCCTTCAGCGCCTGGTCCAGGTCGTCGATCACATCGTCCGCATCCTCCAGGCCGACGGAAAGCCGCAGCATCCCCTCGCCCACGCCCATTTCCGCGCGAACCGGCTCGGCGACGGCGGCATGGGTGGTGGAGGCGGGATGCGTCATCAGCGAGCGACTGTCCCCCACATTGTTGGAAATGTCGACCAGCCGCAGCGCGTCCAGCAGGCCGTGCGCCTGCGCCCGCCCGCCATCCAGATGCAGGGCGAGGATGGTGCCGCCGGCCGTCATCTGCCGCATCGCCAGCGCCTGCTGCGGATGGCTTTCCAGCCCCGGATAGAGCAGGCGCGGCACGCGCGCTTCCAACGCGTCGGCCACCTTCAGCGCATTGTCACAGGCGCGGCGAACGCGCAGGTCCAGCGTCTCCAGGCTCTTCAGCAGCACCCAGGCGTTGAAGGCGGAAAGCACCGGCCCGGTGTGGCGGGTGAAGGCCAGATAGGTCTCCTCCATCCACTTCTCCGGCCCCATCACCGCCCCGCCCAGCACGCGGCCCTGCCCGTCCATCAGCTTGGTCGCCGAATAGCCGACGATGTCCGCGCCCAGATCCAGCGGCCGCTGCACGATGGGGGAGGCGAAGGCGTTGTCCACGAACAGCAAGGCGCCGCCGTCGTGCGCGATGTCGGCGACGGCGCCGATGTCGACGATATCCAGCGTCGGATTGGCCGGCGTCTCCACGAAGATCGCCTTGGTGTTCGGCCGCATCGCCTTTCGGAAGGCGTCGCTGTCGCGTCCGTCCACCGTCGTCGTTTCGATTCCGAAGCGCGGCAGGATCGTGTCCACCAGCACGCGGCAGCTTCCGAACAGCGAACGCCCGGCCAGCAGATGGTCGCCGGCGGAAAGCGTGCTCATCAGCGCCGCCGTCATCGCCGCCATGCCGGAGGCCGAGGCGCGGCAGGCTTCCGCCCCTTCCATCAGCGCCAGGCGCTGCTCCAGCATCTCCACGGTGGGGTTCTGCAGCCGCGAGTAGGTCATGCCCTTCTCGTCGCCGCGGAAGCGGGCGGCGGCTTCCTCGGCGCTGTCGTAGCAATAGCCCGACGTCAGGAAGAGCGCTTCCGACGTTTCCCCATATTCGCTGCGCGCGGTGCCGCCGCGAACGGCCTGCGTCGCCGGCCGCCAGTTGCGGGTGAGGGTGCGATCCTGTCCTGCCTTGCGTTTCATCGCGCTTCCATAGGCGCAAGATCGGCCGCCGCAAACCCTCGGGCGAACATGGACGAGGGGGCGTTCCGCACGCCACCCCCGTCTCCCCGGGCTTGACCCGGGGCCCAGCTTTTCTTCGGGCAAAGCGGTAGGAGAAGAAAGCCGGCCCGCCGGGCGAAGCTTCCCGGTTGCTGCCCGATTCGCTTTCCGTTAAAGCCCGTGTCAACCAACCTACCCGACCAACCACTGGGGGTCTCATGCGCATCTGGTTTTCCATCCTTGGCGCGGGCGTGCTTCTGGCCGCCGGCGGAATGGTCGTGTCCGCGACGAAGGCCCAGACGGCGAAGGCGCCCGCCGCCCAGCCGCCCGCAACCGCGGGCAGCGCCCACGACTTCACCCTGACGCGGATAGACGGCAAGCCGCTCCCGCTCGACGCCTACAAGGGCAAGGTGGTGCTGCTGGTGAACACCGCCAGCTTCTGCGGCTTCACCTCGCAATATGAAGGCCTGCAGAAGCTGCAGCAGAGCTATGCGGCGAAGGGCTTCACCGTGATCGGCGTGCCGTCCGGCGATTTCATGAGCCAGGAATATGACGACAACGGCAAGATCAAGGAATTCTGCGAGACGAAGTTCGGGATCACCTTCCCCATGGCCGAAAAGGCGCATGTGAAGGGCGCGAACGCCATCCCCCTCTACCGCTGGGCCAAGACGCAACTGCCGACCGAGAATGAGCCGAAGTGGAACTTCCACAAATTCCTGATCGGCAAAGATGGCAAGCTGATCGCCGGCTACAACAGCAAGGTCACGCCGGACAGCGCCGCCCTCACCGCCGCCATCGAAAAGGCGCTGAAGGCGTGATCCGCGCCACCGGCCTCGCGCTGCTGCTGATGCTGTCCGCCTGCGGCGAGAAGCCGGCGGAAAAGCCCGCCGAAGCCCCCGCCCGGCAATCGCAGGCGAAGGCCGTCCGCACCGTCGCCTACACATGCGAAGGCGACATGGCGGTGACCGCAATCTACGGCCTAGACGCCGAGGGCCGGCCGGACGTGGCGCTCATCATCCAGGGCGACGATTTCCGCCTGACTCCGACCGGGGCCGCCTCCGGCACCCGTTACGCCTCGCCGCACGGCGCGGCGGCCGGCAAGGGCATCATCTGGTGGGAAAAGGATGGAGAGGTGCTGCTGCAGCAGGCCCCCGCCGATCAGGTGGACGACCCGGCCGCCGGAGTCACCGCCCGCACCTGCAAGGTGAAGACGGAGCCTTCCGCCATCCCCAAGGCCAAACCCTGAAAAGCCCCTCCCCTTGAGGAGGGGTTGGGGTGGGGGCCTCCAGCAAGCCCATCCCCCCCTAATCTCTGGCGTCCGGCCCTCCACAGGTCTAGAAAAGCGAAAATAAGGAAAGGCAAATCGTGCCGAACATCCTGCTTGTCGACGACGACCCCGGCATTCGCGACCTCGTTTCGGACTTTCTCGGCCGCCACGGCTATGACGTCACCACCGCCGAAGACGGCGCCGCCATGGACCGGGCGATCGCCGCCGCGCCCCAGCCGTTCGACCTCATCGTCCTCGACCTGATGATGCCGGGCGAGCATGGCCTGGAAATCGCCCGCCGGCTCGCCGGCCCCGGCGGCCCGGCGATCATCATGCTCTCGGCCATGGGCGAGGACAGCGACCGCATCGTCGGGCTGGAAGTCGGTGCAGACGATTATCTGCCCAAGCCCTGCAACCCGCGCGAGCTGCTGGCGCGAATCCGCGCCGTGCTCCGCCGCCGCACCGAGCCGGCCGCCGCCGAGCCGCAAGGCGGCCTCCTCGCCGAGTTCGACGGCTGGAAGCTCGATCTGGTCCGCCGCGAGCTCAGCTCGCCCGAAAATGTCCTCATCTCGCTGTCGGACGGCGAATTCTCCCTGCTGCGCGTCTTCGTGGAACGGCCGCAGCAGCCGCTGGCGCGGGAGGATCTCCTCGATCTGGCGCGCGGCAAGGGCTCGGAAAGCTACGACCGCTCGATCGATGTGCAGATCAGCCGCCTGCGCCGCAAGCTGGACAGCGCCACCAATTCGCACGACGAGTTGATCCGCACCGTGCGCAACGAAGGCTATATGTTCACGCCCAAGGTCGTGCGCCGCTGAGCCGGGGCGGGAACATGCCATTCCCGGAAACCGACGAGGCGCCGCCCCGCCGCCCCGCCGCGCACGAGATCCCGAGTTCGCTCTTCACGCAGATCTTCGCGCTGGTGCTCGTCACCGTCGCCGTGGCGCAGCTCATCAACCTGGCGCTGCTGGCGGTGTTGCCGCCGGACCCGCCGCGCACCGTGCCGATCGGCGCCCTTTCGGACGCCATCCTCGCCCGGGACGAGGCGGCGCTCACCTTCACCCGCGTGCCGGTCGCCCCGCCGCGCGACAGCGACAATTCCCCGGCGCTGCGCCGGCTGGAGACCGACCTCGCCAATCTTCTCGGCCGCGACCCCGCCGACGTCACCGTGCGCGTCACCGACGTGCAGGGCCGCCGCTTCGTCGAAGTCTATCCGCACGGAGGCAAGGGCGAGCCGGAGCCGGCGCTGATCGGCCATTTCCTGGTCGGCGTCCGCCAGAAGGACGGCTGGCTGCTGGTCGAGCCGCGCGACCAGAACCCCTTCAACATGCGGGAAAAGCGCTTCCTGCTGCTGTTCATCTCCAGCGCCTTCATCATGCTGCCCGCCGCCTGGCTGTTCGCCCGCCGCCTCGCCCGCCCGTTCGAGCAGTTCGCCGACGCCGCCGAGCGAATCGGCCGCGACCCCCGCGCCCTCCCGCCCAAGGTGGAAGGGCCGGAGGAGGTGGAGCGCGCGGCGGAAGCCGTCCGCCAGATGCAGCAGCGCCTGCAGGCCTATGTGACCGACCGCACGCAGATGCTGGGCGCCATCGCCCACGACCTGCGCACCCCGCTCACCCGCCTCGCCTTCCGGCTGGAAACGCTGGACGGCCCCGAGCGGGAGCGGATGCGCGCCGATGTCGCCGAGATGGAGGCGATGGTTAAGGCGACGCTGGGCTTCGCCCGCGCCGACAGCCAGCCGCCCGAGCGCCAGCGGCTGGAGCTCGGCTCGCTGGTGGAGAAGGTCGCCGACGATCTTGCGGAAACCGGCCACCGGGTCAGCGCCGAAGTGAAGGACATGCTGGTGGTGGAAGGCGACGTCGGCGAACTCCGCCGCCTCATCTCCAACCTGCTGGAAAATGGCGAGGCCTATGGCCACCGCGCCCGGGCCCGCGTCTGGAAGGACGGCGGCCACGCGGTCGTCGACATCGAGGATGAAGGCCCCGGAATCCCGGAAGCCGAACTGGAGCGGGTGTTCGAGCCTTTCTACCGCCTCGAACGCTCCCGCAGCCGCGAGACCGGCGGCACCGGGCTTGGCCTCTCGGTGGTCCGCTCCATCGCCCGCGCCCATGGCGGCGACGTGGAACTGATGAACCGCCGGCAGGGCGGCCTCAGGGCAAGGGTGATCCTGCCGCTGGCAGCCTGAGGCGCCGAGGGTAACGGGCAGGTCAGAATTACCAACCAGCAGCCCTACCGACCCCCATCACCAACCCCCGACAAGAACCCCGTCCCCAATCCCCGTCGCCCCGGGCTTGACCCGGGGTCCAGCTTTTCCACGCCCCAAACGCTTCCGGCAAGAAAGCTGGACCCCGGGTCAAGCCCGGGGCGACGGAACCCCAGGTGCAACTCCCCCCTGACCCGACCCCCGTCCCTCAAACCGCCAGCACGCCGCGCGCGATCGTCGCCAGATGCGCCAGCATCGGCAGCGTCGGCGCGCCGGACTGCCGGGCGACATCGATCGTCCGCGCCAGCGCCTGCACCTCGGCCTCATGCGCCTTCACCCAGTCGCCGATCGCCTCCAGCGGCTTGCCGCCCTCCGGCGTCAGCCGCCGGATGAGGTCGAGGCGCATCACCTCGAAGCTGCGGGTGGTGGTCGCCGCCAGCAGCCGCTCCCAGCTGTCGCTCGGCGCAAGCGCCCGGGTCGCGCCCTGCGCCCAGTCGATCCCCAGCGTCTCGCCGAGGCGGGTATAGGCTTCCGCCGTCTCCGCCTCCTCCAGGCCAAGGTCGGAGGCCAGCGCCACCACGCCGGCCGCGCTCGAAAGCGCGTTCAGCGTCGCGATCCAGTCGATCACATTGGCGGGCGCCCCTGCCAGCGCCAGCCGCTGGCGGATCGCCTCCACCTGCGCCCGCGGTTCGGGGCGCAGCAACTGGTCCAGGCTGCCGATCAGCCGCTTCAGCCCCGGCGCCAGCCGCGCGGAGAGGCGCGCCGGGCTTTCCGCCCCGGTGCGCCGCGCCAGATCGCCGACCAGGATGCGGGTGATGTCGGCGGCCTCCGCGTGCAGCGCCAGCGCCTGCGCCGCCGGCACATTCGCCTCGTCGATCGCCTTCCACAGGCTGTCCAGATCGAACAGCGTCCGCGCCGACACGAAGGCCGCCGCGATCGTCTCCAGCGGGAAGCCGAGCTCGGCGGCCAGATCATGCCCCAGCGTCAGCCCGCCCCGGTTCACCAGCTTGTTCGCCAGCATGGTGGAGACGATCTGCCGGCGAAGCTGGTGCCCCTCGATCTCCGCCCGGAAGCGCTCGTGCATCGCCGGCGGGAATTCGCGGAACAGCTCCGGCTCGGTCAGCGGGTCTTCCACCACCGCCGAGTTCGCCAGCGCGTCCTTCAGCTCCATCTTGGTGTAGGACAGCAGCACCGCCAGTTCCGGCCGCGTCAGCCCCCGGCCCAGCCGCTTGCGCTCCTCCAGCTCGCGGGCGCCCGGAAGCCCCTCGATCTGCCGGTCGAGCCGGCCGGAGGATTCCAATATCCCCATCAGCCGCACATGGCCCTGGAGCCGCGCCGCCGCATGCGATTCCGCCACCGACAGCACCAGCGTCTGGGCGCTGTTGTTGGCCAGCACCAGTTCCGCCACCTCGTCCGTCATCGAGGCCAGCAGCCGGTCCCGCTCGGCCATGTCCAGCCGCCCGGCGCGGATCGCCGCCCCCAGGGCGATCTTGATGTTCACTTCATGGTCGGAGGTGTCGACACCGGCCGAATTGTCGATGAAGTCGGTGTTCAGCCGCCCGCCCTGCCCGGCGTATTCGATTCGCCCGGCCTGCGTCACGCCCAGGTTCGCGCCTTCGCCGATCACCCGCGCGCGCACTTCCTGCCCGTTCACCCGGATGGCGTCGTTCGCCCGGTCGCCCACATCCGCGTTCGATTCGGACGTGGCCTTCAGATAGGTGCCGATGCCGCCGAACCACAGCAGGTCCACGGGCGCCTTCAGCACCGCCGTCATCAGCTCGGTCGGCGAAAGCGAGTCCGCCGTCACCCCCAGCAGCGCCCGCACTTCCGCTGTCAACGGAATCGACTTCTGCGAGCGCGGGAACACCCCGCCGCCCTTCGAGATCAGCTTCGGATCATAATCCGCCCAGGAGGATCGCGGCAGCTCGAACAGCCGCTTGCGCTCCGCCCAGCTCGCCGCCGGATCGGGCGACGGGTCGAGGAAGATATGGCGATGGTCGAAGGCGCAGACCAGCTTCAGCGCCTTCGACAGCAGCATGCCGTTGCCGAACACGTCGCCCGACATGTCGCCGACGCCGGCCACCGTCACGGGATCGGCCTGCACGTCGATGCCCATTTCGGCGAAATGCCGAGTCACGGAAACCCAGGCCCCGCGCGCGGTGATCCCCATCGCCTTATGGTCGTAGCCGACCGAGCCGCCGCTGGCGAAGGCGTCGTCCAGCCAGAAGCCGCTGTCCTCGGAAATGGCGTTCGCGGTGTCGGAGAAGCTCGCCGTCCCCTTGTCGGCGGCGACCACCAGATAGGGGTCGTCGGCGTCGCGGCGGAAGACATGCGCCGGCGGCACCACCTTGCCGTCGGCGCTCAGATTGTCGGTGATGGACAGCAGCGTGCGGATGAACAGCTTATAGGCTTCCTTGCCTTCGGCCGCCCAGCCGTCGCGGTCCACCGCCGGGTCCGGCAGCTGCTTCGGATAGAAGCCGCCCTTCGCCCCCGTCGGCACGATCACCGAATTCTTGACGACCTGCGCCTTCACCAGCCCAAGCACCTCGGTGCGGAAATCGTCCCGCCGGTCGGACCAGCGCAGACCGCCGCGCGCGATCGGCCCGCCGCGCAGGTGGATTCCCTCCACGCGCGGCGAATAGACCCAGATTTCCCGCCAGGGGTGCGGCTTCGGCAGGCCCGGCACCTTCGCCGATTCCAGCTTGAAGGCCAGCGCCGCCGGCCCGCCGGGCAGGAAGGCGTTTGTGCGCAGCATGGCCAGGATCAGCCCCTCGAACAGGCGCAATATCCGATCCTCGTCGATCGCCTGCACCGCGTCCAGCGCCTCGCGGAAAGTGGCGTGCGCCGCTTCCGCCGCCTTGTCGCCGGCATCCGGCCCCAACCTCGCGCGGAACAGGGCGATCAGCGCCAGCGTCGCCGGCTGGTTGCGCCGCAGCGCGTCCACCACCGTCTGCATCGAATAGGAGGTGCCGGTCTGCCGCAGGTAGCGGAACCAGGCCCGCAGCCAGTTCGCTTCCTCCGCCGTCAGCCCGCACGAGGGGATGAGGGCGTTGAAGGCGTCATTTTCCTGGATTCCGGTCAGCACCGCGTCCAGCGCCGGGTTCACCACCTCGCAGAAGGGCGGCAGGTCGGCCGGCGCCACCGCGGTTTCCAGCTTGAAGTCGTGGATCCAGCCCAGTTCGCCGTCGGCCAGATCGTAGGGCACTTCCTCCACCACGCGGAAGCCGAAATTCTCCAGCATCGGCACCGAGTCCGAAAGCGGGATGATCTCGCCCAGCCGGTAGATCTTCAGCCGCACCACCTGCTGCGGATCGCCCTCGCGCCGGTAGAGCGCCACATGCCGGTCGGCCGGCGAGGAAAGCTCGGTCAGGCGCAGGATGTCGTCGGCGGCTTCCTGCGCGTTGAATTCCGAGCGATAGCCCAGCGAGAAGGCGCGGCCATGCGTCAGCGCCAGCCGCGCTGCGCGGATGGCGCCGGCGCGTTCCACCAGCGCCAGCTCCAGCTCGTCGTCCCAGCCGCGCGTCAGTTGCAGCAGCCGCTGGTTCAGCTGCTCGGCGTCGGGCGCCTGCTCCACGCCCTCCAGGATATAGTGCACGCGGGCCAGCCCCTCGGCGTGCAGCTCGGCGTCGAACTTGCCCAGCCGGCCGCCGGTTTCCTGCTGCAGCATGGCGCCCACCCGCTGGCGCAGGTCGGCGGAGTAGGTTTCCCTCGGGATATAGACCAGCACCGAGGTGTTGCCCGAACGGCTGTCGCGGCGCAGGAAAAGCTGCGGGCGCGGCCGATCCAGCAGCGAAAGCAGGCCCTTCGCCATCACCAGCAGCTCTTCCGCGTCGATCTGGAACATCTCCTCGCGCGGGAAGGTCTCGATCACATGCGTCAGCGCCCGGCCGGCGTGGCTGCGCGGGGCATAGCCCAGCCGCTCCGCCACTTCGGCGACCTTGCGGCGGATCAGCGGCACCCGGCGCGGGCTTTCGCGCAGCGCGGCGCTGGCGAACAGGCCCAGGAAATGCGCCGCGCCGATCACCTTGCCCTGCCCGTCGAAGCGCTGCACGGTGATCACGTCGAACGGCACCGGCCGGTGCACCGTCGATCGCTGAGGCGCCTTGTGGATGATGACGGGATCGGTCGAGCCGTCGGCCGAAGGCGCCGGCCAGCGGGCGCGCTCGGCCAGCAGGCCCAGCCGCTTCTGCCCGTCGGCGAAGCCCAGCAGGGTGAAATTGTCGGCCGCCAGCCATTCCAGGAAGGCGATGATTTCCGCCAGCACATGCGGCGCCACCGGCGGCGGATTGTCGTTCAGCGTGCGCGCGGCGGTGCGCAGCTCGCGCAGCATCGGCTGCCAGTCGTTCACGGCGCGGCGCACATCGGCGTAGACGAGGTCCAGCTGCTGCGCCAGATGCGCGCGCTTCTTCGCCGGCGCGCGCTCCACGTCCATCAGGATCAGGCTCTCGCGCGGCGCATCCGCCTCGCCCAGCGCCACCACCCGGCCCTTGTCGTCGCGGCGGACGCTGAGGATCGGGTGGATCAGCCGGCGGATTTCCAGCCCCTCGGCCCCTATTGCGGCGGTGGCGCTGTCCACCAGGAAGGGCATGTCGTCGGTGTTCAGGATCACCGCCATGTGCCGCCGGCCGACATCGCCCTCGCCGGCGCCCACATGCACATTGTGCGTGCCGTGCGGCCGGACGGCGAAGGTGGCGAGCGCCAGATCGGCCAGCCGGTCGAGGTCGACATCGCTCAGCCCCTCGGTTTCGGACGGGGTGGCGCTGGCGTAAAGCTGCTGGCGGAAAGCCTTGCGCAGATCGGCCGGGAAGCTCTCAGGATCGAAATCTGCCGGGGAATCCGCGCCGGGGGCCTCGTTCGGCATCTCACCACCTCATATCCAGGCGGCAAGGCCGCCAGTTGAACGGACGGCCCGCCGATATGGCAGGCCATCCGCATGGTCCAGCGGCAGGGCCCGGCTATCGCCGCCCGGCCAGTCTGCCGCAGCTATGCGCCACTTGCCGGACCGCTTCAAGCTTGGCCGATTGCGGAAGATTCGGGCGGCATCCGCCGATTCCACGGAAAGCCGCGCCCGGTTCCGCCGTTTCGGCGGCGGATGCGCTTCAGCCGCCCTGCCGGTGCATCCATTCGATGGCGGCGGCCAGTTCCCGGTGCAGCGCGTTCGTCTCCTCGGCGGACAGCAGCTTGCGCCAGGAGGCGACGACCGCCACGCTGGCGCCCGGCGCAAGGCCGCGGTCCGCGCGCCCGAACAGCCCGCCGCCCGGCTGGAGCACCCCCGAAAGCGGCAGGGCGATGGCGCGCATCAGCAATTGCCCGTCGGCCCGCTCGCCATCGGCGGCCTCGGCATCGTCGCTGTCGTAAAGGCAGGGCTGGCCAAGCGCCGCCGCCTTGCGCCCCAGGGCGACGAGCCGCGCGCCGACGCGGCTGAGGCCGGAAGGCTCCGGCAGGATTCCCGGCGACAGGCCGGCGATGAGCGCCAGCGAATCCCCGACGAACCCCAGAGTCGCCAGCCCCCCCGCCGGCATTTCCAGCAGCAGCGCCTGCGCCGCGAACGGCGGGCGCAGCAGCTCGCCCACCCGGTCGGCGGCCGGCATGGGCAGCTCTCCGGCGAGCTTCGCCCACAGCAGCTCGGCCCGGCGCACCAGCCGCCTTTCGACCCCGCTCGGCGCCTCGCCCACCGGCGCCGGGCGCACGCCGGCGCCCGCCGCCGGCTTCACGGCGGGATCGGCCCAGGACCTCGGCGCCGGGCCGCCGGCGCGCGCCCTTGCCAGCAGTTGCCGGACCGCATCCTGCGAAAGCTGTTCCACAGCGGCTTCCTCCCGGGCCCATACCAGTTCAGACAGGCTTTACGGCCGCGCTTCGACGGGATTCAGTGGCGGCGGCGCTTGTCGGCGCGGAACGGCCCCGGTAAGGATGCGCCGGTCCCGCCCTCGGGCGCCGCAGCATATTGGGGATATGATGGAAGCGATCGTCAGCGCAGAATGGTTGAAGGGCGAAATCGAAAAGAGCGACGTGCGAATCGTCGATGCCACGCTCTTCCTGCCCGTGCATGAACGCGATGCCCGGGCCGAGTTCGAGGCCGAGCATATCCCCGGCGCCGTCTTCCTGGATCTGGAAGAAGTGACCGACCCCTCCTCCGGCCTGCCGCACATGCTGCCGACGCCGGAGAAATTCGCCAGCCGGGCGCAGGCGATGGGCCTGGGCGACGGCTCGCGCATCATCGTCTACGACAACAGCCCGCTGCGCTCGGCGGCGCGCGCCTGGTGGATGTTCCACCTGTTCGGCGCGCACCAGGTCGCCGTGCTGGACGGCGGGCTGGACGCCTGGAAGGCCGCCGGCGGCGCGCTGGAAAGCGGCAAGCCGATCGTCCGCCACCGCCACTTCACCGTCTGGGCCGACATGTCGTCGGTGCGCGACCTCGCCGCCATGCGCGAGAATCTGAAGTCCGGCGAAGCGCAGGTGGTGGACGCCCGCCCGGCCGGCCGCTTCACCGGCGCCGAAGCCGAAACCCGACCCGGAGTCCGCGCCGGCCATATGCCCGGCGCGAAGAACCTGCCCGCCAGCACGCTCTACACAGCCGACGGGCACATCAAGGACGCCGAAGGCCTGAAGGCCGCCTTCGCCGACGCCGGAGTCGATCCGCTGAAGCCGCTGATCGCCAGCTGCGGCTCGGGAATCACCGCCGCCTCGGTGGTGCTGGCCGCCACGCTGCTCGGCGCGAAGTCGCCCGCGCTCTATGACGGAAGCTGGGCGGAATGGGGGGCGCAGGCCGACACCCCGGTCGTCACGGGGGCGTGAGCCACAGCCACGACAAGCCGGAGACCTGGGCGGCGGCCGCGGGCCGCCGGCCGGAATGGACGCAGAATCGCGAAGGCACCGGCGGGATCGTGAACCCGCCGGTCTGGCGCGCGTCCACCATCCTCTACCCGACGATCGCCGACATGGACTCCGCCAACCAGCGGCAGGACGAGACCCTGTTCTACGGCCGCAAGGGCACACCCACCACCTGGGCGCTGCGCGAGGCGCTGACCGGGCTGGAGCCGGGCGCGGAAGGCACGATGCTCTACCCGTCCGGCGTGGCGGCGATCACCGGCGCTATGCTGGCGGCGCTGAAGCCCGGCGAGCATCTGCTGATCCCCGACAGCGCCTATGATCCGACCACGCATCTTTCCCATGGCCTGCTGCGGCAACTGGGGGTGCAGGCGGAAGCCTATGATCCGCTGATCGGCGGCGCGATCGCCGGGAAGTTCCGCCCGAACACCCGGCTGCTGGTGCTGGAATCGCCCGGCTCCCTCACCTTCGAGGTGCAGGACATCCCGGCGATGACGGCGGCGGCGCGGCAGGCCGGAATCGCCACCCTGCTGGACAACACCTGGGCCGCCAGCCTGCACTTCAAGGGCATCGCCGCCGGTTGCGACATGGTGATGCAGGCGCTCACCAAATATGTCGCCGGCCATTCCGACGTGATGATGGGCTCGGTCAGCGCCACGCCCGAGTGGTTCGGCCGGCTGCGCTCCACCGCCTGGCAGCTCGGCCATTGCGTTTCCGGCGACGAGGCGGCGCTGGCGCTGCGCGGCTTCCGCACCCTGCCCGTGCGCATGGCGCGGCAGCAGGAATCGGCCCTGAAGATCGCCCATTGGCTGAAGGCGCAGCCGCTGGTGGAGCGGGTTCTGCACCCGGCGCTGCCCGACTGCCCCGGCCATGAGAACTGGAAGCGCGACTTCAGCGGCAGTTCCGGCCTGTTCGGCGTGGTGCTGAAGACCGGATCGCGCGCCGACGCGCCCATCTTCTTCGACCAGCTTTCGCATTTCGGAATCGGCTTTTCCTGGGGCGGCTATGAAAGCCTCGCCATCCCCACCAGCCCGGAAAAACTGCGAAAGCTGGGCGGTTTCGTGCCGTCCGGGCTCAGCCTAAGATTGTCCATCGGCCTCGAGGACCCGGACGATCTGATCGCCGATCTTTCCGAGGCGCTGAAACGCATGGAGAGCATCGGATGAGCGCCATCACCTCCCTTTACCGCGACACGGATGCCGTGGGCCTCGCCCGGCTGGTGAAGCGAAGGGAGGTGAAGGCGGAGGAACTGCTGGAGGCGGCGCTGGCGCGCGTTTCGGAAACCCAGCCGAAGTTCAACTATATCGTCCGCCTGTTCCCGGAGCGCGCGAAGGCGCTGCCCCCCGGCGAGGGGCCGCTGGCCGGCGTGCCCTTTCTGGTGAAGGATCTGGCGGTGGATGTCGCCGGCGAGGTGACCGGCATGGGCAGCCGCTCCTTCCATTACACGCCGAGCTGGAATTCGGTGATCGTCGACCGCGCCGACGCCGCCGGGCTGGTGACCTTCGGCAAGACGACGACGCCCGAACTGGGCCTGACCATCACCACCGAAAGCGAGGCGACCGGACTGACGCGCAACCCCTGGGACCCGACGAGGATCGCCGGCGGCTCGTCGGGCGGCGCGGCGGTGGCCGTCGCAGTAGGCGCGGTGCCGCTGGCGCAGGCGTCGGACGGGGGCGGATCGATCCGCGTGCCGGCGAGTTGCTGCGGCCTCGTCGGCCTCAAGACCTCGCGCGGGCTGATCCCGCATGGGCCGCTGAAGGAAACGCTGTGGAACGGCATGTCCGTCACCGGGCCGATCGCCCGCAGCGTGCGCGACTGCGCCGCCTTTCTGGACGCGATGGCCGGGCCGTCGGCCGGCACCCGCGCCACGCCGCCGCTTCCCGAAGGCGGCTATCTGGCGGCGCTGGAGCGGGCGCCTGTCGGGTTGAAGGTGGCGCTGGTGGATCGCTCGCCCATCGGCGGGGCGATCCACCCGGATGTGGCGGCGGCGCTGGAAGCGGCCGCGCGGCTGCTGCAAGGGCTTGGCCATCCTGTCGAGCCGGCGGTGCCGGCGCTCGACTGGGCGGCGCTGATGGGCGCCAACATCACCAACATCGCCGTCAGCACGGCTTCCGACATCGCCGAATTCGCCCGCGCCTGGGGCCGCGACCCCGGCGAGGGGCTGGAGCCGGCGGTTCAGAACTGGCGGCGCATGGGGCTGACGCGCACGGCGTTGGAGCATGAGCAGGCGCTGCGCAGCCTGGAAGAGGGCTGCATGGCGCTGGACCGCTTCCTGCAAAGCTACGACATCATCCTGTCGCCGACGCTGGCCGAGCCGCCGGTGGAACTGGGGCTGCTGAGCCTGTCCAACCCGGATCACCAGCAGTTCGTGGAGACCTACAGCCGCTTCTGCCCGTTCGTGGGGCTGGCGAACATGACCGGCACGCCGGCCATCACCCTGCCGCTGGGCCAGTCGGCCGACGGGCTGCCCATCGGCATCATGGCGCAAGGGCGGTTCGGGGCGGACCTGCTGCTGTTGCAGCTTGCGGCGCAGGTGGAGCAGGCGGCGCCCTGGGCGGGGCGGCGGCCTGGCTGAGGCTTTTACCGGTTTGGTTGTTCCACGTGGAACATTTTCCTACACTTTGGTTTCAATGGGTTGGGTGGAATTTGTGTAGGGAATGGGGTTTGAAACTGGCTTTTCCCAGCGCCGCAGGCAATCCGTTTCCTCACCTCCCTCGAGGTGGAAAAGCTGGACCCCGGGTCAAGCCCGGGGTGACGGGGTTTTTTTGGTTGAGAATCGGGGGTGCAGGGGCGTCACGCCCCTGCCGGGGTGAAGGGGCGGAGCCCCTTCGACTTGCTGGCGGACGTCAGCCGCGTGCCCTTGTGCGCACCATCAACGGCCCGAAGGCTTCCGCCTGCGACAGTTCGGCTGCCCCGGTGCGGACCAGTTCCAGCGCCGCCACGAAGGAGGAGGCGAGCGTCGAGCGGGCCAGCGCCTCGTCCTCGGTGCCGGGGAGGAAGCGTTTCAGTTCCGTCCAGTCGAGCGCCTGGCCGACGAGGCCGGAAAGGCGTTGCAGGGCGTCTTCCAGCGTCAGGATCTGGCCCCGGTCGTGCGGAGTCCAGGGGGTGGCGCGGCCGCGGCCGTGGATGGCGCCATAGGCGGCGAGCAGTTCGTAGAGCGTCACGTCGATGCTGGCGTGGCGGACGGTGCGCAGCCCTTCGGGGGCGCCGCGCGCGAAGACGTCGCGGCCGAGGAGATCGCGGCGGAGCAGCTTTTCCGCTGCCGCACGCATGGCCTCCAGCCGTTGCAGGCGCCAGCGCAGCCGCTCGGCGAGGTCGTTGGGGTCGGGCTCGGGCGCTTCCTCGCGCGGGAGGAGGAGGGCGGACTTCAGATAGGCGAGCCAGGCGGCCATCACCAGATAGTCGGCGGCGATCTCCAGCCTGAGCGCGCGCGCCTTCTGGATATAGGCGAGATATTGCTCGACCAGCGGCAGGATAGGGATCTTCGCAAGGTCGATCTTCTGCGTGCGGGCCAGGTTCAGCAGCAGGTCGAGCGGCCCCTCCCAGCTTTCGAAGGAGAGGATCAACGCCTCCGGCTCGGCGGCGGGGCGGGGCGGGTCTTCGGCGAAGGCCCCGCTCATGCCGCGCCGAGGAGGGCGTCGCGCTGTTGGGCGAAGAGGGCGCTGTCGCCTTCGGGGGGCGAGGCCCAGTCCATGGCGCGGCGCAGGCGTTCCAGCGCCTTGTCGCCGATGGGGGAAAGCGCGTCCGCCACTTCGCGCATTTCGGCGAAATCGCCGGAGCAATGGAGGGCGATGTCGCAGCCGGCGGCGATGACGCCCTTGGCGCGGCCGGCCATCGTCTCGCCGCCGGGCTGGGTGCCGAGCGCCTGCATGCCGAGATCGTCCGACATCAGCAGATTGTCGAAGCCGATGCTGCCGCGGATGATGTCGGCGATGATCGTGGGGGAGAGGGAGGCGCACAGCTCGCCGTCCCAGGCGGTGTAGAGGATGTGCGCGGTCATCGCCATCGGCGCGTCGGCGAGGCGGCGGAAGGGGATGAGGTCTGTCTCCAACTCGCCGGCCGAGGCGGTGACGGTGGGGAGCGCGAGGTGCGAATCGAGCGTGCCGCGCCCGTGGCCGGGGATGTGCTTGACGACTCCGACGCAGCCGCCGGCCTTCAGCCCGTCGAGGGTGGCGCGGCCAAGGGAGGCGACCATGTGCGGGTCGGTGCCGTAGCTGCGGTCGCCGATCACCTCGTGCATGCCCTCCGCCTTCACATCGAGCAGCGGCAGGCAGTCGACGCTGACGCCGAGGCCAGACAGCATCAGCCCTAGCGCGCGGGCATTGGCGCGGGCGGCGGCCATGGCGGTGAGCGGGGCCTTCTCCCACGCCTCACCGAAGACGATGGGCGAGGGGTATTCCGGCCAGTGGGGCGGGCGCAGCCGGGCGACGCGGCCGCCTTCCTGATCGATGAGGATGGGGAGGCGCGGGTCGCCGGACAGGTCGCGCAGGCTGTCCGTCAGGGCGCGGACCTGTTCGGGCGTGTCGATGTTGCGCTTGAAGAGGATGTAGCCGGCGGGCGCGGCGGCTGCGAACAGCGCGCGCTCGTCGGGGGACAGTTCGGTGCCGGCGAGGCCGAAGAAGGCGGGGATCATCGGCGCTGTTTGGCGATCAAGCCCCGACCAGGCAAGAGCCGCAGAGCGAAAGCCCGCGCCAGAGGAGGAGGATCGCCAATAGGGCGGTGACGCCCCAGGTGCCCAATATGCCGGCGACCCTCGGCAGATTGGGGGCGGGCAGGCCCATGCCGATCGGGTGCAGCAGGCGGGAGGCGACCAGCAGGGCGGCAAGCGCGATCAGATACCAGGGCTGGCCATAGGCCTGCTCGGCGAGGAACAGGAGGATGAGGGCCAGCGGCACGGTCTCGACGCAATTGCCATGGGCGCGGATCCGCTGCTGCAGGATGGCGTCGCCGCCGTCGCCGATGGGAATGCGCGCCTGGCGGCGGCGCAGCGAGATGCGGAAACCCAGCGCGACGACGAGAAGCGCCAGCAATCCCGCGGTGATCATGGTAAGCTGCATTCGTCACTCCCCTACCTGGCTCCTGTAGCCGGCTCTTGCCTTTTCGCGATTTTTGGCTATGATCGCGCGCTCGATTCCCACTGTTTCTGGCATCGGGCGCGGGATACCCCCGCGCGGCGCTGCCCCGTTCAAGAAGAAGGTGCCTCATGGCCGTCCCCAAGCGCAAGACCTCGCCCTCGCGGCGCAACATGCGGCGCAGCCACCACGCGCTGACCGCGGCGAACCCGCAGGAATGCTCCAACTGCGGCGAACTGAAGCTTTCGCACCACATCTGCCCGGCCTGCGGTTTCTACGACGGCCGCGAAGTTATTGCGAACGCGGACTGATCCCGCACTTGTGGGAGCGCTTGCCGCGGATTAGGCGTTTGGCGTGACCACGAAAACCGATCTTTCACGCCCCGTCATCGCGCTCGACGCGATGGGCGGGGACGTTGGCCCCGAGGTGGTGGTGGCGGGCGCCGAACTGGCCCGCGAGCGCTACCCCAACCTCCGCTTCCGAATCTATGGGCAGGAAGACGCCGTGCGCCCGGTGCTGGCGCGCAGCCCCCGAGTCGCGGCCGAGGCCGAGATCGTCCATGTCGACGGCGTGGTGCTGGGCACCGACAAGCCGGCGCAGGCGATCCGCCGGGCGCGCTCCACCTCGATGGGGCTGGCGATCGAGGCGGTGAAGGCGGGCGAGGCGCATGCCGCCGTTTCCGCCGGCAACACCGGCGCGCTGATGGCGATGGCGAAGCTGGCGCTGCGCACCATGGAAGGGATCGACCGCCCCGCCCTCGTCGCGCTGATGCCGACGATGAAGAGCGACTCGGTGGTGCTGGACCTGGGCGCCAACACCGATTGCGACGCGGAAAATCTGGTGCAGTTCGCGGTGATGGGGGCGGCGTTCGCCCGCACGGTGCTGGGGCTGGAGCGGCCGAAGGTCGCCTTTCTCAACATCGGTGAGGAGGATATGAAGGGCACGGAGGAAATCCGCGAGGCCGCCAATCTGCTGCGCACGGCGGCGGTGGACCTGCCGCTGGAGTTCCTGGGCAATGTGGAGGGCAACGGGATCGCCCAGGGCAACACCGACGTGATCGTGACCGACGGCTTTTCCGGCAACATCGCGCTGAAGACGGCGGAAGGCACCGCCAAGCTGGTGACCGGGCTGCTGGCGAACGCCTACCGCAATTCCTGGTTCACCAAGCTCGGCTATCTGTTCTCGCGCCCGGCGCTGCGCGCGCTGCGCGACCAGCTGGACCCCAACAACCACAATGGCGCGGTGTTCCTGGGCCTGAACGGCGTGGTGGTGAAGAGCCATGGCGGCGCCAATATCAAGGGTTTCGCCAACGCCATCGGCGTCGCCCATGATCTGGTGACGCAGGACATTCACGCCCGGATCCACTCCGACATGGAGAATTTCGCCGCCCACCGCACGCCGTCCGCCTCCGGCCCCTCAGACTCCGGCAAGGCGGCCTGAGCCATGGCCGTTCGTTCCATCATCACCGGCACCGGCAGCGCCTTGCCGCCCGCGATCGTCCGCAACGCCGATCTGGAAGAGAAGCTGGACACCTCCGACACCTGGATCGTCGAGCGGACCGGCATTCGCGAGCGGCGGATCGCGGCGCCCGAGGTGAAGACCTCCGATCTGGCGGTTGAGGCGGCCGAAGCGGCCATGGCTTCGGCCGGGGTCGGCGCCGGGGACATCGATCTGGTGGTGGTGGCGACGGCGACGCCGGACGACACCTTTCCCGCCACCGCCACCCGCGTGCAGGCGCGGCTGGGCATCCGGCAGGGCGCCGCCTTCGACGTGGCCGCCGTCTGTTCCGGCTTCGTCTATGCGCTGACGGTGGCCGACGCTTTGTTGAAGACCGGCGCCCACAAGCGGGCGCTGGTGATCGGCGCGGAGCTGTTCAGCCGAATCCTCGACTGGGAGGACCGCACCACCGCCGTGCTGTTCGGCGACGGCGCGGGGGCGGTGATCCTGGAAGCCCGCGACGAGGACGGGCGCGGGATATTGGCCGCCCGGCTGCACGCCGACGGCCGCCATGGCGACCTGCTGTTCGTGGACGGCGGCCCCGGCAGCACCGGCACCGTCGGCAAGCTGCGGATGAAAGGGCGGGAAGTGTTCCGCCACGCCGTCACCAATCTCGCCTCGGTGGTGGAGGAAGTGCTGGCGGATGCCGGGCTGGAAGCGTCCGCCATCGACTGGATCGTGCCGCATCAGGCCAATGCCCGAATCCTGGAAGCGACCGCGCGCAAGCTGGGCCTGCCGATGGAGCGGGTGGTGATGACCGTGGGGCAGCATGCCAACACCTCGGCGGCTTCCGTGCCGCTGGCGCTGGACCAGGCGGTGCGCGACGGACGCATCAGGCCGGGGCAATTGTGCCTGCTGGAAGCGATGGGCGGCGGTTTCACCTGGGGGGCCGTGCTGCTGCGGTTCTGAACCTTGCGGGACTGGGGGTGGGGTGGTTATCCTTGGGCTTGAACGGGGGTTGGGCTTTCTTCTTCCAGCGTGGCGGCGGCGTGAAAGCTGGAGCCCGGGGTGACGGTTGAGGGGTTAGGTTGGGGTGAGTGCCCCTCCCTGTTCGGGTCGGCCCGCTTTCCCGGGCTGCGGCGATTCATCGCAAATCCGGCAAGTTTTGCTGTTCCACCTTGGTTAATCCTTGTAGGTTAATCATTTGATGCGACTGCAAGGGCTTCCTCCAAGCCACGCTTTTGCTTACTGTTCCTTCGGAAGGACAGGCTATGGTCGATTCGCAAACCTCTGCTGGCAAGACAGTGCCGACCCTGACAAGGGCGGACCTCGCCGATGAGCTGCATCGGTCGATCGGCCTTTCCCGGGCGGAGTCGGCGGAACTGGTGGAGCAGGTGCTCGACACCATCACCGAGGCCCTGATCGCTGGTGGCAATGTGAAATTGTCGTCTTTCGGGAGCTTCATGCTCCGCAAGAAGGGGCTGCGAGTCGGACGCAACCCCAAGACCGGGGTGGAGGTGCCGATTCAACCGCGCACCGTTCTGACCTTCAGGCCCAGCCAGCTGCTCCGACAGAAAATCAACGACTGATGCCGCCCGCCGATCGCGGTGGCACGCCGGACAAGGATCCGGCGGCCTTCCGGACCATTCGCGAAGTGTCCGAGCAGTTGGGCGTGCCGCAGCATGTGCTGCGCTTCTGGGAAACGCGCTTTCCGGAACTGAAGCCGCTGCAACGCGGCGGCAACCGCCGTTACTACCGCCCGGGCGACGTCGCCTTCGCGGCCGCGCTGCACAAGCTGCTGCATCAGGACGGCTATACGGTGAAGGGCGTCCGCAAGCTGATCACCGACAATGGCGCCAACAATCTGGTGGCGATCGCCAATGGCGAGCCTGTCGTCCAGCGCGGCCGGCCGGCGGCCCAGCCGGCGCCCGCGCCAGCAGCGGCCGAAACGGCTCCGGCGTTGCAGGCCAATGTTACCGCCATTCCACTTTCGCCTGCGCCTGTCGCCGCGCCGGCTGCTGCGGCAGATTCGCAAGCGATGCTGCAGGAATTGCTGCGCCTGCGCGAGGGGCTTGCCGCAGCATTGGCGGCCTGAGGCCGTTTAGCCGGCCTGAGGTTTTCCCGCTGCCGCACCTTCTTGAATTGCCAAGCCGAACGGGCGCTTCTCCTGCTCGCGCAGTGTCAGGACTCGGACTCCGTTTCCGGTGACGGCGACCGTGTGTTCGAACTGGGCGGAAAGTTTTCCGTCGGTCGTCACCACCGTCCAGCCGTCCGCCTCGGTCCGGACCGTTCGCCGCCCCTGGTTGAGCATCGGCTCGATGGTGAAGACCATGCCTTCGCGCAAATGCAGGCCGGTGCCCGGCTTGCCGAAGTGCAGCACCTGCGGCTCCTCGTGCATTTCCCGGCCGATGCCATGGCCGCAATAGTCGCGCACCACCGAATAGCCGGCGCGTTTGGCGTGGCGCGCGATCGCGTGGCCGATATCGCCCAGCCGCGCACCCGGACGGACGGCCATGATCCCCTTCCACATGGCCTCCGAAGTGGTCGCGACCAGCCGCCTTGCGGCCGGCGCGACCTCGCCGACGAGATAGGTCTTGCTGGAATCGGCGATATAGCCGTTCTTTTCCAATGTGATGTCGAAATTGACGATGTCGCCGTCGCGCAGCACTTCCGTGTTCGAGGGAACGCCATGGCACACGACTTCGTTGCGCGAGCAGTTGAGCACGAAGCCATAGCCATATTGCCCCTTGCTGGCCGGCCGCGCGCCCAGCCGGCCGACGATCAGGGCTTCGACGAGGTCGTTGATCTCCATCGTCGTGCAGCCCGCCAGTTGCAGGCCGTCCAGATGGGTGAAGACCGCCGCCAGAAGGCGGCCGGATTCGGCCATGAGCTCGATTTCGGCGGGAGTCTTAACCATCACCCTGCGGCGAAGGCCGCATCGACCCCGGCTTCGCGCAGTTCGCGGGCCATGAGCTGCTGAAAGCTGAGCTGCGGGTTCAACTCGCCGAGCATGCCGATCCGGATCCAGAAAGCCGCCTGCGCGTTGATGGAGCGGCAGGAGGCTTTGCTGGCCCTGCGCAACTGCTCGTGCAGATCATCCTCTATGTTGACGATGCCCATCAAAATGCCCTGAATATATGAAACATATATATTCTATATATTCGACAGCTTCCTTCATCAAGGCGCGGCTTTTCCGGCTTCCCGTGCAGACCATGGTCTTGTTGCCCTTGCGGCTTTGGCGGCTTGCGCTACAAATGCGGGCGTGAAGTCCGTAGCCATATTCTCGATCAAGGGCGGGGTCGGCAAATCGACGACCGCCGTCAATCTGGCGCACGCCGCCGCCACCTCCGGCGGGCGGCGCACCTTGCTGTGGGATTTGGATTCCCAGGGGGCCGCCACCTATCTGCTGAAGCTCGCCCCGCGTTCGGGCGCGAAGGCGCGGGCGGCGGTGGCCGGGGAAACCGAGCTTTCCGACCTGGTGCTGGAAAGCGAATTCCCGAACCTGGACGTGCTGCCGGCCGACAAGAGCCTGCGCCGCCTGGAAGGCGACCTGGCGCAGACCGACAAGCTGAAACAGTTGAAAAAGCATCTGAAATCGCTTTCCAGCGATTATGACCGGGTGATCGTCGATTGCCCGCCGGGGCTTTCCGAACTGTCGGACCGGCTGTTCCGCGCCGTCGACCTGATCGTGCTGCCCATCATCCCCTCGCCGCTCAGCGACCGGGCGGCCGAGCAGTTGCGCGCGGAATTGCAGAAGTCGCACGGCGGGCGGCCGCCGCTGCTGCCGCTGTGGAGCATGGCCGACCGGCGGCGCAAGCTGCACCGCGAGACGATCGACCGCCATCCCGACTGGCCGGTCATTCCCTACGCTTCGGCCGTGGAGGCGATGGCCGTCCACCAGTCGCCGGTGGCGGTGAACCAGCCGGGAAGCCCGGCGGCGCGCGCCTTCGCCGGGCTGTGGTCGCGGGCGGAAATGGCTTTGCTGAACGGCTGAGGTTGGCGCGGGCGGTTGTTGCCCAGGCTGGTCGCTCTGGTTTGATCGGGGAGGTGCTTTCCGCTTCAGTCGTCGGGCTTCCGGAAAGCTGGAGCCCGGGGTGACGGGTTGGGTGTTTTTTGTGGGTTTGTTTCTATTGCCGGCGGCGCTCTTGCGGAATCGGCGGGGTTTCGCTATGGGCCGCGCTTCCCGAAGACAGCCGGAGGGGTCGTGTAGCGGAATGCGCCGCGAAGACCTGCGATCGGCCGAAGTGAAGAGAGAAACGCATGCCGTTCTACGAGCATGTCTACCTCGCGCGTCAGGATCTGACGCCCGCGCAGGTGGAGGGCCTCACCGAGGCGTTCACGAAGATCATCACCGACCATGACGGCACGGTTGCCGGCACCGAATATTGGGGCCTGCGCAACATCGCCTATCGCATCGCCAAGAACCGCAAGGCGCATTATGTGCTGCTGAACGTCGACGCGCCGGCGCCCGCCATCCAGGAACTGGAGCGGCAGGTCGCGCTGAACGAAGACGTGATCCGCTACCAGACCATCCGTGTCGACGCGCTGGAAACCGGCCCGTCCGCGATGATGCGCAAGTCCGACCGGGGCGAGCGTTCCGAGCGTGGCCCGCGCGGTGAGCGTGGCGATCGCGGAGACCGGGGTGATCGCGGAGACCGGGGCGATCGCGCAGACCGGGGCGATCGCGCAGACCGGGGTGATCGCGGCCCCCGCCCCGAACGCGCCCCGCGCGCCGAAGAAGGAGCCTGGTAAGCCATGGCACGCCCGTTTTTCCGCCGCCGCAAGAGCTGCCCCTTCTCGGGCAACAATGCGCCGAAGATCGACTATAAGGACATCCGCCTGCTGCAGGGCTTCGTGTCCGAACGGGGCAAGATCGTCCCCTCGCGCATCACCGCCGTCTCGGCGAAGAAGCAGCGCGAGCTTTCGCAAGCCATCAAGCGCGCACGCCATCTCGGCCTGCTGCCCTACCTCGTGAAGTAAGGAGCATAGCCCCATGGATGTGATCCTTCTCGAACGCGTCGAAAAGCTCGGCCGCATCGGCGACGTGGTTTCCGTGAAGCCCGGCTTCGCGCGCAACTTCCTGCTGCCGCGCGGCAAGGCCCTTCGCGCCACCGACGCCAACAAGGCGAAGTTCGAAGCGCAGCGCGCGCATATCGAAGCCGACAACGCCAAGCGCCGCGAGGCCGCTGAAGCGACCGCAGGCACCATGACCGACGTGTCGGTGGTGCTGATCCGCCAGGCCTCGAACGCCGGCGCGCTTTACGGTTCCGTCTCCGCGCGGGACATCGCCGAAGCGCTGGCCGAAGGCGGCCACAAGGTGCTGAAGTCGGCCGTCGTTCTCGACAAGCCGATCAAGACGCTGGGCGTTTCCGAAGTGAAGCTGGTGCTGCACCCGGAAGTGACGGTTACCGCCAAGGTGAACGTCGCCCGTTCGCCGGAAGAAGCCGAACTGCAGGCCAAGGGCGTCGATGTGACGGCCGACCTCTTCGAGCGCGAGGAAGCCGGCTTCACCGAAGACTATGACCCGAACGCCGAGCCCGGCGCCACCGCCGACGAAGCGGCGGCGGATGTGGCCGAAGCGGAAGGCGAAGCCGAAGCCTGAGGCTTCGGCTTACAGAAAAGATCGGGGGGCTGGCTTTTGGGCTGGCGCCCTTTTCTTTTGGCGATTGTGCGGTTTGCGAAGCCAGGCGGGGAACGGGGAGGCAGCGGCTGTGAAACTCCCCCGTCACCCCGGGCTTGACCCGGGGTTCCGCTGTCTTCCTCAAGCGCTGCGCCGGCAGAAAAGCTGGACCCCGGGTCAAGCCCGGGGTGACGGATGTTGGGAATGTCCGGTGTCAGGTTGGCGACCGCACGATTGCCGTCGGTTGGTAAACGGCATGATCGCCTTTTCTTTTTGGGAAGTGGCGGCGATGTCGGGGCTATCGGCACGCCCCCACCCCAACCCCTCCGTGCAAGGGGAGGGGCTTTTTCAGGCGGCTTTTACCAGGGCGCGGCGGCGGCGGTCGAAGCTGGAGGGGATGCCCATCGCCTCGCGGTATTTGGTGACCGTGCGGCGGGCCAGATCGTAGCCCTCCTTTTTCAGGAGATCGACCAGCTTGTCGTCCGACAGCGGCTTCAGCGGCGGTTCCGCGTCGATCAGGCTCTTCAGCTTCTGCCGCACCGCTTCGGCCGAAGCGTCGCCGCCGCTCGCCGACTGGATGGCGGTGGTGAAGAAATATTTCAGCTCGAACACGCCCCGGTCGCAGGCGAGATATTTGTTGCTGGTGACGCGGCTGACGGTGGATTCGTGCATCTCGATCGTTTCCGCGATCTGCTTCAGCGTCAGCGGCTTCAAATGCGAGACTCCATGCTCGAAGAAGCCGCGCTGCTCCTCCAGCAGCGCCATCGCCACCTTCATGATGGTGGTGGCGCGCTGGTCCAGCGCCTTCATCAGCCAATGCGCCTGGGTGAGGCAGGAATCGAGGAACTGCCGTTCCTGCTTGGAGCGGCTGGCCGGGCCGCGGCCGGCGTGGGCGGCGATCCGCGCCTGATACTGGCGGTTGACGATGAGGCGGGGCAGCGTGCTGCTGTTCAGCTCCACCGTCCAGCCGCGCGCGGTGCGGCGCACGAAGATGTCGGGCACGACCGGCACCGTGCGGCCGCCGCCATGCACCAGGCCGGGCTTGGGGTTGTAGCCGCGCAGTTCGCGCAGCATGTCGGCCAGATCCTCCGCGTCGACGTTGCAGAGGCGGCGGAGCTGGGCGAGGTCGCCGCGGGCGACGAGATCGAGATTGGCGATGAGCGCCGCCATGCAGGGGTCGTAGCGGTCCGCCTCTTTCGCTTGCAGCGCGATGCATTCGGCGAGGTTGCGTGCGCCGACGCCGGTCGGCTCGAAGCTCTGGACGATGGCCAGCACCCGCTCGACTTCGGCTTCCGTCAGGTTCAGGCGCCCGGCGATTTCCGCGACCGGCTCGGTCAGATAGCCGGCCTCGTCGATCAGCGAGATGAGGTGCAGCGCGACCGCGAGATCGGTGCCGGAGAGGCGCTGGGCCTGCTGCTCCAGCACTTGCGCCAGCGAAAGCTCGTCTGCGGCGAAGCTGTCGAAGCCCGGCTCCTCGCCGCTCTCGGACGCGCGGCCGCTGTCGGCGGCGCTGTCGTGGTGGAAGCGCTCCTCGACATAGTCGACATCCTGGTCGGCGCCGCGCTCCAGCCCGTCGTCCGAGGCGAATTCCTGCGCCATGTCGGCGGGTTCGGCCGCTTCCGGGGGGGCTTCGCCTTCCGGCGGCTGGTCGGGGATGCCGCCGTCGCCATCGTCCGCCATTTCCAGCAGCGGGTTGCGCTCCATCTCGGCGGAAATCTCGTTCATCAACTCGAGGTTGCTGAGCGTCAGCAGCTTGATCGCCGCCTGCAATTGCGGCGAGATGACCAGCGTCTGGCTGGTGCGCAGGTCCAGGCGCGGCCCGATCGCCACGTCAGCCGCGCCCCCCGTTCACGAAAACCCCCTCACAGCGCGAAATCCTCGCCCAGATAGACCTGGCGCACGGTTTCGTCGCGCACCAGCGCGTCGGGCGTGCCTTCGAACAGCACCCGGCCATCGTAGATGATGCAGGCGCGGTCGACGATCTCCAGCGTCTCGCGCACATTATGGTCGGTGATGAGGACGCCGATGTCCCGGTCCTTCAGATGGCCGACGAGGGTGCGGATGTCGGCGATCGAAATCGGGTCGATCCCGGCGAACGGCTCGTCCAGCAGCATGATGGAGGGGGTGGCGGCCAGCGCCCGGGCGATCTCGCAGCGGCGGCGCTCGCCACCGGAAAGCGCCATGGCCGGGCTGGAGCGCAGGCGGGCGATGTTGAATTCGCCCAGCAGCTGTTCCAGCCGCGCGGCGCGGGCGACCTTGTCCGGCTCGGAGACTTCGAGGACGGCGGAGATATTCTCCTCGACCGTCAGGCCGCGGAAGATGGAGGTCTCCTGCGGCAGATAGCCGAGGCCGAGCGCGGCGCGGCGGTACATCGGCAGGCGGGTGATGTCGACGCCGTCGAGCAGGATCCGCCCCTGGTCGGGCGCGGCGAGGCCCATGATGGAATAGAAGCAGGTGGTCTTGCCGGCGCCGTTCGGGCCGAGCAGGCCGACGACCTCCCCCCGATTCACCGAGAGCGAGACGTCGCGCAGGACCACGCGCTTGTCGTAGGATTTGCCGATCGAGACGACGGCGAGGCCCGCTTCCGCTAGACCTTCCGCGCGACCGACGGCAGCGCTTCCTTCGGCGACCATGGTAGCCAGAGCCCGACCCTTTCGATTCCGAACAGTTTGTCGCAAGAATTTACCAATTGGCGCGATTCTTGCTGTCTAATGCAATCTACCCGTGCGGACGGGCCGGTTCAAGGCGGGCAATGGCAAGAAGTCGCCGATATGGCGGATTTGTCCTAATGGCTGGCCGGAGGCGGCGTCCTCTTCCACTCCTGTTGTATATAGGATAGGGGGGTATGCCATGGCACATCTGTCGAAAAACCGGGATCGGCTGCTGGCCCGCGTGCGGCGCATTGCCGGGCAGATGGCGGCGATCGAAAAGGCCATTGCCGGCGACGCGGGCTGTTCGGTCGTGCTCCACCAGGTCGCGGGCGCGCGCGGCGCCATCAACGGGCTGATGGACGAGCTGATCGAGGACCATGTCCGCGCCCATGTCGCCAGCCCCGGGCTGAGCGACGCCGAGCGCGCGGCCGGGGCGGAGGAACTGATCGAGGCGGTGCGCCGCTATGCGAAATGAGGCTTCCGGCATGGAATTGAAGCCGGAGATCGACGCGCTGACGCACGAGCATGTCTTCCTGGGCGACCGGCACGACGACAACGCCCGCCGCACGCTGTGGGTGGTGGCGCTGACAGCGGCGATGATGGTGGGCGAGATCGTTGCCGGCAGCATCTTCAACTCGATGGCGCTGCTGGCGGATGGTTTCCACATGGCGACCCATGCCGGAGCGCTGGGCGTGGCGGCGATCGCCTATCGATTCGCCCGGCGCCATGCCCGCAACCGCCGCTTCACCTTCGGCACCGGCAAGGTCGGCGATCTGGCCGGCTTCGCCTCCGCGCTGGTGCTGGCGCTGATCGCGCTTGCAATCGGCTTCGAATCCTTCACGCGGCTGTTCGAGCCCCGATCCGTCGCCTTCGGAGAGGCGACCATCGTGGCCGTTCTGGGCCTGATCGTGAACATCCTGAGCGCCCTGCTGCTGGGCGGCGGGCAGCCGCATCCTGGCCATCATCACCCGCACGGCGGCGGGCAGCATGCGCACCGGCACGACAATAATCTGCGCTCGGCCTATCTCCATGTTCTGGCCGATGCGCTGACTTCGGTGCTGGCCATCGCGGCGCTGCTGGGCGGCCGCTATCTCGGCTGGGTGTGGCTTGACCCGGTGATGGGGATTGTCGGCGCCGCCGTGATCGCCGTCTGGGCCTGTTCCTTGCTGCGGGATACGGCGGCCGTGCTGCTGGACACCTCCGATCCGCATCTGGAAGCCGAGGTCCGCCACGAGGTGGAGGGGCCGGGGGACGCGCGCATCACCGACCTGCATATCTGGCGGCTGGGCCCCGGCGCGCATGCCGCCATCGTGAGCGTCACCGGAGAGGTGAGCGGCGAAACCGTGCGTTCGCGGCTGTCGCCGATCCATGAACTGGCGCATGTGACGGTGGAAGCCCGGCAGACCGCCTGAAGCGCCGGATGCCGGCCGCACATGAAAAAGGCGGGCCAAGGCCCGCCTTTTCCCGATGGATCGGGGCCGGCGACGGCCCCTGCCAGCTTATGAGCTGTAATACATATCGAATTCGACCGGGCTCGGGGTCATTTCCCAGCGGGCCACTTCTTCCATCTTCAGCTCGATATAGCTGTCGATCTGGTCGTCGGTGAAGACGCCGCCCCTGGTGAGGAAGCCGCGGTCCTTGTCGAGCGCGGCCAGCGCTTCGCGGAGCGAGCCGCACACCGTCGGCACCTTCTTCAGCTCCCTGGGCGGCAGGTCGTAGAGGTTCTTGTCCATCGCCGCACCCGGGTGCAGCTTGTTCTCCACCCCGTCGAGCCCGGCCATCAGCAGCGCCGAATAGGCGAGATAGGGGTTCGCCATCGCGTCCGGGAAGCGCACTTCCACCCGCTTCGCCTTGGCGCCCGTGCCATAGGGGATGCGGCAGGAGGCCGAGCGGTTGCGGCTGGAATAGGCCAGCAGCACCGGCGCCTCATAGCCCGGCACCAGCCGCTTGTAGCTGTTGGTGCTGGGGTTGGTGAAGGCGTTGCAGGCCTTGGCGTGCTTGATGATGCCGCCGATGAAATAGAGCGCGGTTTCCGACAGGCCGGCATAGCCCTCGCCGGCGAACAGCGGCTTGCCCTTGGCCCAGATGGAAAGATGGGTGTGCATGCCCGAGCCATTATCTTCCTTGATCGGCTTGGGCATGAAGGTGGCGGTCTTGCCATAGGCCTGGGCCACCATGTGCACGACATATTTGTAGATCTGCATGCGGTCGGCGGTTTCGACCAGCGTGCCGAACTCCAGCCCCAGCTCATGCTGGGCGGCGGCGACCTCATGGTGGTGCTTGTCGCACGGCAGGCCCATGTCCAGCATGGTCTGCACCATTTCGGCGCGGATGTCGGTCGCCGAATCCACGGGCGCCACGGGGAAATAGCCGCCCTTGGCGCGCGGGCGGTGGCCGAGATTGCCTTCCTCGTAGCTGCGGCCGGTGTTGGTGGGCAGCTCGATATCGTCCAGGCTGTAGAAGCTGGTGTTGTAGGCCTGGCCGAACTTCACATCGTCGAACAGGAAGAATTCGGCTTCCGGGCCGACGTAGACGGTGTCGCCGATGCCGGTGCCCTTCAGATAGGCTTCCGCGCGCTTGGCGGTGGAGCGCGGGTCGCGGCCGTAAAGCTCGCCGGTCGACGGCTCGACCACGTCGCAGAAGAGGATGGCCATCGGCGTGGCGCTGAAGGGATCGATGTAGAAGGAATCGAGGTCCGGCTTCAGGATCATGTCGCTTTCGTTGATCACCTTCCAGCCGGCGATCGACGAACCGTCGAACATGAAGCCTTCCGCCAGATTGTCCTCATCGATGACGCGCTTCGCCATGGTGAGATGCTGCCACTTGCCCTTCGGGTCGGTGAAGCGGAGATCGATCCACTCGATTTCCTTTTCCTTGATCTGCTTCAGGATGTCAGACGGCTTGCTGCCCATTTGGTCCTCGCTTGCGTGAAAGATGTGCGTGCGCCCGGATCGGCCGGACACGGATTCAAGTCAGATGGCGTCGAGATCCGTCTCTCCGGTGCGGATGCGGATCGCCTTGTCGATCGTGGAGACGAAGATCTTGCCGTCGCCGATGCGGCCGGTGCGGGCGGCGTTGGCGATCGCCTCCACCACCCGGTCGACCTGCGCGTCGTCCACCACCACCTCCAGCCGCACCTTGGGCAGGAAGTCGACGATATATTCGGCGCCCCGGTAAAGCTCGGTATGGCCCTTCTGGCGCCCGAAACCCTTCGCCTCGGTGACGGTGATGCCGGAAACGCCGATCTCGTGCAGCGCTTCCTTCACCTCATCCAGCTTGAACGGCTTGATGATCGCTTCGACCTTTTTCATCTCTTCGGATAGCTCCCTCGCAGACGGGCGGTGCCCGCTCGATTCTCCAAACAGCCCTTACTATGCAAAAGGCGTGCCAACCAGGCCCCACCAAGGGGAGAGCTTGGCAGCGGGGGCGGTTTTGCCCAATTTGGCGGCAGAGTGATGAATTTTGGGGCAGTTTTGCCCGCTGGGAGACGAAGATGGCCGCCGATCCTGCCGATTCCATGCCCTTCTCGAAGCTGATGGGCGTGCGCGTGACCGAAGCCGGGCGCGAGCGGGTGCTGGCCGAACTGGAGGTGCGCGCCGATCTCTGCACCGCCGGCGGCATCCTGCACGGCGGCGCCATCATGGCCTTCGCCGACGCGCTAGGCGCGATCGGCGGCTTCCTGAACCTACCCGAAGGCGCCGCCGGCACCACCACCATCGAAAGCAAGACCAACTTCCTGGGCGCCGCGCCCCAGGGCCAGACCGTGACCGGCGAAGCCGTGCCAGTGTCGGTCGGACGGCGGCTCTCCGTCTGGCAGACGCATATCCGCCGGGCCGACGGCAAGGCCGTGGCGCTGGTGACGCAGACGCAGATGGTGCTTTAGGGTTCGGGCGGGGTTTTGCCTCCGGCGGCCAGGGCTTCGCCCTGGACCCAGCAGGGAAATGATTTCCCTGCACCCTCTTTTCTTTGGGTTGGGGCTGAATCGGTGAGGTCGGGCTTGCGGATTCGGTTCGATTGCCTGCGGCGCTTTGGATCGGTCTCTCCCGTCACCCCGGGCTTGACCCGGGGTCCAGCTGTTTGGCCCGCCATTCGGGCATGATCGGCGAACCTCGGCGCGCGAGGAAGCTGGACCCCGGGTCAAGCCCGGGGTGACGGGGGAGGCTGGCAGTTGAAGAGTCCGCCAAGCTAGCGCCGCAGGCAATAGTTTGCCTGTCAAAGCGACCTTGCCGCTCAAACCCGAAAATGTGGGTGCAGGGAGCACGGCTCCCTGCCGGGGGAGTTTGAGGGGGCAGAGCCCCCTCAAGTCCGACGCCCGGGATTAACCCTAGCTGCTCGCGGCCTCCGCCGGCGGGATTTCGCCCAGCGAGGTGTCGGCGCTTTCCGGCCGCCAGTTCTGGCCGGGGCGGAAGATGGTTTCGCGGCCGGCCATGATGTCGCCCGAGGCCGCCTGCAGCGCCAGCCGCTCGGAATCGCGGCGGACATATTCCTCGGTGATTTCGTCGATCGTCTCGGGCGGGGTTCCGAGTTCGGCGAGCGCGATTCGGCCGAGTTCCAGCGCGCTGTAGAAAAGCTCGCGCACGGCGATGTCCACGTCGCCGGCCTTCAGGCGCATATAGTGCAGCCGGTCGTGGGCGCGGACGATGATCTTCATGTGCGGGAAGGCGTGGCGGACGGCGTCCAGCCGGTGCGGCTCCCAGGCGCCGCCGGTGGTGACGATCAGCAGTTGCGCGTCTTCGGCGCCGGCGGCGCGCAGCACGTCGGGGCGGAAGCCGTCTCCGTAATAGACCTTCCAGCCGAAGGCCTTGGACTGCTCGATCAGGTCTGGCCGGCTGTCGATCAGCACCACTTCCACGCCGCGCGCGTGGAAGAGCTGGGTGACGATCTGGCCGAAGCGGCCGTAGCCGACGACGATGACCGAGCCGGGCGGGGCGGAGTCCGGGCCTTCCAGCCCCTCGGTGGAGGCGGGCGGGGCTTCATGTTCGAACAGACGGTGCCAGAGCATGAGGGCCGGCACCGTCAGCGCCATGGAGAGGGTGACGACGGCGGTGAAGAGCGAGGCGGCTTCCGGCAGGATCAGCACGCCGGCGGTGGCCGCCCCCAGCACGATGAAGGCGAATTCCCCGCCCTGCGACAGGTGGACGCCGATCAGCGAGGCGTCCTTCCACGAGGAGCCGAACAGCCGGGCGAGCGCGGCTACCACCGAGAGCTTGATCGCCATCAGCAGGAGCGCGAGGACGACGATCTTCAGCGGGTTGGCCAGCACCACGTTCAGGTCCAGCGTCATGCCGACCGCCATGAAGAAGAGGCCGAGCAGCAGGCCGCGGAAGGGCTCCACATCGGCTTCGACTTCGTGCCGCCAGGGGCTGTCGGCCAGCATCACCCCGGCGATGAAGGCGCCCATCGCCATCGAAAGGCCGAGCGAGGCCATCAGGAAGGAGGCGCCGAGCACCGTCAGCAGCGCGCCGACCACGAACACCTCGCGGGCGCCGGCCATGGCGATCAGCCGGAACAGCGGGTTCAGCAGGTAGCGCCCGGCCAGCACCAGCCCGCCGATCGCCGCCAGCGCCACCAGCAGCAGCTCCCAGCCGCTGCGGACTTCGGGCGACGGGGCGCGGGCGAGCGCGCTGGTCACCAGCAGCAGCGGGACGATGGCGAGATCCTGCAGCAGGTGGATGGAGATGATGCGTTCGCCGAGCGGCGTGTTGATCTTCTGCTGGTCCTGCAGGATCTGCACGTCCAGTGCGGTGGAGGAGAGGGCGAGCGCGAGGCCCACCACCAGCGCCGCGTGCCAGGTGAAGGCGGTGCCGAGGAACAGGGCGGCCGCCAGCGCCAGCCCGCACATCACCACTTGCAGGGTGCCCAGCCCGAATATGTCCCGCCGGAGCGCCCAGAGGCGGGCCGGGTTCAGTTCCAGCCCGACGACGAACAGCAGCATCACCACGCCATATTCGGCGAACTGCATGGCGCGTTCGGGATCGGGGATGAGGCCCAGCAGCGACGGGCCAATGATGAGGCCGCCGACCAGATAGCCGAGCACGGCCCCCAGCTTCAGCCGGTTGAAGAGCGGCACGCAGACGACGGCTGCCGCCAGATAGATGACCGCCTCGCGCAGGACGGTGGTGTCGACCTCGCCCGCCACCCGCCTAGGCCTGACGCGCCAGCTGGCCGGCCATGAGGGCGGCGGCGGCGGTCGCCTCGAAGGCGAGGAGGATGGAGGGGTGGCGGCCCGGATGCGCCCGCGCCGCTTCGAAGAGGGCAAGCTCGGGGAAGCGGGCGGCGAGCGGCGTGGGCAAGGCCCCTTCCCCCTTCAGCCATTGCTTCAGTTGCGCATGGGCGTCGCCGAGGCTTTCGGCGGTTTCGCCCAGCGCGTGGCGGCCGAGGATGGAAGCGGAAGCCTGGCCCAGCGCGCAGGCGCGGACTTCCTGCCCGAGATCGGCGATTCGCCCCTGCCGGTCCAGCACCACGTCGACCGTCACGCGGCTGCCGCAGACGGGAGAGGTGCGGTCCGCCGTGCCTTCGGCCTGTCGCAGTCTTTCGCCGTGGGGGATGCTGGCCGCGAGGCGGAGGATGTCGGCGTTGTAGAGGGGGGCGTCCATGCCCGCCTTTTATAGGAACTGCCTCAGGGCTTGGCAAAGGCTCCGGCGTAGCGCGGGGCAAGAAATGGCCGGACGAGGGCGGCGTCCAGCGCGATTTCGTAGACGCCCTCGGCCCATGGCCCGGCTTCGTAGGGCGGCACCAGCACGCGGATGGCGCCGATTTCGCCCTCGCCCTGCGGCACGATCGGATAGGCGGTGAAGTCCGGGCATTTGTCGTAGTCGCCGCCCAGTTGCACGCCGCCGCGCCGGTCCTTGCGTTCCGCGTCCAGCGCCTTGCAGAAGGCGGGCTTCAGCGCGGCTAGCGCGCCGTTCGCATCCTGGAAGAGCTCGGCGAACTGGATGCGGCGGCCGGCGTCGCGGTCCCAGATGACGGTGCGGAACATGACATTGCCATGGGCGCCGCCGGTGTAGCTGTACTGGCGGGTGGAGAAGGCGAGGAGGAGGTCGGTCTCGGCCTCGGGCTCCCAGCGTTCGGACCATTCGGTCTGATACTTCCGGTCTCCGGGCTGGGCGGCGGCGGCGGCTTCGTCGGCCGAGCGGATCTGGCGGCCGCGCTCGGCCAGCGCTTCGCCGCGCATGTCCTGCACCAGTCTGGGTTCCAGCGCCGCTTCCGGCGCCAGCGACCAGCGGAAGCCGAGCGCCGGGCTTTCGTAGCGGACGAGAAGATCGGAGGCGGGCAATTCCGGTTCCGTCGCCGGCGGGGCGCCGGCCCTGGCGCCGCCGGGATTCTGGGCAAGCGCCGGAGCCGCCAGCAGCAGCGCCAGAGGGACGAGGAAGGCGGAACGGCGGTTCATCGGATTTCCTCTCAACGCTTCTTCACGAACTCGGCGCGCAGCACGAGGCCCTTGATTCCGTCGAACTTGCAGTCGATCTCCTGCGGGTCGCCGGTGAGGCGGATCGAGCGGATGACCGTGCCGACCTTCAGCGTCTGCCCGGCGCCCTTCACCTTCAGGTCTTTCACCAGCGTCACGCTGTCCCCGTCGGAGAGCAGGTTGCCGACCGAGTCGCGGACTTCCATTGCCTGCGCCGCTTTGGCGGCTGCGTCGGCGGCGGAAATCCATTCGCCGCTGGCTTCGTCATACACATATTCGTCGTCGGACATTTCAGGCCTTTCGCCAGCTGATGGCGCCGTCCTTGCCGACGGCGATTGCGATTCCCTGCCCTGCCAGTTCGTCGCGGATGGAGTCGGCGGCGGCCCAGTCCTTCGCGGCGCGGGCGGCGGCATAGGCGTCGAGCTTCGGTTGCAGCGCCGCTTCGTCGGCGCCGCCCCGGAACCATTGCGCCGGGTCCGACTGGCCGAGGCCGAGGACGGCTGCGCCGTCCGGGAAGGCGGCCAGCGCTTCGGGGGTGTTCAAATCGTCGAGCAGCGCTGGCGGCAGCTCTTCGCCGGCCGCTTCCCCATCCGCCTTGCGGCGGTAATGACGGTCGAGCTTGGCCTTCGATTGCTCCAGCAGCGCGTCCGTCCATTGCAGCGGCTGGCGGTAATGGGCGCTGAGGAGGGCGAGGCGCAGCACTTCGCCCGGCCAGCCGGCCTCGATCAGTTCGCCGGGCGTGACGATATTGCCGAGCGATTTCGACATCTTCGTCTCGCCCATGGTGAGGAAGCCGTTGTGCATCCAGATGCGGGCGAGTTCGGCGCCGCCATGGGCGCAGCAGCTTTGCGCGCGTTCGTTTTCGTGGTGGGGGAATTGCAGGTCGAGCCCGCCGCCGTGGATGTCGATGGTGTCGGTTTCCAGCACCGAGCGGATCATCGCCGAGCATTCGATGTGCCAGCCGGGGCGGCCGCGGCCCCCGTTCGGACCGAAAGGGCTTTCCCAGCCGGGCTGCTCGGGGCTGCTTGGTTTCCACAGCACGAAGTCGCCGGGCGCGCGCTTGTAGGGGGCGACTTCGACCCGAGCGCCGGCGATCATCTCGTCCATCGGCCGCTTGGAAAGCTCGCCGTAGCGGTCGAACTTCGCCACTTCGAAGAGCACATGGCCTTGCGCTTCATAGGCGTAGCCTTTGTCCACCAGCGCCGCGATCATCGCGATCATCCCATGCTCGCCGGCGATATGCTCGGTGGCGCGCGGGTTGAAATCGGGCTTCAGGCAGTTGAGCGCCGCCATGTCGGCGAAATAATGCGCTTCGAATTCGGCGGCGACGGCTTGCGGCGTGCGGTTTTCCTTTACCGCCTTCGCCATGATCTTGTCGTCTATGTCGGTGATGTTGCGGGCGTACCGGACATTCTCCGCCCCGTGCAGGTGGCGCAGCAGACGGTAGAGCGTGTCGAACACTACCGCCGGGCGGGCGTTGCCGATATGGGCGCGGCCATAGACGGTGGGGCCGCAGACATAGAGGGTGAGAGGCTTGCCCGGCCCGGGCGTGCGGACTGGCTGTTTCGCGCGGGAGAGCGTGTCGTAGAGCTGCAACGACATCAGATGTTGACCTGCTCTCCGGATTTCGCGCCTTCGTTCAGAAGCTCGTCCAGCGCGCGGCGGTCTTCAGGCGTGTAGCCGCCCTCATTCCGGCCGGGGGGCACCGGCCCGGCATAGGGCGGCGGGATTTCCGGGTGGCCGGGCGGAAGGGCGCCGGGCGGAAGCTGCACGCCGGGCGGCAGGCCGAGGCCCCTCGTCGCTTCGCCGCCCTTGTCGCCCGTCTTCGCGTCCCACTCCTTCACCCAGCCGACCATGGCGTTGGCGCTCAAGGACAGGATCGGCGCCGAGCGGCTTTCGCGCAGCCATTCGGGCGGCTCCTGCTCCGCGTCGAACAGGCCGGTCGCGAACTGGGTGAGGAGGAAGAGGGCCGAGGCGAGGATCAGCCCCTTCAGGGCGCCGAAGCCCAGCCCGAGCACCCGGTCCATCGGGCCGAGCAGGCTGCGCCTGGCGAAGCCGCCGGCGGCGCCGGCGGCGATACGGGCCAGGAGCGCGGTGCCGAAGAAGAGGCCGATGAAGGCGACGATGGCGGCCGTGCTTTCCCCCCCGGTCTTCGGCAGCAGCCACATGGTCGCCTGCTGGTGGAACAGGCGCACGGCGACGATGGCGAGAATCCAGCCGGCGAGGCTCAGCGCCTCGTGCGTGAAGCCGCGCATCAGCCCGCCGATGGCGAGGAAGCCGATGAGGGAGACCACCACCCAGTCGAAGGCGGTGAAGGTGGAGAGAATGTCCATGTGCGGTAGCTAGGCCCTGGCCTTCAAGCGGTCAACGAGGGCGCGGACGCTGGCGACGGGCGAAACCGAAAGCTTGCCCACCCCCTTGGTGCCGGGCGGGGCGAGCGCGGAGGTGAAGCCGAGCTTTTCCGCCTCTTTCAGGCGGAGCGCGGCATGTGCCGTCGGGCGGACTTCGCCCGAAAGCGCGATCTCGCCGAAGGCGAGGCAGTCGCTGGGCACCGGCACGTCGAGGACGGCCGAGACGAGGGCGGCGGCGACCGCCAGATCGACCGCCGGATCGACGACGCGCAGGCCCCCCGCCACGTTCAGATAGACTTCGCTGCCGCCGAAGCCGAGGCCGGCGCGGGCTTCCAGCACGGCGAGCAGCATGGCGAGGCGCGAACCGTCCCAGCCGACCACCGCGCGGCGCGGGGTCGCGCCGGTGGGCAGGCGCACCGTCAGCGCCTGCAGTTCGACGAGCACCGGCCGCGTGCCTTCGAGCGCCGGGAAGACGACGGCGCCGGGCACCGCCTGCTCGCGGTGGGTGAGGAACAGGCTGGAGGGGTTCCGCACTTCGGCCAGCCCGTCCGACTCCATGGCGAATACGCCGATCTCGTCGGTGCCGCCGAAGCGGTTCTTCACCGCGCGCAGCACGCGATACTGGTGGCGCCCCTCGCCTTCGAAATAGAGGACGGCGTCCACCATATGCTCGAGCACGCGCGGGCCGGCGATCTGCCCGTCCTTCGTGACATGGCCGACGAGGATGACGGCGGAGCCGCTGGCCTTCGCCCAGCTTATGAGTTCGAGGCTGGCGGCGCGCACCTGGCTGACGGTGCCGGGCGCGCCTTCCAGCTGGTCGGAGTGCATCGTCTGGATGGAATCGATGATGACCATCGCCGGCGGCGCGCCAGCCGAAAGCGTCGTGAGGATGTCGCGCACCGAAGTGGCGGCCGCCAGCCGGACGGGCGCGTCGGCTAGGCCGAGGCGCCGGGCGCGCAGGCGGACCTGATCGGCCGCTTCCTCGCCGGAGAAATAGGCGACCGGCAGGCCGGCGCGGGCCATGCGGCCGGCGGCCTGCAGCAGCAGCGTGGATTTGCCGATTCCGGGGTCTCCGCCGATCAGCACCGCCGAGCCGGGGACGAGGCCGCCGCCGAGCGCGCGGTCGAGTTCGGCGAAGCCGGTGGCGAGGCGGGTGGGCAGTTCCACCACGGCGTCGAGCGGCAGCATGTCCAGAACGCGGCCGCCGGCCTTCAGGCTGTGCTTCTGGGCGAAAGGCGTCGCCGTGGCGGACGCCTCCTGCTGCAGGCTGTTCCACGCCCCGCAATCGGGGCACTGCCCCATCCACTTCGAGTGGGCGCTGCCGCAGGACTGGCAGACGAACTTCAGCTGCGGCTTCGCCATGGGATGGGGTCAGGGCCTCTTAAAGGGCTATGGGCCTTTCCGGATCAGGCGTCTTTCTTCGCCTGCGAACGCGCCGTTCGCTTGGTGACAGAGCCGATCTTGGCGCCGGGCACCTTCGTCGCGCGCTTCGGGTTCTCCACCGGGTTCACGCCGCCACGCGCCGTCGGGCGGTTGGCGGGGCGGCTTTTCGTGGTGGCGCGCTTCGCGGCCAGCGCCCGCTTCTGGCCGTCGACGATGCGGGCGCGCGAGGCGACGGCGTCGCGGCGGCCGAGCTCGTCGTTCACGCGGCGCAGCGCATGGGCGAAGACCTGCTTGCGCTGCTTCGGGCGGGCATAGGTGCCCGGGAAGCTGCCGCCGCGCGGCTCGGCCTTGCCGCGGGCGATGCGGCGCTTTTCATGGCCGAGGTCGCGTTCCTTGGCCCGCAGGTCGCGCAGGCGCTTGCGGGCGGCTTGCAGCCCCGCCTCGTCGAGCAGGCCGAGCGCCGGCTTGTGGGTGGATTCGACGAGGGTCCATTCCTCATGATCCAGCAGGGACTTTTCCGTCTTCTTCGAAATCGCCATTCTTCTTGCTCCCTTCGGACAACAGGCTTCATGTGCGACGGGAAGCGGGCGGGCGCAAGGGTCAGGGGCGGATTGCCTCCCACAAGGCCAGCGCCTGCCGCGTTTCGGCGACATCATGCACCCGGAGCCAGGCGACCTTCGCCTCGGCCCCGCGCAGCGCCAGCGCAAGGCTTCCGGGCAGGCGTTCAGAAGGGGCAGCGGGGCCGGCGACCGCCGGGATCAGCGACTTGCGGCTGGCGCCCAGCAGCAGCGGGACGCCCAGCGCGTGGAAAGCCTCCAGCGCCCGCATCAGCGCCAGATTCTGCGCCATGTCCTTGCCGAAGCCGATGCCGGGATCGGCGATGAGGCGGGCGCGGGGGATTCCGGCGGCCTCGGCCGCGGCGATGCGGGCGGCGAGCGCCGCCTGCACTTCGGCCACCACATCCCGATATTCGGCGAGGCCCTGCATGGTGCGCGGGTTGCCGGGCATGTGCATCAGCACCACCTGCGCCCCGCTGGCGGCGGCGAGCGGCAGGCTTTGCGGATCGGCCTGCAACGCCGACACGTCGTTCAGCATGGTGGCGCCGGCGTCGAGCGCGGCCCGCATGACGCCGGCCTTCATCGTGTCGATGGAAACCCGCAAGCCTTGGCGGGCCAGCGCCTCCACCACCGGGGCGGTGCGGCGGATTTCCTCCTCCAGCGGCACTTCCGCCGCGCCGGGGCGGGTGGATTCGCCGCCTACGTCTATGATGTCCGCGCCTGCCTCGGCCAGCCGCAGGCCGGCGGCGATCGCCTGCTGCAAGGAAGCGTGGCGGCCGCCGTCCGAGAAGCTGTCGGGCGTGACGTTCAATATCCCCATCAGCTTCGGGCGCATGCGCTCAGGCCGGGAAATGCAGGAGGGAGACGGGTTCGACTCCGGCCGCGCGCAACTTTTGCGCGCCGGAAAGCCCGTCCAGTTCCAGCACGAAGAGGGCGCGGGTGACGGTGGCGCCGGACTTGCGCAGCAGCTCGACGGCGGCGGCCGCCGTGCCGCCGGTCGCCAGCACATCGTCCACCAGCAGCACCCGGGCGGATTTCGGCACCTGGCCGTCGTGCAGCTCCAGCCGGTCGGTGCCATATTCCAGCGCGTAATCGTGGCCGATGGTCTGCCCCGGCAGCTTGCCCGGCTTGCGGACGAGGACGAGGCCATGGCCCGTCCGTTGCGCCAGCGCCGCGCCGAAGAGGAAGCCGCGCGCCTCGACGCCGGCGATCAGGTCGAATGCGCCCGCGCGTTCGGCGAGCGCGGCGGTCGTCGCCTGGAAGGCGGCACCGTCGGCCAGAAGCGGAGTCAGGTCGCGGAACTGGATTCCGGCTTTCGGGAAGTCGGCGACGGTGCGGACATGGGCGGCGAGCTTTTCCAGGGTCATCCAGGCTTGTCTCAGGCGAAGAAGCGGGGGGCGATCGCGCGCAGGCGGGCGGCGGCTTCGGTTGGCCAATGGGCGCGCGGGGTGAGGATCGCTTCGTCCAGCGCGTGCGCCCAGCCGCCGGCGGCGGACAGCGGCATGGCTGCGAGGCGCGCGCACAGCGCCTGCACCAGAAACCCCGCCTGTTCCCGGTTGGCGCGCGCCACTTCCATGACGGCGGCGGTGGTCACTACTTCTTCGCGCCAACTGTCATAGTCGGTCACGAAGGCGGCGATGGCGTAGGCCATTTCCGCCTCCCGGCAGAGCGCCGCTTCAGGCATCGCCGTCATGCCGACGACGCTGTGCCCTTCCGCCTTCGCCAGCCGGCTTTCGGCGCGAGTCTGGAAGCGCGGGCCCTGGATGGCGAGATAGGTTCCGCCCTGTTCGTGTGGGATCCCCCAAACTTGCGCCGCCGCCGCGACATGCCCGGCCAGTTCGGTGACGACGGGGTCGGCGACGCTGATATGGGCGACCAGCCCCCCGCCGAAGAAGCTGGAGGGACGGCCCCATGTGCGGTCGACGATCTGATCGGGAATGGCGAGGCTGCCGGGTGGCAGGCTTTCCACGAAGCTGCCGCAGGCCGCGACCGAGACCACCGCCGTGCAGCCGCGCGCCTTCAGCGCGGCGATATTGGCGCGATAGTTGATTTCGGCCGGGGCGATATGGTGGCCGGCGCCGTGGCGGGCGAGGAAGACGACCGGAAGCCCGGCGATCTCGCCTTCCAGCAAGGCGTCCGAGGGCCAGCCCCAGGGCGTTTCCTGCGCGTGCCGGTGCCCGCCTTCCAGACCCGGAAGCGCCGAAACCGCGCTGCCGCCGAGGATGCCCAGCTTCACTTGCGCCCCTTCTTCTGCGGCGCGGCTGCCACCGGCGTGTCGAAGAGCGCGTTCAGGTAAGAGGCAAGGCGCAGCCCGCCCTTGCCGAGCTGGCGGTTCAGGCGCGCCTGCTGCTCGAAGACATAGGAATAGCGCAGGTCCGGGTTGGCCGGATACATCGCTTCGCGCTCGAGGACGCTGTCGGCCAGCCATTGCTGCGGGTCCGGGCTGGACCAGTCGCGCAGCTCGTCCGTCGTGAAGCGGCTGGTGAGCCAGCCGGCCCATTCCGTGTAGGACAATTGGTTGTGGGCGATCAGCGTGCTGTCCCACAGGGTGTGGAGGTTGGTCTGCTCGCCGAAGAAGCTCACCTTCACATCGTTGCCGCCGCGATCGCCGGGGCGGCCGACGTGGAGCGGCTGCGACAGGTCTCCGACGATGTGGATCACGAAGCGCAGCGCCTTCTGCCGCTCGGCGAGCGGGGCTTTCGCGTCTCTGGCGATCGCCGCATATTTCGTCAGCGCGGTGATCGAATCCCCCTCGGGCGGGTGGCCGACATCGGCATAGGCCTTGTCCGCCGGGATGGTCACATAATGCCAGGGCACCGATTCCTTCTGCCAGAAGGGATCGGGGTCGGACCGCATGAAGTCCGGCCAGTTGGAGGCTTCGGCGAGGCTTTCCGTGCCGAGGATGTCCTTCACCCCCGCCCTGGCCTTTGGCGACAGATATTCGTCGGCCACGGCTCCAGTGATGCGGTGGCCGGTAAGCCCCCAGGCGAAGGCGGGCTGGGAAACGGCAAGAGCGACGGCGGCAATCGCGGCGAAACGCATCAGATGGCCTCCAGAGCCTGGGTGAAATCGGCGATGAGATCGTCCGCGTCCTCGACGCCGATCGAGATGCGGACCAGATTGTCGGTGATGCCCAGTTGCTGCTTGCGCGCGTCCGGAACGGAGAGGTGGGTCATCGCGGCGGGCGCCGAGGCCAGCGTTTCCGTGCCGCCGAGGCTGACGGCCAGCTTGGCGATCCGGAGCGCGTCGAGGAAGGCGAAGGCTTCGCGTTCCCCGCCCTTCAGATAGAGGGAGAAGGTGGAGCCGGCGCCGGTGCAGTGGCGGCGGTAGATGTCGCCCTGCCGACTGTCCTCGTCCGAGAGGAAGCCGAGATAGCCGAGCTTTTCCACCTTCGGATGGTCGCGCAGGAAGGCGCAGACCTTTTCGGCATTCTCGCCCGCGCGGGACATGCGCAGCTCCAGCGTCTCCAGGCTGCGCAGCAGCATCCAGGCGGTGTGGGGGTCGGTGATGGTGCCGACCGTGTTGCGCATCATGCGGATGGGGGTGATATGGCGCGCCGCCCCCACCACCGCGCCCGCCACCAGATCGGAATGGCCGCCGGCGTATTTGGTGAGGCTGTAGACGCTGAGGTCGGCGCCATGGCGCAGGGGCTGCTGCCAGAGCGGGCCGAGGAAGGTGTTGTCGATGGCGATGGGCGGGGCGTTTTCCGGGAAGGCGGAGTCGCGCGCGGCGCGCACCGCTTCCAGATCGACGAGCTGGTTGGTGGGGTTGGCCGGGCTTTCGAGATAGATGAGCGAGAGGCGGCCCTTCGCCTTCGCCGCTTCCAGCACGGCGGCGATCTCCTCGCCCGTGGCGCCGGCCGGAAAGTCCAGCCAGCCTACCCCGAACTTGCCGAGGATGCGGCCGATCAGCGTTTCGGTGGCGGCGTAGAGCGGGCCGGAATGGACAATGACGTCTCCGGGCGCGCAGAAGGTCATCAACAGGGTGGCGATCGCCGACATGCCCGACGAGAAGCTGAGCGCGTCCTCCGCCTCCTCCCAGATGGCGAGGCGGTCTTCCAATATCTCCTGATTGGGGCCGTTGAAGCGGGAATAGACGAGGCCCTCCGCCCCGCCCGGCCGCTTGCCGGTGACTCCCTCGAAATGCCGCTTGCCGGCCGCCGCCGATTCGAAGACGAAGGTGGAGGTGAGGAAGATCGGCGGCTTCAGCGCATTTTCCGAAAGCGCCGGATCATAGCCATGGCCCATCATCAAGGTGGCGGGCTTCAGCCGGTGGCTGCCGATATCGAGAACGTCGGGCTTCGGGCGGCGCCTCTCCGGCCGGAGGGGGCCGTCGCCGGATTGGTCGTTGCTCATCGCGCGCTCCTGCTGCTTCCACTTTTCTAGGCCGTCGACGGACCATGGTAAATCCCGCCATGCCGCGCTTGCCATTGCAACATGACGCGCGGATAACGCCCGCCGACACAGCAGGGGACCATATATGAGCAACACTATCCTTGAAGCCTTGGGCGGCGCCGGCGGACTGGCGCAGATCGCCAGCGAACTGGGGATCGACCAGCAGACGGCGATGACCGGCGCCGCCGCCCTGCTGCCCGCCGTGCTGGGCGGATTCAAGAAGCAGGCGCAGGCGCAGCCGAACGGGCTGGAAGGGCTGGTGGGCATGCTGGGCGGCATGGGCGGCGGCGGGCTGCTGGACGCCGTGCTGGCGCCGAAGGCGACCCCCGTCGATCAGGGCAACGCCGTGCTGGGGCAGATCTTCGGGTCGAAGGACGTCAGCCGCGAAGTGGCCGGGCAGGCCGCCGGCGCCTCGGGCCTTTCCGCCGACCTGCTGAAGAAGCTGCTGCCGGTGGTCGCCATGGCCGCCGCCGGGATGATGGCGAAATCGGCGAGCGCCGCCCCGGCGCAGGAAGGCGGATTGGGCGGCCTCGTCGGCCAGGTGCTGGGCGGGCTGACCGGCGGGCAGCCGGCCGCCGCCGGCGGGCTGGGCGGACTGGTGGGGATGCTGGACCTGAACGGCGACGGCAATCCGCTGGACGATATCCTGGGCATGGCGCAGCGGCTGGGGCGCTGAGGCGGGACGTTCGAAGGGGCGCTGCCCCTTCACCCCGGCAGGGGATTATATCCCCTGCACCCCGTTTTTCGTGTTTTGGCTGTGGGTTGCGGGCCTCGTCGCACTTGCGAGATGCCTTGGGCATTTTGTTTGATGGCGTCTGTTTCGCGCGTCAACGCTGTGGTTGACATCTTGCTCAGCCTACCGAAGCACGCCTTTCTCACGCAAAGCCACAATTGCGCACTGTAATTGGCATATTGTCCCCGGAATCTCCATTTTCTCGAAAGATAGTTTGAAAGCAATAATCGGATTGCCGGCCCGGCAGATAAGGCTGCACTCCTTGGACAAGGGCGAAGCCGCCTGCTCTGTCCGGAGGAATGTAATGTCGCAATCTTCACTATCATCCCGACCCATGACGGCGTTGGAATGGGCCATGCTCATCGCCCTCGCGGCGGTATGGGGCGGCTCCTTCTTCTTCAACGGCGTGGCCGTTCGGGAGTTGCCTGTTTTCACGGTGGTGGTTTCGCGTGTGGCACTGGCCGCGCTCATCCTGCTGCTGATCCTGAAATTGCAGGAAAAGCCGATGCCGAGAGATCGGCGAATTTGGCTGGCCTTTTTCGGAATGGGATTGCTGAACAACGTCATTCCCTTTTCGTTGATCGTGTGGGGCCAGCAGCATATCGCCTCGGCTGTTGCCTCGATCCTCAACGCTTCCACACCGCTCTTTACGGTCGTGTTCGCCCATTTCCTGACCAGCGAGGAGAAGATGACAGGCGGCAAGCTGGTGGGTGTCGTCATCGGTTTTGTCGGCGTTGCCGTCATGATCGGTTTCGACGCCTTACAGTCGCTCGGCACGAACGTCGTGGCGCAATTGATGTGCCTCGCCGCTGCGGTTTCCTACGCCTTCGCGGGCATCTTCGGCCGTCGCTTCCGGACTATGGGCGTAACGCCTATGACGACCGCCACCGGGCAGGTTATCGCTTCAAGCATCCTGCTCTTGCCCCTCATGCTCATAATCGACCGGCCTTGGGCGCTCGATACGCCAAGCATGGCCGCGATCGGCGCCTTGATCGGCGTTGCGGCGCTTTCCACGGCACTGGCCTATATTCTCTATTTTCGGATTCTATCCACGGCCGGGGCGACCAACCTTCTGTTGGTAACCTTCCTGATCCCGGTCAGCGCAATCATCCTCGGCGTGCTGTTCCTCAACGAAAGCCTGCTTCCGAAGCATATTGCCGGCATGGCGCTGATCGGCGTCGGACTGGCCGCCATCGACGGCAGGCCGTGGCAAGCCATACGCCGCCTTCAGGCTCGCACCTTGTAGGAACGATATTCCGGGGATTGGCTGAAGGGCAGTTTGAGTTGGGCGGCGCATCTGCACCGCTGCCAAAAGCCGCCAGTCCACACCCTATCCACAAGCTGACCAAGCATCCGGGGGTGCAGGGGCGTCACGCCCCTGCTGGGTCCAGGGCGAAGCCCTGGCCGCCGGAGGCAAACCTGAGCTAGCCGCCGAAATCGCCGCCGGCTTGCAGGCGCTGTTCCTCCAGCACCTGCAGGGTGAAGAGCACGGCGCGGGTTTCGCCGTCTATCACGCCGTCCACGTTCGACTGGCGGAAGCGGCGCTGGAAGGCGGTGGTGGCGGCCTTCAGGTCGGTCACGTCGTAGCCGAAGCGCTCGAGCGCGAGGCCGAAGGCGCCGTCCGGCCAGCCCGGGTCCGCCAGCAGCTTTTGCGGACGGGACAGCGCGATCCGGTGCATGGCGAGGCGGGGCCAGTCGAAGAGCTCGCCCGGGTCCTGCTTGCGGGTGGGGGCGATGTCGCTGTGGCCGATGACGTCGGCGCGGTCGATGCGGTGGCGGACGCACAGCGTGGCGCACAGGCGCAGCAGCTGGCGCATCTGCACGTCCGGGAAGGATGTGTAGCCCCATTCGTGGCCGGGGTTCACGATCTCTATGCCGATGGAAGAGCTGTTGAGGTCGCCCTCGCCGCGCCAGCGGCTGGCGCCGGCGTGCCAGGCGCGGTCCAGCTCTTCCACCATCTGCACGATTCGGCCGTCGTCGTGCACCAGATAGTGGGAGGAGACGCCGGAGTCCGGGTTCACCAGCCAGTCCTCGGCGGCCTGCCCCGTCTGCATGCCGGTGTAGTGCAGGATCAGATGGCGGATCGGGCGGCGGCCGGGGGGCACGATCCGCTCGTTGTAGTTGGGCGAAGGGCGCCAGACGATCTCCTCGGCGAGGCTCATGCGTCTGCCTCAACCGATTTCCGCGCGCTGCGCAAGGTGATGATGGCGACTCCGGTCAGTGTCAGCGCGCCGCCGACCCACATCAGCGGGGTGACAGGGGTGCCATAATAGAGGGTGGCGATGCCGACTGCCAGCATCGGCGTCGGCAGGGTGAAGGGGGTGATGAGGGTGACAGGGTAGCGTTGCAGCAGCCAGCTCATGCCGGCGTGGCCGACGAGCGAGGCGGCGATCGCCGAATAGACGACCCAGCCGAAGGCCATCAGCGGCACATGCGGCAGGGCGGCGATGCCGCCCGGCTCCAGGAACCAGCTTGCCGCCAGCAGCAGCGGGATGGAGACGACCGCCTGCCAGCCATAGAGGGTGAGGACTGGAACCCCCGTCAGCCGGCGGAACATCAGGTTGCCGATCGCCCAGCAGAACGAGGCGCCGAAGGTGAGGAAGATGCCCAGCCGCTCGTCGACGATGCGCGGATCGAACACCAGCAGCGCGACGCCGGCGATGGCGAGCAGGATGCCGACGGTGCGGCGCCAGGCGATCCGCTCCCCGTCGATCAGGATGGCGAGGATCAGCGACAGGGGCACGCCAAGCTGGCCGGCGATGGCCAGCGCCGAAAGGTTGGTGGCGACCTGGTAGCTGTAGGCGCCCAGCCCGAACTGGATGGCGCCGGTGATGACGCCCGTCGCCAGCACCAGCCCCATGCGGCCGGGGACGATCTTCAGCGACGAGGCGCAGACCAGCAGCACCACGCCATAGCGCAGCGCCACGGTGAGGAGCGGCGCCATCAGCAGCACCGCCTCCTTGATGGCGACGATGTTGAAGGCCCAGAGCAGGTCGATCAGCAGGACGAAGGCGATGTGGACGGGCTTCATCCGCCCTTCCCCTTCATCAGCGCCGCATAGGCCGCGTTGATGGTGGCCATGCGCGCCTCGGCGACGCGGATGAATTCGGGCGGCGTGCCCTGCGCGATGTGCCGGTCCGGATGATGGTCGCGGGCGAGGCGGCGGTAGGCGGCGCGGATTTCCGCGTCCGCGGCGCCGGGCTTCACGCCCAGCACGGCGTGCGGGTCGTTCGCTTCCAATGGGATGTGGCGGGCGCGGATTTCGGCCCATTTGCGCGGGTCGAAGCCCATCAGCGTGGCGACATCGGCCAGATAGGCCAGTTCCTTGGGGTGCACGCCGTCGACCGTGGCGATCATCAGCAGCGCTTCCAGCAGATCCTCCAGCACGGGCGAGCCTTCGCCCAGCAGGCCGGCGGCCTGCTTCGCATAGGATTCATAGCCGTCCACCGACTGCCGGGCGAGGCGGTAGAAGCGGCGCATATTCTCCTGCTCCGCCGCCGGCACATGGAACAGCTTTTCAAAGGCCTCGGCCTCGCGCTCGGAGGCGTGACCGTCCGCCTGCGCCATTTTCGCGGCCAGCGCGATGGCGGCGATGGTGAAGGCCACCTGCCGGCGTTGCGGGTTGGCGGCGCGGGCGGCGAGCGCGCGATCGACGGCGGCGCCGACCGCCGCGCCGGCGAGCGCGCCCAGCGGCCCGCCGAGCATCAGCCCGGCGGCTCCCCCCATCAGCAGCGCCCAGATTGCCATGGGCGGGCCTTACCGGGGTTGCGGGCAAAAGGCCATGCCCGGAAAGCGGGGTTTCCGCGGCCTGGGCCGGGGACTCCTGTTCCCTTTCGGTTCGTCACCCCGGGCTTGACCCGGGGTCCGGCTTTTTCAGCCGGGGCCGCGCTCGAGGAGGAAAGCGGGACCCCGGGTCAAGCCCGGGGTGACGGGAAATGAATCAAGGGCTTGTATCAGGTTCCCGACCTAGCGCCGGGCCTTTCGCGGGCGGCGTTCCTGCACCAGATAGACGCGCTGCGCCGTCAGCCGGCCGTTCCCCGTCTGCACCAGTTCGAACTCCACCTTGGTGCCGGGCATCAGGCCGCTGAGGCCGGCTTCGGCCAGCGCGGAGACGTGCACGAACACATCCTTCGGCCCCATGTCCGGACGGATGAAGCCGAAGCCCCTGCCGCCGTCGAACCATAGGATTTCGCCCTGAGCCATGATGTCACATTGGTTACAAACTGCCACCGGCGATGGCAACCGCTTCGAAGCCGGCGGGGGTGGGCCGCCAGGCGTGAATCCGCCCGTCGGCGACGATCAGCCAGAGCCAGCCCATGTCGGCCACGCCTTCCCGGTCTTGGCGGCTGGGGCAGCCGTTGCCGTTGGGGTGGGAATGCCAGCAGCCGACCAGCCGCTCCGGCCCGGCGCGGTGGCGGCGCTGGGCGTCGAAGAGGTGCGCGGGGTCGATCTCAAAGCGGCTGGCGGGGGTGGGGGAGCGGTTGGCGGCGATGCTGGCTTCGCGGATATGCGCCGCTTCGCCGAACAGCAGGCCGCAGGCTTCGTCGGGCGCGGCCGCGGCGGCGGCGGCCAGCATCGCGCAGGCCGCGGCGCTTTCCAGCCGGACGGGGGTTGAACCTGCGGCGATCGTTCCAACATCCATCGGCAATGCATGGGGGCAACGACAAAGCGGGGCAAGGTTCGGACCGGCGGGAAGCGAGGCTGGCGGCGGAAGCGGCGGGCTGGCGGCTCGACCGGGCGCTGGCGGCGGCCATCCCCACCCTCTCGCGCGAGCGGCTGAAGGCGCTGGTATCCGCCGGCGCGGTGGACGTGGACGGGCGGCCGGAGCGCGACCCTTCGCGCAAGATGAAGGGCGGCGAGGCGGTCGGCGTTTCGGTTCCCGAGCCGCGCCCGGCCGAGGCGCAAGGGCAGGATATTCCCATCCGCATCGTCTTCGAGGACGCGCATCTGCTGGTGGTGGACAAGCCGGCCGGGCTGGTGGTGCATCCGGCCGCCGGCAATCTCGACGGCACGCTGGTGAACGCGCTGCTGCACCATTGCGCCGGCCGGCTTTCCGGAATCGGCGGCGTGGCGCGGCCGGGAATCGTCCACCGGATCGACAAGGACACCTCCGGCCTGCTGGTGGTGGCGAAGACCGACCGGGCGCACGCCGGGCTGGCGGCGCAGTTCCAGAAGCACACGATCGGGCGCCGCTATCGGGCGGTGGTCTCCGGGCTGCCGACGCCGCCGGCCGGGCGGATCGAGACGAACCTCGCCCGATCGGAGGCGAACCGGCAGAAGATCGCCGTGGTGGAGCCGCCGCGCGGCCGCCACGCCGTCACCCATTACCGGCTGCTGGAAAGCCTGCAGAAGGCGGCGCTGGTGGAGTGCCGGCTGGAGACCGGCCGCACGCACCAGGTGCGGGTGCATATGGCGCATATCGGCCATCCGCTGATCGGCGACCCCTTCTATGGGCAGGGGCGGCTGGCGGATCTGTGCAAGCGGCTGGGGTTCCAGCGGCAGGCGCTGCACGCGGCCTCGCTGGAGTTCGAGCATCCCATCACCTCCGAGATTCTCGCGTTCGAAAGCCCGACGCCGGATGATATTCAGGAACTGCTAATCGCGCTCAGCCCAGCGTGAGCGCCGAGAGGCAAAGGAGAAGCCATGTCGAGCAACCTGCCCGCCAACATTCCCGCCCTCGGGCCGGATGCCAGCCTGAACCGCTATCTTTCCGAAATCCGCAAATTCCCGCTGCTGGCGCCGGAAGAGGAATATATGCTGGCGAAGCGCTGGCAGGAGCATGAGGATCCGCAGGCGGCGACCCGGCTGGTGACCTCGCACCTGCGGCTGGTGGCGAAGATCGCCATGGGCTATCGCGGCTATGGCCTGCCGGTGTCCGAACTGATCGCCGAGGGCAATATCGGCCTGATGCAGGGCGTGAAGAAGTTCGAGCCGGAGCGGGGATTCCGCCTCGCCACCTACGCCATGTGGTGGATCAAGGCTTCCATCCAGGAGTATATCCTGCGGAGCTGGTCGCTGGTGAAGATCGGCACGACTGCGGCGCAGAAGAAGCTGTTCTTCAACCTGCGGCGGATGAAGGGCAAGCTGCAGGCGATCGAGGACGGCGATCTGCACCCCGACGACCTGAAGAAGATCGCCACCGACCTTGGCGTTTCCGAGGAGGATGTGGTGCAGATGAACCGCCGCATGGCCAAGGGCGGCGACACCAGCCTCAACGCCCCCATGCGCGAGGACGGCGAGGGCGAGTGGCAGGACTGGCTGGCAGACGACGGCCCCAGCCAGGAGACGGTGACCGCCGAGCGGCAGGAAGCCGACATCCGCCACGACCTGCTGCGCGAGGCGCTGCTGACGCTGAACGAGCGGGAGCGGCATATCCTGACGCAGCGGCGGCTGATCGACGAGCCGCAGACGCTGGAGGACCTGAGCCAGGAATATGGCATCAGCCGCGAGCGGGTGCGGCAGATCGAAGTGCGCGCCTTCGAGAAACTACAGAAGGAAATGCTGAAGATCTCGCAGGATCGCAGGCTGATCGAAGCCTGAGCCGGCCGCCGCCGCGCCGGCCGCCATTTCCGCCGGAACAGGCCCGGCCCCATTCGTGGGGCCGGGTTTTTCTTGGCGATTATGCAGTTTGCAAACCAATGGCTATTGTGCGGTCGCCAACTTGACACCGGACATTTCCAACAGCCGTCACCCCGGGCTTGACCCGGGGTCTCGCTGTCTTCCTCGAACGCGGCGCCGGCAGAAAAGCTGGACCCCGGGTCAAGCCCGGGGTGACGAGGGAGTTGTATAGCCGCCGCTTCCTACCGGAACCGTCGTTCGCCGCGTGGGTTTGCAAACTGCGCAACCATTTTTTCTTTCTTTTACAATATTTAACGTATCTCTGCTGGCTTTCGACAAAATTGTTACTTTTGGGAAACAAACTCTTGTGCGCTGCGGCGAAATGGTTAAGCTTCGCGGCAGGGGTCGGACACTGCGCGGGTTTTCGCGGGCAGGTCCACTGGGTCGCGCCAGCGGAACCTCGGGTTGAACAGAGGGAATATAAAATGAACAAGCTGCTGTTGGGCGCGCTTTGCGCCGCCTTCATGACCACCTCGGCGCAAGCGGCGACGCTGGTGATCGATCTGGAAGACGTCTTCAGCTACGCCGGCGAAGGCAGCCCCGACAATGTCGTATGGAACTTCAACCTCGGCGCCAACTCGCACATCACCGGCATCGCCTATGACGTGACGCTGACCGCCTTCTCGCCGTCCTGGCTGTCGGAACTGGTGGTGAGCTTCACCAGCACCGGCCTCGACGGCGTCTATCTGACGCCCGGATTCGCCAACAGCTCGTCGGGCACCGCCAGCTTTGCCGCTTCCGCCAGCCTCGTCGACATCGGCCTGGACTTCAGCCTGGACGCCGACGGCCTCCTCTGGCTGGAGTTCTTCGAGAGCTTCAACGATGCCTCCGTGAACCCCGACGGGGTCTGGAACGGCACACTGACCGTGACCTACACGCCGGAAAACGCCGGCCCGGCCGTGCCGGAACCGGCCAGCTGGGCCTTGATGCTGAGCGGCTTCGGCCTGGTGGGCTTCGCCGCCCGCCGTCGCCGGCTGGCCACCAACTGATCCTCAGCCGGCGAACCCGCCGGAATCGAGAAACGCCTGCTCCTCGGCCGTGGTCTCGCGGCCGAGGAGTTCGTTTCGATGCGGGAAGCGGCCGAAGCGGGCGATCGCCTCGCGGTGCACTTCGGCATAGTGCAGCAGCTCCGGGCCGAGCGGGCGGATGAGCTCCACCGCCTTTTCCTGATCGGCGAGCGCTTCCGAATGCTCGTAGGGCAGATAGAAGAACAGGCGGAGGTCCGGCGCCACCTGCTGGTCTTGCCCGGCGGCGATCGCGGCTTCGGCGATCTGTAGCGCCTTCGCGTCGGTCTCGAACATGCGAGCCGAGCCGCGGAAAGCGTTGCGCGGGAACTGGTCCAGCAGGATCATCAGCGCCAGCGCGCCATCGGCGCTTTCCGCCCAGCCGTCGAGGTCGCCGCGCGCGGCGGCTTCATGCGCTTCCAGGAAGCGGGCGCGGAAGTCCGCGTCGAAAGCGTCGTCCTTGCGGAACCAGGCTTCGGCGCCGGCGTCGCGCCAGAAGTTCGTCACGTCTGTCGGTTCGGTCATGGGATCCCCGTTACCTTGTGGGTTTGAAGCGAAAGCCGCCATTTCGGGTTGGCGAGGCACCAGTCGATCGCCGCGGCGATATTGCGGAGCTGGGCAGGGCCGTCCATCGGCTGCACGAAGAAATGCGCGAAATCCCAGCTCTCCACTTGGGGCGGCAGCAGGGTGGGTTGCGGATAGACCAGCTTCAGCTCGTCGCCCCGGCGCTGGACGATCTCGGCGCCGGCCTTCGGGCTGATGCAGAGCCAGTCGATCCCGTCCGGCGCTTCCACCGTGCCGTTCGATTCCACCGCGACGCGGAAGCCCTTCGCGTGCAGCGCGGCGATCAGCGGCGGGTCCAGTTGCAGCAGCGGCTCGCCGCCGGTGCAAACCACCAGCCGATGCGCGCGTTCCGCGCCCCACATCGCCTCCACCGCCGTGGCGAGATCGTCCGCCGTCTGGAACCGGCCGCCGCCCTCGCCGTCCATCCCGACGAAATCCGTGTCGCAGAACTGGCAGACGGCCTCCGCCCTATCCTGCTCCCGCCCGGTCCAGAGGTTGCAGCCGGCGAAGCGCAGGAACACGGCGCGCATGCCCGTCTGCGCGCCCTCCCCTTGCAGGGTCAGGAACAGTTCCTTGACCGCGTAGCTCATGCGTAGATCGTCGGGTCCGGCACGTTCGCCTCGGCGAAGCCCTTTTGCCGCAGGCGGCAACTGTCGCATGCGCCGCAATGCGTGCCGTCCGGCGTCGGATCGTAGCAGGACCAGGTGAGGCCGATGTCCAGCCCGTTTTCCACCGCGGCCTGCACGATTCCGGCCTTGGAGAGGTGCAGCAGCGGCGTGTGCACCTTGTAATGTGCCGCGCCTTCCACACCCGCCTTGGTGGCGAGGTTCGCCATCGCCTCGAAGCTGGCCACGAACTCCGGCCGGCAATCGGGGTAGCCGGAATAGTCCAGCGCGTTCACGCCGATCATCAGGTCCGCGCCGCCGGCCGCCTCCGCCCAGCCGAGCGCCACCGACAGGAAGATGGTGTTGCGCGCCGGCACATAGGTGACGGGGATTCCCGGCTGCACCCCGTCCTTCGGCACTTCGATGTCGGCCGTCAGCGCCGAGCCGCCGAAGCCGCGCAAATCCAGCGGCAGGCGGATATGGCGCTCCACCCGGTAATGCGCGGCCAGCGCGTCGGCCGCTTCCAGCTCGCGGCGGTGGCGCTGGTTGTAGTCGATCGTCAGCGCCAGCACCCGCGCGCCGGCGTTGCTGGCGATGGCGAGGCAGGTGGCGCTGTCGAGCCCGCCCGAAAGCAGGAGGACGAGGGGTCGCCCTGCGAGGTTCTGGAGTTGCGTGTCTTTCACTTTGCCCTGCAATGCTGATAAGTGCGACCCTTAGTCGCTTGCCTGCGGCATTACCACGCTTGCAAGCGCGCCCGCGCGCTTCTACGGCCGGGGGGAGGGAAAAGAATGACGGGATGGGCGGAAAGGCGCGATACTCGCTGTGGTTGACTATAACCTGATCTTCAAGTCGGCGATCGATCGCCTGCACGAGGAAGGCCGCTACCGCGTCTTCATCGATATCCTGCGCAACAAGGGCGGCTTTCCCAACGCCCGCTGCTTCGCCGGGCACAACGGCCCGAAGCCGATCACCGTCTGGTGTTCCAACGACTATCTGGCGATGGGGCAGCACCCCAAGGTGATCGCCGCCATGGAAGAGGCGCTGCACGACGTCGGCGCCGGATCGGGCGGCACCCGCAACATCGGCGGCAACACCCATTACCATATCGACCTGGAAGCCGAGCTGGCCGACCTGCACGGCAAGGAAGGCGCGCTGCTCTTCACCTCCGGCTATGTCTCCAACGAGGCGACTCTGGCGACGCTGGGCAAGCTGCTGCCGGGCTGCATCATCTTTTCCGACGAGCTGAACCATGCCTCGATGATCGCCGGCATCCGCAATTCCGGCTGCGAGAAGCGCGTCTGGCGGCACAACGACCTGGAGCATCTGGAAGAGCTGCTGAAGGAATCGGATCCCGAGACGCCGAAGCTGATCGCCTTCGAATCGGTCTATTCGATGGACGGGGACATCGCGCCGCTGCACGCCATCTGCGACCTCGCGGACCAATATGGCGCGCTGACCTATCTGGACGAAGTGCATGCGGTGGGGATGTACGGCCCGCGCGGCGGCGGCATTTCCGAGCGCGACGATGCGGCCGGCCGCCTCACCATCATCGAGGGCACGCTGGGCAAGGCCTTCGGCGTGATGGGCGGCTATATCGCCGCCGACCAGACCATCATCGACTGCATCCGCAGCTATGCCCCCGGCTTCATCTTCACCACCTCGCTCTCGCCCGTGCTGGTCGCCGGCGTGCTGGCGAGCGTCCGCCACCTGAAGCAGTCCGGCGAGGAGCGCGAGGCGCAGCAGGCCGCCGCCGCGACGCTGAAGCGGCTGATGGCGGAAGCCGGCCTGCCGGTGATGCCGAGCGTCTCCCACATCGTGCCGCTGATGGTCGGCTGCCCGGTGAAGGCGAAGAAGATCAGCGACATCCTGCTGGCGGAATATGGCGTCTATGTGCAGCCGATCAATTTCCCCACCGTGCCGCGCGGCAGCGAACGGCTGCGCTTCACCCCCGGACCGGCGCACTCCGAAGCGATGATGCAGGAACTGGTGGCGGCGCTGGCGGAAATCTGGGACCGGCTGGAGATGCGCGCCGCGGCTTGAGGCTGGGACTTTTTGCCTCCGGCGGCCAGGGCTTTGCCCTGGACCCAGCAGGGGCGTGACGCCCCT
>NZ_JAKLSQ010000015.1 GCF_022014495.1 Sandaracinobacteroides sayramensis
TTTCCGCCTCCACCGCCGTGCCCGCCCAGAAGCTGGACCCCGGGTCAAGCCCGGGGGGACGGGGTGGGAGGTTGGTTGCCTGAACGGCTCGGCCGGTCTGGCGCTGCGTCGAGAATAGGGGGTGCAGGGGAAACATTCCCCTGCTGGGTCCAGGGCAAAGCCCTGGCCGCCGGAGGCCCCCCAAGCTGGACTGTGGACGCTAGCGGCTTACCCAGCCCCTCCCCTTCAGGAAGAGGGGCGTTTTCAGGGCCAGGCTTCGTAGATTTCGTCGTGGAGGATATGGGCCACGATTTGCTCGGCGGCTTGTTCCGGGGTGGTTTGCGTCGTGTCTATGTGGAGGTCCGGGTTTTCCGGCGGTTCGTAGGGGCTGTCTATGCCGGTGAAGTTCCGGATTTCGCCGGCGCGGGCGCGGGCGTAGAGGCCCTTGACGTCGCGGCGTTCGGCTTCGGCGAGCGGGGTGTCGATGAAGATTTCGACGAATTCGCCTTTGCCTTGCAGGTCTCTCGCCAGTTGGCGTTCGGCGCGGAAGGGGCTGATGAAGGCGGTGAGGACTATGAGGCCGGCGTCGACCATCAGCTTTCCGACTTCGGCTATGCGGCGGATGTTTTCGACGCGGTCGGCCTCGGTGAAGCCGAGGTCGCGGTTGAGGCCGTGGCGGACATTGTCTCCGTCCAGCAGATAGGTGCGCTTGCCCATGGCGTGGAGCTTCTTCTCCACCAGGTTGGCGATGGTGGACTTGCCGGCGCCCGAGAGGCCGGTGAACCAGAGGAGCATGGGGCGCTGGCCGTTCAGGGCCGCGCGGGTGGCCTTGGAGACGTCGAGCGCCTGCCAGCGGATGGTCGACGCGCGGGTGAGCGGATAGCGCACCGTGCCGGCGCCGGCGGTGGCGTTGGAGAGACGGTCTATCAGGATGAAGCCGCCGGTGAGGCGTGAGAGGCTGTAGGGGTCGAAGGCGATGGGGCGGTCCAGCGCGAGGGTGACCACGGCTATGTCGTTGAGGTTGAGGGCTTTCGCCGGCTGGGGCTCCAGCGTCGCCATGTCGATCCGCTGTTTGATGGCGGTGACGGTGGCGCCGACGGTGCGGGTGCCGAGCTTCAGCCAGTAGGGGCGGCCGGGGTAGAGGGGGGCCTCCTCCATCCAGATGAGGGTGGCTTCGAACTGGTCGGCGACATCGGCCGGGCGGTCCGCGCCGGCGAGGACGTCGCCGCGGCTGACGTCCACCTCGTCGGCAAGCGTGAAGGTGACGCTGGTGCCGGCGATGGCTTCGGAGAGATCGCCGGAGGGGCCGAGGATTCGGGCGATGCGGGTGTCGCGGCCGGCGGGCAGCACGCGGATCTTCTGGCCGACGTGGAAGGTGCCGCTGGCGATCTGGCCGGCGAAGCCGCGGAAGCTGGAATCCGGGCGGTTGACCCATTGCACCGGGAGGCGGGCGGGGCCGTCCGGATTGGCGATGGTATTGGTTTCGGCGGTTTCCAGCGCCTCGACCAGCGTGGGGCCCTTGTACCAGGGGAGGGTGGGCGCGCGGGTGGCGATGTTGGCGCCTTCCGGCGCGATGATCGGGATGGCGGTGATGTCGGCGAAGCCGAGGGTGGCGGCGAACTTGCGGAAATCGGCTTCGATGGCGCGGAAACGCGCTTCGCTGTGGCCGGCGAGGTCCATCTTGTTGACGGCGAGGACGAGCTGGCGGATTCCGAGCTGCGAGACGATGAAGGCGTGGCGGCGGGTCTGCTGCAGCAGGCCGCGCGAGGCGTCCACCAGCAGCACGGCGAGGTCCGCCGTGGAGGCGCCGGTCGCCATGTTGCGGGTATATTGCTCGTGGCCGGGACAGTCGGCGACGATGTAGCGGCGGTTGGGGCTGGCGAAGAAGCGGTAGGCGACGTCTATGGTGATGCCCTGCTCGCGCTCGGCGGCGAGGCCGTCGACCAGCAGGGCGAAGTCCATGTCTTTCCCGCGCGTGCCGTGGCGGGCGCTGTCGGCCGCCAGCGTTTCGATCTGGCCTTCGACCAGCGCCTTCGAATCGTGCAGCAGCCGGCCGATGAGGGTGGACTTGCCGTCGTCGACGCTGCCGCAGGTGATGAAGCGCAGCGTCGGCAGCCTGGCCTGACGGTCCAGGAAGTCCGACACGTCTTCGGCGTGCTCGGGGTGGAGGCGGATGGCGGTCATCTCAGAAATAGCCTTCCGCCTTCTTGCGCTCCATGGAGGCGGACTGGTCGTGGTCCACCATGCGGCCGGCGCGTTCGGTGGTGCGGCTGGAGAGCATTTCGGCGATCATGGAATCCAGCGTGTCGGCGCGGCTTTCGACGGCGCCCGACAGTGGCCAGCAGCCGAGCGTGCGGAAGCGGACTAGGCGCTCCTCGGCGGTTTCGCCGTTCAGCCATTGCATCCGCTCGTCGTCCACCACCAGTATCTGGCCGTCGCGCACGACCGTCCGCCGCTTGCGCGCGAGATAGAGGGGGACGAGGGGGACGTTTTCGAGGCGGATATAATCCCAGATGTCGAGCTCGGTCCAGTTGGAGAGCGGGAAGACGCGGACGCTTTCGCCCGGGTTCAGCCGGCCGTTGTAGAGCGACCAGAGCTCCGGGCGCTGGGCTTTCGGATCCCAGGCGTGGGCGGCGTTGCGGAAGGAGAAGATGCGCTCCTTGGCGCGGGCCTTCTCCTCGTCGCGGCGGCCGCCGCCGAAGGCCGCGTCGAAGCCGTGGTGGGTGAGCGCCTGCTTCAGCGGCTCGGTCAGCATCAGCCTGGTGTATTCGGGGGTGGGGGTGCGGAAGGGGTCGACGCCGGCGGCGGGCGCTTCCGCGTTGTGGGCGACGATGAGGTCGAGGTTGTGGGCGGCGACCATCCTGTCGCGGTGGCGGATCATGTCGCCGAAGTCCCAGCCGGAGGCGACGTGCAGGAAGGGGAAGGGCGGAGGGGCCGGATAGAAGGCCTTGAGCGCGAGATGCAGCATCACGCTCGAGTCCTTGCCGATCGAATAGAGGAAGACCGGCTTGCGCGCCTCCGCCACGGTTTCGCGGAAGATGTGGATGGATTCCGATTCCAGCCGCGCGAGGTGGCTGAGGCGCTGCGGATCGGGCGCGTGAATCGGTGCGGGGCGAACGGCTGAGGCGGTCATGGTGTGGCGCTAGTTGCTGCTGCGGCGCGTCGGGGAAAGCAAGTTGTTCTTTGCCCATGGATAGGCAGCGCGTAGAAAGCATCCCATGAAACTGCATCTGACCAACCGCCGCTACTCCTCCTGGTCGCTTCGGGGCTGGCTGGCCGCCAGACAGTCGGGCCTGCCGTTCGAGGAGGTTTATGTGGACATCTACGCCGACGACTGGGCGCGGGTGCGGACCGAGGGGGTTTATGGCGCGGCCGCCGGCAAGGTGCCGGTGCTGGAGGATGGCGCCAGCCTGATCTGGAATGCTGTGGCGATCGTCGAGTGGCTGGACCGCAGGAGCGGCGGCACGCGCTTCTGGCCGGCGGACGGGCCGGCGCGGGCGTTCGCGCTTTCGGCCGCGGTGGAGATGCAGGCCGGGTTTCCGGGGTTGCGGCAGGCCTGCCCGATGAACTGCCTGCGGCATTATCCCGGCTGGACGCTGGCGCCGGAGGCCGAGGCGGACGTGGCGCGGGTGCAGGCGCTTTGGGAAACCGGTTTGGAGGCCTTTGGCGGGCCGTGGCTGGCGGGGGGCGAATGGGGGGCGGTGGACATCCTGTTCGCGCCCGTCGCCAGCCGGCTGACGACCTATGACGTGAAGCTGAGCCCGGCGGCGGACGCCTATCGGCAGCGGGCGATGGCGCATCCGCTGGTGGCGGAGTGGGTGGAGGCCGCGAAGGCCGAGACGGTGGTGAAGCCGGCTTACGAATATTGAGGCCGAGCGAATGCTCGCTGAGGGTTGGCTTTCTTCCTCCAGCGTTTCGCCCGTGAAAAAGCTGGACCCCGGGTCAAGCCCGGGGTGACGGGGACTGGTGAACCGGGGTGGCGAGAGTTGGTGGTGAAATTGTTCGCTGCCAGTCGTAGCCGATCCATAGCCGAATATTGATAAGGGCGCGGCAAGCTGCCAGCAGGGGCGGCATGGATCCGATCGCTCTGGCCCAGGCCCTTGTCCGCTGCCCGTCCGTCACGCCTGCCGATGCCGGCGCTTTGGGGGTGGTGGCGGATGCGCTTTCGCGGCTGGGATTCGAATGCCATCGGCTGACCTTCGGCGAGGCGCCGGACGGGCCGATCGACAATCTGTTCGCGACCTATGGATCGGGCGGGCCGCATTTCGCCTTTGCCGGGCACACCGATGTGGTGCCGGAAGGGGGGGGCTGGTCTGTCGACCCCTATGCCGGGGAGATTCGCGGCGGGCGGCTGGTGGGGCGGGGCGCCGCCGATATGAAGGGGGCGCTGGCGGCCATGCTGTCGGCGGCGGCGGCGCATGTGGCGCGCGGGGCGCCGGGCACGCTCAGCTTCATCGTCACCGGCGATGAGGAAGGGCCGGCGACCTATGGCACCGATGCGCTGCTCGACTGGATGGAGGCGAACGGGCACCGGCCGCATGTCTGCCTGGTCGGCGAGCCGAGTTCCGCCCTGCGGCTGGGCGACATGATGAAGATCGGGCGGCGGGGCAGCCTGAACGCCTGGATCCGGGTGATCGGCGCGCAGGGGCATGTCGCCTATCCCGACCGCGCCGACAATCCGCTCCGCCGGCTGGTGCCGATCCTGAACGCGCTGCAGGCGCGGCGGCTGGACGAGGGGACGCAGTGGTTCGGCCCCTCCAACCTGGAGATCACCGACCTTGCCGTGGGGAATCCGGCCACCAACGTGATCCCGGCGGAGGCCAGGGCGCGGCTGAACATCCGCTTCAACGATTTGCACAGGGGCGAGGAACTGGCGGGCTGGATCCGCGAGACGGTCGCGGCGCATGCGCCTTCGGCCGAAGTGACGATCCGCATTTCCGGCGAAGCCTTCCTGACGCAGCCGGGTGTGTTCTCGACCCTGGTGGCGGATGCGGTGGAGGCCGAGACGGGGCTGCGGCCGGAGCTTTCCACCTCCGGCGGGACTTCGGACGCGCGCTTCATCCGGCGGATGTGCCCCGTCGTCGAGTTCGGGCTTCCGGGGCAGTCCATGCACAAGGTGGACGAGGAAGCCTCGGTGGCGGACATAGAGGCGCTGGCGCGGATCTACGACCGGGTGCTGGCGCAGGTGTTCGCGGGCTAGGTCGAGAACCCATGGAAGTGATGGATGCTTTCTCCGTCATCCCGGGCTTGACCCGGGATCCCGCTTCTTGGGCGCGCCGGGCGGAAAGCTGGACCCCGGGTCAAGCCCGGGGTGACGAAGGGGAATGGAAGCCCCCAGCCTGGATCGTCAGGGCGCGCAGTTGATGCAGAGCGTGGCCGTGGGCAGCGCTTGCAAGCGGGCGGGGGCGATAGCCTCCCCGCAATTGGCGCAGACGCCATATTCGCCGTCGCGGATTCGCTGAAGCGCGGCGCGGATTTCCCGGCCCTCTTCCACGCGCACGGCTTCCAGCCCCTCGGCTGTGCTGACATCTTCCAGCTGGTTGGCCTGCTCCTCCCAGTCGGAATCGAGGGGCTGGGTCGCTTCGCTTTCCAGCTTCTCGACTTCGGCGCCCAGTTCCTTCAGCCGGGCTTCGAGGCTGGCCTTGATGGAGTTCAGATCCTGCATGGCTTCCCTTCCTCAATCGGTTGCGCGGGCGGCGGAGACGATGGCGGCGATCCGGTCGAGCAGGTGCAGCCTTTCCCGCGAGACGGACTCGTTGCGCTCGTCGGAGGCCGGGTCGGTGCCGGCGTCTATGGCGTGGATGGCGGAATCCAGCTCGTCCAGCCGCGCGGCCAGTTGCTGGAAAGCCGGATCCTCCACCTTCAGCCGGCGCAGCAGCTCTGCGTCCTGCGGATAGATGTCGTGCAGCAGTTGGGGGATGTGGCTCATGCGCTCGCTCCTTCGTGGGAACAATGGCTTGCAGGCCGGCGGGTTCCTTGATCCCCGTCAAGCCGGGCGAATTTGGCATGCTTGGCATGGGGGCGAAAAAGCGACTGTGTGAAAATTCCCAAATGTTGGGATTATGAACATATGTTTTGTGAAGCGTTCATCCTGCGGACAGGTCGCTTTGCCGATGCTTCAGTATCAAATATTTGAAAACGCTTGATTTTATACACCGATGCCAAGGTTGGCACGGCACATGCATTGCTCTTGGCATCTGCATTTCAACAGGAGCTGATGCCATGACGACCCTTCCGACCCCGATGAACCTGACGAGCTTTGCCCTGGCCCTCGTGGCGAGCGGCGCCATGCTGGGCCTGGCGGCCGGACCCGCCGAAGCGGCCACCGAGACGCTGACCTTCCACAGTTCCGAGCTGGCGACGCCGGCCGGCCGGGCGCAACTGGAAACCCGGGTGCGATATGCCGCCGAGCGGGTCTGCGGCCGTGGCGGAGTGGACTGGCGGAACCTGCGCGAACAGGCGGACTATCGGGCCTGCGTGGCGCAGGCGACCGCGAAAGCCCGCGAGGATGTGGCGGCACTGCGCAGCGAAACGATGCTGGCGGCGCGCTGAGCGATTGCAACGAACAGAGGCGCGCCGGGGTATCCCCCTCTCTCTCCCGGCGCGCCTTTTCCCCCGGTGACCGATCAGTCCCGATGTCACCGGGGGAAGCCGATCCCCTTTCGAATGGGCCCCTTCGAACGGGCCCCTTGGAACAGGGATGGATTTCGCCGGGGTCACCCCTCTCTCCCCAGGCGAAGTAAAAGGCGGCCCGGCGTGTCCCCTCACACGCCGGGCCGTTCCTTTGCCCTGCAACCTTTCTTCTGCTTTGCTGTTGCCCCCATGAATGGGCGAAAGGTTGCGCGATGCTGGCGAACGGAGTGACGAACAGGCAGGCGGCGGACGGCCGCTCCGGCCGCTATGAGCTGGTGGTGGACGGGGTGACCGCCTATGCCGACTACCGGCTGGAGGGGGACAGCATCATCTTCCCGCACACCCTCGTGCCGCCGGAGATCGGCGGCCGGGGCGTGGGCGGCAGGCTGGTGAACGCCGCGCTCGACGACGCCGAGGCGCGCGGGCTGAAAGTGGTGCCGGACTGCTGGTTCGTGGCGAAGGCGGTGGAGGCGCGGCGCAAGCGCGGCTGACAGCTTGCGGATTGGTAGAAGCAGTTGAGGTATTTTCCGTCATCCCGGGCTTGACCCGGGTTCTCGCTTCTTGCCAGCGCCGGCGGGAAAGCTGGACCCCGGGTCAAGCCCGGGGTGACGGAGGGGAATGGGGAATATGGCTTCTCGACCCGGGGCCGCGGGGCCTTTCCTTTGCTATTCGCTGTCCATGGCGTGGCCGAGGGAGGCGTGGGCGACTCCGCCGTCGACCGTCAGCACTTCCCCCACCACATAATCGCCGGCGCGGCTGGCGAGGAAGATGGCGGCGCCGGCCATGTCCTCCGGCTGGCCGATGCGGCCGGCTGGAACCGCCTTCGCCACCATGTCGCCATGGTCGCGCGCGGCGCGGTTCATCTCGGAAGCGAAGGCGCCCGGGGCGATCGCCGAGACATGGATGTGCTGGGGCGCCAGATGCGCGGCGAGGCGGCGCGTCAGATGGTGGATGGCGGCCTTCGAGGCATGGTAGCTGTAGGTTTCCCACGGGTTGGGGCGGAGCCCGTCGATCGAGCCGATGTTGATGACCTTGGCCGGGCGGCCGGCGCTGGCCGCCGCCTTCAGCGCGCCGTGCAGCTTCTGGGTGAGGAAGAAGGGCGACTTGACGTTGAGGTCCATCACCTTGTCCCAGCCGCTTTCGGGGAATTCGGCGAAAGGCGCCCCCCAGGCGGCGCCGGCGTTGTTGACGAGGATGTCGAGCTTCGGCTCCGCTTTCGTCAGCGCGTCGGCCAGCGCCTGGCAGCCTTCGACGGTGGAGATGTCGCCCGGGAGCGGGATGCAGTTGGGGCCGAGTTCCGCCGCCGTGTCGAGGCAGGCCTGGATCTTGCGGGCGGTGATATAGACCTTCGCGCCCTGGGCGACGAAGCCGGAGGCGATCATCCGGCCGATGCCGCGCGAGCCGCCGGTGACGAGGGCGACGCGGCCTTCGAGGCTGAACAGGCTTCCGGTGTCCATATTGTCCTCCTTGCTTTCGCCGCAGGCTGGTAGGGGCATGGTGGCGGCGCGGCCACTGTCAGTTTAGGCTAGTTCAGGGACGGCGCCGGATTGCCGGGGAGCCGGAAGCGGCGTTGAGCGTTAGCGGGCGCCGTCGAAGACCTTGTAGCAGGCCGTCGAAGCCGGGGCATTGGTGGAGGGCGAAGCCCGGATCCCGGCGATTGACGATCTGAGACAGGACTGTTCTTCGGCCGCTGGCCCGCCGCTTCCGATTTCGAAACCTTGTGCCAGCTTCGAACAGGGCCCGAGTTCCGGCTTCCGTCAGCCCGCAGCCGCCCGCAGCAGCGGTTTCAGATAGCCGCCGGTGAAGCCCTTGCCGGAGGCGGCCAGCTGCTCCGGGGTGCCGGCCATCACCAGCGTGCCGCCGCCGGAACCACCTTCCGGGCCCATGTCGAGCACCCAGTCGGCGGTCTTGATGACTTCGAGATTGTGCTCGATCACCACCACGGTGTTGCCCTGCTCGACCAGCGCGTGAAGCACTTCCAGCAGCTTGCGGACATCCTCGAAGTGGAGGCCGGTGGTGGGCTCGTCCAGGATGTAGAGGGTCTGGCCGGTGGCGCGGCGGCTGAGTTCCTTCGCCAGCTTCACCCGCTGCGCCTCGCCGCCCGACAAGGTCGTCGCCTGCTGGCCGACATGGACATAGCCGAGGCCGACCTCCTCCAGCATGCGCAGCCGGTCGCGGATGGGGGGGACGGCCTCGAACAGCTTCACCGCGTCCGTCACCGTCATGTCCAGCACATCGGCGATCGAGTGCCCCTTGTGCAGCACTTCCAGCGTCTCGCGGTTGTAGCGCTTGCCGTGGCAGACGTCGCACTGGACATAGACGTCCGGCAGGAAGTGCATTTCGATCTTCAGCACGCCGTCGCCCTGGCAGGCCTCGCAGCGGCCGCCCTTCACGTTGAAGCTGAAGCGGCCGGGCTTGTAGCCGCGCGCCAGCGATTCCGGCAGGCCGGCATACCAGTCGCGGATGTGGGTGAAGGCTTGCGTGTAGGTGGCGGGGTTGGAGCGCGGCGTGCGGCCGATCGGCGACTGGTCTATGTCGATCACCTTGTCCAGATGCTCCAGCCCGGTAAGGCTGTCGTGCGGGCCGGCGTGGATGCGGGCGCCGTTCAAGGCGCGGGCGGCGGCCGGGTAGAGCGTGTCTATGACGAGGCTCGACTTGCCGCTGCCCGAGACGCCGGTGACGCAGGTGAAGGTGCCGAGCGGGATGCTGGCGCTGACGCCCTGCAGATTGTTGGCGCGGGCGCCCGTCAGCTTCAGCGCCTTGCCGTTGCCCTTGCGGCGCCTGTCCGGAAGCGGGACGGTGCGGCGGCCGGAGAGATAGTCGCCCGTGAGGCTGTTCGGGTTGTTCAATATGTCGTCGAGCGTGCCTTCGGCGATGACCATGCCGCCCTGCTTGCCGGCGCCCGGACCCATGTCGACCACATGGTCGGCGGTGCGGATCGCGTCCTCGTCGTGCTCGACGACGAGGACGGTGTTGCCGAGGTCGCGCAGGCGCTTCAGCGTTTCCAGCAGCCGGTCGTTGTCGCGCTGGTGCAGACCGATGCTGGGTTCGTCCAGCACATAGAGCACGCCGGAAAGGCCGGAGCCTATCTGCGAGGCGAGGCGTATCCGCTGGCTTTCGCCGCCGGAGAGCGTTCCAGAGGTGCGGTCGAGGCTGAGATAGCCGAGGCCGACGTTCACCAGGAAGCCGAGACGCTCGTTGATCTCCTTCAGGATGCGGGCGGCGATTTCCTGCTGCTTGCCGGTGAGGCTGCCGGTGAGGGCGAGGAACCAGTCGGCGGCCTCCGCCACCGAGCGGCGGGTGGATTCGCTGATGCTTTCGCCGGCGATCTTCACGCTGAGCGCCTCCGGGCGGAGGCGGGCGCCGCCGCAGGCCTCGCACGGCGCGCTGGCCTGGTAGCGGCCGAGCTCCTCGCGCATCCAGGCGGATTCGGTGTCGCGGAAGCGCTTGTCGAGGTTGGCGATGACGCCTTCGAAGGGCTTGTTCACCTCGTAGCGCTTGCGGCCGTCCTCGAAGACAAGGGCGATCGGCTTGCCTTTCGTGCCGTGGAGGATGGCCTCGCGCGTGGCTTCGGGGAGCTTCGCCCAGGGCTGTTCCAGCGTGCCGCCGAGCGCGGCGACCACCGAGGAGAGCACCTGCATATAATAGGGGCTGGGCGGGCTGGACTTCGCCCAGGGGACGACCGCGCCTTCCTTCAGCGAGACGGTCTCGTTGGGGACGATCAGCTCCGGGGAGAAGAAGAGCTTTTCGCCCAGGCCGTTGCAGGTGGGGCAGGCGCCCTGCGGGGCGTTGAAGGAGAAGAGGCGCGGCTCGATCTCGGGCAGGGTGAAGCCGGAGACGGGGCAGGCGAATTTCTCGGAGAAGGTGATCGGCTCGCCGCCGTCCACCAGTTCCACCGTGGCGAGGCCATCGGCGAGCTTCAGCGCGGTTTCGAAGCTTTCGGCGAGGCGGCTGGCGATGTCCGGCCGGACGACGAGGCGGTCGACCACCACTTCTATGTCGTGCTTGTATTTCTTGTCGAGCGCCGGCGCTTCCTCGATCTCGTGGATCTGGCCGTTCACGCGCAGACGCTGGAAGCCGGCCTTCTTCCACTCGGCGATTTCCTTGCGGTATTCGCCCTTGCGGCCGCGCACCACCGGGGCGAGCAGCATGAGCCGGGTGCCTTCGGGAAGCGCCAGCACCCGGTCCACCATCTGGCTGACCGTCTGCGCGCTGATCGGAAGGCCGGTGGCGGGCGAATAGGGCACGCCGACGCGCGCCCAGAGGAGGCGCATGTAATCGTAGATCTCGGTGACGGTGCCGACGGTCGAGCGCGGGTTGCGGCTGGTCGTCTTCTGCTCGATGCTGATGGCCGGCGACAGGCCCTCGATATGGTCGACGTCCGGCTTCTGCATCAGCTCCAGGAACTGGCGGGCGTAGGCGGAGAGGCTTTCCACATAGCGGCGCTGGCCCTCGGCGTAGATGGTGTCGAAGGCGAGGCTGGACTTGCCGCTGCCCGACAGGCCGGTGATGACGATCAGCTTGTCGCGCGGCAGGTCTATGTCGACCGACTTCAGATTATGCTCGCGCGCGCCGCGGACGGAGATTTTGGTCAGCATGGACGGTGTTCTACCTATGTTCCGCGCCAGTGGAAAGGGTTTGTGGAAAGGGTTTGTGGGAAGGGCTTGCGGGAAATGGCCGGGAAGGGGGAGCGGGCAGAAGTGGGAAATGCGGCGCGAAAAGAAAAGGGCTGGGGTCAGCTGGTGGGGACGGTGACGATTATGGGGCCGCTGGCCGGGACCGCCCTGGCCGGACCGGCGCGGCGTGGGCCTTCCAGAGCCGGGGCGCCGGGAATGGCGTAGGCCGCCATGGTGGAAGCGGCGCAGCCCCAGGAGACGCCGTTGGTGAAGCTTGCCGGCGCCACGGGGAACTCCCCTCCGCGCAGGAGCTTCGGCGCGCCCGCCTCGGCGTCGGCCGGATGGTTCTCCCAGGTCATGGCCGGGACCTGCAGCCCGCCCTCCACCTTCACGAAGGGGTGGGGGATGAAGTCTCCGATATAGGTCAGCTTGCCCGGCTCGACGGTGAACATCGCCGAGCCCAGGCAGAAGTTCACGTTGACGACGCCTTGCGCCGCCGGGGTCGCGCCGGTGATGACATAGGTGCCGGGCGTCAGCGCGGCGGCGACATGTTCGAGCTCCAGCGCCTTGTCGCGCGATTTCAGCAGGGCCGAATAGGTGGTGGTGTCGGCCTTGTCGCGCCTGGCCGGGGTGACGATATTGGCGGCTTCCGGATCGTAGCGGCTGATGAGGACGGCGGCCGACTTGCCCTGCGACAGCGAGTCCGGGCGGCGGAAACCCAGGATCACACCGCCCTGGCCGGGGGCGATCTCGACCGGCTTCACCGGCTTGGGGGGCGGGGCGCTGGCCTTGGGCGGGGTGCGCGGTTCGAGCGGGGCGGCGATCGCCGGAGCGGCCAGGCGGTTGGCCCAGCGCGTGACCTTCACGCCCTCCGGCAGGGTCTCGGCCCCCACCAGCCTTTCGAAATGCCCTTCCCGCTCGGCGTCGGTCATGGCGGCGACCCGGCTGCGCACGGCGGCGTCTTCCACTTCGACGAGGTTCCAGCCCTTGACGAGGAGGCAGGTGCGCCGGTTCGCGCGCCGGAGTTCGCCTTCGGCAATGGCGTTGCCGATCATCGCGCCGATGATTCCGGCGCCGGCCGCCGCCGCGGGCGAGATGATTCCGGGGTTGTAGGGGACGACGACGGTCTGCCCGCCCATCGTCCGCGAGCCGCGGGCGATCAGGCGGCATTCCTGCCAGTCGGCGTCATAGTCGGCGCGGGTGGCGCCCGGGCGGTTGTAGAAGCGGCTGTCCTTCAGGTCGCGCGCGGAGTCCTCGGCGATCTCGCGCGCGTCTTCCGCGCTGGTCAGCGCCGGGACTTCGGAGACAGCAGGGCCGGCGGCTTCGGAGGTTTCGGCCTGAGTCGCAGATATCAATAGAAATGCAAGCAATACAGACATTTAAGCCTCCACCCTGGCCTCATCGGCGCTTTTGCCGCTGTAGACCCGCCGCCTCTCCGGCGCCAGAGCGATTATGCATCCGGGCAGTGGATGCGGTTTGAAAAACCGGACCCCGGGCCGAGCCCGGGGCGACGGAAATCTGGGGAAGCCGTTCGCCGCGACTTCAAACCGATCCATCGGCGCAAGCCGGCACGGCTACAGTTCGGGGCCGAAAGCTGCTATGCACATGGTTAACGACGAGTCGCGGCGCTTTGCGCCGGGCGCGTCTTCCATGCCCGGGGAAAGCCCGGCGGGGTCGCATCGGCGAAGGCTGTGGATTCTGCGAGGAGGGGCATGATGCGAACAGGGATTTGGGCCATTGCGGCCATCGGCGCCGCTATGCTGTCTGGGCCGGCCGGAGCGGCGACCTATAAATCGACTATCTTCGCCCAGAATCTGAACAATCCGCGCGGGCTGGCCTTCGGGCCGGACGGGGCGCTCTACATCGCCGAAGGCGGCACCTTCAATCCGGGCGGGCCGAGCATCATACAGGAAGGGCAGCCGGCGGAATTCGGGCTCTCCGGCTCCATCACCCGCGTGGAGAATGGCGTGCAGACGCGGATCGTCACCGGGCTGCCCTCGCTGACGGGGATAACGAGCGGCTCGTCGACCGGCGCGGCGGACATCGCCTTCCTGAACGGCACCGGCTACTTCCTGATCGGGCTGGGCGCCGACCCCGCCGCCCGCACCGGGGCGCTGGGCTCGGCGCCGGAAGCGGTGGATCTGGGCGGGCTTTACAGCTTCTCCGGCAATGTGGTGACGAAGCTGGCCGATATCGCCGCCTTCGAGGCACTGAACAATCCCGCCGGCGGGCCGATTGACAGCAACCCGTTCAAGCTGACCGCCGGACCGGGCAGGCTGCTGGTGACGGACGCGGGCGGCAACAGCCTGCTTTCGGTGACGCCTGAAGGAGTGGTTTCGCTGGAAGCGGTGTTTCCCGGCCGCGACATCGGCGGCGGCTTCCCGAGCGACTCGGTGCCGACCGGAGTCGCCGTCGGCCCGGACGGAGCCTTCTATGTGGGGGAGCTGACCGGCTTCCCCTTCACGCCGGGGCAGGCGCAGATCTTCCGCATCGACGCCGATGACGGGACGCGCAGCGTCCATGCCACCGGCTTCACGAACCTGACCGACATCGCCTGGGGCGCCGACGGCTTCCTCTATGCGCTGCAGTTCGCCGATTCGGGGATCCCGGGCGGGCCGCCCGGCTCGCTGGTGCGGCTGGAGGCGGACGGATCGCTGACCACGATCTTCGGCGGGCTGATCGCGCCGGTCGGGCTGGAGATCGGCGCCGACGGAGCCTTCTACGTGACGCAGTTCAGCGCCTCGTCCGGCGTGGGGCAGGTGCTGCGGATTGCCGCGGTGCCGGAGCCGGCGAGCTGGGCGATGCTGGTGCTGGGCTTCGGCGTGCTGGGGATGGCGGCACGGCGGCGCAGGGCTACCTTCGCGCAGGGGTGATGGGGCGAAGCGGCGGCTGTGAAACACTCCCGTCACCCCGGGCTTGACCCGGGATTCCGCTGTCTTCCTCAAGCGCTGCGCCGGTAGAAAAGCTGGACCCCGGGTCAAGCCCGGGGTGACGGGTGGTGGAGATGTCCGGTGTCTGGTCGGCGACCCGCACGGGTTGGCAAGCTGCACAATCGCCATTTTTCGGGCGGCAGAATTGCCTTTTCTTTCCCCGCCAGCCGGCTAGGTCTGGGGCATGTGGCGCTGGATCGGATTCGCGGCCCTGATCGGGCTCATCATCACCATTCTCATGTCGTTCCACCAGCCGCCCATGCGCCTGATGCCGGTGCCGCTGGCCTTCCAGAAATCCGGGTCCGCGATGTTCGCCGCCAACCCCGGCCTCAGGCAGGACAACCGGATCGAGCTTTTCTACGCCACCAACCGCCTGCCGGTGGGGCCGCGCAACAACCGCCTCTATTCGGTGGCGCCCGGGCGCGACCTGCTGCTGGGGGTGGGCACCATCCGCATCGGCGACGATGGAACGCCCTGGGACAGGGTCTATGAATGGTCGCAGGGGACGGACGGCGGCCGGCGGCCGCAACTGGTTCTGGAGCGGATGGCGGAAATGGCGACCCTGCCCGAAGGGGCGGTGCCGGCGCCCTCCCCCGCGCTCGACTCGCAGCTTCGGGGCTGGCTGGGGCTGGTGGACCAGGCGCTGGAGCAGAGCCCCGACAGGGACATCATCATCTATGTCCATGGCGCCAATTCCACGGTGGAGCGGGCGGCGGGGCAGGCGGCGCAGCTTCGGCACTTCACCGGGCAGAACGCCGTGGTGCTGCTGTTCGCCTGGCCGACGGCGGAGAATTTCCTGGTCTATCCGCGCGACATCGAGACCGCCTTCGGCGCCGCGCCGCAGCTGGCACGGCTGGTGCAGCTGCTGTCGGCCCATACCAGGGTGCGCAAGATCGACGTGCTGAGCTATTCCGCCGGCGGCACCGTCGCCTCGGACGGCCTGGCGCAGCTTGGCCGCTACGCGACGGACGAGGGCGTGGACGTGCGGCTGGGGCAGGTGCACCACGCCGCGCCCGACGCTGACTTCCGCAGCTTCACCGACGACCTGCGCGATTACGCGAAAGTGGCCGAGCGGGTGACCGTGTCTTTGAACATGGAGGATTCGGCGCTGCGGCTTTCGCAGGTGGTGAACCGCGCCTCGCGCGCGGGGCGGCCCGACCTTTCCGAGCTTTCGCCCGGCGACCTGCGCTTCCTGCAGCAGGCCAACCGCGAGCTGGGGCTGGAAATCGTGCGGGTGCGGCCGGGCGACCTCCATGGGGTAAGCGCCCGCTCGCACGCCTTCTGGTACATGGACCCCTGGGCGGCGAGCGACGTGCTGATCGAACTGCTGTTCGGGCTGGGCGCCGAGAAGCGGGGGCTGGCGCCGGGGCCGGGGGCCGGCGGGCTTTCCTACTGGGTGTTCCCGCCGGATTATGAAGAGCGCCTGCCCGGGGTGCTGGCGAAGGTCTCAGCCCTCCTGCCCGCTACCGTGCCCGCTACCGTGTCTGGGGCCGCGCCCGAAGCGGCCGTCGTTCAGGAAGGCGATCGCCTCGGCGACGCTCAAGGGGTGGAAGGGCATCAGGCTGTGGGCGACGGGAAGGACGATATGGTCGGCCATGCCGTCGAGGCGGGTGGCGGCCACTGACACCTTGCCGTCGTTGGGGCGCGGCAGGACGCGCTCCGGGACGAGGCCGGGCACGTCTCCGGCGACCACGCCCAGCTCATAGTCGACCGGGCCGAGCAGCGCCTCGTCCGCGCGCAGGCGGCGGGTGCGCAGCACGCCGCCGACCGGGCCGAGGACGGTCGCCGACAGCTTCAGGTCGAACAGCAGGTCCGCCAGTTCCGAGCCCTGGTTGGGCGGCGCGAGCTGGACGACGCGGCCGAGGCGCTTCGGCCGCTCGGTGGCGATGAGCGCCCGGGCGACGAGGCCGCCGAGCGAGTGGGTGACGATGTGGAGCGGCCCGTCCAGCGTCTGTTCGAAGGCGGCGACGCGAGGGGCAAGGAAGGCGAGGATCTCCGCCATGCCGCGGCGCATGCCGTAGCTGGGCGCCAGCGTCGCATGGCCCTCGGCGCCGAGTTCGGAGCCGAGGAAGCCCATGGAAAGGCCGGTGCGGCCATGGCCATGAAGGAGAAGGACGCCCGAGGGCATGGCGTCGCCGCGCGCCGCTTCAGTCGAACAGGCTGGAGACGGAGCTTTCGTCGGAAATGCGGCGGATCGCCTCGCCCAGCAGCGGCGCCATGGTGAGGTGGCGGATCTTCTTCGCCTCGGTGACCGGCTGGGTGGAGCCGATCGAGTCGGTGATGACGAGTTCCGTCAGCGCCGAGCCCTCGACACGGGCGACGGCGCCGCCCGAAAGCACGCCATGCGTCACATAGGCGACGACCCCGGCGGCGCCGGCGTTCACCAGCGCCTGCGCGGCGTTGCACAGCGTGCCCGCGGAATCGACGATGTCGTCGATCAGGATGCAGAAGCGGCCCGAGACGTCGCCGATGATGTTCATCACCTCGCTTTCGCCGGGGCGCTCGCGCCGCTTGTCGACGATGGCGAGCGGGGCGTTGTCCAGCCGGCGGGCGAGCGCCCGGGCACGGACCACGCCGCCGACGTCCGGCGAGACGACCATCAGCTTGCCGGCCTGGCCCGGGTGGCGGGCCTGGATGTCGGCCGACATGACGGGCGCCGCGAAGAGATTGTCCACCGGCAGGTCGAAGAAGCCCTGGATCTGGCCGGCGTGGAGGTCCACCGAAAGCACGCGCGAGGCGCCGGCGGTGGTGATGAGGTTGGCGACGAGCTTCGCCGAAATCGGGGTGCGGGGGCCGGGCTTGCGGTCCTGCCGGGCGTAGCCGAAATAGGGGATGACGGCGGTGATCCGCTTGGCGCTGGCGCGCCGGAGCGCGTCGATGCAGATCAGCAGCTCCATCAGATTGTCGTTGGCGGGCGCGGAGGTGGACTGCAGGACGAAGACGTCCTCGCCGCGCACATTCTCGTGGATCTCGACGAAAATCTCCTCGTCGGCGAAGCGGCGGACGGAGGCCTGCGTGAGGGGAATCTCCAGATAGCTGGCGACATCCTGGGCGAGCTTGGGGTTGCTGTTGCCGGCGAGTAGTTTCATCGATGCTTCCTGAAGCGGTTGCGAAGCCGGTAGCCTACGCGGCCGCGTTCGGCAATCTTTGCGCGCCCGCCTCCCGCGCGGATAGCCCGCGCCGGGGAAAGGCGTGTTCAAATGCGCCTTCCGGAACGGGAATGCTCTAGCGGAAGGGGCGGATGATGCGCCGCACGTTCGTGGGGATCATGTCCTTCAGTTCCTGCTTCCAGTAGATCAGCCGGTCCATCCCGGTCACCTTGTTCACCGGGGCCTGCAGCAGTTCCGGCCAGAGCAACGAGATATAGTCGCGGAAGAAGCCGTTGTTCAGGCGATAGCCGTTGGGGAGGCTGAGAATGGATTCGTAGATCTTCACGCCCACGAAGGGATAGATGGTGGGGCGGTCGAGCTTGTGGCCGTAGATGGACGAGGCCGCCCAGTTGCTGTGGATCTGCTCGATCTTGGCGAGATCCAGCGCGAACACCCGGTCGCAAGGCGGCAGGCCGGCCAGCCAGCGCTCCGCCGCTTCATGGACGCGCGGCACGTCCGGGATGCGGATCATGTAGAGGAGGCGTTCGACCGGCAGGCTCTTGTGGCCGAGGTCCTCGCCGTTCCAGCTCGTCGCGCGGGTGAGTTCGGCGCAGGTGCCGCCGATCGGCTGCAGCCCACGGTCGGTTGCGACCACGCAATCCGTCATCTTCGCGACATTCTCGAAGATGGTGTAGCCGGTGCGGTGGAGCCAGGCCTCGATCGATTGCGCCGAGCTTTCCGTCAGCGGAATCTTGTGGTGCGCCACGCCGGCCACCTGTGCGACGCGGGCGGCCATCGCACCCTCCCTATCCCCCGGGGTGACGAAGGTCTGGGTTTCCAGTCGGTCGCGCATGTTGCGGCAGGCGGCGAGCGCCATGCGGGAATCGTTGCCGCCGCTCAGGTTCATCACCGCCTTGCCGGCCGTCAGCACGGCCTCGGTGTTGCGGCGGACGCGGGCGGCGATGTCGGCCACGAGGGGCTGCGTCTCGATCGGCTGGTCGCGGTCGAGCGCGGCGAACGCCGGTTGCGGCCAGACACGCTGGACGCTGAAGCTGGAGAGGTGGAGGCGGTGGTTGGGGTGCAGCCGCTCCAGCCCGCGCCGGGCGGTGAGGCCGAAGGGCAGGAAGCCGCGCGATTTCGGAAAGTTGAAGATCTCGCGCACCTCGGCGTCGTCCTCGAAGTCCGCGAACAGGCTGGCCATGGTGGTGGTGGACGCGATCAGCCCGTGGGCGGCGGAAAAGACCGCGGGCAGCGCCCCGGCGATGTTCAACTGGAAGTAGCGGCCTTCCGCCGCCTCGCGGATCACCACGAAGGCGCCGCCGGCTTCGTCCAGCAGCTCGTCCAGCCGGTTTTCGGGGACGGTCAGGTCGGCGTCTTTCACATGATAGACACCATCGAAGATCACCCAGCCGAGGATGGCGGCGATTTCACGCCCTTCGGTCGTGCGGATGCGGATGCACGGCAGGTCGGGGTGGGCGTAGAGGTGCAGGCCGACAAGGCCGTTCACGACCTTCGCGCCCCTCGGCTCCTTGCGGGCGGGCTCGGACAGGAGGCACCATTGCTTCGGGAAAATCGGGCCGTCTTGCATATGCACCCCCTGTGTCTCGGCCATGCGGGCCGCGCGGCAAGCCGCGCTTCGATCGCCCCTGCCTACAGATTGAAAATGAAGATTTCCAGAAAGGCCGTCAGCTGGCCGGCGCCCGGGCCGGGGCGAGCGGCTTTCCGTTCCAAAGCCACAGCAGGAAGCGCGACCGGGCGATGACCTGGGTGTGGAGGGCGAGAAGGGCTGGATAGCCCACGAGGAGGATGATCGCGAAGATCAGATAGAGGTTGGTGGTGAACTGCTGGGCGATGACGGCGATCAGATAGATCGCCAGAAAGTGGAATATGTAGAAGCTGTAGACGCTGTCCGTCAGCATTTTCAGGGCCGGGCTGCCGCTGGTGACCAGCCGGCGGGCGAGCGCGAGCAGGGTGATGACGATCATCAGCATGAAGCCGGCCCTGGCCATGAAATAGCTGGCCCGCTCCAGCACCCAGGGCAGTTGCGCGCCATAGGTGAGCTGCGCCCAATAGGCGATGGCGAAGAAAGCCAGCGCGATGAGCGGCAGGCGGTGCAGCGATTCGTAGAGGCCGCGATGGATATAGGCCAGCAGGCCCAGCGTGAAGAAGGGGAGATGCACCAGAGTCGCCATGGCGATGAAGTGCATCGGATGGCCTTGCGGCAGGTGCAGGATCTGGTCGTGGAGCGCGCGCAGGAGGACGGTGGCGGCGCCAGTGGCGAGCGCCAGCGCGAACGGCGTGGCAGCGCGATCCTCCATAAGCCATGCGACGGGGCGCAGCTTCAGCAGCCCGCGCCCGCCCGCCAGCAGCGCCGGCGTGAGCAGGGCATAGGCGAACAGCGAGAAGAGGAACCACAGATGCAGGTGCCAGTTGGACTGCGCCGGTGGATTGACCGGCAGCCTCCAGCCGCCGTCCAGCCATTCGCCGGCCGTCATCGGGTTTCCGTGGAACCAGTGGATCAGCCAGTTGGTGAGCGGGTTCAGCAGCAGCAGGCCGGCCGCCAGCGGCACGAGGACTAGGCGGCTGCGGTTGCGCAGAAAATCCCCCAACGGTTGCCGGGAGGCGACCATGGCGCTGAAATAGCCCGACACCAGGAAGAAGGCGGCCATGCGGAAATGCTCGGAAATGTCCTTGATCCCGTCGAACAGCCAGCCGCTGCCGATGGTGGAGCCGTGCACCATGAGGCCGAACAGCATGCAGAAGCAGCGAACGGCATCCAGATGGTAGATACGCTTGGCGGACATTCGGGCCCTTCCTGTCGAATGATCCGCGCTGGAGTCAGGCGGAGCGCATGAGTGCCGGAATGGCCCCTTGGGGATGGGCTTGCGTCGGCGGCGAAGACTGCCCCTCCCTCTTCTGCTCCCCCATCACCCGCAGTTTCTGACGATAGTATATGCCCAGAATGAGGCCGGCGAAGCAGAAGGCGAGGCTCTGGCCGCCTTCGGTGCTGAGCACCAGCCGGGCGAGGAGAAACGCCATGATGCCGACCGCCGCCGCGCCGGCCACCTCCTCGTCGCGCGTTCCGGCGTTCAGATAGATTTTCACCCCGATGGCGATGGAGAGGGCGAAGATGCCCACGAACATGAGGAAGCCCGGAATACCGAATTCCACCAGGAGGTTGATGGGGTAGGAGTCCACCGTGAACTTGCCCGCCAGATTCCGGTAGGGGATGATGCTGTCAATGGAGCCCATGCCATAGCCGATGGGATTCTTGATGATGGCCGGTATGGCCATGTCCCACTGAACTTCGCGCGCGTTGTTGCTGGCCTGGTGCGCGCCGCCGCCGAGCACTTTGACGCGCAGCCGCGGCAGCACCAGTATCGCGGTGAACAGGGTGATGGCGGCGGCGGGATAGAGGGACAGCATCGCCGGGGCGATCAGGTCGCGATCTCCCTTGGTCAGGCGATAGCGCCGCCAGGTCCACAATCCGATGAAGGCCGGGAAGGTCGCGACGAGCGCGACCATGGCCGTCCGCGACTGCGTGAGGACTCCTGCGGTGATCATCAGCACAAGGAGTGCGGTCGCGGCCAGCCTGCGCCACTGCGTCTTTGCCCAGAAGATCGCCAGCAGGCAGAAGGGGATCAGCATGCCCACATATTCCGCATAGATGAGCGAGTTGGTGAAAATGGAGCGCGCCCTGTATTCGTTCAGACGGGCGTTGCCGAACTGGATGGTTTCCAGAATCGCCGGGTCGATCGAAAGGAAAGCGGGAATATGGTCCGCCCAGATCGGCTTCGAATTCATATGCTCGGGGATCACCACGGCCGAGGTTATGGCCCCCGCCACGAGTATCAGCTTCATCAGCTTCTGGGGCATGTCCGGCTTCGACATGACCCATGCCGTGATCAGGAACAGGAAATACCAGAGGAAAAGCTGGTTGGTCCAACGCGAGGCGGATTCGAATTTCCCCACCGCCATCATGAAGCCCTGCCAGCCGACCCAGATGAGGAACAGCCGGGCCAATATCTTTTGCGACCCGAGAATATCCAGGAATTCCCGGCGCAGCCGCGAGGAGGTGGCGAGCGAATAGAGCGAGATCGCCGCCAGCACGAACATCGCGATCCGCTGGAAGGAGATCCAGGGCAGGCCAGGGGCGTTGAGCGCCAGATAGCGCGGCCATATCAGCGCAAGCGCCATGAAGACGAAGAACAGCTTCACCATCAGCCGGTCGAGATTGGTGTTGACGTCGGGAGCTATCCACAGCGCTATGAGGGCCATGATGGCCACGGGAATGGCCGGGATGAACCAGCCATACATGCCGAAGACGCCGATGAAGTAGCCCAGCACCACCGCCAGAAGGATCAGGGCGGAAACGCCGAACAGCTTCGTCAGACGATGCTGCACATCGTCGACCCGCCGCGTGTAAGGCGATAGGATTCGATCCCTGGTCGTCATCGATTCCAGCCCATAGGCCAGCAAGGCCGCTTGCTCCAGCGGGAAAACCGGCGCAAACGGCGCGCCGGCGAGGATTCAACAATTATTCAACGATGCAGTTCCCAGGAGATACCGGCATGAAAGCCGCGCAGAAAGCCGAACGGCCCTGATGGCGACGCTTGTGACAGGTGTCGCCGGATTCATCGGCTCGGCCGTGGCCCAGGCGCTGGCCCGGCCTGGCGAGCCGGTGATCGGCATCGACTGCCTGGTGCCCTATTACAGGCTGGACCTGAAGGAGGCCCGGCTGGCCCGGCTGGAGCGGCCCGGATTCTTTCTGGCGCGGACCGACTTCGCGGACATGGCGGCCCTGGATGAAGCGGTCGCGGCGGCGGAAGGGCGGCTGGGCCCGGTCACTCGTATAGTCCATCTGGGGGCCCAGCCCGGCGTGCGCTGGTCCATCGAGCATCCGCACGACTATGCCCGCTCCAATCTGGTGGGGCATCTCAACCTGCTGGAACTGGCGCGCCGGCTGCAGGTGCCGATGGTCTACGCCTCCTCGTCCTCCGTCTATGGCGGCAACGACAAGCTGCCCTTCGCGGTGGAGGACCGGGTGGACCGGCCAATCTCGCTCTATGCCGCCACCAAGAAGGCGGACGAGCTTCTGTCCGAATCCTATGCGCATCTTTATCGTATCCCGTTGACGGGGCTGAGGTTCTTCACCGTCTACGGCCCCTGGGGGCGGCCCGACATGGCGGTGTGGCAGTTTACCGAAAGCTGCCTTCAGGGGCGCATGGTGCGGATATTCAACCAGGGCCGGATGCGCCGGGACTTCACCTATGTGGACGATATCGTCGCCGGGGTGCTGGCCTGTCTTCAGCGTCCGCCGGAGGACGATGGCCTCGAAAAGCCGGGCGGAAGTCTTTCGCCGCATTCGATCTACAACATCGGCAACAACCGCTCCGAAGCGCTGATGCATCTGGTGGAACTGGTGGAACAGGCCTGCGGTCGGCCGCTGCTGCGCGAATATGCGCCGATGCAGCCGGGGGACGTGAAGGACACCTTCGCCGACATTTCCGCCATCGCGCAGGACCATGGCTTCGCGCCGCGCACGCGGCTGGACGAAGGCATTCCCCGTTTCGTCGACTGGTTCCGGAGCTGGGCGCGCCCCTGAGCCCGGAAGGCCGGACTTGTCCGCAAACCGTAACCGGCGGCCGGCCAGGCAAGTCATTGTCTTGCGGCGAGCGGCGGTCCATAGCGCGCGCCGTATGTCCGGCAACCCCCTGTCCCGCCTGCGGCCGATGTTGAAGCGGCTATGGAGCCCGGCGCTGCTGGCCTATGGCATTGCCGGCGGAGTCGCTCTCGCCTCTTTTCTTTCGACCTTGCTTCTCGCCCAGCTTTCGGGGCCCGCGGTGATCGGCCAATATGCCATGGCAATGAGCACCGCCACCCTGCTGGCGAGCTTTGCCGTGCTGGGGCTGGAGCGAATCACCATTCGCGAGATCGCCGGGGATCTGAGGCAGAACGAGCGCGGCAAGGCGCGGGCGGCCCTTTCCGCCATCGTCCAGGTGGTGGCGGTGGCCGCCGCGGCCACTGCCGCGATCTACACGGCGGCCGTGCTGCTGACGCCGCTGGTTTCGCGGATCGAAGGCGACCGGATCGCCATGCTGATCGTCGTGGCCTCCATATTGGTCTGGCCGTTGCAGCGGGTGGGATATTCGGCGCTGCGCGCGGCGGGTATGCCTGTCGTCGGCCAGCTGTTCGAAGCGATGCCGACCTTCCTGTTCACGGCCGGGATCCTGCTGTTGTTCGCGCTGGGGTTTTCCCCGACGACGCCGCAGGCCGTCGGCTTCTCCGTGCTGGGGCAGGCCGTCGCCTGTGTCGGGGCGTGGCTGGTGCTGAGGCCCCGGATGCGCGCATGGGGCGCGCCCGATCGCGACGCCGTGAACCGCCGGCTGCTGGTGGCGGGGCTTCCGCTGATGGCGACCCTGTTCCTGCAGCTGTTTTCCGACTGGCTTCTGCTGGCGCGGATTTCCGCCACCCTGGGCGTCGACGAGACCGGCGCCTTCCGCGTGTCGGTCCAGGTCATCACCATCATCGCCACCATCGTCTCCACCACCGAAGCCTATGTGGCGGCGCGCTTCGCCGGGGATTTCCGCGCCGGCCGGCCGGACATGGCGTGGGCGCGCCACCGGCGGGCAACCCTTCTGATGCTGGGCATCACGGCGCCGGCGTTCCTGCTGCTGTTCCTGGTGCCCGAACAATTGCTGTTGCTGGCCTTCGGGCCGAAGTTCGCCGTCGCCGCAACGGCGTTGAGCGTCATGGCGGCCGGCCAGCTGATAAATGTGCTGAGAGGTCCGTTGGGCTCGCTGCTGACCATGGCCGGCTATGAGCGGGTGCAGCTTGGCTTCACGCTGGTGGGCCTGGCGATGGTGGTGGCGCTGGCGCTGCTGCTGGTGCCCCGGCACGGGCTGATGGGAGCGGCGATCGCGCAGGTGGTGCCGACCATCTTCCGCTCCGTCGCCGGCTATGCTTTCGCCCGCTGGCGAATTCCGAACAGGCCCGCAGCCGCTGGTTGACGACAGAAGCATGATATCTTGCCCGGCCGTTGCATGGTATAGCCCGGCAAACTATCCCTCCTTCCAGGACGTTCCCCGGCAGCCCCGCCCTTTTGCGGCTAAGATTGGAAGAGGCGGCGCTGGCCGCCAATTTCCGCTGGTTCGAGGAGAGGGCGGGGGTTCCCGCCATTCCGGCCGTGAAGGCCGATGGCTATGGCCTGGGCGCGGCGCAAGTGGTGGAGCGGCTGCTGAAGGCCGGCGCGCGGACCTTCGCCGTTTCCAGCTGGTGGGAGGCGCAGGCGCTGGGCCGCCCGGACCTGCCGCTGGTGGTGCTGCACGGCTTCACGCCGGACTGCGCGCCGGCCGCCGCCGCCCTGCCGCTGGCGCGGCCGGCGCTGGCGACCGTGGCGCAATGCCGGGCCTGGGCGGAGGCCTTTCCGGGGCGCGAGGCCGACCTGATGGTGAACACCGGCATGAACCGGCTTGGGCTGGAGGCGAGCGAACTGGGCGCGGCCGACGGGCTTCGGCTGGCGGTGCTGCACAGCCACCTCGCCTGCGCCGACGAGCCGGCGCATCCGCATACCCCGGCGCAACTGGCCGCCTTCCGGGCGCTTTCGGGCGCGCTGCCGGGCGTGACGCGGGCGCTGGCCAATTCCGCCGGCATCTGCTGGGGGCGCGAGTATAGTTTCGACCATGTGCGCCCCGGGATCGGGCTTTATGGCGGCGTGCCGCACCCGGATGCCCGGGTGGCGCAAGTGGTGCGGCCCGAGGCGCGGGTGCTGCAGGTGCGGGACGTGCCCGAGGGGCAGACGGTCGGCTATGGCGCGGTCTGGACGGCGCGGCGCGATAGCCGCGTGGCCATATTGAACGCCGGCTATGCGGACGGCTTGCCGCGCCAGCTGATGCAGCGGCTGCGGGTTCGGCTGGGCGGGGCCTTGCTGCCGCTCGCCGGGCGGATTTCGATGGACATGCTCGCGGTGGACGTGACCGGCGCCGATGTGGCCGAGGGCGACTGGCTGGCCTTCGACTTCGACCTGCCGGCGTTGACCGAAGGCACCGGGCTGGCGCAATATGAGTTGCTCGTCTGGATGTCGCGCCGCTACGACCGGATCTGGGTCTAGGCTGGGAAGCTGTATAAGCGATCGATGTATTTTCCGTCGCCGCGGATTGGGGTCGGAGCCTGCTTCCTTCCTTGAGCGTTGCGCCCGCGGAAAAGCTGGACCCCGGGTCAAGCCCGGGGTTACGTGGAAGAGCAGAGGCGGCGAACGACGGGCGAGGGGGTGCTCGAGCCGCCCCTCAGCTTGCCAGCTTCTTGCGCAGGAAGCGCTGCACCGTCTTCAGGCTGTCCAACCCGCGCCAGCCGGTTGAGCGGGCCGAGATGGTTCCGGCAGTCGCCATAGCGGTTGATCGGGAAGGCCATGGCTTCCGGCCAGAGGATTTCGCCGATGCGGGGCAGCAGCTTTTCCGAGCCGCGGTCGGGCAGCGAAAGCGTGAGGAAGCTTTCCTGTATCCGCCATTGCGCGAAGGGCATCAGCGACCAGCGCAGCGACTTCTGCGCCGGCCCCTGCCCCATGCCCCAGCTTCCCATCCGGAGCTCGATATAGGCGAGGTCCATGACGGTGGAGCGCGGCAGATGGCGGATCGGCGCCAGCCAGGCTTCGATGTCGGCCTCCATCCCGGCGTCGCGGGGCTGCTTCAGTCGGGCGAGGATGTTGAGCGCGTCCGCCGGCTGGCGGTTCACCTGCTCCCAGTCGTGGGCGTAGAGGAAGCAGCGGGCCGGTTCGCCGTAGAGGCCGTTCACGAAGACATCGCCATCGACCCCGCGCAGCGACAGGTAGATTTCGCGGTTGTTGGAACGGACGGCGTGGCCGACCATCCGGTCCCAGCGCTCGATGTCGGCGGGGGTCGAGGCGGTGATCGGAACGCTCTGGTGCCGGAAGCCTAGCTCGGCGCAGAGGCGGGGCGGGATATCCTGGTCGAAGGAGACTCGGCCGTCGGCCAAGGTCATTCCGGAAACGCTTTGCGCATGGCCCCGGAAGGCGGCGAAGACGATGCGGCTGTCGAGCCCCGCCGTCAGCCCGATGGCGATGCGGTAGCGGCTGGCGGCGGCGCCGGCGAAGCCCGCCATCTGCGCGGCGGCGGCCTGCGCCGCTTCCTCAAGGGTGGGGGCGGGGGCGGCGAGGAGCGCCGCGTGCGGCTGATCCCGCGATGCGCGGTCAGGGTGCCGGGAATCCAGCCGGCGCGGCCCTCCGCCGTGACCAGCCGGGCGTGGCGGTCGCGCAGGAAGCGCTCTTCATAGGCTGCCGGATCGAGGATTTCGTTCGCCGAGCCGCCGAAGCGCCGGGTTTCGGGGCAATAGACGAGCGGCAGGCTGGCGCCGCAATCCGGGTAGAGCCGGCGGCCGAAGGGGCCGCCATGGGTTTCGACGAGGAGGCAGCCGGAAACGCCGCGGACGATGTGCAGTTCCACTTCCTCCGCCGTGCCGATCGGCCGGTCGACGCGGATGCCGGCATTTTCCATCGAGAGGTGCGGGCCGAGCCAGCCTTCCAGCAGCAGGCCGTGCACGGTGGCGACGCGGGCGCCGCTGGAATCGGTGACCGGCCAGGATTTGAGGCCGTGGCTGAGGGCGATTCGCGCCGGGGCGTCCGCCGGCGCCTCGCCACGGGCGCCGAAGGGTTCCAGTTCGGCGTTCACGCCATGCGGTTCGGACGATGCCATCTGTGTCTGCCACTCTTGCCGGAACTGCCGTCGGATCGAGTCGGGGTCGTTTGCCACAGGGGCCGGAGCAAAAGAAAGGAACGAATTGTGTCGCGCGCGGGGTGGCGCCGCGTTGGTGCCGGTCGTCAGTCCGCGTCGTGGTCGGGGATGGCGGCCGCGCCCCAGGGGCCTGAGACGTCTTCCAGCGTCGCGTCCAGCACCTCCTGCGTCAGGCGAAGCGCCGCGCCCCCACCGAAGCTCAGCAGCAGGGCGGCCTCCTCCGCTTCCGCTTCGCCGCCATCTGCTTCGCCGCCGTCCGCTTCGCCGCCGTCGAAGGTGATCGACAGCAGCGGCAGCACCGCGTCCGCCGCCGCCGGCCAGTTGCGGCGCTGGACGGACTTCACATAATCGAAGCGCAGCGCCGAGCGGATGCGGGTGGCGGCCCCGCCCTTCTGCGGCCCGCGCGCCGCATCCTCCCAGCGGAAGCGGTTGCCGATGAGGGCGAGGCGCTGCTGCCTCGGCTGCCAGGCGATGTCGTGGGCGAGGATCGCCATGTCCTGCACGCAGGCGGAGACGAGGATCAGGTCGTCGGGCTCTTCGGCCCGCAGCAGCAGAAGTTCAGTCACCGTTCACCCGTTCGATCTCGGCGCCCACCGCCTGCAGTTTCTCTTCCAGCCGTTCGTAGCCGCGATCCAGGTGATAGACGCGGCGGACCACCGTTTCCCCCTTCGCGGCGAGGCCGGCGATGACGAGGCTCATGGAGGCGCGCAGGTCGGTCGCCATCACCGGCGCGCCATGCAGTTCCGGCACCCCGCGCACCATGGCCGAGCGGCCGGTCACGGTGATGTCCGCCCCCATGCGCGCCAGTTCGGGGACGTGCATGTAGCGGTTCTCGAAGATGGTTTCCGTCAGCATCGAGGCGCCGTCGGCGACGGTGACGAGGGCCATCAGCTGCGCCTGCATGTCGGTGGCGAAGCCGGGCCAGGGGGCGGTGGTGGCGGTGACGCCGTGAAGACCGTTGGCGCGGCTGACCTTCAGCCCGCCCTCCACATCCTCGAAGGCGACGCCTGCCTGTTCCAGAACGGGGAGGGTGGAGCCGAGGAGGTCGCGGCTGGCGCCTTGCAGCACCACTTCGCCGCCGGTGATGGCGGCGGCGCAGGCGTAGCTGCCGGCCTCGATCCGGTCGGGCATGACGGCGTAGGTGGCGCCGTGCAGCCGGTCCACGCCCTGGATTTCCAGCCGCTCGGTGCCGATGCCGTCGATCTTCGCGCCCATGGCGACGAGGCAGTTGGCGAGGTCGACGATCTCCGGCTCGCGCGCGGCATGTTCGATGATGCTGTCGCCTTTGGCGAGGACGGCGGCCATCAGCACATTTTCCGTGGCGCCCACCGAGACGACGGGGAAGATGATGCGGCCGCCGGTGAGGCCCCCCTTGGGCGCCTTCGCGCGGACATAGCCGGCGGTCAGCTCGATTTCGGCCCCGAGCGCCTCCAGCCCCTTCAGGTGCAGGTCGATCGGGCGGTTGCCGATGGCGCAGCCGCCGGGCTGGGAGACGGTGGCGATCCCCTCCCGCGCCAGCAGCGGGCCGAGCACCAGGATCGAGGCCCGCATCTTGCGCACGATGTCGTAGGGCGCGGTCGTCGAGGTGGTGCGGCTGGCGGAGATGGTCATCACCCGGCCGAAATCCTCGGGCCGCGAGCCGCGCGTGTGGGTGGAGGCGCCGAGCACGTTCAGCAGATGGCCGAAAGTGTCCACGTCCGCGAGCCGGGGGAGGTTTCTGAGAGTGAGCGGCTCGTCCGTCAGCAGCGCGGCCGGAAGCAGCGTGAGGGCGGCGTTCTTCGCGCCCGAGATGGGGAGGCGGCCCTTCAGCTGCCGGCCGCCGATAATCCGTATCTGGTCCATATAAGAGGGGTAATTAGCGGGGTTGGGCCGCTTGCGCGAGAGGCCGGGACGGCAAAGCCGAAAATTGGGTGAATATGCGCCCTGCCGGGGCCTTCGGGCGACGGTCCGAGGTCGAAAAATTGTGACAGGAAAGTTTCAGAAGATTTTACAACTAACGGAAAAATAACAGGAAAATATTTTCCACGATTCGGCTTCGAGTCGCGTCTCAAGTTTTTCGTTCATGTAACATCCGGCTGGCGGTATATGTTCGGCTCGTCGGCGTTTATGCACGCTTCGGCGAAAAAAACGTGAAAAATCTTGTGCGGGCACCGTTCCCTAACACAGTGCGAACGGGTCTAAAAAAACGGTCTAAAAAATAATAACAAAGGGTTGCATAATGACTTTTAACAAAAGTCTCGCCTTGTGCGGGCTGCTTGCCTCTGCGGCAACGCCAGCGGCTGCATTCGATTTGTCCTCAGTCCAGTTCCTTCTCGAAGATGCCAGAAGCCGGGTCAGCACATTGCTGGCGGTCGAGGATTCCTCGACGGCCGGGAAAACGGCTGAGCGCGGCACCGCCTCCTTCGGGGCCGGCGCTGCGGTGACCGGCGGCTCGGCGGCGCTTGCCAGGAGCCTTGCCGACAGGCTGCCGGCTTCGACGCAGGCGACCGTCTCCGCTTCCCGCCTGCCGCAGGTGGCGACGGTTGCGCCCGCTGCCGGCACGGCCGCTCCGGCAAATACGGCCTTGCCGGTTGCCGCGCTTCCGGCGGCGCCAGCCCCGGCAATTGCGCTTCCGGCTGCGCCGGCTCCGGCTATCCTGGCCCCGACTATCCTGGCTCCGACGGTGACATCGCCTGCGGTCGCCGCATCGGCGCAGCCCGCAGCCAGTGCCGCTCCGGCTGTGGTGGTGGCGCCCGCGGCGTCTTCCCCTGCGCCGTCCTCCCTTGTGCTGTCCTCCCCTGCGCTGTCCTCTGCGGCCAGCGTGTCGGCCGTTTCCAGCCTTCCCGCCGCTGGGATCACCGCCGAACTGCCGGCGGCCACAGCTACTCTCGTGCCCGTTTCCACCTCGCCGGTGACGGTGGTGGAAACCGCCGTCGTCGCGGGCGTCGCCTCGGTGGTGGAAGGGGTGAAGGAGGTGGTCTCCTCCGCCGTCGCCACTGTCAGCGGCATCGGCGGCGCGCTCGTGGACATGGTCGTCGCGGCGCTGGGTGGCGACAGCGGCGTCAGCGGTCCGCTGCTCAGCCGCGAGCAATTGCAATCGGCGATCCGCGTCGGGGCCGAACCCGGCAAGCTCACGCCGGAAACGCCGCCGTCGGGCGGAAACGGCGATGAACTGACGAACGAGGACGATTTGTCCGCGGCACCGGAGCCGGAGGCCGAGCCGGACGAGGTCGGGGTGATCGGCGGCAACGGCACCACCTATTATGTCGACTATGCCGCCGGCGACAACGGCAACAGCGGCAAATCCCCGGACAAGCCCTGGAAGCATGCGCCGGGCGATTCGCTTGCGACCGGCGCGGCCGCCAGCGTTTCCCTGAAGCCGGGCGATACGGTGCGGTTCAAGGCGGGAGTCGCCTATCGCGGCAGCATCGCGCTGAAGCACAGCGGCAGCGAGGGCAACCCGATCATCTACACCGGCACCGGCTTCGGTTCGGGGCAGGCGATCTGGGATGGGGCGGATGAGGTCTCCTCGTCGGTGCCCTGCCCCAGCCAGTCGGCTTGCGGAGGGGCGGCCAACTGGTCGAGCCTGCGCCTCGTCACTTTCGCGGAACCCGAAACGGAGCATCGCAAGCTGTTCGATGCGCAAGGGGCGCTGTTCGAGCCGCAATCGCCGGGCCAGTCCGATCCCTTCTGGGGCGCGAACATCGACCAATATGCCGTTATCCCGGTAGCCAAGGCGGCGGCGATGACGGAAGGCAGGCTGGAAGACGCCGCCCTGGCGGCGGCTGCCCGGAACGAGCCCAATGCGAGGCTGCTGCTCTGGGTGTACGGCAACAAGGTGGTGGAGCGGACGATCGACTCCATCTCCGGCAACACCCTCTATTTCGACGGCAAGGGGCTGGTCCCCTACACCAACCGCGACAGCAAGGCGGCCATCGTCGGCGCCGTCAAGTCGGTGAACAAGCCGGGCCTCTATGCGATCATCGCGCCGGGCAAGGCCATCGTCTATCCGCGTTCGGCCGGCGCCTCGCAATATTATGTCGGGAAGGGGCGCTCGGCCTTCAACCTGCGCGGGCAATCGAACATCACCGTCCACGGCTTCCAGTTCGTTCGCGGAACGGCCTCGCGCGGGACGACCCGCGAGGGGGTCGTGGTCGCCAACTACAGCGGCGCGGTCTCCAACATCCGCATCGAGAGCAACAGGTTCCAGAACTTTTCGATGCAGAATGGCTATGGCATGGTGATGCTGAACAATGTCACCAACCTCGTCATCCGCGGCAACAGGCTGGAGGATCTGGAAGGCGCTTCCGGTTTCCGCCTGGGATCCAAGGTGTTCAACCTGACGGTCGAGAACAACCGTCTGCGCAAGATGGGGCGCACCGGCATCTTCCTCGGCGGCGTCACCGGCGGCGTCGTCCGCTCCAACATCCTTTCGGAGTTCCTGGGCGTCCATGGCAACGCCATGAGCTATTATGAAGCGAACAAGAGCGTCGACGTGACCGGGAACTGCGTTTTCAACAGCAGCCGGCCGATGACGTTCCACGGCGACGGCAGCGGCGGAAATACCGTCAACAACATACGCTTCGCCGACAACATCTTCGTCACCAGCGCCGATGGCACCAGCGCCGTCTACAGCTGGGGCAGCGGCATGCGCGGCGTGGTTCTGGAGAATAATCTGGCCCTCGGGCGCAAGGCAGGCTTCATCCTGAACAGCGGCGACAAGGAAGTGACCGCGACCCGCAACCGCACGTCCCGCCTGCTGATCAACGGTTCCAAGACCACGCCGGCCGGCTGGCTGATCCAGAACAACGACGACAGCGCGGAACTGGGCGATGCCGCCAATGCCAGCCTCGCGATGAACGGGTGCACTGCCCAGAGCCCGAGCGGGGTGCTGGCGGTGGGCTGAGCCGGTCCTGGCCCGGGACGTGGGCACGAGACAATCGCGCGCCCGAGACAATCACGCGAAAGACCCGGACCGGGAGAGACGCAGACCCTCCCGGTCCCACCTTCCAGACGCCCGCCGACGCGGGCGTCTGACTTTATCCGGGGGCCCCGACGTCCCCGAATCGCCCGGCTGGAAAGCCTTCAACCCTTCGGCTTGAAGCGCACGACAGGCGGGATGCGGCTGCCGGGAACCGCGCAGCCTTCTTCGCTGAACTGGCCGCCGGCCACGCTGGCAAGGGAGAGATTCTCCCGGTTGTCGGCCAACGTCCAGTCCGGCGGGATATCGCCGCGCGTGGCGATGCCCGACGTGTCGTTGCCGCGGACGACGACCTGCCGCTCGCTGCGGTTCATGAGCAGCCCGTGCTTCGGCCCCACGAGCAGGTTGCTCTCGATCAGCACGTCGCGGGTCTGGCCGCCCCAGCTGTTGATGGCCGCCTGCCCGTCCGGCGTGGAAATGAGGATGTTCCGCACGATGCGGATGCGGTTCACCATCTCGCCCTTCTTGTCCCCATGATAGGTCAGCGGACGGTTGGACGAGACGACGCAATTGCCTTCGATTGTGATGTCCTGATTGCCGAGATAGGCCGTGATGCCGTTGCCGTGCACGCCTTTGATTTCCGCCAGCACATTGCCTTTGATCTGCGCGCCCTGGACTCCGAGGACGCCGATCGCGGTGCGGCCTGTGCGGCGGATGACATTGCCGGCCACGGTGATGTTGCGCGGGCTTCCGCCGCTGGCGCGGAAGCCGCCGCCAAAGGCGATATTCTCCACCCGGTTGGCGATGAAGCGAAACCCTTCCGAACCCTGCAGATGGACGATGCCCGAACCATTTTCCAGCAGCGCGGGGCCGAACAGGTTTCCGCTCACCTCGATGTTGCGGGCATTGGCGCCCAGAGAGGTGACGGCGCGGCCTTCGCGTTGCCCGGCCCGGCTTCCGGTCATGTTGCGGAAATGCAGCCCGGAAATCACCACATCGGACTGGCCGTTCAGATTGAAGCCCATCCGCCCCGAGCCGATGGAGAGGCTGGCGGCCGTGTCGCCCGGCAGCAGGCGGGCGACGAGGACGCCCTCGGCAACGACCACATATCGTCCGGGGGACTGCAGCCCCTCGAAACTGCCGTTCAGCGCCACGGCGCCGTCGCGGTTGTCGTAGAAGTCGAGATCGGTCGGATCGAAGAAGAGGCGGTCGCCTTCCACGCGAAGCAGGGGCCGCCGCTGGACGAGATTGGGCCGCACCCAGAAGGCCAGTTCCATCCGGCCGCCGGCCTTGGCGGCCTTGGCCAGTTGTGGCGACGTGAAAGACCCGGACCGCATGCTGGAGAGCTGGCTGCGCGATATCGTCGCGAAGCTGTGCCGGTTGTCGCTGAAGAAGGGGTCCGGCAGGTCCGGGAGCTGGCTGAGCCAATACAGACCCTTGGCGCCATAGAGCACGATCCGCGCGGTTTGCGGCTTGGCATATTCCACCCGGGTCAGGCCCTGCCAGTTCTGTGCGCCACCGCAATCCGCCGAGCTTTGGCAGGGGCGGGCGGTGGTGACCGGGTCGGAGCCGTCGATGATGCCCATCCCCTTGTCCCAGCCAAGGCCGCTATAGGTGATCGGCTTTTGCGCCGTGCCGCTGGCAGGCAGCACGATCGTGCCGCGATAGGGCACTCCGGCGCGGAAAAGCACCTTGTCACCCGGTTGCAGGGATGCGCCGGCCGGCCGCGCGGTCGCCGCCCGGTCCCCCGGGGCGTGCTTCCAGGCGGTGGCGGGGCTTCGGCCGTCCGCCTGGTCGCTGCCGTTCCGGTAATCGACATGCCAGGTGGTGCCGCCGGCGGGCGAGCAGCCCGCAAGCGCCGCCCCGGCGGCGATCAGTGCAAAGCCCTTCATGCCGGCTCCTCCTGGCCCAATGTGTCGGCCCATTCCAGCGGCCGGTAGAGATGTGGAAAATCCTGTCCGTTCCGGGACTTTTCCCATTTGAGGGCAGGGTCGCCGGCGACATCCACCTCGGCCAGCACCAGCCCGCCCTCTCCGGCGAAATGCGCCTTCAGCGTGCCGGCCGCCTGCGCCGCCGTGGAGAGGTGGATGAAACCGTCCCGGAGATCGTCGGCAGAGCCTCGATAGCGGCCGGATTCGCGGAAGGCGGCCCACTCCCCGGCGCGGAAAATCTTCACCAACGTCATGATTTCATCCTTGGGCATGCCTCGGGGAACGTCAAACCCCGGCACTGGAATCCGTCGGCAGGCCGGCCTAGAACCCGGCCATGTCGGAACTCCGCTGGACGATCGTCGTCCCCTATTACAATGAGGAGAGGTGGCTGCCCGCCACGCTCCAGAGCTTGACCGCCCAAACGCTGCGCCCCTTTCATGTGGTGCTCGTGGACAATGGTTCGACCGATTCCGGGCCGGAACTGGCCCGGACCTGGGCGCAGGCGCAGCAGGGCATGAAGGTCAGCCTGCTCCAGCAGCCCACGCCCGGACAAGTGCACGCGCTGGCCATGGGAATCGCCGCCGCCGATACCGAATTCCTCGCCATCTGCGACGCGGACACCCTATACCCGCCGCATTATTTCGAAACCGCGACAGGCCACATGGACGCGGCGCCGAAATCGACCATCGGCTTCATCGCCCACGACACCGGCCCCGACCCGGACAGCCTGGGCGAGCGCGTCGGGCGGTTCCTCTACACCCATATCATCCCCCGGATCCTGACCCACCAGGCGCACGGCGGCGGCTACGCGCATCTGATGCGCACCGCCCCGTTCAAGGCCTCCGGCGGCTATGACCCGAAGCTCTGGCCCTATGTGCTGAAAGACCATGAACTGGTGAACCGGCTATGGAAGCACGGCCGGATCGCCTACGCCAACGACCTCTGGGTGCAGCCGTCGCCACGCCGCGCCGACCGCAAGAGCGTGCGCTGGACGCTGTTCGAGCGAATCCTCTACCACCTGACGCTGCCGGGGCAGAAAGACTGGTTCTTCTACGAATTCCTCGGCCCGCGCTTCGAGGCCCGCGGGCAGAAGGATATCGTCCTGCGGCGGCAGAGCTGGGTGGAGGGGGATTAGCGGCATCGGGGGCGGATGCGGGGCGGTTTTCGAAGGGGCTCTGCCCCTTCACCCCGGCAGGGAAATGATTTCCCTGCACCCTCTTTTCGTTTGGTTGTGGGTGATTGGGGCGGTTGGGTTGGTGGTGGGGTTTGATTGCCTGCGGCGCTGGTTTTGGTGGGTGGGTGGTTTCCTTCTTGAGCGTTGTGGTTGTGGGACGGTCCCACCCCACCCCAACCCCTCCCCTGACAGGGGAGGGGCTTTCTTCTTTCTTGCGCCGCAGGCTTTTGGAATTGTTGGTGGGTGCAGGGCGCTGAGAAGCTGGACCCCGGGTCAAGCCCGGGGTGACGGGTGGTGATTTTTGAGGATCGGGGGTGCAGGGGCGTCACGCCCCTGCTGGGTCCAGGGCGAAGCCCTGGCCGCCGGAGGCGCCTCGCCTAAAGCCCGAAACCTGCTTACAGCAGGCGCATGTCGACTCGTGCCGATATCAAGCCGATCGCGCTTTCGCTGGTGGAGGCGGACCTCGACGAGGCCGCCGCGCGTTTCGGGGACAGTTTCCGCCGCACCGGCTTCGCGGTGGTGGAGGGGCATGGCATCGCCCCCGAGGTGATCGAGGGCGCGTGGGAGGCGGCCCGGCGTTTCTTCGCCCTGCCGGATGCGGTGAAGCGGCGCTACCATCTGCCGGGCGGGGCCGGGCAGCGGGGGTATACCGCCTTCGGCGTGGAAACGGCCAAGGGGGCCAGCCTCTCCGACCTGAAGGAATTCTGGCATGTGGGCCGGGATCTGCCCGCGGGGCACCGCTTTTGCGCGATCATGGCGCCCAATATCTGGCCGGACGAGGTTCTGCCGGAGTTCCGGCCGGCGATGCAGGCCCTGTTCGCGGCTTTGGGCGACGCCGGGCTGAAGGTGCTGAAGGCGATCGCCGTGCATCTGGGGCAGCGGGCGGATTTTTTCGAAAGCCCGGTGGCGGACGGCAATTCCATCCTGCGGCTGCTGCATTATCCGCCGGTGACGCAAGGGGCGGATGCCGTGCGCGCCGGCGCGCATGAGGACATCAATGTGATCACCCTGCTGCTGGGGGCGGAGGAGGCCGGGCTGCAACTGCTTTCGCGGCAGGGGGAGTGGCTGGAGGTGCCGGCGCCGGAGGGCTCGCTCGTCGTCAATGTGGGGGACATGCTGCAGCGGCAGACGGGGGGGCAATTGCCCTCCACCACGCACCGGGTGGTGAATCCGGCGCCGGAGCGGCGGCACCTGCCGCGCTATTCCATGCCCTATTTCCTGCATTACCGGCCCGACTGGCTGATCGAGCCTTTCGTTCCGAACGCCGAAATGCCGCCGATCACCGCGCATGACTTTCTTCTGCAACGTCTGGCCGAGATAAAGCTGACATGAGAATCCTGACCCTTTCCGTCGCGGCGCTGGTTGCCGCCCCGCTGGCCGCGCCTTTGGCCGCCCAGTCCATTTCCACCACCGCCTCGCGCGAGCCGAGCTGGAAGAAGGCGGAGGCCGAGGTGGCCGCCCGCCGCTCCACTCCCGGCGCCGGGCAGCGGGCGAAGAATGTGATCATCTTCATCGGCGATGGGATGGGCGTTTCCACCATCACCGCCGCGCGCATCTACGAGGCGCAGAAGCGGGCGAAGGCGGCGGGCGGCAGCTATCCCGGCTTCGAGGGCGGCGAGGAGAATCTGCTGAGCTTCGAGAAGCTGCCGAACCGGGCGCTGGTGAAGACCTACAACACCAACGCGCAGGTGCCGGACAGCGCGGGGACGGCTTCCGCCATCACCACCGGCACCAAGACGCGGATCGGCGTGCTGGGCATCCTGCCCGGGCAGGGGGCGGACACCTGCCGCACGCCGGCGCAGTTCCCCAAGACCCTGGGCGAGCTGGCGCATGAGAAGGGCATGGGGCTGGGGATCGTGACGACCACCCGCATCACCCATGCGACTCCGGCCGCCATGTTCGCGCACAGCCCGTCGCGCGATTGGGAAGGGGCGGACAGGGCCTTTCCCGCCGAGGAGCGCAAGACGGGCTGCGCCGACATCGCCTCGCAGCTCGTCGGCTTCCGGGGCGGGGCGGATGTGGTGCTGGGCGGCGGGCTGGGGCGGTTCCGCCCCAGGGACGCCGGCGGCAGCCGCGACGACGGCCGCGACCTGATCGCCGAGTGGCAGAAGGCCTGGCCGCAGGGGCGGTTCGTGGAGACGGCGGCGCCCTTCCGGGCGCTGGACCCGAAGGCGGCGGAGCCGGTGTTCGGCCTGTTCCACGAGGACCATCTGAGCTTCGCCTTCGACGCCGACCGGGCGAAGGAGCCGTCTCTGGCGGAGATGGCGGTGTTTGCGGCGAAGAAGCTGGAAGCGCGGGCGAAGCGTTCGGGCAAGGGCTATGTGCTGATGGTGGAAGGCGGGCGGATCGACCATGCCCACCATATGACCAACGCCTATCGGGCGCTGGACGAGACCGCCGAGCTTTCGCTGGCGGTGGAGGAGGTGCTGAAGAGCGTCGACCTGAAGGAGACGCTGGTGCTGGTGACCGCCGACCACAGCCATGTCTTCACCATGTCGGGCTATCCCCCGCGCGCGAACCCGATCCTGGGGCTCCTCAGGCCGATCAAGGGCGGCGAGGGCGGATCGGCGACGGACGCCAACGGCAATGTGCTGGACCAGCTTGGGCGGCCGATGACGACGCTCGGCTATATGAACGGTCCGCTGGAGGTGCGTTCGGGCGGGAAGGTGCTGAATTCCACGCGCGAGCCGACGGACCCGGACTTCCTGCAGCCCAAGGCGTTCCTCGTCAGCTCGGAAACGCATGGCGGCGAGGATGTGGCGCTGTTCGGCGCCGGGCCGGGAAGCGCGCTGGTGTCCGGCACGGTGGAGCAGAACAGCATCTTCTACATCATGGCGCACGCGCTGGGCTGGAAGTAGCGGCCGGCCGCCCGTGCGGACATTGGTGATCGGCGGCACGCGCTTCATCGGCGCGCATCTGGTGCGGCGGCTGCACGATGCGGGTGCGGAGGTCACCCTGTTCCATCGGGGGCTGACGGCCAATCCGATCCTGCCCGACGTGGCGCATGTGCTGGACGAGGGGGCGGAATATCCCATCGTCCGCTTCCCGGACGCCCTGCGCCGGGACTGGGATCTGGTGGTGCATATGGTGGCGATGGGCGCCGCCGATGCCGAGGCCGCCGTCGGCGCCTTTCGCGGCCGGGCCGGGCGGCTGCTGCTGGTTTCCAGCTGCGACGTCTATCGCGCCTATGGGCGGCTGACCCGGGCCGAGCCGGGGGAAGCCGAGCCGGTGCCGCTGGGGGAGGAGGCGCCGCTCAGGTCCGTGCTGTTCCCTTATCGCGGGATGGAGCCGCTGCTGGAGGCCTATGCCCGCCATTATGAGAAGATACTGGCCGAGGCGGCGGTGCGGGCGGCCGACGGGCTGGACTGGACGATCCTTCGGCTGCCGAAGGTCTATGGGCCGGAGGACAATGGCGACCTGGCGAGCGTGCGCGGCTATCGCGCGGCGCCCGGCTGGCGCTGGACGCATGGGCATGTGACGAATGTGGCGGCGGCGATCGCGCTGGCCGCGACGCATCCGGCGGCGCGATGCGGGCTGTTCAATGTGGGAGAGGCGGAGACTCCGACCATGGGCGAGCGATTGGCCGGATTCCCGCCGGAAGCGGGCGATCCGCCGCCGCTGCCCGACTTCGATTTCCGCCAGCCGCTGGTGCTGGACAGCGGGCGCATCCGGCGGGAGCTGGGATATGCGGATGTGGTGGACGAAGCGGCGGCGATGCGGGAGCTGGCGGCTGGGCTTGGTGTTGCGGGCGTTTCGCGTGTGGAGAAGCTGGACCCCGGGTCAAGCCCGGGGTGACGGAATTGGGGGTGCAGGGGAATCATTCCCCTGCCGGGGTGAAGGGGCGGAGCCCCTTCGGTCTTCGCGGCTAATTTCTCTCCCTGGGTGCAAAATTCGCATTTATCTGCCATGGCGGCCGTGTCAGGGCCGTTTTCCTCGCACTTCGCACAGTAGAGGTGCCGGGCGGGCGGCCTAATCGCTTTTTGCCGAAGGAGACTGAAGGATGGCAGACGCCTATATCATCGACGCCGTGCGCACCCCGCGGGGAATCGGCAAGCCCGGCAAGGGCGCGCTTTCGCACCTGCACCCGCAGCATCTGGGGGCGACCGTGCTGAAGGCGATCGCCGAGCGGAACGGGCTCGACACCTCGACCGTCGACGATGTGATCTGGTCGACGAGCGCGCAGCGCGGCAAGCAGAGCAACGATCTGGGGCGGATGGCGGCGCTGGACGCCGGTTACGACGTCCGCTCGTCCGGGTTGACGCTGGACCGTTTCTGCGGCGGCGGAATCACCACGGTGAATCTGGCGGCGGGCATGGTGATGTCTGGCCTGGAGGATTGCGTGGTGGCGGGCGGCACCGAGATGATGAGCTACACCACCGAGCTTTCCGCGCAGGAGCGGGCCGGCGGGTTGCCACCGCTGATGATGGGGGTGGGGAACGCCCGGCTGCAGAAGGTGCACCCGCAGTCCCACCAGGGGGTGTGCGGCGACGCCATCGCCAGCCTGGAGGGGATCAGCCGCGCCGATGTCGATGCGCTCGGCCTGGAAAGCCAGAAGCGGGCGGCGCAGGCGATCGCCGAGGGGCGGTTCGCGAAATCGCTGATTCCGGTGCTGAACGAGGATGGCTCGGTGGCGCTGGACCGCGAGGAGTTTCCGCGCCCGCAGACGACGGCCGAGGGGCTGGCGGCGCTGGAGGCGAGCTTCGCCAAGATCGCCGACATGCCGCTGGACGAGCGGGGGACGACCTTCCGCGGGCTGATCAACCAGAAATACCCCGAGCTGAAGATCGGCCATGTGCACCACGCCGGCAATTCCTCGGGCGTGGTGGACGGCGCGGCGGCGGTGCTGGTGACGAGCAAGGCCTATGCCGAGAAGAACGGGCTGAAGCCGCGGGCGCGGATCGTCTCCATGGCGAACATGGGCGATTGCCCGACGCTGATGCTGAACGCGCCGGTGCCGGCGGCGAAGAAGGCGCTGGCGAAGGCCGGGCTGACGCTGGACGACATCGACCTGTTCGAGATCAACGAGGCCTTCGCCGTGGTGGCGGAGAAGTTCATCCGCGACCTCGGCCTCGACCGCGAGAAGGTGAATGTGAACGGCGGGGCGATCGCCCTTGGCCACCCGATCGGCGCCACCGGCTCGATCCTGATCGGCACGCTGCTGGACGAGCTGGAGCGGCGCGACCTGAAGCGCGGCCTGGTGACCATGTGCGCCGCCGGCGGCATGGCGCCGGCGATCGTCATCGAGCGGGTCTGAACGGCCGGGCCCCGGGGAGTCGGCTTCCCGGGGCGGCTTTCTTCAGGAAAAATGGGGAGTGGACAGGGGTTGCGGCACAGGCCATGCCCCTTCCCATGCAGGAAGGCCCCACATCCCACAGCTATATCTCGCAGCGGCTGAAGCTGCATTACGCCGACTGGGGGAACCCCGAGGCGCCGCCGCTGCTGCTGCTGCACGGCGGGCGCGACCATTGCCGCAACTGGGACTGGACGGCGAAAGCGCTTAAGGAACGCTGGCATATCCTCGCGCCGGACTGGCGGGGCCATGGCGACAGCCAATGGTCGGCCGACGGCGAATATAAGCTGCTGACCTATGTCTATGATCTGGCGCAGCTGATCCACCAGCAGGGGCTGGCGCCGCTGACCATCGTCGCGCATTCGATGGGCGGGAACATCGCGCTGCGCTACGCCGGGCTTTACCCCGAGCATGTCCGCCGGCTGGTGGTGATCGAGGGGCTTGGGCAGAGCCCGAAGCGGCAGGCCGAGCGCGAGGCGGTCGATTTCGCCGAGCGGATGCGCATCTGGGTGGAGAAGAAGCGCGCCGCCGCCGCGCGGACGCCGCGCCGCTATGCGACGCTGGAGGATGCGCTGGGGCGGATGATGGAGGAGAATGGCCATCTGTCCGAAGCGCAGGCGCGGCATCTGACGGTGCATGGCGTCAACCGCAACGAGGATGGCACCTATGGCTGGAAGTTCGACCCCTATCTGAACATCTGGAACGACGCCGACCTTCCGCAGGCGCAGGTGGAGGCGCTGTGGTCCCGGATCACCGCGCCGACGCTGCTGCTGTATGGCGCCAACAGCAGCGCTTCCAACCCGGAGAAGGACGGGCGCATCCGGCATTTCCGCGACGCGCGGCTGAAAGTTTATGAAGACGCCGGCCACTGGCTGCACCATGACCGCTTCGAACGCTTCCTGGGCGATCTCGACGCCTTTCTGTAGGCCCTGCCCTGACCCGGTTCGGGCACCCTTGCCGTTGAAAGCCCGCCGCGCGGCCGCCATGCGGGCGGAAACCGCCGGGCCGGCGGAGCAGGGAGCAAGGCATGGCGGGCAGGATTCAAATGGCGGGCGCGGTTGCGCTTCTGGCGGCCATGGCGGCGCCGGTGGCGGCGCAGGATGGCGGCTGGCAGATCGTACTGCAGCCCTATCTGATGGTGCCGGCGATGACCGGCTCGGCCGCCGTGAAGGGGTTCGATGCCGATGTCGATGTCGGCCGCAAGGATGTGGTCAAGAATCTGAACATCGGTTTCCTCGGCTATGTGGAGGTGACGAACGGCCGGCTGGGCTTCGCCGTCGACACCAACTACATGGATCTGGACGCCACGCCGGACAGCGCGCGGATCAGCGCCAACAGTTCGCAACTGGCGGTTCAGCCCATGCTCTTCTACCGGGTGGCGCAATGGTTCGACCTGATGCTGGGGGCGCGCTACAACAAGATCAGCTTGAAGCTGGAATCCGATCTGGAGGCGGTCGACGGGCTGAAACGCTCGAAGGACTGGATGGACCCGATCGCCGGCTTCCGCTTCCAGGGGCCGCTGGGCGGCGCGACGACCTTCAGCCTTCTGGCCAATATCGGCGGCTTCGGGCTCGGCTCCGACCTGGCGCTGCAGGTGAAGCCGATGCTGAGCTTCGGTGTGGGATCGGGCATCTCCATCGATGCCGGCTACCAACTGGCCTATATGGATTATGAAAGCGGCTCCGGGCGGGATCGCTTCGCCTATGACGTGCTGACGCATGGGCCGCTGCTGGGCGTGACCTTCCGCTTCTGAGGTTTCGCCCCTGCACCTTGGAAGGGGGTTGCTGCGACGCTCCGCAACCTCGTCACCCCGGGCTTGACCCGGGGTCCGGCTTTCTTCTTCCAGCGCCGTGGCCGCAGAACAGCTGGACCCCGGGTCAAGCCCGGGGTGACGACAGGCCTGGGTCAAGACCCCTCCGGGTGGGTGTTTACGGCCTTGCGAAGGTGGCGCGGGCGGCTTCGACTTCGGCGTGGATGGCGCAATCGGGGTGGTGGTCGTTCACCAGCCCCATGGCCTGCATGAAGGCGTAGGCGGTGGTGGGGCCGACGAAGGACCAGCCGCGCTTCTTCAGATCCTTCGACATGGCGACGGATTCGGGCGAGGTCGCGCGGACGGCGTAGGGGAGCGGCGCGGCTTCGTGGCGCCAGACATAGGCGGCGAGCGACCCTTCCGCGGCGATCAGCTTCAGCGCCTGCCGGGCGTTGTTGATGGTGGATTCGATCTTGCCCCGGTGGCGGACGATTCCGGCGTCGGCCAGCAGGCGCTCCACGTCCGTTTCGGTGAAGGCCGCGACTTGCCCGATGTCGAAACCGGCGAAGGCGCGGCGGAAATTCGCGCGCTTCGTCAGGATGGTGCGCCAGCTCAGGCCGGACTGGAAGCCTTCCAGGCAGAGCTTCTCGAACAGCCGGCGGTCGTCGGCGACGGGGAAGCCCCATTCGCGGTCGTGGTAATCGAAATAGTCCGGGCTGGCGGCGCACCAGTGGCAGCGGGGGCGCCCGTCCGGGCCGGGGATGGGGTCGTGCATGGGCGCAATGTGCCGCAAGGCCGGGCGCGCGGGAAGCGCCCCCGGCGATGTTTCTCAGACCAGAGCACGCGAAAGATGCGGGCGGGCCACGGTGTAGAGCAGCAGCAGGCCTCCGGCCGCGAGCGAGAGGTTGATGGCGGTCGCCACCGGGTCTCCGCCGGGGCGGCCGATGGCGTGGAAGGTGGTGAGGAAGAGGAGGAGCGCGCCGGTCAGCCCCCGGCCGAGGCGCGAGAGGGCGGCGGGCGCGAGCGGCCAGGCCGCCGCGAGGGCGAGGAGGCTGACGACGCCCCAGACGGCGATCGGCAGGACGAGCTCCGCCGTGGGCCAGCCGATGGCGGCGATGGCCGCGGCCGTGAGCGCCAGCGGCTGCCCCCAGATGACGGACGCCCAGACCTTCTCCCAATTGGGAGCCGGGCGGCCCTTGTCCCGCCGGCGGGCGAGCCAGATATGGACTCCGCCGGCCGCCAGATAGGTGAGGCCGAGGCCGAGGATGCCATAGGCGATCTTCACCGTGTAGCCGGCGAACCAGCCGAAGTGCAGCGGGCCGAGCGAGCCGAGGATCTTCTCGCCGAGGTTCGAGTCCTCCGCCTTGCTGGAATGGTAGAGGCTTCCCTCGCGGTCGAAGGCGAAGGCGCTGACGCCGGCGATGCGGTTGGGGGTGGTGCGGACGTTGAAGAGCGCCGCGCCGCCCATTTCCGTCGGATGCTCCAGCATCACATATTCGATCCGGCCGTCCGGGGCGCGGGCGACGGCTTGCGCGAACATCGGCCTCAGGTCGAGCGGCGGGGCCGGGCGGGGGTCGTCAACCGGGTGCGGCGGCAGGAACAGGCTGTAGACCTTGTCGGTGTCCCCCTTGAAGAGGGCGAGGCCGAGGACGCCGACGATGACGATCGACAGCCCGAGCAGCGCCCCCGTCAGCGAGACGATCACATGGAAGGGCAGCGCCCAGACGCCGATGCGGTTGTGGAGGTCCGCCTCCTGCAGGCGGCGGGAGCCGCCGAGGCGCAGGTGGAAGGCGTCGCGGAAGATGCGCGGGTGGGCGAGGATGCCCGAGATCAGCGAGGAGAGCAGCGCCACCCCGCTGAGGCCGACGATGAAGCCGCCCCAGCTGCGCGGCAGGTGCAGGTGGATGTGGAGGCGGGTGAGGAATTCCGACCAGAGCATGTCCGCCCCGCCCGTCAGCTCCCCGTCGGCGTCGGCGAGCAGGCTTTCCCGCTCGCCATCCTTCTCGGTGGTGACCATCAGCCAGGGGAGGTCGCGGTTGGGGAGGTTGATGAAGACATGCTCGACGCCGTCGCCGGCCTTTTCGAGCGCGGCGAGATAGGCGCGGTTCAGCGTTTCCGCCGAGACGCTTTCCATGCGCGGGGCCGTGGGGTTTTCCCAGCGCTGGAATTCGCGCGCGAAGACGGCGAGCGTGCCGGTGAGGCAGACGAGATAGAGGGCGGCGGCGAAGGCGAGGCCGAGGCCGCTGTGCCCCTTCAGCACGGCGCGCACGAAATCGGGCGAGGGGCTGAAGCTTCTGGCGCGGGGTTGAGCCGTCATCAAAGGCCCTTCAGGATGGCAAGGGTGAAGCCGACGACGGCGGTGCCGACGAGGACGGCGGTGGCGCGCAGGATTCGGCTGTCGGCAAGCGTCCAGGCCATGGCGGCGCCCCAGACGACCGGGACGATGAGGCCGCCGATCAGCAGGCGGGTCTGCGTTTCACCGGGCATCCAGACAGCGTAGCAGATGCCGATGCCCATCGCCGCCACCATGCCGATCGGGCCGGCGAGCAGCCAGCGCAGCGTGGTGCGCCAGGGGGTGGTGGGGCGTTCGGCCGGTTCGGGGGCGAGGCTGTCGCCGCCGCTCGCCCTCGCGCGGGCGGCGCGCGGGGTTTTCGCCGCGCGGACCTGAAGGCTGGAAGCGACGACCGCGAAGGCCGCCGCCGAGATGAGGGTGATGGCGATGAAGGGGCCGCGCGCCGGGCCCAGCGCGAAGGCCGGCCAGACCATGGTGAAGACGAGCGTAGCCCAGCCGGCGAGGCGCCAGGGGGTCTTGCCTTCCCGCAGTCTCCACGCGTGGCGCAGCAGGAGGGCGCCCGCCGCCCCGCCGGCGAGCATCAGCAGCATCAGCCCGGCGAAGGCGGCGTCGCTCAAAAGCCGGCCTCCAGAACGACGCCCAGCGTGCGCGGCTGGCCGAGGATCGCGGAGTTATAGGTGCGGTTGTAATATTGCATATATTCGGTGTCGAACAGGTTGGTCGCGAAGACGGAGACGCCCCAGTTCGCCGCCCGGTAGCCCAGCCGGGCGTTGACGAGGGTGCGCGCGCCGACGTGCGAGTCGGACTGCGGATGGCCGAGGTCGGTGAAGACGCTGCTGCGGTGGTTGGCGTTCAGATTGGCGCTGAAGCCGCTGCCGAAGCGGACATTGGCGCCGGCCGACAGCGTCCAGTGCGGGGCGTAGGGGAATTCCATGCCGCTGAAATCGGTGACGATGCCGACGTCGGTGGTGAATTCGTCGAACTTGGTGCGGTTGTGGGCGATGCCGGCGTACCAGTCGAACGCCTGCGAGACGCGGTGCGCGGCTTCCAACTCGAAGCCGTAGAGGTGCGAGCGGCCGGCGTTGGCCGTGTGGTAGTCGTAGAGGTTGAGGCCGAAGTTGACCGTGCTCTGCTGGTCCTTCCAGTCGATGTAATAGGCGTTGCCGTTCACCGTCAGCGCGCCGTCCAGCCAGACGGAGCGGAGCGAAAGCTCGTAGTTCCAGGTGTATTCCGGATCGTAGGGGAAGGCCTGCGAGCGGGCGGTGTTCACGCTGGAGCCGCCGGAGCGGTAGCCGCGCTGCACGAGGAAGGCGGTGGAGAGGTCGGGCGTCCACGCCATGTTGAGGCCGATCTTCGGCAGGAAGGCGGTGAAGGTGCGCGAGGTGGGGGGCGCGGCGCCGGCCGCCTGGTCCACCAGCATCTGCACGCCCTGGTTGATGGCGTAGATGGCGGGCGCCAGATCGCCATAGTCCGCCGGATTGGGGTAGACGCCGGCGAAGACCGCGCCCTGGTCGAGGGCGACCCGGTTGGTTTCCCGGTCTATGCGGAAGCCCGCCAGCAGCGAGAGGCGGTCCGTCAGCTCGTAGCGGCCGTCGGCGAAGAGGGCGAAGGTTTCCACCTTGCTGGAATAGTCCGAGAAATAGTCCACCGGCACTTGCGGCAGCGCCGCCACATAGAGCGAGGCGATATAGGCGGCGGTGGCGGCGTCGAGGCCGTTCTGCTGCAGCAGGCCGGAAATGGTGGTTTCCGGGGTGGGCACCATCGAGCGGCTTTCCGAGCCGGAATCCTGACGCCGGTTGTAGTAGAAGAGGCCGACGAGGCCGCTCAGCCGCTCGCCATGGTAGTTGAGACGCAGTTCCTGGGTGAGCGTGCGGACGTCGGCCCAGTTGGTGCCATAGGCGATGGGCTCGGCGGTGTTGTCGCCGTCGTAGCTGCGCAGCGAGTCGATGTCGATGTAGGTGGTGAGCGAGCTGAGGGTGAAGCCGCTGCCCAGATCCAGCCGGAGGTCGAGGATCGCCTGGTCGCTGTTGGTGTCGGAGGTGTTGGGCGCGTCCGAGTGATTCTCGCGGTTGTTGAAATAATCCTCTACGTCGAGATTGGCGTAAGTGAACATATAGCCACTCTTGCCCTTGAAATGCTGGTAGCTGGCGCGCGCCTCGAAGCCTTCGAGCGCCGACGGGGTCCAGAGCAGCTTGGCGCGGACGGAGGTGCTATCCACCGGGTTTTCCGGCGCGTCGCGCGTGGGGTTGAAGACGTCGCCGTCCGACTTGCGCTTTTCCGCCGCGACGCGGAAGGCGAGTTCGCCCGGCACGATCGGGCCGCCGCCGGCGATGGCGAAGTTGCGCGTGTCGCGGCTGGCGAGGATGGCGCGGCCCCGGAGGCTCCATTCGTCGGTCGGGTCGTTGGTGCGGATGTGGACGGCGCCGGCCAGCGCGTTCAGCCCTTGCAGCGTCGATTGCGGGCCGCGGAAGATTTCCACCTGCGCCACGTCCCACATGTCGGTCGGGCCGTTGCCGATCGCTTCCTGGATGAGGGGCGCCCCATCGACGAAGACGGTGGCGGTGGCGGCGTCGCCGCCGCCCGAGACGCCGCGGTTGGAGATGCCGCGGATGGTGAAGCCCGAATTGCCATAGGTTTCGGAGACGTTGACCGTGCGCTCGAACACGTCCTGCAGGGTCTGGATCGCCTCCTCCTCGATGCGGCGCGAGGTGGTGACGCCGACCGAGGCGGTGGTTTCCTGCAGCGAGCGGTGGAATTTCTCCCCGGTGACGATGATGTCGTCTGTGGGCTGCGCCTCAGCGGCTTCCGGCGCTTCGCCGGCGCGGGCGGCGGCCGGAATCAGCGTGGCGGCAAGAAGCGACGAGGAGAAAAGCAGGATATGGCGCATGTTGACCCCTTTTTGATCTGGGGCCGCGCCTAGTTGGGGCGATATTGCAAGTCAACCGCATTATCATTGCATGCCTGCAATGGCGGGTTTCAAAGCCCGAGCATCGCCCGCGATTCGGGCGAGGCCCAGTCGCGGTCGCCGGCGTAGCGCCAGACTTCCTGGCCCTTCTCGTCGTAGAGGATGGTGAGCGGCAGGCCCTTCGCCTTCAACTCGAAGCCGAACTGCATGCCGCTTTCGACCCGGGTTTCTAGGTTCGGATATCTGTCGGCGGTGAAGGCCTTGGAGACGGCGCGCCACCCCTCCATGTCCTGGCTGATGGGGACGACGAGGAGCTTGCCCTTCGTGTCGGCGGCGAGTGTGTCGAGGGTGGGCAGCTCTTTCAGGCAGGGCGCGCACCAGGTGGCCCAGAGGTTGACCAGCAGCTTGCGGCCCGGATTGGCGCGCAGGATGTCGGCGATGGTTTCGGTGGCGCCGTCCGGGTTGGTTTCCAGCGCCAGCGCGGGGGCCGGCCGGCCGGCGTGGCTGCGGTCGAAACCCGGCTTTGCCGCCGCCGGCTCCGCCTCGGCCGCTTGCGGGGCCTGCGGTTCGGCCTTAGGGCTCGGCTGCTGCTGCTGGCAGGCCGCCAGCAGGACCGACATGGACAGGATGAGGGCAGGCTTCATGGGAACCTCCGGCAACGACTCTGGCGCGGCGAGCCCGGCGGGGGCCAATGCGCTTTGGGGCGGGCGGTTCGAAGGCGGGCCCGCGGCGGTGATGGCCGAGATAAATGCCTCCATCCCCTTCGACAAGCGCATGTGGCGGCAGGACATCGCCGGCAGCCTGGCGCATGTGGCGATGCTGTCGGCGAAAGGCATCATCGACGCCGGGGCGGCGGCGCGAATCGCCGACGGGCTGCGGCGCATCGAGGCGGAATATGCCGCCGGCGGCGTGCCGGTGGATATCGCCCGCGAGGACATCCACATGACGGTGGAAAGCCGGCTGGCCGAGCTGATCGGGCCGGACGCCGGGCGGCTGCACACCGCGCGCAGCCGCAACGACCAGGTGGCGACCGACTTCCGCCTGTGGGTGCGCGATGCGATAGACGGCCATCTGGCCGCGATCCGCGCGCTGGCCGGCGTGCTGGCGGCCCGGGCGCTGGAGCATCGCGAGACGGTGCTTCCGGGCTTCACCCATCTGCAGGTGGCGCAGCCGGTGACGCTGGGGCACCATCTGCTGGCCTATGTGGAGATGCTGAAGCGGGACTTCGGCCGCTTCGCCGACGCCCGGGCGCGGCTGAACCAGTGCCCGCTGGGCGCGGCGGCGCTGGCGGGGACCGGCTTTCCTATTGATAGGCAGCAGACGGCGGCGGCGCTGGGCTTCGAGCGGCCGACCGCCAATTCGCTCGACAGCGTCTCCGACCGGGATTTCGCCATCGAATATCTGACCTCCGCCGCGCAGTGCGCGCTGCACCTGTCGCGGCTGGCGGAGGAGATCATCCTCTGGGCCAGCCAGCCCTTCGGCTGGGTGCGGCTGCCGGACCAGTGGTCGACCGGCTCGTCCATCATGCCGCAGAAGAAGAACCCGGACGCCGCCGAGCTGGTGCGCGGCCATTCCGGGCGGATCCTGGGGCTGATGACCGGGCTGATGGTGACGATGAAGGGCCTGCCGCTGGCCTATTCCAAGGACATGCAGGACGACAAGGAGCCGGTGTTCGAGGCGCATGATCTGCTGGAGCTGAGCCTGGCGGCGATGGCGGGGATGATGGAGACGATCGGCTTCGTGCCGGAGCGGATGCGGGCGAGCGCGGCGAGCGGCTTTTCCACCGCCACCGACCTTGCCGACTGGCTGGTGCGCGAGGCGGACGTGCCCTTCCGCGAGGCGCACCATATCACCGGCCGCGCGGTGAAGGCGGCGGAAGAGGCCGGCGTGCAACTGGACGGGTTGTCGCTGGAGGCCTTGCGGGGGATCGACCCGCGAATCGACGGGCAGGTGTTCGATGTGCTGAGCGTGGAGGCGAGCGTCTCCAGCCGGACCAGCCTTGGCGGCACGGCGCCGGCGCGGGTGAAGGAAGCGGCGGAAACCGCCCTGCGGGAGGTGCCGGCGTGGAGCTGAGATTCCTGCTGCCGCTGGGCGCGCTGCTGCTGTCCGCCTGCGGCTACAAGAGCGCGGTGACTCGGCTGGAGCCGCCGGACCCGGCGTTGACGAAGGACGAGCAGAAGGCGGCCCGCGCCGCCGAGCGGCGGCAGGTGGAAGCCGGGCTGCAGGTGCCGGCGGCCGCCCGCCCGCAGCGGGTCGACGACCTGACCGTGAAGCTGGAGCAGCGCCGCGACGACCCGTTCAGCCTGCCGCCCGAAGGCACGGCCGGCGGCACCCCCATTCCCTTCCCCGGCGACCCGCTTCCGAAGCCGGACGCGCGCCCGGCCGAGATCGCACCGGAACGCTGATGGACCATTTCGAGATTCGCGGCGGCGAGATGTTCGCCGAAGATGTGCCGCTGTCGGCGATCGCCGAGGCCGTAGGCACGCCCGTCTATGTCTATTCCGCCGGCACCTTGCGGCGGCATGCGCGGGTGTTCCAGCAAGCGCTTTCGGCGCTTGACCGGCCGCTCGTCGCCTTCGCGGTGAAGGCCAACCCCAATATCGCCGTGCTGAAGCTGCTGGGGCAGGAGGGGCTGGGCGCCGATGTGGTTTCCGAGGGCGAGATGCGCCGGGCGCTGGCCGCCGGCATTCCCGCCGACCGCATCGTCTTTTCCGGCGTCGGCAAGACCGATCCGGAGATGGAAGCGGCGCTGGAAGCCGGAATCCTGCAACTGAATGTGGAAAGCGAAGGCGAGCTGGAACGGCTTTCGGCCGTGGCGGCGCGGAGCGGGCGGACGGCGGAGATCGCCCTGCGCGTGAACCCCGACGTGGACGCGCGGACGCTGGCGAAGATCTCCACCGGCAAGGCCGAGAACAAGTTCGGAATCCCGCTGGACAGGGCGGAGGCGCTCTACGCCCGCGCCGCTTCGCTTCCGGGCATCCGTGCCGTGGGGGTGGCGGCGCATATCGGCAGCCAGCTGTTCGATCTGGCGCCGCTGGAGGCGGCCTATCGCAAGCTGGGCGAACTGGTGGCGCGGCTGCGCGCCGCCGGGCTGACGGTTTCGCGCGTCGATCTGGGGGGCGGGCTGGGCATTCCCTACGACCCCGCCTTGCCGCCGCCGCCCTCCCCCGCCGACTATGGCGCGATGGTGAAGCGGGTGACCGACGAATGGCCGGACCGGGCGGGCATCCGGCTGATGTTCGAGCCGGGGCGGCTGATCGCCGGCAACGCCGGCGTGCTGCTTTCCCGCGTGGTGACGGTGAAGGAGGGAGCCGCGCGGCGCTTCGTGGTGCTGGACGCGGCGATGAACGATCTTATCCGCCCGACGCTTTATGGCGTCTATCACGATATTCGCGCGGTTCGCCCGAGGCCGGGCGAAACGCTGGCGACGATCGTCGGCCCGGTCTGCGAAACCGGGGACATGTTCGCCGAGGATCGCCGGCTGACGCCGCTGCAAGAGGGCGACCTGGTGGCGCTGATGACGGCGGGCGCCTATGGCGCCACCATGGCCGGCACCTACAACTCCCGCCCGCTGGTGGGCGAGGTGCTGGTGGACGGCAGTCGTCAGGCTGTCATCCGGCCGAGGCAGACATTGGAGGAACTTCTGGCGCTCGACCGGGTGCCGGACTGGCTTTGAAGAAGGGGCATGTTTTGAAACCAGTCAAGAAAGCCGTCTTTCCCGTGGGGGGCATGGGCACGCGATTCCTGCCGGCGACCAAGGCGGTGCCGAAGGAAATGCTTCCGGTCGTCGACCGGCCGCTGCTGCAATATGCCGTGGACGAGGCGCTGGCCGCCGGGATCGAGCAGATGATCTTCGTGACCGGCCGGGGCAAGGCGGCGCTGGAAGACTATTTCGACGTGGCGGCCGAACTGGAAAACCTGCTGCGCGCGCGCGGCAAGGAAGTGGAGCTGCGGGTGCTGGAAGGCACGCGGCTGTCGCCCGGAAGCATCGCCTATGTGCGCCAGCAGGAGCCGGCGGGGCTTGGCCATGCCGTCTGGTGCGCGCGCCACATCACCGGCGACGAGCCCTTCGCCGTGCTGCTGCCGGATGAGTTGCTGTGGAACCCCACGGACCCCTGTCTCGCGCAGATGGTGCGCGCCCGCAACGAGGTGGGCGGAACGGTGATCGCGGTGATGGAAGTGCCGGAAAAGGAAACCCATCGCTATGGAATCGTCGACCCCGGCGCCAGCCATGGGGCGCTGACGGAAGTGAAGGGCTTCGTGGAGAAGCCCAAGCCCGGGACGGCGCCCTCGCGCCTCGCCGCCGTGGGCCGCTATCTGATCGAGCCGGAATGCATGGCGCTGCTGGCCGAGGGCAGGCGTGGGGCCGGCGGCGAGATCCAGCTGACGGACGCGCTGGCGCAGCTGATCGGCCGCCAGCCCTTCCACGCCTACACCTACTCGGGCGCCCGCTTCGACTGCGGCGACAAGGCCGGCCATGTGACCGCCAATATCGCGCTGGCGCTGGCGCGGCCGGACATCGGCCCGGCGGTCAGGGCCTGGCTGGACGCGAACGTCCGCTGATGGAAAGCCTGCCGCTCTTCCATCGGTTGCAGGGCGCGAAAGTGCTGCTGCTGGGCGAGGGCGAAGCGGCGGAGGCGAAGGCGCGGCTGGTGCGCGAGGCCGGCGGCGAGCCGGTGGCGGAAGTGGAGCCCGGCGTGCGCCTCGCCTTCGTGGCGCTGGCGGAGGGGGCCGAGGAGGCAGCCGCCCGGCTTCGCGCCGGAGGGCTGCTGGTGAATGTGGCCGACCGGCCGGAGCTTTGCGACTTCTTCGTGCCGGCGATCGTCGACCGCTCCCCGGTGGTGGCGGCGGTCGGCACCGGCGGCGCGTCCGCCAGCCTCGCCAAGGCGCTGAAGGAGCGGCTGGAGCTGTTCCTGCCGGTGGGGCTGGGGGCGCTGGCCAACGCCATCCGGCAGGCGCGGCCCTCCGTTTCCGCTGCCCACCCGGAGGTGGCCGACCGGCGGGGTTTCTGGGCGCGGCTGCTGGCGCCGGGGGGGGCGCTTGATCCGCTGGCTTCGGTCGCCGATCCGGCGGAGGCCATTTCGCTTGCTCTGGCCGGGGGCTACCAGCCGGAAGACCGCTTCGACACCATCCAGGTTGGCGAAGGCGGCGCCGAAGCGTTGACGCTGCGCGAACTGCGGTTGATGGCGCAGGCCGACCTGGTGATCCAGGAACCGGGCGTGCCCGCCGAAGTGCTGGCGCTGGTGCGCCGCGACGCGGCGCGGCGGGTGGGCGAGGAGGTGCTTGAGGGAGATGTTGGGCGGGTGGTGCTGATCCGCTTGGGGTGAGTTGCTGGCGCGGTTTTCGAAGGGGCTCTGCCCCTTCACCCCGGCAGGGAAATGATTTCCCTGCACCCTCTTTTCGTTTGGTTGTGGGGGATTGGGGCGGTTGGGTTGGTGGTGGGGCTTGATTGCCTGCGGCGCTGGTTTTTGTTTCTTGCCTTGTGGGTGTGGGACGCTCGCACCCCACCCCAACCCCTCCCCTGACAGGCGAGGGGCTTTTTGCCTTCTTGCGCCGCAGGCTTTTGGAATTGTTGGCGGGCGCTGGGTGCTGAGAAGCTGGACCCCGGGTCAAGCCCGGGGTGACGGGTGGTGATTGTTGAGGATCGGGGGTGCAGGGGCGTCACGCCCCTGCTGGGGTGAAGGGGCAAGGCCCCTTCGGACTTCTCTTTATCGCCGTCCGGCGACGGGGTGGCGAAGCCTGCTCAGATCCGCTCCAGCGCCTCGCGGTGGGTGCGGTGGTCTCCGGCGGCCAGCACGTGGCCTTCGCTGGTGAGGGAGAGCGGCTTGCCGTGCCAGTCGGTGATGAGGCCGCCGGCGCCCTGGATGATGGGGACGAGGGCGGCCCAGTCATAGGGTTTCAGCCCTTCTTCCATCACGAGGTCGAGGTGGCCGGCGGCCAGCAGGCCGTAGTTGTGGCAGTCTCCGCCGAACAGCATGTCGGCGACGGAGCGGCCGACGCGCTGGAAGCTGGCGTGGCCGGCGGCGGTGAAGGCGAGCGGGTGGGTGGAGGCGGCGCGGGCGCGGCGCAGCGTCTCGCACGGGCGGACTCGCACGGACTTGCCGTTCAGCGTCGTCTGCGGGCGGCCGACGGTGCAGCCGAGCCAGCGGTCGTTGGCGGCGCCGGCGGAGAGGAGGCCGAGGATCGGCTTGTCCTGCTCGATGAGGGCGATGAGGGTGCCGTAGAGCGGGCGGCCGGCGACGAAGCCGCGCGTGCCGTCGATCGGGTCGATCACCCAGACCCGGCCGGAGGAGCCGCGCTCGACTCCATATTCCTCTCCGTAGATGCCGTCGGTGGGGCGGTCGCGCTTCAGCATCTGGCGGATGGCGGCTTCGGCGGCGCGGTCCGCGGCGGTGACGGGGGAGAGGTCCGCCTTTTCCTCGACCTTCGTGTTGGCGCGGAAGAAGGGGGCGACCGCTTCGTCCGCCGCGTTGGCCAGGCGCTGGATCAGGATGATGTCGGACTCGATGCTCATGCCGCGCGGCCTTCTCATATGGGCTTTGGGCGGTGCTAGCTTGCCGGCCGGCGTTGGGGAAGGCCGATTTTCAGGGTTAACGGCAAATGAACCGCTTCGACCAACCGCCATTGCCCGTCGACGAAGGGCGTCGCATGGCCGGCGTTGTTTCTCTAATGTGACGGAATGAACAAAGGCTTCAGGCCCCATTCGCACGGCGCAGGCTGGGAGCCGCAGCGCGAGGATGCCCCCGAGCCGCTAGCGGCGCTGGCAGCCGGTGGCGTTGCGGATGGGGGGGCGGACGGCGGGGAGCCGGGGGCGCGGCTGGCGCTCGCCTCCATCCTGGGCTTCTGGCTGGTCTATTTCCTGCTGGCGACGGCGCGGGCCGCCATTTCGATGATGCCGGCGCAGGACGAGATGCTGCTGCGCCGCGCCATCGTGACGGTGGTGGCGATGGGGCTGACCGGCCTCCTCTACCTGCTGCTGCGGCGGATGGGGGACCAGCGGACGGGGAAGCTGCTGACGATCGCCTTCGCCGCCTCCGTGCCTTTGGCCTTTGCCTATGCGACGGTGAACTACATCGCCTTCTACGGCTTCCCGCTCAATGCGCATGCGCTGGACGGGATGGACAGCTACAAGCAGAAGGAGGCGCCGCTGGCGATGATCGCCTCCACGGCGCTGGAATGGTATTTCTTCATCGCCGCCTGGGCGGTGATGTGGGTTGCCCTGCTGTATGCGGCGCGCGTGCGGCGGGTGGAGCGGGAGGCGGCGCTTTACGCCCGCGCCGCGCAGGACGCGGAGCTGCGGGCGCTGCGCTATCAGGTGAACCCGCATTTCCTGTTCAACACGCTGAACTCGCTTTCTTCCCTGGTGCTGCGGGAGCGGGCGGAAGAGGCGGAGCGGATGATCCTGAACCTTTCCACCTTCTTCCGCGCCTCGCTGACGCGGGAGGCGAACGAGAATGTGACTCTGGCCGACGAATTGCAGCTGCAGCTTCTCTATCTGGACATCGAGAAGGTGCGCTTCCCCGAGCGGCTGATCGTGAAGGTGCTGGTGCCCGAACAGTTGATGGACGCGATGGTGCCGGCGCTGATCCTGCAGCCGCTGGTGGAGAATGCGATCAAATATGGCGTTTCCCGCAGCCAGCGGCCGGTGACGGTGACCATCGCCGCCGAGGCGATCGGCGACCGGCTGGAGCTTTGGGTGCGCGACGACGGCGAGGGGCTGCCGACCGGCAACGAGACGGGCTGCGGCGTGGGACTGGCCAATGTACAGGCGCGGCTGAAGGCGCTGTGGGGCGACGCGGCGCATTGCGTGGCCGGGGCGCCTTCGGCCGGCGGCTGGCTGGTGCGGCTGTCGATGCCGCTGGTGAAGGCATGAGTTCCCTGAAGACGCTGATCGTGGACGACGAGCCGCTGGCCATCGAGCGGATGCAGATCCTGTGCGCCCGCATTCCGGGCCTGCAACTGGTGGGGACGGCGCAGGACGGCGAGGCGGCGCTGCGGCTGATCGGCGCCTTGGCGCCAGACCTGATCTTCCTGGACATCGCCATGCCGGGGATGACCGGGCTGGATGTGGCGCATGCGTTGGAAGGGCGGGAGAAGGCGCCGGCGGTGGTGTTCGTGACCGCCTTCGACCAGTTCGCGGTGGCGGCCTTCGATGCGGCGGCGGTCGACTATCTGCTGAAGCCGGTGGCGCCCGAGCGGCTGGAAAAGGCGGTGGCGCGGGTGGCCGAGCGGCTGCGGCTGGCCGCCGAAGCGCCGGCCGGCGAGGCGCAGGCCGACGGCCGACATGCGCGCGAATTCTGGGTGCCGAACCGGGGCGAGCTGGTGCGGGTGGCGGTTTCCGACATCGACCGGATCGAGGCCGAGCGGGACTATATGCGCCTGCACAGCGGCAACCGGAGCTGGCTGATCCATGAGACCATCGGCGCGCTGGAGGCGCGGCTGGACCCGGCGGAGTTCATCCGCGTCCACCGCTCCGCCATCGTGCGGCGGGCGCGGATCGCCCGGCTGGCGCACGACGGGCAGGGCAACTGGACGGCGGAGATGGAGGGCGGGCAGCAGCTTCGGATCGGCCGCACCTATCTGGCGAGCGTGCGCGCCAGCATCGCCAGGGGCTGACGCCGGCCGCGGCTTCGGCCAGAGTGGCGGCGATGGGGTCGGTGTTCCTTTCCGAGTCGCGGGGGCCACGGCGGGATTCGCCGGCGGAGGATCTGCCGTTTCCGCCGCGCGGCGGGCTGAAGGTGACTCCGCTGCTGCTGGCGGCGGAAATGTATCCGGAGCTGGAGCGGCTGGTGCTGGGCGCGAAGGACCGGGCGTTCCTGGCCTTTCGCGTGTTCGATCCGGCGACCGCCACCCGTTCGAAGGAGGCGAAGGCCGAGGGGCTGGAGGACTGGGCCTCTCTCATCCGCGCGCGGGTGATGGCGGGGGTGACGGTGCGCATCCTGCTGACCGACTTCGAGCCGACGGTGGCGCACCGGCTGCACGCCAGCAGCTGGTCCAGCTTCGCGGCCTTGCGCGAGGTGCTGCGCGAGCTGCCGGAGCCGGACCAGGAGCGGCTGGAGATCATCGTCAGCCAGCATCCGGGCGAGCTGGGCTGGGGCATGCGGCAGTTGCTGCGGCTGCCGATGGGGCTGTTGCTGCGGCGGATCGTGCGCGAGTTCGCCGAGAGCGGCGGCGACATCGAGGAATTGCTGGCGGTGCGGCCGGGGCTGTGGCGCTATGTGAAGAACGAGGATGGCCGCCCGCGCTTCCGGCGCGGGCCGGCGCCCCGGCTATGGCCGGCGACGCACCACCACAAGTTCGCGGTGGTCGACGATCAGGTGGCGATCATCGGCGGGCTGGACGTGGACGAGCGGCGCTGGGAAACCCGGCGCTACAACCAGCCGGCGCCCGAGACCTGGCACGATGTGAGCGTGAAGCTGGAGGGGCCGGCGGCCGGCGACGCCGCCGAGCATTTCCGCCGGCTGTGGAATTTCGAGCTGCCGCGATTCCGCGAGATCACCAGCCACTGGCTGCGGGGCGTGGACCGGGAGCTGGTGATCGACCCGCTGGACCCGATGCCCGAGGCGATTCCCCTGCCGCCGGCGGTGGAGGGCGGCGCGGCGCGGGGGCAGGTGCTGCGCACGCAATCGCGCAAGTCTCGGCAGATGTTCGCGCTGGGGCCTTCGCGGCACATCCGCGAGCTGATGCAGGCGCACCGGGCGCTGATCTTCGCCGCCGAGCGGACGCTCTATATCGAGGCGCAGTTCTTCCGCTCGCGCCGGGCGGCGGGGTGGATCGTGGAAGCCGCGCGGCGCAACCCGAAGCTGGAAGTGATATTGGTGATGCCGCAGGCGCCGGAGGAAGTGGCGTTCGACGGGCAGGGCGGCAACCCGGCGCACCAGCATGGCGAATGGCTGCAGGCGAAGGCGGTCGGGCGGTTGAAGCGGCGGCTGGGCGATCGGGTGGGGCTGTTCGCGCTGGGGCGCAAATCGGCGCTGACGGACGAGGAGAGGGCGCTGGTGGAAGATGGCGGCGCCGCCTTCGGCGCGGGGATGATCTATGTGCATTCCAAGCTGCTGATCGCCGACGACCGGCTGGCGCTGGTCTCCTCCGCCAACATGAACGGGCGGAGCTTCGGCTGGGATTCGGAATTCGGGCTTCTGTGGGAGGATGCGGCGAGCGTGGGGGTTTTCCGGCGCCGCTTGTGGGGGCAGCTTCTGGAAAGGAAGCCGGAGGAGGTGCCAGCGCCGGGCGAGGGGCTGGCGCTGTGGCGGGCGCAGGCGGAGGCCAATCTTGGAAAGCCGCCGGAAGAGCGCGACGGCTTCATCCTGCCCTATCGGCTGGCCCGCGTGCGGCGGCGCGGGCGGCCGAACTGGTTCGTGCCCGACGATCTGGTTTGAGCGGCGGCTTTCGCGGCGTCTTTCGCGGCGGGGCGATGCCGGGATATGGAAAGGCGAAACCGAAGAAGGAAGCCCGATGATCGCCGCCGAAGCCCTGTCCGCCCTTGCCGCCCGCCTGACCGAAGTGCTGCACCATCCGGTGGAGCTGGGCGACGGGCCTGCGGGCGACGGGCCGGTGCTCAGGATATTGGTGCACGCCATGTCCCCGGTGCCGGACGTTTCGAAGATGACCGGGCGGCATCTGGCCGACCAGTCGACGACGCTGAGCTGGATCTTCCTGCTGCTGCTGCGCGGCGAGGCGGAAGGGCTGCTGGCGGCGACGCGGGTGATCGAGGCGGCCGCCATCGACATAGACGGTCGGCCGGTGCTGGGCGGCGCCGGCTGGCGCGCCGACATGGCGCTGGAGGATGCGCCGGAGTGGGCGCGCGGCCATGGCCCGGCGATCGGGCTGCGGCTGCGGGTGGCGGTGGCCTGACGCCGCAAGGAAGCGGGCGGGGAAAAGGACAAGGGGATTGTGCGGTTTGCAAACCCAGGCGGCGAATGTCGATTCTGGTGGAAAGCGCCGGTGATGAAACTCCCTCGTCACCCCGGGCTTGACCCGGGGTCCAGCTTTCTTTCTCCAGCACCNAAATGTCCAGTGTCAGGTCGGCGACCGCACAATTCGGTTGATAAAACTGCACAATAACCAAGAAAAGGCCCGCCCCCGGTTGCGGGGACGGGCCAGTTTGGACTGACTGGTGGAACGGCCGTTCAATCGGTGGCGGCGACGCTGATCTGGTTGCGGCTGGCGACCTGGCCGGATTGCGCCAGCGCCACCAGCTGCTCCTTCTTCGGCGCGGCCGAGGCGATGGCGGTGGCCTGGCAGGCGGCGCGCTCGGACACCGCCTTCAGGTTGCGCCAGTCGCCGGCGTTGCAGACGGCGCGGGCGGCGCGGTTGATGCGGACATCGAGCGCGGCGACGTCGGCGGGGTTGGCGAGATTGAGGCCGCGGGTGGTCACTTCCAGGCTGCGCGGGGCGACGTCCGCCGGGGCGGCGAAGGCGGCCGTCTGCGCGAAGGTGATGACGATTGCGGCGGCGAGGGCAAGCGGGGCGAAAGAGGTGCGCATCGGGGTTCTCCTGTTGAGGAGGTGCTGCCGGGTCCGCTCGAGAGGGGATTGGCGATCCGGCAGCACCATGGCCCGCTTGTGCCGTGCCGCCGGGCGGCTGTCGCGGCCGCCTCGACGGAGGGCGGGGGAGGCTCTGCCGATTGCAGGCGGTTCGACGAACGCCGGTCCCGCGTCGACGAACTGCGGGTGGGCGATCGGCCGGGCTTCGGCGGGTTGCCCGCCCGCCGTAGCCCGGCTGGCGCGACGATCAGAAGCGGAAGGCGAGCTCCACGCCGCCCAGGCGCGGGTTGCCGCGGATGAAGGTGGGGGTGCCGAAGGAGCCGCCGGTGTTGCCGGCGTCGATCAGATACTCCCGGTCGAAGAGGTTGGAGACGAAGCCCGTCACCTGCCAGCGGCCGCCCTGCCCCTCGAAGCCGGCGCGCAGGTTGACGAGCGCCACCGGGCCTTGCGAGATCGCCTCGCTGTTGGGCACCTCGAAATAGATCTTGCTGCGGTAGGTGAGGGTGGGGGTGATGAAGGCGGAGAGGTCGTTGCCGAGCGGCATGCGGAAGTCCGCCCCGGCGGCGGCCTGCCATTCGGGCTGCAGGCGGAAGCGGTTGCCGCCGAATTGGCCGTTCGCTTCCTTCTCGTCGATCTTGGCGTTGATCCAGGCGCCGTTGGCGAACAGGCTGATGTAGCCCGACGGACGCCAGTTCGCTTCCGCCTCGACTCCGAAGTTGGTGGCCGAGCCGGCGTTGCGGGTGACGGCCTGCCCGTCCTCGATCACGCTGACCTGGAAATTGTCGTAGGTCTGGTAGAAGATGCCGAGGCTGCCGCCGAAGGCGCCGAGCGAGGCCTTCACCCCGCCTTCATAGTTCCAGACGGTTTCGGCCGGGATGTCGGTGCGTTTGGCGACCGGGCCGCCGGCCGTGTCTTCCGCGTTCAGTTGCACCACCGGGCTGCGGCGGCCCTTGGAAACGGTGGCATAGCCGTTCAGCCCTTCCGAGAAGCGGACGAGGGCGTTGAAGCGCGGCAGGAAGGCGTTGTTGGTCTGGCGTGCGGTGAAAATCTGGCCGTTGGTGCCGGCGAAGGGCAAGAGCGAGATGCCGCCCGGAATCAGCGCCTGGGACAGCACCGACTTCGGCTGGTCGGAGAAATAGCTGGAGCGGCGCACTTCCCACAGCAGCCGGCCGCCGGCCGTCAGTTCCAGCCAGGGGGTGACGTCGAAGGAGGCGTCGGCGAAGACGCTGACAAGCTCATTCTCGCCGCCGTTCTGGTAGACGGAGGAATAGGGGATGGCCTGCAGCGCGCCGCCCGTGAGCATCGCGGTCGCCTGCGCGGCGGTGACGACGCCGTTCGAGTCGACGCAGGGCACGTTGGGGATCACCCTCAGCACGCACTGGATGTAGGTGCCTTCTTCCGTGGAGAAGGGCACGCGCTGGGTGCCCTGTTCCCAGAACCAGTTGAAGCCGGCGAAGGCGCGGAACCGCTCTCCTTCATAGTTCACGCGGCTTTCGTGGCTGAACTGGCTGCCGCGCGCGTCTTCGGCGAATTCCAGGAACCAGGCGCCCGTGCCGTCGGCGTCGAACACTTCGAGCGAGTTGAACTCGCGGTAGCCGAAGATGTGGACGGTGGACCAGGGGCTGTCGTCCGGCGTGTAGCGGGCGGTAAAGTTGAGATCGTGCACGTCGCGCCGGAGGCCGAGCTTCTCCATGCCCAGCACCTGCTTCGAATAGGGCGAGCCGCCCAGTTCGGCGAAGCTGTAGGGCGAGGTGTCGCCGCCATAGGGGTTCAGCGTGCCGGACTTGAAGGAGGTGCCGGGGTTGCGCTGGCCGTCGTAGCTGTAGACGAGGTCGGCGCGGACCGGGCCTTCCGGATCGAGCTTCAGCGAGACGCGGACTCCGCGCTGGTCCTGGCCGTTCAGATCGTCCTGCTCGACCGTGCCATTGGGGGTGCCGCCGGCGATATTCTCCACCACGCCGTCGCGCTTCTTCCAGGCGAAGGCGACGCGCAGGCCGAGCATTTCATTGGCGATGTTGGCGTGGCCGGCGATCATGCGCTGGTTGAAATTGCCGAGCGCGCCGCGAATCTCGCCCGAGACATCGTCGCCGACCGGGTTCGGGATCACCGAGACGGCGCCGATGGCGGCGGCGGTTCCGAACAGGGTCGCCTGCGGGCCCTTCACCACTTCGACCCGCTGGATGTCGAACAGGTCGAAATAGGAGCCGCGCGAGCGGCTGACGTCGACGCCGTTGTAATAGACGGTGACCCGGGCGGCTTCCTGCGCCGAGCCGGAATCCGAAGTGATGCCGCGGATGACGAAGCCGGGGTTGTTGGCCGACTGCTCCTGGATGTTGAGGCCCGGGACGAAGGCCGACAGCTCGTTCATCTGGGTGATGCCCATGCGCTGCAGGCTGTCGCCGCTCCAGGCGGTGACGTTGACGGGCACGTCGACGATCCGCTGGTCGCGCTTCTGCGCGGTGACGATGATGTCTTCCAGCGCTCCGCCGTCGCCGTCGACCTGCTGCGCCCAGGCGGGGGCGGCGATGGCGAGAGCCAGGAGCGAGGCGGCGGGAAGCAGGGCGGGTTTCATGGAAGTCCTCTCAGGGATGTGCGATCTTGGGGCGTTCGTTTGGCTGGCGCCCTGCGCCCGTCATGTTGCAGTGCAGCGTCAAATCTGTTGCGTTCGGGTGACGCGCCTTCGGTGTGGCTGGTTTGCCACGCCGGCGGAGGCGGCACTTTCGGAACGCCGATGGAGGCGGCAGATTTCGGAACGCCGGCGGAGGCGGCGCGGCCCCTTTTCGCCGCCGGCCGAAGAGGCTAGAGAGCGGCGCCATGAGCACCGCCCCGCAGCCGCCCGAAACGCGCATCGTCCACAGCCGCCGTGTCGCCTGCGATGGCGACGAGGGGGCGCTCGGCCATCCCCGCATCTGGCTGGAGATCGACGCGCGCGGCTATGTCGACTGCCCCTATTGCGACCGGCGATTCGTGCTGGAAGGCGATGGCGGCGGCGACCAGCATTAGGCTGGGGCTCTTCACGCCGGGCTTGGCCGGCTTTCTGCCTCGAGCGCGGCGCCAGTGGAAAAGCTGGACCCCGGGTCAGGCCCGGGGTGACGGAAAGTTCGGGGTGACGGGGAAATACGGCAAGGGCTTGTATCGCTTCCCGGCCTGGGGAAAGCGGGCGGCCTTTCGCCTTTCGCCCCGACGCCCTATGTCGGGGGCATGCAAAGCCTTCTCTACACCGATCTCGACCCCGGCGAAGCGGCGCGGCTGACGCGCGAGGCGCTGGAGGGCATGGAGGATGGGGAACTCTATCTTCAGATTGCCGCCTCCGAGAGCTTCGCCTTCGACGACGGGCGGCTGAAGACGGCAAGCTTCGACCAGAGCCGCGGCTTCGGCCTGCGCGGCGTGGCGGGCGAGGTGAGCGCCTACGCCCATGCCAATGAGATTTCCGCGCCCGCCATCCGCCGGGCGGCGGAGACGCTGGCGGTGGTGAAGGGCGGCGATGTGGCGCCCGCGCCGGCGCCGCTGGGGACCAACCGGCGGCTCTACACCGATGCCGATCCGCTTTCCGCCGTGCCCTTCGCCGACAAGGTGGCGCTGCTGGAGAAGATCGACGCCGTGGCGCGGGCGCGCGACCCGAAGGTGGTGCAGGTGACCGCCAGCATGGCCGCGAGCTGGAGCCATGTGGAGATCGTCCGCGCCGACGGGCAGCGGGTGAGCGACGTGCGGCCGCTGGTGCGGCTGAACGTGGGGATCGTCGCCGAACGCGACGGCCGGCGCGAGTCCGGGAGTTGGGGGCTGGGCGGGCGGCATCTTTACGACAGGCTGTTCGATCCGGCCGAGTGGGAGCGGGCGATCGATCTGGCGCTGGCGCAGGCGCTGACCAATCTGGAGAGCGTGGCGGCGCCGGCCGGCGAGATGCCGGTGGTGCTGGGGCCGGGCTGGCCGGGAATCCTGCTGCACGAGGCGGTGGGCCATGGGCTGGAAGGCGATTTCAACCGCAAGGGCAGCTCCGCCTTTTCCGGCAAGGTGGGGGAGCGGGTGGCCTCGCCGGGCGTGACGGTGATCGACGACGGCTCGCTGCCGGACCGGCGCGGGTCGCTGAGCGTGGACGACGAGGGGACTCCGACCGGGCGGACGGTGCTGATCGAGGACGGAATCCTGAAGGCTTATATGCAGGACCGGATGAACGCCCGGCTGATGGGCGTGGAGCCGACCGGCAACGGCCGGCGGGAGAGCTTCCGCCACGCGCCGATGCCGCGCATGACCAACACCTTCATGACCGCCGGCCGCGAGGATCCGGGCGAGATCCTGCGCGGCGTGAAGAAGGGGCTTTACGCCAAGAGCTTCGGCGGCGGGCAGGTGGACATCGTGTCGGGCAAGTTCGTCTTTTCCTGCACCGAGGCCTACCGGATCGAGGATGGGAAGATCGGCGCGCCGGTGAAGGGGGCGACGCTGATCGGCAACGGCCCCGAGGTGATGCGGCGGATTTCCGCCATCGGCAACGACATGGCGCTGGACGAAGGCATCGGCACCTGCGGCAAGGGCGGGCAATCGGTGCCGGCGGGCGTCGGGCAGCCGACCTTGCGGGTCGAAGGGCTGACGGTGGGCGGAACTGCCTGAAAATAAGGCAGCATGTTTCACGCCGATTTGAGCATGCCTTTTAATTAAGCAGACTTCTTTCCCTTTTGCTGCACTGCAAGAGGAATTTGAACTTGGCACGCTTCCTGCATGGGCTTGTCCTTGCGGGCGCATTCGCGTCCGCCGGGAGAAGCTGGAAAGGGGATCGGCCGCCGTGAAGTTCATTGTCGCCGTCATCAAGCCGTTCAAGCTCGACGACGTCCGCGAGGCGCTGCTGGCGCTGGGCGTCGCTGGCCTGACCGTGACCGAAGTGAAGGGGTTCGGGCGGCAGAAGGGCCAGACCGAAATCTACCGGGGCGCGGAATACAGCACGAACATGGTGCCCAAGCTGAAGCTGGAAATCGCCATTCCCGCCGATCTCGCCGCGCGGGCCGTGGAGGCGATCCAGCAGGCGGCGCACACGGGCGCCATCGGCGACGGCAAGATCTTCGTCTTCGACATGGCCGGGGTGGTGCGGATCCGCACCGGCGAAACCAACGAGACGGCGCTTTGACGGGCGCGCGTCCACATACCGCGGGCAGCTTCGCGCTGCGACCGCTGAAGGAGGGGTCTCAGATGGAATTGCGACACCTGCCCTGGGGCAAGATGGCCCTGGGACTAGGCGCTGCCGGCCTTGCCGCCGCGCAGCCGGCATTCGCGCAGGAAGTGGCGGCGGCCGCGGCCGAGGCGGCCGACGCGCCGGTGCTGGACACGGGCGACACCGCCTGGATGATCGTCGCCACCGTGCTGGTGATGACGATGATCGTGCCGGGCCTGGCGCTGTTCTACGGCGGGCTCGTCCGCACCAAGAACATGGCGTCGGTGCTGACGCAGATCCTGGCGGTCGCCAGCCTGGCGATGCTGATGTGGGTTTCCTTCGGCTATGCGCTGGCCTTCGGCGGCGATTCGAACGCCTTCATATCCAGCGGCAAATATTTCCTTTCGGGAATCACCGCCGACACGCTTTCGGGCAGCATTCCCGAGTTCGTGTTCGTGGCCTTCCAGATGACCTTCTCCGCCATCACCGTGGCGCTGGTCGTGGGCGGGCTGGTGGAGCGGATGAAATTCTCCGCGCTGATGGTGTTCGCCATCATCTGGCTGACCATCGTCTATTATCCGATGGCCCATATGGTCTGGTACGGCAGCGACGATCCGGCCGCGACCGGGCTCATCTTCGGCTGGGACGCGCTGGACTTCGCGGGCGGCACGGTGGTGCACATCAACGCCGGAGTCTCGGCGCTGGTGGGCGCGATCCTCATCGGCAAGCGCATCGGCTACCAGAAGGAGCTGATGGCGCCGCACTCGCTGACGATGACGCTGATCGGCACCGGCCTGCTGTGGGTGGGCTGGTTCGGCTTCAACGCCGGCTCGGCGCTCGCCGCCAACGGCTCGGCCGGGCTGGCGCTCATCAACACCTTCACCGCGACGGCCGCCGGGGTGCTGTTCTGGATGCTGACCGAGCGGGCGCTCGGCCACTCGGGCTCGCTGCTGGGGGCCTGCTCGGGCGCCATTGCCGGGCTGGTGGCGATCACGCCGGCGGCCGGCAACTCCGGCCCGTTCGGGGCGATCCTGCTGGGCGCCGTCGGCGCGGTCATCGCCTGCCTGTTCGTGATGAAGGCGAAGCCGAAGCTGGGCTTCGACGACTCGCTGGACGTGTTCGGGATCCATGGCGTTGCCGGGATCGTCGGCTCGGTGGGCACCGCCTTCACCATGCTGGCCGTGCTCGGCGGGCCCGCCGGCGACGATTATGCGCTGTGGCCGCAGCTCTGGGTCCAGGTGAAGTCGGTGCTGGTCGCCATCGTCTGGTGCGGCGTGGGGGCGGCGATCGCCTTCTCGGTCGCCAAGGCGGTGACCGGCGGGCGGGTGACGCCGGACGTGGAGCGCGAGGGCCTCGACCTCGGCGAGCATGGAGAGCGCGCCTACAATTACTGAGTTCCGGGCGCCCGGCGGAAAGGACCGGGCCCCGCACGATTTCCTCCCCAAGGAACCAACCTCCCCCCGGCGGGTAACTGCCGGGGGGGTTTTTTGTCGAAGGCGGGCGCGATTTCGGCGCAGCCNGCCGACCAGTCCGACGGCACGCGGCTTCGCCGCGCTTTTTCTTCTTTCCTTCTTTTTGGTGGTTGTGCGGTTTTGAATCCTGCCGGGCCTGACCCGAGGGACCGCTGTCTTCCTGAAGCGCCGCGCTGGCCGAAAAGCTGGACCCCGGGTCAAGCCCGGGGTGACGAAGGTTGGGAATGACTGGTGTCGGCGCGGCGACCACATGATGGCCGTTGGTTTGAAAACCGCACGATCGCCTTCTTTTTCTCTGTTTCCGCACCCCGGCCGGACTCGGCGGCTTTGCCGCCGGCCGGCCCCAACCGCCCCCGAACTCAGATTTCCAGCAGAAACTGCTTCGAGCAGAACTCGCAGTCGACGGAGATCACCCCATCGGCGTTGCGCATCTCGGCGCGCTCCGCTTCCGGGAACTGCTCCAGCACATTGCGGATATGCTCGACCGAGCAGCGGCAGCCGCGCGTGAGCGTTTCGGTGGGCAGAACCCGCACCTCATCCTCGTTGAAGAGGCGCCAGAGCAGCGTCTCCTCCGACAGGTCCGGGTCGGCCAGTTCGTCGGCGGTGACGCTGCCGCCCAGCACGGCGACATGCGCCCAGTCGGGATTGGCGCCTTCCACATGCAGGCGGGCGCCGCCTTCCTCGGAGCGGGCGAGCTGCTGCACGAGGAGGCCGCCGGCGGTCCAGCGGCCGTCTTCCGCCCGGTCGGCGGCGAGGCGGACGAGGGTGGGAAGCTGCTCGCTGTTCTCGAAATAATTCTGCGCCGCGGCTTCGAGCGAAGAGGCGCCGAGCTCGACGATGCCCTGGTAGCGTTCGGCGGACGAGGTCTGGTCGAGCGTGAGGATCAACTGCCCTTCGCCGAACAGCGCCTCCAGCGTGCCGGCGCTTGCGTCGGTGGCGAAGCGGCGGTCCAGGTCGAGCGCGGCGTAGCCGCGCAAGGCCCAGTCCTTGAAGTCGGCGACCATCAGCCGCACCGGGCCGCCCTGCCCCTTGGCCTGCAAGGTGAGCTGGCCGTCTTCCGGGCGGAAGAGGGCGCCGAGCAGCGCCGTCAGCGCCAGCGTCTCCGCCAGCAGCCGGGCGACGGGTTCGGGGTAGGCGTGGGCGCCGAGGACCTCGTCCAGCACCGGCCCGAGCCGCACGAGCCGGCCGCGGGCGCTGCGGCCGGGGATGGTGAAGCCGACGAGGCGGTCGCCGCCTTCCGCCATCAGCCGAGCTTGCCCAGCGCCCAGAGGAGGAGCGCCTTCTGCGCGTGGACCCGGTTCGCGGCCTCGTCCCAGACGGCGGATTGCGGGCCGTCTATGACGCTGTCGGCCACTTCCTCGCCCCGGTGGGCCGGGAGGCAATGGAGGAAGATGGCGTTGGCGCCGGCGAGGCCCATCAGCAGAGGCGTCACCTGATAGGCCTGGAAGTCGCGCAGGCGGCTGTCGGCGTCGGTGTCGCCCATCGACACCCAGGTGTCGGTGACGACGACATCGGCGCCGGCGCCCGCTTCCTCGGGCGAGGCGGAGATCCGGATTTCCGCGCCACGGGCGCGGGCGGCGGCGATGAAGCCGGCGTCCGGCGCATAGCCTTCCGGGTGGGCGATCCGGAGCTGGAAGCCGAGCAGGCCGGCGGCCTCCACGATGGAGTTGCAGACATTGTTGCCGTCGCCCACCCAGGCCCAGACGGTGCCGTCGGCGTTGCGGCCGAGGCGCTCCTCCACCGTCAAGAGGTCGGCGGCGATCTGGCAGGGGTGGGACAGGTCGGTGAGGCCGTTCAGCACGGGGACGCTGGCGGCGCGCGCGAACGCCTCCACATCGGCGTGGCGGTTGGCGCGGATCATCACCGCGTCGACGAAGCCCGAGAAGACGCGGGCGGTGTCGTCGATGCTTTCGCCCCGGCCGAGTTGCAGGTCTCCGGCGGCGACGGTGATGGCTTCGCCGCCCAGTTGCCGCATGGCGATGTCGAACGACAGGCGCGTGCGGGTGCTGGGCTTTTCGAACAGGCTGGCGAGCACATGGCCGGCGAGCGGGGCGTCGCCGTCGGCCGCGCCATGCGGCAGGCCCTTGCGGGCGAGCTTGCGGGCGCGGGCGTGGTCGAGCACGCGCCGCAGGCCGCCGGGGCCGAGGTCCGAGAGGTTGAGGAGGTTGCGGGCGCCCATCAGACGGCCTCCGCCGGCTGGAAGCTGGCGGCGGCGGCCGACAGCTTGTCCACGCACTCGCGGATATGCGCCTCGCCGATGTTGAGCGGCGGCAGGATGCGCACGACATTGTCGCCGGCGGCCACCGTCAGCAGGCCATGGCTGGAGCGGGCGTGGGCGACGAAGGCGCGGCTGTCTCCGTTCAGCTTCACGCCCAGCAGCAGGCCGAGGCCGCGCACCTCCTGGAAGAGGTCGTGGTTGGGGATCATCTGCTGCAGCGCGGCGCGCAGCCGTTCCGAGGTCTGCCGGGTCTGGGCGAGGAATTCCGGCTCGGCGACGATGTCGAGCACGGCGTTGATCGCCGCCATGGCGAGCGGGTTGCCGCCATAGGTGGAGCCATGGGTGCCGATCACCATGCCGCGCGCCGCCTTTTCCGTGGCGAGGCAGGCGCCGACCGGGAAGCCGCCGCCGATGCCCTTGGCGATCGCCATGATGTCGGGCGTGACGCCATATTGCTCGTGCGCGAAGAGGGTGCCGGTGCGGCCGACGCCGGTCTGCACCTCGTCCAGCACCAGCATCAGGTCGTGCGCGTCGGCCAGCGCGCGCAGGCCGTTCAGGAATTCCGGCGTGGCCGGGCGGATGCCGCCTTCGCCCTGCACCGGCTCGAGGAGGAAGCCGCCGATCGACGGGTCGAGGGCGGCCTTCACCGCCTCCAGATCGTTGTAGGGCAGCACCTTGAACCAGTCGGGCAGCGGCTCGAAGCCCTTGCGCAGCTTTTCCTGGTCGGTCGCCGAAATGGTCGCGAGCGTGCGGCCGTGGAAGGCGTTGGAGAAGGTGATGAGGCGGAATTTCTCCGGATTGCCGCCGGCGTAATGATAGGCGCGCGCCGTCTTGATGGCGCATTCCACCGCTTCCGCGCCGCTGTTGGTGAAGAACAGCGTGTCGGCGAAGGTCAGCGCGATCAGCCGTTCCGCGACGGAAAGCTGCTGCGGCGAACCGTAGAGGTTGGAGGTGTGCATCAGCGTCGCGGCCTGCTGCTGGATCGCCTTGGTGAGGTGCGGGTGGCCGTGGCCCAGCAGGTTGACGGCGATGCCGCTGGCGAAATCCAGCCACTTCTTGCCGTCCGCGTCGAAGAGGTAGGCGCCCTCGCCTCGCACCGGCGCCACTTCGCAGCGGGGGTAGACGGGCATCAGGGGGGAAATCGCCATGGGGAAACCTCGTTCGGGATTCTGGTTGGAGGGGGCCTTTGGAAAGAAGTTCGACTCGCTGCCGATACGCCGCAGGACCGAGACACCGCAGAAACAAAAAAAGGCGGCCGGGAAAGCCGCCGATTCCTGTTGCGCCGGCTTCTACCGTTTCAGGCGCGCAATTTCCACCCCGATTTCAGGAGCGCGTGGGCGGCGATCCAGAGCAGGACGACGAGGCCGCCGACGATGCCGGTGCCCATCCAGGCGGGCGCCTCGGCGACTCCGGTGAAGCCGGCGCGGAAACCGTCGATCATGTAGAAGAAGGGGTTGGCGCGGCTGAGCGTCTGCACCGAGGGCGGCAGCGCCTCGATCGCGTAGAAGGTGCCCGAGAGCAGGGTGAGCGGCTGCACCAGGAAGTTGGTGACGGCGGCGCCATGGTCGAACTTGTCGGCCCAGATGCCGGTCAGCACGCCCAGCAGGCCGAGCAGCAGCGCGCCGAGCGTTCCGAAGACGAACACCTGCAAAGGGTTGGCGATGGAGACGTCGACTCCGGGCCAGACGAGCATCGCCAGCCAGATGGCCAGGCCCACCGCCCAGGCGCGGGTGACGGCGCCCGCCACATAGGAGAAGAGCAGCTCCTGATGCGAGAGCGGCGGCATCAGCACGTCTATGATGGTGCCCTGCACCTTGGCGATGAGGATGGAGGAGAGGCTGTTCTGGAAACTGTTCTGCACCATGCCCATGATGATGAGGCCGGGCGCGAGGAAGGTGGAATAGGGCAAGCCCAGCACCTCGCCCTTGGCGCGGCCGAGCGCCAGGCTGAAGATGGCGAGGAACATCAGCGTGGTGGCGGCCGGCGCCCAGACGGTCTGCAACTGCACCTTGAAGAAACGCCGCACTTCCTTCACATAGAGGGTGCGTATTCCCAGCCAGTTGATGCCATGGATCACCGGAACCCCGGGTTCCGGTAGCGGCAGCGGCACAGTCTGGCGGGGAAGCGGTTCTTGCATGGGTGCGCCGTTCCTATCCGGCCGCACCCGCCCCTGCAAGCGCCGGAATAACGGACCGGAACAACGGAAACGAGAGCGGGACGAACATGGCCTGGACCGACGAGCGCATCGCCGCGCTCAAGCAATATTGGGAAGAAGGGCGTTCGGCGAGCCAGATCGCCGAGATTCTGGGGGAAGGGCTTTCCCGCAACGCGGTGATCGGCAAGGCGCACCGCCTGGGCCTCGCCTCGCGCCCGTCGCCGCTGAAGACCGGCGAGGGCAAGTCGGCCGAGCCGAAGGCGGCGAGGGCGAAGGCGGAACCGCGTTCGGCGCCCGCGCCCAAGGCCGCCGCGCCGCAGCCGGCCGCTGCCCCCGCGGAGGCGAAGCCGGCCGTGGCGGCCGCGCCGCAGCCGGC
>NZ_JAKLSQ010000016.1 GCF_022014495.1 Sandaracinobacteroides sayramensis
CGCGCGCACCCGATTCGATTGCCTGCGGCGCTCGAACCAACCAGCGCCGCAGGCAGTAAACCCTTCCATCAGCACAACCCCGCCGCAAACACCGAGAACCCGGGGGTGCAGGGGCGTCACGCCCCTGCTGGGTCCAGGGCGAAGCCCTGGCCGCCGGAGGCAAGAACCCTCACCCTCGCAACCCCACCTCTTTGTTCCACGTGGAACATTTTTCTGTTCTGTTTTTGGGCCGGGGGTGTGCTTGTGGCCTGCCCCCACTCCAACCCCTCCCCTTCACGGGAAGAGTTTTCTTTTTTGCGCCGGCCGGGCGGTTTGGTTTTCCGTCAATCGTCGCTGAAAAGCTGGACCCCGGGTCAAGCCCGGGGTGACGGGGTGGTGGGTTCGAGGATTGGGGGTTCTGAAGGCGGCGTCACGACCCCTACGGGACCCCTGCGTTCAGCCCTGCCGGTCGCGCTGGCCCAGCAGCCTGAGGCGGAGTGCGTTCAGCTTGATGAAGCCCTTGGCGTCGCGCTGGTCGTAGGCGCCCTGGTCGTCTTCGAAGGTGACGATCTTCGGGCTGTAGAGGCTGTAGGGCGACTTGCGGCCGACGACGTTGACGCTGCCCTTGTAGAGCTTCAGGCGGACGGTGCCGGTGACCTTTTCCTGGCTCAAGTCGATGGCGGCCTGCAGCATCTCGCGCTCGGGGGCGAACCAGAAGCCGTTGTAGATGAGCTCCGCGTAGCGGGGCATCAGCTCGTCCTTCAGGTGCGCCGCGCCGCGGTCGAGGGTGATGGATTCGATGCCGCGGTGCGCCGCCGCCCAGATGGTGCCGCCGGGCGTTTCGTACATGCCGCGCGACTTCATGCCGACGAAGCGGTTCTCGACGAGATCGAGCCGGCCGATGCCGTGCAGCTTGCCGAGGTCGTTCAGCTTCTTCAGCAGGGTGGCTGGTGAGAGGCCCTCGCCGTCGATGGCGACCGGGTCGCCGCGCTCGAAGTCGATGGTGATATATTGCGGCGTGTTCGGCGCGTCTTCCGGGTTGTCGGTGCGGGAATAGACATAGTCCGGCACTTCTTCCCACGGGTCTTCCAGCACCTTGCCTTCGGACGAGGTGTGGAGGAGGTTGGCGTCGGTGCTGAACGGGCTTTCGCCGCGCTTGTCCTTCGGCACCGGGATCTGGTGCGCCTCGGCGAATTCGATGAGGGCCTCGCGGCTGGTCAGGTCCCACTCGCGCCAGGGGGCGATGATACGGATGTCGGGCGCGAGCGCGTAATAGCCGAGCTCGAAGCGCACCTGGTCGTTGCCCTTGCCGGTGGCGCCGTGGGAGACGGCGTCTGCGCCGACCTGCCTCGCGATCTCGATCTGGCGCCGGGCGATCAGCGGCCGGGCGATCGAGGTGCCTAGCAGATACTGGCCTTCGTAAAGGGCGTTGGCGCGCATCATCGGGGCGACGAAATCGGCCACGAATTCCTCGCGCAGGTCGTCGATGAAGATCTGCTTCACGCCCATCAGCTCGGCCTTGGCGCGGGCGGGTTCCAGTTCCTCGCCCTGGCCGAGGTCGGCCGTGAAGGTGACGACCTCGCAACCATAGGTGGACTGGAGCCACTTCAGGATCACCGACGTGTCGAGCCCGCCCGAAAAGGCCAGGACCACCTTCTTCACCGAATCGCTCATTGTTCCGCTTGCCGCCTTGCCGTCTGAAAAGAATGTGCCGCGCATAGAGGCGCGCGCCCGGCCGCGCAATCGCGGCCTTGTTGGAAGCAGCCGCGCAATCGCGGCCTTGTTGGAAGCAGCCGCGCAATCGCGGCCTTTTCAGAAGCGCCGCGCAATCGCGGGCTTGCCAGAAGCGGCGGCGGCGGCACATGCTGGCCGCGCAAAGGGGGGGCCGGCATGAACACGCTTACCAAGTCGATCCTGATCTCGATCGGGCTGACGGTGCTGCTGAACGCGATCCTGTGGATGAGCGGCTGTTCGGTGATCACCCTGAAGCTGTAGGCGCCGCGCGGCCGGACAGGTGCAGGAGCTGCACCTCCACCGGCACGCGGCCGTCCGCCCCGGCGTGGGCGGCGAAGGCCGCTTCCGCCAGCGCCCAGCGGCGCGGCGTGGTGAGGCCGCGGGCGCGGGCCGCCAGCCAGCCGCTGTCTCCATGGGCGCGGGCGTCGCGGGCGAAATCGGCGAGCGTGCGGTAGCGCAGCGTCAGCGTTTCCACTTCCGCCACCGGCTCCTGGAAGCCGGCGCGCTGGAGGAGGCCGGCGGCTTCCGCCGGGTCCACCGTGGGGCCGAGGCGGGGGGGCACGCCGCCGCCGGCGGCGATGTCGGCGTCCAGGAAGGCATCGCGCACGAGGCCGGCGGAAAAGCCGGCGGGGAAGACGGCCTGGAAGCGGCCGCCCGGCTTCAGCGCCCGGCGGCAGAGCAGAAGCGCGCCGGGCAGGTCGTTGACGCCGTGCAGCGTCATCAGCGCGGTGATGTGGGCGAAGCTTTCGTCCGGGAAGTGGCGCTGGTCCTCGTCGCCCTGCAGGCCGCCGTGCAGGGCGGCGAGGCGGGCGGAGGGGTCCAGGCCGGTGGTGCCGGGCGGCGGGGGCAGCAGGAGGCCGATGCGCAGCGACGGGCCTTCGGGGGCCGGGCCGAGGAGGTCGGCGCGGGCGGTCAGTTCCGCCTCCACATGCTGGAGGAGCTGGCCACGGCCTACGATCAGGCGGGCGGCGCGGTCCCGCGCGCGGCGGCGGGCCGGCTGGCCGAAAGGGCGAAAATCCTGCATCTGGCGGCTGTCGGTTTCCATGCTAGTCTGGCCGGCATGGCGACGGCGGGGCGGATTGTCGAGGGGGCGCGGGCGGGCATGCGGGGCTTTGCCGACCTGTTGATGCCGCCCGGCTGCATGACCTGCGGGGAGCCGGTTTCCACGCCGCACAGCTTCTGCGGCGATTGCTGGGGGGCTCTGCCGGCGGTTTCCGGGGCGCGGTGCCGCCAGTGCGGCGTGCCGCTGCCGGTCGCCTGGCAAGCGGAAAGCCATTGCCTCGGCTGCCTGAAGGATCCGCCGCCTTTCGCCCGGGCGACCGCGCCCTTCCTTTACGACGGCCCGGCGCGGCAGATGGTGCTGCGCCTGAAGCATGGCCGGGAAAGCTGGGCGGGGCCGATGGCCGCCGCCATGCATCGGGTGGCGCCGGGCTGGGTGGAGCCGGGCCGGCTGCTGGTGCCGGTGCCGCTGCACCGCTGGCGGCTGGCCACCCGCGGCTATAACCAGGCGCTGCTGCTGGCGCGGGCGCTGGCGCGACTGGGCGGGGCGGAGGTGGCGCCGGACTGGCTGCTGCGGGTGAAGCACACGCCCAGCACGCGCGGGCTGACGCGGGCGCAGCGGCTGCGCAATGTCTCTGGCGCGTTCCGGGTGCGCGAAGGCGCGGGGGGGCAACTGAAGGGCAGGCGGGTGGTGCTGGTGGACGATGTGCTGACGACGGGGGCCACGGCGTCGGCCTGCGCGAAGGCGCTGCTGCGGGCCGGGGCGGAGGCGGTGGACCTCCTCACCTATGCGCGGGTTGCCGCGACCGATGCGACGCCATATCTTGAGAGGATTGCCAGCGAGGAAGCCACCAACCAGCATGTCATCGCCCAGGATTGAGATCTACACCAAGTTCCTCTGCCCCTATTGCACGCGCGCGAAGGCGCTGCTGACGGCGAAGGGCGTGGCTTTCGAGGAGTATGACATCTCCATGGGCGGACCGAAGCGCGCGGAGATGCTGGCGCGTTCGAACGGCCGCACCACGGTGCCGCAGATCTTCATCGACGACCGCCACATCGGCGGATCGGACGATCTCGCCGAGCTGGACCGCGCCGGGGGGCTGGACCCCTTGCTGCGCCCGTGAGTGCTTCCACGATCCGGGCGGGCGTGATCCAGACCCGCACCGGGCTGGATATGGAGCGGAACGCCCGCGAGCTGGCGGAAGCGGCGGAGAGGCTGGCGGCGGACGGCGCCGACATCCTGTTCACGCCCGAGATGTGCGGCCTGCTGGACCGGGATTCGGCGCGGCTGAAGGCGGCGGCGCGGCACGAGGCCGACGATCCGGCGCTGGCGGCGTTGCGGCAGGTGGCGAAGGCGCGGGGCGTGGCGGTGGCGATCGGCTCGCTCGCCATCCGCGACGAGGTGACGGCGCCCGACGGGCGGCTGGCCAACCGCAGCTTCCTGATCGGGCGGGATGGGGAAATTCGCGCCCGCTACGACAAGATGCATCTGTTCGACGTGGACCTGCCCAATGGCGACCGTTACCGCGAATCGAGCAGCTTCATCGGCGGCGAGCGGGTGCAACTGGCCGACATGGGCTGGGGGCGCCTGGGGCTGACCATCTGCTACGACGTGCGTTTCCCGCAACTGCACAACGCGCTGGCGCTGGCGGGCGCTGACATCATCGCCCAGCCGGCCGCCTTCACGGTGCCGACGGGCGAGGCGCATTGGCATGTGCTGCTGCGCGCCCGCGCCATCGAGACGGGCGCCTTCGTGGTGGCGGCGGCGCAAAGCGGCCGGCACGAGGACGGGCGCGAGACCTATGGCCATTCGCTGGCGATCGACCCCTGGGGACGGGTGCTGCTGGACATGGGCACGGAATCCGGCGCGGCGCTGGTGGAGCTGGATCTGGCGCAGGTGGCGGACGCGCGGGCGCGCATTCCCAATCTGCGCCACGCCCGTCCGCTGAACCCGGCAGAGGTGGCGGGCGCGGCGGAATGATCGTCTTCGACCTGAAGTGCGACGCCGGCCATGTGTTCGAGGCCTGGTTCGGCTCGACCGGGGATTTCGAGGGCCAGCAGGCGCGCGGCCTTGTGGAATGCCCGATGTGCGGCAGCCGCGAGGTAGCGAAGGCGGTGATGGCGCCCGCCGTTTCCCCCAAGGCCAACCGCGTGGTGACGGATGCGGAGCGCAAGACGGAACTGGCAAGGCTGGCGAAGCTGCGCGCCGAGGTGGAGGCGAACTGCGACTATGTGGGCCGCAGCTTCGTCCGCGAGGCGCGGGCGCGCCATGGCCGCACGGAAGAGGATGGCGAAGCGGCGCGCGGCATCTTCGGCGAAGCGACGATCGCCGACGCGATGGAACTGATCGACGAGGGGATTCCGGTTTCCCCTCTCCCCTTTCGCCCCCGCCAGACCGCCGACGCCTGACACCCATCCTCAGCCTTGCGGAATAGTGGCGGTTGCCGCTAGGAACGGGCGCAGTCTGGCTTGGTCCCGTAGCTCAGCAGGATAGAGCGGCGGTTTCCTAAACCGTAGGCCACAGGTTCGAATCCTGTCGGGACCACCACCCTTCTTGTCGAAACCCGCCTAAACTGACTCGAAAACCCGCTTATGCCGCAGGCGAACGTGCGCGAAGGTCCAGCGCTCTGCTGAGCGAGGCTGAGGGCGGTTCGCCATAGGCTTTGCGATAGTCGACCGAGAAGCGGCCGAGGTGCGTGAAGCCATATTCCATCGCTACGCCGGTAACGGTCATCTGTTGGTTGGCATTCGCCAGCGCACGACGTGCAAACGCCAGGCGGCGCCTGCGCAGATACTGAAGGGCGGTCAGGCCTGTGCGGCTGCGGATGATCGATTCGACCGTGCGAAGCGCCATACCGGTGCCGCGACACAGGTCCTGCAGCTTGGGAACATCCTGCGGGTGGTCATCGATGAAGCGGTCGATCCGCGCCATGGAAGCCGTCTGCCGACGCGTCGCCTGATGATCTGTCCGTGCTTCACCCGCCGACAAGATGCCAACCATTGTTGCAAGCAGCGTCTCGCGCAGTTCCGACGTTGCAGCCACCTCGTCGTGCCGCACATGCTGCGCCGCACCTGTGCCAATATCGCCGGCCCGGCTATGGAGCAGGTTCAGCCGCCGGATCATTTTCGGGTCGGCGCGGACGATAGAATCGCCGTGCAGAAAGCTCGGTGCCTCAAGGCCTGTCAGCGCCTCATATGTGTCCAGCATCATCTCCCGCTGGATGCATACCGTGCCGGCCTCATGTCCGGCCGCTCCGCGGATCTGGTGGTGCACGCCACCATTGGAGGTGGACAGATATTGAAAATCCACCTCTTTGCCGTTCAGAACGGCACGCGGGCCGGAAATGCAAGGCAGCAGGAACGAGATGGTGGGCTTGTCGTCTGCAAGAAACAGCGCCCTTAGCAGGAAGGCGCTTTCGAACGCTGCGGATCGGCATACAAGCCCGTCGCCCACTATTGTCGAACGAAAGGTGGCTGCGAAACCTGTGTGCTCGAACGGTGTTACGCCGTAGCGCCCCCCAGTCATGGTCTCCGCAAGATGGTCGGGATCTTCAAAGCGCAGCTTCGCGTTGACAGGCGGCTTCGCTCTGTCCGCTTTCAGTTGCCCTGCATTCGCCTGCATGGACCGCGCGCGCATCGCTCAACCTGCTCCGTTGGCTTCGATCCTGATCAGGCTAGGCTGTTCTTGTAGATTCTGCCATCCTTCATGATGATCTTCAGATTGCGATCCGGATCAGCGAGCAGCTGGATATCGGCAATCGGATCGCCGTCCACCAGAAGCAGGTCGGCATAGGCCGTGGGCTCGATCACCCCCAGCTTGCCCGGATATGGGTTGCGAGGCCCGGACATGGCCAGAAGCTCCGCGTTGATGCTTGTCGCCATCTTCAGCACTTCGTCGCTGGAGTACCAGCGCGTCATGGAGGCGAGGATGCCGCCCTGCCTGTCGGCCAGTTTGGGATCGTGCAGCACGTCTGTGCCCCAGGCCGTCTTGATGCGGAACTTCTTCGCCAGACCATAAGCGTTGTCGGTTCCGGCGAACATCGTCTTCTGCTTCGCCGCGCTTTGCGAACCTTCCGGGTATTTGTTGGCGAATTCATTGTCGAGGAAGGGTTGCAGGCACAACCACACCCCCTTGTCGGCGATAATCCGCGCCGTTTCCTCGTCGATCATCTGCCCGTGATCGACGCACCGCACGCCGCCACGCAGGGCAGTTTGCACAGCGCGCGGCGTATAACCATGGATCGTAACGTAAGTGCCCCAGTTCTCGGCTGCATCGACCGCGGCCCGGAACTCCGCTTCGGTATATTGGCTGACATCAATCGGATCGAAATTGGAGGCGACACCGCCCCCGGCCGCCAGCTTCAACTGGCTCGCACCAAGCATCAACTGTTCCCGCGCGCGTTTCAGAACCTGTTCAACCCCGTCGGCGACGACACCGCCGTTCAGCACCTCGCCACGGCTGAGCCCCGCATTCAGCGCGGCCGGAACTTCATAGGGCATGCGGAAATCGCCATGGCCGCTTGTCTGCGAGATCATGCCGCCCGACGGCCAGATGCGCGGTCCGGCATTCAGGCCAGCGTCAATCGCCCGCTTCAGGCCGAAGGATGGTCCGGCCAGATCGCGCACGCTGGTGAAGCCGCGCATCAGCGTCTTCTCAGCCTGATCGGCTGAAAGCAAGTTGATGTAGCCGATATCGGCGGTCAGCAGATCGATCATGGAAACGGCCGACATGATGGTATGCCAATGGGCATCGATAAGGCCCGGTATCAGCGTGCGCCCGCCGCCGTCGATCACATTCGCGCCTTCGGGGACTGCTGCCGAGGCAGGCACGACAGCCTTGATCCGGTTGCCTTCGATCAGAACCTGCCGACCGCCACCGGTCGCTTTGGACCTGCCGTCGAAGATGCGGATGTTTGTAAACATCGTCGGTCGCGACGGCGCAGCGGGTACGCGAGCGGAAAGGCTGGCCGGCCACAAGGCTGCCGCCCCGACCGTTGCAATCGCACCAGCCATCAGACCGCGCCGTGAAAAGCCGTCGCTATGATCAGACATCGACATGTCCCCCCCTTGCTGCACATGTTGGGCAGCGGTCCTTCCCCGCTTCCTGCTTCCGGCGACTTCCTATGCAGCGGTCCTTTGATGCGAACTATCCGAATCGCGCCGGTTTGCGCGCCATGAGCCAACGGGGCGCGGACTACTTGGCAGTTGCGGGCGAGCTGCTGAGCCCTCAGCGCCAAAGACGCTCGCTTGCCTGCCGGTCAGGACCCGCCTTGATAGCTGACATCCAATGGTCGATGTAGTCGCTGAAAAGCGGACATTGATTGGCGATGTGCGTGAGCTCTAAGTAGCGCAATGTCTGATCACGTAAAGGCATCGGACCTTACCCTTGTGTGGGATGGTGCAACGTACCTGCCCGCGGCCGCTGTAGACGTGCTTGAAGACATGCAAGGCGCGGTAGCGCAGTTGCCAATCGAGCAGGCCGGCGTTCGCATCCACGGGGTCAAGGCAGTTTCACAGCTATTGGTGGCCGATGGCCCGATAGGAGCGGTTGCGTTGAGCCTTTTCGAAAGGCAATGCCATCCCGTCCGTGCCGTCCTTTTCGACAAGACCCCTAGTGCGAATTGGGCGCTTGCCTGGCATCAGGATCGTACCATCTGCGTGAAGCAAAGAATGGAGGTTGAGGGTTTTGGACCTTGGACCAATAAGCGCGGAATGCAGCATGTCGCACCGCCTTTTGAGCTCCTCGCCTGCATGATCACACTTCGCGTTCATCTCGACGATGTTTCTGCCGATAACGCGCCATTGCTGATTGCCCCGGGATCCCACGCTATCGGGCGTGTGCCTGTCAACGATTATGCCGCGGTGGTTGACCGATGCGGTCAGTTCGCCTGCCTGGCTGAGGCTGGCGATATCTGGGCCTACGCGACCCCCATCTTACACGCTTCTGAGGCCGCTCGCGTGACAGGGCGCCGCCGCGTCTTGCAGGTAGACTACTCCACCAATTTGCTTCCGGGCGGTTTGGAGTGGCTCGGCGTCTGACGCCAAACATGACAGGCAAGTGGATAGGGGGCCGCTCAGCCTGTAAGGCACCATTTCTGGGATATGTCGGGACAGGTACCGTGCATTTGGAGTTGGATGAACTTGTCATGCCAGCCGTCGCGCTCGCATAGATTTATGCTGTGCGCTGCCATCGCCCTGCACCTTCAGGGTGTGGGGCATTGCTATGAGGGTCCGATTAGCCCTAATTCTTGCACCGCTCTCACACGGCCCTTGCACACCATGCGCGAATCCGTCGCCGCACAGTACAAATTGTTGTTTTTAACGGTGAAATATGGTGGACGCACTAGGGCTCGAACCTAGGACCCGCTGATTAAGAGCTCGGCACTCTTGGGTCACTCAGGGCCAATCATGGTCAGTTAGGCGCTCGCGGGCGCCTAAAATCGCGACATTCCAGTCACTCAGCGCCACCCGGCGGCACGCGAGGATAGCGGCCGCACGGTGCTCGGCGCGGTGCTCAGAAGGAGAATGGAATGGCCGTCACCAACCTAACAGAGGCCCGGATCAGGGAGATGCCGCTCGGCTCCGGCATACACCGGGACGAGCAGGTCAAGGGCCTCATGGTCATTTGCCACAAGACAACCAAGAGCTACGCCGTACAGGGCGACGTGCGGCGGAACGGGCGCCACGTCCGCACCGTCCGGGTGAAGATCGACAGGTGCGACCGGATAGGGCTGAGAGATGCCCGCAACCGGGCCAAGGCCCTGATGAGCCAGATACAGTCGGGCGTGGACCCGACCGACGGCCCGGACGAGAGCGGGATCACCCTGGAGCGGGCGCTGGAGGCGCACCTGGAGGAGAAGCCCCACCGGTCCAGGACCGTCGAGGGCTACCGCTACCAGCTCGACCACTACCTAAAGCCCTGGCGGAAGCGGGCCGTGGCCGACATCTCGCGCCAGATGGTCCGCGACCTCTACGCCGACCTCAAGCGGAAGCACGGCGAGACGACCGCTGCGAGCGCCATGCGGACACTCAGGGCCATCGTGAACACGGCCATGAGGATCGACGAGACGCTCGGCAGCAACCCGGTCTCTGCGCTGCACGTGCCGTCGCCGAGGCGCCGAAAGGTCGCCCCGCTCGACCTGGCGGACTGGTGGGAGCGTGTCGAGCGGCTCAGCCCCGTCCGGCGGGACCTCCACATTGCGATGCTGCTGACCGGCGCCCGCCGGTCGTCGATCGTCCAGGTCCGGCGCGACGACGTGGACGCCGATCGCCGCGTGGTCACGTTCACCCACATGAAGACCTCCGACGAGCCCATGCTGCTGCCGACCGGCAAGCGTCTAACCGCCCTGCTGGAGGCGCGCCTGGAGGAGGACGAGCCGCTCGGCAGCGATTGGCTCTGGCCTTCTCCGAACAGCCGCAGCGGGCACGTGGAGGAGCCGAAGGAGGCGGGCCTGCCGAGCCCGCACGCCTACCGGCACCACGCCCGGACCCTCTACATCGCGGCGGGCGTGCCCTACGCCGAGAGCGCGCTGCTGCTCGGCCAGAAGCTGCCGGGCGCGTCCGGCGGCTACGTCCACGCCGACCACCTGGTGGAGCAGCTCCGCGCCCACGCTCAGGCCCTGGAGGACCTCGTGTTCGCCGCCCGCGCCGAGCCAAAGTGATGGTCAGGCGGGCCGTCATCCTGGGGTAATCGGAGGGCGGATGTCGAAGTCCACCAACCGAAGGGGGCCGCGTCGAAACGGCCCCCTTCACCCCGCCCCAGGAGCCCGCCCGTGCCCGCCGAACTGCTCGACGCAATCCGCCAGATAGTGCGCGAGGAGGTCGCCCGGCCCGCCAGCCCGTGGCTCGACACCGACGCGGCGGCCGCCTACCTCGGCTCCACGGCTGGGACGCTCAAGAACTGGCGGGCCTGCGGCAAGGGCCCCCGATACCGCGTCCTGCAGGACCGTCTGGTCCGCTACCACCGCGACGAGCTGGACGCCTTCGTCAATAGCTGACCGCCTGACGACCGCGCAGGTTCTCCAGATGACCGGCCTCTCCCTCTCCCGGCTTGAGATCATGCACGGCCTCGGCGGCCCGCTCCGCTGCGGGTCCGACGGCCTCTACCTCCGCCGCGACGTCGAGCACTTCGTGGAGCGCCGCCACCGCTGAGCGGCGGCCGGACCCAACTATTTGCTGGTCTTAAACCACGCGTAGAGACGCGCATGGTACGCCCGTCTCATACAGGCGACGCGGCAGCCGCCCCGGCGCGACTCGACGACGACGAGGACGCAGCACCATGCTCGACGAATACCTGACGGCCGCGGAAGCGGCCGTCCGCCTACGCCTGACCGAGGGCTCGCTCCGCTGGATGCGGTGCAAGGGCATGGGCCCGCCGCACTCCAAGAAGGGAAAGTTCGTGCTCTACCGGGGCTCGGACGTCGAGGCCTACCTCGCGAAAAGCGAGAGGGGCCGCACCGCGACGAACCGGTGCGACCCCTGAGGTCTAGCTAGCAGAGAGAGACAGAACCCGACCCACGCGAATAGGACAAGATATGTCTGACGACCCAGATACGCCCGAGAAGGGCTCCAAGCAGCCAACGTTCGGCTTCCGGCCCGACGAGCTCGCCGCCTTCGAGGGGACCGGCCACGAGCTGATCCCACTGCACGCGCCGAGCGCGCTGGACGCCCGCGGGCGACCGATCGGCAAGGCGCCCCTGAAGGGGTGGCGCACCGCCGCGCCCATCGCCCCCGCCGACGCCGCGGCGGTCCTCCGGGAGGGCACCAACGTCGGGGTGAGGCTGCGCCCGACCGACTTGGTGGTGGACGTTGACCCCCGGAACTTCGCGCCCGGCGACGACCCTATTGCCCGCCTGGAGGCGGCGCTGGACATCAGGCTCGACGACTGGCCGCACGTGGTCACCGGCTCCGGCGGGCACCACTTCTACATGTCGGTGCCCGAGGGCTTCGTCGCGTCGGACAGCCTGGAGGACTACCAGGGTGTCGAGTTCAAGGGGCACGGCCGTCAGGTCGTGGCGCCGGGCTCGTCGCACCCGGCGACGCGGCAGCCCTACCTGTGGGACGACGACATACTCGCGACGCCGCTGTCCGCCGAGGTCCGGCGTGCGCCCGACAGGCTGCTGCGGCTCATCGAGCGACCGACCAGTCCCGCTTCGGCGGAGCCCGGCGACGTGTCGCCAGAGCAGCTCGCCGAGATGCTCGAAGGCCTCGACCCGGAGGGCTACCGAGACCACGCCCGGTGGCTGGAGCTGATGATGGCGTGCCACCACGGCACGGGCGGTGAAGGCCGCGAGGAGTTCGTCGCGTGGTCCACGTCCGACCCGGCCTTCTCCGGCCACGGCCACGCTATCGGACGGCGGTGGGACAGCCTCCACGCCGATCGGGCGGGCCGCCGGGTGACCGAGCGCACGCTCTTCAAGCACCTGGCAGACGCCGGGCGCGGCGACCTCATACCGCGCCCCGACGCGGCCGACGACTTCGCCGACGACGTGGGAGAGGACGTGCTGCGGAGGCTGGCCGCCGACGCCCCGGCCGAACCCGCCAGGAGGGCGGAGGGGCTTGCAGACGCATGGGTTTGGGTCACGCGCGCCGAGCAGTTCATCCGTCGGAGCGACTGCCAGCGCCTGAGCCCGTTCCAGTTCAAGTCGCACTTCCAGCACCGGTGGCAGGAGGGCGACATTCTCGCCGCCATCTGGAAGGGGAAGCTGCCGGTGCGGAAGTACGACGGCTGCGCCTACGTGCCGGGCGGCCCGGAGGTAATCGCGGGCGGCAAGTGGGACGGCCACTACAACACTTGGCGGAGGGGCGGCGTCGAGCCGCGGCGCGACGACGCGCTCGCGCAGGTCTTCCTAGACCACATGGAGTACCTTCTGCCGGACGAGGCCGAGCGGGGATACGCGCTCGACTACCTCTCGTTCCTGGTGCGTGAGGAGTTCGTGAAGGTGCACTTCGCCCTTCTCCTCCAGGGGGCGCCGGGCACGGGCAAGAGCTTCATCGGGTCGCTCGCCGAGCGGATGGTAGGGATGCGAAACATCCGCATGGTCAAGAGCCAGGAGCTGACCAAGGAGTACACTCGGTGGCAGGAGGACTGCCAGCTGGCGATCGTAGAGGAGATCATGGCGTTCGGCCGCCGAGAGATCGCGAACGAGCTCAAGACGGTCATAACGGGCGACGAGCTCCGCATCCGACGGATGCACACCGACACCTACGAGGTCCCGAACGGCCTCAATCTGATCTGCTTCACGAACCACGAGGACGCAGTGCCGATCGAGGCGGGCGACCGCCGGTGGCTGACGCTGTTCTCTCCCGCCAAGCCCAAGGACGCCGCCTACTACGCCCGGCTCTTCGACCTTCTGAAGGGCGACGAGTTCGCCGCGGCAGTGAAGTGGATGCTGCGAACGCGCCCATCCGGCCTCGACCCGAAGGGCATGGCGCCGATGACGCGCGGCAAGGCCGAGATGCGCCGCCGCAGCGCGGGCGACGTCGAGCAGTACCTCGACGAGGTGCTGGAGGAGGGCTCTGGCCCGTTCGCCTTCGACCTGGTCCGGCTCGACGACGTGTGGCACTTCGTGAAGGGCGACTTCCGGGGAGCGCGCGACCTCCGGGGGCGCGTCGGCGAGTGGCTCAAGGCGTCCGGCGCAGTCCAGCACACGAGCTACAAGAAGCAGGACGGCAGCGGCCGACCGGGCTACCGGCTATGGTCTCTGCGCGACCACGACGAATGGGCCGAGGCGGGCGCGGCGAGGCGGATCGACGCCTGGCTGGGCCACTACGGCGCCCCCGCACAGGGGTAGGTCGGTAGGCCGCGGCGGGGCCAGGGTAGGTCAGGCCTCTCGCGGCGCCGACCCGTCGCGCGGTCGCCGGTCGGGTAGGTCAGCGCCTAAGGTAGGCCGCCGGGTAGGCGCAGGGGCGCACCTACCGAAAAGCGCAGCGTTTCCTTGCCTTTTTCACCGGGTAGGTCGGGTAGGTCAGCACTTTTTGATGTTTAGATGAGATAGCAAAATATGCACCGGCCGAGGCCGCCGGGACGGCCCCTGGACACACAACGCCACGTCCTGGACGAAACGTGAAAAGTGCCGACCTACCGACCTACCAGGCTTCGGAGCGACCCGGGACCGTGCCCAGCCAGGTGCTCCGCCCGAACCCAAAACGCCCGCGCGGGCGCGCGAGGCAGAGGCAGGAGACGGCCATGAGTGGGAAGCTGAGCGGGCTGCCCGGCCACGAGCTCCGCAGGCGGATGCCCGACCGCCTCGGCAGGGAGGGCCCGGTCTCGAACCGGGTCAGGGACGTCCGCAGGATGGTTTTGGACGAGGAGTGCGGGCTGGACGCCGGGCGGCAGGCGCTGGCCCGGAAGGGCCTCTGACGCCCCCGACCGGTGCCTAGCCCGGTGCTCCCCTCGAAAAGGCCAGGGTTTCCTAGGGAGTGCCCTCCGATCGATGATCGGAGGGCCTCGGCCAGCGCTGGCATCCGGCGCGGGCATCCGCGCGGCATCGCCGCGGGCATGAGCGCACGGAAGGCCAGATCGGCGGAGAACAGGCGGGTCCACGCCGGGGCCCGCGGCGCCGCGCCCCTCGACCCCCTCGACGAGCCCGCGCCCCGGCCAGCCCTGGCGGCCATCCCCTGGAACAAGGTCGTGCTGACCGACGCGCAGCGCTTGGCCGTCTCCGCGGCCCTCCTGGCGCACTACCCCCGCAGCGAGATCGCCGCGGCCCTCGGCGTGTCCGTGCGGACCCTGCGGCGGCTGCTGGACGACGAGCCCGAGCTCGCCGACGCCGCCGAGGCGGCGAAAGAGGCCGAGGAGGCGGAGCTGCGCGACATGCTGATGCGGAACGCCCGCAACGGCTCGGACGTGGCAGCGCTGTTCCTGCTCAAGGCCCGGCACGGATACCGCGACCGGGACGACGCCAAGGCCATGAGGGCGGTCGGCGACGGCAAGGGCGGCGTCCTGCTGCTGCCCGCGGACGTGCCCCTGGACGAATGGGAGGCGGCCTCGGCGGCGCAGCAAGCCAAGTACCGCGAGCGGGACCACGGTCGGCCTGAGGCCCGCGACATGCGAGCCCCGCCCACGATCATCGGCGAGGGGCTGACGATGCAGCGCGTGCTGCCCGGCGACCTGCCGGGCTAGGCGGCTGCCGGGGATACCCGGCTTCGGGTGGAGGCGGAGAACGCCATCGCCGCGACTACACTAACTCCTAGCGCCCACACGGTTTCGAAGAATAGGGCGATAATCATCATTAGCTTGGTAACACGACGCTTGGTTGCACAGGCTTTGGACTTCGACTTCTTGGGCTTTTTGTTCATACGGACCTCCTTAATCTGCTCACCGACAAATCGGATCGCGGTCAGAGGGACACTTAGAACTAGTGCAGCCGCGGGATTCGAACCCGCCCCAACCCCCGAAGCTGGTTGACGCCTGAGACATAGGGCGGCGGGACCGGCCCCGCAAGCTGGCCCTCCGATTTCCTGTCGGCGGGCCAGCGGCGCACTAGCCCTTCGCCCGCAAGGGCTTGGCGTCGCGGAACGTCGCTGGGCACCGCGCCAGGCACCGTGCGAGTGGCTAGGCGCGCCCGGCGGGCGGCCGGGATGACCTACCCGGCGACCCGCACGATGTGCTTCATGAAGGAGGCGGTGAGCTCGAAGATGAACTCGACCTCCTCCTCGGGCAGGTTGTCGTCGTGCTTCACGTAGTCGTTCTGGTACTTGCTGTAGAGGTCGAGTAGCTTCTGGAACATGTTGGTGAACTGCGCCGAGGCGCCGCGCTCCTTCAGCCGCGCTCCGATCAGCCCCACCTGGTTCTCCAGCGACTTCTCGTTCCCCAGAACCGACTTGAGCAGCAGCTCAAGCCCCAGCCGCAGGTCGTCGAGCAGGTTCCGCTTGAAGATGCCCGCGTCGTACTTGAGCTTGGCCTGCTCCAGCTTTTCCAAGGCTTTGGGGTGGCCGTGCAGCCAGTGGCGGGTCTCCTCGATCAGCGGCACGTCGAGCTCCTTGACCTCTTTGTTCGGGCGGAGGTGGCCGAACCGGGTGAACAGCTCCGCCCTGAGCTTCTGCCTGTCGGTGCGGGACGACGCGCCCACGGCGAAGCCGTGGTGCTCGCACAGCTCCTCGATGATCTGGAACTGCTGAGAGGGCGAGAACGCCCGCACGCTGTCGAGGAGCGCGGTCCTCTTGTTCGGGGCGTCGAAAGGGTATGTCGAGTGCGGCACCGACACCTCCCACATGTCGCCGTAGGCGTTCATCGCCTCGACGATCTGCGGACCCGAGAGGCCCGAGTTGGTGTCTGCGAGCAGCGAGGTCGCCTTGCTCAGGAAGGTGATCGGGATGTCTTCTTGTAACATCTGAGGACGGTAGCCGATCCGCCTGGCCGTTGGGTAGCTGCGACGCCCTTCTGATCTGAGATCGGTGGGTTCGGGCTCCTGCGCTCGTTCCGCCGCAACAGCTTAGGCAATCTCAATTTGCGCAAGCACCGTGCCGCGCACCGCATGAGCGGCCCCGAGTCGCGCGCCCGGAAGGCCTGGGTCGCCGAAAAAAGTTTGCCCGCCGCTATCCCGCTGGCGACGCTGGACAATTCCAAAATCTAGCCATGCCCAACTTTCAAAACGCGGCCTAGACCAGAAAAAATAACGCTTTCACAGGCACTTGCAGGCACATACATAGTGTCCCCCTCAGGGCCGCGCCGGCCCTTCGCAGGGAGAAATGATATGGCACTAGACGTGAGCGAGGTGGAGGCCCGGCTGGCAGAGCCCGATGCCTTCAAGGCCGCCGTCCTGGCGGGCGAGATGGTGGACGTGGTGGTGAGCGTGCCTTCCGAGGCCTTCGCGATAGCGTGGGGGCAGATGGGCAACCTCATCGAGGGCAGCATGGATTACGCCGGGTGGGGATACAGCGACGAGGCGCTACGGCTTCTGTGCGGCGTTTTCTTCGCGGCGCACGAGCGCCTGCCGTTGGGACCTGGCGAGCACTTCGAGCTGCTCAAGCGGCTGTTCGAGAGGCTGGACGACGGACGATACGTCGACGAGTTCTTGCGTCGCTGGGAAGCTGCGAAGGCGGAGCGCTCGCGCCTGGACCAGATGCTGTCGGCGGCCTGAGCTCCCGACCGACGATCGGGCGCGCTCCCTCATAGGCGGCGCGCCCGTTCCGACCCTAAGCACCGAGCCGAGCACCGACAAAGGTCATCCGGGGGCGATTGGCGGCTGATTGCTGGTCCCGCATCCGCCCGCCGCGGCGCATCTGACCGTCCGTGTCTTGCACCGAGGCCCGTGCGCCTCGGCCATAGCCCGCGATGGCGGGCGAAGCGTCTGGGCTGCGCCCCGGCATGGTCGAGTCCCCGAGCCTCCGGCGAGATGCCAGGAACCTTGGAGGACAAGACCATGCCCGCACCCACCGCAAAGCTCGGCTCCCACTGGATGAGCCCCACCGACGTGCGCACCGCCGTCACCCGCATCAGCGACAACCGCAACCGGCACCGCGCCATCCTGGTCCGCGTCAACGAGATGGTCGGCCGCCACAAGGGCGAGGTCGAGCGCTCGCTCAAGTCCCTGGACGCCAAGGACCGGCCGTCCGTCGTCGCCAAGGCGGTCAGCGGCCGCCGCGCGGAGCTGATCCGCGAGACCGACGAGGCGCGGACGGTGCTGACGCGGGAGCTGGAGCGGCTCCGCCGCTCGGTCCAGTCTGCGACGACCCACTACCGCAGCCCCGTCCAGATGCTGATGCGCGACACCCTGGGCTCGGAGCGCCGCAGCCGCATCATGCAGCAGATCGCCGGCTCCGGCGCCGCCGAGCTCGCCAGCCTCGCCGAGTTCGCGGCGGCGACGGGGGACCGCGAGCTCGCCGCCGCCCTCTGCGGCCGCGTGGCCGACCTGCCGCGCGGCAGCCGCCCGTTCTCCGCCGCAGAGCTGGCCGACGTGATGTGCGGCGAGCTGCACCGCGAGCTCAGCCAGGCGATGGTCGAGGCCGAGCGGCGCGTCCTGGAGGCGCTCCAGGAGGAGCAGGAGGCCGCGACGGGCAAGGGCAACCCGCAGCGCGCCCTGGAGATCGCCATGCTCAAGAGGCGCGAGCAGGAGATCGGCGCCTACGGCCACGACGACGACGATGCCGACGAGTCCGAGGACACGACGGCCAGCGACGAGATCCCCGCGGCGTAATCCGCGGGCAGACAGCGCGAGAGCCAACCCAAACAAAGGAAATCAAGCCATGTCCATCTTCGCATTCTACCCCGCAGCCAGCCACCTCCGCCGCACTGACGGGATCGGCTTCATCATGGCCGAGGGCGCCGACGAGGCTGCGGCCCGGGCGGTCGCGCAGCAGCTGGTCGGCGGCCAGTCCATCGACGGCTTCGCCGCCGTCCAGGTGGGCGCGGGCGTCGACGCCGTCGCGGTCCAGGGCATGCCCGTCGGCGCCCGGAACCGCGACACCTGGCCCAAGGTGACGCGCGGCGGCGGCTTCCTGGGCGCTGCGGCGTGACCGTGGGCGACCGGCACCCCCTGGCGACCCCCGCGGACCCGAACGCCTACAGGGCGACGGTGCTCGCCGTCCGCAACCTCGCCATGCGCCAGGTGCTGACCCTGGAGCAGGCGTGGTCCATCCTGCTCCAGGGCGAGGACGGCCCCGCCGCCATGCCCGCCGACGCGCGCGAGCCCGTCGAGCGGGTGCTGCGGGAGTTCGGCTACCGGGAGCACATCGCGACCCCGATGGGCGAGCACGGCAGCGGCAGGCTCTGGATCAGGGAGCCCTGGCTGGCCGAGACGGTGGAGGAAGTCCCCCTGGCGTAGCCTTACGCCCGTCCTGGAGTCCGCAGGACGCCTCCGGGCCGTCCGGCGGCCCGACCCGAGCCCCTGGTTGCCGAGCGCGCCCAGGGGCTCTGTCGTCTGACTTTAGGCCAACGCAGGCATCTGGGCCCGCTCGCGGCGCGGCACTCGTGCGTGAGAAAGGACCCTAAGATGAAAGCCGAGCGTATTGAGATCGCCGTTGCGACGGAGCGGGTGCTGACCCCCGGCCGACGGCGGGTCGGAAGCTCGCGATGAAGGCTGGCTTCCTGAGCGCCGCGGGCGTCAAGCGGAGCGGCAGCGAGCGCACAGTCCGATATGAGGTCCGGCGCGAGCGCCTGCCCGGCAAGGGCGGCGTCCCCGTGCCCCCGCACGTCGAGGAGTTCCTAGGCCTTGACCGGGCTCGCCTGGCGGCGCTCGGCTACGGCCTCGACGGCGAGAGCGGCACGACTGGCGAGCGGTTCACCGGGATAGTGCGCATTTTCGCCGTCCACTTCGTCCGCCGCGGGCAAGGCGGGGGCCGGGTGGAGCGGATTCAGGAGGTCGAGGTGGACGCGATCGACGAGCGCGTGGCCTGGTACGTCACCAACTGGATGATCGTACCTAGGCCGGAGCAGCTCGCCGTCAGCCTCGATGAACTGGGCGGTAGCGGCGAGATCGGCGAGGACGGTTAGCGGCCAAGGCCGCGAAGTTACGCGCTGCGGGCTTATGGCTGCCGATCTTCCAGACGCCGCAACAGCACAGATGCGAACGAAAGGTGGTCTAAACAGCGATCGATCGGATCGGTGGTTATATCGTGGCCGCGCGGATTACGGATTGCAGACATCGATCCTGCGAAAATGAACTTGAAGCCAGACTGCTCATCAATCTCGCTCTGCGTGGACAGCGCCGTTAGGCGGATTTTTGGATTAGCCTCTGCGAAAGCCGCCATCATCAGCTTGACGCCGCTCTCATTGATTCCGGACAGCTTCTTGACGATGTTGTCGAGGTACTTGAAAGCCTCGAAAGTCGCCTGAGAGTAATGCCCGTTGTTGAAGAGCTTCAGAGCAACCTTGCTCAGTTCGGGGTGAATGTTGCGCTCGTCGAACGGATGCGACTGCTCAGTTTCCTCCTCAGCGCCATAGGACAGCTCGCTCGCAGTTCTCGCAATTCGTTCAAACACCGCGAGCGGATTAGACATAGAGATTAGCTCGGATGCTCTTGAAGATGTTGTCGTAAGTCTCTTTGGAGCCGTTGGCGGGCAGGTTAATCTCAATGCGCACCGTCAGCGCCATGTCCTTGCGCTGCTCAGGCAATTGCAAGTCCACCTTCACCGGCCCCTCCGTCGCCGAGGCGGCCTTGGCACGAGGTTGTGACGCGGGCTTCGCCTTGCCCGCGCGAGGCTTGGCTGCGGATTTCGGGGCCGCCTTCTCCTCGGCTGTATCGTGACCAGCGAGCGATCGGAACATTTGGAAAACACCGGCCTGGCGGCCGCCGATGACCTCGCTAGTTTTGTCCGTCGTGCGGAAATAGCCTGTTAGCTCGCTCTTTGTCATCGTCCACGCATCCTCTCCGCGCAGGTCGAAGAGGTCGCTGTAGGCCTCCTTCACCATTGCTTCGAAGGCGCTCGGAAATTGGTCGTCCGCTAGGACGAACACGTCGTGGCCCTTCGTGGTGCGCTTTCCTTCCTCGTCAATCACGCCCACGAACTGAAGCGCATTGATCACGTAGCTCTCGTTGTTTGAAGCAAGCCCGAATTTCTTGACGGTCTCCGACGTGACTGTCGCCGGAAAGTTCTTTCGCAGATATGCAATCATCTGGGCCACGTTCCCCGGCCCTGAGATGTACGGATGCGAAGCCATAAATTACCCCTCCGATCTTCGCGATCCCCATCGCGCTATCAGGCTTGGATAACTTCGTCTCTCGGAGACTGCAACGCTATCCGTTCTCGGGCTGTTCCTATGCCAAATGAGGATACAAAGAGACGCGTTAAGGTGCGCCCCGGCGCGCATCGATCGTTTATTTCGCGTAATGGAGTTCGGAAGCCTCGCCACCCGCGAACACCTTACCCGCCTTGAACCACTTCCGGGTGCGGACGTGCGAATTGATATACGTTTGCCTAAAGCGAACTGCGGCTTTCTCATAGCCCCGCATGTTGGCGGGCGATGCGGCGTCAAGCAGGCGAGAGACGACCTCGGCGGTCACTCGACCCAAGCGCACAGGGACGGCGTTGCCAATCTGCTTGTACTTCTCGGCCGTCTTTCCGCAGAACACCCATTCGTCCGGAAACTCCTGTATCCGGGCGTATTCTCGGACCGACAGGACTCGGACCTGCTCCGGATGGCATAGGGAGGTGCTGGCGTGGTTCGGCATCGTCACCAGTGTCGGGCATGGAAAATCCCAGCTCAGACGGCGCCACCAGCCCGACCGGCCGCCCTTGGCGAACCATGCACGGCCCATCGACTCCTTCTGAACTTCCTCCGGTAGGGACCGCCAATTGCCGCCCTCGGGCACCAACGAGAGAAACCCCTTTTTCCTTGGGCTGAAGTCTAGCAGCTCCGGATCATTCTCCCTCAGGTCGGCGATGGCCTCCCTCAGTGTCGCCCACGGTTTCGGCGCGGCTTCCCGATAGTCAAAGAGGGTCTCCTGCCGCGCGGGCCTGTCAATGCCGTGGGTGGGCTGGGGATACTCGACCTCCACCCCGAATGAGTTCCCGATAAAGATGACCCGCTCGCGTATCTGTGGCGCGCCGTAGTTTGCCGAGTTCACCTCGAAGGCGTCCACGTGATAACGCCCGCCGGTTTGCTGCCAGAGATCGTCGACGAACTTGCCAATCACCGATCCCGGCTGCTCCTCGCTGTCGAGGTCGTCGCCTCCGTGTTCGGGCCGGTCGGCGATGGGGCGGTGCCTCAGCGCCGCAGACATAAGGCCGCGGACGTTCTCCATCACGAATACCTTCGGACGTAGCGCAGCGACGAAGTCCAGATAGCGCCATAGCAGCGTCCCGCGACGGTCTTGAACCGACTGCCGCCTTCCGGCCGTGCTGAAAGACTGGCAGGGAGGCCCGCCGACCAGCAGATCAAGCTCGCCCGGTGCAAGTCCCAGCTTCGACATCAGGTCTTCCGGCGCCAGCTCAAATAGATCGGTGCAGAGGACGAGGGGCTTTCCGGCGAAATGGCCAAGTTCAGCGTTGGTTCTGATGGTCTCGCAGGCCGCCTCGTCTATCTCGACGCAGGCGAGTATCTCAAAGTCGCCTTGGAGCTCGAAGCCCAGGTCCATGCCCAGCGCGCCGGAGAAGAGGGAGACCGCTGACTTTTTTCTGGACACTGACAATCGGGTATGCCTCCTAGGCCACAGCCATCCTACTCAAGGGAAGACTGCCTTGGCCGTCGCCACTCAACGTTACGATTTTTCCTCCTTCGCCCCCTCGGTGCCGCTCACGCTCCTGGAGGTTCAGGAGTTCCTACGCTTAACAACTTCTGCGGACCATGCGAACCGATTTGCGAAGGTGGCGGAGCTTGAGCACGCACTCGAGCATCGGATGCGCCAGATCAACGCCAGGGCGCCGGCGATTGACGGGAAATCGACCAACCCGTTCGTCCTTGCCGCCTACGCGCACCTCTTCGACGTGCAGAGCCTGGACCAGGTGGACGACATCGTCGCTGCGGCGAAGGTGTTCTCCAGCATCGAGACGGCTGCGGGTCGAGTTGTCGAGGATGTCATACCGCCCTTCTACGGATGGCAGCAGATCGACTCTCCGGGACACACGATCCTGTCGGAGATCGACAGCGCGCGGGTGGTCGATGGCACTGTCGAACTCGTCGCCCTAAAGAGCGGCCCTATGTGCATCAATGACTCGATGGTCTCTCAGATCGCTAACGCGGTCTCGACGCACTGGAAGGGATGGGCGGATAACTGGGGCGTCGATCGGGTCCGCTACATCGTGGGCATGAACTACTCGACGGCCCGGAACAGCAACAAGAAGGACTGGCACATCGTCCGCTTGGCCGAGGAACGGCTACGCCTACAGGGAGCGAACATCACCAACGCCTCCACGACAGCCCAGGCGCGCCGCCCGTTGGCCCACGCCTTCTTCGAGGCCGATCAGGATGGGAAGGCGCTGCGGGTCGAGACCATGCAGGGTCGGGCGCTCTGGGCTCACATCGGCGGCTCAGACGACGCCTTCCTCGAAATCTGTCGGGCGATGGCCAAGTGCATGAATGCTCTGGCCGTTCCGGTCGGCAGCCAATTCACGACCCGCGAGATGGACGAGATCGTCGATTTCGCAGGCCGCCTGGATGCCCCAGACATTCCTGAGGGCGAGAAGCAGTGGCTGGTGCTCTTTGCCCGGCACTTTGTGGACGAGCTGTTCGTGCCTTGAGGCCAAAGGCAGTTCTCGGTGCCTATTCGGTTCTTGCCACAATGACGCAGCCGCAATCGACCGCGAAAGGCCGCCTAGGTGGCTGATTTATAAGGAAGAATATGGTGGACGCACTAGGGCTCGAACCTAGGACCCGCTGATTAAGAGTCAGCTGCTCTACCAACTGAGCTATGCGTCCACACTGTTGCTCCCGCGCGCTTGTTCAGCGCGGGAGGCGGGCGGTTACCAAGCGTGGACTGGCTTGTCCAGATGATTCTTGCCTTCCAGCCGCGAACTTCCTCAAAGATTATCGAGAGCACGCTGCCGGTGAACGCTCATCAGAATGCCGAAGGCGATCATCACCGTCAGCATGGCGCTGCCGCCATAGCTCAGCAGCGGGAAGGGAATGCCCACCACCGGCGCCAGGCCCATCACCATCATCGTGTTGATGAGCACATAGAAGAAGATCGTCATCGAAAGCCCGACCGCCAACAGGCGCGCGAACAGCGTTTGCGATTGCAGACCGACCCGGATGCCCCAGTTCAGCACAAGCCCATAGGTCAGAAGCAGCAACACGCCGCCCGCAAGCCCCCACTCCTCGGCCATGGTGGCGAACACGAAGTCGGTTTGCTGCTCGGGCAGATATTGCAGGTGGCTCTGCGAGCCTTTCAGGAAGCCCTTGCCGAACAGCCCGCCCGAACCGATCGCGATCTTCGACTGGGTGATGTGATAGCCAGCCCCCAGCGGATCGGTTTCCGGATTGAGGAAGATCAGCACGCGGCGCTTCTGATAATCGTGCAGCATGTTGTAGAGCAGCGGCAGCGACGCCAGACCGAGCGTGCCCGGAATCAGCAGCCATCTGAGCGGCAGACCGCCCAGGAACATCATGGTGAGCCCGCCCGCCACGATCATCAGCGCCGTGCCGAGATCCGGCTGCAGCATCACCAGCGCCGCCGGCGTGCCGATCAGCGCCAGCGGCGGCCAGATGCCGGCCAGCTTCCCGGAATAGCCGCGCGGCAGATAATGGTAGAAGCGCGCCAGCGCCAGCACGATCGCCAGCTTCATGAATTCCGATGGCTGCAGGCGGATGAAGCCGAGCTCCAGCCAGCGCTGCGAACCGCCGGAAACGGCGCCCAGCACCTCCACCCCCACCAGCGCCACCAATATGGCGCCATAGGCCGGATAGGCGATGCCGATCCAGACCTTCAGCGGGATTTGCGAAAGCACCAGCGCCATGCCCAGGAACAGGCTGAAACGCACCGCATGGTTGAGCGCCCAGGGCGTCATGCTGCCGCCGGCCGCCGAATAGAGCACCACCACGGCGAAGCCGCCGATCGCCGCGACCAGAAGGATAACACGCCACGGCAGCGCCAATATCTGTTGCGGCCAGCGCGAATTGAGAAGCCCGCCTATCATGCGCCCTCCGCCCCCGTCGCTGCCGCGGCCCGCGCCGCGGCGGCTTCCGCTTCGGCGCGGGCCGCCGCTTCTTCCGCCGCGCGCCGGGCGCGTTCACGCGCTTCCAGAACGCCGGCCAGCCGCTTCTCCGCCGCTTCCTTGTCGTAGATCCAGGTCAGCACGTCCTTGGCGATGGGGGCGGCCGCCCGCGAGCCGCCAATCCCATGCTCGACGATGACGCTGACCGCATAGCGGGGGTTGTCCACCGGCGCGAAGGCGATGAACAGCGCGTGGTCGCGATACTTCCACGGCACGTTCGCCCCGCCCCGGAAACCGCCCGAGATGCGGCGGACCTGCGCGGTGCCGGTCTTGCCGCCCATGTGGATGCCCGGAATGTTGAGGGCGGAGGCGCGGGCCGTGCCCCCGGGGCCGTTCACCACATCGTCCATCCCCTGGCGGACGACCTCCAGATATTCGGGCGGGATCGGCAGCGGCTCGAACGGCTTGGGCGCCGCCCCCACCAGCATGCGTGGCTCCACCATGCGGCCGGTGGCGATTCGCGCCGTCATCACCGCCAGTTGCAGCGGGTTCACGATTACATAGCCCTGCCCGATCGACATGTTGAGCGTGTCCGCCACCGACCATTTCTGGTCGTAGCGCTTTTGCTTCCATGCCGGATCGGGAATGATGCCCACGCGCTGCACCGGCATTGGGATGTCGAACTCATGTTCCAACCCCAGCAGGCGCGCCATGTCGGCCACCGCCTGCGGCCCCACGCGCCGGGCCATGGTGTAGAAATAGACGTTGCAACTCCGGGCGATTCCGGTGCGCATGCTCACCGTGCCGTGGCGCCCGAGACAACGCCACGTATTGTTTCCCACGCGATAAGCCCCGCCGCAATGGACGGTATCGGCCGGTGTCACCCCCTCGCGCAGCGCAGCCAGCGCCGTCACCGGCTTGAAGGTGGAGCCCGGAACATAAACGCCCTGCAGGCTCTTGTTGAGGAGCGGTTTGCGCTCGTCCGCCTGCAGGTCCTTCCAGAGCTTGGAGGGGATGCGGCTGGAAAAGACATTTGGATCGAAGGCCGGCATGGAGAGCAGGCACTTGACGTCCCCCGTCACCACGTCGATCACCACCACCGAGCAGCTTTCATTGCCGACCCGGGCGGCGGTGAAGGCCTGCAGGCCGCGGTCGATCGTCAGCTGCACGCTGCTGCCCTGGGTGTCCGGCCGGGTGTCCAGTTCCTGCACGATCCGCCCGCGGGCGTTCACTTCCACCCGCCGGGCGCCGGGCTTGCCGCGCAGCACCTCGTCCTTGCTGCGCTCCACCCCGTCCTTGCCGACGCGGAAACCCGGCACCAGATAGAGGGGGTTCTTGCTTTCGCGATATTGCTCGGCGGTGGCGCGGCCGACATAGCCCGTCACATGCGCGAAGGCGTCGGCGTCGGGATAATGGCGCACATAGCTGCGCTGCGGTTGCAGCCCTTCCATTTCTGCAAGCTCCACGTTCAGGGCGGCGAAGGCGTCCCAGCCGATGTCGGAGGCGATGGTGAGGGAGGCGGCCGCCGGCAGGTCGGCGGCTTCCTCGTGGATGCGCGCGCGGTCGGCCGGGCCGAGCGGCACCACCTTGGAGACCCGGTCGAGCGCGGCGTCGAGGTTGCCGGCGAGCGAGGGGATCAGCTCCACGGAATAGGCCGGGCGGTTGGTGGCGATCGCCGCGCCGGTCGCGTCGACGATCCAGCCGCGCCTTGGCGGGATCAGGTGCAGCGCCACCCGGTTGTCCTCGGCGGCGAGCTTGTAGCGGTCGGCCTGGGCGATCGAGAGATAGGCCATGCGCCCCATCAGCGCGAAGCCGGCGCCCGCCTGCACCGCGCCCAGGAAGAAGGCGCGGCGGTCGAACATGCGGTCGGCGTCGCCGTTGGCGGCCATGGCTCAGGCCCCGACGTCGATCAGGCGGCGCTGCACACGGGCCGCGATGCTGGCCACCATGGGATAGGCGATGATCGAGAGCCCGGCCTGCACCAGCATCGGCAGCACCGCCGGCGCCCGGCCGGCGAAATCCATCAGCTGCGAGGCGACGAGATGGCCCAGGACCAGCAGCAGGGCGGCGAAAGCCCAGTCTATGCCCAGGCTGTGCCCTTCCACCCGCGCTTCCGCCAGGCGGACGATGACCGCCGTCGCCGGGAACAGCACCGCCCAGACGCCCATCGGCAGGCCGAACAGGAAGTCGGCGAACAGGCCCAGCAGGAAGGCGGCCCAGACCGGCACGAGGCGCGGCTGGAGGCTGGCCCAGATGATCAGCAGCAGAAAGGCGATATTGGGCATCGCCGCCCAGGCGAGCGGGATGGGCAGCGTCATCAGCAGGGACGCGAGCAGGATGGTGGCGGCCGGCGCGAAACGGCGAAGGCCCGCGCTGGTGATATCGTCTTCGGAATAGAGGTTGTTCATGGACGGGCCGGCGCGCGCGCCGCCGCGCCGCTTGCCGTGGCGCCTGCCGCGGTTGCGCCGCCCGGGGCCGCAGCGGCGG
>NZ_JAKLSQ010000017.1 GCF_022014495.1 Sandaracinobacteroides sayramensis
ACCGCGGACAGGCTCAACACCGCCGTCAGCACGGCGAGGCTGCAGCCGTGCCGCCACATGTGTTTCCTGAACTTCAAAACCTTCACCCCCCGCCGAAAACGCCGCCTCGGCCATGAACCGGACGGCGAACGGTCACACTCGTCGCTAGGTGGACGCATGAGCAGCCAAGGCTGCAACGCAGCGTCCCGATGACCCGACTTGCAATCGGCGACGACGAAGATTCGATCAAGTTTAATTGGGGGTCGAAACGAGATCGGATGCGTTTTGGCCGGGTTTGACCAAAAAGAATTACGCTTCTGTTACGATAATTTGGATTGAATGTCAGAACTCAACTGAGCATATGATGAAAATGACTGACACAGTTACAATCAAAGAAGTTGATTCGGAAAGGGTATTTATTGCGCAAAGCCATATTATTCGCACCATCTACTGATAGTGAGACCATCTATATTTGTGCAAGGGGATGCAGCGTCATGCGCTGCCGGGTCCTACTCCGCCAGTTGCACCGCCCTCGCTCTCGTCTGACTGGGGGATTCCCCATAACGCCGCAGATAGCCGCGCGAGAAACCGGCCGTGTCCGCGAACCCTGCCGCATGGGCGAGATCGGCGACCGAGCGGCTCTCGCGTACGCTTGCGAGCCGCTCGCGCGCCCAGGTGAGGCGCACGTTGCGGATATATTCCTTGACCGTGATGCCCAGGCAGGCCCGGAATCCCTTGCGCAGCGTTCCGCCCGTCACGCCGACCATCGCGGCGAGGCTCTCAACATCGAACGTCCGGCAATGATCGCTGCGGATCAGACGCATCGCATCGCCCACCGCCCGCACCGGCTGGACAATGGCCTCCCGTTCCGGGCTGGCCGCAATGCGCTGCGCCAGCGCCTGGTAGAACGCCGCCTCGGCCGCGAAGCTTGCGGCGCCATGCAACGGAAAGCCGTGGCCGCACAGCACCCCGATCCGGTCGATCGCGCGCTCGAGCTGACGGCAATCGTCCACCGGCGGCAGCAGATTGGCAGCCGCGCCGAGGCGGCGCCCATCGTCGAGCAGCGTGCTGGCAGCGGCATTCAGATCGTCGCGCTTCAGATAGACGATAAGCGCGACCGTGCCGGCCCGCCATGCAACGCTCAGCCGTTCCTGGCCGGCGCACAGAAAGGGCGTCTCGGCCCGGCAGGTCAGTGTTTCCTCGCCCATGGCAAGTCCCGCCGGTCCGTTGAACGACACCAGAAGAAGCGCCCGTGCGCGGGGGATGAGCAGGTCGGTGGTCGTTTCTTTCGCGAAATAGCGCAGGTCGGCGATCAGTTCGCCGACATGGATGCGATAGCGCAACAGGCCGCGGCCGCTGGCGGCGCTGACAACGGAGGCGCGCAAGTTGGCGCCGGACGCGGCGCCGAGGGGCTCGCGCACGAGGACAAGATCGCGCGAGGCCTCCCGTTCCGGCCGCAACGCGAGCGGCGCGGACAGCCTCTGCCTGACCGCGGAACCGTCTTCCCTATAAGCGCCCGACCCGAAATCCATCTCATGCCCCTTCATCTTGAGAGACACCGGCCGCGCAAATCGACGCGACGATTTTCGCATTTTTTCCCGGGCGCGATCACAAACTGCGGAAATTCCGGCGTTTTTGGCGATGACCCGAATAGGTCACGGGAATGACGCAATAGATGTCATTGATCATGACCTTCTCCAGACCGTCCTTTTTCCCGGACCGCGCCTTCGGCCTGTGCTGTTCGCTGGCAATTCATGCCGCGCTCGGCCTGGCCCTGATCTGGCCGTTCACCGGGCCGACGGCCCAGCGCCGGAACGCCGCGCGCGGGGAGAATGTCGTGGTGGTCGAACTGCTTCCCCTGCCGTCCGGCGAGACGGCCAATGCGGGCGGTGACCGGAAAACCATGATGCCGCAGGACAAGCCAAGCAGCACCGCGCTGCCGTCGGACGGGCGCCACGGCCGGGATCGGCAAACCCCGCCCGTCGGCGGGGCATCGCCGGAGAGCGGCCAAACCCCCGGCCAGGGATCCGCTCGCGAGACCGCCGCCCGCGAAGCGACCGAAGGCGTAGCGGCCATGTCGGGCACCTCGCTCCAGTCCTTCCGCTCGCGGCTCCTGCGTCATATCGAGCGCCACCGCCGCTATCCGCCGCAAGCCCAGCTCGCCGAGATCGAGGGCGTCGTTCAGGTTCATTTCGTGATGAACCACAAAGGCGAGGTGCTCGACATCTGGATCGAGATGAGTTCCGGATCGAAGCTGCTCGACGACGAGGCGATCGCCGCGGTCATGCGCGCGCGGCTCCTGCCGCCACCGCCCGCCGATTGGCCCGGCAGCTTCGGCGTGACCCTCCCGATCGGGTTCTCCCTGAAATGAGCGCCCGCGGCGCCAGCATCGACCATGGTCGCCCGGTTGCCGCACCGAGGCCGGTATCGGCGCCGCGCCGGCGCCTGCCGGCAATTGTCGCGCCGTTCCTCGCCCTGCTCTTCATCGCACCCGCGGCCGCCAATGACGACGGATCGCCGGCGGACGTGCAGCGCTACGACATTCCCGCCCAGCAACTCGGCTCCGCGCTCAGCCGCTACACGGCGACCAGCGGCGTCGATTTCGTGCTGGACGAGAGACAGTCCGAAGGCCGCCAGTCATCAGAGGTGATCGGAACCTACACGCCGCCCCAGGCGCTCCATATTCTCCTTCAGGGAACCGGCCTCGTGGCCCGGTTCACCAGCCGCAAATCGGCGGTCATCATGCCGGTCGCCCGCGCCCACGATCCGCTGCCGCCCGCTCCGAACACCGGCGGCATTGGCGCCGGCAACGTGGTCATGCTCGATATGATGCGCGTCACGGCGCCGCGGCTGATCGGCTCGGAAGACCCGTCAGCCAATCTCCGGTTCGTTCAGAGGGTCGCCGCGACAATCCATGCGGCCATCCTCGATGCCGGCCTCGCCGAGCGCGGGGCTGGCGCCAGCCTTCGGATACAGACGCGGATTTCCGAGGACGGCACCCTTCACGATGTCCGGATCGCCAGAGCGAGCGCCGACCCGAAGCGCGACGCCAGCATCGTGGCGCTCCTCGAGGGAAAGCGGCTCGATCTTGTTCCGCCCGCGCGGATGCGCCAACCCCTGCTGTTCGACGTGGCGGGCCGATGAGCGTCGTGACGGCCGCGGCCAACCCCTTTACGCGCGGAGCCGGGCGATGACCGGTTCGACGCGCTCCCATTTGCGCCAGGTGCTCGCCGAGCAGTATCGCCTGTTGCTTCAACGCCTCTCGCAGCGGCTCGGCTCTGACAGCCTTGCCGAAGAAGCGCTGCACGAGACCTGGATCCGTCTCGGGCAGGGCAAGGACATCGATTCCGTTTCCAACGAGCGGGGCTATGTGTTCCGCGCCGCGATGAACGCAGCATTGAACTTGCGGCGTTCCCGCGAGCGGCGCCATCGGGACGAAACGCTCGACATCGCCGAAGAGCAGGCCGACGAAGCCCCGGACGCCGAACGGCACGCGATCGGGAAAGAGGAAATCGCTGCGATCCTGCGCGCGCTCGATGAGCTGTCCGCCCGCCAGCGCGACATCTTCCTGTCCTGCCTTATGGACGGTGAGGAGACCGAACTGGTCGCCAGACGGCACAAGATCAGCGTGCGAACGGTGCAGAGCGACCTGCGAGGCGCCCTCGCGCACTGCGCCATCCGGCTCGGGCGAGGCGATATTCTCGCGGATCGCGGGTTCAAAGTGTCTAGGAAGTAGGAGCAGAGATTTCGTGGCAGGATTGCAGAAGACCATAGCGAATGGGGCAGGATGATCGTGGTTTCGCGTGACGGCATGAATCCTGATTTCGAGCCGGTCCGGTTCGAGGCGCTCGATTGGGCGTCGCGCTTCGCGATCGGCCCGGTCAGCGATGCGGACCGCCTTGAATTCGACGACTGGCGCGCCGCCAGTCCCGCCCATGCCGAAGCGTTCGAAGCGGCCGCGCAGTTCATCGAAGACCTGCGGGCGGCCGATCTGCCGCGCGATCGTGCCCGTTTCGCCAACGACAATGTATCGACAGCCGATGGTGGGGAGGCACGCCTCAACCGCCGGGCATTTCTTGGCGGCAGCGCGGTCGCCGCGAGCATCGCCGCCGGCGTGATCGCAGCGCAATCGCCTCTTGGTCTATGGCCGACGCTGGCAGAACTCCTGGCCGAAGAGCGGACCGGCATGGGCGAGCGCCGCCGTCTCACGCCGATGGCCGGCGTCGAGATCGAGATGAACGCCCGCTCCAGCCTCTCGCACCTCGACAATGGCGTGCGGCTGATCGCCGGCGAGATCTTCGTGGCAGTCGCGGAGCAAGGCGGCCCGTTCCGGGTCGAGGCGAACGGGATGACCTCAATCGCCCGCTCGGCGCAGTTCAACGTCAATGTGCTGGACCATGAGCTTTGCGTGACGTGTCTGGATGGCAGGCTGTCGGCGGAACGGGCCGGGACGAACGTCCGGCTTCAGGCGGGCGAAGCCGTCACCTTCCTGGCCGACGGCACCTTGCAGCAGGCCAAAGCGGATCGCGAGGCTGTCACCGGATGGCGGAGCGGCCTCCTCATGTTCAAGGGCACGCCGCTTGCGTCCGCAATTGGGGAGATCAATCGCTACTATCCCGGACGTCTCGTCCTGCGGGGCAGCACGCTTAACAATTTCCCCATCACAGGCGTGTTCCGGGTGAACCAGATCGAACTGGCGGTGGTCCAGGTTCAGCAATTGACCGGCGTCAGCGCGACCCGGCTTCCCGGCGGGGTCGTGCTCCTGGGCTGAAGCGGCCCGATACAGAAAGCGCGTCAACCGCGAACGTCAGACTAGGCCGCGCGCGCGCTCGGCCCGATGGCGGACGGGACCGTCCTCAATGTCCGCCTTTGCGCGCATGGCTGCCTTTCGCTTGCCGACGTTCGAGCGCGCAGGGGCGAGTGCCGTCCAGCCACGTTACAAGAATATTTCACTTTTTCGCGCCGCGCTGCGGGTCAGCATGTCTCTTGAACGACAGGTAAATGCATGAGGGGCAATTGTGTGCGTTCCGAGCAACGCCGCGCAGCGCCCCTTCGAACGAAGACCAGGGCTGGGGAGCCGGCGCACCGAACGATCACCGACCATTTTCGTGTCGATGTCTCTCAGCGCCATATGGGGGCACCAAAATCTGAATGAGCGGTGCAATTTGGGGCATATGCCGCCAGAATAGCCCGATTATTGGCGATCTTGCGCGTATGCCCCCGAAAGGTTCGGAGCCATTTTTCCCAGATTTCCTTGGTTTCTTCAACCGTTAGCGAACATCTGCGAACGGGAAAATGGTGCCCAGAAGAGGACTCGAACCTCCACGACCTTGCGATCGCCAGCACCTGAAGCTGGTGCGTCTACCAATTCCGCCATCTGGGCACGGGGTAGGCGCGCGTCGTTATGGGGCATCGGCCCGCTTGTCAATGTGAAGTTTGCGCGCAACCCCGAAAATCCGCCCGCCGGCCGCCCTCACGCGCATTGTCAATCGACACCCCCTGCGGCTAGGAGAGCGGCATGCCCATCGCCCCCTCCTCCCAGCCGCGCCTGGTGGCGCTCATCGGCGGCTCCGGCTTCATCGGCACCGCCCTTACCGAAGCCTTCGCCGCCCTCGGCTGGCGAGTCCTCGCCGTCTGCCGCAACCCGGAGAATGCGCGCCACCTGAAGCCGCTGGGCGACCTCGGCCAGATCGGCGCCCGCGCCGGAGACGTGCGCGACGAAGCCGGCCTGCGCACGGCCCTGTCGGGCGCGGACGCGGTCGTGAACCTCGTCGGCATCCTGGAAGAGAAAGGCGGCCAGCGCTTTGCCGACATCCATGTGCGGGGCGCGGCCAATGCCGCCAACGCCGCACTTGCGGCCGGCGCCCGCGCCTTCGTGCAGCTTTCCGCCATCGGCGCCAGCCCGCAAAGCCCGTCGGCCTATTACCGCACCAAGGCCGAGGGAGAGGCAGCCGTCCGCGCCGTCCTGCCCGATGCCGCCATCGTCCGCCCCAGCCTCGTCTTCGGCGCAGGCGACAGCTTCACCAACCGCTTCGCCAGCCTGATCGCCGCGGCGCCGGCAGTCCCGGTCATCGCGCCCGAGACCCGCTTCCAGCCCGTCTATGTGAACGACGTCGCCGCCGCGATCGTCGCCATCGTCGAGCGCCAGTTCATCGGCAACGCCGGCAAGCTGTGGGAACTGGGCGGCCCCGAAATCCTGCGCATGCGCGACCTCGTCGCCTTCATCGCCGAGGCGACGGGCCAGGAAAAGCCGCTGGTCGACACGCCGGACTTCGGCGCCCGCCTGCTTTCCAGCTTCGGCTTCCTGCCCGGCGCGCCGCTGACGCAGGACCAGTATCTGATGCTGAAGGCCGACAACATCCTCTCCGGCCAATATCCCGGCCTCGGCGATCTCGGCATCCCCGGCACGCCGCTGGCGGCGGTGGCCGGGCAGTGGCTCGGCCGCTACCGCACCGGCGGGCGCTTCGCCGTCGCCTGAGCGGGCGCCCTCAGCCAACCGCCGCGCCGCGGCCTCATATCCAGGGATCAAAGATGGACCCGATCGCCATCCTACAGGCCTTCCTGCTCGGCCTGCTCGAAGGGCTCACCGAGTTCCTGCCCGTCTCCTCCACGGGCCACCTCATCCTCGCATCCGAGCTGATGGGCTTCACCGGCGACGGTTCCGTCGCCTTCAAGATCGCCATCCAGCTCGGCGCGATCCTCGCCGTGCTGGTCGCCTATCGGCAGCGTTTCGCCCATATCGCCGCCGGCCTCGTCCGCCGCGATTCCGGCGCCATCGCCTTCACCCGCAACATATTGCTCGGCTTCCTGCCGGCGATGGTGGTGGGCTTCTTCGCCTATTCCAGCATCCGCCAGCTGATCGAAAGCCCGATGACGGTGGCGATCGCCCTCATCGTCGGCGGCATCGCCATCCTGCTGATCGAGAAGCTGGTGCCGCCGCGCATCGAAGGGCAGGTGGAAACCATGCCCTGGCGTACGGCGCTCGGTGTCGGGGTGGTGCAGTGCATCGCCATGGTCCCCGGCGTCTCGCGCTCGGGCGCCACCATCATGGGCGGGCTGCTGATGGGGCTGGATCGCAAGACCGCGGCCGAGTTCAGCTTCTTCCTCGCCGTTCCCACCATGGCCGCCGCCACCGTCTACTCGCTCTACAAGGAACGGCACCTGCTCGACGCCGACGACCTCGGCCTCATCGCCATCGGTTTCGTCACCGCCTTCGTCTCGGCGTTGATGGTGGTGCGCTGGCTGGTGGGCTTCGTCGGCCGGCACGGCTTCGCCCCCTTCGCCTGGTATCGGATCGCGCTCGGGTCTATCGCCCTTGTCTGGCTTCTGCTCAGATAGTCGCAAATCGGAACCATATTTTCACTATTGAGACGCATCTGCAAAAACTGTCGGCCAAAAAAGCAAAATAAAGGTCAGTATTACTGACCAATGCCCTCGCCAGAGGCTTTTCGGCCTGATAATTCCGCCGCGAAATGACTCGCGAACGGGGATAATCCAGTGGCCGGCTCACGCATGCTCAGCTTCATCCATCTCGACCAGGCCTTCCCCGCGAAGCGCCCGGCCCAGGATCGCGCGCAGGATTTCGACGAGATCAGCACCAGCTTCCTCACCGCCAAGGCCGAGGAGCAGGCGTCCCGCTGCTCGCAGTGCGGCGTGCCCTTCTGCCAGGTGCACTGCCCGCTGGAAAACCACATCCCCGACTGGCTGAAGCTCGCCGCCGAAGGCCGCCTGCGCGACGCCTATGAGCTCTCCGCCTCCACCTCCACCATGCCCGAGATCTGCGGCCGCATCTGCCCGCAGGACCGTCTGTGCGAGGGAAGCTGCGTCATCGAGCAGTCCGGCCATGGCTCGGTCACCATCGGCTCGGTGGAAAAGTTTCTCACCGACACCGCCTGGAAGGAAGGCTGGGTCGAGCCGCTGCAACCGCTGGCGGACCGCTCCGGGCAATCGGTCGGGATCATCGGCGCCGGCCCCGCCGGTCTCACCGCCGCCGAGCTTCTGCGCCGTCGTGGCTACAGCGTGCATGTCTACGACCGCCACGACCGCGCCGGCGGCCTCCTCATCTACGGCATCCCCGGCTTCAAGCTGGAGAAGCCGGTCGTCGAGCGCCGGGTGAAGCGGCTGGCGGACGGCGGGGTGAACTTCCACCTCTCCACCGAGATCGGCCGCGACATCTCCTTTGCCGAGCTCCGCCGCCGCCACGACGCGATCCTCGTCGCCACCGGAGTCTATAAGCCCCGCCCGCTCGGCCTTGCGGGCGCGGAGCTGCCCGGCGTGGTGAAGGCGCTCGACTATCTGATCGCCTCCAACCGCGTCGGTCTCGGCGACCAGGTGCCGGCCTATGAGTCGGGCGAGCTGAACGCGCTCGGCCGGCATGTGGTGGTGATCGGCGGCGGCGACACGGCGATGGACTGCGTCCGCACCGCCGTCCGCCAGGGCGCGGCCTCCGTCACCTGCCTCTACCGGCGGGACAAGGCGAACATGCCCGGCTCGGCGCGCGAAGTGCAGAACGCCGAGGAAGAGGGCGTCGAATTCCAGTGGCTGGCCGCCCCCGCCGCCTTCGAGCCCGGCGCCAACGGCCATGTCGCCTCGGTCCGCGCGCTCCGGATGCGCCTCGGCGCGCCGGACGCTTCCGGCCGCCGCGCCCCGGAACCCGAGCCCGGCTCGGACTTCCATCTGCAAGCCGACCTCGTCGTCGAAGCGCTGGGCTTCGACCCCGAGGACCTTCCCGCCGCCTTCCAGCAGCCGGACCTCGCCGTCACCCGCTGGGGCACCTTGAAGGCGCAGGCGGAACGGCTGTCCACCAGCCTTCCGGGTGTGTTCGCCGCAGGAGACATCGTGCGCGGCGCCAGCCTCGTGGTATGGGCGATGCGCGAGGGCCGCGACGTGGCCCGCGCGATGCACGCCTGGCTGCAAGCCCAGGCCCCCGAAACGGCGGCGCAGCCGCACGCGAAGGCCCTGAAGGAACCCGCATGACACGCTTCCAATCCACCCTGAAGGCAGGCACTCTCCCCCTCGCCGCCCTCCTCCTCTCCGCCAGCCTGGCGCTGCCGGCGCAGGCGCAAAGCGCCGAGGCGACGAAGGCGGCGACCGCGCTTGTCGAGGTGCTGATGCCCGCCGCCGCCGCCAAGGCCCAGCTCGACCGGCAGATCCAGCAGATGCGCAGCGGCGCCGGGCTTCGCGCCATGCTGTCGAACGACCCCCGGCTGAAGGCGGAGCTGGCGAAGAACAGCCCGGCCACCACCGCCGGCCTCGCCCGCATCGGCGCCATGCAGGCGGACACCGTCGCCCCCATCATGCGCGAGATGCAGGCGTCGGCCCGGCAGGAGCAGATCGCCTCCTTCGCCCGCAACTTCACCGCCGAGGAGCTGACGCAGATCGCCGCCTTCTACCGCACGCCGGCCGGCGCCAAATTCCTCTCCACCCAGGGCACGGTGGCGCAGGAAGTCGCCAAGGCCAATGCGCAGAAGTTCGGCCCGCGCCTGCAGGCGGCCGAAAAGTCCGTCGCCCCCAAGCTCGACGCGGAGCTTCGCAAGCTGTTCCCGGCGCAGGCGGGCGGCAAATAGCATGCTGCGCACCGCGCTCCTTCTCGGCCTCCTCGCCGCCGCCACTCCGGCGGCGGCGCAGGCCCCGGCTCCCCCGGCCCCCCAGACCGCAGACCCGGAGGCCGCCTTCAACGCCCTGCCCGAGGCCGAGCGGACGGCGAGGCTGGAAGCGGCCGGGCGGATGATGGCATCCGCCGACATGCAGGCGCAGATCCGCAAGTCGCTCGACAGCACCGTCGGCTATCTGATGCCGGTCTTCATGCGCGGCAACGAAGGCAAGCAGGGCGAGGTGGCGGCGATCGTCACCGAGGAGTTCCTCGCCGAGGCGAACAGGATGGTGCCGATGCTGGCCGAACAGGTCCGCCGCCGCCACGCCGAGATCTTCACCGCGGCCGAGCTGGACCAGCTCACCGCTTTCTACAGCTCCCCCATCGGCCGCAAGTTCACCGCCGTCTCGCCCGAGCTTCAGGCCCGGCTGATGCGCGACGGCGGCCCGGTGGGCGAAGCGGCGGCGCGGGCCGCGCTGCCGCGAATCATCGCCCGGCTGAAGGCCGCGCACCTCAACACCCCCACCCGCTCCTGAGCCCCCCGCTCCCAAGCCGCAACGGATACGCTGATGCTGAACCACCCCGCCAACATCCCCTCGCCCGGCGACCGTGAACGCGCCCGCATGGCGGCCGAAGGCCTTTACCGGCCGGAAAGCGAATCGGATGCCTGCGGCGTCGGCCTCGTCGCCGCCATCGACGGCCGGCCCAGCCGGCGGGTGGTGGAAGCGGGCGTGGCGGCGCTGAAGGCGGTCTGGCACCGGGGCGCGGTGGACGCCGACGGCAAGACCGGCGACGGCGCCGGAATCCACCTCGACCTTCCCGTCAGCTTCTTCCACGACTGCATCGACCGGGCCGGCCACACCCCGCGCCCCAACCTGCTGGCGGTCGGCATGGTCTTCCTGCCCCGCACCGATCTCGCGGCGCAGGAAAGCTGCCGCACCATCGTCGAATCCGAAATCATCGCCTTTGGCCACTTCATCTACGGCTGGCGGCAGGTGCCGGTCGACGTCTCGGTGATCGGCGAGAAGGCCGCCAGCCTCCGCCCGGAAATCGAGCAGATCATGATCGCCGGCCCGGAAGACACCTCCGAGGAAAGCCGCGCCGCCTTCGAGAAGGACCTCTACATCCTGCGCCGCCGCATCGAGAAGAAGGTGATCGAAGCCCAGATCCAGGGCTTCTACATCTGCTCGCTCTCCTGCCGCTCGATCATCTACAAGGGCCTGTTCCTGGCCGAGAGCCTGTCCGTCTTCTACCCGGATCTGAGGGACCCGCGCTTCGAAAGCCGCTTCGCCATCTACCACCAGCGCTATTCCACCAACACCTTCCCGCAATGGTGGCTGGCGCAGCCCTTCCGCTGCCTCGCCCACAATGGCGAGATCAACACCATCCGCGGCAACCAGAACTGGATGAAGAGCCACGAGATCAAGATGGCCGCCACCGCCTTCGGCGAGCATTCGGAGGACATCAAGCCGCTGATCCCGGCCGGCAGTTCCGACACGGCAGCGCTCGATGCGGTGTTCGAAGCCATCGTCCGCTCGGGCCGCGACGCGCCGACCGCCAAGACCATGCTCGTGCCCGAAGCCTGGTCGAAAGACGCGGACATGCCGCCCGCCCACAAGGCGATGTATGCCTATTTCGCCAGCGTCATGGAGCCGTGGGACGGCCCGGCCGCCCTCGCCATGACGGACGGCCGCTGGGTCGTCGCCGGCATGGACCGGAACGCGCTGCGCCCGATGCGCTACACGCAGACGGCGGACGGCCTCCTCATCGTCGGCTCGGAATCCGGCATGGTGCAGGTGAACGAGGAAACGGTCACCGCCAAGGGCCGGCTCGGGCCGGGCGAGATGATCGCCGTAGACCTTTCGGAAGGCCGCCTCTACCGCGACCGGGCGCTGAAGGACCTGCTCTCGTCCGCCCAGCCCTATGAGGGCCGCGCCGGCCAGTTCACCACCCTTGCCGACATCGCCGTGCCGGCGAACCTGCCGCCAGCCCCCATCGGCGCCGGCCTCCGCCGCCTGCAGATCGCCGCCGGCCTCACCATGGAGGATATGGAGCTGATCCTCTCCCCCATGGTCGACGACGCGAAAGAGGCGATCGGCTCCATGGGCGACGACACGCCGCTCGCCGTCATCTCCCGCAACGCGCGGTGCATGAGCCATTTCTTCCGGCAGAACTTCAGCCAGGTGACGAACCCGCCCATCGACAGCCTGCGCGAAAGCCGGGTGATGAGCCTGAAGACCCGCTTCGGCAACCATGGCAACATCCTCGATTCCGACGAGACGCAGCAGGGCGTGATGGTGCTGGAAAGCCCGCTCCTCTCCAACACCGAATGGCGCAGCCTGCAGGCGCATTTCCAGCATTCGGCCGCCGAGATCGACTGCACCTTCGACCTCGCCGAAGGCGCGGAAGGGCTGAAAACCGCCATCGCCCGCATCCGCGCCGAGTCCGAGGCCGCCGTCCGCCAGGGCAAGTCGCAGCTTTTCCTGACCGACGAGCACCAGTCGCCGGCGCGCTGCGGCGTCACCATGATCCTCGCCGCCGCCGGCGTGCACACGCATCTGGTGAGGAAGGGCCTGCGCACCTTCGCCTCCATCAACGTCCGCTCGGCCGAATGCCTCGACACCCATTATGTCGCGGTTCTGGTCGGCGCCGGCGCCACCACCGTCAACGCCTGGCTGGCAGAGGCCTCCATCGCCGACCGCCACGCCCGCGGCCTGTTCGGCGACCGGCCGCTCGCCGACTGCATCGCCCGCTACCGGAAGTCGATCGACGACGGGCTGCTGAAGATCATGGCGAAGATGGGCATCTCCGTCCTCTCCAGCTATCGCGGCGGCTATAATTTCGAAGCCGTCGGCCTCTCCCGCGCGCTGGTGGCCGATTTCTTCCCCGGCATGCCGTCGCGCATCTCGGGCGAGGGCTACACCTCGCTTTTCGAGGCCGCGCGCCAGCGCCACGACCGCGCCTTCGATCCCGAAGGCCGGCTCTCGGGCGCCGCCGCGCTCCCCATCGGCGGCTTCTACCGCTACCGCGCCGGCGGCGAGCCGCACGCCTGGGAAGGCCAGCTCATCCACACGCTGCAGGAAGCGGTGGCGACCGACAGCTACGGCCTCTACAAGCGCTTTTCCGAAGGCGTCCGCCGCCTTGCCCCCATCTACCTGCGCGACCTCCTGGAACTGAACTACGCCGCCGAGCCGCTGCCGGTGGAGGAAGTCGAGAGCATCGCCGAAATCCGCAAGCGCTTCGTGACGCCGGGCATGTCCTTGGGCGCCCTCAGCCCGGAAGCGCATGAGACGCTGGCCATCGCCATGAACCGCATCGGCGCCAAGGCCGTCTCCGGCGAAGGCGGCGAGGATTCGATCCGCTTCAAGCCCTATCCCAATGGCGACAACGCCAATTCCAGCATCAAGCAGATCGCGTCGGGCCGCTTCGGGGTAACGGCGGAATATCTCAATGCCTGCAACGAGATAGAGATCAAGGTGGCGCAGGGCGCCAAGCCCGGCGAAGGCGGCCAGCTTCCCGGCTTCAAGGTCACGGAAATGATCGCCCGCCTGCGCCACGCGACGCCGGGCGTCACCCTCATCTCGCCGCCGCCGCACCACGACATCTACTCGATCGAGGATCTGGCCCAGCTCATCTACGACCTGAAGCAGATCAACCCGGAAGCCAAGGTCTGCGTGAAGCTGGTCTCCTCGTCCGGCATCGGCACGGTGGCGGCCGGGGTCGCGAAGGCGCATGCCGACGTGATCCTCGTCTCCGGCAATGTCGGCGGCACCGGCGCCTCGCCGCAGACCAGCATCAAGTTCGCCGGCGCTCCGTGGGAAATGGGCCTCAGCGAAGTCAACCAGGTGCTGACTCTGAACGGCCTCCGGCAGAAGGTGAAGCTGCGCACCGACGGCGGGCTGAAGACCGGCCGCGACATCGTCATCGCCGCCATCCTCGGCGCCGAGGAATATGGCATCGGCACCTTGAGCCTCGTCGCCATGGGCTGCATCATGGTCCGCCAGTGCCATTCCAACACCTGCCCGATCGGCGTCTGCACGCAGGACGAGGCGCTCAGGCAGAAGTTCAGCGGCAGCCCGGAAAAGGTCATCAACCTGATGACCTTCATCGCCGAGGAAACCCGCGACATCCTCGCCCGCCTCGGCGTCCGTTCGCTCGACGAAGTGATCGGCCGCACCGAGCTTCTGCGCCAGGTCAGCCGCGGCGCCGAGCATCTGGACGACCTCGACCTGAACCCGCTGCTGGCCAAGGTCGACGCGCCCGATCACATGCGCCGGTCGGCGAAGGACGCGCCCCGCAACCCGGTCCCCGACAGCCTCGACGCCGAAATCCTGCGCGACGCCGGCCCGGTCTTCGACCATGGCGAGAAGATGCAGCTCACCTATTCGGTGCGCAACACCCACCGCGCCGTCGGCACCCGGCTCTCCGCCAAGATCACCCGCCGCTTCGGCATGCGGGGGCTGGCGCCCGGCCATGTGCATGTCCGCCTGCGCGGCTCCGCCGGCCAGTCGCTCGGCGCCTTCGCGGTGCAGGGCGTCCGCCTCGAAGTCTTCGGCGACGCCAACGACTATGTCGGCAAGGGCCTTTCCGGCGCCATCATCAGCGTCCGGCCGATGGTCTCCTCGCCGCTCGCCAGCCAGCGGAACGCCATCATCGGCAACACCTGCCTCTACGGCGCCACCTCGGGCGAGCTCTACGCGGCGGGTCAGGCCGGCGAGCGCTTCGCCGTGCGCAACTCCGGCGCCACCACCGTCATCGAGGGCTGCGGCGCCAACGGCTGCGAATATATGACCGGCGGCACGGCGGTCATCCTCGGCCCCGTGGGCGACAATTTCGCCGCCGGCATGACGGGCGGCATGGCCTTCGTCCACGATCCGGACGGCCATTTCGAGCGCAAGGCGAATCCGGAAACGGTCGTCTGGCAGCGCATCGAGACCGACCATTGGAGCGACGTCTGCCGCACCCTCATCGAGCGCCACGTCGAGCTCACCGGCAGCGCCTGGGCGCAATCCCTCCTCGCCGACTGGGACCGCACCCGCGCGCGCATCTGGCAGGTCTGCCCGAAGGAAATGCTGACCCGCCTGGCCAACCCGATCACCCAACCGGCCCTGGAGGCCGCCGAGTAACAAACACCCCACCCCTCCTCGTCACCCCGGGCTTGACCCGGGGTCCAGCTTTCCCCTGCCACAGCACCGGAGAGAAACAGCCGGACCCCGGGTCAAGCCCGGGGTGACGAGATTGCGGAGTTGCGCAGGAATCCCCTTGCACGCAGCGGTCGAGGTGGGACCGAACCACCTCTCCGCACCCCCACACCCCACAACCGCTTGACGGCCCTCCCCGCAACCGCCACCCATCGCCGATGCTGCCGATCAACCCGCATCTGGAAGTCCCGCTGCTGGCGCAGCTCATCCAGCTTTCCATCGCGCCGGTCTTCCTGCTGACGGCGATCGGCGCCTTCCTCTCGGCCATTACCACCCGCCTCGGCCGGGTGATAGACCGCGCCCGCGCGCTCGAAACCATCATCGCCAGCGAGGGCGTGGAAAACAACGACACCGCGCTCGCCGAACTCGCCAGCCTCGACAGGCGGATGCTGCTCGCCAACCGCGCCGTCGCGCTTTCGGTTTCCTCGGCGCTCACCGTCTGCGCCCTCATCATCGTGCTCTTCGTCTCGGCGGTCAGCCCGATTCATCTGGAGCAGGTGGTGCCGATCCTCTTCATTCTGGCGCTGCTGCTGCTGACGGCCTCGCTCACCGCCTTCGCGCTGGAAATCCGCATCTCCATCCGCACCGTCCGGGTCCGCGCGGAACTGATCCGCCACATGCCGCAGCCGCGCTTCCCCTTCCCGCGCTGACGCTCACCCCAGAAGCTGCGCCACCGCCTCGACGATCGCATCGGCGTCCAGCCGATATTCGCGGTAAAGGTCGTCCAAAGATCCGGTCTGCCCGAAGCGGTCGGTGCCCAGCGGGTTCACCCGCTGCCCGCGGACGCCGCCCAGCCAGGAAAGCGCCGCCGGCGCCCCGTCGAGCAGCGTCACCAGCCCTGTCCCCGGCGCCAATCCGCCCAGCAGCGTCTCGATGTGCGAAGCCCCTGCCTCGCCCTTCCACCGCCCGGCCCTTGCCCGCGACCAGTCCCGGTGCAGCCTCGCCGGCGATGTCACCTGCAACAGCCCCAGCCCCGGCATATCCTCGGAAAGCTGCGCGTGCGCCTCCAGCGCCTCGGGCATCAGCGCCCCCATCGCCACCAGCGCCACCGGCTCGGCGGCGGCCGGCGCGATCCGCCAATAAGCGCCCTTCAGGCACCCCTCTTTCCAGCCGTCGTCCGCCCGCACCGGCTGCGCAAGGCTCCGCGTCGACAGCCGCAGATACAGGCTGTCGCCGTCCACCGCCTGCATCGCCCGGAAGGCTTCCTCCATCAGCAGCGCCAGCTCGTCGGCATAGGCCGGCTCGTAATGCGTCAGCCCCGGCTGCCCCATGGCGATCAGCGGCGGGTTGATGGACTGGTGCGCCCCGCCTTCCGCCCCCAGCGTCAGGCCGGAAGGGGTGGCCACCAGCAGGAAGCGCGCGTCCTGGTAACAGGCGTAGTTCAGCGCATCGAGCCCGCGGGCGATGAAGGGGTCGTAGACGGTGCCGACCGGGAACAGCCGCTCGCCGAACAGCGGCGCCGCCAGCCCGGCGGCCGCCAGCATCAGGAACAGATTATGCTCGGCGATCCCCAGCTCCACATGCTGGCCGGCGGGATTGCCCTTCCATTTCTGCGGGCTGGGGATTCGCGCGTCGCGGAACACGTCGGGCAGGTCCTGCCGGCGGAACAGCCCGCGCTGGTTCACGAACGCCCCCAGATTGGTGCTGACGGTGACGTCGGGCGAAGTCGTCAGGATTCGCGCCGCCAGCGCGCTGTCGCCCTTGGCCAGCTCGAACAATATCTTCCCGAAGGCCGCCTGCGTCGACTGCTCCGCCCCTTCCGGCACCGGAATCGCCGGCACGGCGACGGCCGCCGCCGGCCGGTCCCCGCCCTTGCGGGCGATGGGGCTCGCCTCCACGAAGGCCTTCAGTTCGGCCGCCGCATTCGCCCCCAGCCCGCCATAAGGCGCCCACTCGGCCCCCTCGGCAATGCCAAGGCTCCGGCGCAACCCGTCGATCTGCGCCGGAGTCATCAGCCCGGCGTGGTTGTCCTTGTGCCCGGCCAGCGGCAGGCCCTGCCCCTTGATGGTATAGGCGATGAACAGCGTGTTGCGCTCGTCCTTCGCGGAGTCGAACGCCTGCGTCAGCGTCTCCAGGCAATGGCCGCCAAGCGTGGTCATCAGCCGCTGCAAACCGTCGTCGTCGTGCGCGGCGACCAGCTTCAGCGCCCGGGCGTCGCCGGCCAGATCGGCGTTCAGCCGCTCGCGCCAGGCGGCCCCGCCCTTGTAGGTCAGCGCGGCATAGTCGGCGTTGGGGCAGGTCTCGATCCAGTCGGCGATCGCCTGCCCGCCGGGCCGGGCGAAGGTCTCGCGCTGCAACCGGCCATGCTTCAGCGTCACCACCCGCCAGCCGCAGGTCTCGAAGATGTCGTCGAAGCGGCGGAACATCCGGTCCGCCGTCGTCGCGTCGAGCGACTGGCGGTTGTAGTCGACGATCCACCAGCAATTGCGGATGTCGTGCTTATAGGCCTCGATCAGCGCTTCGTAGATATTGCCTTCGTCCAGCTCGGCGTCGCCCATCAGCGCGATCATCCGCCCGGCCTCGCCGGCATCCAGCGCACCATGGGCGATCAGCCAGTCCTGCACCAGGCTGGCGAAGGCGGTCACCGCCACCCCCAGCCCCACCGAGCCGGTGGAGAAATCCACCGGAATCCGGTCCTTGGTGCGGCTGGGATAGCTTTGCGCCCCGCCGAAGCCGCGAAAGGCCTGCAACGCCTCCAGGCTCTGCCCGCCCAGCAGATAATGGATGGCGTGCAGCACCGGCCCGGCATGCGGCTTCACCGCCACCCGGTCGTTGGGGCCGAGCGCGTGGAAGTAGAGCGCCGTCATGATGGCGGTGATCGAGGCGCAACTGGCCTGATGCCCGCCCACCTTGATCCCGTCGGCATTCGGGCGGAGATGGTTGGCGTTGTGGATGGTCCAGGCGGACAGCCAGCGCAGCCGCGTGTCCAGCGCTTCGAGAAGGGCGATATCCTGCCCGGCGGAAAGGGTTCGGGTGGCCATGGCCGGATATTAGGCCATGTCCGGCCCGGAGGAAATCGCCCCGATCGCGCCAGCCGCCCGCTTGCCGGCGGGGCGGGGCAGGGCCATAAGCTCGCGCCCATGGAGCATCTCATCGGCTGGCTCGGGCCATGGTATATGCCGCTGAAGGCGGCGCATGTCGTCGTCACCTTCTTCTGGGTGGCGGGCCTCTTCATGCTGCCGCGCTACCTCGTGCACCAGGCCGGAGTCCCCGTCGGCAGCCCGGAGGATCTGAACTGGCGCGAGCGCACGGCGAAGATCCGCCGGATCATCCTCACCCCCGGCCTCGTCGCCACCTGGATTCTCGGCCTCTCGGTCGCCACCAGCTACGGCCTGGCCGGCAGCGGCTGGATCCACGCCAAGATCGCGCTGGTCTTCCTGCTCAGCGGCTATCACGGCTGGATGGTCGCCACGGCGAAGAAGATGGCGCGCGGCGAACGCCCGATTCCCGAACGCCGCCTGCGCTTCCTCAACGAAGTGCCGGCGCTGTTCACCATCCTTATCGTCACGCTGGCGGTGCTGAAGCCCTTCTAGCGCTCCAGGATATTGGCGATCACGAACAGGATCTGCGCGTTCACGAACACGCCGACGCCCATCACCGCCATCGCCAGGCCGGGCCCGACGCCCAGCATCGGCACAAGCTGGCTCCACGGCAGGGAAAGCGCCGGCGCCAGCTCGCCCGGCAAGGGCATCGCCGAACCGTAGCGGCCGATCAGCAAGGAGCCCAGCGCCATCAGTCCGCCCAGAAGCCAGGCCCAGCCCAGAAAACGCACGATAGTCGACATTCAGCCCCTCCCGCTTGCCTGCCGTGGCCGAACTCTAGGCGCGGCACATGCCAAAAGGCAATGCCCACCCGCATCTTGAACACAGGCGCCCCTCGCCCCACATCACGGGCTTGACCGGGCCGCGCGCAAGGCTTACCGCGCGCACTGAAGGCGGCCCGTCCTGGCAACCGCCCCTTGCTTTCCGCCCCCGCTGCCATTTCACCCGGCCGCCCGGCGTCTTCATGCAGAAAGCCGTCATGCATCTCATCGAACTCAAGAAGAAAACCCCCGCGGACCTGGTCGCCATGGCCGAGGAACTGGGAGTCGAGCAGGCTTCCACGCTGCGCAAGCAGGACCTGCTGTTCGGCATCCTGAAGGCGCTGGCCGACAATGGCGAGGAAATCATCGGCACCGGCACCATCGAGGTGCTGGCCGACGGCTTCGGCTTCCTCCGCTCGGCCGAGGCGAACTATCTCGCCGGCCCGGACGACATCTACCTCCAGCCCGGCATGGTCCGCCGCTACGGCATCCGCACCGGCGACACGGTGGAAGGCGAGATCCGCGCCCCCAAGGACGGCGAGCGCTACTTCTCCATGGTGAAGGTGAACCGGATCAATTTCGACGATCCGGAAGTGCTGCGCCATCGCGTCAACTTCGACAACCTGACACCGCTCTACCCGGACGAGAAGCTGAATCTCGACAACGCCGACCCGACCAACAAGGACAAGTCGAGCCGCGTCATCGACATCATCAGCCCGCAGGGCAAGGGCCAGCGGGCGCTGATCGTCGCCCCCCCGCGCGTCGGGAAAACGGTTCTCCTCCAGAACATCGCCAAGGCGATTTCCGCCAACCACCCCGAAGTCTATCTGATCGTTCTCCTCATCGACGAGCGGCCGGAAGAAGTGACGGACATGCAGCGCTCGGTGCAGGGCGAGGTCATCTCCTCCACCTTCGACGAGCCCGCCGCCCGCCACGTGCAGGTGGCCGAGATGGTGATCGAGAAGGCCAAGCGCCTGGTCGAGCACAAGCGCGACGTGGTGATCCTCCTCGACTCGATCACCCGCCTCGCCCGCGCCTACAACTCGGTGGTGCCAAGCTCCGGCAAGGTGCTCTCGGGCGGTGTCGACGCCAACGCCCTGCAGCGGCCGAAGCGTTTCTTCGGCGCCGCGCGCAACATCGAGGAAGGCGGCAGCCTCTCGATCATCGCCACGGCGCTGATCGACACCGGCAGCCGCATGGACGAGCTGATCTTCGAGGAGTTCAAGGGCACGGGCAACTCGGAAATCGTCCTCGACCGCAAGGTGGCCGACAAGCGCATCTTCCCGGCGATCGACGTCGGCAAGTCCGGCACCCGCAAGGAAGAGCTTCTGGTCGACAAGGCGACGCTTTCCAAGATGTGGGTGCTTCGCCGGATCCTCATGCAGATGGGCACCGTCGACGCGATGGAGTTCCTGCTGGACAAGATGAAGGACTCGAAGACCAACGAGGATTTCTTCGGCTCGATGAACCAGTAGCTTCGCCACCGGTTCGGAAAAGCGGGCGGCTGGCCGAGCGGGCGATCCCTTTCGCCCGCTAGTCCCCGGCGGATCGGGCGGCGTCCGGGTTCGAACTCGCCTTAGAGTTGGCGATTATGCAGTTTACCAACCAGCGGCAATTGTGCGGGTCGCCGGCCTGACACCGGACATTTCCAACAGCCGTCACCCCGGGCTTGACCCGGGGCCCAGCTTTTCTGCCGTCGCAGCGCTTGAGGAAGACAGCGGGACCCCGGGTCAAGCCCGGGGTGACGGAGGAGTTTCACAGCCGCCGCTTCCCAGCGGAACCGACGTTCGCCGCCCGGGTTTGCAAACTGCACGATCACCCATAATATCCGATCGAACGAACAAGGCCGATTTCCATTCGACTGTCGGAACAACCCTGGAAGCCGTGGCGGGTTCGACCCTTTTCAGCAATGGCAGCGGAATGCAAACCGGGCTTCGAGCCGGGACAGCGCCGCCTATTGTCCGCGCTGGACGAGGGCTTCGCCTTCTGCGACTGTTTCCCCTCCGAACTCCCAGACAGACAGGGCCTGACATGCGCAGCACCACATTCGCAATCCTCCCGGGCGCCGTCCTCACGGGCCTTTTGCTGGCGGCTCCCGCCGGCGCCCAGGTCGCGCAGACCCTGCCGGGCCGCCCGACCGTTCCCACCCGGCCAACCCCGCCGCCGCAGACGCTGCCCGCCCAGCCCTCCGGGCCGGGCCATAGCTGGGACCAGTCGCACAACCTGCCGCAATATTTCGCCGGCACCACCCGCTGCGAATCGCAGAACCACCGCACCCGCACCTGCCGCGCCCGCACCCAGAACCGGGTGGAAATCGTGCAGGTGCACGGCGGCTCCTGCCAGCGCGGCCGCAGCTTCAGCTACGACGCGAACGGCATCACCGTGTCGGACGGCTGCCGCGCCACCTTCGCTTATGGCTATGGCAATGTCCGCCCCCGGGCCGACAGCGGCCCGAACGCCCTGCCCTGGCTGCTGGCCGGCGCCGGCGCCACGGCGGGCATCGTCGCCATCGCCAACAGCGGCGGCAACGACCAGCCGCAGCAGGAGGCCCGCCCGGCCCCCGTCGCCCCGCCACCGCCGCCCCCGGTCGAGGCCCAGCCCGAGCCCAGGCCCGAACCGAAGCCGGAACTGCCGCAACCGCCGTTCCCGGCCCTGCCGCCCGCCAAGCTGGAGGCGAACATCCAGATGCTGACGCCGGATCAGCAGCGCAGCATGCAGATCTGCCTGTTCGAAGCCGCGCGGCAGACGGGCGTGACCGGCGGCACGCATGTCCGCCTCGATTCCGTGGACGAGATCGTGCAAGGCAATGGCGGCTGGCGCTTCCGCTTCCGCGCCACCGGCACCTGGCCGAACGGCCAGCGCCAGTATAATGCCTTCTGCCGCGCCACCCCCACCCAGATCATAGAATTCACGGCAAGCCGCTGAACAAAGCCTCCTCCCATCGGGGAGGGAGGAGGGCGGCTCGCCAAAGCCCAGGCGGCAGGGGGGGAACAAGCACCCCCTTGCCGCCCCTTCGTTCAAACCCTACCAATCCCCCATGCGCATTCTCCTCACCGCCGCCCTTCTCGTCACCGCCGCCTGCGCCCAGGCCCAGCCGGCGAAGACCGCCGAAACCCCGGAGGCCCGCGCCCAGAGGGTGCTGACGGAAGCCCCGCTCGCCGACGGCCATAACGACTGGCCCTATGCGCTGCGCCTCGGCAACGGCTTCGAGGGCGCGAAGACCGCCGATCTCGACAACCCCGTCACCATCCAGTCCATGAGCAGCTTCGCCACCGGCGGGGCGGTTCGCGGCCACACCTCCATCCCCTGGCTGCGCGAGGGGCGGATGGGAATCCAGCTCTGGTCGGTCTATGTCCCCTCCAGCCTCTCGCCCGAGGAGGCGGTGCAGCAGAGCTTCGAGCAGATCGAGATCGTCAAGACCTTCCCCGCCCGCCGCCCGGAAACCTTCGCGCTCGCCACCACGGCGGCCGAAGCGGAAGCGGCGTGGAAATCCGGCCGCATCGCCAGCCTGATCGGCCTCGAAGGCGCGCACCAGGTGGCGGACGATATCCCGACGCTCCGCCGCGCCTACGCCGCCGGCGCCCGCGCCATGACGCTCACCCACAGCCGCGCCACCGCCCTGTTCGACAGCGCCACCGACGCGCCAAGGCACAATGGCATGGCCCCGGCCGGCGCGGCGATGATCGCCGAGATGAACCGCCTCGGCATGCTCATAGACCTCTCGCACGTCTCGCCGGCCACCATGCACGCCGTGCTCGACGCGTCCACCTCGCCGGTCATCTTCTCCCACTCCAGCGCGAAGGCGATCACCGACCACCCGCGCAACGTGCCGGACGATGTGCTGAAGCGCATGCCGAAGAATGGCGGGATCGTCATGGTCACCTTCGTCCCCGCCTTCATCGACCAGGCCCGCGCCGACTGGCAGAGCCGCCGGGACGAAGCCCGCAAGACGGCCGGGCAGGGCGCAGCGGGTCAGGGCGACGCCGCCAATGCCCGCCTGAAGGAATGGGACGCCGCCAACCCCCGCCCTGTCTCCACGCTCGCCATGGTGGCCGACCATATCGAGCATGTGGCGAAAGTCGCCGGCCACGACCATGTCGGCATCGGCGGCGATTTCGACGGCGTGCCGGACCTGCCCGAAGGCCTCGGGAACGTCTCCACCTATCCGGCCCTCTTCACGGAACTGGCGCGGCGCGGCTGGACGGACGCCAATCTGCGCAAGCTCGCCGGCGAAAACTTCCTACGCGTCCTGAAGGCGAACGAAGCCCGCGCAAAGCCCTGAAAAACCCTCCCCCTGTCAGGGCGAGGGCGACTCGCCAAAGGCGAGCGGGGAGGGGGCGAGCGGGGAGGGGGGAACGAGCCGGCAGGCACAGCCGCCATTCGTCGAAACCCCCCTTGACCCCGGCGGCGCGCTGTCAGACCCATAGGCCCGCGATGCGCTTCATCCTGCCCCTGCTCCTTCTGCTCGCCGCCTGCGGCGGCGCGCCCGCCCCGGCCGAACCGCCGGCGGCGGAAAAGGCCGCGCCGCAACAACTGGCGCAGATCCCGATCTTCCCGCCACCAGACCGCCCCGTCGCGGCAATCAGCGGCAGCGGCGCCTGGTCGGACGAGGACAGCCGCGACGACAGCCGCGAGGCCGAGCGGGTCTTCAAGTTGCTCGGCATCCGCCCCGGCCTCACCGTCGCCGACATCGGCGCCGGCAGCGGCTATTACACCGTCCGCCTCGCCCCGGCGCTGGCGCCCGGCGGCCGGGTGATCGCCAACGACGTCATCCCCGATTATGTGAAGCGCCTGCAACAGCGCACACAAGCCAAGGGCCTCACCAACATAGAATTCGTTCTGGGCGACTCCGGCAACGCCAACCTGCCGCGCGAAAGCGTGGACATCGCGCTGATGGTCCACATGTACCACGAGATCGCCGACCCCTTCAGCCTGCTGTGGCACCTGCACGAAAGCCTGAAACCCGGCGAAACCGCCCAATCCCAGGCCCAATCTCCGGGCGGCCTCGTCGCCATCATAGACGCCGACCGCCCCACCAGCCGCCACGGCACCCCGCCGGACCTCCTGAAATGCGAGCTGAAAGCCACGGGCTACCGCCAGATCGCCTTCCACCGTCTGGAGAACAACAGCTACCTGGCGATCTTCGAACCGGAATCCCGCCCGGACCCGGCGAAGATCCAACCCTGCAAAACCCCCCGAACCTAAAGCCCCTCCCCTGACAGGGGGGTGGGGTGGGGCCGAGCCGCCAGCGCCCACAGTCCCGCTTCGTTCAGCCTCCGGCGGCCAGGGCTTCGCCCTGGACCCAGCAGGGGCGTGACGCCCCTGCACACCCGATCCTCCACGCAGCGCCAAACCGGCCGAGCCATTCAGACAACCAACCTCCCACCCCGTCCCCCCGGGCTTGACCCGGGGTCCAGCTTTCCGCCTCCACCGCCGTGCCCGCCCAGAAGCTGGACCCCGGGTCAAGCCCGGGGGGACGAATGGTTCCGGCGGATGCAACCACCCGAACACAGTCGCGCGCGCAACCGATCCGATTGCCTGCGGCGCTCGAACCACCCAGCGCCGCAGGCCATAAACCCTTCCACCAGCCCAACCCCGCCGCAAACCCCGAGAACCGGGGGTGCAGGGGCGTCACGCCCCTGCTGGGTCCAGGGCAAAGCCCTGGCCGCCGGAGGCAGAAACCCCCTACCGCGCCAAAGCCTCGAACGCCGCCCGTATCCGCCCCACCGTATCCGGATCGTGCGTCGTCTCGCGCATGGCCGCCAGCGACCGCCGCGCGGCGTCCTTGTCGCCGGCTTTCTGCTCCAGCCGCGCGCGCTCCCACCACAGCGCCGGCATCCCGGGCGCCACCAGCGTCAGCCGGCGGTAGAGCGTCAGCGCGCGCGGCTCGTCGCCGGCTTTCAGGGCTCGGCTGGCCTGGTTCATCACCAGCCGCACCAGCGTCTCGCGGTTGTCCATCGGCCTTGTTCCGGGCACGGCGTTTTCCAGCATGCGCCCGTCGTGGAAGGGGTCCAGCATCACCTGCTCGGCCTCCGGGCCGATGGCCACGAACACATGCCCCGGCACGCCGCGCAGGTTCGCCGCCCAGCCGTGCCGGCGGGCGATGGCGACATAGAGGATGGCGAGCGCCACCGGCAGCCCGCGCCGCCGTTCCAGCACGGAGATGAAGTCGGCGTTGCGCGGATGGTCGTAGTCGTCGCAATCGCCGGTGAAGCCCTCCTCCCGCGCCAGCAGCCGGCCCAGGGCTCCGGCTTGCGCGGCGGAGCCGCGAACGGCCCCCGGCAACCGCGCCGCCAGCGAATCGAGCAGCAGCAGCGGCCCGGACAAATCCGGGCGAACGCGATCGGCGGCGGCGATGTCCAGCGCCGCCAAATCCAGCCTTATCTCCGCGTCGTCGTAACAGCCCAGCGTCGCCAGCGGGTCCATGGGGGTGCCTCCTCCGAGTCTTATCTATTGCACCCCTGCAATATGGCGCGGCCAATGCCCGGGCGCCAGCGCAATCAGATCGACCCGCGCGCTCGGCGCCGGCCGCCCGGGCCGAACCGCCTCGGCGGCAAGCTGAACGGCGGCACGCTGCAGGCGCAAGGCCGCCTCCGGCTTCAGCGCGCAAAGCGCCGCCTCCAGGGTCGGCCGCTGCTTCACTTCCACCACCGCCAGCACGTCCCCGCGCCGGGCGACGATGTCGATCTCGATCATCGGCATCCGCCGCCGCCGCGCCACGATCCGCCAGCCCTGCGCCTGCAGCCACAGCGCCGCCCACATCTCGGCCCGCCGCCCCCGCCGCTCGGCGGCCCATCTCGCAGAGGCGCGGCTCACTGCCCGCCCTTCAGCTCCAGCGCCCGCGCATAGACCTCGCCGCGCGGCACCCCCAGCGCCGCCGCTACGCTCGCCGCCGCCTTCCCCGCCGGCAGCGTCTGCAAGGCGGCCTTCAGTGCCTGATCCAGCGCCTCGGCCGAGGAAACCTCCGCCGCCGGCGGCCCCACCAGCAGCACGATCTCCCCCTTGGGTTCTTCGCCAGCAAACCGCGCCGCCAGTTCGTCCAGCGCCCCGCCCACATATTCCTCATGCCGCTTGGTCAACTCCCGCGCGACCGCCGCCTGCCGTGGCCCGAACGCCCGCGCCAAAGCCACCAGCGTCGCCGCCAGACGCGGCCCGCTCTCGTAGAAGATCAGCGTCGCTGGCACGCCCGCCAGCCCGGCGATGGCCTTGTCCCGCGCCGCCGCCTTCGCCGGCAGGAACCCGGCGAACAGGAAGCGGTCGGACGGCAGGCCGGAAATCGAAAGCGCCGCGATCGCCGCGGAAGGCCCCGGCGCCGTCGTCACCGCGATCCCGCGATCCCGCGCCGCCCGCACCAGCTCCATGCCGGGGTCGGACACCAGCGGAGTCCCCGCGTCCGACACCAGCGCCACCGCCGCATGCGCCATCCGCGCCAGCAGCTTCTCCTCCACTTCGGCCGGGCTATGGTCGTGATAGGCCAGCATCGGCCGATCGCTTCCGGCCGCCCGCAGCAGCTTCGCCGTCACCCGCGTATCCTCGCACGCCACCAGATCGGCCTGCCGCAGGAACCGCGCGGCGCGCGGCGACAGGTCCTCGAGGTTGCCGATAGGCCCCGCGACGATATACAGCCCGGGTTCAAGGCGGCCTTCCGGCAGGGGGTCGGATGGCGAAACAGCGGGCGGAGTGGAACGCATGCAGGCACATTGCGAGGCGGACGGCACAAGAGCAAGCGCCCCCACCGGATTCGAGGCCGGATTCGGGCCCGGATTCGGGCGGCGCACATTCGCAACGGGCCTCGCGCTCTCGGTGCTGGCGCTGGCGGCCTGCGCCCCGCGCGCCAAGCCGCCGGTGGCGCCGGTCGCGCCGCCGCCGCCGGTCGAGAAACCCGTCGAGGTGAAGCCCGGCGAAACCCACCGCATCGCCATCCTCGTGCCGCTGACGGGCGCCAACGCCCCGGTCGGGATCAGCCTCGCCAACGCCGCCTCACTGGCGCTGGTCGACACCAACAAGCAGGGCGTCCGCCTCTCCAGCTACGACACCGCCGCGCTCGGCGCCGCCGGCGCCGCCAACCGCGCCATAGCAGACGGCGCGCAGCTCATCCTCGGCCCGCTCCTCTCGGCGGACGCCGCCGCCATCAAGGCGGCAGCGGCCAGCAAGGGCATCACCGTCCTCAGCTTCTCCAACGACGCGGCGATCGCCGGCGGCAATCTCTTCGTGCTCGGCTTCCAGCCGGCGCAATCGGTCGGCCGGGTGGTCGATTATGCCGCTTCGCGCGGCGCGAAGAAGTTCGCCGGCCTCGTGCCGGACGGGGTCTACGGCCAGCGCGCCTCGGTCGCCTTCACGCGCGCCGTCGCGCAGAACAGCGGCCAGGTCGTCGCCCTCACCAACTTCGCCCGCACCCCGGCCGCGCTGCCCGCCGCCGCCCGCAAGGTCACCGATTTCGACGCGCGCCAGAAAGCCGCCACCGCCACCACCCCCACCACAAGGCCGGACGGAACGGTGGCCCCCGCCAGCCGCGCCACGCCCCCCATCGCCTTCGAAGCGCTGCTGGTGGCGGATTCCGGCGCCATCGCCGCCGCCTTCTCGCCGCATCTCGCGAAATTCGGCGCCGCGCCCGGCAGTTACCTGCTGATGGGCACCGAGCTCTGGAACACCGAGCCCGGCCTCGGCAAATCCCCGGCGCTGAAAGGCGCCGTCTTCGCCGCCGTGCCGGACCAGCGCTTCCAGTCCATGTCGCGCCGCTACCAGGCCCGCTTCGGCGGCACCCCGTCCCGCCTCGCCAGCCTCTCCTACGATTCGATGCTGCTCGCCATCAGCGCCGCCGGCGCCCAATGGCAATTGGGCCAGATCTTCCCGCAAGCGGTCCTGGCAGACCAGCAGGGCTTCGCCGGCGTGGACGGCATCTTCCGCTTCAAGGGCAACATCGCCGAACGCGGCCTGGAAGTGCAGCAGGTCACCCCCCAGGGCTTCAGCACGGTCAGCCCGGCCCCCACGGCCTTCTGAACCCAAAAACCCCTTCCTACCAGGGAGGGGTTGGGGTGGGGGCGAGCCGCCAGCGCCCACAGTCCAGCTTGTGCAGCCTCCGGCGGCCAGGGCTTCGCCCTGGACCCAGCAGGGGCGTGACGCCCCTGCACCCCCGATCCTCAACCAAGCGCAAAACCAACCAACTCCACTACCCGTCACCCCGGGCTTGACCCGGGGTCCAACTTTTCCGCCAGCACCGCGTTCAAGGAAGACAGCCGGACCCAGGGTCAAGCCCGCGGTGACGCGAGCGTTTCACAGCCCCCGCTTCCCACCGAAACCGCCGTTCGCAGCGCGGGTTCGCAAACCGCACGATCACCGAAAGAACCTACCCCTTCCACCGCTTCCACATCACCACGCGGTAGAGATAGATCGCAAAGCAAACGAAGATCACCGCGGTCGAAAGCGGCCCGATCACCTTGTCGATCTCCTCGAAGCGGTTGCCCAGATAATAGCCCGCCACCGTCAGCCCCATCGTCCAGATGAAGGTGCCGATGGTGGAATAGATCATGAAGCTGCGCACGTTCATCCGCACCAGCCCGGCCGGCACCGAGATCAGCGAGCGGATGGTCGGCAGCACCCGCCCCACGCCCACGAAGGCGCCGCCATACCGGTGGAACAGCCGCCGCCCCCGGTCGATCTCCTCATGGTCCATGGTCAGCACCCGGCCATAGCGCACCAGGAACTGCTCGAAACGGTCCAGCCCCAGCTTCCAGGCGATCCAGAACCACAGCACATTGCCCGCCATCGCCCCGACCGTGCCGGCAACGATCACCCCGAACAGCGAACCGCCCTGCTGCGCGACGTTGATGCCCGCGATCGGCATGATCACTTCAGAGGGAATCGGCGGGAAAACCGTCTCCATGAACATCAGCAGCGCGACGGCGACATAGCCCCAGTTCTCGATGAACTGCCCGATCCACTCGCTCATGGCTCAGGCGCCCGCCCGCAAGGCTTCCACCTTGCTCCAGAACAGGGCGGGAATGTCGGTGCCGTTGAAACGGTCGATGGCAACGATGCCGGTCGGCGAGGTCACATTGATCTCCGTCAGCTTGCCGGCGATCACGTCGATCCCCACGAACATCAGCCCCAGCCGCTTCAGGTCCGGGCCGATCGCCGCGCAGATCGCCTGCTCCTCCGGGCTCAGGTCGGTCGCATGGGCCGAACCGCCGGCCGCCAGATTGGACCGTATCTCGCCGGCCCTGGGCAGGCGGTTGATAGCCCCCACCGGCTCGCCGTCCAGCAGCACGATCCGCTTGTCGCCCTTGGACACGTCGGGAAGGAAGGCCTGCACCATGAAGGGCTCGCGCCACACCTTGCCGAACAGCTCCACCAGCGCCGGCAGGTTGGAATCGCCCGCCGGCACATGGAACACCGCCGCCCCGCCATTGCCGTAAAGCGGCTTCACCACCACTTCGCCATGCTTCGCGCGAAATTCCTGCGCCGCCTCCAGCGACCGGGTCACCAGGGTCGGCGGCATAAACTCCGCAAAGTTCAAAACGAACAGCTTCTCCGGCGCGTTCCGAACCGAGGCCGGGTCGTTCAGCACCAGCACGCCGGCCGCCTGCGCCCGCTCCAGCACATGCGTCGCGGTGATATAGGCCATGTCGAAGGGCGGGTCCTGCCGCATCAGCACCACGTCGATGCTGTCCGCCATGTCCAGCCGTTCAGGCTCGCCCAGCCAGCGAAAATGCGGCTCCCCCGGCGCCTGCGGGCGCATCGCCGTGACCGGTCGCGCCGTCACCACCACCCGGCCCTCGACCCAGTCGAGCTGGTCGGGCAGATAATGCCAAAGCCGATGCCCCCGCGCCACCGCGCCCAGCATCAGGGCGAAAGTCGAATCCCCCGCCACATTGATTCCCTCAAGCGGGTCCATCTGGACAGCGATTCGAAGCGAAGAGGCCATGGCCGGGCTGATAGGCCCCCAATAGCGACAAACTCAAGAAAGTTCGTAGCTTTGGGCAGCCTCCGGCGGCCAGGGCTTTGCCCTGGACCCAGCAGGGGAATGTTTCCCCTGCACCCCCGATCCTCAACAAAGCGCAAAACCCCCAAAGCCGCTCAGCCACTCAACTCGTCACCCCGGGCTTGACCCGGGGTCCAGCTTCTCCGCCACCATAACGCCGGAGAAACAATCCAGCATTCGCGCGCCAACAATTCCGATTGCCTGCGGCGCCGGGCAAAGCCAGCGCCGCAGGCAATCAAATAGCCAACAAGCGCAACCCCGCCGCAAATCCCGAGAACCGGGGGTGCAGGGGCGTCACGCCCCTGCTGGGGTGAAGGGGCAAAGCCCCTTCAAACTCAGGAATGCAGCCTCCCGTGCCACATCCGCCGAAGCCAAAACGCCCTTACCCCTGCAACCGCTCGATAACCCGGTCCAACTGATCCAGATCGGAGAATTTGATCGTCACCGTCCCACGCTTGCCGCGCGCTTCGATGGCCACCTGCAACCCCAGCGTCTCGCTGATCTGCGATTCCAGCATTTCCAGATCGGCGTCGCGCTGGGCGGGGGCGGATTTGGCGAGCTTGGGGGCGGGGGCGTTGTGGCTCTTGCGGGCAGCTTCCTCGGCCTGCCGCACGGTCAGCCCGCGTGCGGCGATTTCCTTGGCGAGGGAAGCGGGTTCCTTCGCCTGCAACACCGCCTTGGCATGGCCGACCGAGAGCAGCCCCATTTTTACGAGCGCCTGAGCATCGTCCGGCAAGTCCAGCAAACGCAAGAGATTTCCGACATGGCTCCGCGCCTTGCCGGTCACGGCCGCCACCATCTCCTGAGTATGTGAATATTCTTTTACAAGCCTATGATATCCCTCGGCTTCTTCCATGGGATTAAGGTCGGCGCGCTGCACATTCTCGATGATCGCCGCTTCATAGCCATCGGCTTCCGAGAAGGGCCGGATCACCACGGGGATCTCGTGCAACCCGGCAATCTGGCTGGCCCGCCAGCGCCGCTCGCCGGCGACGATTTCGTAGCGCCCCTCGGTCGCCGGACGCACCAGAATCGGCTGCAGAACCCCCTTGATTCGAATGCTGTCGGCCAGTTCGTTCAGCGCCACTTCGTCGAAATGCCGGCGGGGCTGGCGCGGGTTGGCGTCGATCATGCCGACGGGCAGGCTGGAGGCGCCCGCTTTCGGATCGGCGCCGGGCGCCGCCGATCCCATTTCCTCCAGCAGCGCCGAAAGTCCGCGCCCCAATCCCCCCTTTTTCACAGCCATGGTTCCAACCCTTACCCTTTTCAATCCTTCAGGCGGCCCGTGCCGGCTGGGCGATCATTTCCCGCGCCAGCGCCATATAGGCTTCCGATCCCGGGCAGCGCATATCGTAGAGCAGCGCAGGCAAGCCATGGCTGGGCGCTTCGGAAAGCCGCACATTCCTCGGGATCATGGTTTCGAACACCCGCGCGCCCAGGGCGGCCCGCACATCGGCGGCCACCATGTCCGACAGGCGGTTGCGCCTGTCGTGCATCGTCAGCACCACGCCCTCGATGTCCAGCTTCGGATTCTGCCGGGCGCGAACCTGTTCCACCGTCTTCAACAATTGCGAAAGCCCTTCCATCGCATAGAATTCGGTCTGCAACGGAATCAGCACCCCATCGGCCGCCACCAGCGCATTCAGGGTGAGCAGGCTGAGGGAGGGAGGGCAGTCGATGAAGATATAATCGCAGGCCGGCAGCCGCTGGAAAGCCGCCTTCAGGCGACCGGCGGCATTGGGTTCGCCCACCAGTTCCACTTCCGCGCCGGCCAACCCTTCGATGGCCGGCACGATCATCAGGCCGGGCACCAGCGTTTCCTGCGCGGCGCTGCCGGCGAGCAGCGGATCGAACAGGATTTCATAGCTGGAAGGAGAGCGCTTGTCGCGCGGGATGCCGAATCCGGTGGAGGCGTTTCCCTGCGGATCGAAATCGATGATGATCACCCGCTTGCCGCTGGCGGCAAGCGCGGTGGCCAGATTGACGGCGGTGGTCGTCTTGCCGACCCCGCCTTTCTGGTTTGCGATGGCTATGGCTCGCATCACAACCTCTTCAGGTTTCGGACCAGGAGGATTCGCGCCTCCGGATCGGTCAGGCTGTCGCGGGTTTCCAGATCGAAGAGGAAGCGGCGTTCGGCTTCCTCCACTTCCTCGGCCCAGCGGCGGCCCTTGGGAAAGACGAAAAGTCCGCCGGGGCGGACATGGCGGATGGCCCAGTCGAAAAGCTGGTCGAGCGAAGCGGCAGCGCGGGCGGTTGCCACCTGCACTCCCAGCGTCGGCAGCTTCTCGACCCGGCCGCAGACGATGGAAATATTCTCCCGAAGATTGAGCTCGTCGCGGACGGCTTCCAGAAAGCGGGTTTTCTTGGCGATGGAGTCGACCAGCGTGAACCGCCCCCAGCCCATGGCGGCCAGCACCATTCCGGGAAAGCCTCCACCCGCCCCGATGTCGAGCCAGCTCTGCCCTTGCGGCACATGGCGGACGAGTTGCGCCGAATCGGCGAAATGCCGGCCCCAGATATCGGTGAGGGTGGCTGGCCCGACGAGATTCATCTTCTCCTGCCACTCCACAAGCAGTTCCGCATAGCGCGCGAGCTTGTCCATTGTTCCACGTGGAACATCGAACTCGGCCTGAAATTCCTCGGGGCGCATTTGTTCCACGTGGAACAAATGCGGAGGGGAGGGAAGGGGCAAGGCGGATTCATCCACAGCTTCATGAACCGAAACCGTGTCAGGCGTGCGGTTCCGGCGTTCGGCGGCGTTCGAAAATGCTTCAGGCGGCGCGAAGGTCCGTCTTGCGCAGCCAGGCGAGAAGGGCGGTGACCGCAGCCGGCGTCACCCCGCGCACGCGCGAAGCCTGCCCCAGCGTTTCCGGCTGCGCGCTTTGCAGCCGCTCCGCCATTTCGTTCGACAGGCCGGGGATGTCGCGGAAAATTGTTCCACGTGGAACAATCAAAGCCTCATCCTGCCGCATGCGGGCGACATCGGCTTCCTGCCGTTCGAGATAGACGGCATAAGCGGCATCGGTCAGCACAGTCTCGACGACATCCGCCGAAGCGGAAAGATCAGGCGCCAGCCGCTGTAGGATAGACCAGTCGACTCCGGGGAAACGCGCCCAATCCCAAAGCGTGCGGGCGATGCCATCGCCTTTCACTTCGGGAATCGCCGCGGCTGGAATCTTTCGCGCCTTCAATTCCGCCGTCAGCGAATCGACGGCAGCCCGGCGGGCCTGGAAACAGGCCGCGCGCTCGGTGCCGATGCAGCCCAGCGCCAGCCCCTTGCCCGTCAGGCGCAAGTCGCTGTTGTCCGCCCGAAGCCGCAGCCGATATTCGGCGCGCGAGGTGAACATGCGATACGGCTCGGACACGCCATGGGTGACGAGATCGTCCAGCATCACCCCGATATAGCTTTCCGCCCGGTCCGGCACCCAGCGCGCGCCGGCCGCGTTCAGCCCGGCGACCAGCCCCTGCGCGGCCGCTTCCTCATACCCGGTGGTGCCGTTCACCTGACCGGCCAGCCACAGGCCGGGCAGCGCCTTCAATTGCAGCGTCTGGTCGAGCGCGCGGGGGTCGATATGGTCATACTCCACCGCATAGCCCGGCTGCACGATCCGGGCGCGCTCGAGCCCGGGAATGGAGCGGACGATCGCTGCCTGCACATCTTCCGGCAGGCTGGTGGAAATGCCGTTCGGGTAGATGAGGGGATCGTCCAGCCCTTCCGGCTCCAGAAAAATCTGATGCCCGTCCCGGTCGCCGAAGCGCATCACCTTGTCTTCGATAGACGGGCAGTAACGCGGGCCGACCCCCTCGATCCGGCCGGCATACATCGGCGAACGGCCAATGTTACGGCGGATCGTCTCATGCGTTTCCGGCGTGGTGCGGGTGATGTAGCAATCCACCTGCGGGGTGGTGGTCACCTTAGTCAGCGTGGAAAAGAAGGCTGGCTCGGAATCCCCGGCCTGCGCTTCCAGGTTGGACCAGTCGATGCTGCGCGCGTCGAGACGCGGCGGCGTGCCGGTCTTCAACCGCCCCATCGGCAGGCCGAGCGCCCGAAGCCGGACCGCCAGCGCCGAAGCGCCGGATTCGCCGACCCGCCCCCCCGCCAGCTGCCGCTCGCCGATGTGCATCACCCCGCCCAGAAAAGTGCCGGTCGTCAGCACGACGGCGCCAGCCCGCAATTCGCCGCGCGAAGTGACGACGCCGGCGCAGCGGCCATGCTCCACCAGCAGGTCGGTGACTTCCGCCTCCACCACTTCCACGCCGCTCTGCCCGACCAGTGCACGGATGGCGGCAGCGTAAAGTCGCCGATCCGCCTGCGCGCGCGGCCCCTGGACCGCCGGCCCACGGCTGCGATTCAACAGACGAAACTGGATGCCGGCCCGGTCCGCCGCGCGGCCCATGATGCCGTCCATCGCGTCGATCTCCCGGACCAGATGCCCCTTGCCCAGGCCGCCGATCGCCGGGTTGCAGCTCATCTGCCCGATGTTGTCCCGCCGGTAGGTGACCAGCGCGACACGCGCGCCAAGACGCGCAGCGGCGCAGGCCGCCTCGGCGCCGGCATGGCCGCCGCCAACGACAAGGACATCATGGTGGGTCACGTGAGGGCCATAGCAGATTGTTCCACGTGGAACAAAGGGGTGGGTGTGGGGGCGCGGCGGGGTTTTGCCTCCGGCGGCCAGGGCTTTGCCCTGGACCCAGCAGGGGCGTGACGCCCCTGCACCCCCGGTTCTCGGGGTGTGCGGCGGGGTTGGGCTGGTGGGGTGGTTTATGGCCTGCGGCGCTGGGTGGTTTTAGCGCCGCAGGCAATCGAATCGGTTGCGGACGCGGCTGTGTTCGGGGGTTTGAGCGACCATAGCCATTCGTCACCCCGGGCTTGACCCGGGGTCCAGCTTCTGGGCGGGCACGGCGGTGGAGGCGGAAAGCTGGACCCCGGGTCAAGCCCGGGGGGACAGGTGGTGGAGTTGGTTGCCTGAACGGCTCGGCCGGTCTGGCGCTGCGTCGAGAATAGGGGGTGCAGGGGAAACATTCCCCTGCTGGGTCCAGGGCAAGGCCCTGGCCGCCGGAGGCTCCCCAGGTTGGACGGTGGGCGCTGGCGGTTTGCTCCACTCCAACCCCTCCGTGCAAGGGCGGCTTTGATTGTTCCACGTGGAACAATTTGGGTTATTTCAGGCGAAACAGCTACTTGCCTATGCAGAAGCGGCTGAAGATGGCGCCGAGGACGGCTTCCGGGTCTATCCGGCCGGTCAGGCGGCCGAGGGCGTGGGCGGCGCTTCGGAGGGATTCGGCGGCGAGGACCGGGTCCTTCTGCGTCTGGGCTTCGCGGGCGTAGAGGAGGGTTTCGGCGATGAGCTGGCGCTGGCGTTCGGTGCTGACGAGCGGGGGTTCGCCGGTGGGGATTTGGGTGGCGGCCCATTGGGTGAGCCAGGATTCGAGTTCGGCGAGGCCGGCGCCTGTGCGGGCGGAGAGGTGGAAGCGGCCGTCGTGGCGGCCGGGGGGGAGGCCGGTTTCGTCGATCTTGTTGCGGATGTTGCCGCCCTCTCCGAGGTCGAGGAGGAGGTCGGCGGAACTGGCGCGGGCGCGGGCGCGGGCTATGCCTTCCGCCTCTATGGGGTCGGCGGTTTCGCGCAGGCCGGCGGTGTCGAGGAGGGTGGCGGGGCGGCCGGCGAGATCGACGTGGATTTCGAGGACGTCGCGGGTGGTGCCGGCGTGGGGGGTGACGATGGCCACGTCGCGGCGGGCGAGGGCGTTCATCAGGCTGGACTTGCCGGCGTTGGGCGGGCCGACGATGGCGATGGTGAGGCCGTGGCGAATCCGCTCGGCGAGTGGGGCGGCGTTCAGGGCGGTTTCGAGGCTGGCGACGAGCTGGGCCAATTGGCGGTTGGCGGGGCGCTCGGGGGTTTCGGCCACGTCGGATTCGTCGGCGAAATCGAAATCGGCTTCCATGTCGGCGAGGATGTCTATGAGTTGGCTGCGCCAATGCTCGGCCTCGGCGCGCAGGCGGCCGCCGCTGTTGGCCAGCGCCAGTTCGCGCTGGGCGTCGGTTTCGGCGGCCAGCAGGTCGGAAAGGGCTTCGGCCTGGGTAAGGTCCATGCGGCCGTGGAGGAAGGCGCGGCGGGTGAATTCGCCGGCTTCGGCCGGGCGGGAGCCGAGGTCCGTCAGCGCGCGGAGCAGGGCGGAGACGACGGCGGGGCTGCCGTGACAGTGCAATTCGGCGACATCCTCCCCGGTGAAGCTGTTCGGGCCGGGGAAGGTGATAATTAATGCCTTATCAAGGAGTTGCTGCGTTTTTGGGTGGAGAATGCTGCGCAGCATCGCGGTTCGGGGAGGGGGCAGACGACGGGTGCCGGTGAGGTTGCGCACCATATCGAACACGCCTTCGCCGCTGAGGCGGATGACGGCCACGCCTGACGGGAGGGGGCCGGTGGAGAGGGCGTGTATGGCCTGCATGGTGTGGTTTTACGGTTTCCGGTGGCTGGCGGGAATCGAAATCCGGTTTTCGGCGACTTTTCGGCGTCTGGGGCTGGCCGGGGTTTGGGGAATGCTATTGGATAGGTTCATAATCCCGGCTTAAGCGCCATCTTCTCTTCCTGTGTAATTGCCAATGGAGGCCTGCCTTGGATCCCTTCCTTCTTGTCGAGCGCGACGGCCCGGTGGTCACGGCGACGCTCAATCGCCCGCAGCAGCGCAACGCGCTTTCGGAAGCGGAGCATTTCGCCGAGATTGAGGATTTCTGCCGCAAGGTGGACAGCGACCGCGGGATTCGCGCCGTGGTGCTGACCGGGGCGGGGTCGGCCTTCTGCGCCGGCGGCGACGTGAAGAAGATGCGCGATCGCACCGGCATGTTCTCCGGCTCCCCCTATGGGCTTCGGAACGGCTATCGCATGGGTATCCAGTTGATACCCAAGGCTTTTTATGAGCTGGAGACTCCGGTGGTGGCGGCGATCAACGGGCCGGCGATCGGGGCGGGGCTGGATCTCGCCTGCATGTGCGACGTGCGGATCGCCGCCGACACGGCGCTGTTCGCGGAAAGCTTCGTGAAGCTGGGAATCGTGCCCGGCGACGGCGGCGCCTGGCTGCTGCCGCGAATCATCGGCCTATCGCGCGCCAGCCTGATGACGCTGACCGGCGACAGCATCGACGCGCGGCAGGCGCTGGAATATGGGCTGGTGAGTTCGGTGGTGCCGGCCGGCGAGCTGCTGGGCGCCGCGCGGGAAATCGCCGGGCGGATCGCCGCCAACCCCGGGCCGGCGGTGCGGCTGGCGAAGCGGCTGCTGCGCGAGGGGCAGGACATGAAGCTGGGGCCGTTGCTGGAGCTTTCGGCCGCCTATCAGGCGCTGGCGCACAATGAAGAAGAGCATCATGAGGCCGTGGCCGCCTTCCTGGAGAGGCGTCCGCCCCGGTTCGATTAGGGTGGGGATTCCTGTTGGCCTTCGTCATTCCGGGCTTGACCCGGGGTTCGGCTTTCTTTGTCGAGCGCGGGGCGGGCGGAAAAGCTGGACCTCGGGTCAAGCCCGGGGTGACGGGGAAATGCGGGGCGGCGGGAAAATGGGGGGCGACGGGGAAATGCGGCGAGGGCTGGTATGGGTTTCCGGCCTGGCGTTGGGCTGCTGAAGGGGGTGCGGCTCAGAGGTTGCGGGCGGGGAGTTCGCGTGGCGGCTTTCCGCTGTCGCAGATGTCGTGGAGGAAGGCGCGGGTTTCGGGCAGGCTGTTCTGGCGGTCGAATTCGCTGAGCTTGCCTTCCGATTCCAGGGCGAGGAAGCTGGCGAGCAGTTCGCGCCAGAGGCGGCAGGCGCCCTCAGTGTCCCCCAGATTGTAGAGGTTGGTGGCGCTGGTGCGCAGCGCGGCGTTGCGCGAGCGGCGGGCGCCGGGGGCGTCGCCGGCCAGCGCCACCAGCCTGTCATGGGCTTGCAGCACCTGCGCCGTGGCGGCCTTGCTGGCGGCGGCGTCGCGCCGGTCGGCGTGGATCTGCGCCAGCACTTCGCCGGCGATCGCCTGCATCTGGATTCCGCTGGCGTCGTTCGGATCCTGCGCCGCCATGCGGTCGGCGATGGCGACCGATTCCTCGATGGACGCGCGGGCCTCGGCGTCGCGCTTGTTGGTGCGGTGAACGACGGCCGCATACCAGAGCGAGATGGCGAGCTTGCGCATGATGGCCGGATCGCCCGGCTTTTCGGCCAGCAGCGAGCGGTTGATGGCGATCGCCCGGTCGAGCGTGGCGCGGGCTTCCGCCGGCATGTCTAGCTTGTGCTGCGGTTCGGCGAGGAGGCGGAGGTTGGCGCTGCGGGCGGAGCGCACGCCGGCGTCCTGCTGGAGGTCGGCGGGGAGGCCGGCGAGGAAGTCCTCGGCCTTCTGGTGCAGGGACAGCGCGCCCTTATAGTCGTTGTTCCAACCGTAGCTGTCGCCCTGGGCCTGCAGCGCCGTCGCCATCAGCCGGGCGGCTTCCGGCGTGCGAGTGGCGAAGGGGGCGATGGCCTTCTCCGCCTGCTCCGCTTCGGCTCGGGCGGCGATTTCGTTGTTGTTGTTGTAGAGGTTGGCGCCAGCCTGCGCGAGGCGGAGCGTGGCATAGGCGGTGGCGAGCGCCTGGTCGTCCGGCGTCGCCTCATAGGCCGGGGTGAGGAGGGCGTCGGCGCGGGCGAGCAGGGCATTGGCGTCGGCGTAGCGGCCGAGCGATTGCGACTGGCCGCCGCCCGTCACTTCCGCGAGGCGGACGAAGCCGCGACCGGCCTCGGCCCGGACGTCGGCCGGGGCGTTTTCCATGGCCGCGAGCGCGTCGAGATAGGCGATGGCGGTTTTCGCCAGCGTTTCCCGCGCGTTAGTGGCGCCGGGCACCTTGCTGACGGAATCGTAGACATCGAACAGCAGGGCGTTGGCGATGGCGCGGGTCTGTTCGAAGCGGGCCTCGGCCTCGGCTTCGGCGCGGCGGGCCTGGGCGTTGGCGAAGCTGACTCCGACGAGGCCGCCGGCGAGCGCGAGGAAGGCGAGCGCGGCCGCGGCGACGGCGGCCTTGTTGCGGGCGGCGAATTTGCGGATGCGATAGGTTTCTCCGCCGTTCATCGCAGCGACCGGCTGGCCGGAGCGGAGCGCGGCGAGATCCGCCGCCAGCGCGTCGGCGCTGGGGTAGGCGGGGGTTTCGGCGGTGGCGGCGGCAACGATGGCGGCGAGTTCGGGGCTGGGCCTGGGGCCGGCTTTCGGGCCGGATTCTGGACCGGAATCTGGGATCAGGCGCTTGATGAGGCGGCCGAGGGCGGCGATGTCGACCGCCGTGCTGGCGCCCTCCATATCCGCCGGCCGGGCGATTCCGAAGTCTATGAGCTTCGGCGTGCCGTCCGCCTGCACCAGCACGTTCAGGGGGGTGATGTCGCGGTGGATGATGAGGCGCTGGTGGGCGTAGGCGACGGCGCGCGCCGTCGTCTCGAGGAGGGCGAGACGGGCGCCGGTGTCGAGGTTGCGGGCGGTGGCCCAGCGGTCGATCGGCTCGCCCTCGATCAGCTCCATGACGATGTAGGGCGAGCCGCCGGGCGTCTCGCCGCCGTCCAGCAGGCGGGCGATGTTCGGGTGCTGCAGGGCGGCGAGCGTCTGCCGTTCGGCGCGGAAGCGCTGGGCCAGCACGTCCGACAGCAGGCCGGGCTTGATGAGCTTGATGGCGGTTTCGTGCCGGAAGTCGCCGGTGTCGCGGGTGCCGCGATAGACGGCGCCCATGCCGCCGCGGCCGATGAGGGCGGTGATCCGATACTGGCCGATGCGCTCGGGCAGGGGAGAGGGGCCAGAAAGGCCGAGTGCGGCGCCGCCGGTGCGCAGCGAGGCGATCCGGTCCGCCTCCAGCAGTTCGGCGAGCCGGGCCTTGACCGCGGCGTCGGCCGTGCGGCCGGCGATCCAGCTTTCGCGCGCGGTCTCGGGGACGTCCAGCAGATCGTCGAAGAGGATGAGGGCGACCCGTTCGATGGCGTTGCGGTCGGTCGGGGGATCGCCGACGGGCGTCTCAGCCATCGATGGGGTTTTCCAGCGCGTCGGCGAGCCAGGCGCGGGCGGTGCGCCAGCGGCGCTTGAGCGTGGCTTCCGACAGGCCGGTGACTTCGGCGATGTCCCCCAATGGCATTCCGCCGAAGTAGCGCATTTCGATAATGTCCGCGAGCTGCATGTCGATCACCCCCAGACGCCTGAGCGCGGTTTCGAGGGCAATCAGGTCAACCCGTTGCTCGCCGTCTATGTCGGCGTTCAGTTCCATCTTCAGATGCGCGCGCTTGTCCGTGCGCTTCTGCCGGGCGTGGTCGACGAGGATGTTGCGCATCAGCCGGGCGGCGAGCGCGATGACATGGGCGCGGTCCGCCAGGTCTATGCGGCCGAGGCGGACGAGGCGGAGGATGGCGTCGTTCACCAGATCGCCGGACGAGAAGGAGACGTTGCGCTCGCGCCGGAGCTGGGCGGAGGCGATCATCTTCAGCTCCGGGAGGAGAAGCTCCACCAGCTCGTCGCGCGCGGCCATGTCCCCTCCGCGCCAGTCGCGGATAAGATCGTTCACCCGGTTTTCCGCCATATGGTGCATGGAATGACCGACCCCGTTGCCCCAGTCTTCGGACTGCCCTTCATATGGGACTAGGGAGCGGTTCGCGGCTTGGCAAGAAAATGCATGGTGAATCGACCGGGTGAGCCGTTTTCCCGGTTTTTTGCCGCTATGTCTGTTGCGGGGCGATGGTGGGCATGCCCCTGAACAGGGAGAGACAGATGTTTCGGACAGGGTTGGCGGTTTCGGCCGCGCTTCTGATGGCCGCGCCGGCGTTCGCCGCGCCGGTGGATCTTTCGGACTGGACCCAGGAAGGCGGCGGCAACTGGGTGCTGAGCGCCGACAGGAACAGCGTCGAGCAGACCTGGAATGTCGTGCCCGGCGTGTTCTACGGGCCGGGCAATGCGCAGGGGAAGAAGCTTTCCGGCACGATCAAGGTGAACACCTCCAGCGACGACGACATGATCGGCTTCGTGCTGGGCTATGACGCCGGCGAGATCAACGCCGGGCCGGGCGGCGCGGACTTCCTGCTGATCGACTGGAAGCAATATGACCAGGGCGGCTTCTACGGCGGCACGGCGAAGGCCGGCCTCGCCATTTCGCATGTGACGCGCGGCCTCACCGACGACGCCGGCGCCTGGCTGCACAACCCAGATTTCGGCGTGACCGAACTGGCGCGCGGGGCGACGCTGGGCTCCACCGGCTGGGTGGATTATCAGGAGTATAGTTTCGACCTGGAGTTCACCGCCAGCAATGTGAAGGTGTATGTGAACGGCATCCTGGAACTGGACGTGGACGGCAGCTTCACCGACGGGGCGTTCGGTTTCTACAACTATTCCCAGCAGAATGTGATCTACGCTGGCATCCGCGAGGATGTGCTGCCGCCCGATCCGACCCCGGGCGTGCCCGAGCCGGCGACCTGGGCGATGCTGATCCTGGGCTTCGGCGCCGTGGGCCTTTCCGCCCGCCGCCGGCGCGCGGTGCGCGCCAGCAATTGAGTTGGGGCAACCGATTTTCGGATTTCTCGGGGGCTGACTGGGGCGTCGCGCGCAGGAACGCGGCGCCCCTTTCTATGGAGCCGGGCCCTGTTGGGCCACTTCAGCCGGCGGCTGGCTGACAGGCGTAGGGGAGTTTCCGCCTGAGGCGGGCGAGAGCCTCTGCGGACGGTTCCACTTCCATCACCGCGCGCACCGGGCCTCCCGGCAGCGCGGCGCGCATGAAGGAAACCGCTGAAGGGCGGGGCGAATCCCCGCCGCTTTCAGTCGCGCTTTTCGGCGGGCCTGGCGGCGCCGGGGTTCATGGCCGTCAGCATCAGCTTCTGCCAGGCTTCCAGCCCCTCGGTCACGCCGGGGACGCCGCTCGTCCACTGCTTCATCAGCTTCTGCCAGTCGTCCGAAGAGGGGCCTTCGAAGGCGAAGCTCTTCATGCGCTCCACCCAGGCCTCGTGCAGCGGCGTCAGGTCCGGAAGGCCGAGGAAGGCGCGGGCTTCGGCGGGCGTGGCCTCGATTTCGACTTCGAACTTCATGGGCGGGGTCCTCCTTCGCTGCGCAGACTGACGTTGCAATGTTGCAGCTTTGCGAGGGCGCCGCAATCGCCCACTCCGCGGCGCTTGCGGGGGTGGGGGATGTGCGGCATTCCCCTGAAGTAAAGGAGAAACAGATGCGATTTGCCGCTTTGCTGGCCTCTGCCCTGACCCTGTCCGTGCCGGCCGCCGCCGGGCCGGCCGAAGATCGCTGGATGGCGCATGTGAAGGTGCTGGCGGACGACGATATGGAAGGGCGGCTGGCGGGAAGTGCCGGCTATGACCGGGCCGCCGCCTATGTCGCCGCCGAATATCGGAAGCTGGGGCTGCTGCCGGGGGGAAGCAACGGCTTCTACCAGCCGGTGCCGCTGAAGGAGCAGAGCCTCGATCTGCCGGCTTCGCGGCTGGCGCTGGTGGGGGCGGCCGGCGAGCTGCCCCTGGCGCTGGGCGAGCAGGTGCTGCCGGGCACTCGCGTGCCGCAGTTGCCGGAGGCGTTCGAGGCGCCGCTGGTGTTTCTGGGCAATGGGCTGCACCTGCCGGAAGCCGGGCATGACGATTTCGCCGGGCTGGATCTGAAGGGCCGGATCGTGGTGACGCTGGGTGGCGGACCGAGGGCCCTGTCCGGCGCGCTGAAGAGCCATGCGCGCTCGGCCGAATTCTGGCCGGCGCTGGAGCGGGCCGGGGCGATCGGCGTGGTGACGCTGGCCGACCCCCGGCAGATGGACATTCCCTGGGAGCGGCAGAAGCTGTTCGCCGCCACGCCGGGCATGCGGCTGGCGGACCCGGCGCTGAACGACGCGAAGCGGCCCTTCTTCACCGCCAGCTTCTCGCCCGCTGAGGCCGAGCTGCTGTTCCGCGAATCCGGGCACAGTTTCGCCGATTTGCTGGCGATCGCCGACAAGGGCGGCGCCTTGCCGCGCCTCGAGCTGAAGCAGAAGCTGAAAGGGCGGATCGTGGCGCATGACCGGGCGTTCAGTTCTCCCAACGTGGTGGGGCTGTTGCCGGGGCGCGATCCGAAGCTGAAAGGCGAATATGTGGTGCTGACCGCGCACCTCGACCATATCGGCGTCGACAGGCCGGTGAAGGGCGACGCCATCTACAATGGCGCGATGGACAATGCGTCCGGCATCGCCTCCATGATCGAAAGCGGGCGGGCGCTGAAGGCGGCGCGGCCCGGACGATCGGTGCTGCTGGTGGCGGTGACGGCGGAGGAGAAAGGGTTGCTGGGCAGCCGCTATTTCGCCGAGCGGCCGACGGTGCCGGCGGGCGCGATCGTCGCCAACCTCAACATGGACATGTATCTGCCGCTGTGGCCCTTCACCCATGTGACGGCGCTGGGGGCGGAAGAATCGACGCTGGGGCCGCTGTCGGCCGAGGTGGCGGCGAAGCTGGGGGTGATGCAGGTGCCCGACGACGCCCCGGAGCGGAACCTGTTCGTGCGATCCGACCAATACAGCTTCGTGCGGACAGGCGTGCCGGCGCTGGCGCTGAAGTTCGCCGCCTCCACGCCCGAACAGCAGGCGATCCAGAAGGCCTGGCTGACGGAGCGCTACCACGCGCCCTCCGACGACCTGAAGCAGCCGATCGAGCCGGGCTATGCGACGGCCTTCAACCGCTATCTGGTGAAGCTGATCGAAGCGGTGGCGAACGCGCCGGAACGGCCGGGCTGGCGGGAGGGGAGCTTTTTCCAGCGATTCGAGCGGAAGGTGGGGGAGTAGGCTGGGGGATGGTTCGAAGGGGCTTTGCCTCCGGCGGCCAGGGCTTTGCCCTGGACCCAGCAGGGGCGTGACGCCCCTGCACCCCCGGTTCTCGGGGTGTGCGGCGGGGTTGGGCTGGTGGAAGGGTTTATGGCCTGCGGCGCTGACTGGTTCGAGCGCCGCAGGCAATTGAAACCGGTTGCGGGCGCGGCTGTGTTCGGGGGTTTGATCGGCTGGGCCATTCGTCGCCCCGGGCTTGACCCGGGGTCTGGCTTTGTTTCTCCGGCGTTGGGCGGGCGAAAAAGCTGGACCCCGGGTCAAGCCCGGGGTGACGGGTGAGGGAGTTGGTTGGTTTTGCGCTTGGTTGAGAATCGGGGGTGCAGGGGAAACATTCCCCTGCTGGGTCCAGGGCAAAGCCCTGGCCGCCGGAGGCTGCACAAGCTGGACGGTGGGCGCTAGCGGCTCGCTACCACCCCAACCCCTCCCCCTGAAGGGAGAGGGAGTTTCAGGTGAAGAGGGCTGTCAGTGCTGCGCCTGCGGCCGCGCCTGCTATCAGCCATGGCCAGCGGCTGGGGGGGGTTTCCGCCAACGGCGGCAGGGGTGGCAGCGGCGGGGCGGCGCTTTCGGCTGGGAGCTGGCGCACGGCGCGGCGGGCGAGGCCGGGTAGCCTGCCGAGCAGGCGGAGATTGGCGACGAGGCTGTCGGCCGCCTTCGCCTCCGGGCCGAGTTCGTCGCGAATCCAGCTTTTCACATAGGGGGCGGCGACGTCCCACATGTTCACCCGGGGGTCGAGCCCGAGCGCCACGCCTTCCACCATCACCATCGTCTTCTGCAGCAGCAGCAGGTGCGGTTGCACCGCCATGTCGAACTGGCGGGTGATGGCGAAGAGCCCGTCCAGCAGGTTGGCGACCGAGATGTCGCCGGCGCTGCGGCCGCGAATCGGCTCGCCCACGGCACGCAGCGCGGTGGCGAAGGCGCCGATGTCGTGGTGGGGCGGCACATAGCCGGCCTCGAAATGGATTTCGGCCACCCGCCGGTAGTTGCCGGTGATGAGGCCGTAGAGGATTTCCGCGAGATAGACCCGGGCGCGGCGGTCCAGCCGGCCCATGATGCCGAAGTCGATCAGCACCAGATCGCCCTCCGGCGTGAGCAGTATGTTCCCCTGGTGCAGGTCGGCGTGGAAGAAGCCCTCTCCGATCGCCTGCGCGAGGAAGCCCCGCACCAGCGCCGCCGCCAGCGCGTGCCGGTCGGCGCCGGTCGCCTCGACGGCGGCGCGGTCCGTCAGCTTGACGCCCTCCACCCACTCCAGCGCCAGGGTGCGGCGGGTGGTCTGTTCCCAGACGACGGCGGGCACGCGGATTCGCGGAGCGCCGCGCACCGCCTCCGCCAGTTCCGAGGCGTTGCCGGCCTCGCGCCGGAGGTCGAGCTCGGCGTTGGTCCACTGGCGGAAGGTCTCGATGACGACGCGCGGCTTCAGCCGCTCGAACTCGCCGCCCAGTCGCTCCAGATGCGCCGCCGCCCAGGCGTAGCTGGAAAGCGCGCGCTGGAACTGCTGCTCCACGCCGGGGCGGAGGATCTTCAGCGCCACCGTCCGCCCGTCCAGCGTCTCGGCCTTGTGCACCTGCGCGATGGAGGCGGCGCCGATCGGCGCCTGCTCGATGTGGCGGAAGTGGGCGCGCCAGCCGCCGGAGAGCGCGGCGTTCAGCTCCGCTTCTATTTGCGGCCATGGGGCTGGGGAGAGATCGTCCTGAAGCTTGCGCAGGTCGGCCGCCGCCGCCTCGCCGACGAGATCCGGCCGCGTCGCGAGCGCCTGCCCGAGCTTCACCGCCGCCGGGCCGCAATGCTTGAGGCCGCCGGCGTAGTCGGGGGTTTCCGGGGCGTTGGAGCCCAGGCGCAGGAGGCGGGCGGCGAGGCGGGCCGGCGGGGGGACGTCCGGGTTGCTCTCGAACGGGCGCAGCGCGCCGTGGCGGGCGAGGCGGCGGATGTCTCCGGCGAGACGCCAGGCGTGGGTGGCGCCGGTCATTGCAGGGCTCTGCCCTGCACCCGGAAGGGGTCTTTAGACCCCTTCACCCCATTTTGTTTACGGCAATCGGGCGGCCGCCGAGCTGACACTGGATATTTCCAACACCCGTCACCCCGGGCTTGACCCGGGGTCTCGCTGTCTTCCTCGAACGCGGCGCCGGCGGAAAAGCTGGACCCCGGGTCAAGCCCGGGGTGACGATTGGGTGTTACAGTCGCCGCTTCCCACCGGAACCACCGTTCGCAGCGTGGGTTTGCAAACCGCACAATCGCCTTTTGTTTGGGGGGGTGAGGTATGGGAAGCCCGCGCTTCTGGCTGGCGCCGCAGGCCATAGGACTTCCGGCGTGGGTGATCTGGCGCTGCATCCGAATCAGCCCCACCGAACGCTTTCCGGGGTGCAGGGGCCTACAGGCCCCTGCCGGGGTGAAGGGGCAGAGCCCCTTCCCTTCCCCGCCATCAATATTTCCACCCGCTGTGAATCGCCACCGCTCCGCCGAGGATTGGGCGCGCCTTCACCTGCCGGAAGCCGGCCTCCTCGATCATGCGGGCGAAATTTCCCATGTCCGGGAAGCGTTTGATGGATTCGGCGAGGTAGCGATAGGCTTCCTCGTCGTCGGCGACGACCGCGCCCACCTTGGGGACGAGGTTCAGGGTGTAGAGGTCGTAGAGCTTCGCGAATCCGGGCCACTCGCTGGCGGAGAATTCCAGGCAGTAGAAGCGGCCGCCCCATTTCAGCGTGCGGCGGATGTCGCGTAGCGCCTTCGGGATGTCGGTGACGTTGCGGATGCCGAAGGCGATGGTTACGGCGTCGAAGCTCCGGTCGGCGAAGGGCATTTCCTCGGCGTTGGCTTCCACGAAATCGAGGTGGCCGAGGCCGCGCTTCTCCGCCCGCTCGCGGCCGACGCCGAGCATGCCGGGGTTGATGTCGGCCACCGTGACATGGGCGCCGCGCGCGGCGATGCGGAAGGCGATGTCTCCGGTGCCGCCGGCAAGGTCGAGGATGTTCTCGTGCGGCTGCGGCTTCAGCAGGCGGACGAACTCGTCTTTCCACAGGCGGTGGAGGCCGCCCGACATCAGGTCGTTCATGATGTCGTAGCGCGAGGCGACTCGGTGGAAGATATCGCCCACCGCGCGGGTCTTTTCCTCGGGCGCCACATCGCGGAAACCCAGTGAAACCAGTTGTTCGCTGTCAGCCATGCGCCACCCCTAGCGCGAAGCGATATGCAGTGCCACTTCCACGGCCGCATAAGGAATTTCCGGCCACAAGAGAGACAGCATGCCTGAACTGCCCGAAGTCGAAACCGTGGTGCGCGGCCTTTCGCTGCTGCTGGTGAATCGCCGGCTGGCGCGGGTGATCGCCCGCCGCCCGGACCTGCGCTGGCCGCTGCCCGACGATCTCGGCCAGCGCCTGTCCGGCGCCACCGTCACTGCCCTCCGCCGACGCGCCAAATATGGCCTGATGGAAACCGACCGCAGCGATACGCTGATCTTCCACCTCGGCATGTCCGGCAAGTTCCACCAGCTGCAGGGCGAGCCCGGCGTTCACGACCATGTGCTGTTCGAGCTGGACGGCCTGACGCTTGCCTACAACGACCACCGCCGATTCGGCTCCATGCACCTCGCGCCCACGGCCGAAGCCGGCCGGCACCGGCTGCTCGCCGGGCTGGGGCCGGAGCCGATGTCGGGCGATTTCTCGGGCGAATATCTCGCGGCCCGCGCACAAGGGCGGGCCACATCGATCAAGGCGCTGCTGCTGGACCAGCAAGTGGTGGCGGGCATCGGCAATATCTACGCCTCCGAAGCGCTGTTCGAGGCGCGAATCGATCCCGCCCGACAGGCGGGGCAAATCTCCGCCACCCGGCTGACCCGGTTGGCGGACGCCGTGAAACGGGTGCTGGCAGCCGCCATCGAGGCCGGCGGATCAACCCTGCGCGATCATGCGCAGGTTTCGGGCGAGCTCGGCTATTTCCAGCACAGCTTCCGCGTCTATGGCCGGGAGGCCGGCGATTGCCCGGCCTGTGGCGGACCGATCCGGCGGCGCGTGCAGGCGGGGCGGTCGACCTTTGATTGCCCCTGCTGCCAGTGCTGAATGTAAAGCTTGCTTGACGAGAAGTCACCTTTGCATGTAAAGCTTCCTTCACATTGCAAGGAGAAGCGCCGTGCACAGTTCATCCGCCCAACAGCGATACAATCGCCGCGTCCTGTGGCTCGCCATCGCTTATGCCACGCTGTTGCTGCCCACCGCCTATCTGCTGAAGCTGCAGCTGGTTTCCGGGCCGCTTGCCGTGCTGCTGGCGGCGCTGCCGGCGATTCCCTTCTGCGGCTTCTTCTGGATGATGGGGCGCTATCTTTCGGAAGAGACAGACGAATATGTGCGCATGGTGCAGGTACGGTTGTTGCTGGCCGTCACCGGCCTGCTGCTGGCGGCTATGACGCTGTGGGGGTTTCTGGAGCTGTTCGGCTTCGTGCCGCATATTGCGGCCAGCTGGTGGCCCGTGCTCTGGGTGGTGGGATGCAGCACGGCCGCCTGTATCCAGCGGCTGCGCGCCCGGACGGATCAGTGATCAACCGGCTGAAGGCGCTGCGCGCCGAACGCGGCTGGAGCCAGCAGGAACTGGCCGAACGGCTGGATATCTCGCGACAGAGCGTGATCGCCATCGAGACCGGCCGTTACGACCCGTCGCTGCCCCTGGCCTTCCGCATCGCCGAGTTGTTCCAGCTTTCGATCGAGGACATCTTCACCAGTCCGTCGGCAGCCGGGAGGGTGCAATCTTGACTGGCCATCCCCTCGAGGCTATGAGCGCCGCCTTTCCGGATGGCTTTGCCTGGCCGGTGGCTTTTTTTGATTCTTCGAAGGTGACTGGACGAGATGGCGAACACTCCGCAGGCCGAAAAGCGCATTCGTCGCAACGAGCGGCGCGCGGCTGTCAACAAGGCGCGTCTTTCGCGGATTCGCACGCATGTGAAGAAGGTCGAGTCGGCCATCGCCGCGGGCGACAAGGTTGCGGCGGAAGCGGCGCTGAAGGCGGCGCAGCCCGAGATGGCGCGGGGCGTGGCCAAGGGCGTGATTCACAAGAACACCGCTTCGCGCAAATATTCGCGGCTGTCGAAGCGGGTGTCCGCGCTCGGCTGAGCGATTCGGGCCGCCCTGGCTCTGCCGGGCGGCTTTTCCATCGAGGCCGGGTTTCGGGCGGCGGTTGCGCCGCCTTTCTTGTGCGCTCGATGCGCGCCGGCAGGCCGAGCGGGTGTTTCAGAGGCTTTAGGCGGCTTGCCGCGACTGTGGGGCGACCGGTCGTGCGGGACTGCGCCCCATTGTCACATTTCTCCCCCCGGAATCGGCCTGGAGATTCGGCTGTGTCAGCCGATTCGCGAATTTGCAATGAGAACGTCACAATTTTTCCCTTAATTTTCTGTATCTTATAGAAAATAGCTGGGAAATCCGCCGCTTGGGCTGTCAATCGAATTATTTTCAGTTCCGTGAATTTTGCGGCCTTGTGCCCGCCCGCCTAGGCTGTTTTAGTCCCCGCACACAGCCGGTCCGACCGGCCTGAGAGAGGGAAAGGGGCGAGTCGCCCCGGACGCTTTCGAGGGTGAGAGACCGGCAGTTCAAGAGAGTCGCGCACGGGCCGTGGGTAACCGGGTTCAGGCGCCTTGGCCGGCTTGCGGGAAGTCTTCCCGCGAGAGGGCCTTGTTTGTGGGCGAAAGCCCGTTCCTATGTGGGGAGGTCGTGAGACTGATGGGGCCAGAATCGGATCGCAGCCAGTTTCGGACGCTCCCGAAGGGGATCGTGCGCCGGTCGTCCGGCGCGCGCCTGCGGGCCGCCCGGCTGCGATCATCGGGCTTTCCCCGGCCCTTTTCCTGGCCCTCCCGCCTCTTCCTCGCAAAGCCCGATCTGCCCGCAGGGGTGACCAAGGGCTGACCGGCCCGCCATCGCCCTTGCGCTCCGGCGCCTTCCCGCGCCACCAGTTCCTCCAGTTCCCGGCAGATCCCAACCCATGCAGCCTTTCCCGCCCGCCCAGACTTCCATGCCCGCGGAGCCCCTGCGCCAGCAGGGCGCCAGCCGCGCCGATTCGGCCGGAGGATTGAACGCCGATGCGCTGCGGACCTGGGGGCTGGTGCGCGCGCATCTGCTGTCGGACGTGGGCGAGAAGACCTTCAACAGCTGGCTGAAGCCGTTGCAGCTGCTGTCGGTGAGCGGCGGCGAGGTGCGGCTGGCGGTGCCGTCGCGCTTCATGGCCGACTGGGTGAAGAATCACTTCGCCGACCGGCTGCGCCATGCCTTCGCCGCGCACATCCCCGGAATCCGCAACGTGGCGATCGAAGTGGGGGCGATCGAAGTGGGGGCGGGCGCCGCCATCGTCTCCGAAGAGGCCCCCGAAGCCGCCCCGGCGGAAGCGGATGCCGGCGAGCCGGTGAACTTCGAGCCGCGCTACAGCTTCGACAGCTTCGTGGTCGGCAAATCGAACGAGCTGGCCTTCAACGCCGGTCAGGCAATGGCGTCCGCCGTCACCTCCGGCAAGGCCGCCGGCTTCAACCCGCTGTTCCTGCATGGCCCGACCGGGCTCGGCAAGACCCACCTGATGCACGCCATCGGCTCGCAGGTGCTGGCCGCGAACCCGAAGGCCAAGGTCGTCTATCTGTCGGCCGAGCGCTTCATGGTGGAGTTCCTGGCGGCGCTGCGCGCCCGCGACACCATCAGCTTCAAGCGGCGCCTGCGCTCCGCCGACCTGCTGATGGTGGACGATGTGCAGTTCATCGCCGGCAAGGATTCGACGCAGGAGGAATTCTTCCACACGATGAACGAGATCATCTCCGCCGGCCGCTGGCTGGTGATCTCGGCCGACCGCTCGCCGCAGAATCTGGAAGGCATCGAGTCGCGAATCCTCTCCCGCCTCGCCTGGGGGCTGGTGGCGGACATCAACCCCGCCGACTTCGAGCTGCGCTACAACATCCTGAAGACCAAGCTCTCCGCCATGCCCGGCACCGATGTGCCGGACGATGTGGTGCAGTTCCTGGCGCGCAAGATCGTCGCCAACGTCCGCGAGCTGGAAGGGGCGCTGAACCGCGTCATCGCCTATGGCAACCTCGTCGGCCGCAAGCTGGACCTGGACTTCACCCGCGAAGTGCTGGCCGACGTGCTGCGCGCCCACTCGCGCAAGCTGACCATCGACGAGATCCAGCGCCGCGTCGCCGACCATTATGCGCTGAAGATCAACGACCTGATCTCCCCCCGGCGCGCGCGCGAGGTGGCAAGGCCGCGGCAGGTGGCGATGTATCTGGCGAAGATGCTGACGCCGCGATCGCTGCCCGAAATCGGCCGGCGGTTCGGCGGGCGCGACCATACCACCGTGATGCACGCGGTGAAGCGGATCGAAGAACTGCGCGCGACCGACCATGAACTGGATCGGGATATCAACCAGTTGCGGCGGGCTTTGGATTCCTGAGCCGGGTTGGCGGGGGCGGGGTTTTTGCCTCCGGCGGCCAGGGCTTTGCCCTGGACCCAGCAGGGAAATGATTTCCCTGCACCCTCTTTTGGTTTGCCTGGGTGGATCGATTGCGGCGCTGTGCCGGTGAAGGGATTGATTGCCTGCGGCGCTTTGGAACTACGCAATTCGTCACCCCGGGCTTGACCCGGGGTCCAGCTGTTTTTGCCCGCCATTCGGGCATGATCGGCGAACCTTAGCGCGCGCGGAAGCTGGACCCCGGGTCAAGCCCGGGGTGACGGTGGAGATGGCGGTTGAAAATCCACAAGCTCGGCGCCGCAGGCAATAAACACTCGACCTTCAGCCCAAACTTGCCGCGTTTAACCGAGAATCGGGGGTGCAGGGGCGTCACGCCCCTGCTGGGTCCAGGGCAAAGCCCTGGCCGCCGGAGGCGTGCCCCGCTGACGCGCGGGCCCTGCCCTTGCCCTCCCCCCTGCCGACCCGGTAGGGAGGCCCGTTTTCAAGCAAGGAGTTTCCCGTGTCCGCCCTTATCCGCCTTACCCTTCCCGATGGCTCGGTGCGCGAAGTCGCCGCCGGGACTACCGCGGGGGATGTGGCGCGGGCGATCGGGCCGGGGCTGGCGAAGGCGGCGCTGGCGGCGCGTGTCGATGGGGAGGTGCTCGATCTGGAGCGCCCTATAAACGCCGACGCCAAGCTGGCGATCGTGACGGCGAAAGACGAGGCCGACGCGCTGGAGCTGGTGCGGCACGATTTCGCGCATGTGCTGGCGGAGGCGGTGCAGGCGCTGTATCCGGGGACGCAGATCACCTTCGGGCCGGCGACGGACGACGGCTTTTATTACGATCTGGCGCCGCCGGCCGGGCGGGGGCCGTTCACCGACGAGGAGCTTCCGGGGATCGAGGCGGAGATGCGGCGGATCATCGCCGCCGACAAGCCGCTGCGCCGGGAAGAGTGGAGCCGGGACGCGCTGATCGAGAAGTGGCAGGCGCAAGGGGAAAGCTTCAAGGCCGAGTGGGCGGTGGAGCTGCCCGAGGGCGAGGCGCTTTCCGTCTACTGGTCCGGCGACGACTGGATGGACATGTGCCGGGGGCCGCATCTGCCCTCCACCGGCAAGCTGGACCCGGCGGCGTTCAAGCTGACGCGGGTGTCGGGGGCTTACTGGCGCGGGGATCAGCGCAATCCGCAATTGTCGCGCATTTACGGCACCGGCTGGCTGAACCGGAAGCAGCTGGACGCGCATCTGACGATGCTGGAGGAGGCCGCGAAGCGCGACCACCGCAAGCTCGGCGCGGAAATGGACCTGTTCCATTTGCAGTCCGAAGCGCATGGCAGCGTGTTCTGGCACCCCAAGGGCTATATGATCTGGCGGCAGCTGGAAGCCTATATGCGCCGCCGGCTGGACGCGGCCGGCTATGTGGAGGTGAAGACTCCGCAGGTGATGGACGCGAAGCAGTGGGAGCAAAGCGGCCACTGGGGCAAGTATCGCGAGAATATGTTCGTGATCCCGGACGAGGTGCCGAACACCGGGGACGAGGGGCCGATCGTTTCCGACGCCGCCGACTGGATGGCGCTGAAACCGATGAACTGCCCGGCGCATGTGCTGATCTTCCGGCAGGGGATCAAAAGCTACCGCGACCTGCCCTTGCGGATGGCGGAGTTCGGCTGCTGCCACCGCAACGAGCCGCATGGCGCGCTGCACGGAATCATGCGGGTGCGGCAGTTCACGCAGGACGACGCGCATATCTTCTGCCGCGAGGACCAGCTTGTGGGCGAGGTGGCGGGGTTCATCGACCTGCTGAATTCCGTCTACCATGACCTCGGCTTCGACGATTATGCGGTGAAGCTGGCCTTGCGGCCGGAGAAGCGCTTCGGCTCCGAGGAGATGTGGGACAAGTCGGAGGAGGAGCTGCGCCGGGCGGTGATGGCCTCCAACCTGCCGCAGGCGATCAAGGACGGCTTCGAGGAGCTGCCGGGCGAGGGCGCCTTTTATGCGCCGAAGCTGGAGTTCCACCTGACGGACGCCATCGGCCGCACCTGGCAGGTAGGAACCATCCAGTCCGACCGGGTGCTGCCCGAGCGGCTGGACGCGAGCTATGTCGGCGAGGATGGCGAGCGGCACCGGCCGATCATGCTGCACCGGGCGATCCTGGGGACGTTCGAACGCTTCCTGGGGATATTGATCGAGCACCATGCCGGGCGCTTCCCGCTGTGGCTGGCGCCGGTGCAGGTGGTGGTGGCGACGATCGTTTCCGACGCGGACGCCTATGCCGAAGGGCTGGTGGCGAAGCTGCAGGCGGCGGGAATCCGCGCCGAGGCCGATCTTCGCAACGAGAAGATCAACTATAAGGTGCGGGAGCATTCGCTGGCCAAGGTGCCGGTGCTGCTGGTGGTCGGCCGCCGCGAGGCGGACGAGGGCACGGTGGCGGTGCGGCGGCTGGGCGAGGAGCGGCAGCAGGTGGCTGCCTTCGACGCGATATTGGCGGAACTGCGCGAGGATGTGCGGCCGCCCGACCTGAGGAGCTGAACATGCTGGAGCCGCGCCGCCTGACCGAGAGCTTTTCCGCCGCGCCGCAGATCGCGGTGGAGGATGTGGCGGCGATCAAGGCGGCGGGCTTCGGCTTCATCGTGAACAACCGGCCCGACGGCGAGGCGGCGGACCAGCCTTCGGGCGCCGAGATCGAGGAAGCGGCGCTGGCGGCGGGGCTGGGCTATTGCGCCATTCCCGTCGACCACAGCGGTTTCTCGGTGGAGCAGGTGGCGGCGCTTTCGGCGCTGATGGTGTCGCCGCGGCCGGTGCTGGCCTATTGCCGATCCGGCACGCGCTCCACCATGCTGTGGGCGCTGGCGTCCGCGAGCCGGGGCGAGGACCCGGATACGCTGATCGACCAGGCGCTGGCGGCGGGCTATGATGTGCGGGCATTGCGACCGGCGATGGAGCAGCTGCGCGGAGAAGGGTGACCTATGTCAGGACGGTTGCGAGACGAACCCGTGGTCAGATATTGCGACACGCCGCCCGATGCGCGGCAGCCGCATATGAATGTGCTGGTGCTGCAGGGTGGCGGGGCGCTGGGCGCCTATCATCTGGGCGTCTGCGAGGAACTGGCGGCGATGGATGTCGCCCCGGACTGGGTCTGCGGCATTTCGATCGGCGCCATCAACGCCGCGCTGATCGCCGGCAACCGGCCGGGCGAGCGGCTGCCGGCGCTGGTGGCCTTCTGGGAAAGGGTTTCCGCCGGGCTGGCGCCGGCTTTCGCCATTCCCGACGGACCGATGCGCGAGCTGTGGTCGGAAGGGGCGGCGGCCTGGATCGCGACGACCGGGGTGCGTGGCTTCTTCCAGCCGCGCTTCCCGCCCTCGAAACTGCAGCCCAAGGGCACGCTCGGCGCCATCAGCTATTACGACACCGAGCCGCTCCGCCAGACGCTCGACGAGCTGATCGACTGGGATTATCTGAACGACGGGCCGATGCGGATGGCGGTGGGCGCCGTCAGCGTGACCACCGGGCGGATGCATTTCTTCGATTCGAAGGGCGGGCGGGACCATGTGCGGATCGACGCGCGGCATGTGATGGCCTCTGGCGCGCTGCCGCCCGGCTTCCCGCCGGTGGAGATCGGCGACGACTGGTATTGGGATGGCGGAATCGCCTCCAACGCGCCGCTGCAGCATGTGCTGGACGAAGGCACCGAGTTCGACAAGAATATCTTCCAGGTGGACCTGTTCCCGGCCGAGGGGCCTTTCCCGGAATCGCTGCTGGACGCCGAGACGCGGGCGCAGGACATCCGCTATGCCAGCCGCACGCGGCTGAACACCAATCTGGAAACCGGACTGTCGCCGGCGCGGCAGGTGGTGCGGCGGGTGCTGGACAGTTGCAGCCCCGACCTGGCCCTGCTGAGCGCGCAGGAACTGCGGACCCTGCGGGAATTCGCCTGCGAGCAGCATATCGAGATCGCGCAGATCATCTATCGGCAGAAGGCTTATGGCGGCAAGGCGCGCGGCTATGAGTTCAGCCGGCCGACGATGGAAGCGCATCGGGCCGCCGGGCGGCGGGATGCCTCGCGGGCGCTTTCGGTGCGCGACTGGCGGCTGCGGCCGGCGGTGAACGGCGTGCATTGCATCGATGTGGGCGCGGACGACCCCATATCGCAGCCGAAGCCGAACCGGTAGCGGCCTTCGCATGGGGTTGAGGACGGAGCGCCGGGGCGCGGTCGGCCGGCTGCTGATCGACCGGGCTTCGAAGCGCAACGCCTTCACCCAGGCGATGTGGGAAGAGCTGCCCGTGGCGCTGGACCGGCTGCTGGCGGATTCGGCGGTGCGGGTGATCCTGATGGCCTCGGCCGGGGGCGGCGCCTTTTCGGCGGGCGCCGATATCGCCGAGTTCGCGGCTGGCGCGCGCGATCCGGCCTGGCGGGCGCGCAACCAGACAGCCATCGCCGAAGCGCAGCGGCGGCTGGCGCGGGCCGGAAAACCGGTGATCGCCGCGATCGAAGGCGATTGCGTCGGCGGCGGCTGCGGGCTGGCGATCGCCTGCGACCTGCGGGTGGCGGGGCCGGAGGCGCGGTTCGGGATCACGCCGGCGAAGCTCGGCCTGGTCTATTCGCTGCACGACACCAAGCTGCTGGTCGATCTGGTGGGGCCTTCGCAGGCGAAGCGCATCCTGTTCACCGCGCAGCTTCTGCCGGCGGCGGAAGCGCTGCGGATCGGGCTGGCGGATGTTCTGGCGGACGATCCGCTGGCGGAAGCGGAAGCGCTGGCGGAGGCGATCGCCGGGGTTTCCTCGCACAGCGTCCGCGAATCGAAGCTTATGGTCCGGCGGATTCTGGACGGGCAGGTGGAGGATGACGCTGAGACCGAGGCGCTGTTCGGCGACGCCTTCGCCGGGGCGGATTTCGCCGAAGGGGTGGATGCCTTTCTGAACCGGCGGGCAGCGCGCTTTTCCTGATGGGACGCGATTCTGCGCCGGCGGGAAGCTGGACGCGGGGTGACGGCTATGCCCGGCGCTGCGTCGAGAACAGGGGGTGCAGGGGAATCATTCCCCTGCCGGGGTGAAGGGGCAGAGCCCCTTCGGACTTTCGGAGAAAAGACGCTTCAGGGGCGGCGGCCGATGGCTGCCGCCCCTGTTCCCCTCCCCGGGATCAGCGATAGAAGATGTGCTGGCCGACGGTGGCCACCCGGCGGAGCTTCCAGCCGGGATTCACGCGCGTGGCGTGGAAGTGCGTGGCATCCGGCACGATTTCCTGCCAGCTGCCCGAAATGGCGATGAGGGCGACCGCCCGGGCGATCTCCCAGGCGCGGGCGTTGGTGGGCGTGGGAAGCGGCGCGCCGGCCTTCACGAAGCCGAACTGCCTGGGCGCCTTCACCACGGCGCAGATGTCGCGGCCGAAGCGGCCGTCTTCCACGCGGTTCAGGATCACCTGCGCCACGGCGAGCTGGCCGTCGAGCGGTTCGCCCTTGGCTTCGAAATAGACGGCGGTGGCGAGGCAGTTGGACTGGCTGTCCATCTTGCCGGCTTCCATTTCGCGGACTCCGGCCACCAGATTCGTCAGGCTGCCGGCTTCCGGCAGGATCATGCCTAGCTCGGGCTCGGGAAAGTCGTGAGCCAGTTCCACGAAAGGCGCGGGCTCCGGAAGGGCCTCGGCGCCGGGGGATTCGATTTCGTTCAGAAATTGAAGGTCGCCATTGGGGGCTTCGCCGGCGGCCAGCAGCAGCACAGCGGCGGCCAGGAGGGCGGCAGCCCGAACGGGATTGCGCATCAGATACTCGTCGCTCGCGGTTCCTGGGGCTGCGGATGCGGGGCTGGCGCCCCCATCGAGGAGCCGCCAGGGCCGAATCACGCGCGAACCGCGCTTTCCATGCCAGCCATCCTGCCCGGAATGGCCGGTACGCTGCCGGAACCCGCCTGGGTTCCCGACCGGCCAACCCATCCCGAATTCGCGGGGGGTGTCATGGACCCGTCACAGTGCACGGCGCGCGCATGGTTCATGACCCGGAAAGGGTCAACTAAGCGGAGGGCAATCCCGGGACGAACCGTGCAGGCCGAGCGATATCCAGTTCCAGCACCCAGAGGTCCGTATCGAAACGGCGCTGCCGCTCGACGAACTGGGCGACGGCCGAGTCCCCCTCGGCGGCGAGGCGCCAGCGGGGGGCGTCGTCGAGGCTGGGAAGCTTTTCAAAAGCCTCGACTTTTTGGCCTTCGCGGGTAACGATCAGCAGGGCCGAGCCGAAGGGGCTGCCCTTGGCGAGGACGGTCGCGAAGCCGCCGTCCGCCTGCACCTGCCGGACGATGGCGGGAACGAGAAGGCTGGCCGGCGGCTGCGGCTCAGCCATCGCCATCGTCGGGGAGATAGCCGGGCAGGTCTCGCAGAAGGATGCGCGAGCGCATGAAGGTGCCCTGCCCGCGCGCCACTTCCTCCCCTTGCGCGTCCAGCAGGCGGCTTTCGGCGATCACCACCCGGCGCTGGCCCGAAACCCATTGGCCGACGGCGAGCAACGGCTCCGCCTTCACCGGCCGGGTGAGGAAGAGGTTGAACTGGGTGGTGAGGACGAACTGGTCCTCCACCATGGAATTGGCGGCGTAGAAGGCGGCGTCGTCCAGCATCTTGAAATAGATGGTGCCATGGGCGGCGCCGGCGGCGTGGAACATCTCCCGCGTCACCGCGAAGCGAATTTCCGCCCGGCCGGCCTCGGGGATGCCGAGCCTGGAACGGAAGACGCTGTTGACGGGCGCCCGGGCGTAGAGCCGTTCCAGCCCGTCGAGATGCGTGCGGGGGCTCGCCCGGGAACTTGCACTGGGGCTCATGCGGCCCGCTTCTCCACGCTGGAAAGGATCGCCCAGAGCGCGCCCGCGTCGGCCGCGCCGCGCAGCTTGGCGACGAAGGCCCGGTCCCTGAGCGTGCGGCTGACGAGCGCGAGCGCCTTCAGATGCCCGGCCCCGGCTTCCTCCGGCCCGACGAGGGCGACGAGCAGGTCGACGGGGACGCCGTCCACCGCCTGCCACTCCAGCGGCTGCGCCAGGCGGACGACCGCCGCGCGCATTTCGCCCGCGCCCGCCACCCGCCCGTGCGGAATGGCGATGCCGCCGCCGAAACCGGTGGTGCCAAGCCTCTCCCGCTCCGCAAGGGCCGCCGCGATGGCCGGCGCCGGCGCATCCGTTTCCGCCGCCAGCAGATCGCCTATCCGTTCGAACGCGGCCTTCTGACTTCCGATCGAGGGATCGAACGCGACGGCGCCGTCCCCCAGTAAATCCCTCAGCTTCATCATCTTCACTACTTGTTCGGCGGCCGGCCACGCCGGCGATGCGCCCCCTCTAGCGGATGGAAGGCGGCCGCGTCAGGCCGCCTTCCAAGCCTCCCTGAACTCTGGCCTCAGGCCCGGGGTTCCACCCAGCCTATGTTTCCGTCCTCCCGGCGATAGACCATGTTGAGCGATCCCGTGCGGGAATTCTTGAACAACAGGGCCGTGGTGTTGCGCAGGTCCAGCATCATCACCGCGTCGGACACGCTGCTTTCCGGGATGTCCACCCGGGTTTCGGCGATGGTGAGCGGCGCGTCCGGCGCTTCCTCCTGCTCGGCGGCGGCTTCGAAGATGCGGTATTCGGCATTGTCCGGCAGGTCCGCCAGCGGCAGCTCGGCGAGCGAAATGCTGCCCGACTTGTCCTTCAGCCGGCGCATGTAGCGGCGGAGCTGCTTTTCGATCTTGTCCGCCGCGCCGTCGAAGGCGACCTGCGCCACCGCCGCGCGGTTCGAGCCCTTCAGCACCAGGCCCTGCATCACATGCATGACGATGTCGCACTGGAAGCTGTCGTAGGGGCCCGGCCCCAGCGTGACCGTCGCGCCGATCGCCCGCTTGAAATAGGTGTCGGCGATGGCCCGCAGCCGGTCGTTCACATGAACCCGGAACGCCTGACCCGTTTCCACCTGATGGCCAGCTACCCGGATGTCCATTTCACTTCTCCTTCGCATGTTCCCGCTCAGACGGACTTTCGCCAGAGCGGCTCCTTCATCTTGTCCAGAAAGGCGCGGTGCGCGGCCTCGTCCTCCGCCGGCAGGGGGAAATCCCGGACCGGCCAGCTGACCGTATCCACCACTTCGCGGATGGAAGCCGAGACGCTGAGGTCGAAGCCGATCTGCCGGCCGCCCGTCAGTTCGATATAGACGTCGGCCAGCAGTTCCGCGTCGATCAGCGCGCCGTGGAGGATGCGGGCGGAACGGTCGATCCCGAAGCGGGTGCAAAGCGCGTCCAGCGTGTGCTTGGCGCCGGGGAAGCGCTTGCGCGAGAGATCCAGCGTGTCCACCACGCGGCCGCTGTCCAGCGGCTTCAACCCGGCGTGCTCCAGCTCGAAATTGAGGAAGCGCATGTCGAACTGGGCGTTGTGGGCGACGAGGATGGCGTCGCCCAGGAAGGCGACCAGTTCGCCCGCCTTTTCGCGGAACTTCGGCTTGTCGCGCAGAAATTCCTCACTGAGGCCGTGCACCTGCTCCGCCTCCAGCGGCATGGAGCGGCCGGGGTTGGTGTAGAAATGCAGGTGGCGGCCGGTCGGCATCCGCTCCACCAGCTCGACCCCGGCGAATTCCACCAGCCGGTGCCCATCCCGAGGGTCGAGGCCGGTGGTTTCCGTGTCGAACACAATCTCGCGCATTTCGATCCTTATCCGCCCCTTTTCCCGCCCCGGCAAGTGTGCCTCAGGCGCGGGCGACCCACTTCAGCCCTGCCTCCGCCTCGTCCGGCGTGAAGGACTTCAGCGACATGTGCGGGGTGATCGCATCGAAAAGGGAAATGGTGCCGCGCAGCACGGCATTGTCGGTGACGAGGCCGACCCGATCGAAACGGCTGAGCCAGCCCAGATGCAGGAAACGCTGCTTCAGCCCCTCCAGCATCGCTTCCAGCCCGACATGGGACCATGAGCTGGCATCGACATAATAGCTGAGCCTGTCGTGCGCGGTCAGCTTCTCCAGCGCCTCGCCGACCTCGCGGTAAAGCCGCTCGATCTCCTCGGCGGTGAGGGTTTCGCCCAGCTTCACCGCCACCACATGCGACGGGGCCTCGATGCGCTCGTACATGGGTATGCTCCTCCTCTTAAGGTTGAAGTAGGTATCGGGCTTTGGGGTTCAATGGCGGGTTCCGGCTTTCTTTTTGCGGCCTTCGGGGAGAATCGAAATATCCACCCCTGCGGGAGGCTATGCTTTGGCGGGGGGTTGTTCAACTCGGGATGGTGGGGGTTTTTGCGCCTCCGGCGGCCAGGGCTTTGCCCTGGACCCAGCAGGGGCGTGACGCCCCTGCACCCCC
>NZ_JAKLSQ010000018.1 GCF_022014495.1 Sandaracinobacteroides sayramensis
CCTCCACCGTCTCGCCGGGCGGAAAGCTGGACCCCGGCTCAAGCCCGGGGCGACGGATCGTTTCCGGAGCCATTCTAACGGGCCGTCGGGCTTTGGCGGATGCCGCTTGTTCCGCCCGGATTTCCACGGCTCGCCGCCGCATGCCCACGGCCCGCCGCTCAGGGGGCTGTGAAGGAATTCGGCATGGCTATTGTTGAGAGAATGAACGGTCGCTCCTTCTCCATGCCCCGCATTTCCCGCCGCGCGCTGGTCGGCGCGGCGGCTGCCGCCCTTGCCGCCCCCGCCTTCGCCAGGGGCCGGACGCTCGCCGAAGTCGCCCGCGAGGGGCTGGCGCGCCACGCCTCCAGCGTCCGCCAGACCGACGTGGTGGGCATCGCCGATTTCGCCCGGCCTTCCGGGCGGCCGCGCTTCTGGCTGGTGGATTTGGCGAACGGCCGGGCGACCAGCCATCTCGTCAGCCATGGGCGCGGCTCCGACCCGTCGCACAGCGGCTGGGCGGAGCGCTTTTCCAACGAGCACGGCTCCAACGCCAGTTCGATGGGCGGCTATCTGACCGGCGCCTATTACAGTGGCAAGCACGGCCGCTCGCAGCGGCTGCTGGGCCTCGATCCCGAGAACAGCAATGCCGAGCCGCGCGCCATCGTCATCCACGGCGCCTGGTATGTGTCCGACGCGATGGTGCGCCAGCATGGCAAAACCGGGCGCTCGGAAGGCTGCTTCGCCTTCGACGAGACCAACGGCAGCCTGGACGAAGTGCTGAGCCGGCTGGGGCCGGGGCGGCTGCTTTACGCCGGGCGCTTTGGGATCACGGCCTGACAACCTTGGGTTGAGAACCCAGGCAGGTAATGGATATGTTTTCCGTCATCCCGGGCTTGACCCGGGATCCCGCTTCTGGCCCACGGTGGCGGGAAAGCTGGACCCCGGGTCAAGCCCGGGGTGACGAAGGGGAATATGAGTCCCCGGCCTGGACGATATCATGACCTGACAGCCTTCGGCTTCAGGGCCGCGATCACCGGCGCATCCCGGCCATAGATGTCCGCGAAGGTGCGCAGGCTGCCCGCCGGGCCGGGGGCCACGGTGAAATAGGCGACATGCACCGGCACCTGTTGGGGAAGGGGGATGGTTTCCGTCTCGTTGGTGGCGGCGGTGGAGTCGATCCGCGCCGCGTCCCAGCCGGGCACATCCTCCAGCAGCCTGAGGGCCAGCCCCAATATCCCCTGCGTGCGCATGCAGCCGTGGGAGAAGGCGCGGACCGGCTTCGTGAAAAGCTGCTTGTTGGGCGTGTCGTGGAAATAGATCGCCCATGGATTGGGCATCTCGATCTTCAGCGTGCCCAGCGAATTGTTCCGCCCCGGCACCTGCGTGACCTGCAGGCCGCTTTCCGTCGAGGTCCAGCGATAGCCGCGCGCGCGGGCCGCCGCCGGGCTGCGCTGGATGAGGCCGCCCACCGATTCCTTCACGATGCTCTGGGGCAGATACCAGCTCGGGTTGATGGTGACGGCAGTGACGACCGCCGAGAATTGCGGCGTGGCGTTTTTTGGCGTGCCGACGATGGTGCGGTGGCGGGCGATCACCCGGCCGCCGTCCCAAAGGTCCACTTCGAAGGCGGGGACATTGGCCAGCAGATAGCGCTCGCCCATCTGCCGGGGCGTCCAGCGCCAGCGCTCCAGATTGGCGCGCAGCCGGGCGCGGGCCTCGCCCTCGGCGGCGGGGAGCGCCGCCTTCAGCGCCGCATAATGCGGGTGGGTGGGCAGCAGCGCCTTCAGCGCCGCGCCCGGCGCGTGCGCCTCCAGCCCGGCCGCCAGCTTCGCTTTCAGCCACTCCGGATCGGAACGGGGCGGCGGCGACTTCCAGCCGACACGCGCCGCCTGCGGCGTGCGGCCGGCGGCATAATCCTGCGCCAGCGCCAGCCAGCTCGCCTCGGCGGCGGTGGCAATGGCTTCCGGATCGCCGGCTTTCAGCGCCGCTTCCAGCGCTTCGGGGGCGTAGTCCGAAGGGTTCAGCCCCTCGGCGGCGGCGGCCTGCACCGCCGCCAGCGTCTCGCGCGCGGCCGCTTCGCTCCAGGCGCCCTGCGCCATGACAGGGGCGGCCGCGACCAGGGCGAGGAGGGGAAAGGCGCGCATCATCGGCCGCCATCCTCGGCCAGCGATTTCAATTCGTAAAGCAGATCCAGCGCCGCGCGCGGAGTCAGCCCGTCCGGCTGGATTTCGGCGAGCCGCGCGCGAAGCCCGTCCTCGGCCGGCGGCGGCGGGGCGGAAGCGGCGAACAGCGGCAGGTCGGAAAGCGCCTGCCGCGCGCTCTTGCCGGCGTCGCCGCTTTCCAGCCGGGCGAGGATTTCCCCGGCGCGCGCCAGCACATCGGCGGGAACGCCGGCGAGGCGGGCCACGTCGAGGCCGAAGCTGCCGGGCGCGGCGCCGTCCGCCACCTCGTGCAGGAAGATCAGCTCGCCCTTATACTGCCGGGCCGAAAGCGACTTCAGCGCCAGCCCGCCCAGCCGGCCCTTCAGCGCCGCCAGCTCGTGATAATGGCTGGCGAACAGCGCGCGGGCGCCGATGCCGTCGTGGATTCGCTCCAGGATCGCCCAGGCCAGCGCCAGCCCGTCCCAGGTGGCGGTGCCGCGCCCCACCTCGTCCAGCAGCAGCAGCGAGCGGCCGGTGGCGCCGTTCAATATGGCTGCCGTCTCCACCATCTCCACCATGAAGGTGGAGCGCCCCTCCGCCAGGCTGTCGGAAGCGCCGACGCGGCTGTAGAGCCGGTCGACGAGGCCGATCACCGCCTCCATCGCCGGCACGAAGCTGCCGGCCTGCGCCAGCACGGCGATCAGCGCGTTCTGCCGCAGGAAGGTGGATTTGCCGCCCATGTTGGGGCCGGTCACCAGCCAGACTCGGCCGTCCGCCTCCAGCCGGCAGTCGTTGGGCACGAAGGGCTGGCCGCTGGCGGACAGCGCCGCCTCCACCACCGGATGCCGGCCGGCGGTGATTCGGAAATCGGCGCCTTCCGTCAGCTTCGGCCGCGCCCAGCCATGGCGCGTCGCCAGTTCGGCGAGCGCCGCCGAGCGGTCGATCGCCGCCAGCGAATCCGCCACCCGACCGATGGCCAGGGTCGCGGCGACGGCTTCCTCCTTCAGCGCCAGCAGGTGCGTCGCCTCGCGCGCCAGCGCCTCGCCCTGCGCCGCGGCGATGCGGCTGGCGAGCGCGTTCAGCTCGGCGGTGTCGAAGCGCATGGCGTTGCCCAGCGTCTGCCGGTGCTGGAACTGCGGCAGCGCCATCAGCGTGTCGGCGGCGCGCGAGGCGACTTCGACATGGTAGCCGATCACATTGTTGTGGCGCACCTTCAGCGTCGCCACCCCCGTTTCCGCCTTCAGCCGCGCTTCCAGTTCCAGCAGCGCCGAGCGGCCGTTGCGCGCCAGCCGCCGGGCTTCGTCCAGTTCCGGGTCGTGCCCGTCCGCCACCACGCCGCCGTCGGCCGCATTGACCGGCGGGCTTTCCACCAGCGCCGCCGCCAGATGCTCGAGCAGCGCCCGCGGCGGCTCCAGCCCCTGGCGCAGCGGGTCGAGCGCGGCCGGGGCGCCGCCGCCCGAGGCCACGTCCAGCAGCCGGCCGAGCGTATCGGCCGCCGCCAGCCCGTCGCGCAGGGCCGCGAGATCGCGCGGCGACCCACGCCCGGCGGCGATCCGCCCCAGCGCGCGGGCCACGTCCGGCGCTCGGCGCAGCAGGGTGCGGGCGTCGGCGCGCAGCCCGGCATCGCCCGCGAACCATTGCACCAGGTCCAGCCGTCCCTCGATTTCGGCGAGATCGCGCGAGGGCGCGGCCAGTTCCGCCGCCAGCAGCCGCCCGCCCGCCGCCGTCACGCTGAGGTCGATGGCGCCGAGCAGGCTGGAAGGCCCCTCCACCAGTTCGAGGCTGCGGCGGGTGGCGGCGTCGATCGCCATGGCGCGGTCGGTCTCCACCCGCCTCGGCGGCTTCAGCAGCACGGCGGCGCCCCGCGCCGTCTGGTCGAGATGCGCCAGCAGCCCGGCCGCCGCCGCCAGCGCCGGGCGGGGGAAGGCGCCGAAGCCGTCCAGCGTCGCCACCTGGAAACGCTCCGCCAGCCGCCGCTCGCCCAGCCGGCTGTCGAAGCGGGCGGCGGGCAGTTCCGTGCCTTTTCCGGCGCCTTCCGCCCCCTCCGGCCACAGCGTCTCCGCCGGCGCCAGCCGCGCCAGTTCGTCGGCGAGCGAAGCGGAGGGCGCGGTTGCCAGGAACAGGTCGCCGGTGGAAATATCCGCCCAGGCCAGCCCGGTTTCCGCGCCCGCCGGGAAGGCCGCCAGCAGCCAGTTGGCGCGCCGCCCGTCCAGCAGCCGTTCCTCGGTCAAAGTGCCGGGCGTCATCACCCTGACCACCTCGCGGCGCACCACCGACTTCGACCCGCGCTTCTTCGCTTCCGCCGGATCCTCGGTCTGCTCGGCAATGGCGACGGCGAAGCCCGCCTTCACCAGCCGCGCGACATAGGCCTCATGCGCGTGGATCGGCACGCCGCACATCGGCAGCGGCTGCCCCAGATACTCGCCCCGATGCGTCAGCGCGATGTCGAGCGCCCGGGCGGCGACGCCGGCGTCCTCCAGGAACAGCTCGTAGAAATCGCCCATGCGGAACATCAGCAGCGCGCCCGGCACCTCGGCCTTCAGCCCGAGATACTGCTGCATCATGGGAGTTATGCCTTTGGGAAGCGTGCTGCTGCCAATTGCGGTCGTCATATTCCACGCCTATCAACCGCTGGAGGGAAGTGCACAAGAGAGAGGATTTTCGTGAGCGACACGCCGGCTGAAAGGCCCATCTTTTCCGACCGCGAAGCACTTTTGTTTCACTCGGCCCGGCGGCCGGGCAAGATCGAGATCATCGCCTCCAAGCCGATGGCGACGCAGCGCGACCTGTCGCTCGCCTATTCCCCCGGCGTGGCGGTGCCCGTGCAGGCGATCGCCGACGACCCTTCGACCGCCTACGACTACACCGCCAAGGGCAATCTGGTGGCGGTGATCTCCAATGGCACCGCGATCCTCGGCATGGGCAATCTGGGGGCGCTCGCCGCCAAGCCGGTGATGGAGGGCAAGGCCGTCCTCTTCAAGCGCTTCGCCGACGTCGATTCGATCGACATCGAGCTGAAGACCGAGGATGTGGACCGAATCATCGACGCTGTCGAGCTGATGGAGCCGACCTTCGGCGGCATCAACCTCGAAGACATCAAGGCGCCGGAATGCTTCATCATCGAGCAGACCCTGCGCGAGCGGATGAACATCCCTGTCTTCCACGACGACCAGCATGGAACCGCGATCATCACCGCCGCCGGCCTCATCAACGCCGCGCATGTGACGGGGCGCGAGCTTGCCGATATCCGCGTGGTGGTGAACGGCGCCGGGGCGGCGGCGATCGCCTGCACCGAGCTCATCAAGGCGCTGGGCGTGCGGCATGACCATGTGATCATGTGCGACCGCGAGGGCGTCATCTACAAGGGCCGCGAAAAGGGCATGGACCAGTGGAAGTCCGCCCACGCCGCCGAGACGGACAAGCGCACGCTGAAGGAGGCGCTGGTCGGCGCCGACGTCTTCCTGGGGCTGTCCGCCGCCAATGTGCTGAACGGCGACGATGTGAAGGCGATGGCGCCTTCGCCCATCATCTTCGCCATGGCCAACCCGGAACCGGAAATCCGCCCGGAAGTGGCGAAGGCCGCCCGGCCGGACGCCATCATCGCCACCGGCCGCTCGGACTATCCGAACCAGGTCAACAATGTGATCGGCTTTCCCTTCATCTTCCGCGGCGCGCTCGACGTGCGCGCGACGAAGATCAACGAGGAAATGAAGGTCGCCGCCGCCCACGCCATCGCCGAGCTGGCGCGCGAGGCCGTGCCGGACGAAGTGGCGGCGGCCTATGGCGGCTCGCAGAGCTTCGGCGCGGACTATATCATCCCCGCCCCCTTCGATCCGCGCCTCATCGAGCGCGTGCCCTCGGCGGTCGCGCAGGCGGCGATGGATTCGGGCGTGGCGAAGAAGCCCATCTTCGACATGGACGCCTACCGGCTGGAGCTGCGCGCCCGGCTGAACCCGGCTTCTTCCGCGCTCGCCGCCAGCTTCGAGGCGGCGCGCGCCCGCAACCGCCGGGTGGTGTTCGCCGAAGGAGAGCAGGAGGTGGTGCTGCGCGCCGCCGTCTCCTTCCGCACCTCCGGTTACGGCGTTCCGCTGCTCGTCGGCCGGGAAGAGCCGATCCGCGAGGGCTTCGCCCGGATCGGCGTCAACGATCCCGAGAACTACCCCATCTACAACAGCGCCAATTCGCCGCTCGTCCCCGCCATGGTGGAGCAGCTTTACGACCGGCTGCAGCGCAAGGGCTATCTCAGGCGCGACGTGCAGCGGATGGTGAACAACGAACGCAACGTCTTCGCCGCGCTGATGCTGGAGATGGGCGAGGCGGACGCCATGGTCTCGGGCGTGACGCGCCACTTCCACCAGGTGATGAACCAGGTGCGGCTGGTGGTCGACCCGGTGGAGGATCATACGCCCTTCGGCTTCCACATCTTCGTCGGCCGCTCCAGCACCTTCCTCATCGCCGACACCACCGTCACCGAACGGCCGAGCGGCGCGCAACTGGCCGACATCGCCGTCAAGACGGCGGGCGCCGCCCGGCGCATCGGGCTGGAGCCGCGCGTGGCCTTCCTGTCCTATTCCAACTTCGGCAACCCGCCGGGCAGCTATCTCGGCGCGCTGCACGAGGCGGTCGCCATCCTGGACGAGCTGCGCCCCGGCTTCGAATATGAAGGGGAGATGTCGGTCGACGTGGCGCTCAACCGCTCGATGGCGGCGGTCTATCCCTTCAACCGCCTGACCGGGCCGGCGAACGTGCTGGTGACGCCGGGCCTGCAATCGGCCAACATCGCCGCCAAGCTGCTGAAGGAACTGGGCGGCGGGCGGGTGATCGGCCCGGTGCTGATGAACATGCGGCGATCGGTGCAGGTCGTGCCCATGACGTCGACCGCCACCGACATCGTGACGCTGGCGGCGCTCGCCGCCGCCGGGGTCGTGCAGTGAGCCTGCCGGCGATCCTGATGATCCACGGCATGTGGAGCCGCCCCTCCACCTTCACCCGGCTCCGCGCCGAGCTGGAGGCGGCGGGCATCCGCAGCGCGGCCGTCACGCTTCCGCATCACGACCTGCCGCCGGGCGCCCCGGCCCCGGCGGCGCTCGGCGCGCTGCGCCTGTCCGATTATGTGGCGGCGCTGGAGCGCGAGGCGGCGGCGCTGGAAGGCCCGGTTGTGGTGCTGGGCCATTCGATGGGCGGGCTGCTGGCGCAGCTGGTTTCGGAAACCGTCCAGCCGAGCGGGCTGGTGCTTCTGTCCACCGCCCCTTCCGCGCAGGCGGCCGCCTTCGGCACGGCGCTGAGCGCCGCTTCCTTGCGGACCATGTGGGGCGTGACCGGCCATTGGGGCTGGTGGAACGAGCCGACGCTGATCGGCGAGGAGGCTTCCCGCGCGGGGGTCTTCAACGGCGTGCCGGAAGCGGAAATCCGCCCGGCGCTCGCCGAGCTCACCTGGGATTCGGGGGCGGTGCTGGCGGAAATCGCCGCCCCCTTCCTGGACCCGGACAAGGGCAGCCGGGTGGATTATGCCCGGCTGCGCATGCCGGCCCTCGTCATCGCCGGGCTGGAGGATCGGATCGTTCCGGCCGCCGTCTCGCGCAGGACCGCCCGGCTGCTGGCCGGCTCGGGCGGGCGCGTGGACTATGAGGAATGGCCGAACGTCGGCCACTGGCTGTTCCACGATGCGGTGCGCCCGAAGCTGGCGTCGGCCGTCTCGCGGTTCGTAGCTTCTCTGGGGTAGAGCCCCTCTCCCACATTTTGCTGGCGGGCAATGCGGCTATCGCTCGCCGACAGGCGCCGACGCAAGTATCAGGGGCGCGGACGGGGTGATTCCCCGCCGGGCGCGAGAGCGAAAAGCGCCCTTGGCGTCGAAGAGCGAGCACAGGGAGAAGCCAGACATGCTCAGGATCGAAGGCAAGCCGCGGGACCTTGGCGGCTTCACCGTGGCCCGGCTGCTGCCGCACCACAGCCGGCGCCTCGTCGGCCCCTTCATCTTCTTCGACCATATCGGCCCGGCCCGGTTCGAGCCGGGGACGGGAATGGACGTCCGCCCGCATCCGCACATCGGGCTCGCCACCGTCACCTATCTGTTCGAAGGCCGGATCCGCCACCGCGACACGCTGGGGTCGGAACTGGACATCGGGCCCGGCGCCGTCAACTGGATGACCGCGGGCCATGGCATCGCCCATTCGGAGCGGACTCCGGCGGACCTGCGCGCGTCGGGGCACAGGCTGCACGGAATCCAGAGCTGGGTGGCGCTTCCCAAGGCGGACGAGCAATGCCCGCCTTCCTTCGTGCACCATCCGGCCGAAACCCTGCCGGTGGTGGAAATGGAGGGCGCGCGCTGCACGCTGATCGCCGGCACCGCCTTTAGCACGCGCTCCCCCGTGGCGTTCAACCATCCGACCTTCTATCTGGATGCGGAACTGGCCGCGGGCACCACGCTGCCGCTGCCGGCCGAACATGCCGAGCGCGCCTTCTATGTGGTGGAAGGCGAAGTGACGACCCAGGACGGCGAAACCGTGCCCGCCGGCCATATGCTGGTGCTGCAGGACGGCGGCGGCGAGGCATGGCTGAAGGCCAATGGCGCCAGCCGGGTGATGCTGCTGGGCGGGGCGCCGATGGACGGGCCGCGCCTTATCTGGTGGAACCTGGTGGCGAGCGAGCAGGCGCTGATCGACTCCGCCCGGGCGGAATGGAAAGCCGACCCGTTCGGCGGTCGTTACGGGCGGATTCCCGATGAGTCGGAGTTTATTCCGTTGCCGGAATGACGCGGGCAGGCAGGAAAAGAGCGGCCTTCCCCGAAGGCGCCCTTTGCTTTGGCCTCGCGAATCTCTAAATTGGACACAGTGGACAGACAGTCAAGGAGAGACGACCATAAGACCGCCGATGATGAGGCGCCCGATCGGGCCAGCCCCGCAACCGTTGAACGGACCGCGCTACAATGAATGGATCACGGTGCCCAAGGTGCGCGTGATCGACGAGAATGGCGAGAATATCGGGGTGCTGTATACCCGGGAAGCCTATGCCATGGCGCAGGAAGTCGGGCTGGATCTTGTGGAAGTGAGCCCGAACGCCGACCCGCCGGTCTGCAAGTTCCTGGATGTCGGCAAGTTCAAGTACGAAAGCCAGAAAAAGGCGGCCGCCGCGCGGAAAACCCAGAAGGTGCAGGAGATCAAGGAGATCAAGATGCGCCCGAACATCGACGATCATGATTATGAGACGAAGATGAAGTCGGTGAAGAAGTTCATCGAGGAGGGCGACAAGGTGAAGCTGACGCTTCGCTTCCGCGGGCGGGAGCTGGCGCATGGCCAGCTGGGCCTGAAGCTGCTGGAGCGGGTGCGCGACGACAGCGTGGACTATGCGAAGATCGAGCAGCTGCCGCGCATGGAAGGCCGGCAGATGCTGATGATCATGGCGCCGAAGCCGGTCTGACCGATTGCGGCGGCGTCGCCAGCCCCGAGGCGGCGACTCCCATCGACCCCAGAAGCAGGATCGCCAGCCAGCCGGAGAGCCTCCGGCCAGCGGTCGCGCTGCGCTGCGCCAGCGCCGGCAGCAGCAGGAGCACGCAGCCGAGCAGGAGCATCTGCACGGCCATGGTCGGGGGCAGCGGCGTCTCGTTGCGCAACGAGGCGGCGCCGAGCGCCAGGAAAAAGCCCGCGTGGAGAAAGCCGCCGGAGCGGGCCAGCGCTTGCCAGAACCAGCCGCTCCACCAACCGCTCCATTGGGGGGAAAAGGCCGGAAGCGCCACCAGCAGCCATGTCGCCAGCAGCGCCAGGCTTGCCCGGAAAATGCGGCCGCCCATGTCCGGCCAGCCGCCCGCGCGCAGATCTAGCAGCGTCGCCAGCGTGAGGAGGATGGCGGCGGCGTAGGCCATGAGCGGCGCCAGAGGCGCGGTCCGGCGCGACCGCGCCAGCGCGACCGCTCCGGCGAGGGTCGCCGCCAGCGACAGCCACCAGAGTCCGTTCGTTAGCAAAGCGAGCGCAGCCATTGTGATCGGGCACTTGCCCCAGCTTCGGCGGCTTGGAAAGGTTCCGGCGCACGAACACCCGTCGCCCCGGGTCAAGCCCGGGGTGACGGAGATGGGGGTTTGGCGCTGGTCTCCCGATCCGGCCGGTCCATCCGCCCTTCGAGATGGCCGCTGGACGCGCGCACGTGGCGCGGATATGCCCACAGGCCATGCGATCATTTTTCCTGGGGTCCGCGGCCCTTCTGACGGCTGGCGCCGCAATGGCCGGGGAAGCGCCCCCCCCGGCCTCCGGAGGCCCTTCGGACATCCTCGTGACCGTGGACCGGCAGCTTCGCCCGTCCCGCTCGGTGGCGTTTGCCGCCAGCGTCTTCTCGCCGCGCGACCTGGAAGCGATCGGCGTGACCGACCTGCTGGGGGTGGCGCGCAATGTGCCCGGGCTGGTCGCCGCGCATGTGCCGGGCGCGGGTTCCGCGAACGGCCTCTATCTGCGCGGGCTGGGCACCTCGGAAACGCTGCCCGGCGCCGATCCCGCCGTCGTCACGCTGGTGGACGGGGTGGTGCTGCCGGGCGTCAACGGCAACAACCTCGGGCTGTTCGATGTGGAGCGGGTGGAGGTGGCGCGCGGCTCGCAGGGCGCGCTCTATGGCCGCAACGCGCTGGGCGGGGCGATTTCCGTCCGGCTGAAACGGCCTTCCGAGGAGTTCGGCGGCTTCATCGAGGCCGGCTATGGCGCGAACGACCGCTGGCAGCTGCGCGGCTCGGTCGACATGCCGCTGGCGGACATCTTCCGGATCAAGCTCTCGGCCTTCTACCAGGACGACCATGGCTATGCCCGCAACCCCGTCACGGGCCAGCGGCTGAACGACGGCGACCGGGCCGGCCTGCGCCTGGGTGTGCTGCTGCAGGCGACGGAGCGGCTGAGCTGGAACGCCTCCGTCGCCTATATGGAATCGAACGGCGAGAATCTGCTGAACTTCCGCTGCGATCCGGCCGCGCCTTCCGAATGCGGCCGGCGGATCGTCTCGACCGGGATGGTGACCGACCGGCTTCTGGGCGGCGGCCCGCAATATTCGCTGCCGATCACCGGCCGGAAGGCGAATTTCACGCTGGGGAACGAAGTTTCGACGACGCTCGTCACCTCCGACCTGCAATGGGCGGGCGAGTCGCATCGGCTGAACATCCTGACGGGCCATGTCTCGAACGAGGAAGTGTCGGCGCTGGACTATGGCGATGGGCGCGGCCTGCCCGACATCGCCACGCCTCGCCCGCCGGTGCGGGGTTTTGCCGATGGAGGTCGCAGCCGGCTGACGGACGGCTCCGTCAGCCAGATTTCGCAGGAAGTGCGGCTGTCGGGCGATTTCGGCTTCCTGGACTATACGCTCGGCGGCTTGTGGCTGGACGAGGAACGCACCGCCGATGTCGCCGACCTGCAGACGCTGGAAGACGGCACGGCCGCCGGGCAGCCGCTGCTGCTGGGGGACCGCCTGCTGCGCAGCCGCACCAGGGCGAAGGCCGGTTATGGGCAGCTTTCCGCCCGCCTGCTGGGCGACCGGCTGACCGCGGCCGCCGCGCTTCGCTACACCGACGAGGAAAAGCGCCTGTCCGTGCGGGAAAACCGCGCGGGTTGCACGGCGGCGATCGCCGACTGCCTGACCGGCGTTCCGGGTGAGACGCTGAAGACGAAGCAATGGACTCCGCGCTTCGCGCTCAGCTTCATGGCGGCGGAGGGCGTGAACTTCTACGCGAGCGCCGCGCGCGGCTACCGCTCGGGCGGCTGGAACGCCGGCGCGCTGCGGCGCGACGCCTTGCTGGCGACGGAAGCGGAAACCGCCTGGACCTATGAAACAGGCCTGAAATCCGTCTGGCTGGACGGGCGGCTGCGGCTGAACCTGACCGGCTTCGTGCTGAACGCCGACGACCGGCAACTGCCGATGCTGCGGGAGGATTCGGCAAGCGTCGCGCTGGGCAACGCCGCCGATTACCGCAACCGCGGGGTGGAGCTGGAAGTGGCGGCCACGCCGCTCGCCGGGCTGAACATCGGCCTGAACCTGACCTATCAGAAGGACCGCTACGCCGTTTCCGACGCGCTGGGGCTGACGGCGAACGGGCTGAAGACGGTGCGCCAGCAGCAGCAGGATTGCGCCGCCGACCTCGCCGCCGGAAAGCTGCCGCTTGGCCCTTCGGGCTACGCCGCGTCCAATTGCGCCGTGGGGCTGGTGACGGCGGATGGCAGCCTGGCGACGCCGACGCACACGCCGGACTGGACCCTGGCGCTGAACGCCGCCTGGGACGTGCCGGTGAACCAGTCGGGCATCATCCTCAGCCCGCGCGCGAGCCTCGTCTATCGCTCCAGGATGGAAACGGATTCCGCCAACGCCTCGCTTTACGAAGGGGCGTCCGCGCCGGCTTTCGATGGCAGCGTCTTCCCGGCGAATGCGCTGGGTGGGGGCTTTATTTCCGGCTCGGCGGCGAAGGCGCTCTGGCTGCTGAACGCGGGAATCGAGGTTCGGACCGACGACGAGAACTGGCGGCTGGCGCTCAGTTGCGAGAATTGCCTGAACCGGGCCGGCGGCGAAGCGAGCCTTTATGGCTACAGCTATCTGAACCCGCCGAGGAGCTGGATGCTCTCCGCCCGCCGCCGCTTCTAGAATAAGGGGGGTGCCCGCCCCCCCTTTTCAGCCGCCGCCCAGCAGCCCCTGCGTCACCATGCAGTAGAGCATCGGCAGCGACAGCAGCGTGTTGGTGCGGCTGACCAGCATCGCCGTGGTCGCGGCGCGGGCCTTCGTCTCGGCATCCGCCTCCACCAGGCCCAGCGCCTTCTTCTGGTTCGGCCAGATCAGGAACCAGACGTTGAAGGCCATCACCAGCGCCAGCCACATGCCCAGCCCGATCAGCCGGAAGGGCGAGCGCAGCAGCAGCGCGTCCACCAGATAGCCCGACAGCATGGCGACGATGAGGCCGGTCAGCACCGTGAACAGCGCCGCCCAGCGGAACCAGAACAAGGCTTCCGGCGCGATATATTTCGAAACGCCCGGCTTCATCTCGGCCGGCACCCTGGGCATCGTCGGGATCTGCACAAAGTTGAAATAGTAGAGCAGGCCGATCCACATGATTCCGCACAGGACGTGCAGGTAACGGAAGACGCCATTGGCGTAGCCGACGCCATCCCCGAACAATGGCCCGTGGAAGCCATAGGCCACCACCAGCAGCAGCGCCACGCTGAGCAGCAGAGTGGTGCTGAGATTCCCCAACAGTCTGGCCATCGTCAAACCTCCCTTTGCCTGATCCCGTCGCTTTCACGCGATATTGCCATTTTGTTACGGCTTTCACCCTCCATGCCAGCGGGGCGCCGCGGTTGCAATCGCGCTGCATTGCGGCCATCGGGCAGGCCCATGCGCGGCGGCCCCATCCTTCTCTACATCATCGGCATCGCCATTTTCTGCGCGATGGACGCGGTGATGAAATGGCTGGTCGTCGGCAATCCGGCGATCGTCGCCACCTTCTGGCGCTATCTTTCCGCCATCTTCTTCACCGCGCTGATCTGGATCGGCGCCGGCCGCCCGGCCATCACCCGCGAAATGCTGCCCGTGCACGCGATAAGGGGCGCGGTCATCGCCATTTCGGCGACGCTGTTCTTCTGGTCGCTCACCATCCTGCCGCTGGCGCAGGCGGTGACGATCGCCTTCATCGCCCCGCTGCTGATCCCGCCCATCGCCTCGGTGATGCTGAAGGAGCGGATGCGGGCCGGAAGCGTCGCCGCTGGGCTGATCGGCTTCCTGGGGGTGATCGTCGCCGTGGGCTTCGATCCGGCTTCCCTTTCCGCCGACAAGCTGCGCGGCGTGGGCGCGGTGCTGGTCTCGGCGCTTTGCTATGCGGTGACGGTGGTGCTGATGCGGATGCGCGCCGCGAGAGACGGCCCGGCGGTGCTGAGCCTGCTGGGCGCCATTTTCCCGGCCCTAGTGCTGCTGCCGCCGGCCTTGCTCACCGCCCCGGCCGCCGCGCTGGTTCCGCGCGGGGAGACACTGGCGTTCGTGGCGCTTGCCGGGCTGTTCGGGGCGATCGCCCTGCAGTTTCTGGCCCGCGCCTATGCGAGGGTCGAGGCGCAGGTGCTGGCGCCCTTCGAATACACCGCCCTTGTCTGGGCGGCGCTTTACGGCTGGCTGTTCTTCGCCGAGCCGGTCAGCCTGCGCATCTGGCTGGGGGCCGCGATCATCGCCGGCGCCTGCCTGTGGCAGACGCGGCGGCCGGCCTGAAACCCCCTCTTCTTGAAAGCTGGCAGCCGGCGGCGGCAGCCTCTATTCCGATCCGATGATCGATCCGAAACCATGTGGGGAGCAAGCGGGATGAGCCTGAAGACCGATGGCTGGCGGCTGAGCCCCGACGCCTATCCCGTGCGGCTGACCATCCCCACCCGCTTCGGCGACATGGACACGAACGCGCATCTCAACAATGTGGCGATCGCCCGGCTGGTGGAGGAGTCGCGCGTGCGCTTCCATTACGCCCTGCACGAAGAGGGCGGCGAGGTCAGCCCGGGCGGGGTGATGGTGGCGCATGTCTCGATCGATTATCTGGGCGAGGGGGAATATCCCGCCGACGTGGAATCCGCAGTCGGCATCGCCGCCATCGGCGGCTCCAGCTATCGAATCGCCATCGGCCTCTTTCAGAAGGGGCGGGCCTTCGCGCTGGCGGAAAGCGTGATGGTGAATGTGCGGCCCGGCCGGGCGGGCGCCGCGCCGATCCCGCCCGGATTGCGGACGCTGCTGGGCCGATATGCGGTGGTGAACGCCAGCGGCTGAAGCCGCAGACGATCCAAAGCATATTGTTTGCCATCCATCGTCGACGAACGCCGTTTGTCGAAGCGCGATTGCCCCCTGCGACAAATGTAGCTTCAAACGTCGCAACATCGAATCCGAACCGGGGGAATCCACCGCATGCCAGCTTTCGCCGCCGCCGGACGGCTGCTGCCCTTCGCCTTTCTGGCCGCGCTGCCGCTTTCGGCGGCCGAGGCGCAGGAGCGGGTCGGCAACCGAACCGTCTATCAGGCGCCCTTCTTCCAGCCCTTCGCCCCCACCAACGCGCTGCAGCTCGTCGAGCGGGTGCCCGGATTCCAGTTGCAGGACATCGACCAGGATGTGCGCGGCTTCGGGCAGGCGGCGGGCAATGTCGTCATCAACGGCGAACGCCCCAGCGCCAAGAGCGACAGCCTGGAGACCATATTGGCGCGGATCCCCGCCGCCCGCGTGCTGCGGGTGGAAGTCGGCCCCGGGGACGGCTTCGGGGCGGAATTCGCCGGCAAGCCGCAGGTGCTGAACCTGGTGCTGACGGAGGATGCCGGCGTCGCCGGAACCGCCGAGATGCGCTTTCGCCGGCCGTTCACCGGCGAGATCCGGGTGGACGGCAAGGCTTCCGCGCTGGTGAAGCGCGGCAAGTCCAGCTTCAGCCTTGCGCTCGACTACAACAATGACGATATCAGCGATTTCGGCCCGGACATCCTCACCCGCCTGCCCGGCGGGGAGCTTGTGGAACGCCGCGACAAGTTCAATTCCGTCGATGATCCGGAAGGCAATGTCTCGCTGGGCTGGGCGCATGAGGATGGCGCCGACCGCCGCGCCAATCTGAACTTCCGCTACGCCGGGGGGCGCTACCGGCTCTGGCAGGCAAACAGGGTAACGCCCGCCGCCGGACCGCTGCGCGACGATGTGCTGGAGCAGGATTTCCGCTACCGCCAGTTCGAGGTGGGCGGGGACGTGACCCGGCCGCTGGCGGCGGGCAATGTGAAGCTGATCCTGCTCGCCACCCGCACGCGGCGCGATCGCGAGGAATTGATGGAGAACAACGCCGGCGGCGAGATCCTCGGCGGCTTCACCCAGTTCCAGCAGACGACGGACGCCGAAAGCGTGGCGCGGGTCGTCTGGTCCCGCCTGTCCTCCGACGGCTGGTCGATCGAGGCCGGCGGCGAGGCGGTGCTGAACCGGCTGGACAGCGCGGTGGACCTTGCCGAGACGCAGGCCGGCGGCGGGCAGGTGCCGATCGACCTGCCGCTCGCCAACGCCACCGTGCGGGAGATAAGGCTGGAGCCGTTCCTCAACATGGGGCGGGCGCTGGCGCCGGGCCTGCGCGCCGATTTCGGGCTGACCTTCGAACGCTCGCGCCTGACGGTCAGCGGCGACGCTGAGGCGGAGCGGACGCTCTCCTATCTGAAGCCCAAGGCCAGCCTCGACTGGCGCAGCGGCCGCTGGCAGGTGCAGGCGCGGGCGGAGCGCACCGTCAACCAGCTGAACTTCGGCGACTTCATCAGCCTTGCCGAACTGTCGAGCGACCGGGTGAATGGCGGCAACGCCGATCTGGTGCCGCAAACCGCCTGGGAATTTCTGGTGACGGCGGAACGGCCTTTCCTGGAGACCGGAGTGATCCGCGTCGAACTGGGCCTCAATCTGGTGCGGCAGGTGCAGGACCGGGTGCCGGTGGAGGACGGGCTGGACGCGCCGGGCAACCTCGGCTCCGGGCAGATGCGCATCGCCCGGCTGAACATCGACGCGCCGCTGTCGCGGTTCGGCATCCCCGGCGCGCGGGCGAAGATGCGGCTTTCGATCGTCGATACCCGCGTGCGCGACCCCTATACGCTGCAGCACCGGCATTTCACCGGCTATACGCTCTGGGTGCTGGACGTGGGTTTCCGGCAGGATCTCGGACGCTTCGCCTGGGGGGTCGATACCTATACCAACTCCGGCTCCACCCAGTATCGGCGCAGCGAGGAGGACAGGAGCCACCGGCAGAACCCGTTCGTGGAGGCCTTCGCCGAATATCGCCCCGACAGCCGCACCACCATGACGCTGCGCGTCGAGAATCCGCTGGACGTCAATTTCTACCGCACCCGCACCTTCTACAGCCCGGACCGCTCCAGCCCGGAGCCCGCCATGCGCGAGTTCCGCAAGCGGCAGGAGCATATCACCCCCTCGCTGACGCTGAAGCGGACCTTCGGCTGAAGTGTCAGCGGGCGGCGCGGATGAAGCCGCCGCCCAGCACCCGGCTGCCGGCGTAGCAGACGGCGGCCTGGCCGGGGGCGACCCCGAACTGCGGCTCGGGGAAAATCAGCTCCGGTAAGATCAGCTCCGGGGCGCTGCCGCCGAACAGCCGCGCAGGCGCGAGCGGGGCCATGGAGCGGAGCTTCACCTCGACGTCGAGCCCCTCGTCCGGAATCGGCGCCGAGAGCCAGTTGAGCCCGTCGAGCTCCACCCGGCGGACGGCCAGCGCCGAGCGGGGGCCGACCACCAGCCGGTTCGCGCCGGCGTCCAGGCGCACCACATAGAGCGGTTCGGCCTGCCCGCCGATCTCGATCCCCCGGCGCTGGCCGACGGTGAAGCCGATCAGCCCGGCGTGGCGGCCGAGCCGCCGGCCCTCCATGTCGACGATGTCGCCGGGCCGGTCCGCGTCCGGGCGGAGCTTGCGCACCACGGCGCGATAGTCGCCGGCGGGAACGAAGCAGATGTCCTGGCTGTCGGGCTTCGCCGCCACGCGCAGGCCGAAATGCTGCGCCAGCAGCCGCACGGTCGGCTTGTCGAGGCCGCCCAGCGGGAAGACCAGCCTTGAAAGCTGCGCCGCCGTGGTGGCGAACAGGAAATAGCTCTGGTCCTTGGAGGGGTCGAGCGCGCGGTGCAGTTCGGCGCCGCCCGCGCCATCGAGCCGCTGCACATAATGGCCCGTCACCAGCGCCTCGGCGCCCAGATCCCCGGCAACGCCCAGCAGGTCACGGAATTTCACGGTCTGGTTGCAGCTGATGCAGGGCACCGGCGTGCGGCCTTCCAGATAGCTGTCGGCGAAGGCCTCCATCACCTCGGCGCGGAAGGCCGAGGCATAGTCGAGCACATAATGCGCGAAGCCCTGCGTGTCGGCGACGGCGCGGGCGTCGGCGATGTCCGATCCGGCGCAGCAGGCCCCGGCGCGCGAAGGGGAGGCGTCATGGTCGGAGAGGCGCAGCGTCACTCCGATCGTCTCGCAGCCATGGGCGTGGGCGGCGGCGGCGGCGACGCTGGAATCGACCCCGCCCGACATGGCGACCACCACCCGCGTGCCCGGCGGCGGCAGCCGCGCGGCGACCTGCGCCAGCGCCAGCGCCACGGAGTCCGACGCGCCGTCCGACGCACCGTCCGTCACAGTCGGTGAACTTCGGGTAACAATGCTTTGCACCACTTCAGGCACGATCTGGGTTACCTAACAATCGTCGACGGGCTCAAGGCCGCTGAAAGCCGGCCGTTGCTTGGGAGAAGGCAAGCAGGAGACCGACGACAAGAAGGTTGGGCGCGGGCCTCTGGCTGGCGCGTTCCGCAAGGCCAGATGGCCCCGCGGGCGCAAAAGCGCAAGGGCAGGCACCCCGCGGAAACCGGGTGGGACTTTGAAAGGCCGGGGCGCCGAGGCGCCCGGGTTCTGGTGAAGGCCGGCGGACATGGGGCCCCCTCGCGGGGCCACAACCTTCGATCGGACCCCGTCACGGGGCACCGGCCATCCGGCCGGCGGCTGGTTTCGGGAACTGCTTTGTCGGAAGAGCAAGGGTCAGAGATGGTTGAGAATATCAAGGCCGAGGGTCGGCTGGGCCAGAACAGCGATCATGGAGAAGCGGGCTTCGCCGGCCACCATGCCGATGCGATCCACCTGCCCGGCCGGGAGCGCCGCCAGGCGCCCGCCGGCGCCGAAGCGCAGGATGCGCGCCCGACCTCGGTGGAAGGGCCGCTCGGCCGGCCGATCACCCTGGAAACGCTGCCGCCGGCCGACACGCGCCGTTGGGTGGTGCGCCGCAAGGCCGAAGTGATCGCCGCCATCCGCGGCGGCCTGCTGACGGCGGCGGAAGCCTGCGCCCGCTACCGGCTGAGCCCGGAAGAGCTGGAACTGTGGCAGGACTCGCTAGACCGCGCCGGCGTCCCCGGCCTCCGGGTGACGCGCATCCAGCTCTACCGCGACTATCCGGTGAAACCGCCGGTCCGCAAGGCGGAACCCGCCGAGCCGCGGAAGATCGATCTCAGCCGCACCTGGAGCATCTGAGCCCCGGAACGGCGATGGCGCGCCCCCCGTGCGACACCGCACGTGCGGCGCCCGGACAGCATTGAAGGACGAGCGTGATGAGCATCTACGGACAAAGCGGGATGGACGACGGCTGGAACACGCCGGACGCACGGCGCGCGAACGGGCAGGGCGAGGCGCGCCGGACCCTCCATGCCGGCGACGCGCCCGACGGCGGCCTCGAGGCAGCGGCCCCCGGCAAGGCGCGTTTCGCCGCCCCGTCGCGCGCCACGCGGCTGCTGCTGGTGGAAGACGACCGGGCGCTGTCGGAGCCGCTCGGCCGCACGCTCGAGCTGTCCGGCTTCACCGTCTACACCACGGCCTATGGCGAGGACGCGCTCGACCTTGCCCGCGCCTATCGCTTCGACGTGGTCGTGCTGGACCTGACGCTGCCCGACATGCCGGGCCAGCATGTGCTGCAGCAGCTCCGCCAGACCCGGCCGGACACGCCGGTCATCATCCTATCGGGGGAGACCGACCTTGAAGCGAAGATCGAGAATTTCCTGGAGGGTGCGGACGATTATGTCACCAAGCCCTTCCACCGCGACGAGCTCGTCGCCCGGATCCACGCCGTCGTCCGGCGGGCGCGGTCGGCGGCGCCCCAGGCGGTGGAGATCGGGCCGCTCGCCATCGACCTCGTCACGCATCGCGCGCTGGTGAACGGCCTGCCCGTGCCGCTGACGGGCAAGGAATATGCCTGCCTGGAATTCCTGGCGACCCGCCGCGGCATGACGGTGACGAAGGAAATGTTCCTGGCGCATCTTTATGGCGGGCGCGACGAGCCGGAGATGAAGATCATCGACGTCTTCATCTGCAAGCTCCGCCGCAAGCTGAACGAGGCCGGTTCCCCAGGGGTCATCGAGACCGTGTGGGGCCGGGGCTACACGATCGCCGCCGACGGCAACTGAAACCGCCGGCCCGCCTATCTTCTGCTCCAGGGTTGGACAGACCGACTGAGGTCCGGGGCGGCGCTATGGCGCGCCACGGGCCTTTCTTTTCGGCCCTTCGGCCAGCGCCCGGATCACCCCGCGCAGCGTCCGCACCTCTTCCGCCGAGAATTGCGGGCGGCTGAGCATCTGCGCCAGAGTTCGCCGCGTCGCCGGCGTGCGGTCGGGCACATGGAAATAGCCGGCCTCTTCCAGCTCCGCCTCCAGATGCGCGATCAGCCCGGCGACCTCGCCATGCGGCGCCGGTTGATGCGTCCGCGCGGGGGCGGCTTCGGGATCGGATGACTGGAACCATTCATAACCGACCAGCAGCACCGCCTGCGCCAGGTTCAGCGAGCCGAAGCCGGGGTTGACCGGGCAGGTGATGATGGTCTGCACCGGAGCCAGATCGTCCGCCGTCAGGCCGGAGCGTTCCGGCCCGAACAGGATCCCGGCCTTCAGCCCTTGCGCGGCGGCCTCGCGGATGAGGGCGGCGGCCTGCTTCGGCGTGACGACCGGCTTCGCCATGTCGCGCGGGCGCACCGTGGTGGCGAAGGTGAGCTGGCAATCCGCCAGCGCCCCGGCGACGCTGCCGTGCACCGTCACCGTCTCCAGCACATGGTCGGCGCCCGAGGCGGGCGGCCCGGCCTCGGGGTTGGGCCAGCCGTCGCGCGGCTCCACCAGCCGCAGGCGGTCGAGCGCGAAATTGCCCATGGCGCGGGCGGCCATGCCGATGTTCATGCCCAGTTGCGGGCGCACGAGAATGATGGCGGGGGCTTCGATATCCATATGGGCGCCGCTGATGGACGAGGTGGCGGGCCGCTGTCGAGTCCGGCGCTGGCGAGGCGGGGCGAGTGCCGCTATGGCGGGGCCATGACCGGCCCCGCAGACGCCCGCCACCTGATCGTCCAACGCCTCGGCCGGCTGGCGGCCGGACCTGCCCTGCTGCTGGCGCTGCTGGCCGGCGCCCTTTCGGCGCTGGGGTTCGAGCCGGTCGGCTCCGCCGCCGGGCCGGTGGCCGGGTCGGCGCTGCTGCTGTTGCTGCTGGCGGGCCAGCCGCGTGGGCGGGCCTTCCTTCTGGGCCTGGGCTTCGGCTTCACGCATTTCCTGCTGGGCCTGCGCTGGATCGCCGAGGCCTTCACCTTTCAGGCGGCGATGCCCGTGTGGATGGGCTGGGTGGCGGTGTCCGGGCTGTCGCTGTTCCTGGCGCTCTACCCGGCGCTGGCGGCCTGGGCGGCGCGGCGGCTGACCGATCGGATCGTGCCGCTGGCGCTGGTCTTCGCCGGCCTGTTCGCGCTGGCGGAAATCCTGCGCGGGCTGCTGTTTTCCGGCTTTGCCTGGAATCCGCTGGGGGTCGGCTGGCTGCAATTGCCCGGGGTGGCGCAACTGGCGGCGGTGGTGGGGGCGAACGGGCTTTCGGCGCTGGCGGTGCTGGCCGGCGGCAGCCTGGCAGCGCTCCTGGGCGCGCGCGGCGAGCGCGGGCGGATGGCGCTGGTGCTGGTCTTCCCGCTGCTGCTGGCCTTGGGGCTGGCGGTGCCGCGTCTGCAGAAGCCGCTGCCGGCGGCGGAAGGCCCCGATTTGTTGCTGGTGCAGACGGGCACCGGCATAGACGATAAATATGCTGAAGGCGGGCTGGCGGCGAGCCTGCTGGCGGCGGCGGCGCAGACGCGCGCGGCGCTGGCAGAGGGCCCGCCGCCGGCCGCCGTCGTCTGGCCGGAGGCGACCGTGGAATTTCCCATGGAGGAAATGCCTGAAGTCCGCGCCGAGGTGACGCGCGGCTTTCCCGAAGGCACGCTGCTGCTGGCGGGCGGCGTCGGGCTGGAACGCGACGCGAAAGGCGAAGTGATCGCCGGCACCAACAGCCTTTACGCGCTGGACCATCAGGGGCGAATTCTGGCGCGCTACGACAAGTCGCATCTGGTGCCGGGCGGGGAATATCTGCCGCTGCGCGCAATCGCCGAGCCGCTAGGGCTGGCGCGGCTGGTGCCCGGCAGCCTGGACTTCCGCCCCGGCCCCGGCGCGCTGACATGGCAACTGCCGGGGCTGCCCGCCGTTTCGCCCAACATCTGCTATGAAATCATCTTCCCCGGCGCCGTCGTCGACCGGACGGCGCGGCCGGCCTTCCTGCTGACGGTTTCCAACGACGCCTGGTTCGGCCGCTCCGGCCCGCCGCAGCACCATGCGCAGGCGCGGCTGCGGGCGATCGAGGAGGGAATGCCGGTGGTGCGGGTGACTCCGACCGGAGTCACCGGGCTGATCGACGCGCGCGGCGGGATGCTGACGACATTGCCGAAGGGCGAGGCGGCCAGCGCCCGCGTGAAGCTGCCGTCCGCGCGCGCGCCGACCCCCTTCGCCCGGATCGGGCTGCCGGCGCCGGCGGTCTTCGCGCTGCTGCTGGTCGGCGCGGGGCTGTGGATCGGGCGCAGAAAGACTTAAATATCTCTTTATATTCCTTGCCAAGCGGTTGCCGGCAAGCTAGCTGTCTGGCTGAATCCCAAGGAGTGACCATGGCGCGCAGCAGCTTCACCTTCACTTCCGAGTCGGTCTCGGAAGGCCATCCCGACAAGGTCGCCGACCAGATTTCGGATGCGGTGGTCGACCTGTTCCTGGCCCGCGACCCGGTGGCGCGCGTGGCCTGCGAGACGATGGTGACGACGCAGCGCATCATCCTGGCCGGCGAAGTCCGCTGCGACCCGGACCTGTTCCCGACGCTCGCCGAGATCGAGGCCGTCGCCCGCGCCACCGTGCGCCGCATCGGCTATGAACAGCATGGCTTCCACTGGCAGACGGCGGATTTCGCCTGCCATCTGCACGGCCAGTCCGCCCACATCGCCATGGGCGTGGACGAGAGCGGCAACAAGGACGAAGGCGCCGGCGACCAGGGCATCATGTTCGGCTATGCGACCGACGAGACGCCCGACCTGATGCCGGCGACTCTCTATTATTCGCACCGCATCCTGGAGCGGATGGCGAAGGACCGGCACGCGCGGGTGGTGGATTTCCTGGAGCCCGACGCCAAGAGCCAGGTGAGCCTCTCCTACCGCGACGAAGTTCCGGTGAAGGCGACGGCGCTCGTCGTTTCCACCCAGCACAGCCGCGAGCTTTCGAACGACGGCGGGCAGAAGCGGCTGCGCGACTATGTGATGGGCGTGTTCGAGGATGTGCTGCCGAAAGGCTGGCTGCCGGACCAATCCGCCATCTATGTGAACCCGACGGGCCTGTTCGAGATCGGCGGCCCGGACGGCGACGCCGGCCTGACCGGCCGCAAGATCATCGTCGACACCTATGGCGGCGCCGCGCCGCATGGCGGCGGCGCCTTCAGCGGCAAGGACCCGACGAAGGTGGACCGTTCCGCCGCCTATGTGGCGCGCTATCTGGCGAAGAACATCGTCGCCGCCGGCCTGGCGCGGCGCGCGACCATCCAGCTTTCCTACGCCATCGGCGTCGCCGAGCCGTTGTCGATCCTGGTCGACACCCATGGCACCGGCACGGTGGAGGAAGCGCTGATCGAAGCGGCGCTGCCGCGCGTCGTCAGGCTGACGCCCAAGGGCATCCGCACGCATCTGGGCCTCAACAAGCCGATCTACGAGCGCACCGCCGCCTATGGGCATTTCGGCCGCACGCCCGACGCCGACGGCGGCTTCAGCTGGGAAAAGCTCGATCTGGTCGAGGCGCTGAAGGCGGCGATCTAGGTCGGAGACTTATATTCCGCTTTGACATCCCGCCCATTCTTCGTCACCCCGGGCTTGACCCGGGGTCCGGCTTTTCGGCTGGCGCCGCGCTCGAAGAAGAAAGCTGGACCCCGGGTCAAGCCCGGGGTGACGGGAGAATGCAGCAATGCCTGCATGGGCGCCCAGGCTAAGCGCCGGCGATTCGTCTCACCAGCGTGCCGGCGCCGCGCCGGGTGAAGATTTCCAGCAGCATGGCGTGCGGCACGCGGCCGTCCAGAATCACGGCCGCATCGACCCCGTTCCGGACCGCGTTCACGCAGGTCTCGAGCTTCGGGATCATGCCGCCGGAAATGGTGCCGTCGTCCACCAGCGCCCCCACCTCGTCCGGAGTGAGGTCCGTCAGCAGCGCGCCTTCCTTCGACAGCACGCCGGGTACGTCCGTCAGCAGGAACAGCCGCGACGCGCCGAGCGCGGAGGCGACCGCGCCGGCGCAGGTGTCGGCGTTGATGTTGTAGGTATGGCCGTCCGCGCCGAAGCCGATCGGGGCGACCACCGGGATCAGGTCGGCGGCGCCCAGCACGTCCAGCACCTGCCGGTCCACATGCGCCGGCTCGCCGACGAAGCCCAGGTCCACCGCCTGCTCGATGGCGCTGCCGGGGTCGCGCTTCGTGCGGTTCACCTTCTCGGCGCGGACGAGGCCGGCATCCTTGCCCGACAGGCCGACCGCCTTGCCGCCGGCCTCGGCGATCCAGCGCACCAGTTCCTTGTTGATGGCGCCCAGCACCATTTCCGCGACTTCGGCGGTGGCGGCATCCGTCACCCGCAGCCCGTCCACGAAGCGGCTTTCAAGGCCCAGCCGCTTCAGCATCGCGCCGATCTGCGGGCCGCCGCCATGCACCACCACCGGGCGGATGCCGACGGCCTTCAAGAGCACGATGTCCTCGGCGAAATCGCGCGCCAGTTCCGGGTCGCCCATGGCGTGGCCGCCATATTTCACCACGAAGGTCTGCCCGGCGTAGCGCTGCAGATAAGGCAGGGCCTCCACCAGCACCTCCGTCTTGGCGAGCATGGAAGGGTCGGGCGCGTGGCGCACGCCGGCGTGCAGTTTGGGCGGGGCGGTCTCGGTCATGGAAAGGCGCCTTGGCATCAGCGGCGGTGGAAGGGAAGAGGGGGCCGGGAAGCCGGCCGCCTGATTCCTCAGGCGGAGGCCCCCGCGCGATTGGCGACGAGGTCCGCCACCACGGAAGGATCGGCCAGCGTCGAGGTGTCGCCAAGGCTCGAAACCTCATTCTCGGCGATTTTCCGCAGGATCCGCCGCATGATCTTGCCCGAGCGGGTTTTCGGCAGCCCCGGCGCGAACTGGATCACGTCCGGCGTGGCGATCGGGCCGATTTCCTTGCGGACCCATTGCACCAGCTCGCGGCGAAGCGCCTCGGATGGCGCCTCATGCGCGTTCAGCGTCACATAGGCGTAGATACCCTGCCCCTTCAGGTCGTGCGGATAGCCGACCACCGCCGCCTCGGCGACCAGCGGGTGGGCGACGAGGGCGCTTTCCACCTCCGCCGTTCCCATGCGGTGGCCCGAGACGTTGATCACATCGTCCACCCGGCCGGTGATCCAGTAATAGCCGTCGGAATCGCGGCGGCAGCCGTCGCCGGTGAAATATTTCCCCTTGTAGGTGGTGAAATAGGTCTGGAAGAAACGCCCATGGTCGCCCCAGACGGAGCGCATCTGCCCCGGCCATGAGCGGGCGATGACGAGATTGCCTTCCGCCGCGCCTTCCAGCAGCCGGCCGTCGCCATCCACCAGTTGCGGCTCCACGCCGAACATCGGGAAACTGGCCGATCCGGGCTTCAGGTCGGTGGCGCCGGGCAGCGGCGTGATCATCGCCCCGCCGGTTTCCGTCTGCCACCAGGTGTCGACGATGGGGCAGCGGCCCTCGCCCACCACCCGGTGATACCATTCCCAGGCCTCGGGGTTGATCGGCTCCCCCACCGAGCCCAGCAGGCGGAGCGAGGCGCGGCTGGTCCTTTCCACCCATTCGTCGCCCTCGCGCATCAGCGCCCGGAGCGCGGTGGGCGCGGCGTAGAAGATGTCCACCTTGTGCTTGTCGACGATCTGCCAGAAGCGGCTGAAGTCCGGGTGGTTGGGCACGCCTTCATACATCAGCGTCGTCGCGCCGTTCGCCAGCGCGCCATAGACGACATAGCTGTGGCCGGTGACCCAGCCGACATCGGCGGCGCACCAGAAGATTTCGCCCGGGCGATAGTCGAACACATAGTCATGCGTCATCGACACCCAGGTGAGGTAGCCGCCCGAGCTGTGCAGCACGCCCTTGGGTTTTCCCGTCGAGCCCGAGGTGTAAAGGATGAACAGCGGGTCCTCGGCGCTCATCGGCTCGGCCGGGCAGTCGGGCGACTGCGCTTCCACCAGCGCTTCGTAGGAAAGGTCGCGCCCCTCCTGCATCCAGACGCCGCTGCCGGTGCGGGTGACCACCACCACCTTGCCGACCGAGGGGCAGCTTTTCAGCGCCTCGTCGACATTGGCCTTCAGCGGCACGGTCCTGCCGCCGCGCAGCCCCTCGTCGGCGGTGATGACCAGCCGCGAATCGCAGTCCTGGATGCGGTTGGCGATGGAGTCCGGGGAGAAGCCGCCGAACACCACCGAATGGATGGCGCCGATCCGCGCGCAGGCCAGCATGGCGATCGCCGCTTCCGGGATCATCGGCAGATAGATGGTGACCCGGTCGCCCTTGCGGACTCCGAGCGATTTCAGGCCGTTCGCCAGCCGGCAGACGGCTTCGTGCAACTGCCGGTAGCTGAGCCTGCGGCCTTCGCCGGGGCTGTCCGGCTCCCAGAGGATCGCCGTCTCGTCGCCGCGTTCGGCCAGATGCCGGTCGAGGCAGTTGGCGCTGACGTTCAGCTCGCCGTCGGCGAACCAGCGGATGCCGAAATCCGCCTCGTCGAAGCTCCAGTCCGACACCTGGGTGAAGGGCTTCGCCCAGTCCAGCCGGCCGGCCTCGCGCTTCCAGAAGCCTTCGGGGTCGTCGAGCGACTGCCGGTAGAGCTCGGCGTAGCGCTCGCGGCTGATTTTGGCGCGCGCGGCCCAGGCCGCTGGCACGGGATAGACGGCTTCACGCATTCCCAATCTCCCATCGGCGGCCGTCGCCGCCCGACTCTCTCTCGCGCGACGCTAGCGCGAAATCCGCCGCCGGGGGAGGGCCTTGCCCATTCACATCGCCGAAATACCGCCGTCGATGAACAGTTCGGCGCCGGTCACGAAGCGCGCCTCGTCCGAGCAGAGATAGACGGCGCCCCAGGCGACATCGTCCGGCTCGCCGATGACGCCCAGCGGCACCTGCCGGCCGAGCTTTGCCTTCACCTCTTCGCGGCCGACGCCGGCCGACTGGAAATTGTCGAGGATGGGCGTGTCCATGAAGGTGGGGTGGATGGAGTTGCAGGTGATGGAATCGCGGCTGGAGGCGCAATGCAGCGCGACCGATTTCGTCAGGTGGCGAACGCCCGCCTTGGCGCTGTTGTAGGCCGCCATCCGGCCGGAGGCGATGACGCCGGCGATGGACGAGATGTTGAGGATCGACCCGCGCGAGCCTTCCCGCCGCGTGGTTTCGCGGATCAGCGGAATGGCGTGCTTGCAGCCGAGGAAGACGCCGTCCAGGTCTATCGCATGCACCCGCCGCCAGTCCTCGAGGCTGGTGTCCTCGACCGTGCCCGGCGTGCCGATCCCGGCATTGTTCACCAATATGTGGAGCCCGCCGAACAGCCGGCGGCACTCCTCGACGGCGGCGATCCACTGATCCTCGCGGGTGACGTCGTGGCGGAAGGCGGCGGCCTTGCCGCCGATCTCCCGCGCGGCTTTCGCTGCGCCCTCCGCGTCGATATCGGTCAGCAGCACTTGCGCGCCCTGCTCCGCGAAGCGCTGCGCCATGCGCAGGCCGAGGCCCGAGGCGGCGCCGGTGATGAGCGCGATCTTGCCTTGCAGTCGTGACATGCGGAATCTCCCTCTGCCCGGGCCGGTAGCGAAGCGCGGCGGCCGGCGCCAGAGAGCGGAAAAGCGAGGGTCGGGGAAAAGCGGGGGGTCCGGCACAAGCGGCGGATTGCCGCAGGGGCTGTCGGAGCGCCGGCCTTCGCGGAGCCATTCGTGGCCGATGTGCAACAGTGCCGCCAATATCCGGCTTTGGTGCGCCGCAGCAAAGGTTGCAACCGCCTGCGGCCCCTCTTAGCTCGAAGGCAATCCGCGAGGAGCCGGAAGAACCGGTGGGGGGCCTCGCGCAATATCCGCAGACGGAAATCCGTCCAGCCCTTGGGAGAAATCATGCGTTCAGTTCTGCTCGCGTCCGTTGCGCTTTGCGTTGCCCTGCCGGCCTTCGCGCAGGAGGCCGATACCCCGCCGGCCGACAATGGCTATGACGCCGGAGACATCATCGTCACCGCCACCAAGCGCGCCCAGGCGCTGAGCGACGTGCCGATCGCCGTCAGCGCCATCACCGCCGAAAGCCTGCAGAATTCGGGCGCGACCGACATCCGCCAGCTGAACCAGGTCAGCCCCTCGCTGATGGTCTCCTCCTCCTCCTCCGAGGCGGGCGGCGGCGTGGCGCGCATCCGCGGCATCGGCACGGTGGGCGACAACATCGGCCTCGAATCCTCGGTCGCGGTGTTCATCGACGGCGTCTACCGCTCGCGCTCGGGCGCGGGCCTCACCGAGCTGGGCGCGATCGAGCGCATCGAAGTGCTGCGCGGGCCGCAGGGCACGCTGTTCGGCCGCAATGCCTCGGCCGGCCTCATCAACATCGTCACCGCGAAGCCGAAGTTCGAAACCGGCGGCTCGGCGGAAGTCACCTACGGCAATTACGATTACTGGCGCCTGGTCGGCGGAATCACCGGCCCGCTCGTCGAGGACAAGCTCGCCTACCGGCTGGACGGCGTCTTCACCAAGCGCGACGGCTTCCTGGAGGATGTGATTTCCGGCCGCAAGGTGAACAACCGCGACCGCTGGCTGCTGCGCGGCCAGCTGCTGTTCACGCCGAACGACGATCTGGAAATCCGCCTGACCGGCGACTTCACCAAGCGCAACGAGGAGTGCTGCTCCAACACCTATCTGCCGTTCCAGATGGCGACGCGCGACGCCCAGGGCAATGTGAACATCACCGCCAACAACCCCATCGTCTCCATCATCCGCGGCCTGGGCGGCGTGCTGTCCGACGACACCTTCGGCCGCAAGACCTCGATGACTCCGGGCCGCAGCCAGCGCTCCGACGTGCGCGACTGGGGCCTTTCGGCCGAGGTGAACTGGTCGCTGGGCTTCGCCGATCTCAGCTCCATCACCGCCTATCGCGACTGGAAGCTCGATTCCGCGCAGGACGCGGACTTCAACAATCTCGACATCCTCGCCCGCGACCACCAGGAGCGGCAGTTCCGCACCTTCAGCCAGGAACTGCGCCTGAACGGCCGCGCCTTCGACGACCGCCTCGACTGGCTGGTGGGCGGCTATTTCGCCCATGAGAAGCTGGACATGGTGGACGACCTGCGCTTCGGGGCGGACGCCACCCGCTACGCCAACTGCCTGGTGGCCAACAGCCTCTCGGCCACCGCCTCCTCGATCGGAATCAACGGCCTGCTTTCGCCCGGCTCCAACGGCTGCGTGAACGGCGCGGTGGCCGCCGCCATCGTCTCCAACCCGCTGATCCCGGCGGCCTTGAAGACGCCCGTGGCGCTGTGGAGCGGAATGGCCGTGCCCGGCCTCTATGGCTATGACGCGGTGGCCGTCGCCGTCGGCCGCCCCGGCGACACCATCAACGGCCGCGGCATCGTCGCCGACACCTTCAACCAGACGAGCCGCAACTTCGCCATCTTCACCCACAATGTGTTCGATATCGTGCCCGACAGGCTGCAGCTGACGCTGGGCGGCCGCTACACCAACGAGCGCAAGACGCTGGACGCGGAGCTGATCGGCAACAACACGCTGTGCGCCGCCATCGCCTCCAACCCCAACTTCGCCGGCCTTGCCGCCGCGCCCTGCGCCATCAACCCGATCGGCAATTTCAAGGACCGCTCCGTCAAGAAGGAAGACGAGTGGACCGGCACGGCGGTGCTGAGCTGGAAGCCGATCGACGAGCTGATGACCTATGCCAGCTATTCGCTGGGCTACAAGGCCGGCGGCTTCAACCTCGACCGGGCGGCGATGGACGCCGCCGCCCCCAGCCTCGAGCAACTGAAGTTCGAGCCGGAAACGGTGACGAGCATGGAAATCGGCGCCAAGCTGGACCTGCGCTCGTTCCAGCTGAACGTCGCCGCCTTCCGCGCGGTCTACGACCAGTTCCAGCTCAACACCTTCAACGGCACCAGCTTCGTGGTGGAAAATATCCAGTCCTGCCGCGACGATCTGAACGGCGCCGACATGGATGCGTCGGCCACCACCGGCTCCTGCGATCCGGACCGGGTGCGCGGCGGCGTCACCTCGACCGGGGTTGAGGTGGAAAGCCTGTTCTTCCCGGCCCGCAACGTGACGATGAACGTCGGCTTCACCTATGCCGACACCAAGTATCGGGAGAATCTGGTGGGCGCCGGCGGCCGGCCTCTGGCCCCGACGCTCGCGAACATTCCGGGGCAGCAGATGTCGAACGCGCCGAAGCTGGTGCACACGGCCGCCGTCACCTGGACTCCGCCGATCAACGACAATCTGGGGGCGCTGGTCTATGTCGACTATCGCCTGCAGTCGGAGATCAACACCGGTTCCGACCTGTTCCCGGAAAAGCGCCAGGATTCGGTGTTCCTGGTGAACGCCCGCCTCGGCCTCAACGGCAACGACCGCCGCTGGCAGATCGAGGCCTGGGCGCAGAACCTGTTGAACGTGCAATATCAGCAGGTGGTCTTCAACGCGCCGCTGCAAGGTTCGGGCAGCATCGCCCAGACGGCGCAGAACGGCACGCCGGCGACGACGCTGTTCGGCAGCTTCCTGGCCGAGCCGCGCACCTTCGGCGTGACGGTGCGCACGAAGTTCTGATCGATCACCCCGGCGCCGGAGAGCTTATGCCCTCCGGCGCCGGGAAATCGTTCAGCAGCACTTCCCGCCATTCCTGCCGCCGTAGCGGGCCTCTTCCCGGTCGCGGAAGAATTCCACGCGGCCCATCGGCGCCCGGTCGGGATGATGTTGCCGCATATGCGCCAGATAGGCTTCATAGGGTGGCTGGCCGACCATCAGCCGCGCCATCTCGCCGATCCGCTTGAGCCCGATCATGCCGCCGGCAGCGCGTGCGCGGGCGCCTCGCGCACGCTGGGGTTGGGGTCCCACAGGCTCTGAAGGCAGGTGCGCACGGTGAAGTAGAGAAGCGACAGCACCACCGCCAGGAACAGCGCGCAGAGCGCGGCGTCGATCCGGTCGTTGAAGATGATCGCCTGCATCTCCGCCATCGACTTGGCCGGCGCCAGCACTTCGCCGCGCGCCGCCGCGTCGGAGAAGCGCCGGGCATGGGCGAGGAAGCCGACCGCCGGGTCGCTCGACAGGAGCTTCAGCGTGCCCGCCGTCAGCGTGCAGATCAGCAGCCAGACGGTTGGGACGACCGTCACCCAGGCGTAGCGCTGCTGCTTCATGCGGAACAGCACCACCGTCGACAGCATCAGCGCGATCGCCGCCAGCATCTGGTTGGAAATGCCGAACACCGGCCACAGCGTATTGACCCCGCCCAGCGGATCGGTGACGCCCTGGTGCAGGAAGAAGCCCCAGCTGGCGACGCAAAGCCCCGTGGCGACGAGGCCCGGCCACATGCTGCTGTTTTCCCGGAACGCGGGCACGGCAAGGCCGATCAGGTCCTGCAGCATGAAACGGCCGGCGCGGGTGCCGGCGTCCACCGCCGTCAGGATGAACAGCGCTTCGAACAGGATGGCGAAATGGTACCAGAAGGCCTTCATCGCCGGCCCGCCGACCGCGTGGCTGAAGATCTCGGCCATGGCGACCGCCAGCGTCGGCGCGCCGCCAGTGCGCGAGACGATGCTGTGCTCGCCCACGTCGCGGGCGGTCTGCGCCAGTGTCTCGGCGGAAACCGGGAAGCCCATGGCGGTGACGGCCGCCGCCGCGCTCGCCGGATCGCCGCCGGTGATGGCGACCGGGCTGTTCATGGCGAAATAGATACCCGGATCGAGGATCGAGGCGGCGACCAGCGCCATGATGGCGACGAACGCCTCCATCAACATGGCGCCATAGCCGATGAAGGGCGCGTCGGTTTCGCTGGCGATCAGCTTGGGCGTGGTGCCGCTGGCGATGAGGGCGTGGAAGCCCGACACCGCGCCGCAGGCGATGGTGATGAACAGGAAGGGGAAAAGCGAACCAGACCAGACCGGCCCGCCGCCGTTCACGAACTGCGTCAGCGCCGGCATCTGCAACGGCGGCGCCATGACGACGATGCCGATGGCCAGCGCGGCGATGGCGCCGATCTTCAGGAAGGTGGAGAGATAGTCGCGCGGCGCCAGCAGCAGCCAGACCGGAAGCACCGAGGCGACGGCGCCATAGCCGATCAGGATCCAGCACAATTGCACCGGGGTGAAGGTGAAGATCGGCCCCCAATAGGGCGAGGCGGCGATCGACTGGCCATAGACGATGGCGAGGATGAGGCCGACGAAGCCCAGCAGCGAAACCTCGCCGATGCGCCCCGGGCGTATCCAGCGGGTGTAGACGCCCATCAGCAGCGCCAGCGGCACGGTCGCCGCGACGGTGAACATGCCCCACGGGCTTTCCGCCAGCGCCCGGACGACGATCAGCGCCAGCACGGCGAGGATGATGACCATGATCATGAAGGCGCCGGCCAGCGCGATGGTGCCGGGCACCGGCCCCATTTCCGTGCGCACCAGCTCCCCCAGCGACTTGCCGTCGCGGCGCATGGAGATGAACAGCACCATGAAATCCTGCACCGCGCCCGCCACCACCACCCCGGCGATGATCCAGAGCGTCCCCGGCAGATAGCCCATCTGCGCCGCCAGCACCGGCCCCACCAGCGGCCCGGCGCCGGCGATGGCGGCGAAATGGTGGCCGAAGAGCACCCGCCGGTCGGTCGGCACATAATCCAGCCCGTCCGCCCGGTAATGCGCCGGCGTCGCCCGCGCCGGGTCCAGCCGCATCACATGGCGGGCGATGTAGAGGGCGTAATAGCGGTAGGCGACCAGGAAGACGCTGACCGCCGCGGTGATGATCCACAGCGCGTTGACCGCCTCGCCGCGCACCGTCGCCAGAACGGCGAGGCAGACGGCGCCGACGATCGCCAGCAGGATCCAGGGAATATGTTTCAGCACTTGCGCCCCCTTCCGCCGGGTTTTGCGGCGCCCGGCCGGCTATTGCAAGCGCGCTCTCAAACCGCCGTGCCGGCCAGCCGCCCGATCCCCCAGGTGACGGCCATCGCCACCGAGCCCCAGAAGGCCACCCGCAGCACCGGCCGGCCGGCCGGCGCCTTTCCAGCCCGCGCCCCCAGAAAGCCCAGCAGCATCAGGAACAGAAGCGCGGAGGTTACCACCGCCGGGGTGATGAAGGCGGCGGGCACCAGCAGCACCGTCAGCAGCGGCACCGCCGCGCCGACCGAAAAGGTGATCGCGGACGCCGCCGCCGCCTGCAACGGCCGCGCGGCGACCGCCTCGGTGATCCCCAGCTCGTCGCGCGCGTGGGCGGCCAGCGCGTCGTGCGCGGTCAACTGCCGGGCGACCGCTTCCGCCGTCGGCTGGTCGAGGCCGCGCGCCCTATAGGTCTGCGTCAGTTCCTTCAGCTCGTATCCGGGATCGGCCTGCAATTCGGCCGCCTCTTCCTTCAGCGCCGCCTTTTCCGTGTCGGCCTGCGAACTGACCGAGACATATTCGCCCGCCGCCATCGACATGGCGCCGGCGGTCAGCCCGGCAAGCCCTGCCAGCACGATGGCGCCCCGGTCGGCGCCGGAAGCCGCGACCCCCAGCACGAGGCAGGCCGTGGAAACGATGCCGTCGTTCGCGCCCAGCACGGCGGCCCGAAGCCAGCCGATGCGCGCGATCGCGTGGCGTTCGGGATGGGCGGCGGCCGGGCGCATCGCTCAGCCCGCCGGCCTTTCCTCGACGGGCATGCCGAGCTTCTGCAGTTGCGGCAGCACGCTCGCCTTGTCCCCCACGACGATCCAGACGAGTTCTCCGGCCTTCGGCAGCGGCGCGCCGGCCACCGCCCGATCGGGGACGGCCGCCAGCCGCTTCGGCAGGGTTTCCAGATAATCGTCCGGCCGGTCGAGGTTCGCGCCGCGTTCCAGCGCCGCCAGCAGCGCGCCGCCGGTTTCGAAGTCTCCGGGCAGCGAGCGGATCACATTCGCCCGCGCCCGGCCGATCTCGTCCTCGGTGGGCGGAGCCTTGCCGTGGAAATCGTCCAGCAATTGCCGGATGGCGGCGATGCTCCGGCCGGTGGCTTCCGTCTCCACCGGGGCCGAAAGCAGGAAGGGCATGGACTCGCGCGTGGGGGAAAGGCTGGAATAGGCGCCGTAAGACCAGTTGCGCTTCTCGCGCAGCTCCTGGTTGAGGCGCGCCGAGGCGAGCCCGCCGAAGATGTCGTTGGCGAGGCTGAGCGCCAGCATGTCGTCGCGGCCCGTCAGCCGGGACGGGGCGGCGGCGAGGATGACCGACTGTTCGGCGCCGGGCCGGTCGATGAAGACGATCCGGCCCGCCGCCTGCGGCGCCGGCGGTGGCACAAGGACGGGGGCAGCGGCGCCTTCTGACTGCCAGTCGCCGAAGGCCGCTTCCATCAGTGGCTTCAGCGTCGCCATGTCGGTGTCGCCCACCACGAAGATCTGCGCCTGCGCCGGATTCAGGCTGGCGCGGTGGAAGGCGATCAGGTCGTCGCGCGTCACCGCCTTCAGCCCCGCCTCGGTGCCGCTGCCGGAGAAGCTGGAGCCATAGGGATGGCCGGGGCCGTAGAGCAGCGGCGGAAGGGCGCGGATGGCGAGGCTGCCGGGGTTCGTCTCCTCCCGCTTCAACTGCGTCAGCGCCTGCACCCGCACCCGCTCGAGCTGGTCGGCCGGGAAGGTGGGGTGGCGCACCACATCGGCGAACAGCGCCACCGATTCCGCGAGATTGGGGGTGAGCGCGTTCAGCGTGAAGCGCGTGCGGTCGAGCGAGGCGGAGGCGCCTACCCCCAGCCCCAGCCGCTCGGACAGCCGGGCGATGGCCGGCCCGTCCATCGGCCCCAGCGCGCCTTCCGTGCCTTCGTCCAGCAGGCCCAGCATCATCGTCTGCGTGCCGGGCTTCGCCCGGCTGTCGGAAGGGACTCCGCCCGGCACCGACAGCATCACCCGCACCACGGGAACGGCCGTGGTGCGGGCGAACACCAGTTCCATGCCGTTCGACAGCTTCGCCCGTTCCACCGCCGGCAGGTTGAAGCTGGTGGCGGGGCCGGCTTCCGGCAGCCCCTTCGAGCGGTCGGCCGGCGGCCCCGTCTCCGCCTTCGCCGCCGCAGCCGGCAGCGAGGCGGGCAGGCGGACCGACGGCGGCAGCGCCACTTCCTTCGGGCTGCGCTCGCCCGGCAGCAGCGTCAGGCGGAAATCGCCGGGCGTCAGCCATTTCTCCGCCGCGCGGCGCACGCTGCCCGGCGTGGCGGCGGCGTAGTTCAACAGATCGTCGCGATAGTCGCCGGGGTTGTCGGCGTAGAGCAGCCCTTCCGCCAGCGCCACGCCCTTGCCGCCGAAGCCGCCCACCTTCTCCAGCCCGCGAATGGTACCGGAAACGGCGCGCATCGCCACCCGGTCCACCTCGTCGGCGGTGGGGCCGTGCTTCAGGAATTCGGCCAGCAGCGCGTCGATCCGCGCTTCCAGCTTCGCCGGATCGACGCCGGGCGCGGCCTCGGCCGAAAGGCTGGCGATTCCGGCCAGCCCCTGGGGGCTCACGCCGCCGCCCACCGCCACCGCCAGCCGCTCGTCGCGCACCAGCGCCTCGTGCAGGCGCGAGGTGGAGCCGCCCGCCAGGATCGCCAGCGCCACCTGCAGGTCGGCGATGTCCGCCGCCTCGCCGCGCCCCGGCACCGCCCAGTAACGGCTGACCCGGCTGGTCGCGACCTTGTCGGTCATGGTGGCGCGGGTCGTCTCGCTTCGGATCGGCACCCAGCCGGCGAAGCGGCCGGGCGTCGGCCCGGCGGGGATCTCGCCGAACCATTTCTCCACCAGCGGCTTCGCGGTCGCCGCGTCTATGTCGCCCGCCAGCACCAGAACGGCGTTGTTGGGGCCGTAATTGTTCCTGAACCAGCCGCGCGCGTCGTCGAGCGTGGCGGCGTTCAGATCCTCGGGCTTGCCGATGGTGGAGACGGACATCGGATGGTCGGCCGGGAAAAGCTGCTTCAGCAGCTCATATTGGGTGAGGCCGCCCGGCGAATTGTCGCCCTGCCGCTTCTCGTTCAGCACCACCTTCCGCTGCGCGTCCAGCTTCTCCTGCGTCAGCGCCGGAAGCAGGAAGCCCATCCGGTCGGACTCGAGGAACAGCGCGAGGTCGAGCGCCGGGGTCGGCACGGTCTGGAAATAATTGGTGCGGTCGTAGCTGGTGGTGCCGTTGAAGTCGGTGGCGCCGATCGCTTCCAGCGGCTTGAAATGGTCTCCGGCATGATGTTCCGAGCCGTAGAACATCAGATGCTCGAAGAGATGCGCGAAGCCGGAGCGCCCCACCGGCTCGTCCACCGAGCCGACATGATACCAGACGCCGACATGCACCAGCGGCGCCTTGCGATCGGTGTGCACCACCACCTTCAGGCCGTTGGCCAGGGTGAACTGCTCGTAGGGGATATCCACCTGCTTCACCAGTTCGGCGAGCGGGGCCGGGTCGGCCGACAGCGCGGTAGAAGACATGAGGGCGGCGGCAAGCGCTACGGCAATCGTGCGGATCATGGACATCCTGTCAGTTGAGGCCGGTGGTGACGACTTCGGTCAGGTCGCGGGAAAGCCCCGCCGTGGCGGCGATGCGTTGCAGCTCGGCGCGCATCAGCGGCCCCCAGGGCGCGGCGAAGCGGCGCCAGCGCGTCAGCGGCTGCACGAGGCGGGCGGCCGACTGCGGGTTGATCCGGTCCGCCTCCAGCACCTGCCGCGCGAGCAGCGCATAGCCGCGCCCGTCCTCGGCGTGGAAGCGCGGCTGGTTGCCGGCGAAGCCCAGCACCAGCGCCCGCAGGCGGTTTGGGTTGCGCGGATCGAACTGCGGGTGCGCCAGCAGCCGCTCCACCGCCTCCACCGTGTCGGCGCGGGTGGAGCCGGCCTGCACCAGGAACCATTTGTCCAGCACTTCGGGCAGATGGCCGAAACGGGCGTGGAACCGCGCCAGCGCCTCGTCGCGCTCGGGCGCCTCCACATGGCTGAGCGCGGTCAGCGCCGACATGCGGTCGGTCATATTGTCGGCGTGCGCGAACTGCCCGAAGGCCGCCGCCGCGGCTTCCCGCCCGTCGCCGGCCTGCAACAGGCCGATGAGCACGCCCTTCAGCCGGCGCAGCCCCTTGGCGCGCGGCGCGAGATCCCCCGCGTCCGCCTGGCATTGCCGCCAGATGCCCCACAGCCGCGATCCCAGTTCCGCCGCTATGCGGCCGCGCAGCGCCTCGCGCGCGGCGTGGATCGCCTCCGGGTCCACCTGCGCCAGCTGGTCGCCGATCAGCCCCTCGGCTGGAAGCAGCAGCGTCTCGGCGACGAAGGCCGGGTCCGCCTGCCAGTCGTCGAGCAGGGTGGAAAAGGCGTCCACCACATCGCCTTCCCCTTCCCGCCGCCCCGTGGCGATGGTCTGCGTCAGCGCCGACAGCATCAGCTGCTGCACCGCCTCATAGCGGGCGAAGGGGTCGTCCTCATGCGCGGCCAGCAGTTTCAGCCCCTCGCTGGAAGGCGGCGGGCCGGCGACGATGGGGGCGGCGAACCCCCGGTTCAGCGACAGCACCGGCTGCTCTGCCACGCCGTCGAGCAGCAGCCGGGCTTCGGATTCCGTCAACACGAAATCGTCGCGCTCCACCAGCTTGCGCCCGTCGTGGGCGAACAGCGCGAAGTGGATCGGGATCGGCAGCGGCGCGGCCGACGGCGCCTTGGGGTTGGTCTGGGAGAAGATCAGCTCCACTTGCCCGTTCGCCGGGTGGTGAAGCGCCTCCACAGAGACGCGCGGCGTGCCCGGCTGCTGATACCAGCGGCGGAAGCGGGCGGAATCGAGGCCCTCCGCCTCCATCGCCTCCAGGAAATCCTCGACCGTTGCCGCCTTGCCGTCGTTCGCCTCGAAATAGCGGTCGCAGGCGCGGCGGAAGCGGGCCGGCCCCATCAGCGTCGCCATCATGCGGATCAGTTCCGCGCCCTTGTCGTAGACGGTGGCGGTGTAGAAGTTGGAAATCTCCATATAGCTTTCCGGGCGCACGGGATGCGCCAGCGGCCCGTCGTCCTCCGGGAACTGGTTGGAGCGCAGCAGCCGCACCCCCTCGATCCGTTTCACGGCCGGCGAATTGCGGCTGGCGGAGAATTGCTGGTCGCGGAAGACGGTGAAGCCTTCCTTCAGGCTGAGCTGGAACCAGTCCCGGCAGGTGACGCGGTTGCCCGACCAGTTGTGGAAATATTCGTGCGCGACGATCGCCGAGATGGAATCGAAATCCCAGTCGGTCGCGGTCTCGGCGTCGGCCAGCACATATTTGGCGTTGAAGATGTTGAGGCCCTTGTTCTCCATCGCCCCGAAGTTGAAATCGTGGACGGCGACGATGTTGAACCGGTCGAGATCATATTCCCGGCCATAATGTTCCTCGTCCCACGCCATGCTGGCCTTCAGGCTTTCCATGGCGTGGCAGCAGCGCGGCACGTCGCTTCGGGCGACCCATATCGCCAGCGCCACCTCGCGGCCGGAGCGGGTGGTGAAGCTGTCGCCGAGCGCCGCGAGGTCGCCGGCGACGGCGGCGAACAGATAACTGGGCTTGGGATGCGGATCGTCCCACTCGGCGAAATGCCGGCCGCCGGGCAGCGGGCCGGAGGCGCCCGGATTGCCGTTGGAGAGCAGCACCGGATATTTCGCCGCATCCGCCTCCAGCCGCACATGGTAGCGGCTGAGCACGTCCGGCCGGTCGGGGAAATAGGTTATCCGGCGGAAGCCTTCCGCCTCGCACTGGGTGCAGAGATTGCCGCCCGAGGCATAGAGCCCCATCAGCCGGCTGTTGGCCGACGGGCGGATCGCCACCAGCGTCTCGATCTCCGCTTCGTCGCCCTCCAGTTGCAGCGTCAGGCCGTTGGCGCTGTCGTTGGGCAGCGGCCGCGCCTCGCCGTTCACGCGCAGCTCCAGCAGCTCAAGCTCTTCCCCGTCCAGCCGCAGCGGCTCGGCGTGGCGGCCGTTGCGCTCCACCTTCAGCCGCGCCAGCACCAGCGCCCGGTCCGGCGCCAGCCGGAAGGTCAGGCGGGTTTCGGGCACCAGCCAGGCGGGCGGGCGATAGTCGGCAAGATGCTTCAAAGGCGGCAGCGGGGAAGGAGAGTCCATGGGCGGGAAGCTAGGTGCCCGCGCGCGCCGGCGCAATGGCGTCAGGCCGATCGGCGGCGCAGCAGTACGCCGGCCAGCACCCCCATGCCGAGCGCGATGGCGACGGCCGCCAGGCCATAAAGGAAGCTGTGCTCATGCGCGAAGACGTAGATGCCGCGCTCGAAGCCGCTCTTGTCGATGATGACCGGGGTGGTGGAGCGCGCCCGCACCTCGCCATTGCCGATCAGGTAGATTTCCGCCTGATAATTGCCGACCGGCACGGCGGACGGGATCGGCAGCCGGGCGCGGTAGAGCACCTTGTCGGTCACCTGCACGCCATAGGGCTGCTCCACGAACAGCCCCTCGCGCTGGCGCAGCGAGACGAGGCCCTGCTCGAAATGGCTGGTGAACTGCGGGTCGGCGGCGGTCGCCGGCGACAGTTGCAGGTTGCCGAGGCCGATCTCGTAGATGGCGGCGTTGCGCTCGTCCAGCAGGTCGCCGATCGGGCGGGTGGTGGCGACGGCGTAATAGCCGGGCGTCGATTCGAAGCGCATCGACTGGGTGTTGATCCAGATGCCGGCGACCCGCGCCTTCTTGCGCACCGTTGCCGGCTCGGCTGGGCCGCGCAGCACCACCGCGATTCCCGGCGGATCGGCCGGGGCCCGGCCGCCCGGATACTGGATGGCGCCGAAGATCAGCAGCTCGGCGCCGGCGAAGCGGTAGGAAATGTCGATGCGGCTCTGCGACAGGTCGGTCACCAGCCTCGGCTGGGCAAGCGCCGCCGGCGCCAGCAGCAGCGCGATCAGCAGCAGCAGCGCCTTCATGACAGCGCCGTCTGGATGGAGAAGAGCTCCTTCGGAGTCCAGGCGAGGCCGATCGCCAGCCGCACCGCCACCGCCAGCACCAGCAGCGCCAGGAACAGCCGCAGGCGTTCGGGCGGCAGGTTCTGCGCCGCGCGCGCCCCGAACTGCGCGCCGACCACGCCGCCCACCAGCAGCAGGATCGCCAGCAAGATGTCCACCGTCTGCGACTGGCTGGCGTGCAGCAGGGTCGCCACCGCCGTCACGAAGACGATCTGGAACAGGCTGGTGCCCACCACCACGCCGGCCGCCATGCCCAGCAGGTAGAGCATCGCCGGCACCATGATGAAGCCGCCGCCCACCCCCATGATGACGGTCAGCACGCCGACGCCCGCGCCGACCAGAAGCGGCGCCAGCGGCGAGATATAGACGCCGGAACGGGGGAAACGCATCTTCATCGGCAGCGCCGCCACCAGCGGATGGTGCCGCCGCGCCTTGCGCCGGGGCGCCTCGCCCGACCGCATCTGCCGGATCGTCCCCAGCGCCTCCTTCAGCATCAGCGAGCCGACGCCGCCTAGGAACAGCACATAGACGAGGCCGATCGTCACATCGACCTGCCCCAGCGACTTCAACCAGTGGAACAGGAAGGAGCCCGCGACCGAGCCGATGAAGCCGCCGGCCACCAGCACCGCCCCCATCTTCAGGTCCACCTGTCCGCGCCGGAAATAGCTGAGCGCGCCGGAGACGGAGGAGCCGGTCACCTGCGTGGCGGAGGAGGCGACGGCGATCGCCGGGGGAATGCCGTAGAAGATCAGCAGCGGAGTCGTCAGGAAGCCGCCGCCCACCCCGAACATGCCCGAGAGGAAGCCCACGAGCCCGCCCAGCGCCACGATCACCAGCGCGTTCACGGACATTTCGGCAATGGGCAGGTAGAGGTCCACGGGCCTACCCATAGCCGGAAATTCCCGGCGGGGAAGGGCGGGCGGAATATCCTGGCGGGCCATCGGCCACTTCGTCGCCCCGAGCTTGACCCGGGGTGACGGGAGTTTGGGGAAAGCGGTCGCCGCCAATCCGAACCGATTCATGGCCGAAAAGATGGCCGGCGGATCGCTCCGCCGGCCAGTCGGGTCGCAATGCTATGGCGGGGCGCGCTTCCCGCCCCGGACGCCTCAGGCCGTGACGCTGGCGAGGGTGGACGCGCGGCGGCGCATGGCGGCACCCACCATGCCGAAGCCCAGGATCAGCATCGCCCAGGTGGCGGGCTCGGGCACGGCGCCGGCGGCGATGTTGTCGAACTCGAAGCTGTTGCTGGTCGAGGAGAAGATCACTTCGTTCACACGGTCGGCGCCGAAGTCGAAGTAGAAGCGGCGGTTGGTGCCGGCCGAGCTCTGGTTGCCATTGGCGAGTGCCACCAGCTGCGAGCCGGAAATGGTTTCCGAATAGCCGTTCGCACCTTTGAAGGTGATGTGGTTGTAGCTGTCGACCGAGCCGATATAGATGGAGAAGCTTTTGAGGAGCGGCGTGGTCAGCGTCGCGGACTGGCCGCCGAGCACATACATATAGGCCGTGGTGTCGCCATAGGGCGCGGCGGCGTTGCTGGCGGAACCGGTGCGGACATGGCCGCCGGTGATGCTGAAGCCGTCGGCGGCAGGCGCGTCGAAGGTCACGACGAGCTTCTCGCCCGGCGCAAGCGCGGCGTCATAGGCCGCCGAGGTGATGGAAACGGCCGCATGGGCGGAACCGGCCACGGCGAGCGCCGCGACGGCAAGCAGAAACTTGTGCATCGATGATCCCTGTCTGTTGCTATTCGATCTGGTCGCACGGACGCCTTGCCGCATCGGCTGCCGGGCCTCAATCGGGGGAAGCCGGCGTTAATCACTATTGCTCCGGCGTTTACCTTCTTTCCTGCCCACGCGCTTTCCCACTCACAGGGCTGCCGCGCTTGCGCCGGGCAAGCGGTTGCGGGCAAGAGGCGGGGATGCCTGAAACCGTGCACATCATCGGCGGCGGCCTCGCCGGCTCCGAAGCCGCCTGGCAACTGGCCCGCCGCCGCATTCCCGTCGTGCTGCACGAAATGCGCGGCGGCAAGATGACTCCCGCGCACCGGACGGACGGGCTGGCGGAGCTGGTCTGCTCCAACAGCTTCCGTTCCGACGACAGCGATCACAATGCCGTCGGGCTGCTGCACCATGAAATGCGCGCGCTCGATTCGCTGGTGATGCGCGCGGCGGACGCGGCGCGGGTGCCGGCCGGATCGGCGCTGGCGGTGGACCGCGACCTCTTCTCGGCGGGCGTCACCGCCGCGCTGGAAGCGCATCCGCTCGTCACCGTCGAGCGCGGCGAGGTGCAGGCGCCCGACCCGGCGTGGAAGCATGTGCTGATCGCCACCGGCCCCCTCACCTCCGAGCCGCTGGCGCGCTTCATCCAGGGGCTGACGGGCGAAAGCCACCTCGCCTTCTTCGACGCCATCGCCCCCATCGTGCACGCGGAATCCGTCGACATGACGGTCGCCTGGCGGCAGTCGCGCTACGACAAGGCCGGCGACGGCGGCGAACATGCGCCCGGCGAAGGCGATTATATCAACTGCCCGCTGGACCGGGATCAGTATTTCGCCTTCGTCGAAGCGCTGAACAGCGGCGAAAAGGCCGAGTTCCGCGAGTGGGAAAAGGACACCCCCTATTTCGACGGCTGCATGCCGATCGAGGTGATGGCCGAGCGCGGGCCGCAGACGCTGCGCTTCGGGCCGATGAAGCCGGTGGGCCTGCGCGACCCGCGCACCGGCCGCCGTCCCTTTGCCGTGGTGCAGCTGCGGCAGGACAATGCCGCCGGCACTCTCCTCAACATCGTCGGCTTCCAGACGAAGCTGAAACATGGCGAGCAGGTCCGCATTTTCCGCACCGTCCCCGGCCTGCAGCAGGCGGAGTTCGCGCGGCTGGGCGGGCTGCACCGCAACAGCTTCATCCGCTCGCCCGTGCTGCTCGACCCGACGCTGCGGCTGGGCGCGGACCTGCGCATCCACTTCGCCGGGCAGATCACCGGCTGCGAAGGCTATGTGGAATCGGCGGCGGTCGGGCTGATGGCGGGGCTCTTCCTCTCCGAGCGGGTGCATGGCCGGCGCCCGGCGACCCCGCCGGCGGAAACGGCGATGGGCGCCCTTCTGTCCCACATCACCGGCGGCGCCATGGCCGACAGCTTCCAGCCGATGAACGTGAACTTCGGGCTGTTCCCCGCGCTGGAAGGCGTCGCCAAGGGGCGGGACCGGAAGGCGGCGCTGGCGGCGCGGGCGAAAGCGGCGTTCGGGGGGTGGGCGGAGAGGTTCGCTTCCGGCGGCCAGGGCTCCGCCCTGGACCCGTCAGGGGGGTGACGCCGCTCGCCTGCCCGATTCCTAGGTATGGGGACAAACGTCTATATTCCCCTTCGTCAGCCCGGGGTTGAGCAGGGCTCCAGCTTTTCCATGGGCAAGAAGCGGGATCCCGGGTCAAGCCCGGGATGACGGAAAATAGCTCAATTGCTTCTATGGTTTCTCAACCCAGCCTGATGGCCAGTGGCTTGGGGAGGGGGGAAAGTGGTGCCCAGGGACGGGGACGAATAAAGACGCAAACACAGACGGTTAGCCAAATCAAAGGGCTAAAATCGGCTGTTTTGTTCACAGGGGTGCATTTGCATTTGGCGAGCGCTTAGGATGATGATCGACACGATTCGGGTCGTCATTCAGGTGAATGTCGGCCGTCCGCTTTTCGGCGGTCGGATGGTCAGCACGAAGTGGGAGGATGGCCAAGAGCAGCGCGAATTTGAGCTTCTGAAGCACATGAAATGCGAAGGCAGTTGGTCAGGATCGATGATGTTGCGCTGCATCGACGGTTATGAGCTGGAGCTCTATGGCTCGCCGACGAAGTTTCTGCACGGCCACAACCTGTTTGGGTCCAGTGACCTTTTCGCGTTGTTGAAAGCAACGATCCAGCGCTTGCAGCTTGGTCCGTTGGCAGATGTTCGTGTGAGTGATGTTGCTATCAGTGAGGCGAAAATTCAGCGCATCGACGTGAACGAAATGTTCACGCTTCGGAATCTGGAAGACGTGAAGCTCTATATTAAGGCTGCGGCCTCTCGCGCCAGTCTTAGCCATAGGGGCAAGGGAGCGCTGGCGGAGGACGGCTGCACCGTCTCTTGGGGTATGCACCGGGGCAACCGGAGTGCGTGGAAAATAAAGATTTATGCGAAGGGGCCTGAGTTTGTCGTCAAACGCAAAGGCAAGCTGTCGCAGGCCGCGCCGCTCGTTAGGTCCGAACTTCTGAAGGCTTGGGTAGATCGGCAAATTCGGGTAGAAATAGAGGTTCACGGTCGTGAGCTCGACAAGCTTGGTATAAGGTCGGTTGATGCTTGGGACGCGGCGACGGCCGCAAAGCTGTGGGACGCGAAGGCGTCGAAATTATTTTGGGGCGATGAGCCGATGGAGATTGAGGAAAACAAGCTTGAAGCGCCGGGCCGTGTCACGGCGCTTTATGATTCTTGGTTAGCGGGGCGCGATCTGGCTGCGCACGCATCTCGTAGGTCCTTCTTTCGCTGGCGGTCTGAGGTCAAAAAGCACTACGGGGTTGATATCGCCCTGCCTGCACCAGAGTCTGGAATGGACAACGTCAAGGCATTTACTTTCAGGCGCGTTTTGCAGGTCGAGAGGGCTGACCAGGCTGAGATCGAGCCGCTTGTTCGGCGACTGCTGGCAGCCTGATTGCGCATTGTACATATTGGCACTAGCGGCAGCCCCTCTCTCCCCGCGCTGCCTAAAAAAGTGCAATAGTAACACTGCACTTTTGTGCCAAAAATGGCACTGGCGGGGCGCTCGCGTATTCTGAAACATCTGTTTTGCGGTCAGTTGCCACATCGCAACTGGGTCCAATTTGCGACGAGTTGCCATGTGGCAACTCTTGTAAAATCAATGACTTGGATTTTTTAACAGACGGCAACTGACTATCGTCGATCGCCAAAAAATTGGCTTGATGATTGAATTTCTCGATCACAGAGGTTCCGGCTTTTTGCCGCTATTCTACAATATTTGCAAACCTCAGCGCATAATTCGTGATCTTGCCAAAGTTATATGCACAAAAATTAAGCAATGACCGCATAATTCGATGCAATACTCGAAAATAAAAAACTTCTGACAAACTAGATCGATCAATGATCGGAAGTTATGCAAATGTATGTAATCTGTGGTATTTAAATCTGTCAATTTTCGTGCATACTAAGCATGCGCAAAACGCGCTGGAGTGCAAAAAATGCAAGTTGAAATTGAAATTCTTGACGATCCGGTGACCCGAAGTGGCGTCAGCAAAAAGACCGGTCAAGACTATAGCATCACGACCCAGATAGCCTATTTGCACCAAGGTACAAATAAGTACCCGCAGTCCTTCGAATTCTTCCTTCGCAATGGAGAGGTCTTGAAGCCAGGGCGCTACACGTTGAGTGCCGACGCGTTCTATGTTGATAGGCAAGGCAAGCTGGCCCTCGGCATCGAGCGCGGACTTGTGCCGATCTCTCATGCTTCGGCCAAAGCCGCGTGATTCTGGCACCTGATGTGCCGATTGTTTTGGGCGAAGCGATTATAGTTAAACAATCAGATCAGTTATTTATTGTAGATTGTTTGGCTTCACCGTTTATCTCATACGACAGATTTTCAAGTATTCTTCAAGAATATTTGGCACTCGGAAAGCAGAACTCGTTGGAAATAGGCTCGCGGGCGCGTGTGAGTGTCTGGACAGATTTTCAGACAATCACAATTATCGACATAAACGACGATGTACCAGAATGGACAGAAAGATTCTTGGAGACTGTTAAAAGACACTCATTCAAGGTAAAATAAGATGTCTATGGAGCAGATATTCACTCAATCATTGAATGATGTGCTTGAGTTTTTAAATTCTGCTGTGGGCTTATGGATTATTGTAATAATCCTCTTCTTCGTTGTAGCTCGCAAATTTGTGCAGGGACTAAGAAAATGATTACATCATTTCTGGATGTTCTGATTCCATCTGTCCTCAGCTTTTGTCTTTTCGCTGGATGCTGGGTTCTTTGGCAGTTCAATCGACCGATCTGAACAAGTTGCCGGCCTGTGGCAAGCGGGCGGGGGCAGGGTCGGACTTGACCCCGCCCGCAAAAAAAAAGGGCAATTCACATGATCCAGAATCTCGAATGCGTGGCTGTGCATGACCCCACATTCAGCCAGCCACCGTGCCCAGCCGGCTACCAAGTTGCTGTAGTAGAACGCGAATTCCCGCATCTGGTTGAAGATTGGGGTTCCGTTGCTGCATACGGTGCTGGAGCCGTTCTTGTAATGTTCGCGATCGGACTGGCGCTGGGCAGTCTCTTCTCGATCTTAAGAAAGTCAATTTGATGAATATCTTTTCAAAACTCAAATCGTTGATTGCGCTTGCTTTCGTCTCGATTTCTTTGATGTTCGCTTCGGCCGCAGCCGCAAAGGATGCGGTCGAGGACGGCATTGTGACTGGTTTCGGTAAGATCACGTCTATTCAAGATGTGGCGATTCCGCTTCTCATTGGCATCGTTGCTGTAAGCGTTGCAGCATTCTTCGCCATGAGAATGCTGGGTCGCGCTAAGTGACTATAGGCGCTGCGCTTTTAATTGGCGTTTTGTCCAGTTTAATATTCGTAATTGGCTGGGAAATCGGTAGCCGATTTTAGGCGCAGCGCTTTTTGCTCGATTACGCCGGAGACGCAGATGCTATCTCGCAGAGGCTTCTTGAAATCGACGGTTGCAGCGGTGGCTCTAGCTTCTGCTTTTGGGGCCATAGCGCAAGCACTCCCGAGCGCCACGCCCGCCGATTTCATGACGCATTTGAATAATTCAGCAGGCCGCTATGTCACCCGAACAGGCGGCGCACTCAATTCAACTCAGCTAGCGCGAATTGCTAGCTTTGCTAACTCTAACACGGTCGGCGCTACCGCTGGCCGTACTGGCCTCGCAATCCTCAGGCCGTTTATGGTTGGTGTCTCGGTTCCAGTTGCGGCTGGCGTGATCCTTTTGGCAGCCGCTGCGGCCGGAGCATATCTCATCTGGCGTCACCAGCGTGATTCCACGACGTCTAATCGTCACGCGGTTCAGACGACCGAAACTGCCGTGAATTCAAGCAATTGGAGCCTATCGGGCCATCCAAATTGGACGAGATGGAAACAACAATTTACCGGTAGTGTGTACAAAGTTTGGTGGTTGTTCAATCCGCCCGCTGGCAAGACCCAGGATGATTTTGATCCTGCTGTACATGTTGATCCTGATCTTTATCCGGTGAGCGAAGCGGCCGCAGCTCAGACGCTGGCGGAAGCTACCGGTTTGCTTAATCCAGCGTGGACACAACAGGTCTTGCAGAACATTGTGACGGGGGCGGCGGGTGCCGCTGGCGCAGCTGGTGAGCCGCTGCCGGCGCCGTTTTTCGCGCCATTGATTCCGCCTGTTACTTTGCTCGATGTCACGCCTTCGGTCGAAAGTGCTGTTGCCGCTGCGGGCCTCTCTCAGCTGTGGCCTTCGCCTTCGGGCGATATCGCATCACCTGCTGCGCCGTTTAATGCGGCTGGCGCAACGTGGCCAAGCGGTGCGGGCGCAGGCGGTGAGGGTGGCGAAGGCGGTGAAACCGGCTCCGGTCCTGACTGGTCCGTGCCTGCGTTGCCCGATTTTCCGCAGGTCAATCCGTTAGATTGGTGGCCTGATCCATTCACTGCGCCCACACTCAACGCCACATGTGTTGATTTCGCAATCCCGCTCGGAGAATTTGGCATCGCACAGCTTCCAGTTTGCAGCATGATCGATATCGCTGCGCCAATAATTGGCCCTGTGGTCGCAACTAGCGCAATTATAACTGCATCTCATGTGATTTTGGATAGCTGAAGTGGCCGCACTTTTATCGTGGTTCACACGCTTTTTAATCGTCCAAGCTCTGCTAGAGATTGTGCAGAAAGCTTTCATCTTTCTACAATTCAATATTATAATTGCGTTTATATTGAATTATATCGCGAACAATCATTTTGATTTGTCTTTGTTCGATCTTGGCGATGCGGTTGGAACCATGCTGAGCGGCCTACCTCCGATTATTCAGTACGTAATGGAAAAATTTCAGATTGTTTCCGGCATTTTCCTCGTGCTGAACGCCTATTTAGCGCGATTCGCTTATCGACTTGTGTTCAGGAGCATCGGCTGATGGCCCTGTCTATTTATGTCGGCGCTCCTGGATCCGGTAAGACCTATCTTGCGATTGAATCGATTGCGATTCCGGCAGCGAAAGCTGGCCGAACCATCATAACAAATATCAGTGGCATTGATCCGCTCGTTTGGTCAAATCAACTCAAGATTGATCCTGACCAAATTATTGTTGTAGATAACGAATTTTTCAAAGATGAAAATAACTATCCGCTGATGAGCGATGAAGGCGACGGAGAGGAGACAATACCTCGCGGCGCATTGGTTCTGATTGATGAAGCTTATACTGTCTTTCCGACCGACAAAGCGGCGGTGACTAGCAGAATGATTGAATGGGTTCGGACGCATCGCCATTTTGTTGCAGCGGATGGAACCGCAACCGATCTTGTTCTTGTCTCTCAAGATGTGATGTCGATTCATCCGCGTGTTCGCGCTGTCGCCGAGTATGTGAGTGTCGTTCGCAACATGCGGCATGTCGGTTTGGGTAAGCGCTTCCGGGTCGATACATATTCGTCATGGCGCATTAACAAAGGCTGTCATCTTGGACAGTCATTCAACAAATATGATGCCAAGATATTCAAACTTTATAAGTCCTTTCAATTTGAAGGTGCAGGCAGGGTCGTTCTAACAGACAAGCGAAATAAAGCGATTAAATGGTATCACTGGCTTTTTCTGGTCGGCATCTTCTCGATGTTTGGTTTGGCTGTTCGTAATTTGCCTGAGGCAAAGGCCGCGTTTTCGAGCTCTGAGAAGCCAAAACCTGCGCCTGCCGCGCCTGTTGCAATCACTGGCAATAAATCTGCGCTGCCGTGCTCTGCGGTCGGTGGCGTCATGTTCGATTTGGATAACGGAAAGGCGTGGCACGATGGCGGCTGGAAGGCGGTCGAGATTCGGCAAGATGGCACTTGGGTTGTTGATGATGTCTGTTCTTTCAAGCCCGGCCGCTAGCCGTGAGGTTGTCGCGCATGCGGTGCCGGTCGGGGCCTTCGTTGATGCATATGCTTCCATGTTCAATGCGACGGTCGAGCTCTGCAACAAAGGCTCAACGATTAGCGGCCGGTTCATTCTGGAGGACTCTGCATCGTTCGGCCAGGCGCTAGCTGAAGCTGGCCGCAAGGTCGAATTCGCGGCGGATGGGACGATCCGGGTTGACTGCGCCGCATCGAATTATGCGCCGGCTGCGTGGCTGGATGACAAGGTAGCGCCCCTTTCGTCTGCGGTCCTTTCGCGTCCGCCAGTCGCGGCTGTTCATCGTTCTGTGGGGCAAGATATGACCTTGCGGCAGGTTGAAACTCGTTATGTGAAAAAGGCGCGATTTGATCCGCTTGAAGCTCTCGGGCTGAGGGTGCTTGGCGATCCGAACATTCCGGGGCCGATTTTGCTGGCCGGTCCAGCGAAGATTGTCCAGGCGGCGGAAGAGTATATTCGCTCTGTCGATGTGTGCCCTCGGCAGCTGCGCGTCGAGGCAACGGTCGTGTCCAGGTCGAATTCAAAGAGCCGGGCTCGAAATTTCGGCTTGCGGATTGGCGATCATCGTATCGGCTTTGGTACTGCCGGGACAGGCGATACGGGCCTCAGCTTCACCTGGTTGAGCGGTTGGCTTGAAGCGGCTCGTGGGACGTATGAGGCTGCGACTAACGCAAGCTTCGTTGCAAGGATCCTTGAAGGCGAAGAGCTCAAGCTTACGGATGGCGAAGAGGTGCCCGTCCGCACTGCGACGACCGTGACGGATCGCGAGACACGCGATTCCATAGTCTATCGAAACGCCGGTCATTCGCTCGCTCTTAAGGCGCTGGCCTTTGGTGAAAATGAGGTTGTTCTGCAGGCCGATCATTCTATTTCAGCGCTAGCGGGTGTCACCAATCTGGGGCCCACTTTCTCAAACCGGGGAACGTCTTCGACCTTCAGGATTCGATATCGCGAGCCTTTCATTTTGTCGCTCACCGGGACCGATCGCGCGTCCAGGCGCGGCGATCGTGGCATTCTGTTTCGCTCCGATGAGCTCGATTCGAGCGACGGCGGTAGCTTTCTTGTGCTCGCGGTCGATCAAGAACGCTGCGCAGCGTTCCTCGGGCTGGTGAGCAATGAGGGCGCGTCGACCTTCTTTTAGCGCTGTGGACCTCCGGAAGGCTCTTGCGGTGTCACGGGAGGCTGGGCTTGAGGTCACAGGGGCTGCGATCCAGATTAGCGGCGAAATCCGCCTGCAATTTCGTTCTTCTTCCGCGCCTGATATGGTCAATGAATGGGACGAGGTTCTAAGAAAGTGACCCGCAGCGCGAACAGCCGCCGCTATCCGAAGTGGGTTTCGGCCTATGTCGATAACCGGGGCCAACTGCGCCTGCGCTTCCGAAGGACGGGCTCGAAAACGTACCACTTTCATTCAAAATTTGGCACGGGTGCCTTTGAAGCTGAGTATCGCACCTGCCTTGAAGAGCTGCCGCTTGTGGCACCATCTTCATGGCCTTCTGGCACGGTAGCCGAACTGTTTCAGCAGTATCAGCAGTCAACGCGCTTTTTGCAGCTCGGGCACAGCACAAGGCGCAAATATAGTAGAATCTTAGCCGAATTTTCGGATGCACACGGCCTTAAGCGAGCGAAACTTGTTACAGCGCTGCACATGGATTCGATCATTGGGGAGAAGGTGGATCGTCCTGCCGCAGCTGCCGAATTGCGCAAAGTCCTGACCGCTGTTTGGGTCTGGGGCGCGAAGCAGAAAGGTCTCAACGTTGGTGTCATGCGCGAGACGGACGCGGTGAAGCAGCGCAAGGGTGGTTTCTACACGTGGAAGCCCGGCGACATCAGACAGTTCAGAGACCATTGGCCGCTTGGCTCGCAACCTCGGCTGATGCTTGAACTTGCGCTGCACAGCGGCCTGAGGCGTAGCGATCTGCACGACCTCGGCTGGCATCATGTCGGCGAAGACGGCTGGTTGGATTTCGAGATGCAGAAGGTCGGTCGAGCGCACAGCGTTCCGATTCACCCGGATTTGGCTGCTGCCCTTGCGCTTGTGGATCGGAATCAGCGCTACTTTGTCGAATCGGAGCGCGGCACGCACTACACGGCTGAAGCTTACTCCAATGCGTTCAGGAAGGCTCGTAAGGCTGCTGGTCTTGAACGTGGCAGCCTGCACGGCCTCCGCAAAAAATTGGCTGTCGCGCTTGTCGAAGCCCAGGCGACCGATACTGAGGGCATGGCCATTTTGGGCCATGTGAGCGCAAAGACATTTGGGCTCTACACCGCTGAAGCTGAGCGGGAGAAGCTGGCCGCTCATGCCATGGACAAGCTTGAAATTGGCGAGCACTTGAGCGATGCTAGCCAAACGGCTCGCTCAAACCGTTGGAAACAAGGGGAAAAAGAGTGGAAAATGGTGCCCAGGGACGGATTCGAACCGCCGACACTGCGATTTTCAATCGCATGCTCTACCAACTGAGCTACCTAGGCACGGGAGGCGCGCTATAAGCTGAAGCTTGGGCGCCGGTCAACTCTCTTCGCCATCTGCCGGCAGGCTGGCTGGATTCAGGGCCGGCGGTCGTCACCCAATCCTCGTCACCCCGGGCTTGACCCGGGGTCCCGCTTTTCTGGAAGGGCGGCGGTGGGTGAAGAAAGCTGGACCCCGGGTCAAGCCCGGGGTGACGGGGTGGCCGGTTCAGTTCAAATCAGACCATCAGCCTTCATCTTCGTTCAGCGCTTTTCCGGGGACGACATAGCGCTCGTCCAGCCAGGCCAGCAGATCGCGGTCGCGGCAGGCCGCCGAGCAGAAGGGGGCGTGCGCCTCGACCGACGGCTTGCGGCAGATGGGGCAGCGGGGTTCAGGCGCGCTGGCTGGTTTCGACATGCCCCGTTCCAGACAGCGGATCGACCGCGAGGTCAACCGCCCGGTGGCTGCGCTGGCCGAGTTCCTCCAGCAAGTGCGGCCGGCTTTCCAACCAGCGGACCACCGGCGCGCGCGCCTTCAGCCGCAAGGGGGCTGTGCCGCGGTCGGCAAGCGCGCGCTCCAGAAGCTCGATGGCCTCCGTGCCCGCGCGGTCCAGTTGCGCGCGCTCCAGGATGGAGGGGCCGGGGCGGGGGCGGACGATCTGCAACATGCCGAAACCGTTGATCGCCGTGCGCTCGAAGGCGAGGCTGCGCATTCCGGCGTCGAACGCTTCGGCGGCGGCCGTGCGCTGCGCCTTGTCGGCGGCCGGCAGGTCCACGACGATATTGCCGCCCAGCCCCCACAGCCGGATGAGCCGCGCCAATGCCGCAAGCGCCGGCAGCGCCAGCGAGAGGCCGGGGCCGTCCACGTCCACCGCCAGAAAGGCGGGGGTGGGCATCAGCTGCAAGGCGCCCGAATCGAACGCGAACCGGCCGAGCTTTGCCTGCTCGAAGGCCTCGTCCCACTGGTCGGCCACTTCGGGCGGCCAGCCGGGCTTGCGCGCAAGACCGCGCGCTTGCAGCGCGGCGGCGAGGCCGGGCGACGGCGAAGGGGCGAGCGCGGTCGGCCGGGCCTTGGCCAGACGCTCGCGGCCATGCTCCGCCCAGGCGGCGCGGGTGACTTCCAGGGTGACGGTCGCGCCTTCGGTGGCGCCGGCCGGCCATGGCTCCACCAGCAGCTCCTCGCCATCGGCCTGCGCGATGCCCCGCTGGCCGAGCTTCGCCTTCAGCCGGGCGGGCAGGCGGGCGCCGGCCGCGAGCCCGTCGCCGTCGCGCGCGATGTGCATCTCCACCAAATGGAAGCGCTCGACAACCGCCGCGCGGGTTTCGCCCAGCCGTTCGGAGAGGAAGAAATCAGCCAAGGACGCCGGCCGTCTTCAGCATGGCGCGGGTTTCCGCCAGGGGCAGGCCCATGATTCCCGAGAAGCTGCCCTGCATCCACAGCACATGCGCCTCGAACCGGCCCTGTATGGCATAGCCGCCGGCCTTGCCGTTCCACTCGCCGCTTTCGACATAGGCCTCGACATCGGCCGGCAGCAGCCGGTCCACCCGCACCGTGGAGCGCGAAAGGCGATGGCGGGCGATTCCATCCGCATCCACCACCGTCACCGCCGTCAGCACCCGGTGCCGGCGGGCGGAGAGCAGTTTCAGGCAGGCGCGGGCGGTCGCCTCGTCCTCGGCCTTGGGGAGGATACGCAAGCCCACGGCCACCAGCGTGTCGGCGGCCAGCACCACCTTGCCCGGATGCCGGGCGGCGACGACAGCGGCCTTTTCCGCCGCCAGCCGGGCGACATGCGGCTCGGGCCGTTCGCCGGGCCGCACCGATTCGTCGATGTCGGCCGGGTCCACCGCCTGCGGCACCAGCCCGATCCGCCCCAGCAATTCCCGCCGGCGCGGCGAAGCGGAGGCGAGGATGAGCGGCTTCACAGCCAGGCCACCATCGCGCCATGCGGATGCCCGCGCCCCAGCAGCCGATCCTCGCCGCCGGGCCACAGCGTCAGCCGCACGGTCGGCGGGCCCGGCCTTTCCTGCTCGAAACGCAGCCAGGCGAGCGGCGACTCGAGGGTCGCGCGCCTGCCTCTGCTTTCCATGTGCCGGGCAATCCGCATCTTCGTCTCTTCCGGAAAATATTGCATGGCGATGGAATGGAAGACGGTGGTGGCAACCCCTTTCTTCGGCTTCACGCGCGATTCCACGAAGTCCGCCGCGTCGCCCGCCACCACTTCCGGGATGTTTTCGGCAAGGATCGTCATGGCGAGCGCCATGCGCTCCAGCCGCGCCGTCTGGTCCGGCCAGACATAGGCGAGCATGCGCGCCCGTTCGGCGGGATCGCAAAGATCGAGGGGGCGCAGGTCGACCCCGGCCCGCGAGGCGATGTGAAGCGGCACATCCGGGGGCGGAGGCCCGGACCATTCCGGCTGCAGATGCAGCAGGCTGTCGGGGTTGCCGATGAGAAGTCCGCCCAGATTATAGGAATAATGCTCGGGCAGCAGGTTGAGGCCGCCGGAACAGCCCAGTTCGTACAAGGCAAGCGGCAGGCCGGTTTCAGCGGCGATCGTCAGGAAGCCGGGCATCAGCGCCGAGGAGCGCGCCACCTCGTTCGTCTGCGGCGCGCTGTCGAGCCAGGGGCAGAGCGCCTGCGACAGGAGCTCCGGCTCCAGCGCGGCCCAGAGCGCCTCCGCGTCCGGCATCGGCGCCGGAGGGTAGAGCGACGCGAGCGCCGGCGACTTGCCGCTGCGCACGCGGGCGTGCAGGCCGCCGGTCACGCGCAAGGCCAGAACCACGTCTTGCAGGTTGCCCGGCCACTGGTCCAGCCGCCGGCCCAGCGGGCTTTCGGCGGGCAGGCGCTCGGCCAGCAGGTCGCAGATGAGGGCGGTGAAGGGCGAGCCCAACGCGCGGCACCAGCCAGCCTGCCATCGGGCATGTTGGCGAAAAGGGGTTTCCGGCATTCCGCCTCCGCCGATTTACTTGAAGCGGTAAGTGATGCGGCCCTTGGTGAGATCATAGGGGGTGAGTTCCACCAGCACTTCATCGCCGGTCAGCACGCGAATGCGGTTCTTGCGCATCTTGCCTGCGGTGTGGCCCAGAATCTCATGGTCGTTTTCCAGCCGGACCCGGAACATGGCATTGGGAAGCAGTTCGACGACCGTCCCGCGCATTTCGAGCAATTCTTCCTTGGGCATAGGCTGGGTGATGCACCTTTTGGCTGGCCCGCGCCCGGCCATGGCCGAACGCGCGAGCGGATTCATTTGACAGGATATTTCCGCGCCATGCCGAAACAGCCGCCCATTTGCAAGGGCGGGCCCCGATTTCTGTCGGTTTTGTGCAAGCCTCCGCTCGCGCTTCGGGCTTATCCCGCTGCCATGGCGAACAACCGGAAAGCGGGAATCGTGCTGAAACCTGTGCTGATCGGATTTCTGTTGGGGGTGGCGCTGGTCGGCGCGAACCGTCTCATCGCGGATGCGCAAGGCGGCACCCGCCTGACCTCCGCACAGATGCTTGTTCAGGGGCGGGGCGCCGCCTTCAACCATGTCTCCACCCCGGCCGATTGCGCCGGCCGGCTGCGACGGACCCTGGCCTAGATTGGGGCCTCATATTCCCTTCCCGTTCGTCACCGCGGGTAAAGCCCGGGGTGACGGGAAATGAATCAAGGGCCTGTCAGGTTTCCAGCCTGGCGGACGAGGCTCGCCTGCGCCTGCAGCCCCAGCATGTCGGCCATCTGGTAACGGCCCGGCTTCTGCCCGGCCAGCCAGCGGGCGGCCGTCACCGCGCCATGCGCGAACAATTCGCGGCCTTCCGCCACATGGGCGAACTCCAGCCTTTCCCCCTCGGTCGCGAAGATCACCTTATGCTCGCCGGCGGCCGAGCCGCCGCGCAGCGAGGCGAAGCCGATTCCCCCGGCCCGCCGCACGCCGCTGTGGCCGCAATGCGCCGGCAGGCGCAGCGACTCGAGCGGCGCGCCACGGCCGCGCGCCGCCGCCTCGCCCAGGTAAAGCGCCGTGCCGGACGGGGCGTCCACCTTGTGGCGGTGGTGCAGTTCGGCGATCTCGATATCCCATTTCGCGTCCAGCGCCCGCGCCGCCTGCTCCACCAGCGCGGCGAGCAGCGTCACTCCAAGCGAGGTGTTGGCGGCCTGCAGCACCGGAATTTGCTGCGCCGCGCGGTCCAGCCGGGCGTGGTGCGCCGGCAGCAGCCCGGTGGTGCCGACCAGGATCGCGGTCCTGGCTTCTTCCGCGGCGCGCAGATGCTCGTCCAGCGCGTCCGGCGTGCTGAAGTCGATCAGCACATCGGCCTTGCGCGCCAGCGGCGCGGCATTGGCGCCCACCACCTGGCCTTCGCCGATCTCCCGGCCCACCAGCGGATGCTGCGCGCGCTCCACCCCGCCGGCCAGCCAGGTGTCGGCGGCGGCCTGCACCTCCGCGATGATGGCCTGGCCCATGCGCCCGCCCGCCCCCAGCACCCCGATCTTGATCATCTCTTGCTCCTTGTCCCGCCAGGTGCGGCAAGCTGTCCCGCTAGGTGCGGCAAGGGGGTTCCGAACGCAAGCCCAACAGGCGCTTGCGCCCATGGCCGCCGCCATGCACAAACCTGCGACATGAGACATATAGCTGGCCTTGTGGCCCTTCTCGCCCTTTCCGCGCCGCTCGTCGCCGGCGAGGAGAATTTCGCCATCCTCTTCGGCGGCCGCACCGTCGGCAAGCTCAGCGCCAGCGGCGAGGGGGCGACCACGCGCATCGTCTATGACTATAAGAACAACGGACGGGGGCCCACCATCGCCGAAACGGTGACGGTGGACGCGAACGGCCTGCCCACGAGCTGGACGGTGAAGGGCAACACCACCTTCGGCAGCAAGGTGGAGGAAAGCTTCAGCTTCACGAACGGCGTCGCGCGCTGGGTGGACGCGACCGGGCCGGGCGAAGCGCATGTCGCGGCGCCGGCGCTCTATGTGGCGCAGGGCGCCAGCCCCTTCGCGCTCGGCCTCTACGCCCGGGCGCTGGACAAGGCCGGCGGCGCGCTGCCCGCGCTTCCGGGCGGGCAATTGAAGCTGGAGAAGATCGGCGGATTCGAGCTGAAGGGCGCGGGCGGCGCGCTCCCCGTCACCGCGCACAGCCTCTCCGGGATCGACCTCGAGCGGCAGACGCTCTTCCTGGATGGCGACAAGCGCCTGGTCGCCTATGCCACACCCCATTTCATCGTCGTCCGCGAAGGCTATGAGGGCGAGGAGGCGCGGCTGCGCGCCCTCGTCGCCGACTGGGACACGAAGCGGCTGGCCGGCCATCAGCAGCAGCTGGCCCACAAGCCGAAAGGCGACCTGCGCATCGACAATGTGCGCATCTTCGACCCCGCGACGCTGGCGCTGACCGCCCCTGCGTCGGTGCTGGTGAAGGGCAGCCGCATCGCCGCCATCGAAGCGCCGGGGAAGCGCGGGCGCGGCGAGACGATCGTCGACGGCAAGGGCGGAACGCTGCTGGCGGGCTTCCACGAAATGCACGCCCACCTCGGCCAGTCGGACGCGCTCCTCAATCTGGTGAACGGAATCACCACCGTGCGGGACATGGGCAACGACGACGCCGTGCTCGACAGGCTGGTGGAGCGCATGGAGGCCGGCGAACTGGCCGGGCCGCGCGTCGTCCGCTCGGGCTTCATCGAGGGCAAGAGCAAGACCAATGTGCAAAATGGCGTGGTGGTCGACAACCAGGCGGACGCGGTGAAGGCGGTTGCCGACGCCGCGAAACGCGGCGTCTTCCAGATCAAGATCTACAGCAGCATCGATTCGCAATGGGTGCCGGCGATGATCGCCGAGGCGCACCGGCAGGGGCTGAAGGTGGCGGGGCACATCCCCGCCTTCACCACGACCGACGCCATGCTGGAGGCGGGCTATGACGAGATCACCCACTCCAACCAGATGATGCTGAACTGGGTGCTGAAGCCCGAGGACGACACCCGCACCCTGCTGCGGATCACCGCGCTCAAGCGATTCGCCGACCTCGATCTCGACAGCGCCGCGCCGCAGAAGACGCTGGCGCTGATGGTGCGGCACAAGGCGGCGCACGACCCGACCCTCATCATCATGGAAACCGCGATGCGCGGCCGGCCGGGGCAGCTTCCGCCGGGCGCCGAAGCCTGGGCCGGCCACATGCCGGTCGGCACCCAGCGCGACCTGAAGCAGCCGATGCTGGCCATCGAGACGCCCGAGGACGACGCGGCCTATTCCAAAGCCTTTGACGTGACCCGCGATTTCATGCGCCGCCTGCACGAGGCCGGCGTGCTGATCCTGCCCGGCACCGACATGGGCGGGCATTTCTGGTATCACCGCGAGCTGGAGCTCTACACCGGCATCGGCATGTCCAACGCCGAGGTGCTGAAGCGCGCCACCTACGACAGCGCGAAATATATGAACCGCGACGACCGCTTCGGCGCGGTGAAGCCCGGCCTCGTCGCCGATCTGGTGCTGCTGCCGGGGGATCCGGTCGCCGACATCAACGCCATCCGCCAGGTGGCGATGGTGGTGAAGGACGGCACCGTCTATTTCCCGACCGAGGCCTATGAGCGGCTGGGGATCAAGCCCTTCACCGGCCTTCCCGCCGTTTCCGGCGCGGGCTTCGCCGGCCGCTGATGCAGCGGATCGTCATCCTGACGGGCGCCGGCATTTCGGCCGAATCCGGCGTGCCCACCTTCCGCGGGCCGGACGGGTTGTGGGAAGGCCATCGGGTGGAGGATGTCGCCACGCCCGAAGCCTTCCGCCGCGATCCGGTGCTGGTGCAGCGCTTCTACGACCTGCGCCGCGAAGCGCTCGGCCGGGTGAAGCCGAACGCCGCCCACAAGGCGCTGGCCCGGCTGGACGCCGAATGGCCGGGCGAGCTGCTGCTCGTCACCCAGAATGTCGACGACCTGCACGAGCGCGCCGGCTCGACGCGGATGCTGCACATGCACGGGCAACTGAAATCCGCGCTGTGCCCCGCCTGCGACGGCCGTTTCCGCTGGGAAGCGCCCTTGAGCGGCGAAACCCGCTGCCCGGCGTGCAGCGCTCCGGACACGCTCCGCCCCGACATCGTCTGGTTCGGGGAAATGCCCTACCATATGGACGAGATCGACCGGGCGCTGCTTTGCGCCGATCTTTTCATCAGCATCGGCACTTCGGGCAATGTCTATCCGGCCGCTGGCTTCGTCGATCTGGCGCGCCACGCCGGCGCCCGCTGTCTCGAACTCAACCTCGACCCGTCGATGACCAGCGGCCGCTTCCATGAAAGCCGTCTGGGGAAAGCCGGCGATCTGGTGCCCGAACTGGTGGAGACGCTGCTGGCGGGCTAGGCTGTCTGCCATGATTCGCAATGCCCTTGCCGCAGCCCTGCTGCTGACCGCCGCTCCCGCCTTCGCGCAGGAAACGCCCGCCGTGCCGGTCGCGCCGGAACAGCCCGCGCCCCAGTATCAGACGGCGAAGGTCCGGCTGGAAACCGCCGACGGCCCGATCGTGATCGCCGTGGAGACGGAGCGCGCGCCGGTCACCAGCGCCAATTTCCTGAAATATGTGGAGCAGAAGAAGTTCGACGGAACGAGCTTCTACCGCGCGCTGAACTTCCCCGGCCGCCCCGATCTGGGGCTGGTGCAGGGGGGCGCCAAGTCCGACCCGAAGCGGATGCTGCCGCCGATCGCGCATGAGCCGACGACGAAGACCGGGCTTTCCCACAAGGAAGGCGCGGTTTCGATGGCGCGCGGAGCGCCGGGCAGCGCGCAGGGCGATTTCTTCATCATCCTCGGCGATCTCTCGACGCTGGACGCCAATCCGGCCGCCCAGGGCGACAACGCCGGCTTCGCGGTGTTCGGGCATGTGGTGGAGGGGATGGACGTGGTGAAGAAGATCCTCGCCGCCCCGGTTTCCGCGACCGAAGGCGCGGGGGCGATGAAGGGGCAGATGATCGAGAAGCCGGTTCCCATCCGCTCGGCGCGCCGCCTGCCGGAGTGAGCGACACCGATCCGGGTGCCGCCTTCGAGGATGGCGCCCTCGTCTCGCGCCGCTTCGGGGATGTCTATGCCGCGCGCGCGGGCGCGCTGGCGCAGAGCCGTGCGGTTTTCCTCGCCGGCTGCGGCCTGCCGGAGCGCTGGGCTGGGCGCAAGCATTTCACCGTGGCGGAACTGGGGTTCGGAACGGGCCTCAACATGCTGGCGTTGCTGCACCTCTGGGCGCAGCATAAGCCGGCGGACGCCACGCTGCACCTGTTCTCGGTGGAAGGCTATCCGCTGCGCCGGGAAGAGGCCGCGCAGGCGCTGGCGGCCTTTCCGGAACTGGGCGACCTTGCTGCGCCATTGCTGCGGCAATGGCCGCAACAGCGGCATGGCTGGCACCGCTTCGATTTTCCGGCGCTGGGCGCCACGCTCGATCTGGCGCTGATGGATGTGAGGCCGGCGCTGGCCGGCTGGCAAGGCCGGGCGGACGCCTGGTTCCTGGACGGATTCTCTCCCGCCAAAAACCCCGCCATGTGGACGGACGAGGTGCTGGCGCTGGTGGGCGCGCGGGCGGCTGCAGGCGGGCAGGCGGCAACATGGAGCGCGGCCGGTGCCGTTCGCCGGGGGTTGGCGGCGGCCGGCTTCGCCGTCGAGCGGCTGCCGGGCTTCACCGGCAAGCGGGAGCGGATTGAGGCGCGGATGCCGGGTGCGCCGGCCGATCCGGCAAGCCCGCGTCTGGCCATCGTCGGCGCCGGAATCGCCGGGGCTTCGCTGGCTCGGGCGGCGCGGCGGCTGGGGTTACAGGCGCGCATCTTCGCGCATGGGGCGATGGCCTCCGGCAATCCGGCGGCGCTGGTTTCGCCGCGTCTGGCGGCCGGAAGCGGGGTTCCGGCACGGCTGCACGCGCAGGCCTTTCTCCGCTCCGTCGCGCTGGTCCGCCGGGAAGCGCCGGAGGCCGTCATCGCGGAAGGCGCGATCCGCCGGCTGAAACCGAATGAGATTGCCCGTGCCGAGGCGACCATCGCTTCCGGCCTGTTTCCGCAAGGCTCGCTGCGGTTGCAGGGCGATGCGCTGCACATGGCCGACGCGCTGGTGATTTCACCCGGGCGCCTGCGCGCCATTTGGCTGGGCGAGGTGGAGGAAGGGCCGGTAGAAGCCCCGCGCCACATGTCCGATGGCTGGTGGCTGGGCACGGAGGGCCCTTTCGACGCGCTGCTGCTGGCCGCCGGTTACCCGACCGCCGCGCTTTCTGGCCTGCCGCTGCGGCCGATTCGCGGCCAGGTCAGCACCGCCGCGCTGCCACCGGGCGCGCCGCCGACAAGCTGGGGCGGCTATCTGATCCCCACCGAGGAGGGCCTGCTGTTCGGCGCCACCCATGGGCGCGGAGACGCCGACCCATCCATTCGGGCGGATGATCAGGCCAGCAATCTCGCCGGGCTGGCGCGGGCGATGCCCGATGTCGCGGCGCGGCTGGAGGGTGCGGCATTGGGTGCCGCCGCCGGGGTTCGCGCCGCCGCCGGGGACCATCAGCCGATGGCGGGCACGCTGGGCAGCGGGCGTTTCGCGCTGACAGCGCTGGGCGGGCGCGGCTTCGCGCTGGCGCCCCTGCTCGCCGAGCAGGTGGCGGCATTGGCGGCCGGCGTTGCCCCGCCGCTGGCGGCGGATTGCGCGAAGCTGGTCGACCCGCGCCGATTCGATTCGAATTAGGGCTTGAGGGCGCGCGCCACTTCCGCCCGCGCCAGATCGCGCTGCGCCTGATACACCGGATCGGCCTGCAAACGCGCGAAGGTGGCCGAGGCGATCAGCCGGCCCGCTTCCACATCGCTCTTCCAGTGGACCCGGCAGATCACCCGGCTCTGGCCGAAGTCGTAACCGCGCTGCAGCAGTTCGTTGGTCTTCTGCGGCGCGAGGTCCGTCAGCACCAGCGCGATGATCCAGCCGATGGCGGTGTGGCCGCTCGGGTAGGAACCGTCGTTGCGCAGCGCCGCTTCATCCCCCGGCGTGCAGCTCGGCACATTCTTCAGCGCGAAGGGGCGGACGCGGTTGTAATGGGTTTTCGCCCGGTAGGTGGAAAGCCCGGCGTCGGCCATCGCCCGCTGCAGCAGCATCGCCGTGTGCGGGGTGGTCTGCCCGGACACCGGGGTGCCGAGGATCGCCTCATAGGAAGAAAGGACATGCGGCCAGTGCAGGTCCGCATCGGAAGTGGCCTTCTGGAAGCGGTCGGCGGGGGCTTGCAGGGCGTTCGCCAGCGCTTCCTCGTCGGCCGCGAAGGCGGACGTGCCCGCGGCCGGTGGCGCCGGCAGAAGCGCGAGGCTGTCGGGCAGGGCCTCGGGCGCCAGATAGCCCTTGGCGAAGCCCATGCCGGGGCGAAGCTCGCCCACTTCGGCGAGGCTGGTGGGCGGAGCCGGAACCGCTTTCGGCGCCGGCGAGGAGGCGCAGGCCCCCAACAGTCCCAGTGCCAGAATTGCGCCGAAACCAACCTTGTTCGAAGCCATCCGCCCCTCCGCTTCAATAGAGCACAAGGCCTAAGACCCCGGCGAGCGGGTGACAAGCGTGTGTGGCCCGTTTCGGGGCATGGGCGCGATCAGGCGGTTCCGCTCACTTCTTCTTCGAAGGCCCGTAGCGGCTTTCCAGAAAGCGCCCTTCGGTTTCCAGCGCCCGGATACGCTCGCGGGCGAGGTCGGTCGTCAGCCGCTCCAGCTCGCTGCCCACCACTTGCAGCCCCTCGCGGAAATGCGCCTGCGCCTCGGCCGTCGCCCGGTGCGTCGCCGGCACTTCGGCATAGCTTTTCACCAGCCGCGGCAGATGGTCCGATAGCAGGCGGCGGGCGTCGTCGGCCTCCGCCGTCGCCGGGTCGAGCTGCTTCAGCTCGGGGGCGAGGCGATTGAGCTGCATCATCACCATGTCCACCTCGCGCGCGGCGGGCGCGGGCAGGGCCGGGCGCTGGGCTTCCAGCCAGGTCTCGATCTTGGCGGGCAGGGTTGCGAGCGGCGCTTCGGGCAGCTTTTCCAGCCTGGGGGCCTTCGGCGCCGGCCAGGAGGCGAACAGCACCATCACCCCCAGCACCGCCACCAGCGTCAGCATCAGCCCGACGAAGCCCAGCGGCGCCACCAGATTGCCATAGAGGAAGGCGCCAAGCACCACCGCGAACACGCCGAAGATCATGTTCCTGAGGCGGCGCCCCACGGAGCGGGCCGACCGCTCCAGCCGGCGCGCCTGCGCCGCCATATGGTCGGGCGACTTCACCGTGCGCGCCAGCCAGGCGTCGTAGCGCGCCAGCGCGTCGCGCGTTTCCGGCAGCATGGCCATCACGTCAGGACCCGACCGGCGAAAGCGGCGGCAGCGCCGCCTGGGGCCCGCGCCCTTCGATCTGCGCCATGCCTTCGGCCCGGGCGATATAGCCCTTGGATTTCTCCACTTCCTCGCTCAGCACATTCACCGTGGACTTCATCGATTCCAGCGCCTGCGCCTTGAACTGGTCGATCGAATCCATCGTCTGGTAGATGTTCTGGAAGGCCGATTTCAGCGTCTCGATGGGAATGGTGGAACTGGCCGCCTGCTTGTGGATCTCGCCCGTCTGGGTGCGCAGCATCACCCCGGTCGCCTCGATCACATTGGCCGTCGTGGTGTTGAGGGCGGTGATCTGGTCCAGCACCAGCTTCTGCCCGGTCAGCGCCTGCGCCACCGTCACCGCCGTGCGCAGCGCGGACACGGTGGTGGTGGACGCCCGGTCCACGCCCTTCAGCAGCTCGACATTGTTCTTCTTCACAAGGTCCAGCGCCAGATAGCCCTGCACCGACACCGCCATCTGCGTCAGCAGATCTGTGGTGCGCTGGCGGGTGTAGAACAGCGCCGTCTCGCGGATGGCCTTGGCCTTCATCGGGTCGGCGGTATCGAGCTCGATGGCGGCGGCTTCCAGCTTGCCGTCCAGCAGCTTCGACATGTGGATCATCTGCTCCAGCTTGCCCATCGATTCCCACAGCGCCTTGCGCTCGGTGTCGATCGCCGCATTGTCGCGCAGCAGTTCGTCCTTGCCGTTCGACAGGCTCTTCAGGATCGTCGAGATATGCCCCTGGGCGGACTTGTAGCTGTCGAAATAGTCGCGCGCCTTGTCGCCCCAGGGGATCACCCCGAAGATCTTCTTGCGCGTGGTCAGGCTGCCGCGCTTCGACGGGTCCAGGTCCTCCACCGTGCGGCGAAGCTGGCTGAGGTCAGCGCCGATTCCATTTTCCTTCTCCATCGCCCGCACGGGCCGGTCGAGGAAGCGGTTGGACTGGCCGGCGGCCTCGGCGATCTGCTGCTGGCCGAGATTGGCGAGGCGATCCACCTGCTTGCCGAATTCCGGGCTGTTGGCATCCTGCGCGACGAGGGCGGCGATGAAGCCGTCCACCCGCGTCTCCAGTTCGCTCTTCACACCTTCGGACAGGGGAACAAGACCAGCCGCCGCTTCCGGCGCCACCGCCGCCACCGGCTCGGGCGCGTCCAGCTTCAACTTCGTTTCTGTTGCCATCTCAGCTTTCTCGTCAGCAGGAGGGGTCTCTCTCGCCCACAAGAATGGCCCCGGCACCGCCGCTTCGCAAGGGCAAGCCAGCGGGCTTGCGTGCGCCCACGCGCGCGGGCATGCATTTTTTCATGGCTGAGACACGCGACTTCGCCGGATTCGACGGCACCCGGCTTGCCTGCACCGAGATGGGCGAAGGCCCGGCCATGCTTCTGCTGCACGGGCTGTTCTCCAGCGCCCGGACCAACTGGGTCCGCTATGGCACGGCGAAGCGGCTGGCCGACGCCGGCTACCGCCTGATCCTGCCGGATTTTCGCGGCCATGGCGGCAGCGACACCCCGGCGGACCCCGAAGCCTGGCCGGCCGACGTGCTGGCGCAGGACATCGAGGCGCTGATCGCCCAACTGAACCTCGGCACCGATTTCGTGCTGGGCGGCTATTCGCTGGGCGCCCGCACCTCGCTCCGGCTGCTGGCGCGGGGGCTTCGCCCGCGCGCCCTCATGCTGGGCGGCATGGGGCTGGCCGGAATTACCGGCGGCTCCGAACGCGGGCAATGGTTCATCCGCATGATCGAGGGGCGCGGCACCTGGGCGCGCGGCACCGCGGAATTCACCGCCGAGGCCTTCATGAAGGCCAGCATCGAAAACCCCGACGCGATCGTCCACCTGCTGCAAGGCCAGCAGAGCACGGCGGAGGCGACCCTCGCCGGGCTCGCCCTGCCGACGCTGGTCGTCTGCGGCGCGGACGACCGGGACAATGGCTCGGCCCCCGATCTCGCCGCCCGCATTCCCGGCGCCCGCTACGTGGAGATTCCCGGCAACCATATGTCGGCCGTGACCCGCCCGGAGCTGGGCGAAGCGATGCTGGCTTTTCTTCAGGATTTATAAGGCGCGGAAAGACAGGCCGCACCAGGAGGGGGCATATGCGGAACGGAAAAGGCATCAAGGCTGGCCTGATCGCGGTTCTGGCGCTGCTGGCCGCCTGCAACCGCGGCGATCCCGGGGCTCCACCGCGCGTGGAGGAAAGCGCCGAAGTGCCGGTCGTCACCTCGCGGGTGGTGGTGCCGGTGAAGGCCAGCCTCTCCGATCTGGAAGCCGAGCTGAACCGGGAAATCCCGGCGACGCTCTATTCCATCGACCAGCAGGAAAAAGTCTGCGTTCCGCCGGCCCGCATCACCGTCTGCCTGAAGCATGAACGCCCCTGCAAGGGGGAGGAATGCCGCGACGTGCCCTGCAAGGTGGGGCGGAAGAATGCCGCGATCACCCCTTCGATGAGCTGCCGCATCGTCGGCACCGTCACCCGCGGGCCGATCCGGCTTTCCGGCAACGGCGACATGATCCATCTGCGCATGCCGGTGTCCGGCCATGTCGAGGCGCGCGACGTGGGCCGCGTCCTTTCGGAAAGCGCCGATGCCGATGCCGAGGTGCGGGCGAACATCCGGCTGGGCATGACGCCCGACTGGCAGCCGACCGCGAAGGTGACGATCGATTATGACTGGACGAAGAAGCCCGGAATCGAGCTGCTGGGCAGGCGCTTCACCTTCGCCGGACGCGCCGACCCGGAATTGCACAAGGTCATCGAGCGGCTGGAGGCCTCCATCCCCGGCCACTTGCGCAAGCTGCAGCCGCGCGCGCAACTGGAACAGGCCTGGGCCAAAGGCTTCACCTCGCTGGAGCTGAATGCGAAGAACCCGCCCGTCTGGATGCGGCTGACGCCCAAACAGTTGAGCTATGGCGGCTATCATGTGAACGCCCGCGATCTCGTGCTGCGGCTGGAACTGGAATCCGGCGTCGAGACGTTCGTCGGCAACCGGCCGCCCGACCCGATCGCCACCCCGCTTCCGCCTTCAGGCCGGATCGACGGGCCGACCGGATTCCGCGTGATAGCCCCCGTCATCGCCGATTACGCCCAGCTGGAGCCGGTGCTGGAAAAGGCGCTGACCAGGCTGGCGGCGAAGCCGATCCCGGTGCCGGCCATCGGCGACGTGAAGGCCGGATTCGGCCCGCCCACCATCTACGCCACCGAAGGCGGGCGGCTGGCGATCGGCCTGCCGATCGAGGCGCAAAGCGCGAAGTTCGGCGTGCCCACCAAGGGCAAGGTGTGGCTGACGGGCGTGCCTTGGAACGAGCCAAGCTCCCCCGTCGTAAAGGTGCGGGATCTGCAGGTGGCCGGCAGCGCCGACCGGATGGCGGGCAATCTGGTGCTGGCCGTCGCCCAGTCGCCGGCCGTGATCGCGGAAATCGAAACCGCCCTCACGCAGAATTTCGCCAACGACCTCAACAAGCTCAAAGGCAAGATCGACAAGGCGCTGACCGCCAAGCGGCTGGGCGATTTCGTGATGGACGTCGAGATGACCGGGCTCAGCTACGGCGTGGTGAAGCCGCTGGGGCAAGGCGCCTACCTGCCGGTCGAAGTGACGGGGCACGGCGCATTGCGGTGGCAGCCGGAAATCAAGGAGAAGAAATAGGGTTTTCGCCTCCGGCGGCCAGGGCTTTGCCCCCCCCCGTCGCCGGATGGCCGACACTGAGATGTCCGAAGGGGCTTTGCCCCTTCACCCCAGCAGGGAAATGATTTCCCTGCACCCTCTTTTGGTTTGCGTGAGTGGATTGCACCCGGCCTTGTGCGCGTGATGCCGGGTGACTGCCTGCGGCGCTAGGGAGTGCACGACAAGTCCGCTCCCCACTCCGTCACCCCGGGTCAAGCCCGGGGTGACGGGATAGGGAAGAGCCGCCCGCCTACAGGAAGCGCTTGAACCATTGCGTCGCATCGGCCCAGGCCGCCTTGGCGGAAGCCTCGTGGAAGCTCGGCCGGTAATCGGCCAGGAAGCCATGGTCGGCGCCGGGAAAGACGCGGATATGGCTCTTCGAGCCGGCCGCCTTCAGCGCCGCGTTCATCTTCTCCACGTCCGCCAGCGGAATGCCCTTGTCCAGCTCGCCATAGAGGCCGAGCACCGGCGCCTTCAGATCCGCCACCACGTCGATCGGATGCTTCGGCTGCAGTTCGTTCGGCTGGCCCAGCAGCCGGCCATACCAGGCGACCCCCGCCTTCAGCCCCGGATTGTGCGCGGCGTAAAGCCAGGTGATCCGCCCGCCCCAGCAGAAACCCGTCACCCCCAGCCGCTTCGCATCGCCGCCATCCTTGCCGGCGAAGGCCGCCGCCGCATCCAGATCGGCCATCACCTGCGCGTCCGGCACCTGCGAGACGATGGTCTTGACCAGCGTCTGCACGTCCGGCGCGGTCGTCGGGTCGCCCTGCCGCTGGTACATGTCGGGCGCGATGGCGTAATAGCCCAAGGCAGCGAAGCGGCGCGTCACGTCGCGAATCCATTCGTGCAGGCCGAAAATCTCCTGCACCACCAGGATCACCGGCGGGTTCTTCACCCCCTTCGGCTTCGCGCGATAGGCGTTCATCTGAAATCCGCCCGCGGCCGGGAAGCGGATCATCCCCTCCTCCAGCCCCTCCGCCGGCGTGCGGGTCGCCGCCGCGCTGACCGGCTGCGCCGCCAGCGCATAGCCGAACGCCGCCGCGCCGCCGCCCAGCGCCGCGCGCCGGCTGACGCCCGACATGCGGACCCAATTCTCGGTTTCGGGCAGGCGGTCGGTCATATCGGCTTTCCTTTCACTTGGCGCCACAGGCCGTCGGGCGTTAGGAGCATAGCATGCTGCTCATCCTCGGACAGGGTTATTCCGGAACCTTCATCGCCAACGCCGCCCGGGCCGCCGGCCTTTCCGTCACCGGCGTGACGCGCAGCGGCGGGCCGGGCCTGATCCGCTTCGACAGCCCCGACCTGCCGGACCGCATCGCCGCCGCCACGCACATCCTCTCCTCCGTCCCGCCGGAATCGGAAACCGCGGACGGCGACGACCCGGTTCTCGCCCGCTTCGGCGGGCAATTGCGCGCCCATGAAGGCTGGCTCGGCTATCTCTCCTCGACCGGCGTTTACGGAGACGCCGGCGGCGCCTGGGTCGACGAAAGCGCCCCCGTCGGCCACGGCCGGCGAACCGCCCGCACCGCCGCCGACCTGCGCTGGCAGGAACTGGGCGCGGCGGTGCTGCGCCTGCCCGGCATCTACGGCCCCGGCCGTTCCGCGCTGGAGCAGGTGCGCGCCGGCACCGCCAAGCGCGTGCTCCGCCCCGGCCACCGCTTCAGCCGCGTGCATGTGGAAGACATAGCCGGCGCCACACTGGCCGCCATCGCCGCCGACTGGCGCGGCCCGCTGAACATCGCCGACACGCACCCGGAAGAACCCGCCCGCATCACCGAATACGCCTGCGCCCTGCTCGGCGCCCCACCACCGCCGCTTCTGGCGCTGGACGACGCGGCGCTGTCCCCCATGGCGCGCCGCTTCTGGACGGAGCGCCGCCTCGTCTCCGGCGAGAAGCTGCGCCGCGCGCTCGGCTACCGGCTGCGGCACCCGGACTACAAGGCCGGCCTGACGGCCATCCACGAAAGGACGATCGCCCGATGAACCGCTGGCTGCTGAAATCCGAACCCGACGTCTACAGTTGGGCGCAACTGGTCGCCGAAGGCGAAACCGTCTGGAACGGCGTGCGCAACAACGCGGCCCGCCTGAACCTCCGCGCCATGAAAGTGGGCGACGAAGCCTTCTTCTACCACTCCAACATCGGCAAGGAGGTGGTGGGCATCTGCCGCATCAGCCGCGAAGCCTACCCCGACCCCACCGACGAAAGCGGCAAATGGGTGGCGGTTTCCGTCCAGCCCGTGCGCAAGCTGCCGCAGCCGGTGACGCTGGCGGCCATGAAAGCCGAACCGGCGCTGGCCGACTTCCAGCTGATCCGCCAGTCGCGGCTGTCCGTCGTGCCGGTGCGCGATGCGGAATGGGAGCTGGTGTTGCGGATGGCGGGGTCGGTCTGAGGTTTTTTGTTTTTGCCTCCGGCGGCCAGGGCTTTGCCCCCCCGTCGCCGGATGGCGACACTAAGATGTCCGAAGGGGCTTTGCCCCTTCACCCCAGCAGGGAAATGATTTCCCTGCACCCTCTTTTGGTTTGCCTGGGTGGATCGATTGCGGCGCTGTGCCGATGAAGGGATCGATTGCCTGCGGCGCTTTGGAACTGCTGCATTCGTCACCCCGGGCTTGACCCGGGGTCCAGCTGTTTTTGCCCGCCATTCGGGCATGATCGGCGAACCTTAGCGCGCGCGGAAGCTGGACCCCGGGTCAAGCCCGGGGTGACGGTGGAGATGGCGGTTGAAACTCCATAGAGTCCGCGCCGCAGGCAATGAATCCTGCCCCCAGCCCGACCTCGCCGCCTTTAACCGAGAATCGGGGGTGCAGGGGCGTCACGCCCCTGCTGGGTCCAGGGCAAAGCCCTGGCCGCCGGAGGCAAAACCCCTTACCAGGCCGCTTCCTTCTCCGCCGCCCGCCGGTCCAGCTCCGCGCGGCTTATCTTTTCGGACGAGCTTTTGAGCTGCCCGCAGGCGGCCATGATGTCCCGGCCGCGCGGGCGGCGGATGGGGGCGGAGATGCCGCCCTGGTAGACGATGTCGGAGAAGCGCTGGACCTGCCGCTCGTCCGAGGTTTCGAAGGGGGCGCCGGGCCAGGGGTTCCAGGGGATCAGGTTCACCTTGGCGGGCAGGCGGTATTTCTTGATGAGGCGGACGAGTTCGTGCGCGTCCTCGTCGCGGTCGTTCTTGTCCTTCAGCATCACATATTCGAAGGTGATGCGCCGGGCGTTGTTGGCGCCGGGATAGTCGGCGCAGGCCTGCAGCAGTTCCTCGATGCCATATTTCCGGTTGAGCGGCACGATCTCGTCGCGGACGTCCTTGGTGACGGCGTGCAGCGAGACGGCGAGGTTCACGCCGATCTCTTCCCCGGCGCGCGCCATCATCGGCACGACGCCCGAGGTGGACAGGGTGATGCGCCGCTTGGAAAGGGCGAGGCCGTCGCCGTCCATCACGATCTTCAGCGCGTCGCGGACATGCTCGAAATTGTAGAGCGGCTCACCCATGCCCATCATCACGATGTTGGTCAGCAGCCGGCCATCGGGCTGGGAGGGCCATTCACCCAGGCTGTCGCGCGCCAGCATCACCTGCCCGACGATTTCCGATGGGGTCAGGTTCCGCACCAGCTTCATCGTGCCGGTGAAGCAGAATCGGCAGTTGAGCGTGCAGCCCACCTGCGAGGAGACGCAGAGCGTGCCCCGGTCGGCGTCGGGGATGAACACCATTTCATATTCCTCGCCGGCGGAACGCAGCAGCCATTTGCGCGTGCCGTCCGTCGAGACATGCGCTTCCACCACTTCCGGGCGGCCGACGACGAAATGGTGCGCCAGCCCTTCGCGCAGCGGCTTCGACAGGTCGGACATATGGGCGAAGTCGGTGGCGCCGCGGTTGTAGATCCAGCCCCAGATCTGCTTGGCGCGCATCTTTGCCTGCTTCGGCTCGGCGAGGCCGGCTTCCAGCAGCAGGTCGGCAATGGCGGCGCGCGGCAGGCCGACGAGGTCGGTCAGGCCGTCGGCGCGCGCGGGCGTGTCGCGGGGCACGGGAACCGCTTCCGCGGCGCCCGGAATGGACATCAGTTCGGTGGGCATGGCCGGCCCATAGCCGAAATCGTGGGAAATCGCCAGTTGGCGCGCAGCTTCCGCGTGTAACAGTCGTTCACTCGCCATCGGGGCGATCGCCGGATAAAGCCCCGCTCGCCGCCGTCAGGGTCGGGGCGGCAAAACAGAGGTTCGGTTCGGATGTGGCAATTGGGCTTCGGCGCAACGGTAGGCGCCATGGTGCTTGCAAACCCGGTGCACGCGGCCCCGGTGCACGCGGCAACGTCCCAGACGATGCAAATCGGGGGTTTCGCGATCCTCGCCTTGTTGCTGGCGTCCAGCTTCGCCACCGCCCGCGCCATGCGCCTGCGGCGGCGGCAATTGCGGGTCAAGCGCTGATATCCCCGCTTGGGGGGATATCGGTGTGCAAGGGCGCTGCTACCGGGGGGTGGCGGCGCCCTTCCTGCGTTCAGGCCGCGCGCGGCCCGGAGGCACCACTGCCGATGTGCAGCGCCCGCTCGGCGCCGTCGGCGATCCGGCTGATGCTGCCCTGCGGCAGGTCGGCGGCGATCTCCACGCCGGCATAGGCACGTCCGCCCACCAGCAGGCCGCGCAGCACGCGGGAAGTGATGCCATGGCTGATGACCAGCGCCGGGGCGGCGCCCGCCTGCGCCAGCCAGCCGGAAAGCCGGCCGGCGATGTCGGCATAATGCTCGCCCTCGGGGATCGGCATTCGGAACAGCCGATGCTCCCGGTCCATGATCTCGCCTTCGTCGGCGACGATCGCGGCATAGTCGCGCCCCGTCCAGCGGCCGACTTCGATCTCGCGCAGGCGGGGGTCCTGGCGGATGTCGAAGAAAGTCCGCCCCAGATGCTCGGCGACGATGGAGGCCGTCTGCAAGGTGCGGCCGGCGGGCGAGGCCCAGATCTCGGGCAGCGGCTCGCCGCTTTCGGCGAAGTGCAGGCGCAGCGCCTCGCCCATCGCTTCCGCCTGGGCGATTCCGTCGCGCGTCAGCGGGGTGTGGGCGTCGTTGCCCTGCATGCGCCGGGCGCGGTTGAACACCGTCTCCGCGTGGCGGGCGAGGTAAAGCGGGGAGGGAGTCGTGGCGAACATGCGGATTGCCATGGCAGGCGGAGTTGCAAGAGGCTAGTGGGGGGCTGGAGCCGGAGCGGGTTTCGATATATCTGAAACCCGAATCGCCTTTCAATTTTGGGGAGGTCCAGTGGCGAACAAGGTCTATGAGGATGCGGCGTCCGCGCTAGACGGGTTGCTGTTCGACGGCATGACGATCGTATCGGGCGGCTTCGGTCTGTGCGGCATTCCGGAAAATTCGATCGCGGCCATCCGCGCGGCGGGGGTGAAGAATCTGACGGTGGTTTCCAACAACGCCGGCGTGGACGGCTTCGGCCTCGGCGTGCTGCTGGAAACCCGGCAGGTGAAGAAGATGATCTCCTCCTATGTGGGCGAGAATAAGGAGTTCGAGCGCCAGTATCTGAACGGAGAGCTGGAGCTGGAATTCTGCCCGCAGGGCACGCTCGCCGAGCGGATGCGGGCCGGCGGTGCCGGAATCCCCGGCTTCTACACCCGCACCGGCGTCGGCACGCTGGTGGCCGAGGGCAAGGAGCATAAGGAGTTCGACGGCGACACCTTCATCCTGGAGCGCGGCATCGTCGGCGACCTTGCCATCGTGAAAGCCTGGAAGGCGGACCGCTTCGGCAACCTCGTGTTCCGCAAGACGGCGCGCAACTTCAACCCGATGGCGGCGACCGCCGGCAAGGTGACGGTGGCCGAGGTGGAGGAGATCGTGGAGGACGGGGCGCTGGATCCGGACCTGATCCACACGCCGAGCGTTTTCGTGCAGCGCGTGTTCGTGGGGCAGTTCGAAAAGCGCATCGAGCAGTTGACGGTTCGGAAAAGGGAGGCCGCCTGATGCCCTGGACACGCGATGAAATGGCCGCGCGCGCCGCGCGCGAGCTGAAGGACGGCTTCTATGTGAACCTCGGCATCGGCATGCCGACGCTGGTGGCGAACCACGCCGGCGACCTCGACATCACCTTGCAGTCGGAAAACGGCATGCTGGGGATGGGGCCGTTCCCGTGGGAGGGCGAGGCGGACGCCGACCTCATCAACGCCGGCAAGCAGACCGTGACCGAGCTTCCGCGCACCAGCTATTTCAGCAGCGCCGACAGCTTCGCCATGATCCGCGGCGGCCATATGGATCTGTCCATCCTGGGCGCCATGGAAGTGGCGGAGAATGGCGACCTCGCCAACTGGATGGTGCCGGGCAAGATGGTGAAGGGCATGGGCGGCGCCATGGATCTGGTGGCCGGCACGCCGCGAATCGTCGTGCTGATGGAGCATGTGGACAAGGCCGGGCGGCCGAAGTTCATCCCCCAATGCACCCTGCCGCTGACCGGCCGCAACGTCGTCGACGTCGTCATCACCGACCTCGCCGTGTTCGAGCGGCCGGACCGCAAGGGCAGCCCCTTCCGGCTGGTCGAGACGGCGCCGGGCGTCACGGCCGACGAGGTGAAAGCCAAGACAAGCGCGAACTTCGTATACTGAAGCCTTTCCCTTGCCCTCCCTCGACCTTAGGGTTCCCCGGAATCATAATCGGTCAGGGAGTGGCGAATGAAAAAATTGCTGGGTGCGCTTCTGATCGGACTCTCGGCGCCTGCGCTGGCGCAGGCCGCCGAGAAACCGAAATGGGACGTGATGACCGCCGGCGGCGCGAAGCTGTCGCAGGTGGCCATCGATGTGAACGAGGGAAGCTGGCTCGACCTCGACGTCTCCCCTGACGGCCGCAGCATCGCCTTCGCCCTGCTGGGCGACATCTACACGCTGCCGATCGGCGGCGGCACCGCCACCCGCATCGCCGAGGGGCTCGCCTGGGAAGTGCAGCCGCGCTTCTCGCCGGACGGGCGGCGCATCGCCTTCACTTCCGACCGAGGGGGCGGCGACAATATCTGGGTGATGAACGCCGACGGTTCCGACAAGCGGCAGGTGACGAAGGAGGATTTCCGCCTGCTCTACCAGCCGGACTGGTCGCCGGACGGGCAGTTCATCGCCGCCAAGAAGCATTTCACCACCCAGCGCTCGCTCGGCACCGGGGAGATATGGCTCTACCATGTCTCGGGCGGCGGCGGGCAGTTGCTGGTGAAGCGGGCGTCGGAACAGGCGCAGAAGGAACTGGGGGAGCCAGCCTTCTCCCCCGACGGCCGGCGCATCTATTACACCCGCAACGTCTCGCCGGGGCCGATCTTCGAATATGCGCAGGATTCGAACACCGCGCTGTTCGCGGTCGAGGCTGTGGACATCGCGACCGGCGAAATCTCCACGGTGATTTCCGCCCCCGGCGGCGCGGTGCGGCCGACTCCTTCGCCCGACGGCAGGTCCATCGCCTTCATCCGCCGCGAGCGAACCGCCTCCAGCCTGTTCGTGCGCGACCTCGCCAGCGGACGCGAGACCCGGCTGGTGGCCGATCTCGACCGCGACATGCAGGAAACCTGGGCGGTCACCGGCGTCTATCCCAACATCGCCTGGACTCCGGACAGCCGCTCCATCGTCTTCTGGGGCAATGGCAAGCTGAAGCGGGTGGACGTGACCGGCGCCAATCTCCGGGAAATCCCCTTCCGCGTGACCGACAGCCGCGACGTAGTGGCCCCCCTCCACCCGGAGATCGAAGTCTCGCCCGACCGCTTCACCACGAAGATGGCGCGCTTCGCCAGCGTCTCCCCCGACGGCCGCACGCTGGCGTTCGAAAGCCTTGGCAAGCTGTGGCTGAAGCCCGCCCCCGGCGGCGCGGCGCGGCGGCTGACGAGCGGCAACGACCATGCGCGCGAACTGTTCCCGGCCTGGTCACGCGACGGGCGAAGCCTCGCCTATGTGCGCTGGACGGACAGCGGCCTGGGGCAGATCCATGTGACCGGGCCGGGCGGCGGCGCGGGCAAGACGCTGGTGTCGGCGCCGGGCCATTACGGCCGCCTGGCCTTCTCGCCCGATGGCAAGACCCTCGCCTTTGAAATCCGCAGGGGGGGGGGCCTGACATCTTCCTCCGGCGCGGGCGAGCCGGGCGTCTGGCGGGTGGCCACCGCCGGCGGCACGCCGGTGCGCGTGGCGACGGGCGTGACCGCGCCGCACTTCGGCGCGGAAAACGATCGCCTGTTCGCCAACGGCTCCGCCAGCGGCAAGCAGACCCTCGTCAGCATGGACCTGAACGGCGAAGCCCGCCGCACCCATGCCAGCGGCGAGATGGCGACGGACTTCCGCGCTGCGCCGGACGGCCGCCTGTTTGCCTTCCGCCAAAATTACGAGGCGCATGTGATGCCGCTGCTGCCCGGGCCGCAGGACGTGCCGGCCGACGCCCGCACCAGCGCGATGCCGGTGGTGCGCGCCAGCCGCAACGGCGCCGACTGGCTGGACTGGTCGGCCGACGGCAGGCGCCTCGGCTGGAGCATGGGGCCGAGCTATTATCAGGTCGACAGCGCGGCCCTGTTCCAGAGCGGCCCCACACGCAAGGAAGCCGCCGGCTTCACGCCGCCCACGAGCGGCGTCTCGCTGGCGATGGAGGTGTCTGCCGACAAGCCCGGCGGCACGGTCGCGCTGACCGGCGCCCGAATCCTGACCATGGCCGGCGCCGATGGCGGGGTGATCGAAAACGGCACTCTGCTGGTGCGGGGCGACCGAATCCTCGCCGTCGGCCCGGCAGCCAGCGTTGCCATCCCCGCCGGTGCCACCCGCATCGACGCGACCGGCAAAACCATCATGCCCGGGCTGGTGGACGCCCATGCCCATGGCCCGTTCGGCACCGGCACGGAGCTGATCCCCGAGCAGAACTGGGTGCAGATGCAGGCGCTGGCGCTGGGCACCACCACCATCCACGACCCCTCCAGCCGCGCCAGCGAGGTGTTCGCGGCAAAGGAGTATCAGCAGGCCGGCAAGCTCCTCGCGCCGCGCATCTTTTCCACCGGCGAGATCGTCTATGGCGCTAAGTCCGCCCGGGTGTTCGCCGAGGTGAACGCGCTGGACGACGCGCTGGCGCACGCGCGCCGGCTGAAGGCGCAAGGGGCGCTGTCGATCAAGAACTACAACCAGCCCCGCCGCGAGCAGCGCCAGCAGGTGATCGAGGCCGGCCGGCGCGAGCGGATGCAGGTGGTGGCCGAAGGCGGCTCACTGTTCGGGCTGGGCATCACCCACATCGTCGACGGCAACGCCACCTTCGAGCATAATCTGCCGGTCGAGCGATTCTACGAGGATGTGATGCAGCTCTGGACGGGCTCGAAGGTGAACTACACCCCCACCCTCGTCGTCTCCTTCGGCGGACTGGGGGCCGACCCCTATTGGCGCGCCCACACCGACATCTTCGAGCAGCCGCTGCTGAAGGCCCACACCCCGCCCGGGGTGCTGGCCGAAAGCATCCGCCGCCCCATCGCCCCCGACGACCAGTATTTCGAGCGGATCGCCGCCCGCGAGGCGAAGCGGCTGGCCGACAAGGGCATCCTCGTCTCCATCGGCGCCCATGGCCAGCAGCCCGGAATCGCCGCCCACTGGGAGCTGTGGAGCTTCGTGCGCGGCGGCATGAGCCCGCTGCAGGCGCTGCAGGCCGGCACCATCGTGCCGGCGCGATCGCTGGGCATGGCGAAGGACATCGGCTCGCTGGAGCCGGGCAAGCTCGCCGACCTGATCCTGCTCGACGCCAACCCGCTGGACGACATCCGCAACAGCGAGAAGGTGGCGCAGGTGATGCTCGGCGGCCGCCTCTACGACGCGGCGACGCTGGACGAACTGGCCCCCACCGCCCGCAAGCGCCCCGACCACTGGTGGGCGGACGGGCAAGGCGAAGGTGGCGCCGGCCTCGGCTGGAGCGCCGGGGAAGCCAACACCCATGGGCACTAGGCGCTGACGGGCGAGCCGCCTCCGCCGGGCCGGCCTTCCTCAAGCCGGTTCACCCGCGGGCTGTGGCTCGCGGCCGGGCTGTTCCTGACCGGCCTCGGGCTGGTGGGGGCGGTGGTGCCGCTGCTCCCCACCACCATCTTCCTCATCCTCGCCGCCGGCTGCTTCGCCCGCTCCTCGCCGCGGCTGGAAGCCTGGATCCTGAACCACCCGCGATTCGGCGGCTTCGTCCGCGACTGGCGCGCCCGAGGCGCCATCCCGCTGCGCGGCAAGCTGTTCGCCACCGGCGGCATGGCGGGCGGCTATGCGGTGTTCTTCCTGACCGCCCGGCCGGACTGGCCGCTGGCGCTGGGGGTGGCTAGTGCTATGGCGGCGATCGCCGGGTGGATCTGGACGCGGCCTGTTTGAGGGTGCGCGCTTGCCTCCGGCGGCCAGGGCTTTGCCCTGGACCCAGCAGGGGCGTGACGCCCCTGCACCCCCGATTCTTGGGGTGATGCGGCGAGGTTGGGGTGGATGCAGGGTTTACTGCCTGCGGCGCTGACCTTGTGGATTTTCAACCGACCGCTTTCACCCGTCACCCCGGGCTTGACCCGGGGTCCAGCTGTTTGGCCCGCCATTCGGGCATGATCGGCGAACCTCGGCGCGCGCGCAAGCTGGACCCCGGGTCAAGCCCGGGGTGACGGGGAAGTGGGGTGTAAAGCGCCGCAGGCAATCGATTATCTTCACATGCCCGACCTGGCCGGTTCCGCACTCACCTGAAGAAAAGAGGGTGCAGGGAAATCATTTCCCTGCTGGGGTGAAGGGGCAAAGCCCCTTCGGACTTCTGTATGTCGCCATCCGGCGACGGGGGGCAAAGCCCTGGCCGCCGGAGGCAAAAGCCCCCTCAGGCTGTCCCAGCCAACGCTTCCCCCATCCGCCGCACCGCTGCGATCTTCAGGTCCAGCGCCGACCAGTCGTCGCGGCTGGCGATCGGTTCCCACAGCGCTTCCACCTCGTCGATGAGGAGGGTGGCGGGCTGGGCGTCGCCCCAATAGGCGTGGTCCAAAGCGCCTTCCAGGGGTTCGAAGCCCGCCAGCGCTTCCAGGAATGCGCCGAAGGCCGGGTGCGGCGCGGAGGGTATGCGGCCGCCTCGGAAGGCGAACCAGACGGCGTCCGGCTGGAGGCCGCTTTCCGCCATTCCCACCTCGAAAGCGCGAACGAGCGATTCCTCGGCCTCGGGCGCTGCGCGCTTCAGGCCGAGGCGCCACAGGGCCTGCCGGCGGACGGCTTGCGCCACCAGTTCCGGCCAGCGGTGGAGGGCGGGCAGCAGGCTTTCGGCTTGCGCCACATGGCGCAGCGCTTTTGCCAGTTCGACGAGGTTCCAGTGTAGGGCTTCTGCCTGCCGGCCGAAGGCGTAGAGGCCGAAATGGTCGAAATAGGCGGCGGTGAAGCCGGCTTCCCAGCGCGGCAGGAAGCGCCAGGGGCCGTAGTCGAAGCTTTCGCCGGAGATGTTCATATTGTCGGTGTTGAGGACGCCGTGCACGAAGCCGGCGACATGCCATTCAGCTACCAGCCGCGCGGCGCCTTCCACGGCGTAGTGCATCAGCGTGGCATAGGGGTCCGCGCCGGGGTCGCGGCGGGCGACGTGCTCCAGCGCGTAGAGGGTCAGCTTCTCGAGGTTCGCCGGCTGCTCCAGCGCCGCCAGCCGCTGGAAGCTGCCATAGCGGATGTGGCTGTGCGACAATCGCACCAGCACCGAGGAGCGGGTGGGCGAGGGCTCGTCGCCGCGCTCCAGCGCTTCGCCGGTTTCGATGAGGGAGAAGCTGCGCGAGGTGGTGACGCCCAGCGCCTCCAGCATTTCGGTGGCGAGGATTTCCCGGACCCCGCCCTTCAGCGTCAGCCGGCCGTCGCCGGAGCGCGACCAGGGCGTGCGGCCGGAGCCTTTGGTGCCGAGGTCCATCAGCCGCCGCTCCCCATCCAGCAGTTGCGCGAACAGGAAGCCGCGCCCGTCGCCCAGTTCGGGGTTGTAGGTGCGGAACTGGTGGCCGTGGTAGCGCAGCGCCAATGGCTGGGGCAGGTTGTCGGGCAAGGGCTGGAACCGGCCGAAATACGCGATCCAGTCGGCGTCCGACAGGCCGGCCAGCCCCACGCTGCGCGCGGCGCGGTCGTTGCGGTAGCGCAGGATATGGGCTGGGAAAGGCGCCGGCTCCACCGCGTCGAAGAAATCCGGCCCCAGCTCGAGGATGGCGCGGCTGGCGCGATAGTCGGGGGCGCTCATGCCGGCTGGATCAGGCGGCGGGGTCGTCGGCCAGGCTTTCGCCGGTGGCGGCGGCGCAGAAACGGACGCATTCGGCGCGAATCCGCAGCTTCTGCTCTTCGCTGGTGCCGGGCGCGAAATATTGCCGCATCGCCTCGCCCACCGCCGCGAAGACCAGGGGCGCCGTCACCGCCGTGTCCAGCCCCCGCGAGCCGTGGCGAAGCGCGATCGCATCCAGATGCGCCTTGGTCCAGCCCACCACCATTTCCTTGGCGGCGTGGAAGAAGGGTTCGGATTCCGGACTATGCTTGTGGATCGCCTTGCTCTTGGCGCAGGCATTCTCCTGCCCCACGTCTTCCCACACATTGTTCACTTCGCAGAAGTCGAAGCAGCGCTTCAGGCTGACGGAGAAGCTGAGGCTGTCCAGCGGGTCGTGGGCCTGCATGGCCGCCACCAGCTTCTGGCCGTGCAGCTTGCCGAGCTCCACCAGCAGCGCCCGCTTGGAGCCGAAATGGTAGAAGATGGAACCTTCCGAGACGTCCGCCTGCCCGGCGATGTCGGCGGTGCCGGTGTTGGAATAGCCGCGCGTTCCGAACAGCAGATAGGCGGCTTCCAGAATGCGGGTGCGGGTTTCGGCCGGGTCGTAGCGGCGCGACCGGCTTTCAGCGTCTGCCTTGACGGCGCGTGGCGTGCTTCGCTGCTGCGACCGTGCCCCGCTTTTCGACCCGAGCGGAGCCTTTGCCTTCGTGGCCACCGGAGCCCATTCCTCTCTCGTTCCCCGCCATCCCGCCGCCGCTTATGCGCCAAAACTGAGTGGCAGTCAAAAGTCGGGCAAAAGCCGGGCCGAAATTGCACTCGGCCGTTGCCCGCCTTAAGGACGTCGGGTGGAGCCAGCCTATACCGACCGCTATCTGTGGACGAGCGACAGCGTGCGCCTGCATTACCGCGACTATGCCGGAAGCGCGGAGCGGCCCGCGCTGCTGTGCCTGCCCGGAATCACCCGCAACGTCCGCGACTTCGATGCCTTCGCCGCGCATTTTTCCCCGCGTTTCCGAGTGGTTGCGACCAGCTTCCGCGGCCGCGGCGAATCCGGCTATGCCCATACGCCGCTCAGCTATGTGCCGCTCACCTATCTGCAGGACACGAGCCTGCTGATCGAGGATGCGGGCCTTTCCCGCTTCGTGATCGTCGGCACCTCGCTCGGCGGCCTCGTCGGCCTGCTGCTGGACGTGACGCAGAAGAAGCGAATCGCCGGGCTGGTGCTGAACGACGTCGGCCCGGAAATGGAAGAAGCGGGGCTGGCGCGCGTGCGCGGCCTATTGGGGCGCGGCGGCAACTGGCAGAGCTGGCTGATCGCCGCGCGCGACATCGCCCGCCGGCAGGCGGACATCTACCCGGACTGGACGCTGGAGCAATGGCTGGCGCACGCCAAGCGCCTCTGCCGTGTCAGCCGCGAAGGGCGGATTGTCTGGGACTATGATCCGGAGATCGCCGCGCCCTTCAACCTGCCCAACAACGCCAGCAGCTCCGCCGCTCTGGACCTGTGGCTGGCGCTGGAAAGCTACCGCGACCGGCCGCTGCTGTCGATCCGGGGGGAGCTTTCCGACATACTCTCGGCCGCCGCGCAGGCGCGCATGGCCGAGCGGATGCCGAACCTCTCCACCGTGACGGTGCCGCGCGTCGGCCACGCGCCGACGCTGGGGGAACCGCAGGCAATGGTGGCGCTGGAAGAATTTCTGTCCGCCTTCGGCTGAACCATTTCACCATCAAGTTCGAGGGGCAGGCATGTTGCACGATCGGCTTTCGCTATCGGTTCCGCTGATCCAGGCGCCGATGGCCGGCGTTTCCACCCCGGCGATGGCGGCGGCGGTCTCCGACGCCGGCGGGCTCGGCTCGATCGCGCTGGGCGCGGCCGGAGCCGATTCGGCCCGGGCGATGATCGCGGAAGTGCGCGCCCGCACGCGGCGGCCGTTCAGCGTCAACCTCTTCGCCCACGCCCCCGCAACGCCGGATCCGGCCCGCGAGACGGCCTGGATCGAATGGCTGGCGCCGCTGTTCGAAGCTTTCGGTGCCGAACCGCCGCGCGCGCTCCACGCCGTCTACAAGAGCTTCGTGGAAGATGCGGACATGCTGGCCATGCTGCTGGAGGAGAAGCCGCCGGTCGTCAGCTTCCATTTCGGCCTGCCGCCGGCCCCAGTCCTCGCCGCGCTGAAGCAGGCGGGCCTGTTGCTGCTGGCGAGCGTGACCAGCCCGGCGGAAGCGGAGGCGGCAGAGGCGGCGGGGATCGACCTGCTGGTGGCGCAGGGGATCGAGGCCGGCGGGCATCGCGGCGCCTTCGATGCGGACGCCCCGGACGACGGCCTGGGCACCATGGCGCTCACCCGCCTGCTGGCGCGGCGGGGAAGGTTGCCGGTGGTCGCCGCCGGCGGGATCATGGACGGGGCCGGAATCGCCGCCGCCCTCAGCCTCGGCGCCGTCGCCGCGCAACTGGGCACGGCCTTCATCCTCTGCCCGGAATCCGCCGCCGCCGAAGCCTATCGCCGGGCGCTGGCCGGGCCGGGCGCGGCGCACACGCGGTTGACGGCGCTGGTTTCGGGACGGCTGGCGCGCTCGCTGCCCAACCGCTTCACGGCGCTGGAGGAAAGTGCCGGCGGGCGCCAGCCGCCCGATTATCCGCCCGATTACCCGATCGCCTACGACGCCGGGAAGGCGCTGCACAAGGCGGCCAGCGCCCGTGGGGAATATGGCTTCGGCGCGCAATGGGCGGGCCAGGGCGCGCCGCTGGCCCGCGCCCTTCCGGCCGCCGAACTGGTCGCCCTTCTGCACGCCGAGCTGCTGGCCGCGCGCGGCTAATTCAGCCTTCCGGCCTGCCATGCTCGTCGAAACGGGCGCCGTCCGGCGCTTCGGCGGGCGGCGGCTGCGCCCCCGGCTGGCCGACACGCAGCACGAAGGCGAGGATGGTGGCGACCGCCGCATAGAGGTCGGCGCGGATCGCCATCCCCACCCGGCCGGTGAAATAGAGCGCCCGCGTCACCGAGGGGTAGGACAAGGTTGTAACATCCCGCTCGGCGGCAAGCTCGCGGATGGCTTGCGCCACCACGCCGCGCCCGCGCGCGACGATGACGGGCGCCGCATCCTGTTCCGGCCGGTAGCGCAGAGCGACGGCGAAATGCGTGGGGTTGGTCAGCACCACCGTCGCATCCGCCATGGCGGCGCGGTTGGCGCGCTTCAGCGTGTCGCGCGCGAGGCGGCGCATCGCCTGCTTCATCTCGGGCGAGCCTTCCTGCTGCTTCATCTCCTCCTTCACATCCTGCTTCGTCATCCGCAGCCGCTGCAGCCAGAGGCGGATCTGGATGGGCAGGTCCACGGCGCCGATCAGCGCCAGCCCCAGGATCAGCGCCAGCACCAGCTTCAGCGCCAGCCCGGCGGCGAGATAGGCGCCGCTGTGCCCCGGCATGGCGGAAAGCCCGGCCAGAAGCGGCACGGCGCCCTTCAGCGTCCAGCCGGCGATGGCGAACAGCACCGCCGCCTTCAGCACCGCCTTCATAAGCTCGATGAGGCCGCGGCTGCCGAAGATGCGCTTGAAGCCGGCGGCCGGATTGAGGCGGCTCCAGTTGGGCGCGAGCTGGCCCGGCGTGAAGCCGATGCCGCCGGTGATGCCCTGACCCATCACGGCGGCGACCAGCGCCAGCGCCGCCAGCGCCGCCAGCGGCCCGGCCAGCGGCCACAGCCGGGCGGCGAGCGCGTCGACCGGGCGGAAGTCGCGGATCTCGGCATGGCCGAAGCGCAACCCCTCGAACAAGGCCATGTGCATCGCTTCCCCGAAGGCCGGCGCCACCGCCCACAGCCATAAGGCCCCGGCGGCGCCGGCGAGTGCGGTTGCGAGTTCGCGCGAGGCGAGGCGGTCGCCCTTCTCCCGCGCCTGCTCTCGCCGGCGGGGGGTGGGCGCCTCGGTGCGCTCGTCCTTGGGGGCCTGCTCAGCCAAGCAGCACCTCGGCGGCTTTCGCCTGCATCGCGGCGAGCGCGCCCGACAGGCTGTCGGAAAGCGCCGGCAGGCCGACCGGCAAGGCGGCGAGCCCGATCAGCAGCATCAGCGGAAAGCCGACGGAGAAGAGGTTCAGCTGCGGCGCGGAGCGCGCCGCCACCGCCAGCCCCAGATTGACGAGCAGCAGCGTCGCCCCCAGCGGCAGGGCGGCGATCAGCCCGGAAGCGAAGGCGAATCCGCCCCAGCCGGCGATGGCCCAGAGCCGCTCCGGCTCGAACAGTGCGGCGGCGTTCGGCATGGCGCGGTAGCTTTCGGCGATCAGTTGCAGGAACAGCAGATGCCCGCCGCTCCCCAGAAAGATCGACCAGATAAGGAGGGCGAACAGCGCCGACAGCACCGGTGTCGGCGGCGCGCCGGGATCGACCAGTGTCGCGAAGCCCAGACCCATCGATTGCGCCAGCCAGTCCCCGGCGATCAGCGCGGCGGCGAAGGCGGCGTGGAGGGCAAGGGCGGCGACCGCGCCGATCAGGATTTCCCCGGCGATCGCCGCCAGCCCGGCCAGCGCCAGAAGCTCGGGCGGAACGGCGGGCGGGTGCGGTGTGCCCAGCAGCAGATAGCCGAAGGCCCCCGCCAGCCCGATCCGCACGCGCACCGGGATCAACTGCCCGCCAAGGGCCGGCAAGGCGGCCAGAGCCGCCCCCGGCCGGATGGAGGCGAACAGAAGCTCCAGCAGGAAGCGTTCCGGCTCCGACTCCATCGGAAACTGGGCGAAAGCCGGCTCCATGGGAAGCGGCCTAGCGCGCCATGTCGGGGATGGCGGCCATCGTCTCCCGCGCGAAATCGGCGATCAGCCCGCCGCTGATCCCGCCGAACAGCATCAGCGCCAGGAACACGCCGATCAGCTTCGGCACGAAGGTCAAGGTCGCCTCCTGGATGGAGGTGGCGGCCTGCAGCAGCCCGATCACCAGCCCGATCAGCAAGGCCGGCACCAGCGCCGGCAAGGTCGCCAGCACCAGCACCCAGAGCGCGCGCGCCGCGCTGTCGTAAAGAAGCGCCTCGCCCATGCTCAGCCGGCGAAGCTGCGGGCGAGCGAGGCCATCACCAGCGCCCAGCCGTCTATCGCCACGAACAGCATCAGCTTGAACGGCAGCGAGATCATCACCGGCGAGACCATCATCATCCCCAGCGCCATCAGCACGCTCGCCACCACCAGATCGATGATGAGGAAGGGCAGGAAGATGAGGATGCCGATCTGGAAGGCGGTCTTCAGCTCGGAGGTGGCAAAGGCCGGCATCAGCACCCGCATCGGCACCTCCGCCTCGCTGGCATAGGGCGCGTCGCCGGCCAGCCCGGCGAAGAGGCTCAGGTCCGCCTTGCGTGTGTTCTTCAGCATGAAGCCGTGCAGCACGTCGCCGGCGCGGGTGATCGCCTGCTCGGCCGGCAGTTCGTCGGCGACGAAGGGTTGCAGCGCGCTGTGGTTGATGCGGTCGAGCGTCGGCTGCATCACGAAGAAGGTCAGGAACAGCGCAAGGCCCAGCATCAACTGGTTGGGCGGCGCCTGCTGCAATCCGATCGCCTGCCGCAGGATCGCCAGCACCACGACGATCCGCACGAAGGCGGTCATCATCAGCAGCACCGAGGGCAGCAGCGCCAGCAGCGTCATCAGCAGCAGCACTTGCAGCGACAGGGAGAAGGGCGTGCCCTTCTCGCCGCCGGCCAGATCGATCAGGCCGCCCAAAGCCGAAGGCGCCTGCGCGGTGACAGGCGCGCCGGCCAGCAGCAGGGCGGCGAAACCGGCGGCGAACAGCAGCAGGTGCAGGATGCGGGGAGGGCGCAGGCGAATCGTCATGGCCGGGGCTCCGCTTCGGTCGGTTGGGCGGGGGCGGGAACGAGGGCGGAATCTTCCGCCAGCAGGGAAATGCCGTGGCCCGAAACGCCGATCAGCAGCAGCCGGCCGTGAAAGCGCACCACCGCCAGCCGCGCGGTCGGCGAAAGCGACTTCACCGCCTGTATCTCCAACGCCTCTGCGGCGGCGGGGAGGCGGGCGGAGGGAAAACCGCCAGCGAAGGCGGGCAGGCGGATCCAGCCGCGCTTCACCGCCAGCAGCGCCGCCACCGCCGCCAGGCAGACGAGCGGCAGCGCCACCGCCAGCCGCATGGCGAACTCCCCCAACATCAGCCGACGGCGCCCGGCAGCAGATCGAGCAGCCGCACCCCGAAGCGCTCGCCGATGGCGACCACTTCGCCGCGCGCGAAAGGCCGGCCGTTGACGAGGATGGTGACCGGCTCGCTCGTCATCCGGTCGAGCGCGAACAATTGCCCCGGCTCCACCGAGAGCAGCTCGCGCAAGGGGATCATGCGGCTGCCGACCTCGACCGACAGCGCGACTTCGATGGCGGCGAGCTGCGGCGGCACCGGCGACTGGCCGGCGGCCGGCGCGGCGCCTCCGCCGGCCGCGCGCCCAGAATCTTTCAGAGCATCCTTCAGAGCATCCTTCGGGGCGTCTTTCGGGCGAGGAGCCGTGGCTGGCGCCTCCAGGGGGTCGGCCGGCTCGTCATAGTCGACGGTGACTCGAGCGCCCGCTTCTCCGCCCCGCGCCGCCGCCCGATTGGCGGCGCGTCTGGTCTCGGCCTTCAGGCCGGGCGGGGCTACGGCGTTCATTCGAAATTCTCCTCGGTCGGCTGCGGCGGGGCCAGCCGGCTCGCCGGCAGAGTGGCGAGACGGCGGCCCGCGGCCAGGATTTCCACATGCTCCGGCCGCTCCAGCGGCAGGATGCTTCCGGGCAGCAGCGCCGCCACCTCCGCCACCGGCAGGCGCATTTCCGCCAGCCGCAGCGCCACCGGCAGCGCCAGGTCCAGCGCCCGCTCCCGCGTCTGGTGCCGCCAGACTTCCGGGTCGGTGCGGGCGGGTTCGGGAAGGCCGGCCTCCAGCCCGTCGAAGCGCAGCGCCATCAGCGTCTCCGTCCGGTCGATCTCCAGCCGGAAGCCGAATTGCGGTGGCAGGCCGTCGTGCTCGACGGCGCGCGGCGGAATCTCCGCAGGGCCGGCCGCCGGCCGGCCGATGGCCGCGAGCGCCCGCCCGGCCGAGCCGGCCAGAAACCGGCCCAGCGTCATCCAGGAGGCGCTGTTGGGCGGCAGCACGGGCATGTCGCCCGCCGGGCCGCCGCCGAACAGCAGATCCAGCAAATGGCCGGCTCCGTCCGGCGCCAGCATCAGCGTGAGCGACGCTGGCTCAGCGCCGGCGACCCGCGGCGGCAGGCGCAGCCGCGCCACGACATGGCTGGCGGCCGAAATATCCGCCGCCTCGTCCAGCCGGCGGGCGGCGCACCGCGCGCCGAAAAGGCGGGTCAGTTCCGGGCCGATCGCCGCCGCCAGCCCCGCCGCATCCGGCAGCAGGGGCGCCGGCGGCGCTTCGGCCGGCGGCTCCGGGAAGGTGGCGCTGGGCCAGGGGATGGGGCGGGCCATGGCTATTGCATCAGGAAGCTGGTGAGGAAAACGTCGTCGATCCCGGCGATCCCGCTCTTGCGCTGGAGCACATCGTTGATCGCCACGCGCATCCGCTTCGCCAGCGCCTCGCGGCCGCCGGGGGCGTTGAGATCGGCTTCGCCGGCTTCCGCCAGCACCCCCAGCACGGCGGAGACGATGGCCACCTGGTGGCGCTTCACCGCCTCCACCACCGGCGCGCCGCCCTGGGTCGAAACGGCGATCTTCACCTGCACGAAGCGGCCCGTATCCTTCATGTTGGCGGTGAAGCTGTTCTCGATCTCCACATATTCGAGCGGCGCCACCTTGGGCGCCGGCGGCTTTTCCGGGCCGGCGGCCGGCAGCAGCGCCGGCGCGAACATCGAGCCGGCGACCCCCGCCGCCGCCCCGGCCAGCAGCAGGACGATCGGCAGCAGCAGGCGCTTCACGCCCCCCTTGCGCGGGGCGGCCTCGGCAGTCGTTGCGGATGCGATGGCTTCAGCCATGGGGGAGGTCTTTCGGCGATGGAGAAATGCGGTCAGGCATAACGGTCGATCCGGGTGCTGGCGGAAGGGTTCGCGGCCTCGGCGCCGATGCGCTGGCGAAGCCGCGCGGCGTTTTCGGCCTGTGTCTGCGGCCGCCCCGGCGGCGTGTCGGCGTGTCTCGTCATCCTGTCCCCCTGGCGTCCGCTGGCGTCGCCCGCCGAAGCGGCGGAAAGCCCTTCCGGGCTGCGATCCGTTGGCCTGTCCTGAGGCTTCTCTGGCGCCGGCTCGGGGCGCAGTTCCACACGGATTGCCTCCACTTCGGCGCCAAGCGCCGTCAGTTCCTGGCGAAGCTCCGGCTCGGCGGCCTCCAGCCGTGCGAGGCTGTCCGCCGTGGCGGTGGCGATCGTCACCTCCAGCGCGTCGCCTTCAGCCAGCTCCACCACAATATCCGGCGTGTGCAGGGAAGCTTCTCCCTCCATATCCGGGGTCGGGGGCGGCAGTTGGGCAAGCGGAGGCTGGCTTTCCGGGATAACGGTTTCCATTTGCGGGGCTTGCGGGGCAGAGACGGCCACTTCCATCCGCAATGGCGGCATTTGCGTGGCCGAGGCTGCGACAGGTGCGCTCGCGCGGGGCTGGCGCGGCCGATCGTCCGAGGGGTTGCGCCCGCTCTCCGCGAGACTCGGGGCGATCGGGGCCGCAGTGGCGACGGGTGTCATGATGGAAGGGGCAGCGGTCCGGCCGCTGCCGGGGTTGGGCGCGTTCGCCGCCGGGCCGGCGGGGGCTGGCGCCCCTGTCGCCATGACGGGAATGGGTGCCGCACGCTTCTCCCGCTCCGGCGTCGGCGGCGCGGATTGCATCTGCGGGGCGAGCGGTCGGCCGGTGCCGGATTCGGGCCTTGGGTCCAACCCCGGTTCGGGGGCGGGCTGCTCCAATGCGGCGGCCGTTTCGACAACGACCTCCAGCGGCAACGGCACAGGCAGCCCGGCAATGGCTTCGACAGCCGGCGTCTCGGCCATGTCCACCGAATCCGTTTCCGGCACATCCGCAGCGGTGGCGGCCTGTTCCTCGGGCTCCGGCGGCGGGAGCGTGAAAACCGGCGTGGACTTCGCCGCCGAATGCCGCACGGGCGAGAGGGCGGCCAGAATCGGGGGCGCGGCGAGTGGCGCCGTCGTCGCGGTCATGGGGCTTTCCTTTTGAGGGGTGGCACGCGCTCGGCGCTTTCCATTTCTTCCGCCTGCCGTTCGGCGGCGGCGCGGGCGGCTGCGAAATCGCGCTCGGCGCGGCCGTGGCGGGCGGTGGCGGCGGCAAGCGCCAGTGCCGCCGACTTGCGCGCCCGCTCGGCCTCCTCGGCCTGGCCGATCGCGCTTGCGAGAACCGGGCCGAGCAACGCCCGCAACGAAGCCGCGCCGCGAAGCGCCGAAAGGGCGGTTTCGCCGGGCGGCGTGCCGCTAGCCTCGATCAGCCCGCGCACCTGCCCCAACCGCTGCCCGGCCGTTTCAACCCGCAGCCCGGCCGCCGCCAGCCGCGTTTCGCCCGCGCGCAGAGCCACCTGCCGCACCCCCAGCAGCCGCGCCAGCCGGCGGCTTTTCGCCTGCATCGCCGTCATTCCCCGCCCCATTCGGCGAGCAGCGCCGACAGGCTGTCGGCGAAGCCGAACCGCTCGGCCTGCGCCTGCGCCAGAAAGCTCTCCAGCAGGTCGGCCCGGTCCAGCGCCCGGTCCAGCTTCGGGTCCTGCCCCCGGCTGTAGGCGCCCATCGCCACCAGATCGCGGTTGCCCTCCACCAAAGTCAGTTCGCGGCGGAAGCGGGCGGCGGCGGCCAGATGCGCCGGGTCGGCGCAGTCCGCCATGGTGCGGCTGAGCGATTGCGACAGGTCGATGGCCGGAAAGCGCCCGCGCCCGGCGATGGCGCGGTCGAGAAGGATATGCCCGTCCAGCACGCCGCGCGCGGTGTCCACCACCGGGTCGGAGACCAGATCGTCGCCATCGGCCAGCACTGTCATCAAGGCGGTGATGGCGCCGCCGCCGGCCCGGTCGTTGCCGGCACGCTCGACCAGACGCGGGATCAGGTCCAGCGCGGAGGGCGGATAGCCGCGCCGGCCGGGCGGCTCGCCCGCCGCCAGCCCGATTTCCCGCTGGGCATGGGCGACACGGGTGAGGCTGTCGACGATCAGCAGCACATGCCGGCCTTCCGAGCGCAGCCATTCGGCGATGGCGAAGGCGCGCAGCACCCCGCGCACGCGCAAGGGGGCGGCGGCATCCGCCGGCACCGCCACCACATGCGCGCGCGCCAGGGCGGCGGCGGGAAGCTGGCCGAGGAAAGCGCCGATCTCGCGCCCGCGCTCCCCCACCAGCGCGATCACCACGGAGTCGGCCTCCGCGCCGCGCGCCAGCTGCTGCATCAGCACCGATTTGCCGACACCGCTTCCGGCGATCAGCCCCACCCGCTGGCCGCGCCCCAGAGTCAGCAATGTGTCGATGGCGCGCACGCCGGTGGGCAGCGCCTGCGTCACTTCCGCCCGGTCGAGCGCCGGGAGGGGTCGGCCGGCGAGCGGCCAATTGTCCAGGGTGCGCAACGGGCCGCGCCCGTCCAGCGGCTCGCCGCGCGCGCCGGTCACCCGGCCGAACAGCGCCGGGCCGACCCGCACCCGGTCCGCCCGGCCGCGCAGCCAGGCCGGGGCGCCGGGCGCGACATGCGCCGGCCCCAGCGCCATCAGCAGCAGCCGGTCGGCGCGGAAGCCGATCACTTCGGCTTCGGCGATCGCCAGCCCGTCGCCCAGCTCGATCTCGACCAGCGCGCCGACGGCCGCCTCCAGCCCCTCCACCTGCATGAGCAGCCCCTCGCAGGCGACCACCCGCCCGGCGCGCGAGGGGGCGAAATCCACCCGCGCCAGCCGGGCGCGAATGTCCCCGGCGGCGCGCAGCGCGAAATGCTTCATGGCCGTTCGCCCAGCAGGGCGGACAGCCGGTCGGTCAAGGACTGGCGTTGCAGTGCTGGGCCGGATTCCGCTTCCACCGTGCCGGCCGGCAGACTGTCGCGCGGGGCAAGCGCCCAGCCTTGCGGGCAAAGCGGTCGCGCGCTTTCGAGATCGGCGGGGGCGACATACAGTGTTCCGCCTGCCAGCCCGGAAAGGCAGTCGGCGATCAGCGCCGACAGGGTTTCGAGCGAAACGCCCGGCTCGGTCGCCAGCACCGCCCGCGCGGCCCCATGGGCGAGATCGGCCAGTTCGCGCGCCAGCAGGCTTTCCAGACCCTCGAACAGGCGCAGGGCCAGTGCGCGCACCTCCGCCAGTTCGGCTGCGTGCCGCGCGGCCGACTCCGCAAGCGCCCGCTGCAACGCTTCCAGTTCCGGGCGCGCCTGCGCCAGCGCGGCGGCATGGCCTTCGCGCCAGCCGTCGGCCAGCGGATCGGGCCTGGGGACTGCCTGCATCGGCACCGGCTTCAGCAGCAGCGCCGCCACCGGAACCGCGCGCGCCTGGCGAAGCGAAGGCTCAGACATAGGCCGGCCCCTTGCCGGGCAGGCTGATCGTGCCTTCGGCCGCCAGACGCCGGGCGGCGGCGGCGATTCCCTTCTGCGCGGCGGCGGCTTCGTCCACCTTCACCGGGCCGCGATTGTCCATCTCGTCGCGCAGGGCCTCCGCCGCGCGCTGCGGCATGGCGGCCAGCAGCTTGTCCCGCAGCTCCTCGGGCGCGGCGCGCAAGGCCGGGATCAGCAGCTCCGCGTCCAGCGTCCGCAGCAGATTCTGCAAGCCGCGCGTTTCCAGCGTGGCAAGGTCGGCGAAGGTGAACAGCGTTTCGGACAGGATCTGCGCCGCCCCCGGATCGGCGTCGGAAAGCGCCTTCAGCGCCATGTCCTCGTCCAAGCCTGCAAGGTTGATGAGGTCGGCGGCGCGCTGCATCCCGCCCAGCCCGGTCAGCGGCTGGCGCGGGCGGGCGGTGGCGATTCGCTCGGCCAGCGCCGCGTCCAGCGCCTCGGCGGCGTGCGGCGTGACCGGGCGCAGAGTCGCGATCCGCCGCACCAGATCGGGCTGGCAATCGGCCGGCAGCCGCGCCAGCACCATGGCGGCGCGCGGCCCGGGAAGCTGCGCCAAAATCAGCGCCTGCGCCTGCGGATGCTCGCCTTCCAGCAGGCTGGCGATGGCATAGGGTTCCAGCCATTGCAGCCGCTCGAACAGCGGCGAGCGGGCGTCGTCGCCCAGCCGCTCGATCATGCCGCCGGCGCGCTCCTCGCCCAGCGCCCGGCCGAAGAGGTCGCGCACCGTCGGCGAGCCTTCGCCCACCGCCACCGTGTCGCGGGCGATATCCAGCACTTCGTCCAGCAGGGCGTCGATGGCGGCGGGGCTGGCTTCCGCCACCGAGAGCATGGCGCGGCCGATCGCCTCCACTTCGGCGGGTTCCAGCCGGGCGAGCAGTTGCGCCGCTTCCGGCTCCTCCAGCAGCAGCAGCAGCAGCGCCGTCTTTTCCGCTCCGGACAGCATCAGGCCTTCACCTCCTCAGTTTCGGCGGGAGCGGCCAGCAGGCGGCGGGCGACGGCGGTGGCCCGCGCGCTGTCGGTCGCGGCCAGCAGCCGCGCCTCGGCCAGTTTCGCGCTGTAATCGACGGGAAGGATCGGCTGCGGTTCGGGCAGAAGCTCTGGCGCCGGCAGCGCCGCCGGCCGGGCCGTGCGCTGGAGGAAGCGCCGGGTCAGCGGCCGCAGCACGAAGCCGATCAGCGCCACGGCGACCAGCGCCACCGCCAGCCATTTGGCGCTTTCCACCACCACCGGCTCCTTCCAGAGCGGTACTTCGGTTTCGACGGGCGCGGCGAAGGGGCGGGCGGCAACGGCGATCCGGTCGCCGCGCCCCTCGTCATAGCCGACCGCGCCTTCCACCAGCGCGCGGATGTCCGCCAGCACCTTCGCCTGCCCGGCCGCCGGCCCCAGCGCGTCGGCGCGGATGGCGACCGCCGCCGTCAGCCGCCGCACCTGTCCGCCCGAACGGCTGGTCACTTCCACCGAGCGGCCGAGCTCATAATTGCGGGTGGCGGATTCATTGCCCGTCGTCTGGACCGTCGGCCCGGAGGCCGCCGGCGGCGGAGTGGCCGTCACTGTCGCGGCGGACGGGATGGTGTTGCTGAGCGCGCCGGGTATCCCCATCGCGCGCGGCTCGGAGGAGGTGCTGCGGCTCGACTGTTCGGAGCGCAGCGCGCCCTCCTTATCGTAGCGTTCCTGCGAGGCTTCGCGCGCGGCGAAATCCAGCTCCACCGAGACCTGCGCCGAGACATTCTCCGGCCCGACGACCGGCCCCAGCAGCGCCAGGATCGACTGGCGCGCGCGCGCCTCCATCTCCGCCTGCACCCGCAGCCGCCGGTCGTCGGCGGACATGCGGCCGGCGCCCGGCTCGCCCGCCAGCATCCGCCCCATCTGGTCGGCGATGGCCACATTGTCCGGCGAAAGGCCGGGCACCGCGCCCGCCACCAGATGCACGATGGAGCGCGCCTGCGCGTCGGAGAGGGTGCGGCCCGGCGCCAGCGTCAGCGTGACGGAGGCGGTGACTGGCGCCCGCTCGCGCACGAAGGGGGAGGCTTCCGGCTGGGCGATCAGCACCCGCGCCGCCTCCACCCCCTGCAGCGATTCGATGGACGCGGCGAGGTCGCGTTCCTGCGCGGATTTCAGCCGCGCCCCTTCGATGGCGCGGCTGGTGCCGAGCGGCATGTCGGCCAGCAGTTCGGCGCCTCCGGGCGCGGCGCGGGGCAGGCCCTGCCCGGCCAGCAGCATGCGGGCGCGGGCGTGGTCGTCGGGCGGCAGCAGCACGTCTCCGGTCGCGCGGTCGAGCGCGACCTTCATCCCCGCCTGTTCCAGCGCCGCGACGACCGCCGCCTTGTCGCTTTCCGGCAGTTGCCGGAACAGCGGCGCGCGTTCGGGCGGGGCGAAGATCAGCCAGCCTATCAGCGCCAGCGCGATGGCGGCGGCGGCAAGGGCGGGCAGCGCCGCGCGCGAGGCCAGCGGGCTGGCGCGCAGCTTGTCCAGCGGCCCGGCGAGTGCCGCCGGAAGGGCGGGGCGGTCGGGCAGGGAAGCGGGTGAAACAGCAGCGTCCGCCATCTTACACCGGCATGTTCATGATGTCGCGATAGGCGGTCAGCAGCCGGTTGCGGGCCTGCAAGGTCGCCTCGAAAGCGATGGACGCCTTCTGCCGGCTCAGCATCACCGAGGCGATGTCGTGCGTGTCGCCCCGCTCCCAGGCGGCGCCATCGGCGCTGCTGGTGCTTTGCAGGCCGTTCACGGCTTGCAGAGCCTGCTGCATGGCGGCGCCGAAGCCGCCGAGCTTCGCGGCCTCGGCTGGGCCGCCGATGCGGGCGGCGGAAAGCGCCTGGCTGCGCTCCAGTATCTCGGCCCGCAAGGCCAGCACGCCGGACAGGCCGAGGGAGGGGGAAAGGCCGCTCATGCCATCGCCGCCTGCAAGGGTGGCGCCGCGCGCCGGCGCGGCCGGCCTGCCAGCGCCGCCAGCTTGTAGCGCAGCGCGCGTTCGGAAATGCCCAGCCGCCGCGCCGCCTCACCCTTGCGGCCGGCGCTTTCGGCCAGCGCCACTTCCACATCCCGCGCCTCGCGGTGGCGCTGGCGGTCGGCCAGCGTCAGCGGCTGGGCGGCCGGCAAGGCCAGATGCTCGGGGCCGACCGGGCCGCTGCCGGCCAGGATCGCGGCGCGCTGCAACTGGTTCGAAAGCTCCCGCACATTGCCCGGCCAGTCGTGGCGCAGCAGCGCCTCTAGCGCCGGCTCGGTGAAGCGGGCGCAAAGGCCCAGCCGGCGGACCAGAGTGGCCGCCAGCGGCAATATATCCCCGGGGCGCGCGGCAAGCGGCGTGAGCGCGATGGGAAAGACCGACAGCCGCCAGTAAAGGTCGGCGCGGAAACGCCCCGCCTCCACTTCGGCTTCCAGATCGCGGTTGGTGGCGGCCAGCAGCCGCACATCCACCTTCACCGGGGCCGTGGCGCCCAGCGGCAGCACTTCCCCCTGCTCCACCGCGCGCAGCAGCTTCGCCTGCAAGGTGAGAGGCATTTCGCCCAGTTCGTCCAGGAACAGCGTCCCGCCGTCCGCAGCGCGGAAGAGGCCGGGGGCCGCCCCTTGCGCGCCGGTGAAGGCGCCGCGCTCATGGCCGAACAGCATCGCTTCCAGCATCGCGTCCGGAAGGGCGGCGCAATTGACCGCCAGGAACGGGGCGCCGGCGCGGGGGCTTTCCTCGTGCAGGAAGCGGGCCATCACTTCCTTCCCCGCGCCCGAGGGGCCGGTCACCAGCACCGTCGCCCGGCCGCCCGCCGCGCGGCGGGCGAGGTCGAACAAGGCCCGGCTTGCGGGATCGGCGGCCACCGGTCCGGGCCGGTCCTCCGCCAGAAGCGCCGCGAAGCGCCGGGCCAGCGGCCCCGTTGCATCCTGCCTGTCGTCGGTCATCCAATCCCCCAAGCTCTCGACATGAACGGCACCGGAAGGGGCCCGCCGGGAGGGTCAGGCCCGGCGGGCACGGCCGTGATGCTGGCGTCAGGGCTGCTGAGGGGTCGACGCAAACATTCCGGTAACCGGCCGTTCAGCGGAGGGAGAAGCAAAAGCCGTGCCAACCGCCCGCCCCTGGGCGGCGGCGTGGGATCGGGGCGGAAAGCGCCAATCGGTTGACGCTTCGGAACCGGAAAGCGTCAAAATCCTGACGGCCGGCGATTCAGTCGGCCAGCGCTTAGTCAGCCGTGGGCTTGCCTCGCCCGGACTTCACGCCCGAACGGCGCTTCTTGGAATCCAGCCGCCGGGTCTTGGAACCCATGGTCGGCTTGGTGGGGCGGCGCTTCTTCGGAATCACCGCGGCGGCCGCCAGCAGCTCCATGAGGCGCTGCACGGCATCCTCGCGGTTGGCGCCCTGCGTGCGGAAACGCTCGGCGAAGATCAGGATCTCGCCCGCGTCGGTGAAGCGCGAGCCCGCCAGCTTCGCCGCCCGCGCCTTCAGCGGCGGCGGCAGCGAGGGGGAGCCGGCCAGGTCGAAGCGCAATTCCGCCGCCGTCGACACCTTGTTCACATTCTGCCCGCCCGGCCCGGAAGCGCGGACGAAGCGGAACGCCAGCTCGTCTTCGTGGATGGCGAGGCCGGGCGCGAACTCCAGCCAGCCGGTCATGCGCGGGTCACCCGGTGCAAGGCCCAGGCCGAGCCGGCGAACCCGGCCGCCATCGCCGCCGCCATCGCCAGCGGCCCGGCGGCGGCGAAGGGGGCGGTAAGCGCACCGGCCAGCGCCCCGAAGGCGAAGGCGCCGGCGCCGATCAGCGCCGAAATGGCGCCGGCCCGTTCCGGCATGGCGCCCAGCGCCAGGGCCGAGCTGTTGGCCGAGACGAAGCCGTAGGAGCCCAGACCCAGGAACAGCAGCGCCATGGTCACGCCGAGGCCGGCCTGGCCGAACAGCGCCAGCAGCAGCAGGATCGCCGCGAAGCCCAGCGCCGCCAGCGAGCCGCGCCGCGCCACCACGTCCGGCGGGAAGCGCAGCAGCAGGCGGCGGTTGATCTGGGTGGTGAACACCAGCCCCAGCGCGTTCAGCGCGAAGATCCAGCCGAAGGCGGAAGGCGGCTGGTGGAAATGCTCCATGAAAAGCGCGGGCGAGGCCGCTATATAGGCGAAGAGCGAGGCGCCGTTCAAGGCGCCTGCGCCCACGAACCCCAGCACATGCGGATCCTTCAGCGCCGCCCAATAGCTGCCGAGCGGGCTTTCCCCGGCGGCCTGCGCCGCCGCCTCGGGGCTGAGGCTTTCCGGCAGCCCGAAGAACACCGCCGCGCCGACCGCCAGCCCGAAGGCCACCAGCACCAGGAAGATGGAGTGCCAGCCGAACAGATGCATCAGCCCGGCGCCCAGCGTCGGCGCCAGCATGGGCGCCACCGCCAGCACCAGGAAGGTCAGGCTGAAGAGGCGGGCCGACTCCGTGGTGTCGAACCGGTCGCGGACGACGGCGCGCGAGATCACCACCCCGGCGCAGGCGCCCAGCCCCTGCACGAACCGCCCGGCCGACAGCGTTTCGATGCTGGGCGCGAAGACCAGCGCCAGCGACGCCAGCGTGTAGAGCAATATGCCCGCCAGCAGCGGCAGCCGTCGCCCCACCCGGTCGGACAGCGGGCCGAAGCCGAGCTGGCCGATCGCCATGCCGGCAAGGAAGGCCGACACGGTGAATTGCGCGGCGGCGGCGGTCGCGCCGAAATCCCGGGCGATGCTGGGCAGCGCCGGCAGATAGAGGTCGATCGAGAGCGCGCCGAAAGCGGTCAGCGACCCGGCGAGCAGGATGAAGCCGGTCGTCGGGCGGTTGTCGGCGGGAACGGGCGCGTGCATGCGGGGCGCCTAGCACGCCCGCTTGCCCTTGGCACCTGCCCGCGCCTCAAGTAACGGGGCGGCGTTCAGGGCCGAAAGCCAGAAGCGAAAGCCAGAAGCGAAAGGATGAAAGCGGATGCACGCCGGACCCAAGGCCTTCGCATGACGAAGGTCCTCGCCATTTCCTCGACCGGCGGCCACTGGGTGCAGCTGCTGCGGCTGTCGCCCGCCTGGGACGGGTGCGAGGTGCATTACGCCACCACCACCGGCGACTTCCGCCAGCGCGTCGCCGATCTGGCGGCGGCGCGCGGCCAGAAGGCGCCGGGCTATCACATCTTCACCGACGCCAACCGCTGGCAGAAGGCGCGGCTGGTGAAGCAGATGCTGGAAGTGACGGCGATCCTGATGAAGGTCCGCCCCGATGTCGTCATCAGCACCGGGGCGTCGGCCGGCTATTTCGCGATCCGGGTGGGCAGGATGCTGGGCGCCCGCACCTGCTGGGTGGACAGCATCGCCAACGCCGAAGTCCTGTCGCTGTCCGGGGAAAAGGTGGGCCCGCACGCCGACCTCTGGCTGACGCAATGGCCGCATCTGGCGAAGCCGGGCGGCCCTCTGTGCAAGGGAAGCGTGCTGTGATCTTCCTCACCGTCGGAACGCAGGAACCGTTCGACCGGCTGGTCGCCGCCGTCGACGACTGGGCCGCCGCCCACGACACCCCCATCTTCGGGCAATTGGGCGCGCTGAAGCCGGACAGCTACCGCCCGAAGCATTTCGAATGGCGCGACTTCATCAGCGCCGACGACTATCAGCGGCGGCTGGAGGCGAGCGACCTGCTGGTGGCGCATGTCGGCATGGGCTCGATCATCTCCGCCCTCACCTTCGGCAAGCCGCTGGTGATGATGGCCCGCCGCGCTGCGCTCGGCGAGCATCGCAACGAGCATCAACTGGCGACCGCCGCCCGCTTCGAGGGGCGCGCCGGCCTGCATATCGCCGCCGAAGCAGCGGATGTGGGGCCGCTCATCGACCGGGTGCAGGCCTCTGGCGGCGACGGGGCGGCGGCCGGGCTTTCGCCCTATGCTGCGCCGGAACTGATCGAGACGCTGAAAAGCTTCATCCACGCCGGGCGCTGACCCGGAAACGCTTCATCCACGCCGGGTGCCGACCCGGACAAGCGCCACTTCATCCCAACCGCCCCTTCCCTCGGGGCCAAAGTTCCGGCAAGGCCCCGCGACATGAGCAGCAATCCCCCAAAAGCCGGCCCGCTCAAGGTCGGTCTGGCCGGTCTCGGCACGGTCGGCGCCGGAGTCATCAAACTGCTCGACGCCAACGCCGCCCTCATCGCCCGCCGCGCCGGCCGCCCCATCCTCGTCACCGCCGTCTGCGCCCGGGACCGCACGCGCGAGCGCGGAGTCGATCTCGCCCGCTTCCAGTGGGTGGACGATGCGACGACGCTCGCCGGGCGCGACGATGTGGATGTGGTGGTGGAGCTGGTGGGCGGCGCCGACGGCCCGGCGCTGACGCTCGCCCGCGCGACGCTGGCGGCGAACAAGCCCTTCGTCACCGCCAACAAGGCGATGATCGCCCACCATGGCCTGCTGCTGGCGGAACTGGCCGAGGCGTCCGGCACGCCGCTGAAGTTCGAGGCGGCGGTGGCCGGCGGAATCCCGGTCATCAAGGGCCTGCGCGAAGGCGCCGCCGCCAACGAGCTGAGCCTCGTCACCGGCATCCTGAACGGCACCTGCAACTATATCCTGACCCGGATGGAGAAGGAGGGGCTGGAGTTCGCCGACGTGCTGGCGGACGCCCAGCGCCTCGGCTACGCCGAGGCCGATCCGAGCTTCGACATCGACGGCATCGACGCCGCGCACAAGCTCTCCATCCTCGCCGCCATCGCCTTCGGCTCCCGGCCGGACTTCCACGCCGTCGAAACCTGCGGCATCCGCGACATCCGCCTCGCCGACATCCGCCAGGCGGCGGCGCTGGGCTTCAAGGTCCGCCTCGTCGGGCTGGCGCAGGTGCTCGACGGGCGGCTGGTGCAGCGCGTGCACCCCAGCCTGGTGCCGCTGTCGCATCCGCTGGCGGCGGTCGAGGGGCCGCTGAACGCCGTCGTCGCCGAAGGCAATTTCGTCGGCCGGCTGCTGTTCACCGGCCGGGGCGCGGGCGAAGGCCCGACCGCGTCGGCCGTCGCCGCCGACCTGATCGACATCGCCCGGGGGGAAAACGGCCCGGCCTTCGCCATGCCGGCCGACGCGCTGCACAGCCTGCCGCCGGCCGGCGCCGAAGCGCGCCATGGCCGCGCCTATATCCGCCTGACGGTGGAGGACCGGCCCGGCGTGCTCGCCGATATCACGGCGGCGCTGCGCGACGCCGGCGTCTCCATCGAGAGCCTGATCCAGCCGGCCTCGTCCACGGACGGGATCGCCCTTGTCGTCATGCTGACGCATGAAACCGGCGAGGAAGCCATCCGCAACGCCCTTTCCGCCATGGCCGCGCTTCCCGCCGCCATCGGCACCCCGCTCTTCATGCCCATCCTGCCGCAAGACGGCTGAGCCAACAGGGAATCCGAGATGACCACCGACCGTTCGCAACTGCAGCCCAGCCAGGTCCTCGACCGCGTCCTCGTGCTCGAAATGGTGCGGGTGACGGAATATGCCGCCATCGCCGCCTCGCGCCTCGTCGGCCGGGGGGACGAGAAGGCGGCCGACGCCGCCGCCGTGGAAGCGATGCGCGACGCCCTCAACAAGCTGGCCTTCGACGGCACGGTGGTGATCGGCGAGGGCGAGCGCGACGAGGCGCCGATGCTGTTCATCGGCGAGAAGGTCGGCTCGGCGCAAGGCTCCGGCCCGAAGATCGACATCGCGCTCGACCCGCTGGAAGGCACCACCATCACCGCCAAGGCCGGGCCGAACGCGCTGGCGGTGCTGGCGATCGCCGAAGAGGGCGGGCTGCTCTACGCGCCGGACGTCTACATGGAAAAGCTGGCCATCGGCCCGGGCTACGCGGAAGGAGTCGTCTCGCTGACGAAGACGCCGACCGAGAATGTGCAGGCGCTGGCGGCGGCGAAGGGCGTCGAGCCGCACGAGATCATCGCCTGCGTGCTGGACCGGCCGCGCCACGAGGCGCTGATCAGGGAGCTGCGCGCCATCGGCTGCGGCATCCACCTGATCCCGGACGGCGACGTGGCCGGCGTGATCGCCGTCACCAATCCGGAAACCACCATCGACATCTATCTGGGCTCGGGCGGGGCGCCGGAAGGCGTGCTGGCGGCGGCGGCGCTGCGCTGTGTCGGCGGCCAGTTCGAAGGCAGGCTGATCTTCCGCAACGAGGACGAGAAGGCCCGCGCTCGCAAGACCGGCATCACCGACTTCGACCGGATCTACAAGCTGGAAGACCTTGCCAAGGGCGATGTGATCTTCGCGGCGACCGGGGTGACCGACGGCAGCCTGCTGGAAGGCGTCCGCCGCTGGAAGACGGGGCGCATCACCACCGAAAGCATCGTGATGCGCGCCAGCAGCGGCACGGTGCGGCGGGTGAAGGGCGACCGGCGCGGCGACCCGGCCTGAGGGTTCGAGCAGTGCCCTCCCGCGATTTCCCCGATGGAAGGGATAGCCGGCCGCGCCCATAGTCACGGCCGGCATCAGGGAGAAGGCATGTGGTTCGGAACATGGACTTCAGCAGTTGGGAGGGGATTCTCTCGGCTTTGATCGGTATAGCCCTCTTCACCTTCATCGGCGTCGGCATCCGCCTGGTGATGATGATGACGATCCAGCAGCGACGGGAACGGCTTAACCGGCAGATCAACGAACGGCTGCGCGCCCTGATCGCCGCCTACAAGGTTCTGGGGGGCTCGTTCACCGGCACGCTGACGGTGGATCCCACCCATCTGCGCCAGCTGCGCGAATCCGCCCAGTCGAGCGGAGAAGGCGCCGCCATCGACCTCGGCGGCGGTTCGGAGCGCGCCCGGCGCATACGGGACGCGGTGGAGGCGGCACTTTCCGACATCATCCTTCTGGGCACGGAGGAACAAGTCCGGCTGGCGGTGCGTGCCGCTGCCGAACTGGCCGCCGGGCACCTCGTCCATACGGACGAACTGGTGATCTCGCTCAGGAACTTCATCCGCGAGGCACTGGATCTGGACGAGTTGCCGGCCGGCATCGCCATCCCCCGTCAGGGCCCGGCACGCCAGGCCGGTGGCGGCGGTGGCAGCAAACGGGAGGAAGGCGGCCGGCAAGGTGGCGCTGGGCGCGGCGCTGAAGGCGGCGGCATGGGGGCGGGAATGGGAGCCGGCATGGGCATGGGGGCCGGGGTCGGGATGCGCCGCCTCGGCGGCGGGCAGGAAGGCGACTGACCCATCGGACTTGCTGCTGTCATACGGCCGGGTTCTACTCCGGCGGTCGGCGCTACGACTCGGCAAGCGCCGATCCGCAGGAGACAAAGCCATGGGCGAATTCCTGACCAGCGACGGCGCAAGCATTTTCTATAAGGACTGGGGGCCTAAGGAAGCCCGCCCCCTCGTCTTCCATCACGGCTGGCCGCTCTCGGCCGATGATTGGGACAATCAGCTGCTCTTCTTCCTGGAGAAGGGCTTCCGCGTGATCGCCCATGACCGGCGCGGCCACGGCCGCTCCACCCAGACAGACAGCGGCAACCAGATGGACCGCTACGCCGCCGACGTCGCCGAACTGGCGGACGCGCTCGACCTGACGCGCGCCTTCCATATCGGCCATTCCACCGGCGGCGGGGAAGCGGCCCGCTACGCCGCCCGCGCCCAAGCCGGCCGCGTCGCCGGCGCCGTGCTGATCGGCGCGGTGCCGCCGGTGATGGCCCGGACCGACAGCAACCCGGACGGCCTGCCGATCGAACTGTTCGACGGCTTTCGCGCCTCGCTCGCCGCCAACCGCGCGCAATTCTATCGGGATGTGCCGAGCGGCCCCTTCTACGGCTTCAACCGCCCCGGCGCCGCCGTCTCGCAAGGGCTGATCGACAATTGGTGGCGGCAGGGCATGATGGGCGGCGCCAGGCCGCAATATGATTGCATCAAGGCCTTCAGCGAAACCGACTTCACCGACGATCTGAAAGCCATAGGCGTGCCGGTTCTGCTGCAGCACGGCACCGACGACCAGATCGTGCCCATCGGCAATTCCGCCGAAAAGGCGATCCGCCACCTGAAGATCGGCACCTTGAAGACTTATAAAGGCCTGCCCCACGGCATGTGCCAGACACATGCCGATATTGTGAACGAAGACCTTCTGGCCTTCGTTTCCAGTTAAAGGCTCCGCGTCAGGCGCTGGCCTTGTCCAGCGCCTGACCCAGATCGGCGAGGATATCGTCGATATGCTCCAACCCGATCGACAGGCGCACATAGCCCTCGCTCACCCCGGTCGCCGTCTGCTCTTCGGCGGAAAGCTGACTGTGGGTGGTGGACGCCGGGTGGATGGCAAGGCTGCGCGCATCGCCGATGTTCGCCACATGATAGAATAGCTGCAAAGCGTCGATGAAGCGCCGCCCCGCCTCGCGCCCGCCGGCCAGTTCGAAGCCCAGCAAGCCGCCCAGCCCGCCCGTCAGCACCGCCTTCGCCCGCTCGGCCTGCGCGCCCGTCTGCAGCGACGGATGGATCACCTTCACCACATCCGCGCGGGCCTTCAGATAATCCACCACCTTCAGCGTATTCTCTGAGTGGCGCGGCATCCGCAGCGGCAGCGTTTCCAGCCCCTGCAGGATCTGGAAGGCGTTGAACGGCGACAGCGCCGCCCCCAGGTCGCGCAGCAGCACGGTGCGGGCGCGCAGGATATAGGCGATCGGCCCCAGCGGCTTCGCCGCCTCGCTCCAGACGGCGCCATGGTAGCTGGGGTCGGGCGTGTTCAGAAGTGGCTGCCGCTCCGGGAAGGCGGCCCAGTCGAAATTGCCGCCATCGACGATCAGGCCGCCGATGGAGGTGCCGTGGCCGCCGATATATTTGGTGGTGGAATAGACGATGATCGCCGCGCCATGGTCGAACGGCCGGGCGATCAGCGGCGCCGCCGTGTTGTCGACGATCAGCGGAATGCCCAGCCCCCGGCCCAGGGCGGCGATCTCCGCCATCGGGCAGACGACCAGCTTAGGATTGGGCAGCGTCTCCACATACCAGGCGCGGGTCCGCGAGTCGGAGGCTTTGGCGAAGGCTTGCGGGTCGGCCGGGTCCACGAAGCGGGTTTCGATCCCCATGTCCTTCAGCGAATTGGCGAACAGGTTCCAGGTGCCGCCGTAAAGATCGGTGCCGGACACGATATTGTCGCCCGCCCGCGCCAGATTCTGCACCGCATAGGCGGACGCCGCCTGCCCGGAGGCGACCGCCAGCGCCGCCGCGCCGCCTTCCAGCGCCGCCACCCGCTGCTCCAATATGTCGGTCGTCGGGTTGCCCAGCCGGGTGTAGATATTCCCCAGTTCCTTCAGCGCGAACAGGTTGGCGGCATGCTCGGCGTCGCGGAACTGGTAGGAGGTCGTCTGGAAGATCGGCGGCGCGACGGCCCCGGTCGCGGGGTCGGCCCGCCAGCCGGCATGCAGGGCCAGCGTTTCCGGGTGCAGCGGGCGATTCGTCATGCTCGATCCTCCTTCGGCGTTTGCGGGGGTGCATAAGCGATTCCGGCGCCTTTGGAAGATGGAGAATCCCCCCGCTCAGCCCAGCAGCCGCTGCATCTCCGCCTCCGCCGCGGCGTGCAGCGCCCAGAAGTCGGCCACCCCTTCGCCCCGAACCCGCCGCTCCAGCGCCGCGAGATGCGAATGCCAGCCGCCGCCGAAATTCGCCGCATCCGCCCGGCCCCTGAGGCCCGAATGGGTGAGGATCAGCCGCGTCTTCCCTTCCTGCGCGTGCAATTCGAACGTCACTTCGCCGGCCGCGCCATCCTCCCAACCGATCGTCAACAGGTGCGGCGCTTCGCAGCGGATGATCCGCTCCTCCCAGCTTTGCCCCAGATAAGGGCGGTAGCGCTCCGGTGTCGGCACGGTCTCATCCGAAAGACGGTCGTGGTGCATCGTCATGGTGATGCGCCCACCCGGTCGCGCCTCGGTCGGCCCGCCCATGAACCAGCGGCCGCGCAGGTCCGGATCGACCAGGAACTGCCACACTTTCTCCACCGGCGCGTCCAGCAGCCGTTCGAAGCGGAGGCTTTGCGCCGTCACCACATCAGCCATCGCCCATCTCCCTCAAAGCCGTTTCCAGCGCATCCAGGCGCCCGTTCCAGAAATCTTCCCATTGCAGCAGCCAGTCGCTGGCTTCGCGCAGGCGTTCGCCCTTCAGCCGGCAAAGCCGCTGCCGCCCCGCCTTGCGCTGCTCGACCAGCCCGGCGCGGGTCAGCACGCCCAGATGCTTGGAAGCGCCCGCCAGGCTCATCCGGTGCGGGGCCGCCAGTTCGCCCACCGTCTTCTCGCCGCCTTTGAGATCAGCCAGCATGCCGCGCCGGGTCGGGTCCGACAGCGCGAGAAACAGCGTATCGAGTCGATTATCAACCATAAGGTTTAATATCATGTTTCCATAAACAATCAACCGACGAGTTGAATATGGCGCATCTTGACAGCCATGTTCCCACGCGCGACCTGCGAGCGTTCCATGGCTGATCCCGTCTTCAACGTTTCCCGCTCGGCCACCGCCCGGGCCTGGCACTGGCGCGCGCAACCGCTGCCGCTGGGCGCCGCCGAAAGGCTGGGCGTGGACGAACTGGCCGCGCAGATTCTTCTGTCGCGCGGCTGCGCGCCGGCCGATGTGCATCGCACGCTGAAGCCTGCCCTGCGCGACTGGCTGCCCGATCCATCCCTGTTCCAGGACATGGATCGGGTCGCCGGCCGCCTCGCCGACGCCGTGGAGCGGGGCGAGAAGATCATCCTCTTCGCCGACTATGATGTGGACGGCGCCACCTCGGCCGCCTTCCTCCTGCGCCACCTGAGGGCGCTGGGCGCCGACGCAGCGCCCTATATCCCCGACCGGATCCTGGAAGGCTATGGGCCGTCCGCCGCCGCCCTCCTCGAATTGCAAAGACGGGGTGCGCAGCTCGTGCTGCTGCTCGATTGCGGCACGCAGGCCTTCCAGCCGCTCGAAGCCGCGCGGGAGGCGAAGCTGGACCTGATGGTGGTGGACCACCACAAGGCCTCCACCGCGCTGCCGCCGGCGCTGGGGATCGTGAACCCCAACCGCCTCGACGAATCGCCCGAAGCGGCGGTGCACGGCACGCTCTGCACGGCCGGGCTGGCTTTCCTGCTGGGGGTGGCGCTGAACCGCGAACTGCGCAGGCGCGGCCGTTTCAACGCCGCGCCGGAGCCGAATCTGGCGCAGTGGCTGGACATCGTGGCGCTGGGCACGGTGGCGGACGTGGTGCCGCTGACCGGTCTCAACCGCGCTTTCGTGGCGCTCGGTCTGCGCCGCATGGCGCAGCGCCAGTCGGCGGGCCTTTCGGCGCTCGCCGACATCGCCCGGCTGGACCGCGCCCCCCGCGCCGACGATCTGGGTTTCCATCTCGGCCCCCGAATCAACGCCGGCGGACGCGTGGGGCAGGCCGACCTCGGCGTCCGCCTGCTGGCCAGCGAAGATGCCGACGAGGCTGCCTTCCTCGCGCAGGAACTGGATCGCTTCAACCAGGAGCGCCGCGCCATCGAGGCCGCCGTCACCGCCGAAGCGCTGGCGGCTGCCGAAGCCCAGGCGAACAGCCCGGTCGCGGTGGTGGCCGGCGTCGGCTGGCACCCCGGCGTGGTCGGGATCGCCGCCGCGCGCGTGAAAGAGCGGCTGCAACGCCCGGCGCTGGTGCTGTCGCTGGGCGAGGACGGCACCGCCAAGGGCTCCGGCCGCTCGATTCCGGGGGTCGATCTGGGCGCCGCCATTCTGGCCGCCAAGGCACATGGCCTGATCCGCGAAGGCGGCGGCCACGCCATGGCCTGCGGCGTGACAGTCGAAGCCGCGCAGTTGGACCGTTTCACCCGATGGCTCGCGGAGCATCTGGCGGAGCCGGTGGCGGCGGCCGGGGGCGAACGCATCCTGTCGATAGACCTTGCCGTCACCCCCCGAGCGATCACCCCCGATCTGGCGCAGGCGCTGGAAGCCTGCGGCCCCTATGGCCAGTCCTGGCCCTCTCCCCGGGTCGCGGTGGGCCCGGTGCGGCTGGTGAAATGCGACCCTGTCGGCCGGACGGAACCCAAAACCCATCTGCGCTTCGTCGCCTCCGGTCCGGACGGCGGCCGCGTGGAAGGCATCGCCTTTCGCGCGCTGGAGGGCGATCTCGGCCAGATGCTGATGGCGGCCGGCAGCGAGCAGCTTCACCTGGCCGGGCGGGTGACTGCAGACGAATGGCAGGGCCGCGCAAGGGCGCAACTGCAACTGGACGACGCGGCCCGCGCCCACTGAGACGCAAGGGCAGGGGCGGGATCGCCGAGGAAATCTGCGGCCATATTGCCCGACAGAAGCCGAAGTTTCTCGCGCAAGGCATTTGGATACGGCAGTGAGGCCTTGACGTGCTGCCATGCGCCCGCTAATCGGCCGCCTCCCGCAAGTGCGGCCCCTTCGTCTAGCGGTCTAGGACGTCGCCCTTTCACGGCGAAAACACGGGTTCGAGTCCCGTAGGGGTCACCAAAATCCTCTCCCAGAGGGTTCCAGAAGATGCCATAACTGGCTGATTTCTGCGGTTTTTTGTGGTATAGGTATCCCATACGGAGCGGCCGAGTGCCACCGGATACCACCATCTTGATGGTATATTTGATGGCAGCGCGGTCCTCCCCCAAAAGGAGATACCATCATGGCGCTTACCGCTGTTTCGATCAAAAACGCCAAGGGCCGTGCAAAGCCCTATAAACTCACCGATGGCGACGGGCTGTTTCTGTATGTGACCCCCAATGGCGGGCGCTATTGGCGCATGAACTACCGCCACCTTGGCAAGCAAAAGACGCTTGCCTTTGGCGTCTATCCCGACACCGGCCTTGCAGAAGCCCGCGAGCAGCGCGACGCGGCCCGCAAGATATTGGCGCGCGGCGACGATCCGGCCGAGCGGATCAAGCTGGAAAAGATCGCGGCGGCGGTCGCCGCATCCAACAGCTTCAAGGCCGTTGCCGACGAATGGCTTGTGAAGGTCGAGCGTGAAGGCCGCTCCGCCGTCACCATGAAGAAACTGCGTTGGCTGCTGGACTTCATCAACGAGTCCATCGGCAAGCGCCCTATCGCCTCCATTTCCGCGCAAGAGCTTCTTGTCATGCTTCGCAAGATGGAGGGCAAAGGCCGCTACGAGACGGCGAAGCGGCTTCGCAGCACGTGCAGCCAGATATTCTGCTATGCCATCGCAACGGCCCGCGCCGAACGTGACGTTGCCGCCGATCTTCGCGGCGCGCTCATTGCACCCCAGCCTGTTCACCGTGCAGCGATCACGAACGCCAATGCAGCGGGGGGCCTGCTCCGCGCCATAGAGGTGTTCGAGGGGCACCCGAACACCAAGGCGGCGCTACGCCTCTTGCCCCATGTCTTTGTGCGCCCCGGCGAACTTCGCTTTGCCGAATGGACCGACTTCGATTTCGACAAGGCGCTTTGGACGATCCCCCCGCACAAGACCAAAATGCGGCGCATCCACAGCATCCCCCTGTCCCGGCAGGCGCTGGCGATCCTCGAAACCATCGAGCATGACGCGGACTATAGCTCCTATCTGTTCCCGTCGCTGCGTTCAGTTGATCGGCCCATGTCTGAAAATACGATCAACGCGGCGCTGCGTCGCATGGGCTTTGCCCAGGACGAGATGACCGGCCACGGCTTCCGGGCGATGGCGGCGACGCTCTTGAACGAAATGGGCCTATGGCACCCCGACGCCATCGAGCGGCAGCTTGCCCATTGCGATAACAACGCGGTGCGCCGCGCATACACGCGGGGCGAGTATTGGGATGAGCGAGTCCGCATGATGCAACATTGGTCGGATCATCTCGATTTCCTCCGCGATGGCGCGAAGGTCATCAAAGGTGATTTCAAGAAAGCGAAGGCCGGGGAGTAACCCGGCCTTGCCTCACTCGGCGCGGTCCTCGCGGAAGGCGGCGGGGTTGGCGATCCAGCGATCCACGGCGGACTCGTGCCAGCCGGTGCCGTGGACGCTGATCGGTAATTGCCGGGGGAAGCTGCCTTCCGCGATCTTGCGATAGAGGGTGGAGCGGGAAAGGCCGGTGCGTTGCAGCACCGTCTTTAGGCGAATAATCCTTTCAGGGTTGGGCATTGAGGTAACTTTCGGTTGGTAGCGGTTGACAAAGCTCCCCTGCGAATAGAATTGGCGACCTTTATGCTGCCCGCAAGAGCATCGCGGTAGCGATGTGGTGAAGATGTGGCTTACGGCAGTATAAACGTAGGTAGATGCGGCGAACGGCGGCGTATTGCGGCATACTGCGGCGAACGGCGGTGGACTGCGGCGAAGGACGGTATTCGTCCCTCTAGTCTTACACGTTTCTTTGCCGACCGTGACAAATAAGCCACGGAACCAGCCGGTTTGCGGTGAGAAGAAGCGGCCGGATGAACCCGGCCCGATTCCGATTCGCACGACATGGCGGACCTTTCAAAACGCCCAGTCCGTCCGCCACATTTCCATGCTGTATCGCTTTGCCCCGCCGCGCAAGAGGGGGAGGCACTACAGTGCCGCTTGCAGCCAACTTAGTCGTAGATGCGCCAACATAGTCGCTTTCGGCAGTCAGCAGAATTGCAATTGGCAGCCTGTTGCATTACATTGTCATGCAGAAAGGAAATCGACATGGCCGCGAACGCACTTGTCCAGACCCGAATCGACGGAGCCGTGAAGGAGGAAGCCGCAACCGTGCTGGCGGCAATGGGGCTTACCGTCTCCGATGCCGTGCGCCTGATGCTGACCCGCGTTGCGCGGGAGAAGGCACTGCCGTTCGAGCCGCTGACCCCGAACGAAACGACGATTGCCGCGATGAAGGAAGCCCGCGAAGGCAAGGTGAAGCGCTCCGCCACGATTGCCGATCTGATGGCCGACCTGAATGCGGACGATTGAGCGCACCGGGCAATTCAAGCGCGACTACAAGCGAGAGAAAAAGGGACAGCACGCAAAGACGCTGGACGCCGTGTTGCTTCCCGTCATCGAGGCGCTGGCAAATGACGAGCCGCTTGAACCGCGCCACCGCGACCATACGCTAACCGGCGACTGGCGCGACCATCGGGACTGTCACGTCAAACCTGACTTGGTGCTAATCTACCGCAAGCCCGACGATGACACCTTGCAGCTTGTGCGCTTGGGATCACATGCCGAATTGGGGTGGTGACGTGGCATCTAATGGCCCGCTGGAAACCCCTATTCCTTGGACGAGTCCGGCCTTTCGCGGCGCTGCAATTCGTTCTCAACCGCCTCTCGGATGAACAGAGCAAGACGCCGGTTGCCGACCAGCGCCTCAATACGGCGGATCGTGTCGGCTGATAGCCTGATTGTCGTCGGCTTCATTCCAAGCGGCGGGCGTCCCATCAGCCCGTCGCTATCGGCCATGCCTGCTATCTCCAAGCCAAACACGTTGACGCCACCGTTTATTTGAATATACGCCATCGTTTATATGATAAACGGTATCGTATATTGCTGCAATGGCCCTCCCTCCATCGGGTCAACCGGCAATCCGACGGCCCGAATCGCGTGGGAGTGTCGGGACCGTGCCGCATCCGTCCCGTTGCTTTCGTCCTACCGCCAAGGATGCGGAACGGAGGTGCATATGGGCCATGCCGCCCCTACCACGTCGCGCCGCGCGCTCTTGGGCGCGTTGACCGCCGCGCCCGTTGCGGCGCTTGCCGTGCCCTCGCCCTGGGGCGAGGCGCTGGCGTCACTCTACGCGGATTATGGAGACGATCCGACCGCTATCACCCGAACGAAGGAGGGGCGGGCTTTGAGCCGCCGCCGCTATCATGTCGCGGAGGGGTTCTTTCCTGCCGAGCGCGAGCGGACGGGCTGGCACGGCTACCTGTATCGGGCGGGGATAACCGCCCAACTCGCCCTGTCCTCTCACTTGCTGGACATGGGCTTTGCCGATGACTGGTGCGCCCGTCATATCGGCCTGCGTGTCGCCAAGTCGCTTTCCTATGCCAATGCGACGGGATTGGGCCATGACTGCCCCGACATGGCGCGGCTGGCGGCGATCCTCACGCCCTATTGCCGATGGAACCAAGTCCGCCTGTTCGGGGAGCCGGAACCCGATGACGGCGGACTGACACTCTCGCAGATCCATGCGCTGCTCCGCGCCCTGTTGGACCGTGTGCATGACGTGACCGGCCATCCTCGCCCGCGCGGATGGCGCAGTTGACGGCATAGCCATGACGGAGGACCGGCGCGGCAGGAAGGAGGTGGTCGGTCCCCTGTTGATTTCGGTGCTGGCGCACGTTGCGCTATTGGTGCCGCTCTCCATTCCCGGTTGCTCGGTTTCGGAGCCATCGGAGGACCAGCCCGAACGGTCGAAAGGGACCGACACTTTGATGGTCGATATATTGGACGAGCTTCCGCCTCCGCCTAGCAAGCCACCCCGTCTTGCAGATGAGATATGCGACCCGAACGCTCCGTCCGAATATTATCATTTCGACATAAGGCCCGGCCCGTCATTGGACCGGATATATCGCGCCGCGCGCGCCCACTTTAGCGAGATAATGATGGTGACGGATTCCTTGGCGGGAAAGCGATCACGCGCCTTGCGCGGCTGGTTCAGGCCGTTTGATGCCGTGCGCCTGTTGGCTGGTGATGCGGGTCTATGCGCCGTCGATTTGAGGGAAGGGATTGCCGTCAATTACTGCCACGGACCAGACGCGCCTTTCAGCAGATCAAACGAGGCTTGGGTGCGGCAGGCATGGGAGCCACCGGATTGCACGACACCAAAGTCTGCTCCGATGCCCGATCCGACCGCCGCCTAACGCGGTTTCTCGCGGGCTTCCTGTTCCGCCTCGAACGCGCGCTTGCCCTTGCGCTGCCATAGGGCAAGCGCGTTGGTTCGTTCTTCGCCTCGCAGCTTGTCCGCGACCGTGAGGAACGCGCCGTAGAGCGTGGCGCGATCATCGTCCGTCAGATCGACCAGTCCCGCCTTGACGACGAGGCCGCCCAATTCGATCAGTTGCCGCGTGCGCTCGCGGCGCTTCACAACCCATTCCCGCATGTCGGTTCGCGCCTTTCGTGCCTCAATGCGATGCCGCGCCGCCTTCGAGCGGTAGAGCGCCTTCCGGCTGGCGTTCAGATCGCGGCGCAGGCTTGCGTTGCTTGCTGCGAAAGAAGGCCGCACCCGCTTTACGCCAGCCCTCCCTTGTCGCGGCATCTTTGCTGGCAACGGCATCGAGCAGCATGCCCGCGAGCAGATCGGCGTCAAGCGCATCGGCACCCGTCGCGGCGACCAGTTCACCAAGCTGGCGCACACGCCGCTCCTTGAGCGCCTTCGCCTTGTCAGCGAGCGCCTTCAATTCCAAATCAAAGTCGCGGGGTTTACGCATCACAGTCTCCATTCTTTGCGAATGGAATAATTCTAGGCTATCGTTGCACGTAATGCTGTAGAGTTGTCGGGACGTTCTGGAACCGCCTAGTCCCTGCTCGGATTTTATTCGAGGAGGGCGCGCTTATACGTCGTGCCGACGTGCGCTTAGTGGCGTAGATGGATTGCCGCTATGGCAATCTATCACTTCTCGGTTCAGGTCATCGGCCGCGCCAGCGGGCGCAGCGCCGTTGCAGCCGCCGCCTATCGGGCGGGCGAGCGCCTGCACGACGAGCGGCTGGACCGCGATCACGACTTCACCAACAAGTCGGGTGTCGTCCATTCGGAAATCCTCTTGCCCGAAGGTGCGCCCGAACGCTTCTCGGATCGGGAAACGCTTTGGAACGAGGTCGAGGCGACCGAGAAGCGCAAGGACGCGCAGCTATCGCGCGAGGTCGAGTTTTCCATTCCGCGCGAGATGACGCAGGCGCAGGGCGTCGAACTGGCCCGCGACTTCGCACAGGCCGAGTTTGTCGAACGCGGCATGATTGCCGACCTTAACGTGCATTGGGACATTGGCGCGGATGGGCTGGCGAAGCCCCATGCCCATGTCATGCTCACCATGCGCGAGGTGAACGAGCAGGGTTTCGGCGCGAAGGAACGCGACTGGAACCGCGCCGAGCTTGTCGAGCAATGGCGCGAACGGTGGGCCGATCACGTGAACACCCGCCTTGCCGAATTGGATATTGATGCCCGCATAGATCACCGTTCCCTTGAGGCGCAGGGCATCGGGCTTGAGCCGCAAGACAAGATTGGGCCGGCCGCGCAGCGTATGGGCGAGCGCGGCCTTGAGTCCGAGCGGATCGAGGATCACCGCGCTATCGCGCAGCGGAACGGCGAGCGCATCATTGCCGACCCTTCCGTGGCGCTCAACGCGATCACCCACCAGCAGGCCACGTTCACGCGCCGCGACGTGGCGATGTTTGTTCATCGTCATACGGACGGAAAAGAGCAATTCGACCGGGCGATGAGTGCCGTTCGCACTTCGCCGGAGCTTGTCGCCTTGGGCAAGGATGGGCGCGGCGAAGATCGCTTCACCAGCCGCGACATGATCGAAACCGAACAGCGGTTGCAGCGCGCCAGTGAGTTGATGGCCGAGCGGGAACGGCATCGCGTGGACGAGAAGGACCGCGCCGCCGCACTGGCCCGCGCGGAAGCGGGCGGGCTTACGTTGACGGGCGAACAACGTGCCGCGTTCGAGCATGTGACGGGCGAGCGCGGGCTTGGCGTGGTGGTGGGCTATGCGGGCACCGGCAAGAGCGCGATGCTTGGCGTGGCGCGGGAGGCGTGGGAGCGCGCGGGGTATGAGGTGCGCGGCGCAGCGTTGTCCGGCATCGCTGCCGAAGGGCTTGAGAATGGTTCGGGCATCGCGTCGCGGACCATCGCCAGCATGGAACATGGCTGGTCGCAGGGGCGCGACCTTCTCACCGCGCGCGATGTGCTGGTGATCGACGAGGCGGGCATGGTCGGCACGCGCCAGATGGAGCGCGTGCTGTCCCATGCCGCCGACGCGGGCGCAAAGGTTGTGCTGGTGGGCGATCCCCAGCAGTTGCAGGCCATCGAGGCAGGCGCGGCGTTCCGCGCGATCCACGAACGCCACGGCGGCGTCGAGATTACCGAGGTCCGCCGCCAGCTTCACGATTGGCAGCGCGACGCCACCCGCCACCTTGCGACCGGCAGGACCGGCGAGGCGATCCGGGCCTATGCAGATCATGGCATGGTCCATGCCACCGAGACGCGGGAGCAGGCGCGCGGCGAGCTTGTCGAGCGGTGGGACCGCGAACGGATCGCCGCGCCAGATCAATCGCGAATCATTCTTACCCATACCAATTACGAGGTGCGCGAGTTGAACGAAGCCGCGCGCGACCGGATGCGCGACGCGGGGCAGCTTGGCGATGACGTGTTGGTGAAGGCCGAGCGGGGCAACCGCGTCTTTGCCACTGGCGACCGCATCATGTTCCTTCGCAACGAGCGCGGGCTTGAGGTCAAGAACGGCACGCTAGGCACCATCGAGCAGGTGAACCAGCAGAGCATGACGGTCCGCACCGATGACGGCCGCAGCGTCGCGTTCGACACCAAGGACTATGCCCATGTGGATCATGGCTATGCCGCCACAATCCACAAGGCGCAGGGCATGACGGTGGACCGCGCCCATGTCCTCGCCACGCCGGGTATGGACCGGCACGGCTCCTATGTCGGCATGTCCCGCCACCGGGACGGCGTGCAGGTTCACTACGGGCGCGACGACTTCAAGGACGAGTCCCGCCTTGTCCACACCCTGTCCCGCGAGCGCGTCAAGGACATGGCGAGCGACTATGAGCGCCGCGACCCGACACAGCAATTCGCCGAGCAGCGTGGGATCACGTTTGGCGAACGTGTCACCGAAATCGTCCGTGCGGGAGCGGAGAAGGCGCGCGGCATGTTCGACGGATTGCGCCTTGCCATCGGCGGGCAAGATCGGGGCGCATTGGCCGCACCAGAGCGTTCGCGCGGCATCTTCGCCGACTTCCGGCCGCCCGCGCCTGTTGCCGATCCGGCAAGGGCAGCACAGGCCGAGCGGGAGCATGTGCGGCAGCTTGCCGTCCAGCGCCACGCCCGCGCCGTCGCTGATATATGGAAGATGCAGGACAAGGGCTTGCCCGTCTTGCCCCACCAGCGTGCCGAACTCGACAAGGCCCGCGAGGCGATGAACCAGACCGGCAAGCACGCCGCGAGGGACATGGAGCAGGCTTACAAGCGCGATCCCGCCTTGGCGTCCGATGCAGCGGGCGGCCGTGTCCGCCAGGCAATGCGCGCCATGCAGCTTGAAGCCGAAATCCGCACCGATCCCGACAAGCGCGCCGACAGGTTCGTGGAAGGTTGGCGGCAGCTCGGCCAGCACCGCGAGGAGCTACAGCGCGACGGGGATTTCCGGGGCGCGCGCAAAGTATCCGAGCAGATGGCCGGCATGGCGAAAAGCCTCGAACGCGACGCCCAGGTGGAATCCGTCCTGCGCGGGCGCAAGCAGGAACTCGGCATTTCGTTCGAGACCGGCCGCCAGCTTTCCCATGACCTCGCCAGCAGCGTCGGCATCGAAATGGGCCGGGGCCGTGACCTTGGCATGAGCAGATAGGAGGAACGATCATGGACACCAGCTTGCCAACCCTCACGCCACAGGATCAGCCGCCGGACGCCAATCCGGCGGAGGCGGCCTTTGCGGAACTGTCCGCCAAGGTCGATTTTCTAGAAACCCTTCTTCGCGGCCTTGTCGCCAAACGGGAGGAAATGCCCGACTATAACGAAACGCTTGGCGAGATCGCGGACCTTCTCGAAAAGATGCGAAACGCGATTAACACGCTCGCTCGCCGTCCCGCCATGACGTTCACCCCCGACGCGATGGCCGGGCAGATCGCGGCCGCCGCCGCCAAGGCGCGCGCGGAGGATAGCATGGCCATCCGGCAAGCCCGCGAGCGGATGGATAGTGCAGCGCGGGATATGGAGCGGCTGGCGGGAACGGTCGCCACGATCGACGAGCAGCGCCGTTACCGTCATTTGTGGGGCGGTAGCGGCTTGCTCTTGGGGATAGTGGTGTGGTCGTTCCTTCCCGGCTTCATCGCACGCACCGCGCCGGCAAGCTGGCACTTACCCGAACGCATTGCCGCGCGCACGGTGGGCGAACCGACGCTATGGGAATCGGGAAGCCGGATTATGAAGGCTGACAGCCCGGCAGCTTGGCAGGCCATCGCCGACGCCGCCGAGATGCGGCGCGACAATCGCGAAGTCATCGACGCTTGCGAGCAAGAGGCAGTCGAGGCGAAACAGCCTGTGCGATGCACAATCAGGATTAGAGCGCGAACCCAGGACGGAAATTGAACGCGTTCTCATGTTGATTATCCTCAGCCCCGCCAGAAGCGTGGCAGGAACAGGATGAGGACAGTGAACAGCTCCAGACGGCCCAGCAGCATGCCGAGGGACAGCAGCCATTTGGCGCCGTCCGGCAACGGCCCGAAATTGCCCGCCGGGCCGATGATGTCGCCAAGGCCAGGGCCGACATTGGATAGTGCTGTGACCGCGCCGCTGGCGCTGGTCAGGAAATCGAGGTCCAGCGCCATGAGCGCGATGGTGAGCGCGGCGTAGCAGAGGAAGAACACGGCGAAGAAGGCCACGACCGAACCGACAACCTCATCGTCCAGCGACCGCTCACCATAGGAGCGCGGAAAGACCCCGCGTGGATAGAGCAGGCGCAGGAAATGCGCCTTGAGCATGATCGCCATCACCTCGAACCGGAAAATCTTGATGCCGCCCGATGTCGAGCCGGTGCAGCCGCCGACGAACATGAGGCCGAAGAAAAGGCCGATCGCGGCATTGCCCCACAGCATATAGTCGGCGGTCGCATAGCCGGTCGTCGTCACCACCGACACCACGTTGAACGCCGCGTGACGGAACGCCGGCTCGACCGCATATTGGCCCGAAAGGGCAAGCCAGGAACCGAGCAACAGGATCACCAGCGCCAGGAAGCCCAGCATCGTGCGCACCTGCCGATCAAATAGAGCCTTGCGGTCGCCGGCAAGGAACCGGACATAGAGGACAAAGGGGATGCTGCCCGAAAGCATGAAAGCGGCCGCGAACCACTGGATGCCGTTGGCTTCCCAGGTGCCGAATGAGCCGTCCGATGTGGAATAGCCGCCGGTTGCGATCGAGGTCAGGGCATGGGCGATTGCATCGAACGGCCGCATGCCGGCCAGCCAATAGACGAGCGCCGCCAGAATGGTGAGGCCGAGATAGACGCTGCCGATCGCGGTCGCGATCTGCCGCACGCGCGGCATGACCTTCTCGGAGCGGTCGGAGGATTCGGTGCGGAAAAGCTGCATGCCGCCGATGCCTAGGGCCGGCAGGATGGCGATGGCGGTGGCGATGATGCCGATGCCGCCCATCCATTGCAGCAGCGACCGCCACAGCAGCATGCCCGGCGGCGCTTGCTCCAGGCCGGAAATGACCGTGGCGCCGGTGGTCGTGATGCCGGAAACGGCCTCGAAGAAGGAATCCGCCGCGCTGCGGCTGACGATGCCGTAATCGGAGAAGAAGAAGGGCAGCGCGCTGACCGCCGCGACACTCAGCCAGCTCAGCGGCGTCAGCAGAAACGCCTGCCGCAAGGTCAGTCCGGCGTTCAGCGATTTCCGGCCACCGTAGAGCAGTCCGGCGCCGATCACCGCCGACAGGCCGGACGCGACGGCAAAGGACTGCCAATCCCTGTTGGCGTAATAGATGTCCACGGCCATCGGGAAGATCATCATCCCCGCCGTGGATAGGAGAACCAAGCCGATCAGATAGAGGATCGGCCGCATTCCCGGCACGGACGGCGATCCGATTGCCTGTTGCCTAGCCAGCACGTCACTCACGCAAAGGGCCTTCGAGCGGCACCAAGCAGCGCTTCGGCCAATCGCAGGTGGCTGTAGGTTACGAGCGCCACCACATGATCGCCCGCTTCGAGCAAGGTTTCGTCATCGGGTATCAGGACATCGCCTTGCCGCACTACGGCGCCGATCTTCATGCCCGCCGGCAAGCCGAGGTGGCCCAGAGGTCGGCGCAGCAATCGCGAGTCTTCCGTGATCTCCGCTTCCACCACCTCGCCAAAATCCTCGCGCAAGGTGTATAATGCCAGAATAGACCCATGCCGCACATGCCGCAGCACAGTCGAGATGGTAACGGCGCTGGGACTTACCACGGCGTCGATGCCGAGCGTGGGGATGAGGCTTTCATAGGTGCGCTTGTTGACCAGCGTTATGGCCCGCTTGCATCCAGCCTGCTTGGCGAGGACCGAAACGAAGATATTGGTTTCGTCGTCATTGGTGACGGCGACGATGGTTTCGGCCGATCCGATCTGCGCTTCCTCCAGCAAATCCCGATCGAGCGCGTCGCCCTGGATGACGATAGTTGCGCCGCCCAGTTCGCGCGCCACCTCTTCGGAGCGTTCCTTGTCCCGCTCGATCAGCTTGATATCGACCGAAGGGGATTCCCGCCGCACACGCTTGGCGAGGTGAAGGCCCACATTGCCGCCGCCGACGATGACGACCCGCTTCGCCACCCGCTCATGGTGGCCGAAAGCGGCCATGACATCATCGACCTGGTGCTTGCGGGCAAGGACATAGACATCATCCCCGATCTCCAGCCGGTCGTCCCTATCTGGCACGAAGCAGCGTCCATGCCGGACGATCGCAAGGATCGACATGCCGCCATCGGGATGGTTCTCGGCGATTTCGGCAAAGCGCTGGCCGACGACGGAGCAATTCGACGTTCCGGTGTGGATGCCGAGCAACTCGACGAGGCCGCCGGCCATCGGCACCTTGTCGAAGGCGCCGGGCGTGCGCAGCCGGTGCGCGATGCCCTCCGCGATCACGATCTCGGGTGCTATGATGATGTCGATGGGAAGATGCTCGGCCGCATAGAGGCCCGTCTTGTCCTGCGCGAGATAGCCGGCATGGCGAAGCCGCGCGATCCGGCGTTTTACGTTGAACAACGAATAGGCCACCTGACAGGCGACCATGTTCACTTCGTCTGAGCGGGTGACGGCAATCAGCATGTCGGCGTCGCGTGCGCCGGCCTGTTGCAGCGTCGCGGGATGCGAAGCATGGCCGATGACGCCGCGCACGTCATAGCTTTCATCGACGCGCCGCACCTGCTCCGGGTCGATGTCGATGACGGTGACGTTGATGCCTTCCGTTGCAAGATGGCGGGCAATGGTCGTGCCGACCTGACCTGCGCCGCAGATGACGACTCTCATTCCTGTTCTCCGGGCGCTTCGATCCGGTGCGGTCACTACCGCGCCGACCTTCCGAACCCAAGTGCTATCGGGCTTCTTGTGATTGCGATGTTCGGCAGAACATGGGACAAGATGCTCTATTCACCGCAGGCGGATATTGACGAAAGGGGAAGGATGGCCACGGCTCAACTGTTGGTGGAACGTGGTTCCTACAAGGACCAATCCCAGGATTGGGGCAGCTTCGATTTCCTTTCGCTGCCGTCGCCAGGGGACCGATTAGCGGTCGAGCACGAGGGAACGACGCATTTCCTGACCGTGCTTTGCGTCCATCACAAGCCATCCCGTATCCCCGACGCAGGCGGTCCGGTTGCAGAGGCGGCATCGGCTTCGGTCGTAGCCAAATGGACAGGTTCCGAATGATCTCGCGAGCAGGCGGGACAGCATGCCGATAGGCGGCCGCTAATCAACGGAGTGGTTCAACTCCGACAGCTTTGCGCCGACGATGCCAGCGCCAGACCAGCGAGAGGCGCCAGAACAAATGCACTGTCGCGAAAGCAAGGAGGCTGGACAGGATCGCGAAAAGGAGCAGCCCGACAAATGTGGCAATAGACGTGGTGCTCAACGATGACCACATGCCCGATGTCATTGTGCTTGATGTATCGGGCGCGATGTCCTGGCTACTGAACATAGCGAGCAAGAATGTTCCGATTCGATAGGCGGCATAGTAGATTGGCGGGAAGGTCAGCGGATTGGTGACAAGCGTTGCCGCGCTGGCGATCAGGACATTCGCGCGCACCGAAGCCGAAAGAAGCGCCGCCAGCACGATCTGGCCGAACGGCAACAGGAAACCTGCGAACAATCCGAGAGCCACGCCTCGGGCGATGCTGCGCCGGTCGAACTGCCAGATCGACGATGGTGCGAGACGGGATGCGACAGGCGCAAGCCAGCGGCTTTTAAGCAGGGCATCCCTGTTGGGGGCGTGCTTGATGAACCATTTTCGCATTTTGTGTCTGTAAGCCGTCCGTCACCAAATCTATCGGTAGCATATAGTAGCTGACCTTGCCTTTGCCTTAAGCATTTTGGGAGCCAGTAAACACATGCGCCAATTGGCTGTAGGCTCAGCGATTGACGAAGCTTCGCAAGCGCGATCGGCTTGGCACGCTTGCGAACGATCCATCGCACGGAGGCCGGCTAGATCGGTGACAGGATACCGAAACCGATCAGGATCAGCAGCAGGCTTCCTACTGCCACGCGATACCAGACGAACGGCATGAAGCTGTAGCTGGAGATGATCCGCAGGAAGGCAACGATCACACCATAGCCGACAAGGAAGGAAATCGCTGTCGCGAGCGCGGTTTCCCCGAAACCGAACGGCCCGAATTCGCCCCAATGCCGGAAAAGCTGGTAGAAGCCGGAGGCTAGCACCGCCGGAATGGCGAGCAGGAAGGAATAGCGCGCCGCCGCCTCGCGTGTGTAGCCGAGCAGCAGGCCGATGCTGATCGTCCCGCCCGATCGCGACACGCCGGGCACCAGCGCCATCGCCTGCGCGAAGCCGAGCAGGATGCCGTCTCGCAGCGTCATGCCGGACAGCTCGCGCTTCCGCAGGCCGAACCGATCGGCCGCGCCCAGCAGGATGCCGAACAGGATGAGCATCGAGGCGGTGATGTAGAGGTTGCGAAGCGATCCTTCGATCCAGTCCTTGAACACCAGCCCCAGGATGGCAATCGGCAGCGTGCCGAGGATGACTAGCCAGCCCAAGCGCACGTCCGGGGCTTCCTCCCGTCGCTTGCCTAGCGGAGACCGCAACCAGGCGGAGCCAATGCGCCAGATGTCCCGGCGGAAATAGAGCAACACGGCCGCTTCCGTGCCAATCTGCGTAATTGCAGTGAAGGCGGCTCCCGGATCGGTTGCCGAAGGCAGGAACTCGCCCACGATCCGCAGATGCGCGCTGGACGAAATCGGCAGGAACTCGGTCAGTCCCTGCACGACGCCAAGCAACGCCGCTTCCAGCCATGACATCAGCTCATCAGGAATGTGCTGCTCCCCGGATCGCTGCGGTCTTGGGTTTGTCCGCCATGCGCAGGATGAGGAAGCCGGTGATTGCCGACAGCAGCGAGCCGCCAAGCACGCCGATCTTCACTTCATCCATTAGAAGCGGATCGGTGAAAGCGAGACCACCAATGAACAAGCTCATGGTGAAGCCGATGCCGCACAACATGCAGACGGCATAGATCTGCACCCAATTGGCGTTGGCCGGCTTTGGCCCCAGGCCGAGGCGGATACAACCCCACAAAGCGCCGAATACGCCGATTTGCTTGCCGAGGAACAGGCCAGCCGCAACACCTAGCGGCAGGGGCGCCAACAAATGCTCCACACCGATGCCGGCGAAGGACACGCCCGCATTGGCAAAGCCGAAAATCGGCACGATGGCATAGGCGACCCAGGGCTGGAGCGCATGTTCGAGACGATGGAGCGGTGATTCCTTTCCTTCCGGCGCGGATGGGCCCGCGCGCATGGGAATGAACATAGCGCTCAGCACGCCCGCAATGGTGGCGTGGACACCCGATAGCAGGACCGCCAGCCACAGCAGCGCTGCGAGCGCGAGATAGGGTGCGAGCCGCGACACGCCCATGCGGTTGAGCATGAGCATCCCGCCCATGATCCCCAGCGAGGCCAGCAGAGCAAGGCCGTTGATGTCGTCGGTATAGGCCAGCGCGATGATCGCCACCGCGCCCATGTCATCGACAATGGCGACGGTAACGAGGAACAGCTTGAGCGAGGTCGGCACGCGTTTGCCAAGCAGCGCCATCACCCCGATGGCGAAGGCGATGTCGGTTGCAGCGGGAATCGCCCAGCCGCGCGCCAATCCCGGCGTCGAGCCCGCGATCGCCAGATAAACCAGAGCCGGGACCGCCATGCCGCCCGCCGCCGCGATCATCGGCAAGGCACGGTCCGACCAGCTCGATAGTTGGCCGCCGACGAACTCGCGCTTGATCTCCAGCCCGACGAGCAGAAAGAACAGCGCCATCAGCCCGTCATTGATCCAGTGGAGTAGCGACAGCGGCCCCACATAGACGTGGAGGCTATGGAAATAGCTGTCCGCCAGCGGGCTGTTGGCAACCAGCATGGCGAGCGCGGCGGCGAGCATCAGCAGGATGCCGCCTGCCGCCTCGCTGCGCAGGAAATCGCGCAGGATGGATGGACGCACCTTGTTCATCGTCATGCCTTGTGTTCGCGCACCATCAGCACATCGACATCCGCGGCCGCCAGCAACGCCTCGGCCTGGCTGCCGATGGTCGCATGGGAAAAGCCGCTGCGGCCATGCGTGCCGAGCACGAGAAGGTCCGCACCAGTGCTCTTGAGTTGGCCGAGGATCACGCCACCCGTCTCGCCTTCCTCGGCCAGCGCCTTGATGCGCGCGCTCAGGGGTGAAACGTCCGCATGAGCAAGAAAGGCATCGAGGCCTTCCCAGGCTTCCGCCCGAACCTCCTGCTTGACGTCATCCGACTTGAGCCAGCCCTCATAGGGAACATGGAAAGCATGGATGAGCGTGATGGCCGCATCAGGGAAAAGCCCGGCGGCGGTGAGAAGGGCCGCGCGCGAGCAATCGGACAGATCGGTGGCAACGACCATATGCGTGTAGGGGCCGGTCGCCCGGGCGCGCACGACCAGCACCGGCGCCTCCGCGTTGCGCACGATATGATCGACCGCCGTGCCTAGCATATAGTCGCCGATGCTGTTGTAGCGGGCGACGCCGGCTACGATCAGATCGCTGCCGCGCTCCGCCGCAAGTTGGGTCAACACTTTGGGCGCCGATCCGGTCAGCACCACAAGCTCCGCATCCCGCGCCTCTTGCGGCAGGTCCGCGCGCAGTCGCTCGACAGTCGCGGGATCGGGATCGCCGTCGCCTTTCTCCAGCACATGCGCGATGACCAGCTTGCCGTTCTTTTCGCGTGCAACCTGAAGTGCCCGATCAAGCGGTCGATCCGACCGCGCGGTGAAGTCGCTCGCAAGCAGCGTCTCGAAAACTCTAGCCATGATCGCTCCCCTTTGATGCTCGGTGGAAAACGCGCGACGCGCTGGCGGCGCAACGCGCCAACGGGGCCGCGCCAACAGGCTTGCCCCCGCCCAAAAAGGCGCCGTTCACAAACCGACGAGGAAATGAAATCACGCCATTGTCTGGCGAAATCGAACGCAAGGCTTTCATGCTGCAACGCACTCCCGAAAAACGTATCAACCGTTCTCCGTATTCGAGCAGGATGCCCGGGCGCACGCAGCACACGCCAGCCCACTATGAATATCGTGGCCGCCGGATGGTTTCAACCACCAACGGATCACTCATACACACGCCGCCGTTTGGCTTCCCGGCAGTATCATTCAGCCCCAAGCAATCCCACTGGACAGTTGGCACTTGTGATGGTATGCGGCACCTGCTTCGAGCAAATATTGAAGTAAACTCAACACCTTGCCACGGCAACCGGGTGCCCGTAGGGGTCACCAGCGGCGGCAGTTTACTGCCGCTTTTTGCTGAATCCGGCAAAAGCGGATCAGACGGCTCCCCAGGCATCTCCCTGTCGATCCCTTAACTCATTTCAGCCTTCAGCATCTTGCTTCGCCGTGGCCGTTCCTGGACATTTGCCCTCTAGGAAGCACTTGTCGCAGTCGTTCTTCATCCAAGTCACAACGGTCGCCAACCGTTCATCACTCGAATGTGAGCGTGTAGAGCTTTCGGCCTCGATTCAATTTCACTCATTCCATCCTCCGATTTATATGTGCCCGGTCGCTCTGCTAGTGGCCACAAACGCCTAGTGACTGACGGCCTGTTGATGCTGGGCGCGATCTATGAGGGATTATGGGCGTATGACTCCGGGCGCGCAACCGGGAGAGGCAGTGAGCTTCCGCTAAAGGTCAAATTAGTGACTTATAGGTGAATTTTGTTACTTTTGCCTGCCTGCAATGGGAGTGCCTCACCAGGCATCGCCACTCATCCCGCTACGCATCGGTCGATACACTCCCCGATCGGCGCATCCGAAGAGCAGGTTTTTCCGCAGGCGATCGGCGCGCTCGTGCTGGAGGACTGGCTGGTCCTGCAAATGTCGGTTCTCGCCGACATTGCCGTCATTCCCTGCCTCGGATTAGCTCGTCGATAGTTGCCATACATTCAGGCACTCCCCACGACGGCAATGAGCCGCTTGCGAACTGGCAACTTTCAAGCGATCTACCTCGAAAGCGGACGCTCGTTAATCTGTGCAGACTTACAATCAGCCGCTTCGCTGTCTTGTTTGCGCCGGAGCTTAGTCATGCGTTATCTTGAATGCGGCCGCTCTCAAACCGCCGTTGAGAGTGGGTTGCAACCTCACCGAGGGTCTCCACCTGCCGCCTCGCGCACCATTCGATCAATGTCAGCTACCGTCGCCATGCAGGAAGCGGCGGCATTAGTTTCGCCGCTTAGGTCAAACGTCTCGGCCGCCCCCTCGAAACAGCGCTTGGCCTGCGCGATATCATCGGCGGGATCAACGCCGGCCATGGCGGCCCGTCGCGCTCGTTCCGCGAAGAGACCTCCAGCGTGCACATGGAGCTCGGCCCAGCGAAGCGGGTGCCGGAGTCTCCCGAAGTACTGGGTCGCCAGCGCCAATCGTTCAAGCGCGCGAGACATATTCTGATCTGCAAGCAGTCCACGGTCCTCTAACGCCATCGTCGACAGGGTCGTCGCCAGCCCGCGGTTCGCCTCCCCAAACTGATCGGGGAAGAGCAACTCGGGATACGCTTCGATCGCAGCGTCGAACTCCGCGCAGGCCCGCATGCGCAGGAATCGCCGCCTGCCAGGATCACCCTCGAAGTCCTGCGCGAGTTCCGCCAAGACGAAGCCACGGTTGAGCCGCGCCGATCCCCAGAGCTCGACTACGTAATGATCCTCGGCCGAAGCCACTGCTAGGCCGAACTGCTCGAGGGCGAGTTTCAGCGACTTCCGTCGCTGGTCCTCCGTCTCACCGCGGCGCTGAGCCATGTGTACGGCCCCCATGCTGTTGTGGACGGTCGCGACCAGCTTCGGCAGTTCTTCCTCAGCCATAAGTAAGGCGGGGCCATAGGCCTCGAGGGCGCGATCACGGTGTCCAGCGTCCGGCTCTACGCGATCGAGCGACAGATGCACATTCCCGACCTGGATCCGCGAGTAGATCGCGAAGTCCGGCTCCTGCTCGGACGGCAACGCCCCGACCGCCGACTCCGCGAATGCCAGAGCCTGCCGGACGAGCCCCTCGTCGATGCGAGAGGGGTCGTGCACCCCCTCCCTGTTGTAGATCAACGAGCGTCTGTAATCGGCGATCGCGCCCTCGACCGGGTCGGCGGCGACGAAGGGATGGGCAGCGAGCTCGTCGAGCAGTCGGCGCGCAACGCCGAACTTGTCTATTAGCGACCGGCGAGAAGTCTCGTAGACCTTGCCCGCCAGCATGGCGAGGAGGTCCGCCCCGAGTTCCGGCTCGAACGGATCGAACATCCGCGCCGCGTCGCGGTACATCGCGAAGGCTCGGTCACCGTCATCCGCCACGAGCGCCGCGTCACCCCGAAGGACGCGCAGTTCCGACTGACGGCCGACCTCCACCAGGGTACGCTCCCGCTGATGCATCTCCTCAGCCTTGAGCAGCAAACGGTCGACGGCGTCAAGATCGCCTCCGCTCAAAGCCACCAAAGCCTCATCGCGAAGGCGGCCCACACCGACCTCCACGGCGTCGATCTCCTCGATCCGGCCGCGCAGCCCGTGCCACTCGACCGCCTTCTCGCGCAGGTGGTCCTCGATCTCGGCGAGCGAGGCGTTCGGTCGCGCGAGCTCGAACCTGGCGGCTGCAGCCTCAAGAAGCGCACGCGCATGGCGGTACGCGAGCTCCAGTTCGGGATCCGGCTGCCATGGCGCTGAGGCGGCGCAGGCGTCTAGTTCCTCCTCGGTAATGCCCAAGGCCACGATTAGCGGGTCGATGGTCCTGGGTTGCGGGTCGGCGACTAAGCCGTTCTCGATCTCGCTAATGCGACGGACCTTGGCACCTGTCCCAAAAGCGTCCTCGGCAAGCTGCAGCTGGGTTAGTCCCTGCACCCTCCTCTTGCGCTTCACCAATGCCCCGAACGCTGCTCCGAAAGTGCTCCCCATAGACTCCGCAACCATTCCGCATCCCTTCCGCATGTCAACCGCAAATCGCCGGTGCCGCTTTGGGGGAGAACTACGGCAGCCACCGCTCCGGTTGCCAACAGCATAGGGATCCTAATCGGATGGACATACTGCAAACTTGGTTCGCGACTGTTGACGCAACCGACGTCGCAAGGCTTGGCGCCGAGATACGGCTTGTTGAGCTTCTGTGGTCGGTCGGCAGCCGCGTCTGGCGGCTAGCCCGAGCGAGAAAGAGGCGATCGGCTATGTTGATCAGACAAGAAGCGTGCCGGGATATACGTTCGCGAGCCTGCAAAAAAATCGACCAGCGAAGCGACGATGGCGAGTAGCACCAAGGGGGGGCGTCGCTTAAGGTTGTGGCCTAGAATTGGGAGGAGTGCCAAGGCCATATGATCCAAACGGCAGGCTATGTCTTGCTCATCACCGATTCGTCTCGCGCGGACGAGCTTGCTGCCTATGCCGACGACGACATGGAGTTTGCGGAATCGGTCCCATCATTCAGTGTACCGTCCCGCGATCGGCTGCTTGCCTTGCTGTCGCTATCCCCTGGCTTCATCACGCACGTCTCTCGAGCAAAGCGAGGGCGAACTTCGGCGACCAGCCGACGCCAGCTCAACCTGATGCGTACGGTGGCGCTCAATGCGCCAATCGCCATCGAGGAGCTTCTGGGCTTGTTTCCCGTCGCGCTGCTTGATCGGCTACGCAGTGTGTTCGAAGATGGCGGACTCATCACCGTCAAGCAGTGGGCGGTTGTTCAGGACATACTGGTCAACGCGTTCGATGAGGTTCGCGACGCGATCGAGCGCTTGGTACCCTACCGCGAACGGGTGATTGATGAGATGTCGGCAACCGAGCGCGAGACGATGGCGCTCGAGCATGAAGCTGTCGCCGCCGCCTTGAGGTTGGCCGGTTTTGACGAAGGCGAACGCGAAGCCAGTCTCGCCTGGAACCCCTCCGAGCGGGCCCGAACAGCTTCCTTCCTTAACGGGCTCAATGCGGTGCCACTCCGCGAGGACACGATGATCCGGTCGTTCCGGGATTCGAGCGGCTCGACCAGACCAAGTTCGGGGCCTTGCGCTTCGAGAATGACGACACACGGCTCATCCTCTTGCACGCCAATCATCAGCGGCTCGAGGAGACGCTCGGGGTCGACCTCATCTACTATAATCACAGCTTCCATTCTTTTGTCTGCGTCCAGTACAAGGCGATGGAGCAGGAACATTCCGGAGCGGTGTTCCGCTTTCCCAAGGACGATCTCACCAAGGAAATCGCGCGGATGGATTCCGCGCTGAACCTGTTGGGTGAGGTCGCGCGAAACGCCGAGCCGAACGGCTTCCGGCTCAACGAGAACCCCTTCTTTCTGAAATTCTGTCCACGTGTTGTGTTCGAGCCTGACAAGCCTGAACTCATTCGCGGCATGTATCTCCCGATCGACTATTGGCGGATTCTCGAACAGCATCCTACGACGCTCGGGCCGCGTCAGGGCCGGCAGCTGACCTTCGACAATGCGGGGCGTCATCTCGACAATACCGGCTTCATCTATCTCGTGTCGAAAGGCTGGATCGGCAGCACACGGCGCAGTCGACCGTTCTCGGTGACATCGTCAACGCGATTCTGAGCGGACAGCGCTCGGTTACCCTGGCCGTGAAGTTCGACAAGCGCGACCCAAGCGATCCGCCTGCGCGCGTCCACGTCGACTTGTCCGGCGGCACCCACATCGGAGAGCCGCCCGCGGAAGTCCACGTCTATCGATCGGATTGAACTAAGCGAATTGGATAAAGTTGATGCTCGATTTCTGCACCTGAAGTTCTATCTTGGGTGGTGAAGACGCATCGCGGGGACGGGGGTGTCGAACTTGTTGGATCTTGCCAAGTACAAGGCAAAGGCAAAGCTCGCCAATCGCTACGAGAAGCAGCTGGAACGCCTGAAGGGTGATGACATCGCAACCGGCAGCATCGAGGCCGCTGTCGAGGGAGCGATTCAGAACTTGACCACAGCGGCGAATGGCGCGCTGGTCATCTACGGCGAGCCGCAAAGTGGCAAGACCGAGATGATGATCTGCCTGACCGCCAAGCTGCTCGACGCTGGCCATAAGATCATTGTCCACCTCATGAATGACAGCGTTGATTTGCTGTCGCAGAACCTTCGCCGCTTTAAGGCATCCGGGCTCGCGCCAGCGCCAAAGAACCTGTCCGAGCTTTTGCAGATCGCGCCGGCGCAAAACCCGCCTGAGCTTGTGGTGTTCTGTAAGAAGAATGCGCGCGACCTCGAGAAGCTGATCGAGCGGATCAAGGATATAGGCAAAGTCGTCGTGATCGATGACGAGGCCGATTATGCTACTCCGAATGCGAAGGTAAACCAGGGCACCAAGACCACGATCAACAATCTCGTCGGCCAGCTGATCAGCAACGGCGGCATTTACGTCGGAGTCACGGCAACACCCGCCCGGCTGGACCTCAACAACACGTTCCAGAACGACACCGAGAAGTGGGTGAACTTTCCACCACACGCCAAATATACCGGTCAGGACGTGTTCTTCCCGCTCGACAAGAAGGCGCCCTATCGGCTCGTCTATTTGCAGCAGGGCGGCAATCCGCAGGATGCGCGCGATGCTCTGGTCCGCTTTCTCGTCACCGCCGCCTATATGAACACCGTCGTTAACGACAAGGAAGAGAACTTCACCATGCTGGTCCATACCAGCGGGCGGAAGCTCGATCACGAAATCGATCGGATCACTATCGAGGAGGCGGTGCACGCGCTCACCGAAACCGATAACGATGCCTTCGACGACCTCGTCATGCGCGTCCATGCCGCCGCGCAGAACCTTTACCCCGCAGTCGACGCCGATCAGCTCACCTCTTATGTGGTGGAGAATGCGTCGCGTGCGAGCCTAGTGGTGCTGAACAGCGAGCGCGATCGCAAGGCTGCTGGGGAAAGTGCGACCGAGCCCAGCTCGCCGTTCACGATCATCATCGGCGGCAACATCGTCTCGCGCGGCGTGACCTTTCCCAATCTGCTGTCTATGTTCTTCACTCGTGACGTGAAGCACAAGCTGCAGCAAGATACGTACATCCAGCGCGCGCGGATGTTTGGCGCTCGCGGCGCCTACCTTAAGGATTTCGAACTCACCATTCTGACGCAGCTCTACGCAGATTGGCATCGCTGTTTTGTGTTTCACCGCCTCGCCTTGCAAACCGTCGAGAGCAGCCTTGGTTCGCCGGTGTGGATTGGCGACAGCAAGGTGGCGGTCGCGTCGGATTCGAGCATCGATAAAGCAACGGTGGTGCTCGACAAGGGCGAGATGTCATTCGGGATCTTCGATTTCGATGCCGAGCTCGATCAGATCGTGCTGGGCGCTCAGACCGACATAGCTACGCTCCACGCCTTGCGCACAAAGCTTGGCAATGACGCGCTGCCCCAATTCCTGATCGATTATATCGGGGCGGTCATGGCTGGCGGCGGCGGAACGCTCGCCGTACATACTGCGTCAAGCATCGCCGGATACGGCGATAACGCCAATCAGACCGCTATCTCTCGTGACAAGGGCTTGCTGGGCAATCCCCAGCTCGAGCTGAAAAAATTCCCGACCGCGGCCCATCATGTGAAAATCTTCTTCAACGCCGAGAACCGTGCGCGCGTCTTCTACAAATATCGCGGCAGCCTGCAGTTCATCCAGAACCTCAACACGGTGGTGACCTGATCAGGCCTGCGCGAAGGTCAGGATCGTCTCGGTGCGCATGCGTTTGCCAAGCGAGTCGCTGGTCATGGGCAAATAGCGACTGCGCTGTGGCAGCGGACGTTCAGTCTCGCTCACGAGAGACAGGCCGGCGTTACGCGCGGCCGTAGCGACCGCGTCCGAGTTACGGATGAAGGTGCCGCGAAGGCAGGAATTGCCCATGACGAAGGTTGCGTGCGCGCCGGCCTTGAGCACGCGGGCGATCTCGCTGACCATCCGCTTGATGTCCTGAACATAGCGTTTGATCATCGACTGGAATTTGTTGGGCAGCTGGTCGACCGCGCCCATCGCCTGCTGCATCTGCATCAGGATGGCCGCTTCGTCGATGGCATCGGGGGCGCGTTCGGCGCCGATGCTGCTTGACCGGATGGTACGCAGGTCGCCCAGGCGATGACCGAGCCAGATCAGCGACAGGCGGTGGCCCCGCATATAATCGATGGCGTTGAGATACGGTGGCGATGTGAGCACCGCGTCGATGCTGCGATCCTCGAGCGCAGTAAGCGTGCGCGCGTCGCCAAGCCCGATGGCGGCGCCGCCGACGGGCGGGGCATCCCTAAGGCGCTTCTGGACAGCGTTGATCGACCGCGCGAACATCGGCTGCACATCAAAGTCGTTTTGCTCGGCAACCTTGTGAGGCCGGCTGTGCGACACGTCACGCGCCAGGGAAGCGCCTTTGTCTTTGGTGATGATCAGCCGGCTAAGCGAGATCCGCAGGAGATCAATGGCAAGCTGGTCCGCCGGATCGGTGAGTTCGCGGCCAAGTTCATCGAGGACGAAGGCGATCCGGCGCAGGTCGCCTTTCTGCGGTTCGGCGAACCAATAGTCGACGAAGTCGGACGTCTCGGCATCATCGTCCATCCAAGGGAGCTTGATCTCGTCGGGCTGGATCGCCGCGATCCGCTTGGTGACGCGGTTCGCTATACTTTCAACAAGCTTCTCGTCCACCGAAGTGGTCCAGACGCGCGTCATCAGCACGGCCAGCGGGTCCATGTCGAAGCCGACGGCGCTATGGCCGAGGTCGGTTGCTTGGCGAAGAACCGTTCCTGAGCCCGCCATCGGGTCGAGCACAAGGCCTTTGTGCCGGAGATCCTGGAGTTTTTCGAGCGCCAGTTCGGGCGCCATGCGTGCGGGAAACGGATGAATGGAGCGGATCACGTTCAGCCTCCCTGCCTACGATGATTTGTCCGAAACTTACAGCGTTTTTCGGACAACGTAAAGCACGTGTTGCGTTTGTCCGAAACTTACCGTATTTTTCGGACAACGAGGTGCAACATGCGTGGACCGACAACCGATCTCAAGGCGCAAGTCTTGGAGCGCATGACCGCAACGCCGACTGCCGTATGGACACCGATCGACTTTCTCGACCTCGGCGCGCGCGTCGCCGTCGACAAGGTGCTGCAGCGCCTCGCCAAGAGCGACAGCATCGCTCGCCTCGACCGCGGCCTCTATTATCTGCCGCGCAAGAACAACCCGACGGGCCGGATCAACATGCCTGACGCCCACGCAATTATCGACGCCGTGGCTCGGCGCGACCAAACCCGCCTTCTTATCGACGAACTGACAGCGGCGAACGATCTCGGTTTCACTACAGCCGTCCCCTCCCAAGTCGTGGTCCTGAGTGACGCGCGTCTACGATCGATCCAACTCGGTAACCAGGAGATCCGCTTCAAGCAGGCCGCTCCGAGCAAGCTCTTCTGGGCCGGCCGGCCTGCGATGCGCATCGTCCAAGCGTTGCACTGGCTGCAGGACATGATTCAGACTGGCCAGGCCGAGAAAGCGACCGACAGGATACGCGACCTGCTGCGCGATCCTGCACGCGGGCAGGTGTTGCGCGACGATCTGCGCGACGGCCTGCCTACGCTGCCGATCTGGATGCAGAACTATCTGCGCGACATGCTCGACGAGGCCGATCCGGCGTTGCCGCTCCCATTTGGAAAGCCATCCCGGCGATCATCCGCCGAAGCCAGGCCGCGCCGGTTAAGAGGATCAGCATGAACAAAGCATTCGGACGAGTCTCGCGACAGCTACAGAGGATCCGCCAAGCAGGCTAGGCGGGAAAGCATCTATTTACTGCCGCTAGCTGGCGGGCTGAATGAACGACCGCCTCTTGAGGCGCGTTGCCGACGGGCAGCCTATGCCGAATCAATTCGGCAGTTTATGGGCCGTTCAGGCGATCGCCAATGCGGAAATTGAGCTATAGCGCGGTCAATTATACTTATTCCCGTTTGAAGTTCCGCAGTATCACATCGTGATGTGACTCCAATCCAAGATAGAGCTGCTGGGTCATGTCGGCGAGTTCCCGCAGATTATCCGGGCGTACATAGGCTGGTGCGATAATTTCAGCATGACGGCCGCCGCGCGCGCTCCAGCTCTGCGAAAGATTGTGATCGGCGAACAGTTCGATTCCAGTGAGGATGATGACCGGCGCCCGGGATTCCGACCGCGCGTCCTCGTAGTGCCGGCCCCATCGCGCCAGCTCGCTCAGCCGAGCTATCTCCTCCTTGGTGAGGTCCGAGGGCTGCCGCATCGTCGCGAACACCAGCGCGGCACCGGGGAACGCGATCGCCAGCTGCTTCATCCGGGAAACGTCCTCGGCGGTGAAGGCGTCCTTCCCGAAGCTCTTCGCCTCTCCGAAGACGAGCTGCGTCGAATGGGGTGAGCCGAGCAGCTCTTGGCGCCGGTACCAGAGGATGAAATCGGCCTCGACCGTTTGCTTACTGGACAGGGTCAATTCCTGACCGGCGCACCAGGTTATGCGCGATTCCGTGACGCCGCTCAGCACCTCCGCGAAGAAGCGCATCGATAGGGCGGCGGCATAGCCGCCCTGGGCATAGTTGGGCTGCGCGAAAGGGCCGATCAGCCGGTACGCCCAATTTGCCCGATCTCGGTCCGTCGGATTGATCGCGGGGAAGCTATAGCGCTTGAGGCAAAGATGGCATTTCAGCTCGGCGTCCAGCTCCGCGAGCGCATACCAGCTCCAGCTTCCGCATTTATCGCAGCTCACCTCGAGCCCGAGCTCGACCGCGTTCTTCTCGACCAGCACCTTGAAGGCGCCGCGGTTCCAGAGCTTGTCCTTCACCGCATCCTTGATGCGGTTGCGGAACCGATGGTGCTCCATGCTCTTGTTGACTGGCCGCCGGCTGATGTCGTTCAGCAGCTTCACCACCGCCTCGCTGGCGAGAGCCGACACCCACGGAAATCCGCCAAGGGTCTCGATGATCTGCTGCGTCGCGCGGCCAGATCCGGAAAGCGTCGTCTTGATACCGCGATCGGCAAGCCAGGTTCCGATCGCGGATGGATGGCTTTCCAGCGACCAATAGTGTCGCTGGGTCGAGTAATCCGCGAGGACGACATATCCCTCGCTCGTCGGCAAGACGCGCCCGCGGCCGCCGCCAAATGTTGGTATCTTCGGATCGCGATAGTCGTCGGGATAGACCGTGGCGAAATCGTTGTCCCACCGATTTCCGTCGATGCGAACCACATTCACCCATCGAGCCCGTCCGCCCACCAGCGCATCGAAGTCGGGCTCGAGGCCGTCGAAGCGAATGCCCGGCCTGTCTCCGGTCGCCGGCGCGTCCCGCGTCGCTTCCTTCGCCGTGATGACGGGCCGCGTGGGGCTGACCATGCTCTCCGGCGCGGGCCGCCAGATCGGGGGATACCAGGGCTGGACGCAGTTCGCGCCCTCCACCTCAACCCGCAAATGCTCCTGGAAGATCGCCTCGATCGACTCCTCGGGGATCGAGCGCCCGAACATAACGCTCGGCCGGATCTTCGTGCCAAACTGGTTGCCGGGGATGGGACGAAAATTCTCGATCACGAACTTTCGCGCGAAGCCCGACAGCTCCTTGACCAGCTGCAAGGGGATGGGAACGACCGGAGCGACGCTGGCGCGCAGGTTCCAATAGTCGATCAGGTCGGCGGGGCTCGTTCCGTCGAGGACGAATAGGCGCGGGTCGATGTGCCTCGAATATCGCACCTCCAGCTTGAAATGCGTGAGATGGAGCGGGTTGAGCCAGTTGTTCTCAAATATCTCGCCGGCGTTGGCCGGGCTGAGCCGAAGTACCTCGGGCGTGAAGACCTGGTCGAAGATGCCCTCAAGCTCGTGCAGCATGCCCTTGGCTGGGAATGCCCCGAAGATGCACGCCGCCAATGCATCCAGGCTAGGGTCCTTGCTGAGGAATCGGACGATCTTTTCGGGCTCGCGGCGGCTGAACTGGAACTCGGAGCGATAGAGATCGCGATAGAGTGAAAACATCTGCAGCCCGCAGGCGCTGATATAGGCTGCATCGAGGCGCCCGAATTTCGGCTGCATATCGTCGATCGCGATAACGCGGTCCTTGTGGAATCCCAGCGCAGCAGCCTGGCCCGGCCTCGTCTCGACGAGTATGTCCGGCTCGAAATAATCGAGATAGCCGTTGACGATCTGCTCGGCGGTTTCGCGGGTGCCATGCCGGTCCCACCATCCGGGCACGGAGGAGAGCATCGGCACGATCGGATTATACTTGCCTCCCCAGAGGCACGTGTTCGTCTCGAAGACACGCTGGACCGCCTCCATGTCATCAGGCGCAGCGAGATAGACGAACCGGGTGGGGCGTAGCCGAACATCGAGACGCATAGCCGGTGCCTATTCCTCGATCCGTGGCGCGCCTCGCGCGAGCACCCGGACCTCGGCGGACCCGTGAATGATGCCACCACCCACCGGCTCCGGAGCCGAGCCCGCGACGATCTCGAGCTGGATCTGCTGGGGTGGAATGTTGTCGCCATCGAGCTGGATCAGCAGCCGGTAGGTTCCCGCCTCTCCGAGCAGCTGCTGATACTCGATCGGCAATCGCTTCCGGTCGCGGAACAGCCAGGTCTGACCTCCGAAACGCACTCCGCCGATCCAGATGCGCTGCTGCTGGGCGGGCGCGATGTCGATGCTGAGGCTGCCCTCCGGATCCTCCTTGCTCCATGGAATCTCGAGGGTGCCGACGATACGAAGCGCGCTGTCGCCCTCGGGTGTTGTCCTAATCATCTCCAGCAGGCGCGCGCGGCATCCGCGCGCGGCCGTCTCGCCATCATTGGTGCAGTGAAGCGCGACGACATCCATCTTCCATCCTGTGACTACGGTCTGGCGCTTGCCGCTCAGTGATTCTGACGTCGTTCCTTTCAGGCTGATCGACTGGATCACCGGCGGCTCGGGCAGCACCAGCCGCAGCGCCGGCTGTCTCAGCTTCTCGATCGCCGCACGCGCCGCACGCTCGTCTCGCAGCAGCCAATAAGGGGCTTGGATCAGCCGGATCAGGATGATCGCTGGAAACAGCCCGAGGAACAGGATGTTCGGCACCGAGGACACAGCCTTCTCGATCGACGCCGGCGGATGCCAGAAGAGGAGTCCGACGCCAATGAGGAGCGATACCGAACTTACCAAGCCCTCGACGCGCTTAAACCAGCCAGCGAAAGCGCGCTTCACGCACCCCCAGCAGAATCGAAAGAACCCCATTCCCATTGAGCAACAATAGAGCGAGTTCAGATTCTGAATAGAGTTCTGATGGAGCATGCCGCCAGCAATCCCACCAAGCTGCGGCGAGATCGCCGCTAGGCCGAACGTCCGCTTCACGCTTCACCTGCCTGAGAGCGGACTAACCGGATCATCCAACATAGCTACCACTACATTTAATCGCGGAAAGAAGGGAAAAGGCGGCAACTCACTAAACTTGGCGCATAGAGTCCGAGCAACGTTGCGCTATGTGGAGTGCTCCACGCTCCCCCCGGGTTCTTGAATGCGCCGGAGAGCATTTTATTGATAGTCTGACGCGCCTTCCGCCGCGCGCACCACGTCATCAATCCTGCCCTTGCGGAGCCATTCGACTGGTTCGATGCCGCCCGTGAAGCGGTTAGGCGTCACCACCCATTCCCATGCGGTTTCATCATGGTCGAAATGCGCCCGCACTTTATCCAGACCTGCGATCGGCGCTCTCTGCTCGAATTGCCGCAATGGGTAGACATAGTTTCGGACGCCTTTGCGAAATGCAAAAATCCTGTGCGCGCGACGCCAGTTGTCGAGCGATGTCCGGGACACTCCGAGACGTGCAGTTATATCTCCCGCTCCGAGCAGGTCAGAAGCCGCCCACTCGTCGATCTCATCCGTGACCGTCAGCTTGTCGAGCCGAGCAATCGCAACCGGTTCGGGAAGCACATCGCCGATGCCTTTTCCGATCATCATGCGCGCGGGCCGCATATTCTCGGCGACTGACACGACAGCACGCACAAGCCTTTCGGCGTCAAGTTCCGAACGCTGTAGCAAGACCCCAAGTTCGCGCAGAGTTGCTATGCTGGCTGACCAATCTTCTGCTGGAAGAGGGCCGTTACCGCTTCGAGAGCATCTTGACGAGTTCCGAGTGAAGCTTGCTTCATGAGCCACTCCCTGTGCCTGATATGGAAATACTGACAAATTTGTTAACTACCCCCGCGATGCTGGGCGGTATGGCTCGCTTCCCAGCACCGCAAGTAGTCTGGAACTCAGGCCGCCTCAAACACCTCCTCCCAGAGACCGTGCCCATGGCCCCTCTCCATATCGAGGCTGAGCATGGCATTGTACCGAGCGATCAGCCTCCGCGTCTCTGATGAGGGATCCTCGAAGAGATTTTGGAGAGCGCCGACACCGGGCGCTGATCGATCCGCGGCATCGGGTTGCCTTATTTCGCTCAACCGCTGGATCATAAGCTCGAAAGGCCGCTGGAATGTCACGCTCAGTTGCTGATTGGCCCATGTGCATTGCGACAGCAGCAAGCCCAGCATTTCGCGCTTGGCCTCCGACGGCAGTGCAGGCAGGTTCCGCCAGGCGCTGCGCCCCATATCGAGCAGCTTGATCCCGTCCCGTGCCAGCGCACCCGGCGCTCCGCCAAGCTGGCCTTTCCTTCGAAACGGACCTGCTCCCTCATCCTGCTCACTTTCGGGTGCGCTCACCCGGATGCACTGTCGAACGGCGTCGAACTCATCGTCGCTGCATTCAAGCTGGCGTAGCACCTGGACCAACCGCTCCTCAAGCGCCTCCTGACGCAGATAACGCTCGGGGCATTTCCCGTGATAACCACTGCAATGATAATAGATATACCGGCCCTTCTTGATCTCGGCGACGACGGCACATCCGCAATGCCCGCATGTGATCAGGCCAGTAAACGGGAACACATGCGGTTCCGCGCGGACATTGGACGATGCCCTGCCGTCCATGATATTCTGCACCGCTTCCCAAAGCTCCGTCGATACCAGCGGCTCATGGAAACCGGCATAGGTCTCGCCCATCCAGTCGAACGATCCGGTGTAGAAGCGGTTACGCAAGAGCCGGTGGACCGTTCCCCTGCAAACGGGACCCTTGCCCCGCCTTCCCCGCAAGCCTGCCAGGCGGGCCTTCCTCGTCAGCGAGGTCAAGGTAAAGCGTCCGGTGGCGAACCATTCGAACAGAAGCGAGATTCGGGGACCGACTTCGGGATCGACGATCACGACCTTGCGACCCCCAGGATCAAGGACATTGGCATAGCCGATCGGCGCATAGGACGGCCACAGCCCTTGCCGCGCCTTCTCGACCATCCCCTTGGTGGCTTCCTCGGAGAGATTGTCGATATAGCTCTTCGCCATCAACACCTTGATGCCGTGCATGAATTTCTCCGAGGATCGGCAGTCGTCGGAGAGGACAAAATTCTCTTTCACGAAATGCACTTCGATGCCGAGATCGTCGACGATCGCCCAGTCCTTGATGTTCCGGTAGAGCCGGTCGGTCTTCTCGACGAGCAGAATGCGGATGCCGGGGTTGCGGCGGAGATAACGCAGCATCTCCCCGAACGCTGTCCGCCCCACCTTCCGGGCTGTCTCAACGTCGATATGGCTGCTGGCGATGGTCAGCCCATGGAGGGCGGCATAGTCTTCCAGCAGCTTGACCTGCGCGGGGATCGAATAGCCTTCCCGCTGCTGGTCCCTCGTGGAGACCCGGGCGTAGAGCACCGCCTTGCGGGGGCCTGATCCCTGCGATTTTGCCTAGTTCTTTCCATACCGGTTTCCTGCACTTCTTGGTCGCGCCAACGCTGTTCACTCCCTGTTACTCTCCCCCGGACGGGAGGGGCGCACCCAAAAGCAGAAATGGGAACTCGACGCGAGGCTATGTTGGCGCGAACGGCTTGTGCTGGAAACATGGCGGCGGGTCACAGCCATATGGCGCCATCGAGGCAGTCGGCGGATTTCATTTGGACGCCACCAAAATTTCAGATGGGCGCGCAGTTTCTTTCATTCGGGTGTCTTCAGGGACGTTCCTGACACTACTCAGCCCAGCTGGACCGACCCTTCGCCAACCCCTCCAAGATAATGACTACGTTCGCGCCACTTTCGTGCATCAAGCTGGAAAACACGTTTCCCGGCAATCGAGCTTCGAGAACCATGTCGCCTAGCCCCATCAATCCCACCCTCCGGCGCCGTGGCGCTATGCGTCGATGAACAGGCCTCCCGCGCTCGCCGCCAAACGGTAAGAACCGATATGTCGAAGCGATCGACATATCGATTGAACGTGTCGAATATTCCCCTAAACATCGACATATGACATTCGACGCTACGACACCCTATAACGCACTACCGTCCCTGCCCCCAAACGCCTTGCTGGAATCGGCTGCCGTACTGAAAGCCTGCATTTCCGCCCGGGCGGCCCTCGCGGACCTGAAAGCCATCGGGGCCGTAATTCCGAACCAGAGCATCCTCATCAACTCGATCCCGCTGCTCGAAGCGCAAGCCAGCTCGGAAATCGAGAACATCGTGACCACGGGCGACAGACTCTTCCAATTCGCGGGTACGCCAACGGATAGCGGTATCGATCCGGCAACCAAGGAGACCCTGCGATATCGCACCGCCCTGGCGAACGGATTCGCCAGCCTCGCTGATCGGCCCCTGTCGACCCGGACGGCAGTGGAGATCTGTTGCACGATCAAGGGGACCGATATGGATGTGCGGCGGACACCGGGAACGGCGCTCGCCAACGACCGCACGGGCGAGGTGATCTACACGCCGCCGCAAGGCGAGCCGCTGCTGCGCGACCTGCTCGGTAACTGGGAACGATACATCCACGACCATGGTAGTGTAGACCCTCTGGTAGCGCTGGCCGTCCAGCATTACCAGTTTGAGGCGATCCATCCGTTCACCGACGGCAACGGCAGGACCGGGCGCGTCCTGAATCTGCTCTTCCTCGTGAGCCACGGCCTGCTTGATCTGCCGGTCCTCTATCTCAGCCGCGCGATCATCCGCCGCAAGAGCGATTATTACCGGCTACTGTTTGACGTGACCGCCCACGGCAAATGGGAGCCGTGGCTGCTGTTCATGATCGATGCCGTAGCCGAAACGGCCACCTGGACCAGCGCCAAAATCCGGGCAATCCGCGTCCTCCTCGACGAAACCGCCCAGACTATGCGGACCAAGGCGCCTCGCATTTACAACCGTGAGTTAGCGGAACTCATATTTTCCCAGCCCTATTGCCGTATCGGGAATGTCGTCGAGGCTGGCCTCGCCAAACGCCAGACCGCCTCGGCCAATCTCAAGGCATTGGCATCGATCGGCCTTCTGGAAGAGCGGAAGGCCGGGCGCGAACGCCTGTTCGTCAACCCGTCCCTGCTTCACCTCCTGATAGCTGACGAGCAAGAGTAACAAAATTGGCACCTAGAGTGGAATGACGTTTGTCTGACTCGTTGGGGATTCCCAAGCGGGTTGAGATGTGAATCATTGTGCTGGAAGGCAGCAGGGATAGCGAAGTCTTTGCCGATGAACCTGTGTGAGCGGGTTGTATCGAAGATGCTGATCAGCTCACACTGCAAAATGCAACAAAATCGACCTGAAGCGGCAATGTTGTGCCTGGCTGCCTTGCATGTCACGCTCGGATAGACTTATCTCGGCTTAGGTCGATTTTGATCGTCGCCAGCCCGCCAGTCGCTGGGCGTGTTGCCGGCATCACGGTCGATCGGCATGATTGCATACCAAAGCACGAAACAGGTGAAATTGAACTTGGGTCCAAAGGCGCTACACGCTCGTATGCGAGTGATGAACCCTTTGTACCTGGTGCTACGAAATTAACCTGGGCCAAGCTGGAGGCATGCCGGTTGAAATTAGGCTGCGTTCAAAAACGCGGCTCGGTAGCGTTCGACTATTTTTCTAGATTCGACACTTGGAACCTTGAAAAAGTTCGAAACGTCAACAAACAGGGTCACCAGTCAAGTGGTATATTGTGTTGAATTTGCACGATAATTTAGAAGATATTGGAGGCTGATACCACAAGCTTTCCCACATTTTTCGTGGGGGGTGATGGTATGATTCGGGCTATAGTGGGACTGTTCCCGGCTCGCGGCGGTCGTTTCCCTGACACTATCTACCCCCTGACCTGCTCCCCAGAAATCATGCCATTGGTAAGTTAGCTCGTCAGATGGAGACGAGTGA
>NZ_JAKLSQ010000019.1 GCF_022014495.1 Sandaracinobacteroides sayramensis
GCCGCGGTGCCCGTGGTGGAGGCGCCCCGTCCGGCAGCGCAGCCGCCCCCGCCCGAGCCGCTGCCGGCGCCCGCAACGCCCGCCGCCCCGCCAGCCGCCCCCCCAGCCGCAACGCCGCCGGTTTCCGCCGCCGATGCGGCCGAGGCGCGCTATCGCGAGGGCTATGCGCTTTACACCGCCGGCAATTACGCCGGGGCGCACAAGGCGCTTTCCGAATTCGTCGCCGCCAACCCCAAGCACGCCCGCGCCTCCAACGCGCAATTCTGGGCCGGGCGATCGCTGCTGGCGCAGGGCAAGACGGCGGACGCCGCCAAGGCCTTCCTCGCCGGCTATCAGCAGTTCCCGCGCGGCGAACGCGCGCACAACAGCCTGTTGTGGCTGGGCAAGTCGCTGATCGAGCTGAAGCAGCCGACCGCCGCCTGCCAGGCGCTGGACCAGTTGCGGACCGCCTATCCCGACCGGCTGACCGGCCAGTTCGCCGCCGACGCGACCGCCGCCCGGGCGCAGGCGAAATGTGCCGGCTGAAAGGCTGACGCCGGACTGGCTGGCGGGCGAGGTAAGGCGCCTCGCCGGGCCGGATTTCACGCCCGCGACGCCTCTCGCCCTCGCCGTTTCGGGGGGAGCGGATTCGCTGGCCCTGCTGTGGCTGGCGGCGCGGGCGTTCGGCGCGCGCGCGCAGGTGCTGACGGTGGACCATGGGCTGCGCGCCGAGGCCGCCGGGGAATGCGCGATGGTGGAAAGCGTCGCGGCGGCGCAAGGGCTGGAGGCAACGCGCCTGACGCTGGCCCCGCCGCCGAACGGGCAGGAGGCGGCGCGGCTGGCGCGCTATTCCGCCATGGCGGGCGTCTGCCGCGCGAAGGGCATCGGGCATCTGCTGACGGCGCACCATCTGGACGACCAGGCCGAGACGCTGCTGATGCGGCTGGCGCGCGGCAGCGGGCTTTCCGGGCTGGCGGCGATCCGGCCGGTTTCGGCCTTCGACGGGCTGCTGCTGCTGCGGCCGCTGCTGGGGCATGGGCGGGGCGACTTGCGCGCCATCGTCGAGGCGGCGGGCTGGCGCCCGGCGGACGACCCCTCCAACCGTGATCCGCGTTACGACCGGACGCATGCGCGCGCCCTGCTGGCGCAAACCCCCTGGCTTGAGGCGGAGCGGCTGGCGGCCTCCGCCGCGCATCTCGCCGATGCGGAAGCGGCCATGTTGTGGATCGACGAGCGGCTTTGGGAAGGCCGCTCCGGCGAGGCCGGCGGCCGGCTCTGGCTCGATCCCGAAGCGCTGCCGCCTTACCTCCGGCGCCGGCTGCTGGCCCGCGCCTTCCGGGCGCTGGAAGCGCCGGCGCCGGACGGGCCGGCGCTTACCCGCCTGCTGCAAAGGCTGGAGGCAGGCGCGGGCGGGACGCTCGGCGGCCTTCGGGTTCGCGCCGCCGCCGGCCGCTGGTGGCTCAGCGCAGCGCCGCCGCCACGTCGCGGGTGAAGGCGGCGAAGTCGAAGCGCGCGCCGGCCGGATCGAAGCCGCGCCGCACCACCACCAGCCTGCCCGAAGGCACCACCACCGCATATTGCCCGCGATTGCCGATGAAGGCGTAGCTCCCCTCCGGCAGGCCCTGCGCCGCGCCCAGCAGCCAGATCGCCCGGCCATAGCGCTGGCCGCGGCCGTCCTCAGGCTGCGGGCCGACGGCCGTGGTCGCGTCGCGCACCCAGCCTTCGGGCAGCAGCCGCTCGCCCTGCCAGACGCCGTCGTTCAGATGCAGCAGCGCCAGCCGCGCCATGTCCCGCGCGGTCATCCAGACCTGCGACGACAGGATCGGCGCGCCGCGCCAGTCGCTTTCGAGCGTGGTGCGCGTCATCCCCAGCGGCCAGAGCAGATGCGTGTAGGGGAAGCTTTCCGCCGCCTCGCCCAGATTGGAGCGGAGCGCGCGCGAGGCCAGCAGCGTGTCGTTGTTGGCATAGTTGAAGCGGGTTCCGGCCGGCGCTTCCACCGGAGCGGTCGCCGCCGTTTCCGCGACCGTCGAGCCGCCGAAATAGAGCGCGTCGGTGCGGCTGCCCGGCCCGTTCGTCCAGAGGCCGGACTGCATCCTCAGAAGCTGGTCGAGGCTGATGCCGCCGCGCGGATCCCCGGCGAAATCCCATTCCGGCACCCAGGCGGGCTGCATCGGGTCCATGACGCCGAGCGCCGCCGCGCGGCCGACCAGCGCCGAGGTCAGCGACTTCGCCACCGACCAGGTGCGCTGCGGCGCATGCCGGCCGATCCCCAGCGCGTAGCGTTCGGCGACGATCTTCCCGTCCTGCACCACCAGCACCGCCGAGGTGCGGCTGCCCTTGCCGTAGCTTTCGCCGGCGATCGCGGCCGCCACCGCCGCGTCGAGCGCCTTCCTGGCCTTGGCCGGGATCGTGGCCGTCGCCTGCCGGTCGCCGAGCGGCCAGGGCCGCTCGTCCATGCGCCGCCGGTCCGGCCCGCCGATCAGCTGCGGCGGCAGGGCGACGGCGCCGGCCTTCGCGCCGATCGGAAGCTGCACGCAGCCGCGCCCTTCCACATATTCGGCGACGCGCGGCGGCTGGCCGGCGCCGGCCTCCACCTCCACCCGCTTCGCCGTTCGGTCGATGCGGGCGGCGAGGCCCTGCAGATGCGGCTGAAGCTCGGGATAGCCGCCTTGCAGGTCGGTCGCGGCGACGGTCTTCTCGTCCAGCCCGGCGAGGAACAGGCCGGAGCAGAGGAAGCTCGCCTTCCAGCCGGCGGCGAGCGCCAGTGTGCGGGAGTCCGGGGTGCGGGAGTCCGGCGCGCGGGCATCCGGCGCGCGGGCATCCGGCGCGGATTGCGCCGACACCGGGACTGCGAGCGCCAGCGCCAGCGCTAGAAGTAGCTTTCGTCCGGCCTGTTCTCGTGGGGAATGGGGCTTGCGCCGGTCAGGCGCCTGTGCTCGCGGATCGCGAAACGGTCGGTCATGCCCGCCACATAGTCCCCCACGATCCGCGCTCGCCATGGTTCGTCCCTTCCCTCTTCCGAAAGCCGCTCGCGCCAGCGCGGCGGCAGTTCCCGTGGCCCTTCGTGCAGCGCCGCGAACAATTCCTCCACCACCTGCTCGGCCGGCAGGCGGATTCGCTTGACCGAGGGGTGGGTGTACATCGCCCGCATCAGATAGGCCCTGAGCGGCTGGATCGCCTGCAGGGTGGCGGGCGAGAAGGCGACGAGCGCCCGGCCGGCGGCGCGCACATCCTCCACCGACCGTGGCGCGGCTTCCGCCAGACGCGCGCGGGTTTCGGCGAGCAGGCTTTCCACCATCACCCCGATCAGGTCGCGCGTCAGCTGCGGCACCAGCCGCGAGGCGCGCTTTTCCTGTGGCCAGCGGCGGGCCACCTCCTGCCAGAGGCTTTCGATCAGCGGCACGGCGGCCCGCGCCTCGTCGAGATCGAGCAGGCCCGAGCGCAGCCCGTCGTCGAGATCATGGGCGTTGTAGGCGATGTCGTCCGCCAGCGCCGCCACCTGCGCCTCCGGCCCCGGCCAGCTTCGAAGCTCCAGCGGCCATATCGCCTCCTGCGCCGCCAGCGCCCAGCCGGGCGTTTCCACCGGGCCGTTGTGCTTGGCCAGCCCCTCCAGCACCTCCCAGCTCAGGTTCAGCCCGTCATAGGCCGGCGTGCGGCTTTCCAGCAGGGTGACGATGCGGATGGCGTGGCCATTGTGCTCGAAGCCGCCGAAGGGGGCCATGGCGCGCTGCAGCGCGTCCTCGCCGGAATGGCCGAAGGGCGGGTGGCCGAGATCGTGCGCCAGCGCCACCACTTCCGCCAGATCCTCGTCCAGCGCCAGCGCGCGGGCGATGGTGCGGGCGATCTGCGCCACTTCCAGGCTGTGCGTCAGCCGCACGCGGAAATGGTCCTGCTCGGGGGCGACGAACACCTGCGTCTTGTAGCGCAGGCGGCGGAAGGCGGTGGAGTGGATCAGCCGGTCCCGGTCGCGGGCAAACGCGGTGCGCAGCGGGCTTTCCGGCTCGGGGAAGTGGCGGCCGCGGCTGCGGGCGGGGTCAGAGGCATGGGGTGGGAGGGGCTGCGGGCGCGTCATCGCGCCAGTCCGGTCGCGCCCGGCCGCGCGCAAGTCAAGCGGCAAAGGCAGAGGGCGGCCGGAATCCGGAACCGGCGGCGGATCAGCCGAGCGCGCCCGCAGCCTTCAGCGATTGGATTCGGGCGGCGTCATAGCCAAGCCCGGCCAATATCTCCGCGCCGTCCGCGCCGGCCTCGGGCGCAGGGCGCGGCGGGGCGGCGGGCGTTTCGGAATAGCGCGGCGCCGGCATCGGCTGCACCATGCCGCCCACCTCGGCGAAGCTGCCGCGCGCGAGATTGTGCGGATGGCCGGGCGCCTCGGCCATCGACAGCACCGGCGCGAAGCAGACGTCCGTCATTTCCATCAGCCGGCACCAATGGTCGCGCGGGTGGGTCTTGAACAGCGCTTCCAGCTTCGCCTTCAGTGGGGCCCAGCGGCTCGGGTCCAGTTGCGCGTCGAAGTCCGGGTCGGAATCGAGGCCGGTCAGGCGGCGCAGCTCGGCGTAGAATTGCGGCTCGATCGAGCCGATGGAGATGAAGCGGCCATCGGCGCATTCGTATGTGTCGTAGAAATGCGCGCCGCCGTCGAGCAGGTTCACGCCGCGCTCGTCCCGCCACATGCCGAGGCCGCTCCAGCCCCAGATCATCCCCATTAGCAGGGCGGCACCTTCCGTCATCGCGCAGTCGATCACCTGCCCCTTGCCGGTTTCGCGGGCGGAGAGGATCGCCGAGACCATGCCGAAGGCCAGCATCATGCCGCCGCCGCCGAAATCGCCGACCATGTTGATCGGTGGCGTCGGCTTCTCCCCGGCGCGGCCATAGGCGTGCAGCGCGCCGGCCAGCGCGATATAGTTGATGTCGTGCCCGGCGGCGGCGGCGTAGGGGCCGCTCTGGCCCCAGCCGGTCATCCGGCCATAGACGAGCTTCGGATTGTCGGCCAGCAGCACCTCGGGGCCGAGGCCGAGGCGCTCCATCACGCCGGGCCGAAGACCCTCCAGGAAGCCGTCGGCGCTTTTCGCCAGATCGCGCACGATGGCGACCCCATCCGGCGATTTCAGATCGACGACGATCGACCTGCGGCTGCGCCCCAGCACCGGCTCGGGCGGCTGCGGCCCCGGCCGCTCGACGCGGATCACCTCCGCGCCATGGTCGGCCAGCATCATGCCGGCGAACGGCCCCGGCCCGATGCCCGCCATCTCCACGATCTTCACGCCCTGAAGCGGTCCTGCCATTTCCCTCTCCGCCATGCGGCCCTTCACGGGGCCTTATTCGGGCTGGACGGTAGCGGCAAGCGGCGCCTTCGGGGGCCTGTGAAAATCGCGGTGGCCTCAGCCACGGCCGCGATAGGGCGGCACGCCCTGGTCCGGCAGCCACAGCCCTTCGGGCGGAGGGCCGGACTGCCAGAAGACGTCGATCGGCATGCCGCCGCGCGGATACCAGTAGCCGCCGATGCGGAGCCAATGCGGCTGCATCTCGTCGAACAGCCGCCTGCCGATGCCCACGGTGCAGGCCTCGTGGAAGGCGGCATGGTTGCGGAAGGCGCCGAGGAACAGCTTCAGCGCCTTCGATTCGACGATGCGCTCGCTGGGCGCATAGTCGATCACCAGATGCGCGAAGTCCGGCTGGCCGGTGACCGGGCAGAGCGAGGTGAATTCCGGTGCGACGAAGCGCACGAGATAGAGCGCGCCCGGATGCGGGTTCGGCGGATAGTCGAGCACGGCTTCGTCGGGCGAGGCGGGCAGCCCGCTGCTCCGGCCGAGATGGGTGGGTTCAAATGCCATGCCGGCCAAATGGCGCGCAACGGGCTTGAAGGGAAGCCCCCATGCTGCTAGAGGCGCGCGCCTGCTGGTACGCCGCTTTAGCTCAGCCGGTAGAGCACATCATTCGTAATGATGGGGTCAGGTGTTCGAGTCACCTAAGCGGCACCAGCGGTCTGCCCGGTCCGGATGTTGGAACGCGCGGCGCAGGTCGGGCTCTCAGGCCTGGGTGTAGCTGCCCGTGTCGAGCAGCGGCCGGCCATATCGATTTGGATTCCTGACCGGCCTGTCTGCCGACAGGCTCGCCTGCCACTCGCCGATCGATTGCCCTGTCCACTCATGGAAGGCCCGGCGGAAGCTCCCCACATCCTCGAAGCCCAATGTGAAGGCGATCGTCTTCAGATTGGCACTATTCTCCTCCAGCAGCTTGAACGCATGATACTGGCGGAACCGCCGGACGAGCTGCTGATAGGTCAGGCCCTCGCCCGCGAGCTCTCTCTGCAAGGACCGCTTGCTCATGCCGAATGCGGCGGCCATCTCGCCCAGCGAAGGAAGATTCCCGGCGGCTTCGCGCAGCAGATCCTCCAGGCGTTCGGCCAGCGAGCGGGAATGGGTGAGCTCGCTGAGATAGAGATCGCACTGCTTGTGGAACAGGCTCTGGATCGCCTGGTCGCCGGCGGGGATGGCCCGGTCGAGATCGCCCCTTTTGCCGGTGTAGGTGGTGGAACTTGCCGAGAAGCGGATGTCGGGCGCGCGGAACAGGGTGTAGGCCTCGGTCGCGGCGGGGCGGGGGAATGCGAAATCGATTCGCAGGCTGTTCGCCGGCTCGTTCGTCAGATCCTCGATGACGGGCTCGACCGCCGCGACCGCCGCCTCGATGCAATAGCGCCGCGCCCGCAGCGGCATCGGCAGCCGCGTTTCGAAGATCATCTGCCACTCGTCCCCATTCTCGACGATCCGGGTGATCAGCGGATCCCCGGCGATGAGGCAGTAGCGGCTCCAGTGCAGGAGCGCGTCCCGCAGCGTCGGCATCCCCATGGTGGCGAAGCCGACGATGCCGTAGTTCCGGACCTTGGACGAGTAGCCGCTGCGGATAGCGAAATCCTGCGGCGTGCGGTCCGCAAGATATTCGAAGAGCCTGGCGATCTCCGGCAGGTCGAAGGGGCGCAGCGACTCGATATCGGCCCAACTGGCGCCGCTTCCTTCCAATATGGTATCCGCACACAGGCCCGCGTCCTGTGCCAGCATCAGATATGTGCGCAACTTCGATGGCTTGAACACCGTAATTCCCCGCGTCTCCCAAGACGGCAAATCCCGTGGCCAAAATATATTGAGCAACGCCGGACGGCTTCTGTCAATCTCCACGTCAATTGGAAATTCCGATGGCACCCCCCGTGCCGCATTCGCATCCCCATCGCGCGTGACGGGGCTTGTTCGGGCGGCAGCGCTGCGTTCAACCGGCACCGGGCGAGGGAAATGCCAGATCGAGCCCGGGCAGCCCGTCCGCGCGCCAGCGGGCCAGCCGTTCGATATAGGGCATGGGGCCCGCCGGGTAGAAGTCGTTCAGGCTCGTGCCGGCCTCGCGCTGGCCCTCATAGCTGTAGTAGCCGGGCGTGCAGGCGGCCAGAAAGGCCCGGCGCGCCTGCGAACCTGCGACGATCTCTTCCACCCAGGCATCCTCGGCCTCTTGCGTGGGCTGGATGGTCTCCGCCCCTTTCCGGCGGGATTGCGCGATGACATGGGCGATGGTCAGGGTCTGCTCGTCGGCGACGTGCACATAGTTCACGGCCGCGCCCGCCTGGGCGATCGCCATCATGAAGAAGTTCGGGAAGCCGCGCGTCTGCATGCCGTGCAGCGTCCGGCGCCCGTCCGCCCAATGCCGGGCCAGCGTTCGCCCGTCCGCGCCGATCACTTCCAGCCCGGCCTCCTCGCAATAGTCGGTCAGAAAATCGAAGCCCGTCGCGAACACCAGGCAATCGAGCGGATATTCGATTCCGCCCGCGACGACGCCGGCCGGCGTGATCCGCTCCACACCGCGGCCGTCGGTGTCGACGAGAGTCACGTTGCGGCGATTGAAGCTGTCGAGATACTCGTCGTGGAAGCATGGGCGCTTGCAGAAATAATGATAATAGGGCTTCAGCGCCTCGGCGGTCGCCTTGTCCTTCACCACCGCGTCCACCCGTTCTCGCACGCGCTCGGCCTTCCGCATCTCGGCCCGGCGGATCGCCTCCGCGTCGGCCACGGGCGTGCCGTCTTCCAGGCGTGGTGCCACGTTGCGGATGATGTCGGTCCAGCCGTCCTGCACCAGATCGACGGGCGCGTAGCCGCCGCCGACGATCGTGGTGAAATTGTCGCGCCGCTCGCGCTGCCATCCGGGCTTCAGCCCGCTCAGCGCATCCGGGGCGAGCGGGCCGTTGTTGCGCACTTCGACGGAAGCGGGCGTGCGCTGGAACACATGGAGATGCCCGGCGGAAGCGGCGAGGTGCGGAATCACCTGCACCCCAGTCGAGCCGGTGCCGATGATGCCGACCCTTTTGTCGGCCAGCCCGTCGAGCCCGCCGGCTTCGTTGCCGCCGGTATAGGCATAGTCCCAGCGGCTGGTGTGGAAAGCATGGCCCGCGTAGCTTTCAATTCCCGGGATGCGGGGCAGCTTGGGGTTGCTGAGAAGGCCGGTGCAGGAGATGACGAAGCGCGCGGCGAGGCAGTCTTCGCGGCTGGTGAGAACCAGCCAGCGGGCGCGCGCCTCGTCCCAGCGGAGCCGGCGCGCCTCCGTCTGCAGCAGGGCAATGTCGTAAAGGCCGTAGCGCTCGGCCAGCTTGCGGCAATAGGCCTGGATTTCCGACGCACGCGGGTAGCGCTCGCTGGGCACATGGCCAAGTTCTTCGAGCATCGGCAGGTAGATGGTGGATTCCACATCGCAGGCGGCGCCGGGATAGCGGTTCCAGTACCAGGTGCCGCCGAAATCGGCGCCCTTCTCGATCAGCCGGATGTCGTCGATGCCCTGCTCGCGCAGCCGCGCCGCCGCGAGAAGGCCCGCGAAACCGCCGCCGATGATGAGCACTTCGCACTCGGCCTCCACCGCCGGGCGCTCGAAGGCCGGATCGGCGTGGGGATCGCGCGCCATTGCGGCGAAGCGGGCGGACAGCGGTTCATATTGCGCCATGCCATCCGCGCGAACGCGCTTGTCCCGCTCCTGGGCATATCTGCGCTCGAGCGCCTCCAGATCGATTTCCGTCCCGTTCGCCATCTTCGAAGCGCCCTCCTTCCCGGTTTCCGTCGCCAGCCGGCCGGCTATGGCTTGGATCGCGCCGGCGGCTCCGCCGCCTGCTGCTTCGCGATCTTCGCGCGATGGGAGACATAGGCGCGGATGTCCTCGATCTCCTTTTCGCTCAGCCAGGTCTTGAAGCTGATCATCCCGCGGTCTTCCAGCACGCCGTCGACGAGGACCGCCCGCCAGGCATCCTTGTTTTCCAGCGTCCCGGATCGGCGCAGATCGGGCAGCACGCCGGCCGATGCCGCGCCGGCGCCGTGGCAGCGGTAGCATTGCTGCGTGTAGAGCAGCCGGCCGGAATCGATCTGCTCCGTGGTGAAGCTCTCGGCGGAAGCGACCAGCGGCGGCGCCTCCCCGGGTTCATAGGCCGCCAGCCTGGCCGTGCCTCCCAGCTTGAAGACGAGAACCCGGCCGTTCGGGCGCGCCCTGGGCTTGTCCGCCCCTTCGCCCAGGCCGAAGCCGCCGCCATAGCCCGACAGAACCGCGACATACTGGGTTCCGCCGGCCTGGTAGCTGACCGGCCCGGCGATGATCCCGTCCTGGGCGGCATAGCTCCACAGCAGCTTGCCGTCCGTCGCATCCCGCGCCTCGAAACGCCCGAGGCCGGTTCCCTGAAAGACCAGATTGCCCGCGGTGGCCAGCACGCCGCCATTCTGCAGCGTCGGGTGCGCGACGGACCAGACCTCGCGCTGCGCCACGGGATCCCAGGCGACGAGCCGGCCCTCGAAGCCGGCAGCGCCCTTGCGCGCCACTTCGGGATCGTCCGGCGCCTGCAGGTTGCGGTTGTCGATCGCATTGTTCCAAAGCCCGGGCACGAAGCGGAAGTTCGGATCCTGCCCGTAGAGGAACAGCGAATGGTAGACGGGCAGATAGACGAGCCCCGTCTTCGGGCTGAACGCCATCGGGTGCCAGCTGTGCGCGCCCAGCGCGTTCGGATACATCAGGAACGGCTTGTCCGTATAGCGGGCGTCGGGATTCTCCAGCGGCCGCCCCGTCTTCATGTCGACGCCGCTCGCCCAGTTCATGGGCACGAAATTGTTGGCGGAGATCAGCTTCCCGTCGGTGCGGTCCAGCACATAGAAGAAGCCGTTCTTCGGGGCCTGCATCAGCACCTTGCGTTCCTGCCCGCCGATGTCGAGCGTGGCGAGGATGATGGGCTGGGTGGCGGTGAAATCCCAGCTTTCGCCCGGGGTCTGCTGATAGTGCCATTTATAGGCGCCGGTGTCCGGGTCGAGGGCGATGATCGACGACAGGAACAGATTGTCCCCCTTGCCGTCGGACCGCACATTGTGGTTCCAGGGGCTGCCGTTGCCGACGCCGATATAGAGCTGCTTCAGCTCGGGATCATAGACGATCGCATCCCACACCGTGCCGCCGCCGCCATATTCGTGCCAGCGGCCCGCCCAGGTTGGCAATGCCGCGGTTTTCAGAATGTCGTCGGACGCCGCGCCATCGGGCCCGGCCGCCGGATCCCCCGGAACGGTGTAGAAACGCCAGACCTGCTTGCCGGTTTTCACGGAATAGGCGCCGACATAGCCGCGCACGCCATATTCCGCGCCCGCGTTGCCGATGATCACCTTGTCCCCCACCACGCGGGGGGCGCCGGTGATGGTATAGGGCTTTTCGGGATCGGTCGTCTGCGTCGACCAGAGCGGCTTGCCCGTCTTCGCGTCCAGCGCGATCAGCCGGCCATCGAGCGCGCCGAGGAAAACGCGCCCGTCGGACACCGCGACGCCGCGGGTGATGACGTCGCAGCAGGCGTCGAAGCCCTTGCGGCCGGCGATTTCCGGATCATAGTGCCACAATTCCCGGCCGGTCGCCGCATCGAGGGCGTAGACGTGCGACCAGGCCGCCGACACATACATGACGCCATCGACGACGATGGGTGTCGCTTCCTGCCCGCGATTGGAACCGAGCTCGAACGACCAGGCCAGCCCGAGCTTGTCGACATTGCCCGCATTGATCTCTTCGATCTTCGCGAAGCGCTGCTCCAGGTCGGTGCCGCCATGCACCGGCCATTCCGCGGACGGCGCCGAGCCTGCGCCGCAGCCCGCCAGCAGCGCCAGCGCCAGAAGGGCGCAAACCGCACGCCATGACGTCATGGCCATGCTTCGGCTGGCGGGATGCCCTGCGGGCATCGGTGTTGCGAACAAGGCGGATCTCCTCTCAAGAAAGGCCGGCTCGGCTCCAGGTGCGGGGGCGTCAGGGAAGATGGTCGAACGCCAGCACTTCGGGCTGGCCGGCGAGAAGCTCGCCGGTCGCCGCCAGGAAGACGGCCACATGCGGCTGGGCCATGTGCGCGTCGAAAGCGGCATCGCCGCTCCAGCGCTCATAAACCATGAACTGCTCGCTGTCCGCGGAGCCGCTGTGCAGTTCGCAACAGACGCTTCCTTCTTCCTTGCCGCTTTCGAGGATGAGGGCGCGCAGCGCCGCCTCCAGTGCCGGGCCGCCGCCCGGTTTCGCCCGCATGAGCACTATCTTTGCTACTTCGGCCATGGTTGCTGCCTGAGCCTTTCGGGAAGGGGTTTCGGGGATGGACGGCGCTAGAAATCGACGCGGAGCTGCAGGCCGTAGGTGCGCGGCGGGCCGAAGCCGGCCGATTCCACCGAGAAGTTCTGGGCGCCGGCCGAGCCGCCCGTATAGTAGAGCTTGTTCGTGAGGTTCTTCACGAACAGGCTGGCGCTCACGCCGCTGTCGAACATGTCCGCCCAACCCAGCCGCATGTTGATGAGCGTGTAGGCCGGAAGCTGCGTTCCAGGCTGGATCGTGCCCCCCAGGTTCGAAAAATAGAAGGAGGACTGGTGGTAGATGTCGACGTGATAGTTGAGCGACCCCAGATCCCCCGGCAGCGGCATGCTTGCGTCGGCGAACATATTGCCCGAGAATTTCGGCACATCGCCGAACGGGCCATAGAATACGGGCTCGCCGAAGAGGCGGGATTCATTCTTCGTGAACTTCGCGTCGGTGTAGGTCGCCGACCCGCCCAGCGTGAGCCAGGACGCCGGCCGCAGCGTGGCGTCCAGCTCGAACCCGCGAATGCGCGATTCCGGCACATTGATGGTCGCCGAAGAGGCGGTGCCGGCGATCACCACATAGGCGGTCTTCTGGATGTTCGTGACCCATGCATTGTAAAGTGCGAGGTTCACGCGCAACGGCACGCCGCCTGCGCTTCCATCATATTTCGCGCCGATCTCCACGTCCCGCACGCGCTCGGGAAGGAAGAAGTTGCCGCCCGGATCCTCGGCGGCCGTCAGCGGCTCGGGCGTCGGCGGGTTGAACGGATTGAAGCCGCCGCGGCGCCAGCTTCCGCGCGTGGAGGCGTAGATCATGAGATCGGAACTGATCCGGTAGTCGAGCGTCGCGGTCCAGCTCGGATCGCTTTGCCTGACGCGCTGCGGCTGGCCGGCGCCGAAGACCGATCGGTCGCCCTGGACGAGCGTGACCTTTTCCCAGGTGTAGCGGCCGCCGAGGGTGAAGTTCAGCTCGTCGGTCAGCTTGTAGGTCGCCTGCGCGAACACCGCCGTCGACTTGTTGCCGGTGCGCGCGTCATAGGCCACCGAGGCATTGATCGCGCTGAGCCAGAGCGGGGAGAAATAGTCTTCCGTCGAATCGATGTAGAACAGGCCCACAAGCCAGGTCAGCCGGTCGTCGGCGCTCTTGCCCTGCAGCTGCAGTTCGTTCGAGAAGGTCTTGGTTGCAACCGTCTCGATCGGCAGATCTTCCCCCGTGAGCACGGCGTCAGGCGCATATTGCTGGATGAACGGATAGGGAGAATAGTCGGTGTCGTAGTGAATCCTGGTCTTCGAATAGGAGTAGCCGAAGATATTCTTGAGCGAGATATTGTCGGTCAGATCCACAGTCGTCCTATTGACGACCATGTCGCTGCGCGCCCTCAGGCCGAAATCGGCATTTTGATTGACGACATGCTTGCCCTGCGAGCGCTGGAACTCGGGCAGCGTTTCAAATCCGCCAGGATAGACGAAGCCGGTGGGATAGTTCGCGAAGATCCTGCCCGCCAGCAGATCCGAGAAGAAGGGCTGATTGTCGGGCGAGTAGGTGCAGGAGTTGAAGCCCGAAGGGTCGCCGCACGGAATCGCATAGAATGCGGTGTTGGGGGCATTGGTGCCGGTCGTCATGCCGGCCTGCACCATCAATATGTTGGAGATGCTGTCGGTGGGCTTCACCGCGAGCGTGACGCGCCCTGAACGCTCCTGCTTGTCGCCGAGCATTCGGCCGTCGTAGAGGTTGCGCACGAAAGCGCCGCCCGAGGTCGCCGTGCCGGCGAGGCGCAGCAGCACTTGGTCCTCGCTGATCGGCAGGTCGACGGCGCCGTCCGTGATCAGCCGGTCGTAATTGCCATATTGGATGGAAGCATAGCCGCCGAAATCCTCGCCCGGCTCCTGCGTCTGGAACAGCACCGCCCCGCCCGTCGAGTTGCGGCCGAACAAGGTGCCCTGAGGGCCCTTGACCGCCTGCACGCTTTGCAGATCATAGAGCGGCGTCGAAGCGGAGACGGGATAGGGCACTTCGTTGACATAGGGCTGGACCCCGGGCGGCGAGCCCGAATAGGCATCCACCGATTCCCCGCGCATCACGAAATTGAGCTGGTTGTTGTTGTTGCCCGAGCGGATGATGAGGCCCGGGATCGCCAGTTGCAGATCCGCCTCGGTGCGGACCCCGCGCGTCTGCAATGTGCTCGCGCTCAACGCCGTCACGGCGACGGGCACGTCCTGCAGGGTCTCGGTGCGCCGCCGGGCGGTGACGAGGATTTCCTCCAGCTGGCCACCGTCGCTCGCGGCCTCGGGCGCGGTGCCTTGCTGGGCCCAGGCCGGCATGGCGGAACTGGCCAGCAGCGCCGCCATGGCGCGTGACAGAATGCGAAAAGTCATGATCATCCTCCCCATGATTATCGCCATGTGACGGGTGGTCGGCCGCAGTGCGCGCAAGACGCGAGGATGGCCGGCCACGACATCGACTGGTCGTTGTTGAAAGACTTCTTCCTTCCCCGCGGCGCCGTCGCGCAACATTCGCGGCATGCCAATCGCGCCAAAAACAGTGCGAAACGCGCATGCGCCGCTTCGGGCGCCGAATGGCCTCGGCGTGCGTTCGACGGCCCGGCAAGCTGCGGCCGAACGGGCCGGCCCCGAGCGCAAAAACTGTCTTGGCTGTGCCGGGGCCACCGGGCAGATTCCATGCAATGTCTCCGATGCGGGCTTCAGACAGCGGGTGCGGGAACCATCGGCGCCGTCCGGCCCGGAGGACGGACGCATTCGCGTTTCGTCCCATCGTTCGACGGCGGGACGGGTTCAGGGGCGTTCGGGCGTCCAGGCCGATGTCAGGGCATATTCCGAGAGATATTTGGTCGAGCTCCAGCCGCCGTCCACCGCGATGGTCTGCCCGTTGATGAATTCGGCGCCGGGCGAGCAGAGAAAGGCGATCGTGCTGGCGATATCCTCCACTTCCCCAAGCCGGGGATAGGGCGTGACATCGTTGTTCATCCGGCGGAAGGTCTCATCCTCGAACCGCCCCTCGGTCATCGGCGTGGGAATCACGCCGGGCGCAACGGCGTTGGAGCGAATGCCCTGAGGGCCATATTGGCAGGCGAGATGCTGGGTGAGGCCCGTCATTCCCGCTTTCGCTGCGGAATAGGCGCCTCCGCGCCAGCCGCCGATCACCGCATAGGTGGAAGTGACGTTCACGATGCCGGCTCCGCGGCGCAGATGCGGCAGCACCTCCCGGATCAGCCGGAACGGCGCGCGCAGCATCAATCCCAGAACATGGTCCAGCGTCTCGTCATCCGCTTCATGCACCGGCTTCGGCCGCCCGACGCCTGCATTGTTGATCAGGAAATCGATCCGCCCGAACCGCTCGAGCGCGGCCGCGACGATCCGGCGCGGCGCGTCCTCATCCATCAGGTCCACGGCCACGGTCGCCACGCGGGCGGCATCGCCCACGGCGCCGGGAAGCTCCGCAAGCTTTTCCGCGTCGCGGCCGGTTCCGACGATCGACATCCCCGCCCCGGCGAGTTTGCGAGCGGTTCCCAGGCCGATGCCGCTGCCCGCCCCGGTGATGATCGCAACTTTCATGCCCGTCCGCCTCCTTCAGGCCGCCTGCGCGACCGGCATGGCCGCGATCCGCTCCAGCGCGGTTTCCACGCCGCCGCCTATCGCCACCAGCAATCGCGCCCGCTTCAGGAACAGATGCGGATCCGCTTCGTCGCTGAAGCCGATCGCGCCGTGAATCTGGATGCTGGCGCCGGCATTGCCGATCGCCGCCCGCGCCGCCACCGCGAAGGCGCTTTCCGCGAGGAAAGCGGCATCCGCCCGGCCTTGGTCGATCGCCAGCGCCGCGAAGGTGACAAGATCACCCGCCTCCCGCGCGGCGACCGCCATGTTCGCGCAGTGGTGCTTCACCGCCTGAAAGCTGCCGATGGGGCGCCCGAACTGCTCGCGCAGGCCAGCATAATCGGTCGCCGCGCCGAGAGTGGCCTCGGCGATGCCCGCCAGCGCGGCCGCATCGATCAGGCGCAGGCGCAGCAGGCCGTAGCCGTCGAACTGGCCGGATGTAGCCCCGAGATCGCCCAGATGCAGCAGCGGATCGAGCCATGGATTGCCGTCCACGGGCCGGAATTGGAACGGCCCGGAATGCAAAGCCGCGCCGCCTTCCCTCTGGCGCAGCAGCAGCGGCCCGATCGCGCCCGAGCCGACGGCCAGCACGCCGGCGCTTCCATGAAAGGCGGGGGTCGTCCGCTCGCCAGGCTTGTGCCGCCCGGCGTTTTCCGCGTGCACCGCGGCCAGTGTCGCGAACACGTCCGCGCCCGCCAGGCGGCGGCCAAGCGCGTTGGCCAGCAACGCCTCTTCCAGCGCCCCCAGCCCCGAACCGCCGGCGCTTTCCGGCGCCGCCAGGCCGAAGAGGCCGAGCGCATCGAGCGCTTCCCAGGCGGACGGGCTTTCCAGCGGAGAGTCGTGCAGCCGCGCAAGCGGCAGGATCGACACCAGCGCATCGTCCAGTTCGGCGATCAAAGCACGCTGGCTGCGGCTCGGCTGATATCGCATCCCTCTCACCCCGCTCGTCGACGCGCCAACCGCACGCCTAGCCCCCCTATCATGCGGAGCTCAGGGCGTATTGACCCCAGGAGACTGAGCGGCGACTTGAGGCGACAGGCGCAGGGCGAAGGAAGGCTGGGGCTTCAATCCTCGGGGGGCTTCAATCCTCGGGTCCGCCGGGCCGTGCCATGCCCACCCGGCGGATTTCCTGCGGCGACGCCTCGAACCAGCGCAGGCAGCTTCGCGACAAGACCGACGCCTCCGCATAGCCCAGCTTCTGCGCGACACGAGTCAGGGGGATCTCCCGCTGCCTCAGGTAGCGCAGGGCCACCTGGCGGCGCACATCGTCCTTGATGCTCTCGAACGAACCGCCTTCCGCCCGCAAACGGCGCTGCAGCGTGCGCGGATGCATGCACATCTCGCTGGCTATGCGCTCATAGGTGCAGTCGCCGTCCAGATGATTGAGGATCAGGCTTCGAACCCGCAGGCGCAGGGGCGGAGTCGCCGGCGGGAAGCGGGCGTCGATATAATCCACCGCCATTTCATGTATCTGTTCGTCGGGCTCGGCGATCGGGCAGAGAAGGTCGGATTCGGTCAGAACGAAGCCATCCTCCGCCTGGTCGAACAGCACCTCGCAGCTGAAATGCCGCCGATACTCGCGAACCGGCATCTGCGGCATGTGGCGGAAATGCACCTCGCGCAAACGCGCCCGGCCGCCGGAGATGTCGACGATATTGAGGTTGGCCAGCAGCAGGGCATGTTCGACGACCTGCCGCGAATCCAGCATCTCCTCCAGGAGGATATTCAGCGATACGAACAGGATATGCCTCGATCGGTCCGGCTTGAACCTGACACGGGTGGCGAGGCTGTAGGCGTGTATGTGCTTCGCGCAATAGCCGAGCGCCTGCCCGATCGTCTCGGAATTCTTCATCACCACGCCGATCGGGCCGATCACCTTCCCCCCGCGCTGCCGCTGGGCGAGACGAAGCCCGAAATCCGCGACTCCCAGCCGCTCCGCCGCCAGCGCCAGCAGCCGCACGAGATCGCCGTATCGCAGCGGCGCGCCGGCCTTGCGCAACGAGGATGGATCGACCTGCGCCTCCGCCAGCAGCAGCGGGGTTTCGCCGCCGAGGTCCGTGACCAGCTCTTCGAAGAAGAGCAGCGCCTCCGAACCGACGAGGCTCGTTCCGTCGCCGGATGCAGCGGCCCCTCCGCCCGCGCAGATGTTGCGTTCCATTCGTAGCTCCGCTTTCCTCCCGGCCGCCCCTCCGGCGCCGGCAGGCCTCCCGCGCACCATGCCGGGGCTTGCGGCATCCGGCAAGGCGCCAGGCACAGGGGGGGCGCGCCCGTCGCGTGCTGCACCGATCCTGTCGTCCACCATCAAGACGCCGGCCCTCAAAGCCGCTAGTCGAATGCCCTCGACGGCGAGCCTGGAAAAGGGCCGCGCACAGGATGGAGGCAGAGTTGGAGCAGGGACGGCGGCTGATCGCCGGCCGGTCGGTCCGCTGGGACGAGGAACGCGCGCAGCGGGCGTACCGGGACGGCTGCTGGTCTCGCGAAACGCTTGCGGACGCCCTCGCCCGCGCGGCTGCGGAAACGCCCGACCGGATCGCGCTGGTGGATGGCGAACGCCGGATCGACTGCGAGACGCTTTCTCGCGAGGCCGCGTCCCTGGCGCGGGCTCTGCTCGCCCGTACGGAACCCGGGTCGGTGGTGTCGTTCATGCTGCCCAACTGGGCGGAGGCCGCCACCATCTATCTGGGCGCCACCCTGGCCGGAATGGTGGCCCATCCCATCCTGCCGTCGTTGCGCGAACGGGAATTGCTGCACATGCTGCCCGATGTCGGCAGCCGATTGCTGTTCATTCCCGAGCGCATCCGCAATCAGGACTATTCGAAGATGCTGGCCGACGTGTGCGGCAGGCTGCGGCGGCCGCCCGAAGTCGTGGTGGTTCGCGGCGCCCCGGGCAGCCATTGCGCCTACGAAGCGCTGATGGCGGAAACGCACGACGGCGCGCTGCCGGCGCTGGATCCGGATGCCGTGCGCCTGATCCTCTACACCTCGGGCACCAGCGGAAGCCCCAAGGGGGTCATGCACAGCCACAACTCCATCCACGCGCTCGTGCGCCAGCTGGGAGAGAATTGGCTGACGGAGCCGGGCGACTGTTTCCTGGTGCCCTCGCCCATCAGCCATATCGGCGGGTCCATCTATGCGTTCGAATTCCCGCTGCTGCTGCGGACGACCGCCGTGCTGATGGAGCGTTGGGACGCCGACGCCGCCATCGAGCTGATGGAACGGCATCGCTGCACCCATATGGCCGGGGCAACGCCCTTCCTGGAGCAGTTGCTCTCCGCCGCGGCTGCCCGGGGCACCCGCCTTCCGGCGCTGAAGCTCTTCATCTGCGGCGGCGCCGCCGTGCCGCCCGCACTCATCCGCCAAGCGGCTTCCTATCTGGAAAACGCCGTCGTCACCCGCGTCTACGGCTCGACCGAAGTGCCGGTGACGACCGTCGGCACGCTGGACCGCGCCGATCTCGATCATGCCGCCGAAACGGATGGCGTGCCGGGAATCGCGCAGGTGCGGCTGACGCCCCATGACGCGGGCCGCAGCGGCGAAGGCGAGATCTGCGCCCGCGGCCCCCAGATGCTGGTGGGCTATGTGCATCGCGCCGACGAGGCTTCGGTCTTCGATGCGGACGGCTACTACCGCACCGGCGATCTCGGCCGCTGGGTCGATGGCCGCTTTCTGCTGGTGTCGGGCAGGGCCAAGGACATCATCATCCGCAAGGGCGAGAACATATCGCCCAAGGAAGTCGAGGATGTGCTGCTGGAACATCCCGGAATCGACGAAGTGGCGGTCGTCGGCATTCCCGACCGGCTGTCCGGGGAGATCGCCTGCGCGGTGATCGTCTCCCAGGCCGATCCGCGCCCCGATCTCGCCTCCGTTTCGGCGTTCCTGGCGGAGCAGGGGATCGCGGCCTTCAAGCGCCCCGAAAGGGTCGTGCTGTGGGCGGCGCTGCCGCGCAATGCGACCGGCAAGATATTGAAGCACGAAATCCGCGCGGCGCTTGCCGCCACAGAAGACGAGGACTGAGCCGATGGAGTTCGGATGGTCGCCGCAGGAGCAGGCGCATCGGCAGCGAATCCGCGACCTGCTGGAGGAAGCCCTGCCGGAGGATTGGGAAGCGCATTCCGCCCACGGGCCGGGCAGCGGCTACCAGACCGACTTTTCCCTGCAGTTCTGCCCCATGCTGGCGGAACGCGACCTGCTCGTGCCGAACTGGCCGCGCGCTTTCGGCGGCCAGGATGCGCCGGTGTGGCAGCAGTTCATTCTCGGCGAGGAGATGTGGGCGGCCGGCGAGCCGCGCGGCGCCCAGTATATGAACGTCAACTGGATCGGCCCGACCTTGATGAAGTTCGGCACGCCCGAGCAGATCGACCGCTATCTGCCGCCGATCCGCGAAGGCCGGGCCATCTGGTGCCAGGGCTTTTCGGAGCCGAGCGCGGGATCGGACCTGGCGGCGCTGCGCACGCAGGCCGTGCCCGTGGAAGGCGGCTACCGGGTGACTGGCGCCAAGATCTGGACATCCTATGCCGGCCGCGCCGACCATTGCTTCCTGCTGGCGCGCGTTGCGCCGCGGGCCGGAGGCTCCGCCGGCAAGGCGTCGATCCTGATCCTGCTGGTCGACATGGCCTCGCCCGGAATCCAGGTGAAGCAGATCCCGGCCCTGATCGGCGAGGGGGACATTCACGAGCTGTTCCTGGACGATGTGTTCGTGCCGGAAGCCAACCGGCTGGGCGCGGAAGGGCAGGCCTGGGACATCATCACCGCGGCGTTGCAGAACGAGCGCACCGGCATCGCCCGCTACGAATTTTCCAGGCGGATGCTGGATCGCGCCGTCGAACGGCTGAAGGCGCGGGGGCGCTGGGACGATCCGACCGTGCGGGAGCGGGCGGCGCAGGCGCTGATGCTTTGCGAGGCGGCGCGCCTGCTCGTCTATCGCGTGGTCGACGCCAGGGCGCGGGATCTGCCGGCCGACGCCTTTCCCAGCGTCGCGCGCTGGGCGGTCGTGCAGGCCGACAATGGCGTGAACGATTTCCTGACCGAATGCATGCCCGAGGGGCTGACGGGATCGGATCCGGTGCAGGTCGCGCATCACCAGCGGGCGATCGCCGCGGGAATCGCATCGGGGGCGGCGGAAATCCAGTTGAACCTGATTGCCCGACGCTGGCTGGAACTGCCCGGGGAGCCGAAACGATGAACTTCGAACCGACACAGGACCAGTCCAGCGTCCTGTCCGCGCTGGACAGCCTCCTGCAGCCCTTCGAGGCCAGCCCGGTGGAGCCCGTGCCTTATGCCTATGCCGGGGCCCTGGCCGAGACGCTGGCCGAATCGGGCTTCGGCGATATCGCCGGCGTCGACGGTTTCGGCCCGCTCGACGCGGCGCTCGTGGTCGAGCGGGTGGCGCGGGTGCCGCAGGTGGTGGAAATCGCCGCGACGGCCCTGATCGCCGGCGCGCTCGGCCTGCCGGCCGACCCCCGGCCCCTTGCGCTCGCTTCCGGTTCGGCGCTCAATGCCGCGCGTTTCCTGCCGATGGCGCGCAGGCTGGTGGTGCTTCACGACAGCCATGCCGATCTCGTCACCCCGGCGGACGGGGCCGTCGAGCCGGTCGAGAGCCTGCTTGCCTATCCCTATGGCCACCTGCGCACGCTGGAAGGCGCGCGGATCGAGCGCTTCGAGGATGCGGAGCTCGTGCGGCGGCGCTGGCGGATCGGGATCGCCGCCGAAGCGGCCGGCTGCATGGCGGCGGCGCTTGCTGTCGTGGTGGACCATGTGAAATCCCGCTTTGCCTTCGGGCGGCCGCTCGGCTCGCTGCAGGCGATCCAGCACCGGCTGGCGATGGCCGCCGAAACGGCGGAATCGGCCCGCTGGCTGGCGTTGCGCGCAGCATGGGCCGACAGCGATGCCGATGCCGCGATCGCGGCCGGCTTCGCCCAATCCCGGATCGCAGGCTTCACCTATGATCTGCACCAGTTCAGCGGCGCCATGGGCCTGACGCTGGAATTCCCGCTGCATTTCTGGACCTATCGCCTGAGGGCGTTGGCGGGCGAACTGGGCGGGGCGGGCGCGCAGGCACGCGCCGCCGCCGCCGCGGTCTGGGGCGATACGGCGGGAAGCCGGGCCGCATGAGCGCGCTTCACATGTTCCGGATGGAAGCCCGCGAATGGCTGGCGGCGAATGTGCCGGCATCCCCGGCCCCGCACGACGGCCCCGGCGCGCGCGCCTTCGCGCTCGAATGGCAGCGCCTCCAGCATGAGGGTGGCTGGGCCGGGCTTTCCTGGCCGAAGGAAGCCGGCGGGCGCGGCCTTTCCATCACCGAACAGATCGTCTGGAGCGAGGAATATGCCCGCGCCCATGCGCCAAGCCCGCTCAACCCCTTGTTCGTCGCGCTCAATCACGCGGGCCCCACATTGATCGCCTGCGGCAGCCCGGAGCAGAAGGCGCGGCACCTCCCCGAAATCCTGCGCGGCGAGGCGATCTGGTGCCAGGGCTTTTCCGAACCCGATACGGGCTCCGATCTGGCCAGCTTGCGCATGCGCGGCCGGGTGGAGGGCGACGAGCTGGTGCTCGACGGGCAGAAAATCTGGTCCAGCTACGCCGACATCGCGGATTGGCAGGAGCTTCTGATCCGCACCGATCCCGATGCCCGCACGGGTTCGGCGCTGAGCTGGGTGATCTGCCCGATGGATGCGCCCGGCATCAGCGTGCATCCGATCCGCACGATGGCGGGCGCGAACAAATATTGCCAGATCTTCTACGACGGCGTGCGCATTCCGCTCTCCAATGTCGTGGGCGGGCTGAACAACGGCTGGGCAACGGCCATGTCCACCCTCGCCTTCGAGCGCGGCACCGCCAGCCTCGGCCTGCTGATCGCGCTAGGAATGCGGATCGACGCGATGCTGGCCGATTGCCCGCCCGGCAGCGCCTGGATGCGGGCAAGGCTCGCCACCTTGCGAGCGGAAGCGGCGGCCGTGCGCGCCACTGCGTATCGGGTCGCGCTGGACAGCGAAGACGGGGTTCCGGATGCGTCGGGGTCGATCGTCAGGCTGAGTTTCGCGGAACTGGCGCAGCGCGCGACGGCGGCGGCCATCGATCTCTATGGCGTCGACGCGCCCCAGGTGACCGGCTCGCACGGGCTGGGCCACGAATATCTGGACGCATTTTCCGAAACCATTGCCGGCGGCACCTCGGAAATCCAGCGCAACATCATCGGCGAACGCCTGCTGGGGCTGCCCAAAGGGCCGCGCTGAGCGCCGCTCGCGGATCATGCGGCCGGCCGTCAGCCGCGTGCGTTCGGATCGGGATTCCAGTTCGGCGGGCGCCTTTCGGAGAAGGCGGCCGGCCCTTCGGCGAAATCCGGATGCGCCCAGTGCGACTTCAGCAGCTCCCAGCCGAACTCGCTGCTGGCCGGCTCGGCCATTTCCGTCGTCAGCCAGATCGCCCGCTTCGTGAGGGCAACGGCCTGCGGAGAATTTGTCGCGACCATCGCGGCGATCTCGCGGGCGCGGGCAAGAGCGGTCTCAGCGTCCGGCTCCAGCAGATCGACGAGGCCGAGGGTGTAAGCCCGCTCCGCCGGCATGCGATAGCCCTTGCCGGCAAGGCCCAGCAGCAGCGCCGCACCCGGCCCGGCCTTTCGGGCGAGGCTCTGGCTTTCCAGCGCCGAGACCTGACCCACCGACACATGGCTGTCCATGAAGGCGCTCGTGGCCGAGGCGACGACGATGTCGCTTTCCGCCACGAAATGCAGGCCGCCGCCGTTGCACAGGCCATTCACGGCGCAGATCACCGGCTTGCGCACATGCGCCATGCGCGGTGAAAAGCGGTTGGCCTCGGCGTGCGGGCGGTTGTTGAGCGTGCCCATTCCCACTTTCAGGCCGCCGACGTCGGCGCCGGTGCAGAAATGCCGCTCCCCCGCGCCGGTGACGATCGCCGCGCGGATGCCGGCATCGTCGTCGACCCGCCGCCAGGCCCGCTCCAGCGCGGCGAGCAGCGCGGGGTCGAGGGCATTGCCCCGATCCGGCCGGTTCAGCGTGAGAAGTGCGACCGCCCCTTCCAGCTCGAACTTCAGCCCGTCGCCGCTCAAGCCTTCACCGGCCATCGAACCCGCTCCCTGTTGCATGCAATCCGCCCACCGTAGTCCGGCCGGCATGGGCTGCAACGACATCGGCTTGATCCGAAGCGACAGCCGGCGTCGGCCGCAACGGCTAGACGCGATCAGATTCCCGACATGCAGATGTATTTCATCTCCAGATAGTCGTCGATCCCATGGCGGGAGCCTTCGCGCCCCATGCCCGACTCCTTGATCCCGCCGAAAGGCGCGACTTCCGTGGAGATGAGGCCGGTGTTGACACCCACCATGCCCACCTCCAGCGCTTCCGCGACCCGCCAGGCCCGGGACAGGTCGCGGGTGAAGAAATAGCCCGCCAGCCCCACCTCCGTGTCGTTGGCGAGCGCCAGAGCCTCCTCCTCGCCGTCGAAGAGGAACAAGGGCGCGAGAGGGCCGAAGGTCTCTTCCCGGGCGACCAGCATGGCGGCCGTACAGCCCGAGAGGATGGTCGGCTCGAATAAGCCGTTCCCCAGCTCATGGCGCCGCCCGCCCGCCACCAGCGCCGCGCCTTTGCCGAGGGCGTCGGCGATATGCTCTTCCACCTTGGCCACCGCCGCCTCGTCGATGAGCGGCCCCTGCGTGACGCCCTCGCCCACGCCGGACCCCAGCCGCAGCTCGCCCACCGCGGCCTTGAGCTTCGCCGCGAAGGCGTCCGCGACTTCGCGCGCGACGAGGATGCGGTTCACGCACACGCAGGTCTGGCCGCTGTTGCGGAACTTGGAGGCGATGGCGCCCCGCACCGCCGCGTCGAGATCGGCATCCGCGAAGACGATGAAGGGCGCGTTGCCGCCCAGTTCCATCGACAGCTTCTTCATCGTGGGCGCACATTGCGCCATCAGCGTCTTGCCCACTTCCGTCGATCCGGTGAAGCTCAGCTTGCGCACCCGGCCGTTCCCGGTCAGCTCGCCGCCGATCAGCCTGGACGATCCGGTGATCACATTGAAGACGCCGGAGGGAAGGCCCGCCCTTTCAGCCAGCACCGCCAGGGCCAGCGCCGTCAGCGGGGTCTGGGTGGCCGGCTTCAGCACCATGGCGCAGCCGGCGGCAAGCGCCGGGGCGGCCTTGCGGGTGATCATCGCGGCCGGAAAGTTCCAGGGCGTGATCGCCGCGACCACGCCGACCGGCTGGCGTATCACGACGATCCGGCTATCCGCCCTGTGGGCGGGGATCGTCTCGCCATAGACCCGCTTCGCTTCTTCGGCGAACCATTCGACGAAGGACGCCGCATAGGCGATCTCGCCCAGCGCCTCGGCGAGCGGCTTGCCCTGCTCGCGGGTGAGAATCATCGCCAGATCGTCCTGATGCGACAGGATGAGATCATGCCAGCGCCGCAGGATTCGGGCCCGATCGCCGGCAAGCAGCGCCTTCCAGCCGCGCATGGCCGCTTCCGCCGCCGAGATCGCGGCGCGCGCGCCGGCCGCATCCATGTCCGGCACGCGCGCCAGAAGCTCGCCGCTGGCGGGATCCGTGACGGCGATGCTGGGCGTCCCCTGCCAGATGCCGCCGATCAGGCACTGCTCGCGCAGCAGGCCGCGATCCTGAATGTCGATGCTCATGCTGATCCACTTTCCATTGGTTCGAATTCGCGGGAGCGCGCGGGCGAATCCCGGCCCTGCAGGCTGCGATGTGCGGTCAGCCGGTTTTCGGAACCAGTCCGGCGCACAGGCTTTCCACGAGTCTGTGGGCGATGGCGGCGGCGCTGTCCGGCCCGTCCGCCCGATACCAGCGCGCCGGCCAGTTGAGGGCGCCGGCCAGCGCAAAGGCCGTCGTGCGCACATCGCCGACCTGCGCGGATCCGTCGGCGGCGGCCTCGCGGATCATCTGCCGCAGCGCCGTGTCGACCTGGCGCTTGAGGGCGCGGAATTCCAGCCGGGCTTCGTGCGAAAGCAGCTCGTCGCCCGTGCGGATCGCGCAGCGCCCGAAATCCCCCATGATGATCTCGGCATAACGGCGCAGGAAGGCCTTCAGCCTGTCGAGCCCGCTGCCTGTTCCCGAACGCGTCGCGGCGGCGGCGGATTGAAGGTCGGCCAGCCCGATGCGCACGCATTCGAACAGAACCTGCTCCTTGTTGCCGAGATAATGGTAGATGACGGGCTTCGTGACGCCCAGCGATGCCGCCACATCGTCCAGCGACGTCGCGTGGAAGCCTCGTTCGTTGAACATCCGCACCGCCGCCAGCAGCAAGGCGTTCCGCTTCTCAAGACGCTCTTCGGGCGTCGACCGGTTCGACCGGAAGGGCGATGTGCCGGCCGACGCGGCCGGCGCAGACGAAGACGTCATCGGAACTCCCTCATAACCGACCAGGCCCGCGAACCGTGGCGAACAGGCTTCGCGGCGCCTGTCGAAGCCAGGCTTTGGAGCGGCTTTGCGGGCTCCATTCCCGCCGAAAGCCATTCAGGCGGCAGCAGGCTCATAGCCCATTATCGCACGGATTTCCGCGAATTCGGTGAAGGCGTGCGCGCCCCATTCGCGCCCGTTGCCGGATTGCTTGAAGCCGCCGAAAGGCGCGTTCATGTCGATGTCGGGATAGTTGACATAGACATGCCCCGCCCGCATCCGCGAGGCGACGCTGCGCGCTTCCGAAAGCTCGCCCTGCACATAAGCGGCAAGCCCATAGGGCGTGTCGTTGGCGATGGCGACGGCCTCTTCCACATCCGAATAGCCCAGGATCGTCAGCACCGGGCCGAAAATCTCCTCCCGTGCGATGGTCATTCCATTGTGCGCATCCGCGAACACGGTGGGCTTCACATAATAGCCCTGTTCCAGCCCTTCCGGCCTGCCGGGGCCGCCTGCCACCAGCGTCGCCCCTTCGGCGATTCCGGCTTCGATGAGATCCTGGATCTTCCTGAACTGGGTTTCGCTGGCCACCGGGCCCAGGCGAGCGCCGCTGCCGGGTGTTCCGACCGTCTGCTCGAGCGCCGCGGCGCGTGCGGCTTCGACCGCTTCCGCCATACGGCCTGCCGGCACCAGCATGCGCGAGGGCGCATTGCAGGATTGCCCGCTGTTCGCCATCATCGCGTCCACGCCGGCCGCGACCGCCGCGCGCAGGTCCGCGGAGGGAAGGATGATGTTGGCGGATTTTCCGCCCAGTTCCTGATGCACCCGTTTCACTGTTCCCGCCGCTGCCCGGGCCACCTCGATGCCGGCGCGAGTGGATCCCGTGAACGAGACCATGTCGATATCGGGATGCGCGCTCAGAGCAGAGCCGACGCCGACGCCATCGCCCTGGACCAGATTGAAGACGCCGGCGGGCACGCCGGCGGCATCGCAGATTTCCGCGATGATCTGCCCTGTGAAGGGCGCCACTTCGGAAGGCTTCAGGATCAGGGTGCAGCCCATGGCCAGCGCCGGGGCGACCTTGGAGAGGATCAGGCTGATCGGCCAGTTCCAGGGGGTGATGAAAGCACAGACTCCGATCGGCTCGAGCTGGATGCGGGTCGGTCCTTCCTGCCGGGCGAAACTGAAATCCGCCAACGCCTCCCGGGCCACTTGCAGATGGGCGATCCCCAGAGGCACCTGGGCTGCGGAGGCGAGCCAGGCCGGCGCGCCCATTTCCTCGGTAACCGCAGCTTCGAGGTCCGCGGAACGGCGGCGGAACTCGGCGATGACCGCGTCGAACAGCGCCAGCCGCCGGGCCACCAGGCTTTGCGACCAGCTTGCGAAAGCGCGCCTTGCCGCTGCCACGGCCCTTTCCACATCGGCGGCCTCGCCCAGCGCCACATGGCCGCAGATGCCGGCATCGGCTGGATTGACGACGTCTAGACGGCGATTTCCCGCCGGCTCCACCCAAGCTCCGTCGATGTAGAATCTGAGGGCCTCACGCATTCTGCATTCCTCCGCTAGCGTCGGTCATTTCCGCCGGATGGCGCCTTCGTCACGGCAGCCGCCGCGCCATGGGCAAAGCTCAGAGCGCACGCGCGATCACCATGCGCTGGATATCGGAAGTGCCTTCGTAGATCTGGCAGACGCGGACATCGCGGTAGATTTTCGCCAGCCCGAACTCTTCCAGATAGCCATAGCCGCCCAGCGTCTGCAGCGCGCCGGAGACAATGGCCTCCGCCGCTTCGGACGCGAAGAGCTTGGCCATCGAAGCCTCTTTCAGGCACGGCAGGCCGGCGTCTTTCAGACAGGCGGCATGCAGCACCAGTTGCCGCGCCGCTTCCAGCCGCGCCGAGAGATCGGCCAGGCGGAAGCCGACGGCCTGATGCTGGATGATGGGCTGGCCGAAGCTGCGCCGTTCCTTCGCATAGGAGACGGCGATCTCCAGCGCCGCCACGGCCATGCCGATGCACTGGGCGGCGATGCCGATCCGCCCCACCTCCAGATTCGACAAGGCTATGGAATAGCCGGCGCCTTCGGGCCCGAGGCGCAGATCTTCCGGAAGAAACATATCCTCGAACCGGATCTCGCAGGTGTCCGACGCCGCCTGCCCCAGCTTGTGCTCGATCTTGCCCACCCTGTAGCCAGGGGTGCCGGTGGGCACCAGAAAGCCCGAAAGACCGCGCTTGCCAGCCGCGGGGTCGGTGACCGCATAGACGATCGCAAGCCCCGCTATCCTGCCCGAGGTGATGAACTGCTTGGCGCCGTTCAGGCGATAGCCGCCCTCCACCCGTTCCGCGCGGGAGCGGATTGCGGAAGCGTCGGAGCCGGCGTCGGCCTCGGTCAGGGCGAACGCGCCGATCATCCGTCCTGCGACGAGGTCGGGCAGGAAACGCGCGCGCTGCGCGGCGCTGCCATCCTTCAGCAGGGCGGAGACGATCAGGCTGTTCTGAATGCTGAGGATCGTCGAGAGGGCCCCATCGGCCGCGGCGATCTCCATCAAGGCCAGCGCATAGGAGACATGGTCCGCCCCCGCCCCGCCGGCGCTTTCCGGCGCGGTCATGCCCGTCAGCCCCAGGGCGGCCAACCGTTCGAACAGCTCCGGCGGATATCCGCGATTGGCTTCGAACTCGAAGCTGAGAGGCCGAAGCACCTCCTGCGCGAAGCGGCGCACGGCATCGCGAATGGCCGACTGGGTTTCCGATAAGATCATGATGTCCCGATACCTACTTATCGGTAAGTTTCATACCCGTCAGTCACTGTCAATGCGTGAACGCCAGGACCGGGCTCTTGCGTTGCTGAAGTCTGGAGCCCGGCGGGCGAGAAGGATCGGAAAAATGCGATGGAGCCCGGAGGCTAGCCGATGAAGGCGGAAACCATCATGGCGTTGACTATGTCGATGAAGAAGCCGCAAACCAGAGGCACGATCAGGAAGGCGCGCGGCGCCCCGCCATGCTGCTGGGCCACCGCCGTCATGTTGGCGACCGCGGTCGCGGTCGACCCGAGCGTGATGCCGCCGAAGGCCGCGGAAACGACCGCGGCCTCATAGTCGCGCCCCATCGCGGGAAAGACCACGAACACCGCATAAGCGACGCTCATTGCGATCTGCAGCAGCATCACCACCGTGACGAAGCCGAGGAAATCCTCCAGCGTGGACAATCGCAGCCCCATCAGCGCCATCGTCAGGAACAGGCCCAAGGCGATGTCCAGCAGCAGCGACAGGCCCTCGCTGGCGGCGGGCCAGAGCGCACGGACACGGGCGCCGACCAGGGGCATCGCCATGTTCCTGACGACGATGCCGGCTACCAGGCAACTGACGAACTCCGGCAGTGTGACGCCCGTGCCCGAAATAAGCGCGTGCAGCCCCATCCCCAGCATGATCGTGACGTTGAGGACGAACATCGCCCACAACAGGGCGAAATAGTCGAGAGGCGGAGGCGGCGCATCGTGGAGCGTGCCGACCAGCAAGCCGGCGGGAACGGCAGGCTCGATACGGTGGCGGCGGATGAGGAAGGCCGCCACGGGGCCTCCGATCGCGCAGGCTGCGATCAGGCCGATCATGTTGCTGGCCAGCCCCAGATCGCCGGCGTCGGCGATCTCCAGCTTTTCCTCGAAGATGGGCGCCCAGGCCATCGTGGTGCCGACGCCGCCCGTCAGCGAGATGGAGCCGGCCATCAGCCCTGTCAGGGGGTCCATTCCGAACAGGGCGGCGACGCCCTGGCCCACCATATTCTGCGCAGCCATGAAGACCGTGGCGAGGGCGATGAGGGTGAGCAAGGGACGTCCGCCATCGAGCAGCGTCGCCACATCGCATTTCAACCCCACCCCCGCGAAAAACAGCAGCAGCAGGAAATCCCGCATCTGCAAGTCGAATTCGACGCGGTGGTCGAACAGGAAATAGGCAAGGCCGGTGACGACCGCGCAGAAAAGGCCGCCAATGGCGGGCTCGGGGATGCTGTAGCGTCTCAGAAACTGGCATCGCAGGGTGACGACCTTCCCCACCAGCAGCAGCATCACCGCAAGGGTGAAGGAAAGGAAGCCGTCTATTGCAGTCATCAACCACTCTATCCCTGATCCATGCAAAAGCCCGGACGGACGTGCCGACGGCCGGACTTCCAGCGCGCGGGCGGGAGAGGATTTCCGGCCCGCGCGCGCTCCCAGCGCCTCACGCCATGGTCGCGATGGCTTTCCGGAAGCGTCCGAGCGCGACCCCGAAGAAGATGGCGCCTATCGTCGCAATGGCCAGAAACTGCGGCCAGACGACATCCAGGCCGGCGCCGCGGAACAGGATCGCCTGCCCGAGCTCGACGAAGTGCGTGGTGGGCGCCGCCAGCATGACGGTCTGGACCAGTTCCGGCATGCTCTCGCGCGGGGTGGTTCCGCCCGACAGCATCTGCAACGGCAGAAGCACCAGCACCACCAGCATGCCGAACTGCGGCATGTTGCGCGCTATGGTGGCCATGAAGATGCCCATCGAGGTCGTGGCGAAGAGCAGCAACGCCGCGCCGGCGAAGAACAGCGGCAGCGAGCCGGCGATCGGCACGCCGAGGGCCCCGCGCACGACGATGTTGAGCGAGAGGAAGGCGGCCGCCAGCACCACCAGCCCCATGGAGAGCACCTTGCTCAGCATGAGCTCGAACGGAGTCACCGGCATCACCAGCAGATGCTCGATCGTGCCATGCTCGCGCTCGCGGATGAGCGCCGCGCCCGTCAGGATGATGGAAAGCATGGTGATCTGGTTGATGATCTGCGACAGCGCGCCGAACCACACATTGTCGAGCGTCGGATTGAAGCGCGCGCGCAGTTCCAGGCCGACCGGCGACGCCGGCTGCGCGCGATAGCGCTGGAGGAATTCATTCACCTCGCCGAGCGCGATCTGCTGGATGTTGCCGCTGCCGGAAAAGGCCTGGGACATGCGGGTGGCGTCGGTGTTCAGCTGGATCTCGGCCCGGCGGGCGGCCAGCGCGTCGCGCTGGAAGCCCGAGGGGATGTGCATGACGAAAGTGTAGAGGCCCGCGTCCATCAGCGGGTCGATCTGGCTCGGCGCGATCATGGCCGGCGGCATGAACTGCGGCGGGAAGAAGGCCGAGACGATGCGCTGCGAAAGCGCCGAATTATCCTCGTCGACGATGGCGATGGACGCCCTTTGCAGGCTGTCCGGCGCGGCTTTCGCCGAAGTGTAGACGGCGAGGGTGAAGATGTAGAAGATCAGGAACAGCATCGCCGGATCCCGCCACAGGCTCCAAAGCTCCTTGATGCCCAGCCGATAGATGTTCGACAGCTTCTGCCGCATGCTATCGCTCCTGCTTGCGCAGCAGGATGATCGAAAGGCCGACGATCACCGGCGCGGCGATCAGCAGCGGCAGGAAGGAGCCCGCCAGATCGCGGAACCCCAGCGCCTTGTTGAACACGCCGCGGCTGATCGTGAACATGTGGCTCGCCGGATAGATCTCCCCGATGATCCGGGCGCTGCCTTCCAGCGAGGATACCGGGTCCAGCATGCCGCCATAGGTCATGGTGGGGATCAATGTGCCGATCATCGCCAGGAACATGGCGGCGATCTGGCTTTTGGTGATGGCCGAGGCCAGCAGGCCCATCCCGGTGGCGATGATGCCGGTGAGAAGGGCCGACAGGACCAGTGTCGGCACGCTGCCCTTGATCGGCACGTCGAACAGGAACACGGCCATCAGCGCCATCACCGCGAAGTTCAGCATGGCGAGGCCGATGTAGGGAATCTGCTTGCCCAGCAGGAATTCCGCGCGCGTGACCGGGGTGACGTACAGATTCAGGATCGAGCCGGTCTCCTTCTCGCGCACCACCGCCAGCGCCGCCATCATCGTGGGCAGCAGCAGCAGCAGCAGCGGGATGACGACCGGCACCATCGCCGGCAGGCTCTTCACGTCCGGATTGTAGCGGAAGCGGTTCTCGATCGTCACCGATGTGGCCCCGCCGCCCATCCGACGCGCCTGCTCCGTCAGCCAGTGCTGGTGCATTCCCTGGATATACCCCCTCACCGTCTCCGCCCGCTGCGGCATCGCCCCGTCGAACCAGGCGCCGATCTCCACCGGATGGCCGCGCAGCAGGTCGCGGCCGAAGCCGGGCGGTATCTCGATCGCCAGCGCCAGCTCGCCGCTGCGCATGCGCCGGTCCAGCTCGGCATGGTCGGCGATCGGCGGCCGCTCGGTGAAATAGGGCGAGCCGGACATGTCCAGCCGGTAGCTCTCGCTGTAGCTGCTCCGGTCGCGGTCGAGCACCGCATAGCGCAGGTCGTTCACGTCCATGCTGATTCCGAACCCCATCACCAGCATCAGGATCACGCTGCCGCCCAGCGCCAGCGTGCCGCGCACGGGATCGCGGCGAAGCTCGAGCGCTTCGCGCCAGACATAGCTCAGCATCCGCTGCAGGCTGAAGCCGCGCTTCGCTTCATGGGTTTCCGGCCGGGCCGGCGTTTCCGCCGGCGTTGCGGCCTCTTCCCCGCCCTCCTCGCCAGCCGCCTCGACGAGATAGCCGATGAAGGCCTCCTCCAGCGTTTTCGCGCCCCGTTTCTCGACCAGCCGCGCCGGCGCGTCGCTGTCCAGCACCTTCCCCGCATGCATCATCGACATGCGGTCGCAGCGCTCCGCCTCGTTCATGAAATGGGTGGAGATGAAGATCGTCACCTTGTCGCGGCGCGACAGTTCCACCAGCAGCCGCCAGAAGGCATCCCGCGCGATGGGGTCGACGCCGGACGTCGGCTCGTCGAGGATCAGAAGCTCCGGCCGGTGGACCATCGCCACCGCCAGCGAAAGCCGCTGGCGCAAGCCCAGCGGCAGCCGGCCGGGCAGTTCCTCCATCACCGATCGCAGATCGAAACGATCCGCCATCTCCTGCACGCGGCCCGGAATCTCCGCCGGCGCCACATGGAAGAGCCGGGCGTGCAGCTCCAGATTCTGCCGCACGCTCAGTTCGCCATAGAGGGAGAAGGCCTGGCTCATATAGCCCACGCGCCTGCGCGTGCCGATGTCGCGCGGATCGACTTCCTGCCCGAACAGCGAAGCCCGCCCGGCGCTCGCGGGGAGAAGGCCGGTCAGCACCTTCATCGTCGTCGACTTGCCGCAGCCGTTGGAGCCGAGGAAGCCGAAGATCTCTCCCCGGCGGATGCGGAAGCTGACATCGTCGACGGCGACGAAATCGCCGAAGCGCATGGTCAGGCCCTCGGCCTCGATGGCGATGTCGTCCTCGTCCACGTCGAGCGGCGGGATGACGACCGGCTGGTGGCCGCGCTTGCGATCCTCCGGCAGCAGTTCGGCGAAGGCCGCCTCCAGATTGCCGCAGCCGGTCCGCTGCAGAATTTCGGTCGGCGTGCCCGTGGCCAGCACATGGCCGCCGTCCATGGCCACCAGCCAGTCGAACCGCTGCGCCTCGTCCATATAGGCGGTGGCGACGATCACGCTCATCCCCGCGCGCTGCCGGCGAATGCGGGCGATCAGATCCCAGAACTGCGCGCGCGCCAGCGGATCGACGCCGGTGGTCGGCTCGTCCAGGATCAAGAGGTCGGGATCGTGGATCAGCGCGCAGCAGAGGCCGAGCTTCTGCTTCATCCCGCCCGACAGTTTGCCCGCCGGACGGGAAAGAAAGGGGTAGAGGCCGGTCGAGCGGGTCAGGTCGTCGATCCGGCGGCGCCTTTCCTGCGTGCCATGGCCGAACAGCCGCGCGAAGAACTGGAGATTCTCCTCGACCGAAAGCGTCGGATAGAGATTCCGGCCCAGCCCCTGCGGCATATAGGCGATGCGCGGGCATATGGAGTCGCGGTGGCGCTTGTCGGCCATGTCGCCGCCGAGCACCCGCACGCTTCCCTCCTGCACCGCGCGCGCGCCGGCGACGAGGGAGAGGAGGCTGGACTTTCCAACGCCGTCCGGCCCGATCAGGCCGATCATCCGGCCGCCCGCGATGTCGAGGTCGATGCCCTGCAGGGCTTGCGCCTTGCCATGGCGCAGCCGGACGCCGGCGAGGCGGACGACAGGCTCCGTTCCATCGGGATGCGCCGGGGCCAAGGCAGGCTATCCCTTCACGACATTGGCGAGATGATCCGGCCAGGGGGTCTTCGGATCGATGCGCACATAGGCCATTCCGGGAAGCCCGGTCTTCACATGCTCCAGGTGGCGCCGCAGCAGCTCCGGGTCGATGCGGGCGCGCACGCGGAACATCAGCTTCTCCCGCTCGCTCGCGGTCTCCACCGTCTTGGGGGTGAATTGCGCGACGTCCGACACGAAGCTGATCCGGGCCGGGATCACATTCTGCGGCCTGGCGTCCAGCACCAGCCGCACCTCGCTGCCGATCCCCATTCGCCCCGCCGCCGTCGCCGGCACGAAGAAGGTCATGTAGACGTCGGTCAGGTCGACGAGGTTCATCACCCGTCCGCCTCCGCCCACCACTTCGCCGGGCTGCGCCACGCGGAACTGGATGCGGCCGGCGCGCGGCGCGCGCAGGTCGGAGTCGCGGATATCGGCTTCGATCCGCTCGATGGTGGCGCGCGCGGCGTCCACGCTGGAACGGGCGCCAATCACCTGGCTGCGCGCCGAGGCGACCCCCGCGTCCTGCGACGCCAGTTGCGCCTTCGCCGCTTCCACGCTGGCCAGCGCCCCTTCCACGGCGGCCTCATTGTCGTCGCGCTCCTGCTTGGGTGTTGCCCCTTCGCGCGCCAGCGTTTCCGAGCGCGCGTAGCGCCGCTTCGCCGCCTGAAGCTCCGCCGCGCGCTGGCGGACCGTCGCCTGCGCCGAGGCGCGCTCGCTCTGCCGCTGGTGCACCTGCGTCTCGGCGATCCGCACGGAATTGAGCGCCTGCGCATGCTGCGCCCGCGCTTCCGCCAGCTGGGCGCCAAGGGTTTCGGTGTCCATCCGGGCGACCACCTCGCCCGCCCGCACCATCTGCCCCTCGTTCGCCAATATCTCCTTGATTCGGCCCGGCGTCTTCGCCGCGATGTCGATTTCCACCGCCTCGATGCGCCCGTTGCCGCTGACGATCCCCTCGGGCAGGCCCGCGGGCCGGAGCGCGGACCAGAGATAGAGCCCGCCGGCCACGGCGGCAGCGGCGATCGCGCCCCGGATGAGCCAGGTCCTGCTGGTCGCCTGTGTCATGAATTCTGGTCCCCGTCGGTGTTGCTGGTTTCAAAGGGCTGCCGGTCGGCAAAGCCGCCGCCCAATGCGGCGTAAAGCGAGACGATGCTGGCCAGCTCGGCCCGGCGGAGCTGCACGAGCGCCTGTTCGACGTCGAACAGGTCCCGCTGGGCATCGAGCACTTCCAGATAGGCGGAGCGGCCGTTGTCGAAGAGAAGCTGGGCGAGCCGCGCGCGTTCCTGCTGCGCTTCCAGCATTTCCCCGGTCGTGCGGATCTGCGATCGCAACTGCTGCCGCTGCACCAGCGCGTCGGACACGTCGCGGAAGGCCGACTGGACCGTGCGCTCATATTCGGCGACCGCCTGCTCGCGCCGCGCCCGCATCACCCCCAGATTGCCCTTCAGCCGCCCGGCGTCGAACAGCGGCAGCCGCAGCGAAGGCGAGAAGGTCCAGGCCTCGCTGCCGCCGGAGAAGAGGCCGCTCAGCTCGCTGCTCATCGTGCCATAGGCCCCGGTCAGGCTGATGTTCGGGAAGAAGGCGGCGCGGGCCGCGCCGATATTCGCCTCGGCGGCCCGAAGCCGGTGCTCCGCCGACACGATGTCCGGCCGGTTCATCAGCAGGTCGGAAGGCAGGCCCGCCGGCAGGGCGATGTCCTGCGGCAGGTTCGCGAGCGAGAGCCCGCCGGCCGCGAATTCCACCGGCCGCCCCACCAGCAGCGCCAGCGCGTTGCGGTTGACGGCGCGCTCCTGCTCCAGGGCGTGGAGGGCGGTCTCGGCCTGCGCCAGCAATATCCGCGCCTGCGCCATGTCGAGCCTGGAGCCGGAGCCGACCTCGTAGCGCCGCCGCAGGATGCGCAGCGACTCCTCGCGGGTTGCGATCGACTGCCGCGCCAGCGCCGCGCGCTCTTCATAGTGGCGCTCCAGCAGATAGCCGTTCGCCACCTGCGCCACCAGATCGGTGGCGGCCGCGCGGCGCGCCTCCTCGGTCGCCAGATATTGCCAGCGCGCCGCATCCTTCAGGTTGCGCAGCCGGCCCCAGAAGTCGATCTCCCAGCTCGCGCTCAACTGCGCGCTCACCTGCTCCACGTCCATGGCCGTCGCGCCCGCGCCGGGAAGGTTGATCATGCTCCGCCCGCGCGATCCCGCGCCGACGGCGTCCAGTTGCGGGTAGAGCGGCGCGCCCTCGATCCGCCACGCCGCGCGCGCTTCCGCCAGCCGTGCGGTGGCGATCCGTATGTCCCGATTGTTCGCCAGAGCCTCGGCGATCAGCTTGCGCAGCTCCGCGTCGCGGAAGAAGTCCTGCCATCCCGTCCGCGCGACGCTGTCCCCCGGAACGGCCGCCGGCGCATAGGCCGCGGGCACCGGCAGGGCCGGACGGGCGTGTTCGGGCGCGAACGAGCAGGCGGAGACGCCCAGAAGAAGAAACGCCGCAGACGCGAGACGATAGCCGGGCGCAGGCGCCGGCCTTTGCCGCCAGGGGCGAGGCTGCGGGATGGTGGCTGGCACAGGCGCTCTCGACTTCAGGAATGAATGGCGGCCGCCCCCGCCGCCGGGCGGGGGCAGCCTTCAGGTTTCGCCGTTCAGGCCGCGGTTTTTTCCGGAGCGGGGGCGGAAGCCTTCCCCTCTGTTTCCGCCGCAAGCGGTTTCGACCACGCCTGCAAGGCCTCGGCGAACTGCTTCTGCACGTCGGGCCCGGCCAGAAGCTGGCCGACGCGGGTCTGCCACTCGGCCACCGCTTCCTGCGTGGCGGCGAGCGATGCCTGGCGGTTTTGCTCCGCATCCTGAAAGACGGTCGAGAATCCGGCGAAGTTCGAAAAAGCCGCCGGCTTCTCTTCGGCATCCTGCGCGGGAAGCGGCGCGAGCCCGCGGCTCGCGATCTCCGCCTGGCGCTGGATCGCCGCCTGGGAGATTTCCGCGAACTTCAGCAAAAGAGTCTGGTTGGCGCTCGCAAGAGCCGCAAATTGCTCGAAGGCATTGGTCATTTCTCAAACCTTTCAGATTAAGACCCTTGGCGAATTCCGAACCCTTAGCCGTTGGCGATATACTGGCCGCCGTTGATGGTCAGCACCGCGCCCGTGCAGAAGGCTGCCTTCGGGGAGGCCAGCCATGAAACCGCCTGGGCGATTTCCTCCGGGTCGCCCAGCCGCCCGACCGGGATGGTGGCAATGATCTTCGCCCGCACATCCTCGGGCACGCCGGCCACCATGTCGGTGTCCACATAGCCCGGGCACACCGCGTTCACCGTGATCCCCCGCGCCGCATTCTCCTGCGCCAATGCCTTGGTGAAGCCGATCACCCCGGCCTTCGCCGCCGAATAATTGGCCTGCCCCGCCTGCCCCTTCTGCCCGTTGATGGAGGAGATGTTGACGATGCGTCCGAACCGCCGCTCGCGCATGCCCTCGATGATGGGGCGGGTCATCGCGAACATGGAATCGAGATTGGTGGAAAGCACGGCGCGCCACTGCTCCCAGTTCATCCTGTGGAACATCGTGTCGCGGGTGATGCCGGCGTTGTTCACCAATATGGAAACCGGCCCCAGCTCGGCCTCCACCCGGGCGATGCCCTCCTTCGAGGCCGCCACGTCCGAAACATCCCATTTATAGACGGCTATTCCGCTCCCGGCGCCGAACGCCGCCGCCGCTGCGTCGTTGCCGTGATAGACCGCCGCCACCCGATGCCCGTCGAGCTTCAGAGCCCGGGCGATGGCGGAACCGATTCCGCGCGTGCCCCCCGTCACCAAGGCAATTCCCGTCATCTCGCACGTGCCTTCCATATCGTCCCATATCGCCCGCGAATCCGGGCAAACCGTCGATGGACACTATATATGTAAACTTTACAGTTTAATTATTGCGATAGATCAAAGACGGGTTCAAGTGAGGCAGGGCATATTTTCCAGCGCCAGACAGGACAGATGCATGACGTCCGCATATCCGACGACACAGAATCCCCAGGCGGTCCGCTCATCCAGGGGCGGCAGGCCGACCCGCGAAGCCGCGACCGAGCTCGGAACGCACATCCTGGACGTCGCCCTGCGGCACTTCTTCCGCCATGGCTTCGAAAGCGCCAACATGGACGCCATCGCCGCCGATGCCGGAGTCAGCAAGCGCACCCTCTATCAGCGCTACGACTCGAAGAAAGGGCTGCTGCTGGCCGTGCGCGAACGCGAGCGGGGCTACTATCTCCCCATCGTCGACACACCCCTGCCCGAAGGCAGCGTCAGGGATCGCCTCCTGATCCTGGCGCTGACGATCCTGGATGCCTTGCTGACCCCCAGGGTCCGGGCTTTCATGAAACTGAGGGAGGAGATCGAACGGCTGATGCCGGACTTCGACGACGGAACCTCCGAGATGGTGATGGCCCATTGGACCGGCGCCTTCCGGTCCATCCTCGCCTCGGGCACGGCCTGCCCGCCGGAGCGGCTGGATGCGACGGCCGCTTTTCTGTTCGATACCCTCGTCACCCTCCCGCATGTCCGAATCGAAACCCGGCGAGTGGTGCGGGATGCGCCGGAAGCGCGGCTGGCCGAGATCGAGCGCCTGCTCGACCTGATCGCCGACGGCATGCCGTTTCTTAAACAATGAAGAACTATGTCGGGTGAGCGCCCGAAGTTCGATCGTGGAGCCTGAGCGATGAGCAGCGATATGCAGCAAGCGACCGACCCTCTCGACGGCGTCGCCGAAACCCTGGACCGGGCGGCGGCGGCGGCCGTCGCCTCAGTGACCCGCGGCCTCTCCCCCATCACCTTCTTTCTGGCCGCGACCGACTGGGCGGTGCATCTCGGCCGCGCGCCCGGCAAGCAGATGCAACTGGGCGCCAAGGTGGCGCGCAAATATATGCGCCTCGGCGACTATATGGCGCGATACGCGCAAGACCCCGATGCCCAGCCCGCGATCGAGCCGCTGCCGCAGGACCGGCGCTTTTCCGATCCGGCCTGGAAGCAGCCGCCCTACAACTTCATCGCCCAGTCCTTCCTGCTGAACCAGCAATGGTGGCATGCCGCGACCACCGGCGTCGGCGGCGTCAGCCGCCACCATGAGGAGATCATGGAGTTCACCACGCGGCAGATGCTCGACCTGTTCGCGCCCACCAATTTCCTCGCCACCAATCCGGTGCTGCAGAGGAAAATCGGCGAAACCGGCGGCAAATGCCTGGTGGACGGCTTCAACCATCTGGTGGACGACATGCAGCGCCAGTTCCGCGGGCAGCCGCCCGTCGGCGCGGAGCAATTCCAGGTGGGCGAGACGGTCGCCACCGCGAAGGGCAAGGTCGTCTGGCGCAACCGGCTGATGGAGCTGATCCAATATGCGCCGACGACCGACAAGGTCCGCCCCGAGCCGGTTCTGATCGTGCCGGCCTGGATCATGAAATATTATATCCTCGACCTGTCGCCGGAAAACTCCCTCGTCCGCTGGCTGACGGGCGAGGGCTACACCGTGTTCATGATCTCCTGGCACAACCCCGATAGCCGGGACCGCGACCTCGATCTCGACAGTTACCGCAGGCTGGGGCCGCTGGCGGCTCTCGACGCCATCACCGCCATCACCGGCGCCGGCAAGGTGCATGCGGCCGGCTACTGCCTGGGCGGCACGCTGCTGGCGATCGCCGCCGCCGCGATGGCGCGCGACGGCGACGAGCGGCTGGCCAGCGTCACCCTGCTGGCCGCGCAGACGGAATTCAGCGAGCCGGGCGAGCTCGGCCTCTTCATCGACGAGGCGCAGCTCCACATGCTGGACAATATGATGTGGAGCAAAGGCTATCTCGACAGCCACCAGATGGGCGGCGCCTTCCAGATCCTGCGCTCCAACGACCTCCTCTGGTCGCACATGCTCGAAACCTATCTGATGGGCGAGCGGGAGCCGATGAGCGACCTGATGGCCTGGAACGCCGACGGCACGCGCATGCCCTATGCGATGCACAGCGAATATCTGAACCGGCTGTTCCTCAACGACGATCTCGCCGAGGGCAAGTTCAAGGTGGACGGCCGCACCGTCGATCTGGCGGCGGTCCGCTCGCCTGTCTTCGCGGTGGGAACCGAGCGCGACCATGTCGCCCCCTGGACCTCGGTGCACAAGATCCATCTGCTGACCGGGGCGGAAATCCGCTTCGTGCTGACGAGCGGCGGCCACAACGCCGGGATCGTTTCCGAACCCGGCCACCGCAACCGGCGCTACCGGGTGCTGACGCGCGAGATGGACGGGCAGTCCCTCGACCCCACCGAATGGCTGGAGCGCGCGGAAAAGAAGGAAGGCTCCTGGTGGATCGAATGGGGCCGCTGGCTGGACGAGCGCTCGGGCAAGCCCGTCCCGCCGCCGCAGCTCGGCGCGCCCGACAAGGGCCTTCCGCCGCTCGCCGACGCCCCCGGCCGCTATGTCCTGGAGAAATGAGCGCATGACCGACAGCCCGATGATCGAGAACCGCACGTTCGACGAAATCGCCGTGGGCGACAGCGCCAGCCTCGTGCGCACCCTGTCGAAGAAGGACATCCAGCTGTTCGCGCTCGTCTCCGGCGACGTGAACCCGGCGCATCTCGACGCGGAATATGCCGAAGGCGACAGTTTCCGCCGGGTCATCGCCCATGGCATGTGGGGCGGCGGGCTGATCTCCGCCGTGCTCGGCACCGAGCTGCCGGGGCCCGGGACCATCTATCTCGGCCAGTCGCTGCGCTTCGAGCGGCCGGTGGGCATCGGCGACGTGATCACCGCTTCCGTCACGGTGAAGGAAAAGCAGGCGGCGAAGCACCGGCTGCTGATGGATTGCCGCTGCACCAACCAGCGTGGCGAGACGGTGATCTCCGGCGAGGCGGAAGTGAAGGCCCCGACGGAAAAGGTCCGCCGCCCGCGGGTGTCGCTGCCCGAGATCCGCCTGTCGGACCATGACGGCTACACCCGGCTGATGGAGGCCGCCCGCGGCGGCCGCGCGCGGACGGCGGTGGCCCACCCCTGCTCGCCGGCGGCGCTTGCGGCGGCAGTGGAAGCGGCCGAGGCCGGGCTGATCGAGCCGCTGCTGGTCGGCCCGGAAGCCCGAATCCGGCAGGCGGCGGCGGAGGCCGGCAAGGATATCTCCGCTTTCACCATCGTGCCCAGCCTGCACAGCCATGAATCCGCCGCCAGGGCCGTGGAGCTGGTCCGCTCGGGCGAGGCGGCGCTGCTGATGAAGGGCTCGCTCCACACCGACGAGCTGATGGGGGCGGTGGTCTCCAGGGAGGCCGGGCTCCGCACCGAGCGCCGCATCAGCCACGCCTATGTGATGGACGTGCCGGGGCATCCGGAGCCGCTCATCATCACCGACGCCGCCATCAACATCGCCCCGACGCTGGCGGAAAAGGCCGACATCATCCGCAACGCCATCGACCTCGCGCATGTGCTGGGCCGGCCGCAGCCGAAGGTCGCCATCCTGTCCGCCGTGGAGACGGTGAACCCCGCGATGCCGACGACGCTGGACGCGGCCGCGCTCTGCAAGATGGCGGACCGGGGGCAGATCGGCGGCGCGCTGCTGGACGGGCCGCTCGCCTTCGACAATGCCGTGAGCGAGGCCGCCGCCAAGGAAAAGGGCATCGTCTCCCCGGTCGCCGGCAAGGCCGACATATTGGTGGTGCCCGATCTCGAGGCCGGGAACATGCTGGCGAAGCAATTGACCTTCCTGGGCGGCGCCGACGCCGCCGGCGTGGTGCTGGGCGCGCGCGTGCCGATCATCCTCACCAGCCGGGCCGACAGCCTGCGCACGCGCCTCGCCTCCTGCGCGGTCGCCGTGCTGCTGGCGCGCGCCGCCACCAAGGCCGCCCCCGGCCTGCCGGAGGGAAGCCGGTGACGCAGGCCGTCGTCAGCCTCAACTCCGGCTCCTCCAGCATCAAATTCGCCCTTTTCACGCTGGAGGAGCCGGGCAACCCCCGGCTTTCGGCCGGCGGCAAAATCGAGCGGATCGGAATCGCCCCCAGCCTCGCGATCCGCAGCATCGCCGGGGAAACGCTGCACGCGCATATTTGGGCCGATGGCGCCGGCCTCAGCCATGCGGAGCTGCTGGAATATCTCTTCGCCTGGGCGCGCGGGCATCTGGATGGGCATGAGATCGTGGCGATCGGCCACCGGGTCGTCCATGGCGGCACGGAATTCGCTGCCCCCTGCCGGCTGGACGAGGCGATCCTCGCGAAGCTGGAGAAGCTCTGCCCGCTTGCCCCGCTGCACCAGCCGCACAATCTGGCGGCGATCCGCGCCATCGCCCGCCTTGCCCCGGGGCTGCCGCAGATCGCCTGCTTCGACACCGCCTTCCACCACGACAAGCCGGAAATCGCCGCGCGCTTCGCCCTGCCCCGCGCGCTGCACGCGCAGGGAATCCGCCGCTACGGCTTTCACGGCCTTTCCTATGAATTCCTCATCCGCCGCCTGGCCGAACTGGACCCGGTGCTGGCGAGCGGCAAGATCATCGCCGCGCATCTCGGCAATGGCGCCAGCCTCTGCGCCATCGCGGACGGGCGGAGCGTCGACACCACCATGGGCTTCACCGCGCTCGACGGGCTGATGATGGGCACGCGCTCGGGCGCGCTCGACCCCGGAGTCGTGCTGCATCTGCAGACGCAGCTCGGCATGCGCGCGGCCGAAGTGGAAGAGCTTCTCTATCGCCAGTCCGGCCTGCTTGGCGTCTCGGGCATTTCCAGCGACATGCGCACGCTTTCCGAAAGCGGCCGGCCCGAGGCGGAAGAAGCGATCGAGCTTTTCGCCTGGCGCGCCGCGCGCGAGGCCGCCGCGCTTGCCGCCTCGCTCGGCGGGCTGGACGGGATGCTGTTCACCGCCGGCATCGGCGAGAATCACGCCGATGTCCGCGCCCGGATCTGCCGCCGGCTGCAATGGCTGGGGGTGGAGCTGGATGCGGAGGCCAACGCCCGCAACGCCACGGTGATCAGCGATGCCGAAAGCCGGGTTCGCGTGCTCGTCATCCCCACCGACGAGGAGCGGATGATCGCCTTGCACACGCTGGGCGTATTGCAGGGAGGAAGCGCTTGACCCCCATCGTCGATCTGCGCGGCAAGCGCGGCCTCGTCGTCGGCATCGCCAACGAGGAGAGCATAGCGGCCGGATGCGCCGAAGCCTTCGCGCAAGCCGGCGCCCGGCTGGCCGCGACCTATCTGAACGAGAAGAGCAAGGGCTGGGTGCTGCCGGTCGCCGAACGCCTGGGGGTCGAATGGACGGCGCCGCTCGACGTTCGGGTGCCGGGCGAGCTGGAATCCCTGTTCGCGCAAGTCGAGCGGCGCTGGGGCGGGCTGGATTTCCTGCTGCATTCCATTGCCTTCGCCCCGCGCGAGGATCTGCACGGACGGGTGGTGGACTGCTCGGCGCAAGGGTTCGCCATGGCGATGGACGTCTCCTGCCACAGCTTCCTGCGGATGGCGAAGCTGGCGGAGCCGCTGATGGCCGATTCCGGCTGCCTGCTGTGCGTGACCTTCTACGGCTCGGAGCGGGTGGTCGAGCATTATAATCTGATGGGGCCGGTGAAGGCGGCGCTGGAAAGCGCGGCGCGCTACGCCGCCGCCGAACTGGGGCCGAAGGGCATCAGGGTGCACGCCATTTCGCCGGGGCCGATCGCCACCCGCGCGGCCAGCGGCATCGCCCGTTTCGACGAGCTGCTGGAACGCGCCGCCGCGCAGGTGCCGATACCGGAACGGATCGACATTGCCGATGTCGGCGCCCTCGCCGCCTTCCTCGCCAGCCCGGCCGGGCGCCGAATCACCGGCACCGTCATACCCGTCGACGGCGGCCAGCACCTGCTGGCCTGATCGGCATCACGCCCTTACCGCTGCCCCTTGCCTGTGTGGCGCCATGGGCGGCGGATCATTGCAGCGGCTCGGGGGCGGGAAGTTTCCAGCGCCCCTCGATCGCGTCCTCGTTCGGGCCGTAGAGCCGGGCCACCAGCGTGTAAGGCGCGGCCGGCGCCGGAATCCAGTTCGCCCGCTTGTCGGCCCCCGGCTCCTGGTGGCCGATGTAGAGCGTCAGCGATCCATCCGCTCCCTGGACGAGGCCCGGGGTTTCGCTGCCGATCGAATAGCGCTTCTCGGGGTTGGCGTAGAGCAGCCGGTCCGGCAGGGTGTAGAGCGTCATCGACCAGAAATAGGCGGCCGGCGGCAATTGCCCGGCCGGGAAGTGCAGCCGCACCAGTCGCGTTCCATCGCCCGTGAAACCGCCATACCAGGCCTCCGTCAGCGAATTGCCGTAGATGCCGATCCGGGCGCCCACCGTGCGCTTCATATAATCGTTGCCCAACTCGTCGCGGGTGCCGAAAAGCCCGTTCGACGATTTGGCCGCCTTCACCGCCGTGGCGATTTCCGCCTTCGCATCGGCCACGCCGGCGTCGATCGCGGCGCGGACCGCCGGGTCCAGCGTCCTGGGCGGCCAGGGCTGCCCGGGCGCGATCCCGATCCGCGCAAACCGCTTCAACAGAGCCGTTTCCGAGCCGACCGGCGGCTGCGCGAAGGCGAGAAGCATGTTCAGATAGGCGAAGCTTTCCGCACCGCTGGCCCGCGCCGGATCGAATGGCGGGAAAAGGGGAGCCGGCGCCGGGGCGGGCGCCTTGCCGCCGAGAAATGCGCTGAGGGGCTCCAGCCGATACCCCGCCTGCACGGCGTGGACGTTGGAAAGATCGTTCGCCCCCTTCAGCTGCGTGCGGCCGAGGATGCCGACGATGTCGCTCTCGCTGCGCAGCACCTGGCGGATGCCCGCAGGCGTCCCGCCCTTCCATTTCGGCCCGGCGATCAGGAAGTTGCCGGCGCCATTGCCGGTCGCCCGCGTGCCGACATAGGCGAAATTGTGGGTGAACAGGTCGATCAGCTGCATCACATAATAGCGATCCTCCTCCACCTCCGGAACGCTCAGCACCATCGGTTCGGCCCTGAGGTCCAGCCAGGCCCAGGAATAGGGCGTGTCGTTGTTGGGGGTGACGATGTCCTTGTTGTCCGGCGTGAAGACCTCGGCATAGTGGCGGAACCTGTTGAAACCGCCGACATATTCCGCTGCCTTCGGATCCACCGCCTGCTTGTACCAGGTGCCGTAGCTCTGCACCGGGGCGGCCGCATAGATGAAGGCTTCGCGGGCGATCGCCCGCGCCTCGTCCGGCGACACCGCCTCGGGCGCGGCGCGGGCGGCCGTCATGGCGAAGCCCGCCAGCGCGGCCAGGCCCAGCAGAAGCGCTGCGCGCGATCTGAAAATGCCCATGGTCAAACCTCTCCTGCTTGCGCCGCCGATGCCGGCTCAGTCGATGCGTTCGACGGCAGGCGGAGTCCAGCTGCCGTCCGTGATCGCGACCTTCGGCCAGTAAGCGCGGATATAGAGGGAGAAGGCGCCTTTTTCCGGGGCCGGAAGCCAGTTGTCGCGCGCGGCGCCGGCCGGGGGCCTGGACTGCACGAGGATGGTGAGCGAGCCGTCCGCATTCAGCTGCAATGTGCGGTTCTTGGTGCCCAGCGAGTAGCGGTTCAACTCGTTGGGGACGAAGAAATGCGTGCTGTCGTAAAGGGTGATCGACCAGAAGCCGTCCACGGGCGGAGTCTGGCCCCTGGCGAAGGTGATCCGATAGGCCCTGGCGCCATCGAGCCGCTGCCCGCTGGAATCGAGGTCCTGGTAGAAATATTTTGTCTCGTTGGGGGCGTTCACGAAGATGTTGGATTTGGCCACCGCGGTGCGGGTGTAATAGTCCGTGCCGAAGCGGGCGTTGTTGCCCGTCGTCGTCCAGTGATGCGAGAGAGGCAGGCCATAGTTGCGGAACTGGAACAGCGGCTCGACCAGTTCCCGCTCGGCCTTCACGGCGGCCTCGTCCATCGCCTTGCGGATCGCGGGATCCCGCCGGCCGGCTTCGATCACGCTATATACCTGCGCGAAGCGGGCCTCCTCGCCCGGCAGCGGCCCTATGTCAGCCAGCGCGGCCGGCAGCGCGTCGAAGAAGCTTTCGGGCTTCACCCATTGCACCTCGCCGCTCGAACGGGTGTCGGGGGGAAGCTTCGGAATGGCGCTCCAGTCCACCAGCTTCATCGTGCCGTCATAGTCCGCCAGCGGATAGACGGTGATCTGGCGCAGCACGGCCTGCACGGCGCTGCGGTCTTCGGCGGTGTCGTCCAGGAACACCCGCGGGATCAGATAGGCCGTGTTCCCCGGCGAGCGGAAGACGTCGGCGATGCCGGGGGGCACTTCGCCTTTCCAGTCAGGCCCCACGATCAGGTAGAAGCCGGGCCGCGTGCCATACATCTTCCCCAGGCCGCCGATGCTGTCGGTGCGAAGGTCGACGAGTTGATACACCCAGAAGCGGTCCCCGAAATCCGGCACCTGGACGACGATCGGGGTCTGGTCCAGCCCCAGCATTCCCGCGCCATAGACCACATCCTGATTGGGGCAGGCGACCGAACGCTGCTCGGGGGCGATATAGTCCGTCAGCATGCCGATCTGGTTGAGAGGGGCCACCGGCGCCGCGCCGCGCAATATGGTCTGCGGCACCTTCGCCGCCTGCTGCCGTCGATTGTACATGTTCACCAGCGGCCAGGCCCAGAAATAGGCGTCCCTGGCGACCAGTTCGGCATAGGAGGCCGTGATACGGGTGCCGGGCACGGGCCCAGTCGCCATCGCTCCGGCCCATCCGCGGGACGGCTGCACGAGTTCGACCTGCGCCGCCGGTGTCAGTTCGACATGCTGTTCCATGAAAGCCCCCTGGGTCTGGAAAGATGCGGCCGCCGGCAATCGCCCAGCGTGAAATCCTGTTCCATGCCCATTGCCAATATGCGCTTCCCATGGCGCCAAAAGAACCGCCGGAGCATTCATCCGCAACTTTCGAAGACCGTGGGACCAGCCGCCGGGAACTGGAACGGCCGCGTGGGAGAGCGGATCAGGCCGTTCCGGCGCCGGGTGGCGCCGGCGCGCGCTCAGACCGTTTCGACGAAATCTTCCGTCTGCTGCAGCCGCTCGATGTCCCGACGCGGCGGGGCTCCGAAAAGGCGGCGATACTCGCGGCTGAACTGCGACTGGCTTTCATAGCCGACCGCAAATCCGGCGGCGCCGGCGGTCGTGCCTTCCGCCAACATCAGCCGCCGGGCCTCCTGCAGCCGGAGCTGCTTCTGATATTCGAGCGGGGTCATGCGCGTGATCGCCTTGAAATGCGCGTGAAGCGACGACGCGCTCATGCCGGCGGCCTCGGCGATGTCGTCGATCCGCAACTGTTCGTGGAAGCTCCGCCGGATGGTGGCGATGGCCCGGCTGATCTGGCCGAGACGATTGTCCGCCGCCGACATCTGCCGGAGCAACGGCCCATGCGGCCCGTGCAGCAGGCGATACAATATCTCGCGCTGCACCAGCGGCGCCAGCGCGGCGATGGCCTGCGGCCTGTCGAGCAGCTCGAGCAGACGGCAGGCCGCATCCACCAGATCGGGTTCGACCGGATAGACGGCGAGCACCGGCAGATCGCTCTTCGGGGCCGACATGCCTTCGGCGATCATCAGATCGGCGAGCGCCGCCATGTCGAGATCGATCTTGCAGCAGAGATAGGGCGCGTCCGGGCTGGCCTCGATCACATGCCCGACCAGCGGCAGGTCGACCGAAACCAGAAGATAGCGCGACGCATCATAGACGACGGTCTGCTCGCCCAGCGACACGCGCTTCGCCCCTTGGGCGATGAGGCAAATCGAGGCTTCGTAAACCGATGGGACAGGGACGGTCGGCCGATCGGCGCGGATGACGGACAATCCGGGCATGGCTGTGCCGCACATGCCCGATGGCGGGGCGTGGCGCAGGATCGAAGCGGCGAGATCGGTGATTCTTCTCATGCCGGCACGATCCCCGACATGGCGGACGCCCGCAAGGGCGTTGCGCGAAATCTGGAGGATAAGGCAAGGATTGCGGCCGATCGGTCTAACGCGCCGCCCCGGCTTTCCGGCAATGACCGCTGATCGCCTTCAACGGAAAGGAACGACCATGAGCGGACTGAACGGCAAGACGATCCTCATCACCGGCGCGTCGAGCGGAATCGGGGAAGCCAGCGTGCGCGAGCTTGCGGCGGCAGGCGCCCGGCTTTTCATCGGCGCGCGCCGCATCGAGCGGCTTGAGGCGCTGGCCGAAGAACTGGGGGAGCGGGTCGCCTGGAGGCAGCTCGACGTGACCGATGCCGAAAGCTTCGGCGCCTTCGCCGATGCGGCGGAAGCGAAGTTCGGGCGGATCGACGCGCTGGTGAACAATGCGGGCATCATGCCGCTGTCGCCGCTCGCCGCCCTGAAGCGGGACGAATGGACCTGGATGATCGACGTCAACATCCATGGCGTGCTGAACGGCATTGCCGCGGTGCTGCCGCGTTTCGTCGCCCGGGGCGGCGGGCATGTGGTGAATGTCGCCTCGATCGGCGCGCATGTCGTGCTGCCGACGGCGGCGGTCTATTGCGCCACCAAATATGCGGTGTGGGCGATCACCGACGGCCTGCGGCAGGAGCATGATGACATCCGCGCGACCGTGATCTCGCCCGGCGTGGTCGCGACCGAGCTGGGGCATGACATCAGCGACCCGCAAGTGGCCGAGGCGCTGAAGGACTGGCGGCGGAAATCGCTGACCCCGGACGCCATCGCCCGCGCGATCCGCTACGCGCTGGAGCAGCCGGACGGCGTGGACGTGAACGAAGTGATCGTCCGCCCCACCGCCGCGAACATGTAGAGCCGAGGGCTTCGCCGACGCCGGCCTTCGGAGCGCCGTGCCCGAAAGCCGGCGTTGCGCGACAGCATTCCCGCATGTCTACAGGGTGGCATATATCCTGCCGCCGTCTTGTTCGGTCTCGGCGGTCGTCCGGCAGCTCTCACAGGTTCCTATCAGCTCCAGATGCGGCCGCTGGAGATCGAAGCCGGCTTCCCTGCACAACCGGCCGAATGCCTGGCCCAGATCGGCTGCGGGATGCTGGCTGCCACCGCCGCAATTCTCGCATATCAGCACCAGAACCGGTCCCGGATCTTCCGGGTCGCGCAGCATCCATCCGTTCGCGGAAACGATCTGAAGCGCTGCCCCCGAGCGGGCCATCCGCTGCAGCGCCCGGTAAACGGAATTCGGGAAACAGCGCCTTCCGGACAGGTCGGTCAGCCGGGCGGCGATTTCATATATGCTAAGCGGCCCGGGCGACTGCGACAGCAGCCAGCAAATCCGTGCGTCGAGCCGCCTGCCCGCCGCCAGCCTCCGATATTGCGCCCTCATCTCCACGACGCATTAGTGGGCATGCCTGCGGCCGTTCCCGAGGCCGCGCCAGTTCAGAACATGCCCGACGGAAAGGAGGACGGAGCCGAGAACCGTGACCACGGTCTCCTCGATTTCGGAGGAGGTCAGAAAGACTCCGGCCACGAGCAGAAGCAGGCCGGCCGATGCGATCAACCCCGGGGCGGCGCGATGGTGCCGCCGGTGACCGAGGCCGAGCGCGAGCAGGCTGGTGGGCACGGCAAAGGCAAGCGCCCACAGATGGAAGGATTCGGGAATCGTCAGGAAGACGGCCAGGGTCGGGACCAGAAGCAGGACGAGCGGAAGCAGCAGGCAATGCGCGAGGCAAAGCGCCGAGGCGCTGATCGCCAGACTGTCGAACAGACGTTGACGCATGGGAACTGCCGTCATCTCCTTCCGGTCGGTTGCCGCTGGACAGAAGCGGCCGATGGATTTAATTGTATGTTATAACATCACACATATCAAGGTGGTTTCATGCTTTCACTGGATCATCGCCTTCCGGTCACCGTGCTGTCCGGCTTTCTGGGGGCGGGCAAGACCACGCTCCTCAACCATATATTGGCCAATCGCGAGGGGCGGCGCGTGGCCGTCATCGTGAACGACATGTCCGAGATCAATATCGACGCGGAGCTGGTGCGCGGTGGAGAGGCCGCGCTTTCGCGCAGCGAGGAAACGCTGGTGGAGATGACCAACGGCTGCATCTGCTGCACCCTCAGGGACGATCTGCTGAAAGAGGTGCGCGCCCTCGCCGAAGCGGGACGCTTCGACTATCTGGTGATCGAGAGCACCGGCATCTCCGAACCCCTGCCGGTCGCCGCCACCTTCTCCTTCCGGGACGAGGCCGGCGTGTCCCTCGACGATGTCGCCCGGCTCGACACCATGGTGACCGTCGTCGACGCCCTGAACCTGATGGCGGATTACACCAGCGAGGATTTCCTGGCGGATCGCGGGGAATCGCTTGGAGAGGAGGACGACCGGCAGCTCGTGAGCCTGCTGGTGGAGCAGATCGAGTTCGCGGATGTGATCGTCGTCAACAAGGCGGGCGACGTCAGCCCCGAGCAGCTCGCGCGCGTGCGGCAGCTTGTCGCCTCGCTGAACGCCGATGCCCGGATCGTCACCGCGGACCAGGCCCGCGTGCCGCTGGACGAAGTGCTGGCGACGGGGCGGTTCGACGCGGAGGAAGCGGAAAACCACCCGCTCTGGGCGAAGGAGCTCTACGGATTCGCCAGCCATCGCCCGGAGACGGAGGAATATGGAATCGAGAGTTTCGTCTACCGGGCCCGGCGCCCCTTCGACCCCGCCCGCTTCCATCGCTTCCTGACCGAGGGCGGCCTTGCCCATGTGCTGCGCGCGAAGGGGCATTTCTGGCTCGCCACGCGGCCCGACTTCGTGGCGGAACTCGCCGTGGCCGGGCGGCAGACCAATGTCTCGCGGATGGGGCGCTGGTGGGCCGCCGTGCCCCGCAACCGCTGGCCCGCCGACGACCGCTTCGAACTGCATGTGCGCCAGCATTGGGACCAGGTGTGGGGCGACCGGCGGCAGGAGCTGGTGCTGATCGGAATCGGCATGGACGAGGAAAGCCTGCGCCGTCGGCTCGACGCCTGCCTCGTGCCGGCGGACGCCCTCACCCCCGACGCCTGGAGCGGGCTGGCCGACCCCTTCCCGAGCTGGGATGAGCCGCAGCCGGCAGAAGCCTGATCGTCCGCGCCCGGTCAGGCCGGCTCCGGTCAGGCCGGCCCCCTTCAGGCTGGCTTCGCGTCGGTGAAGCGATAGAAGATGCCCTGCTCGTCTTCCCCGTGCAGCGACAACAGGCCCTCGACGGTGACGACATCGTTGCTGACCGGCACGGGGGTCGCGGACCGCACCTCGATGAACTGCATGGGCGCCGGGTTCAGGTGGAACGGACAGTCCGGCGGATAGGCGAGCAGGACGAAATGCGTCTGCCTCGCGCCATTCTGCAGCGGCAGCATATAGCCGCTCACCTTGATCCGCTTGCCCGCCAGCGCCTTGATGCCCGGCGGGAAGATCGGCTTCGAGCGGATCAGGCCCTCCTTGTCCAGCCGGGTGGTTTCCTTGGTGGATTCCAGCACCGCCCAGGAAACACCGCCCTTGGGCGTGGGGGCGGCCGTCCAGACGCTTTCGCTGGGCTTCAACGCCGGGCCCGGCTGGATGGCGGCGGCCGGCACGCCGGCCAGAAGGGCGGCGCAAACCGCCACGGCGAAAGGGCGTTTTCGGTTCATTGGACCTCGGCAAGTGTGCGGGCGATATCCGTTCGATAGACCTGAAGGGCCGGAATCAGGGCAGCGAGCAGCCCCAGCCCCAGCGCCCCGAGCAGGATCAGAAGCTCCGCGGGATCGAAGTGCAGCGCCGACACGCCAAGCTCCCGCAGTTCCGGGAAGATGGCCGCGGCGACGCCGACGACGGCGTGGCCCAGCAGCAATCCCAGAATGGCGCCGGCGGCCGCCAGCAACAGCCCTTCCAGCAGGACCTGGCCGAAGACCTGCCCGCGCGAGGCGCCGATCACCCTCAGAAGGGCCATGTCGCCCTGGCGCTTCTGCAGCGAGCCGTAGAGCGCCACGAAGATGGAAAGCGCGGCCGTCAGCATCTGCAGCAGCGCCAGAACGCGCATCGTGTCCAGGCCGATCCCCACGAGAGAAAGGATTCGGGCCAGTTCGACCGCGGGCACGGCGGCCTGGAGATCCGTTTGCCGGTTGATGAAGCCCGGAAGCTGCACCGCGCCCAGAGCCGAGCGGTAGCGGACGAGGATGGCCGTAACCTCGGGCTTCAGCTCCGCCTGCCGGCCGGAATCCATCGCCGCCGGTGCGGGCCGGGCCTCATGATCGTGATCGTGATCGTGATGGTGGCCGTGGGTCTCCTCAGCGGATGGCGCATGCTCATGGCCATCCTCATGCTCCTCATGGTGGATTCCATGGACGTTCCAGACGCTTTCCACCGGCGTCAGGATCAGCCGGTCGACCACCGTGCCGGTGGGCTTCAGCCGGCCGACGACGGTGAAGGGCGTGTCCTCATGGCTGTGGCCGCCTTCGCCGAGGCCGTGGCTGCCCGTGAACCGCTGCCCGAGCGCGGCATGGGTGCCGGCCGCGACGGCGCTGCCGATCACCGCCTCCATGGGCCGGTCGAACAGGCGCCCGTCCGCCAGCTCCGCGCCGTAAAGGTCGAGATAGCCGGCCTCCGTTCCGACGATGCGGAAGCCGCGGAAGTTGTCGCCCAGGGCCAGCGGGATCGCCTGGCCCACCGTCGGCTGCCGGCGCAGCAGGTCGAGCGTCTCCAACGGGATGTTGCCGGTCGGCGCGTCGATATGGAAGACGCCCGACAGGATCAGCTGCATCGGCGAGCCCTTGGCGCCCACCACCAGATCGATCCCCTGCGCGTCGCGGTCGAGCCGGCTTTCCAGCTGGCTGGCGAATATCCGCAGCAGCACCAGCGTGGCGACGCCGAGCGTCAGCAGCAGGATATTCAGCAGCGTGGCCAGCTTCCGGTCCCGGAGATAGGCCAGCGTCAGGGCGAAGATGCTCATGCGCGCGCCGCCAGTTCCAGCCTGTGCGCGAAACGGCCGCGAACGCGCTCGTCATGCGTGGCGACCAGCAGCGTCGCGCCGGTGGCGGCGGCGGAATCGAAAAGCAGATCCAGCATCCGGCCGGTATTCGCGTCGTCCAGGGCGGAGGTGGGCTCGTCGGCGATCACCAGCGCCGGGCGCGCCACCAGCGCCCGCGCAATGGCGGCGCGCTGGCCTTCGCCCTGGCTCAGCTCGCGCGGGCGGCCATGGGCGCGGTGCGACAGGCCGACGCGCCCGATCAGCCGGTCGACATCCGCCTCGTCCCGAAGCCTCCGGCCGATCGTCTGCGCCAGAAGCAGATTCTGCCGCACGGTCAGGGCGGAGACCAGCCGCAGCGTCTGGAACACCAGGCCGATGCGGCGCCGGCGCAGATCGTCCTTTTCCAGGGCAGAGACCCCCGTCATCCGCTCGCCGGCGACCCGCACCTCGCCGCCGGTCGGCGCGACGAGACCGCAGACGATGTTGATGAGGCTGGTCTTGCCGGAGCCGGACGGGCCGAGAAGCAGCGCATGCTCCCCCGGCCGCAGAGCCCAATGCTCGATTTCAACGATGGTCCGGCCGCCGATCGCATGGTGCACGGCCTTCAGTTCCAGCAGCGGTTCATCCTGCAAAGCCATGTCAAAGCCGGCCGGATGTGGGGTCCGACCTCTCCGCCTGAAGGGGGGGAAGGGGCTCCGGCGAACTCGGCTCCCTGACTTGAGCGACGCCCGGAAAACGGCTCAGAAAAGCCTGACGCGCTCTCTGCATGGTCGCGAGGCGCTCGGCTTCGGCCTGCGCCTCGGAAACCGGGGCGGATTCATAGTCTGCATCATAGCCCCATCCCCCCATGAAGCCGTGCATGTCGCAGGCGAAGGCGGAGGAATGCCCGGACAGCAGGGCGAAAGCGACCAGGGAGAGGGGCCGGATGACGGGCTTCCAGATCATCCTGATATGTTATTCTGTTACGCCTTCATCCGCAATAGCGCGATCCTGTTCCCGGTCAGCCGTCGACCCGCCCCATTTCCTCGAGATAGAGGTTTTCCAGTTCCGTCGCGGTGATGTCGGCGGCAGCCAGCATGCGGCGGAGCTTTCCCTGCCGCATCAGGCCTATGCGCGTTCCCACTTCGCGGGCGCGGAACAGATCGTGGGTCACCATCAGCACCGCCGCCCCGGAATCGCGCTGGCGAACGATCAGGTCGTGGAATTCCGCCGAAGCCTGCGGATCCAGCCCGGACGTCGGCTCGTCCAGCAGCAGCGCGCGCGCTTCCTTGGCGATGGCGAGCGCCAGGCCGACTTTCTGCCGCATGCCCTTCGAATAGCCGGAGGCGCGCCGGTCCATCGCCTGCTCCGGCAGCCCGGCCTGCGACAGACAGCGGCGCAGAAAGGCGGGGGAGCGATCTTCCAGGCCCGAAAGGGCGACGAAATAGGCCAGATTCTCGCAGCCCGACAATTCGCCGAACAGCGCGATCTGTTCCGGCACATAAAGGAGCTTGCGCTTGCTGCCGACCGGATCGCGGCGCACGTCGACTCCGTCGACCCGGGCTTCGCCCGAGGTCGGCTCCAGAAAGCCGAGGAACAGGTTGATCGTCGTCGTCTTGCCCGCGCCATTGGCGCCGAGCAGGCAGACGATCTCGCCCGGATCGACCCGCAGGTCGAGCGTATCGAGCGCGCGGTGCGCTCCGAAATCCTTGGTCAGCGAGACGGCTTCGAGCATCGGGGAGGTCCTCAAAGAAGCTTCGCCGCGCCTTGCCGCAGGCGAAGCGCCGCCGGCGCCAGCACCAGCGCGGTGAACAGAAGCAAGGCGAGAATGTCGCGCAGCAGAGGCCCGCTGCGCGGCGGCTCGACGAATTCGAAGCGCAGCAGGGGCCGGTCATAGTCGGCAAGCGTCATGAGCCGGTCCTTGTCCATCCAGTCGAAGGCCAGTTTCCGCGCTTCGGCGGCGAAGTCCCGCGCCTGCCGCTGGAAGGCGGTGGCGCGGCCGGCGTCCGTCCCGGCGACCCGGTCGAGCGCGTCCTGCGCGATCACGGCCGGAGACAGGAAGCGCAGCCGGTCCTCCAGCGCGCGGTGCCGGGCCCAGCCTTCGGCATAGGCCCTATGGATGGGGCCCAGCCGCGCGTCGCGCTGAAGCGCCTCGCCCCGGCTGTGCCAGAGCGAGGCCGGATAGGCGCGGCCGGACTCGGCGGTCGCCGCCTGGCGCGCCGCGCTCCGGTTCGCTTCCCGCACCTCCAGCCCGGCGACGCGGACGGCGTTCGTATAGGCCATGGCCGAGGGTGGCGGGGCGGCAAGCTCCGCCACGGCCACCGCCACCGCCGGCAGCAGCAGGACGATCGCCAGCCAGGCCGTGCCGCCGGCGAGAGCGGCGGTGGTCGATACCCGCACGAGGAGATTGATGAGAATGGCGAGCGCGATCCAGAAGGCGCCATAGGCCAGAATGACCATGGCGAGGACGGCGATGTCGCGCATATGCTGTCCGCCGGCGGCGAGCAGCCAGCCGCAGGCGATCAGCATCGCCCCCAGCAGTATCGAGCCGCCGCGCACCAGCGCCCGCGTCAGGATCAGTTTCGCGGGGCGCACGGGCTGGGCGAGCTGGAACCGGGCGCTGCCATTCTCCACGTCGCGCGCCCAGAAATCATAGGTCGCGGCAAGCAGCAGCAACGGCATCAGCACGACGATCACGAAGGCCAGGTCGAACCGGCCCGCCGCGAGCACGGCGGGGCTTTCAAGCCCTGTCGCATGCGAATCGAACATCGCCCAGGGGTCGGCGAACGGCGCCACATTCGCTGCCGCCGGATAGCCTTCCGCCTGCCCGGCCGACAGCGCCGCGAGCGGCGCATTGGGCAGCCCGGCGCGGAAGGGAAGCGCGCTCGCGTAGATCAGGCCGAAATTGGGCTTCTCGCCCTTTGCCACCATCGCCGCGAATTCGTCGCGCCGCTTCCCCATGATTTCATCGGCCTTGGCCACGGCTTCCTGCACGGCAAGCTGGCGCTGCTCCGCCCAGCGGGCGCCGGTCAGCGCCGCATAGCCCGCGGCGATCAGGAACAGGATCAGCATCGCCCGCATCACCGGATCGCGCCAGGCCCGCACCAGTTCGAGGCGCGCGATGGAGGTTCCCCAGCTCATGCGCCGGCCCTTCCCAGGCGGCGCGCGGCGGCGAAGGCCAGCAGGACGGAAAGGCCGGCCCAGGCCAACAGGATGGCGAGGTCGGCCCAGTGGCGCGCCAATGCCTCTTGCGCCCACACGGGTTCGGCCACGAACCGCATGTCGCCGGTGATCGCCGCGACATCGGCCATATAGGGCCCCTCGATGTCTCTCGGGCGATGGATGATGGCGCGGTTGAGCTTCTGCACCAGTTCGAAGCGGAAGCGGTCCGCCTGTTCGAGAAAGCGGCGGTGCGCCTGCTGGTCGGTCTGCGCCATCGCCGCCGACCAGGGCCGCATGGCCTGCGCGGGGGACAGCAGGGAAAAGCGGCGCTGGATCGCCGCCTGCCGGTCGTAGCCGTCGTAAAGCGCGGCGAAGTGGCGGCGGTAGATGTCGGTCGACAGCGCCTCGCCGTGCAGTAGCGCGACGCCGTTGAAGTCGACCGGCAGGTCTTCGAGGCGGGTGACGCCATAGCGGCGCATGGTGTCCTGCCGCAGCCGTTCCAGCCGCGCGTCGCGCGGGTCATGGCCGCTCGGCCCCTCCATCACCTCGCGGGTGACCGCCGCCTCGAACGCCGGGCCGGAAAGCGTCGGCGCCCGCGCTTCCGCGAACGTCGGCGCGATCCGCGGCACGAACAGCGTCGCCATGGCCCAGAAGGCCAGCATCGCCACCAGCGAGGTTCGCGCCGAGGAGAAGGTGGCGGAAGCCGCGAGCGTCAGGGCCGCGAAGCTGAGCAGATAGAGGGCGTAGCCCAGCCCCATCCAGAGCAGCGGCACGATCTGGCCAGCCGCGCCGCCCGCAAGCCACAGGGCGCCAATTCCCGCCAGAGTTGCGGCCAGCAACAGCAGCAGGAGCATCGCGCCCACCCCCAGAAGGCGCCCGGCCATCAGCTTGCCCGGGGCGATGCCGGTTGCCAGCTCCTGCCGGAGCAGCCCGCGCGCGCGTTCCCCGGAGAAGGTCGCGAAGGCGGACAGGATGATGAGCAGCGGCACCAGCACCTGCAGCATCGTCGCCGGGCTGAGGCCGCCGAACCGGTCGAGAGAGGTGCCGCCGTCGATCGCCCGGTGGCGCGCCGGATTGTTCGCATGCGCCTCCAGCTTTAGCGAGGTGCCGAGCTGGGGGAGCAGCCCGGGGTCCATGACGGCCAGCGGCGACAGCGGCTTGAAGAGATAGCGGCCGAAATGCGCCGCGCCATGCGGATTGGCCGCCCCCTGCATCGCCCAGACCCGCGCTTCCTCCGCCTGCGCCGCCTGCCGCTCCGCTTCCTGCGCCGTCTGCAGCGCGGCCCCGGTCATGGCCGCGGTGCACAGCAGCAGCAACAGCGCCAGCCCCAGCAGCATCAGTCGGCGGTCGCGGACAAGCAGCCGCCATTGCAGGCCGGCGACGACGGGAACGGCGCCACCCGCGCGCATCAGTAGCTGGCCCTCAGCGTCAGCAGGACGTTCCGCGGCTCGCCATAGAAGTTATAGGTGTTGATCGAGCCGACGCGCTGGTAATAAACCTTGTCGAACAGGTTGTTGACGCTGACGAAGGCGCGCAGCCCGTCGCTGAAGCGCCACCCGAGCTGGCCGCCGGCCACGGCGAACGGGCCTTGCTCCCGAAGGTTCGCCACGCCCGCGCCGATCACACTGCTTTGCCCGTTCAGGCTGACGGAGGCGAAGCCGCCGCCCAGCGCGGCCGGCTCGTAGCGGGCATAGAATTTATACTGGTGGCGCGGGGTGAAGATGTCGAACACCGCGCCGGTCTGCGCCGCCGTTCCCACTTCATATTCGGTTTTCGTGTTGGTGTAGCTGGCGGTGAGGTCGAGCCCATCCATCGGCGAGCCGCTGACTTCGGCCTCGAACCCCTCGATACGGACGACGCCGGCCGGCACGAAGAAGCCGGGGGCGGCGGTGTCGGCGAGCGCGCGGTTCTTGTCCTTGCTGCGGAAAACCGCGGCGCTGGCGTTCAGCTTGCCGTCGAGGAAGCGCCCCTTCAGCCCCACCTCATATTGCGCCCCCACGCGCGGCTCCAGCACGCTGCCGTCGCTGCGTTGCGCGGTCTGCGGATTGAAGATGTCCGAATAGCTTCCATAGAGCGTCGCATTGCCGGCGAGGTGCACAACCGCGCCGATGCTTGGCGTGAACACGCCGCGCTCCCGCGCGGTCACCCGGAAATCGCTTGGAACGGACGGGGGAATGCCCCGGCTCTTGTTGGTGTAGTCGCTGAAGCGGCCGCCGGCGACGATCGTCAGCCGCTCGATCGGCCGCAGCCGGAGCTGCGCGTGCACGCCGCTCTGCCGCAGGTCGGTCTCGCTGCCGGAGGTGTATTGCACCGGCGGCAGGGGAATCGCGTCCGGATTGAAGATGGAGAATCGGCCCACGGAGGTCTGCGTCCGGGCGAGGAAGGATGTCGTCCGCTTGTCGAAGCTGTAGCCGACGGTCAGCTGCTGCTCGCGCCCGAACAGGGTGAAGGGGCCGGTGGCATAGGCGTCCAACGCCGTCTTGCCATTCTCCCCCTTGCTGCGCCGGTTCACATATTCCGCCGTCAGCGTCAGCGGATCGACGCCGGTGCCGGGGCGGATGAAGGCATCCTCCCAGGCGCGCGGAATGTCCCGGTGCAGCGCGCGCACGGTGAGCGACCAGTCGCCGAGCCGCTGCTGCACCTCGGCGGCATATTCGATGGTGGTTTCGGTGAACAGGTTCCAGTTCGGCAGATGCTGGAAATCGCGGGGGAAGTTCAGGAACCGCTGGTCGGTGAAGGCCGGCTGCCCGCTCATCGGCGTCTGGGCTTCGGTGTCCTGATAGCTGAACGACCCGCCGATGCTGGTCGTGGGTGTGAGATCGAAGTCGACCGCCGCATAGGAGGTGAGCTTGCGCGTGTGGGACTTCGCCTGGAAGAAGTTCCGATCGTGCAGCGCCCCCACGACGCGGGCCCGCAGGCGCCCGTCCCGGTCGATGGGGCCGCCGATATCGAATTCGCCGCGGTAGTTGTTCCACGAACCGCCGGAAAGCGCGCCGGAGATGGCGAACCGCTCCTGCCCCCGCTTGCGGATGAGGTTGATCGTGCCGCCCGGAGAGCCCGATCCGCGGAACAGGCCGGTCGGCCCGCGCTGGACCTCGATCCGCTCGTAGATGACGAGGTCGAATTCCGGCACGCCGGAGGAGAAGGTGGACGGCACACCGTCATAGGCGAAATCGAGAACGAAGCCGCGCGAGCGGAAATCCGGGTTGGTGCCGTCGAACGGCATCACCGTGACGCCCGCGACCGTCTGCACCGCTTCTCCGATGGTGAAGAGGTTGCGATCCTCTATCTGCTCCCGGGTCACCACGCTGACGGATTGCGGAACCTCCAGCAGCGGAACCGGGCTTTTCCCCGCGACGGAAGCCCTTTCGGGGGCATATCCGTCGTCCGCCGCGACTCCTGTCACGACGATATCGGAAAGACGGCGCTTGTCTTCCTGATCGCCGGCAAAGGCCGGAGCGGTGAAGAAGGGCAGCCCAAGCGCCAATGCCGCGCGAAGCGGCGAACGGATATCCACGATTCCCCCGATGATAATGTAACGGTATAACATACCATTATCGAAGCAATGTTCCTGAAGCAAGTCCTGGATTTGCAAGTCTAGCGAGCTGGGGTGAATTGCCCGCTGCCTTGGTCGCGGGCGCGCCCGAGAATCCGGCGCGCCGGCTTTCGAAGCCGGCTTCGATCGCGGAGCTTCTCAGGCCGGTTCCGATCAGGCCGGGCTCACGCGGCTGAACCACACCTCCACGGCAAATCCGGGATGGCCGGATATCCGCAGGCTGGCCTCGTGCAGATCCACGATCGCGGAGACAAGGGTGAGGCCAAGACCCGTTCCCGGCCGCGTGCGGCTGTCGTCCGCGCGGTAGAAGCGTTTCGTGAGATTCGGCACTTCCGCTTCGCCCACGCCCGGCCCGTCGTCCTTCACCAGCAGCCGCACGCCGTCCGCCGCAGAGGAAAGGGCGATTTCGACGCTCGTCCCCGCGGGCGTGTGCTGAAGCCCATTGTCGATCAGATTGGCCAGCAACTGGTTCAGCATCGCGGCATCGCCCACGACGATATGCGGGCCAGCCGACCTGTGGAGCAGCAGATGCCCGCTCTGCTCCGCGGCAGGCTGATAGGCCTCGATCGCCCGTTCGACCAGAAGCGACAGATCCACCGGCACCATGTCCTGGTGCACGTCGCCGGCCTGCAGGCGGGCGATGCGCAGCATGGTGTTGAACAGCGACAGCAGTTCGTCCGCTTCTTCGATCGCGCTTTCGATCCGGGCCGCCTGCGCATCTGAGGCGGGATGCAGTTCCTCCAGCCGGTTCCGGAGGCGCGTGAGCGGCATGCGCAGGTCATGCGCGACATCGGTCGACACCTGCCGCATCGCCGCCATCGTCGCTTCCAGCCGGTCGAGCATGGCATTGAGGTTGCGGGTCAGATCGTCGAACTCCTGGCCGAAGCCGATGGCCGGAAGCCGCTCCGACAGATTGCCGTCGATGATGCGGCCGGTGGTGGCGTTCACGAGCTTTAGACGGCGCAGGAAAAGCAGCCCGGCGAGCAGGCCGGCGACGACCGCAAGCAGCATGAGGGCGAGGCTGCCCCAGATCGCGATCTTGTGGAGACCGGCGCGCAGGTCGTCGAGAGGGTAGCTCTCCCGCCCGACCGCCATGAAGGAGCCGTCGGCCATGCGCTCCGTCAGCACCAGCATCCTCACCTCGGCCTTGCGGCCGATGGAGGACACATCGGACGAAGGCGCCTCGACGATGCCGAAGCCGTCGAAGCGGGTCGCGTCCTCGGGCAGGCCACTGTTGAAGCGCGGCCCGACAGGGGGAATGACGAGATAGCGATAGCGGCTGACGCTGTCCGTGCGCACATGCTCGGTGAGGATGTTCACCAGCGCCGCGCTTCCCTCGAGCTGGGCATCGGCCCGCATGATCGCCATCTGGTGATACAAGGCGCTGTGCAGTTCCTCTTCGGCGAAGCGCGCGACTCCGAAATCGAGCATCACCAGCATGGTCGCCGCCCCGACTCCGAAGATGGAGGCGAAAACCGCCGCCATGCGGAAGGCGGCCGTCCGCCACAGGGCGGAAAAAGATCTAATCGGATGCATCGAGAACATAGCCCACCCCGCGCAGGGTGTGCAGCAGCGACGTCTCGAAACCCCGGTCGATCTTGGCGCGCAACCGGCTGATATGCGCGTCTATGATGTTGGTCCTCGTGTCGAAATCATAGCTCCACAGCCCTTCGAGCAGCATCGTGCGGGTGACGGTCTGGCCGGCGCGGCGCACCAGGAATTCCAGCAGCCGATACTCCTGAGGAGTGAGGTCAAGGCGCCTTCCGGCGCGGCTGACCTGCCTGTGGCGCAGGTCCACATGCAGGTCGCCGACGTTCACCTTATCGCGCTCGGCAGGCGCATCGTCCGTGTTGCGGCGGTGCAGGGCGCGCACGCGGGCCAGAAGCTCGCTGAAGGCGAAGGGCTTGCCGAGATAGTCGTCCGCGCCGGCTTCCAGCCCTTCCACCCGCTCTTCCACGGCCGACAGCGCGGTCAGAACGAGGGCCGGCGTCTTGTCTCCCTCGGATCGCAAGGTCTGGATGATTCCGAGGCCGGACTGGCCGGGCAGCATCCGGTCGACGATCAGGATATCGTAGCTGGAGCTGCGCGCCATGCGCAGGCCGTCGACCCCATCCTGCGTCCAGTCCACCCGGTGGCCGATTTCCGCAAGCCCCCGGGCAATGAACGACCCGGTCTTCTGATCGTCTTCAAGAAGAAGGATGTTCATCTACGGCCAAATCCCCGCTGTGTCGCAGTCCATTCTTCGAACGGCGCCCGGCGAATGCCATGCCCGGCCGCCCTCTGCCGCCTGGAGTTAACCGCTTTCAGCTTCGCATCCAAATCCGTGTGGATGTGCAGCGTGTTCGCCGGCAGGCATGTGCCCAGCATCTTCAGCAGGATGGCACAGCGGCCAAGCGAAGTCTTGAGGTCGATGTCTTCCAGATGGCAGGTGCGCAGCCCGTTCTGCCGCTGCGCTTCCGCCAGCCAGCGCAGCATCAAAAGCTCGCTCGATGTGAGATAGGGGGAGTCGAGCGGGAGGATCATCAGCCCGTTGCGCACCGCGGATGCGCGCAGATGGCCGAAATGGGCCTGACAGAATTCGTCGCCTTCCCCGTTCCCGAAGAACGGCAGCGCCGCATCTCCTTCCCATTCGGCGCTCCGCACCAGCCGAAGCGCCTTGCGCTCGAAGACATTGCGTTTGCAGAGCTTCATGGTGTTGATGGACATCTGGGAACCTCCCGCCGGCAGGCGAACCCCGCGCGCTTCGGCAAGCGCGCGGGGCATGGATCCAGGCTCAGAACGACAGGCGCAGGCCACCGCCCAGGTAGCGGGCCGGATTGCCGCGGGCGCCGTCCGCTCCACGGTGGGTGATCCGGCGCTCGTCGAGCAGATTCTCCGCCCGGACATAGGCGTCGATCGCCGAAGTCAGGGCGTAGGAGGCCGACAGGTCGAGGGTGAACAGGTTCTGCGTGCGCAGGAAGCGGCTGTTCACCCCCTCCCGGCCGCAGGTGGTGTTGATGCAGGTGCCTTCGGAATAGTTGAACCCGGCGTTGAACTTGAAGCCGAGGTCATGGTCGAGGCCGACCTGAAGCCGGCCGATGTGCTTGGGCGTATAGTCGAGAACGTCGCCCTTGCGCACGCCGGAGGTGGGGGTGCCGTCGGCGGCCCGCGCCTCGCGCGTATACTCCCCGTCGGTGTAGGTATAGGCCAGGCGGACCGGCACCCGGAAATCCCGGCCCTCATAGAGATTGCCGGACACCCCGACTTCCAGGCCGTAGACCTTCTTGGCGCCATCCTGCTGATTGCCTTCGGTGATGGGAACGCCCCCCGCCCCCTGGCAGGGGTTGGCGATCAGGCAGGTTCTGAGCGCATTGTCGTAATCGGTGTAGAAGCCGATCAAGTCGATGCCGATACGGCTCCCGCGGTAGCGGACGCCGCCCTCGATATTCGTGCTTTCCTCGCCGCGGCTGCCTTCGACCGCCCCGGAGCCGGGCGGCGCGAAGCCCTGGTGCACGCCGCCGAGCACCGTCCATTCCGGATTGATTTCATAGTTGAGGCCGAGGCCGAAGGTCGTCTTCTTGAGGGAATTGCGGGCGCTCGCCGGATTGGCGATGTTCGCGCGGGTCTTGATGCTCTCATGGCGCACCAGGGGCAGCAGGATCAGGTCGCCGAAGCGGATGCGGTCGGCGACCCAGAAGGAGATCGCGTCCGCATAGCCCTGGCTCGGCGTGGCTGCCGTGCCGCCCTGATAGACGAGGCTGCCGTTCACCTGCTGATAGATGACGTTCGAAACGGTGGCGGTGTTCTTCGCCTTGTCCTTGTGCCAGCGGAAGCCGCCCATCAGCTCGTGGCCGATGGCGCCGGTCGAGAAGGCGGCGCGCCCCTCGAACTGCAGCCCGGTGCTTTCGAAGGTCTGGAAATTGTTGCCGTAGCGCACGCCATTGGCATGGGTGGTGTTCTGCGTGCCGTCGAGGATGCCCTGCAGGAAGGCGGCGTTCGCCGCGCCATTGTTGATCTGCGAGGTGATGCCCGTGCCCGACACGCCGATGCCGTTGATCTGGTTCAGGCGCTTATAGTTGCGCACGGTCTTGGTGTAATAGCCGGTCGACACGATCGAGATATCCGGCGTGATGTGCAGCTGGTGCTGCAGGCTGGCGGTATCCCGCCCCTGGGACATGCGCTCGAGCTCGCTGAGGCCGTAGCGCCGGTTGGGATCGCGGCGGAAGTCGGCATCGGTCAGGCCGAGATAGGAGACGTCCGCGTCGTTGTCGCCCTTGAACAGCTTCAGGTCGAGCTGCTGCTGAACGGAGGCGCTGTCCGGGCTTTTCCAGCGCAGCTTCAGCATATATTCGCGGACATTGTCCCCCGCCGTCAGGTTCGAGCGGTCGATCTTCTGGAAGCCATCGGTGCGGTGCTGGTAGGTTTCCACCAGCACGCCGAACTGGCCGAAGGTGCCGCCCGCCCAGCTGTGCAGCTTCAGCGTGTTCCAGCCGCCGGCTTCGGCATTGACGAACCCGGACGGCGTGTCGGGAATCTGCGTCGAGATGAGGTTGATCGCGCCTGAGGTTGTCTGCGGGCCGTAGCGAAGGATTTCCGGGCCCTTCAGCACCTCCACTCCGCTCATGCGGCCGATGGAGGGGAAGTAATAGGCCGAGGTGTTGGCATAGGGCGCCATCGCCGCGGGTATGCCGTCCTCCATGATCGAGATGCGGTCGCTGCGCCCGGACGACGAGGCGCGGATGCCGATGCGCGGGAAGGTGCCAATGCCGTCCTCCTCGCGGACATAGACGCCGGGCGCGCTTCGCAGCACGCTGTGCACATTGGTGAACTCGAACGTCTGCAATTCCTCGCTGTCGATCACCACAGCGGAGCCGGTGGAAAGCCGCGCATCCTCGCGCGTGCCGATGACGACGATCGGCTCCAGCTGCGCAAGCTGCACCGCCTGGCTGTTCCCGCCGCTCGCCTGGGCGATGGCGGCAGCCGGCAGGACAAAGGCCGCCAGCGCTGCGCCGCCGAGCAGCCTCGACACAGGCAAGAATTTGACGGGATTGGAAAACTTCATTGCGATACTCCCCAGCCTGAACAGCAAACGCGCAAATGCGAGTGACTTGCAGAGCCGGGCTGCTACTGCGCATCGATAATGCGTCGCAATGAATGAAAACAATTCTGCCACAATCGTAATGCGGCCGTCAGGTTGTCGTCAGATATGGCTTGCGCGGACTTGCGCCCGCCTTGCGAAAGCGCGGCCGTTTCGCCCGTTATCGGGGTTTTCCTCGCCGGTATCGAACCGGGCTCCCAAGGCGTCACCGTCCGCGATCGATCCGGGCGAGGTTCGGAGGCGCGTGGGGCGAAGGGTGCGGCCCGTCTCAGCAGGGCACGGACGTCGTGTGTTTCACCACGGACAATGCGAAATGCGAGGAGGCGCCGCCGACCGATGAATGGGTCAGGAGCGTCCGCATCAGGAAGCTCTCGTAATCGGAAACGTCCGCGGCGATCACCTGCAGCAGATAATCCCAGTCCCCGGATATGGTGAAGCAGGCCATCACCCGGCGCTGCTCCTGCACGAAACCCTCGAACGCCTGCACCGTGTCCCGGTCGTAGTTGCGCAGCCGGACGCTGCACAGGATGGTGACGGGATAGCCCAGCTTCTCCGGATCGGCGAGGCGCACCGTCCGCGTCAGCACGCCGGCCTGCTCCATCGCCTTGATCCGCCGCCAGCAGGAAGGCGCGGTGCTGCCCACGCGCTCGGCCAGTTCGGCGTGGCTGATCGAGGCGTCGGCCTGCAACTGCTCGAGGATGCGGCGGTCGAGAGGATTTAGCTCGAAATCAGATTTCATTATTTTGCCATTTTCGATGACATCGTTTCATCATGGCCGAAATCCTCACCGATTTTGAACGGATTTTTCAAGCGAAATGAATCAGAATGGCGCCGAGGAGGAGGGAGAGTTGGAAACAGCGGCCGAAATGGCCGGCGACTGGACGATCCCCCAGCAATGGGAGCGCTATTCAGCCGCCGAGCACGCCATGTGGGACAAGCTCTTCGCGCGGCAGGCGGCCATGCTGCCCGAGCGCGTGGTGCCGGAATTCATGTCCGGCCTCGACATGCTGCGCATGACCAGGCCCGGCATTCCCGATTTCGACGAATTGTCCGAACGGCTGACGAAGGCGACCGGCTGGCAGGTCGTCGCCGTTCCCGGCCTCGTGCCCGACCGGACCTTTTTCGAGCATCTGGCCAACCGCCGCTTCGTCGCCGGCCGCTTCATCCGCACGCCCGAGCAGATGGACTATCTGCAGGAGCCGGACATCTTCCACGATGTCTTCGGCCATGTGCCGCTGCTGGCGCACCCGGTGTTCGCCGACTATATGCAGGCCTATGGCGAAGGCGGGCTGCGGGCCGACGGGCTGGGCGCGATCGAGCGGCTTTCGCGCCTCTACTGGTACACCGTCGAGTTCGGGCTGATCCGCAACGAAGGCGGGCTTCGGCTTTATGGGGCCGGCATCGTCTCCTCCCATGCGGAATCGGTGTTCGCGCTGGACGCCCCCTCCCCCAACCGCCTCGGCTTCGACCTGAAACGGGTGATGCGCACCCCCTATCGCATCGACGATTATCAGCAGAGCTACTTCGTGGTGGAGAGTTTCGAGGACCTGCTGCGGCAGACCATCGAAACGGACTTCGCCCCGCTCTACGCCGAGATGGCGGCGGAGGCGGATATCCCCATCGAGGCAGTCCTCGACACCGACCTTGTTTTCACGCGCGGCACGCAGGCGCATGCGCGATCGGGGGAAAGCTGAAATGGCCGCTTTTTTCCAATCTCTTGCGCCGCAGGCCCCCGATGCGCTGCTCGGGCTGATCGCGCTGTTCGCGGCGGACGGGCGCGCGGGCAAGATCGATCTGGGAGTCGGCATCTACCGCGACGACATGGGCGCGACCCCGGTGCTGCGCAGCGTGAAGGCGGCCGAGACCATCCTGCTGCGGGAACAGCCGAGCAAATCCTATCTGGGCGCGGAAGGCGATGCGCGCTTCACGGCGCTGCTGTCCGACCTGCTGTTCGGGTCGGAGCCGGCCTTCGCCGACCGGCTGACGGGGGTGCAGACGCCCGGCGGCACCGGCGCGCTTTGCCTGGGCGCCCGGCTGATCGCCCGCGCCGCGCCGGGGGCCACCGTCTGGATCGGCAGCCCCACCTGGCCCAACCATGAGCCGATCTTCCGCGAGGCCGGGCTGGCGGTTCGCTTCCACCGTTTCCTCGATCCCGCCACCGGGCTGGTCGATCTGGAGGGGATGCTGGCCGACCTGGGCGAAGCGCGGCCGGGCGACGTGCTGCTGCTGCACGGCTGCTGCCACAACCCGAGCGGGGCGCAGCTTTCGCCCGCGCAGTGGCAGGCAATCGCCGGGCATTGCCTTCGGCTTGGCCTCACCCCCTTTGTCGACATCGCCTATCAGGGGCTGGGCGATGGGCTGGACGCGGATGCGGAGGCGACGCGGCGCCTCGTCGGGCAGGTGCCGGAGGCGCTGGTCGCCTATAGCTGCGACAAGAATTTCGGCGTCTACCGCGACCGGGTCGGGGCCTTGTGGGTGTCGGCGGAATCTTCGGCAGCCGCCGCCACCTGCCGGGGCAATCTGCTTTCGCTGGCGCGCGTGCTCTGGTCAATGCCGCCCGACCATGGCGCCGCCGTGGTGCGGATCGTGCTGGACGACCCCGCCTTGCGCGCGGACTGGGAAGCCGAGCTGGCCGCCATGCGCGCGCGGATCAACGGCCTGCGCGCCAGCCTGGCGGCGGGGCATCCGGCGCTGGCGCCGGTCGCGGCGGGGCGCGGCATGTTCGCCTTGCTGCCGGTCGGCCCGGACGAGGTGGGGAGCCTGCGGGAAGAACAGGCGATCTACATGGCCGGCAATGGCCGCATCAACATCTGCGGGCTGACGCAAGCGTCCGTCCCCGCCCTCGTCGCGGCGCTTCAGCCCCACCTCCGTCCTGCAGAAGGGAAATAGCCTCATGTCCGTCTCGCCCGAAAATCCGCTTGGCCTCAACGGCTTCGAATTCGTCGAATTCACCTCGCCCGATCCGGAAGCGATGGTCGCGCAGTTCGAGCAGTTGGGCTTCGTCGCCAGCCATCGCCACCCGACGAAGAACATCACCCGCTACCGGCAGGGGCGGATCAACCTTATGCTGAACCGCGACGCCGACGGGCGCGTGGCCGCCTTTCGCGGCGCGCATGGCGCTTCCGCCAGCGCCATGGCCTTCCGCGTGGCCGATCCGCAAGCGGCGCTGGACTGGGCGCTGCGGCATGGCGGCAAGGCGACGGACGAGGACGACACGGTGATCGAGGGGATCGGCGGCTCCTACCTCTATTTCATCCGCGACGGCGAAGACCCCTATGCCGGCTGGGCGGAGCTGCCCGGCTGGCGCGAGGCGGCCGCCGCGAACAACGTCGGCCTCGACCTGCTGGACCATCTGACCCACAATGTCCGGCGCGGGCAGATGCGGGTCTGGTCGGAATTCTACCGCACGCTGTTCAATTTCCAGGAACAGAAATATTTCGACATCAAGGGGCAGGCGACCGGCCTTTTCAGCCAGGCGATGATCGCCCCCGACAAGGCGATCCGCATTCCGCTGAACGAAAGCCAGGACGACAAGAGCCAGATCGAGGAGTTCATCCGCGAATATCAGGGCGAGGGCATCCAGCATCTGGCGCTTACCACGGAGGATATCTACGGCACGGTGGAAAAGCTGCGCGCGCGCGGCGTTCGCCTGCAGGACACGATCGAGACCTATTATGAACTGGTCGACAAGCGCGTGCCCGGCCATGGCGAGGATCTGGAGCGGCTGCGCCGCAACCGCATCCTGATCGACGGCAATGTCGGCGAGGAAGGCATTCTGCTGCAGATCTTCACCGAGAATATGTTCGGGCCGATCTTCTTCGAGATCATCCAGCGCAAGGGCAACGAAGGCTTCGGCAACGGCAATTTCCAGGCGCTGTTCGAAAGCATCGAGCTGGACCAGATCCGGCGCGGCGTGATTTCCGTCGACGGCTGAACTGCGCGAACGACAGGGTTAGCTGAAAGACTGAGCCGCCGGAAGGACGGGAGGATGAGAGACATGAAGCAGGACGCCGCTCTGCCGCTGGTCGGCTTCGGCAACCACCATGCGACGGAGGCGGTGGAGGGCGCCCTGCCCGTCGGCCGCAATTCGCCGCAGCGGGTGCCGTTCGGCCTTTACGCCGAGCAATTCTCGGGCACCGCCTTCACGGCGCCCCGGGCGGAGAACCGGCGGAGCTGGCTCTACCGCATGCGGCCGACCGCCTCGCATCCGCCCTTCGCGCCGTTCGCCGGCGGGCGGATGATCGGCACCGCCCCCTTCGGCGAGGCCCGCGTCTCTCCGAACCGGCTGCGCTGGGATCCGCTGCCGATGCCTGAGGCGACGCAAGCGACGGATTTCGTGGACGGGCTCGTCACCATCGCCGGGAATGGCGATGCCGGCGCCGGCGTGGGCTGCGGCATCCACCTCTACGCCGCCAACCGCTCGATGGTCGACCGGGCCTTCTTCTCGTCGGACGGGGAACTGCTGTTCCTGCCGCAATCGGGCGCGATCCGGCTGGTGACGGAAATGGGCGTCCTCGATGTCTCGCCGCTGCAGATCGCCATCGTTCCGCGCGGCTTGCGCTTCCGGGTGGAGCTGCCGGAGGGCGCGGCGCGCGGCTATGTCTGCGAGAATTACGGCGCGCTTCTGCGGCTGCCCGAGCTGGGGCCGATCGGCTCCAACGGGCTGGCGAACCCGCGCGACTTCGAATATCCCGCCGCCGCCTACGAGGATGTGGAGCGCCCCTTCGAGATCGTGCAGAAGTTCCTCGGCGGGCTTTTCACCACCACTATGGACCACAGCCCGTTCGACGTGGTGGCCTGGCACGGCAATCTGGCGCCGGTGCGCTACGATCTGCGCCGCTTCAACACCATCAACACCGTCAGCTTCGACCACCCCGATCCTTCCATCTTCACCGTGCTGACCTCGCCCAGCGACACGGCGGGCACGGCGAACCTGGACTTCGTGATCTTCCCGCCGCGCTGGATGGTGGCGGACGACACGTTCCGCCCGCCCTGGTTCCACCGCAATGTGATGAGCGAGTTCATGGGGCTGCTCCATGGCGAATATGACGCCAAGGCCGGTGGGTTCGCGCCCGGCGGCGCTTCCCTGCACAACAGCATGTCGGGCCATGGGCCGGACGTCTCCAGCTATGAGAAGGCGGTGGAGGCCGAACTGCAGCCGCAGCGCATCGCCGACACCATGGCCTTCATGCTGGAAAGCCGGCTGGTGATCCGCCCGACCCGCTGGGCGATGGAAACGCCGCTGTTGCAGACGGACTATGACTCCTGCTGGAGCGGCTTCCGCAAGGCGCAGCTTCCGGCCGGAGCGCCGGCATGAACTGGTGGCGGACCGACGCGACGCACGATCCGGCGCTGACCTGCTGGGTGGAAGGCGCGCAGGGGCATGCCGATTTTCCTATCCAGAACCTGCCCTTCGGGCTGTTCTCGCCCGCGGATGGCGGGCCGCGCGCCGGGGTAGCGATCGGCGAGCATATCCTCGATCTGACGGCCCTTGCCGAAGGCGGACTGTTGCCAGCGGCGGTGGCGGTCGCCTGCCGCGAAGTGCCGCTGAACGCCTTGCTGGCGCTGGCGCCGGCCGACAGGCGGGCGCTGCGCGCGGCGCTGAGCGGCTTTCTGTCCGACGAAAGCCGGCGGGCTACGGTGGAGCCGGCGCTGCACGCCGCCGGCGATTGCGCGCTGCACCTGCCGGTGCGGGTGGGCGACTACACCGATTTCTATGTCGGCATTCACCACGCCACCAACATCGGCCGGCTGTTCCGCCCGGAAAACCCGTTGCTGCCCAACTACAAGCATGTGCCGATCGGCTACCATGGCCGGGCCTCGTCCATCCGGCCTTCGGGAACGCCGCTCGTCCGCCCGAAGGGGCAGGTGAAAGGCCCGGCCGACGAAGCGCCGGCCTATCGGCCGACCGCGCGGCTGGATTATGAGCTGGAGCTGGGCGTGTGGATCGGCGCCGGCAACGCGCTTGGCACCCCGGTGCCGATCGCCGAGGCCGCGCGGCACATCGGCGGCTTCTGCCTGCTGAACGACTGGTCCGCCCGCGATTTCCAGGCCTGGGAGTATCAGCCGTTGGGGCCGTTCCTCGCCAAGAATTTCCACAGCAGCGTGTCGCCCTGGATAGTCACCCCGGAAGCGCTGGCGCCGTTCCGCATCGCCCAGCCGCCGCGCCCGGATGGCGACCCGAAGCCGCTTTCCTATCTGTGGGACGAGGCCGACCAGAGCCATGGCGCGCTGGCGCTGGAACTGGTGGTGCTGCTGGAAACCGGGCGGATGCGGCAGGCCGGCCTGCCGCCGGTCCGCCTCAGCCACGGCCCGGCCAGCAACATGTACTGGACGGTGCAGCAGCTCGTCGCCCACCACAGCGCCAATGGCTGCAACCTCGCCGCCGGCGACCTGTTGGGCACCGGCACCATCTCCGCCCCGAGCCGCGACGGCTTCGGCAGCCTGATGGAGCTGACGGTCGGCGGCAAGGAACCGCTGGAGCTGGGCAATGGCGAGACGCGCGGCTTTCTGGAGGATGGCGACACGATCATCCTGCGGGCGACGGCATCCGCCCCCGGGCGGGTTTCGATCGGCTTTGGCGAGTGCCGCGCCACGGTTTTGCCGGCGCGATGAGCGAGGCGGCGCGGCTGCTGGAAACGCCGGCCGACGTCAGGCTGTGCCCGCTGGAGCAGGTGGCGAAAGGCGCGGCGCGCAATTTCGTGCTGCAGACGCGGGCCGGGCGTTTCCACGGCTTCGTCGTCCGCGCCGGGGCCGGGGTCTTCGGCTATGTGGACCGCTGCCCGCACGCCGGCCTGCCGCTCGCGCAGGTGCTGGACGCCTATCTCGCCCCGGACGGGCGGCACATCGCCTGCTCCTGGCACGGGGCGCTGTTCCGGATCGCCGACGGCGCCTGCGTCGGCGGCCCCTGCGCGGGCGCGGCGCTGACCCCATGGCCGGTCGCCGTTCGCGACGGCTGGATCGTCACCGCCTGAACTTCTGGGCAACGGCGGAGGCAGGGAAAGGCTCGGCGCGCTGCCGCAAAGGGCGTTCCGCTCAGAAGGTGCGGGGCTGCACCGGAATCGCCGTCGTGTGCTTGATTTCCAGAATCGTCACCATCGAGTGGATGTCCTGCACGCCGGGCAGCTTCAGGATCACCTTGAAGATGAAATTCTGATACCAGTCGAGCGAGCGGGCGATGATCTTCAGCATGATGTCCCGCTCCCCGAATAGGGTGTGGCACTCCTGGATTTCGGGGATCAGGCCCACCTTGCGCACGAACTCCTCGCGCTCGTTTTCCGACAGCGAGGTCATCTTCAGCGTGGCGAACACGCACAGGCTTTCGCCGAACTTCTTGCGGTCGAGCACGGCGACCTGGCCCTTGATATAGCCCTCCTCCCGCAGCTTCTGCAGCCGCCGCCAGCAGGGCGACTGGGACAGGCCGACCTTTTCCGCCAGCTCGGTGGTGGAAAGCGTCGCGTCCTTCTGGATCTGCTCCAGAATCTTGTAGTCCAGCGCGTTCAGGGCTTCGGTCATCTTGTCTCCATGGCGGGCAAAGCGGGCGACTGACCCGGCATAATGCACCGGCTTTGCGTTTGGCGCATAGTTTATTCACCATCATCGCCGATCCGCGCAAATCCGCATATTCATTCTGGAGCACGGCCAATAGCCTGTCTTGCAAGGAGGAGGCGCCTGAATGGCCCGAAAGCAATTGCCCATGCCGATCCAGCCCGCCTCGCGGACGCGCCGCTGATGCCGGCCGCCCCCGCTTTCTACGACGCGGCAGCCGTCGATGCGTGGCTCGACTATCCCGGCTGCATCGCCGCCATGCGGCAGGCGATGGCGGCCTTGTCCGCCTCCGGCGATCCGCAGCCGTTGCGGCAGATCCTGCCGTTGGGCGACGGGCGGCTTTTCGGGGTGATGCCGGGCAGCCTGCTGGCGGACTGCGTGTTTGGCGCGAAGCTGGTCAGCGTGTTCGGCGACAGGGCGCGGCCCGGAAAATCGCGCCACCGCGGCGTGGTCGTGCTGTTCGAGAACGACGGCGACGATGTCGTCGCCATCGCCGACGCGGAGGCCGTAACCCGCATCCGCACCGCTTGCGCCACGGCCGCCGCCACCGATGCGCTGGCCCGCCCGGAGGCGACGCGGCTGGCGATCTTCGGAACCGGGCTGCAGGCGCAATCGCATGTCGAGGCGCTTCGCCATGTGCGGCCGCTTTCCGAAGTGCTGCTGTGGGGACGCCGCTTCGAGGAGGCCGAGCGGCTGGCCGGGCAACTGGCCGCCGGGACCGGCCTTGCCGTCCGCGCGGTCGCCGACCCGCGCGAGGCGGCGCAGGCGGCCGATATCCTCTGCACCGTGACCGGCGCTTCGAAACCGGTGTTGCTTGGCGACTGGGTGCGGCCCGGAACGCATGTGAACCTCGTCGGCTCCAGCTACCTTGGCCCGGTCGAGGCGGATTCCGCGCTTGTAGTGGCCGCGCGCTACATCGCCGACTATCGGCCTTCCGCGCTGGCGCAGGCCTCCGAACTGGCGGTGGCGCGCGAGGCCGGCCTGCTGACGGACGCGCATGTGGCGGGCGAGATCGGCGAGGTTTTCCTCGGCCGGCTGCAAGGCCGGCAGTCCGCCGGCGAGATCACCCTTTACAAATCGCTCGGGCATGTCGCGCAGGATCTGGCGGCGGTGGCCTGGCTGCACCGGCGGGCGACGGGCGCCGCACAGAACAGGACACAGCCATGATCGGAATCTGCAAGGCAGCAATGACAGCGGCGCTCCTGCTGGGGGCTACCGGCGTCTGGGCGGAGACGACGGAGAGCTTCACGATCATCGCCAATGGCGAGCCGGTCGGCCGGCTGGAGGCCGTCACCGACGGGGCGAAGGTCTCGGTCGATTACCATGTCGACAACAATGGCCGTGGCCCGAAGCACCGCGAGGCGCTGGTGATGGGCGCCGGCGGCGTTCCGCTTTCCTGGACGATCTCGGGCACCTCGCTGATGGGCGGGCGGGTCGAGGAAAGCTACCGCTGGGCGAACGGCCGCGCGCAATGGGTGAGCCAGGCCGACAAGGGCTCGGTGAAGGCCGCCACGCCGCCGCTCTATGTGGTGAACGACGGCAGCCCATGGGCTTCCTTCGTCTACGCCGGCGCCGCCGGGGCGGGGGGCACGCTGCCGGTGCTGCCGGGCGGCCAGCTGAAGGTGGAGAAGCTGCGCTCGCTGCAACTGGGCGGCACGGCGGTGACGGCCTATCGCCTGTCTGGCGTGCAACTGGCGCCGGGCTATGTGCTGCTGGACGCGGACGGGCGCCTGTTCGCGGCCGAGGGCGCCTCGCAGACGGGGCTCGCCATCCGCAAGGGGCATGAGGCGGTGGCGCCCGAGATCAACCGGCTGACGGACGATCTGGAGCTGGAGCACGCCATCGCGCTGCAAAAGCGGCTGGCGCACCGCCACGACGGGCCGATCCGAATCCGCAACGTGCATGTGCTGGACCCGGCGAGCGGCGAACGCTCCGCCCTTTCCGACGTGACCGTCATGCGCGGGCTGGTGGTGGGCGTGCAGCCGCACGATCCGGCGCCGCCGCCCGCCGACCAGCTTGTGGTGGAGGGCGACGGCGGCACGCTTTACCCCGGCCTTCACGACATGCACGCGCATGCGAGCCTCGGCTCCGGGCTGTTCTATCTGGCCGCCGGGGTGACTTCGACGCGTGACATGGGGAACGACAACGGCTTCCTGCAACGGCTGCTGACGCAGATCGACAAGGGGGAAGTCGCCTGGCCCCGCATCGTGCCGGCCGGCTTCATCGAAGGGCGAAGCCCCTTTTCCGCCCGCCACGGGTTCATTCCCGCCACCGTCGACGATGGCCTCAACGCCGTGCGCTGGTATGCCGACCATGGCTATGCCGAGATCAAGATCTACAACAGCATGAACCCGGACTGGGTAAAGCCGCTGGCCAGCGAGGCGCATCGGCTGGGGCTGCGGGTGAGCGGCCATGTGCCCGCCTTCACCACCCCCGACCGGATGATCGCGGACGGCTATGACGCCATCGCCCATTCGAACCAGCTGCTGCTGGGCTGGATCCTGAAGCCGGGCGAGGATTCCCGCACGCCGCTTCGGCTGACCGCCATGGCGCGGGCCGGATCGCTGGACCTTACGTCCCCGCCCGTCCGCCGCACGGTGGAGCTGATGAAGAGCCATGAAGTGGCGCTGGACACCACGGCGGTGATCCTGGAGCAGCTGATGCTGAGCCGCGCCGGGCAGGTGCCGCCGGGGCAGGACTGGTATCTTTCCAGCATGCCGATCGGCTTCCAGCGCTACCGCAAGCGCAGCTTCGTGACGATCGACAGCCCGCAGACGGACGCCGCCTACCGGAGCGGCTTCGCGAAGGTTCTGGAAACCATCGCGCTTCTCCACCGCGAAGGCGTGCGGCTGCTGCCGGGCACCGACGACCCGACCGGATTCACCGTGCTCAGGGAAGTGGAACTGTATGTGAAGGCCGGGCTGACGCCGGCGGAAGCGCTGCGCGCCGCGACGCTGGGCGCCGAGGAGTTTCTGGGCGAGGCGGATCGGCGCGGGCGCATCGCGCGCGGGCAGGTGGCGGATATGGTGCTGGTGGCGGGCAACCCGCTGGCCGACATAGAGGCGATCCGCAAGCCAAGGATGGTGATGCGCGCCGGCACGCTCTATTTCCCGACCGAGATCTATGAGGCGCTCGGCGTCCGGCCCTTCACCACCGCGCCCGTCGTTCGCGCGGCGACCGCCGCGCAGGCGGCCGGCGCCCCGGCGGGCAGCGGCTTCGGCCATGAGCACAGCCATGCGCACTGAGTTCGGCACGCCGTTCCGGGCGCTGGCGGCGGCGCTGCTCGCCCTTGCCGCCCCGGCCATCGCCGCCGAGCCGCGTTATGAATCGGCCGGCACGGGGGTGTTCGGAGGCCGGAAGCTGGACTGGAAGTCCAGCGTCGAGACCTTCGTGCTGGACGATGCCGCCCGCATCTTCACCACCAGCTATCGGAAGGCCGGCAAGGCCGATCCGGCGCGGCCGGTGATCTTCGCCTTCAACGGCGGGCCGGGCTCTTCTTCCATCTGGCTGCATCTGGGGCTGCTGGCGCCCGAGCGCGTGGACATGGACGACGCCACCGCGCCGCGAACGGTGGCGCCGTTCCACATGCAGCCCAACCCGGACAGCGTGCTGGACGTGGCCGACATCGTGCTGATCGACCCGGTCGGCACCGGCTACAGCCGCCTGCTGCCCGGCGGCAAGCCGGAGCAGTTCCTGGGTGTCCAGCAGGACGCGCGCGCGACGGCGCGGGTGATCCGGCAATGGCTGCTGCGCCATGGGCGGACGAACGCGCCCAAATATCTGCTTTCGGAAAGCTATGGCACCATCCGCGCGGCGGCGGTCGCGAAGCTGCTGGCCGGCGGCCCCACCGAGACGGGGCAGATGGACGGGGTGACGCTGAACGGCATCATCCTGCTGGGGCAGGCGATGGACATGGCGCGCGGCGCCGAGGGCGACGACCGGGGCTATCTGGCGCTGCTGCCTTCGCTGGCGGCGACCGCCTGCCACTTCGGCAAGGGGCCCGAGGGCTGCACGCCCGAGGGCCAGGGGGATGCCGCGCGCGCCTATGCGGCCGACGCCTATCTGAAGGCGCTTTACGCCGGTTCCGCCCTGCCCGCGGCGGAACGGCGGGCGGTGGCCGAGAGCCTCTCCACGCTGACGGGGCTGCCGGTGGCCGAGGTGCTGGAGCATGACCTGCGCATTTCCGCACCCGTTTTCGCGCGGCGGCTTCTGGCCGCCGACGGGCTGGCGCTCGGCCTTTACGACGCGCGCTTCACCCTGGCAGCGCAGGGGCTGGCGGGCGATCCCGTCGCCGACGACGCCGCCATGGGGCAATATGTGCCCGCCTTCGTCGCCGGCTGGGAGGATTATGCCCGGCGACGGCTGAAGGTCGCGTCGGACGAGGAGTATATCGCCATCGCCTTTCGCGACGTGAACGGCCGGTGGGACTGGGGGCGCGGCCCGGGCATCCCGCCGGCGCGCAACTATGCGACCGACCTTGCGGCGGCGATGGCGCGGAACCCCGGGCTCAAGCTCATGGTGGGGACCGGCTGGTACGATCTCGTGACGCCCGTGGGCTCGGCCGAATACACCATCGCCCACGCCGGCATCCCGCTGGGCGCGGTGCGCTTCCACACCTATCGATCGGGGCACATGCCCTATCTGGGCGCGGCCGAGCGGCGGGCGCTGGCCCGCGACATCCGGGATTTCCTGAGGGAGGGCGAATGAGCGGCGGTCTTCAGGAAGGACAGGCCGGCCTGCGCAAGAATGTGGGCCTGCTGGGGGTGGTGACGTTCGGCGCCGGGACCGCGATCGGCGTCTCCATCTTCTCCATCCTGCAGCCGACGGCGGAAATCGCCGGGGCGGGGCTGCTGCTGGCGGTGGGGCTCGCGGCGGTGCCGATGCTGCTGTTCGCCATCACCTACGCCTATCTCGGCTCCGCCCTGCCGGTGTCGGGCGCTTCCTATGAATGGCCGCGGCGCTTCATCCATCCGATGGCAGGTTTCCTGATCGCCTGGCTGCGCATCGTCGCCAATGTGGGGGCGCTGACGATATTGGGGCAGGTCTTCACCGGCTATCTCGGTATGGTTGTGCCGCTTCCGGTGAAGCCGACGATGGCGCTGCTCATCACCCTCGTGTTTTTCCTGAACTATCTGGGCGTGTCGCTGGCGGCCAAGGTGCAGTCCTGGTTGATGGGGCTGCTGCTGCTGGTGCTGGCGATCTTCGTCGCCACCGGCCTGCCGCATTACGATGCGGCGGTGGCGGGCAATCCCTTCGGCGAGGACAGCCTCACCGTGCTGGCGGCGGTGCCGCTGATGATCAGCCTGTTCCTGGGGATCGAGGCGGCGGTGGAAATCGGCGAGGAGGTGCGCAACCCCGGCCGCAACATTCCGCTGGGCATCGCGCTCGCCATCCTGCTGTCGGCGCTGGTCTACGCGCTGGTGGCGGCGACGGCGCTGGGGCTTGCCGGCCCCGACACGCTCGCCGCCAGCGAGGCGCCGCTTCTGGACGCCGCGAAGATCTCGCTCGGGGATGTGGCCGTGCCGCTGATCGTCGGCGCCGCCTGCGTTTCCATCCTGAAATCGATGAACGCGGCGGCGCTGGTGTTTTCGCGCAGCCTGTTCGCCATGGGCCGCAACGGCGCCCTGCCGCACGCGCTGGGGGTTATCCACCCGCGCTTCGGCACGCCGCACCGGGCCATCCTGCTGGGCTATGTCTGCGCCATGTCCGGGCTGCTGCTGCCGCCCAGCCTGATCTTCCTGCTGCTGGCGGTGAACGTGCCGACCATGCTGAAATATATGGCCTGCGCCTGGTCGGCGACGGTGGTCGCCCGCCGCCATCCGGAAATCCACGCCCGCTCGCGGGTTCGGATTTCCCCGCCCGTGGTCACCGCCGTGGGGCTGGTGGCGATGGCGGCGGCGCTGCTGATCATCCTGTTCGGGCTGGAAGCCGACGCCCGCCCCTATCTGCTGGTGGGCGGCTGGCTGCTGCTGGGCATCGCCTATTGGGTGGTGCGGCAGAAATGGCTGGCCCGCGCCTGGGACCGCACTTGAGGCCCCGCTTTCGGGCAAATTATGCGCGCGGCGGGCTTTCGGCCGCAAGTTCGCATAATCTCTTCGCGCTGGCGGGGATAATCAGGACGCAACCAAGCCAAGCGAGCGCCAGATCATGTTGACTGCGGGGACAGGAGTTCAGGACAGCTACGCCCAGTGGGTGCGCCGCGCGCTGGCGATGGCGCGCGCCCGGCCGGGGGACACGGTGTCGCTGTTCGAAAGCTCGGTGCCGGAACCGCGCGAGCTGCTGCGGCAGACGGTGGTGCGGGCGATGGAGCCCCGGCTTTCCCCCTTCTACGCCAGCGCCTTCGGCGGCGGGAACCCCTTCGTGCTGGAGAAGCTCGCCGAGCGCCATGGCGTCTCGCCGGAGCAGGTGCTGGGCACCACCGGGGCGACCGGCGCGCTTTCGCTCCTCTACCGCACCTTCGCCCGGCGCGGCGACCATATATTGGTGGAAACCCCCGGCTTCGACCTGTTCGAGACCATCGGCGCCGGCCTCGGGCTGGAGTTCGGCCATTTCGAGCGCGGCGGGCCGGATTACACGATCGACGTGGCCGCCGTCGAAGCGAAGCTCCGGGCGGAAACGCGGCTGATCGTGCTGTCGGACCTGCACAACCCGACCGGGATGCTGCTCGATCGCGGCGTGCTGGCCGAGCTTGCGCGGATGGCCGAACGGCGCGGCGTGCTGCTGGTGGTGGACGAGGTCTATGGCGATTACGCGCCCGCCGCCCTGCGCCCGGCGCCGGCCTCGACGCTTTCCCCGGCGGTGGTCAGCGTGTCCAGCCTCACCAAAATCTTCGGGCTGGCGGCGCTGCGCTGCGGCTGGATCGTCGGCGCGCGCGAGGTGGTGGCCGCCGCGCGGGACTTCGCCGCGCGGATCGAATTCGGCATGTCCACCCTGTCGCACAGCATAGCGGCGCATGTGCTGGAAGACCCGGTGCCGTTCCGTTCCTATGCCGAAGCCTATATCGGCCAGTGCCGCCCGATCTTCGATTCCTGGTTCGAGGCGATGGCGGCCGAGGGGCTCGTCGGCGGCCTCCTCCCCGCCTCCGGCTGCATCTGCTTCCCGCGCCTGCCCGGAATCGCCGATACGCTGGCCTTTTCCAACTGGCTGGTGGAAAGGCATGGCGTGATCGTCGCCCCCGGCGAGTATTTCGGCGCGCCGGGCCATGTCCGCATCGGCTTCTGCCTGGACGAGAAGCCGCTGGTCGCCGGCCTCTCGGCGCTTGCCGAGGGCCTGCGCCAGTTCGGGGCGGGCGAGAACCGAATTCCCATGGGCGCGGCAGGCTCGATTGCGCGATAGTTTATGCGCGACCATGCCCAACACAGCGAAAATCGCATAAATATGGCGGTTCTCCAGAGCTAATCTTCGCAACGGTCCTAAGGGGGGCTGACCGCATCCTTCAACCATCGCCCCGAAGAGGGTGGACGAGACGGATCGCTGGCTCAGGCAAGGCAACGGACGGATCGACGCGGCCGCCCCGAAGGGCGGGCGCGGCGAGAGAAGAACGATCAGTGGAGGTTCAGAGCAGATGACAAAGGTGAAGCTGGCATTTTCCGTTTCCGCATGGGCGCTGGCTCTTGCGCCGCTGGCGCCGGCGATGGCCCAGGGCGCGCCGTCGATCGACGAGGGCGACATCGTCGTGACGGCGCAGAAGCGCGAGCAGCGGCTGCTGGACGTTCCGGTTTCGATCACCGCCGTCACCTCCGAGGCGCTCACCACCCAGGCGATGAACCGCATGTCGGACTTCTACGACCGGGTGCCGGGCCTGCAATATGCCGGGCAGCGGGTGTCCTTCCTGTCGCTGCGCGGCATCACCTCGGGCGGCGCCACCAGCCCGACGGTCGCTCTTCTCATCGACGATGTGCAGTTCGGCGGCTCCACCACTGTGGGCAATCCGCCGCTCCCTGATTTCGACGCCAGCGCCATCAGCCGGGTGGAAGTGCTGCGCGGCCCGCAGGGCACGCTCTACGGCGCTTCCAGCCTGGGCGGGCTCATCAAATATGTGCTGCGGGAGCCGAGCACAGACGAATTCTCCGGCCGGCTGGAAGCGGGCGGGACCACGGTTTCCGGCGGCGGGCAGGGCTATTCGCTGCGCGGTTCGATGAACGTGCCGCTGACGGACTGGCTGGCTGTCGCCGGGAGCGCCTTCTACCGCGAGGACGCGCCCTATCTCGACAACGCGCACCCGAACGCGCTGAAGGAAACCAACGTCAACACCCGCAAGGTGTGGGGCTTCCGCGCCGCAGCGCTTGCGAGGCCGACGGAGGCGCTGACGATCAACCTCTCGGCCCTGCGGCAGAAGATGGATGCGGTGAACAGCGACCTCGCCATCACTTCGGCCGGAGTGCCCGTCTGCAACGCCTGCACGCCCGCCACCAGGCCCGGCGCCGCGACCGCGCCGACGACCTTCGAGCCCGTCTACGGCGATCTCACCATCTACGCGCTGGATTCCTACAACGAGGCCACGTTCGCGCAATATTCCGGCCGGGTGGAATATGATTTCGGCGCCGCCGCCCTTACCTCCATCACCGCCTGGAGCAAGGTCGACAATGTTATCAGCAACGATGTGACGACGACCTTCCCCTTCCTGCCTCCGGCCTTTTCCGGGCCGGCCGGCTCGGCCGTGCAGATCGCCGACGCCGGCAATACCCGCAAATTCTCGCAGGAATTGCGGCTGGCGGGCGACACCCCATGGTTCAGCTGGCTTCTGGGCGGCTTCTACACGGTGGAGCATTCCTCCACCGACCAGACGCTGTTCCTGCTGGACGCGGGCGGTTCGCTCATCAACACGCCCTACGCCGCCACCGGTCCGGGCAGCTACCGCGAGCATGCGGCCTTCGCCGACATCACATGGCATGTCACCGAGAAGCTCGACGTGCAGCTCGGCGGCCGGCTTTCCGGCAACAAGCAGGAGCGCGCCTCCGTCTACGTGGTCGATCCGATCGCCGCGCGCTTCTTCGGCCCTTCGCGCAGCGTCAGCGCCACCTCCAGCGACAGCGCCTTCACCTGGCTCGTCTCGCCCAGCTACAAGTTCAGCGACGACATCATGGCCTATATCCGGATCGCCAGCGGCTATCGCCCAGGCGGCGCGAACATCGGTTCGGTTTCCGCCAACGCCACCTTCGGCCCCGACCGGGTGGTGAACTATGAACTGGGCTTCAAGGGGCGGGTGCTTCCGGCCCTCACCCTGACGGCGGCGGCCTTCCAGATCGACTGGGAGGACATCCAGCTCCAGGGCACCGACAGCTCCAACCTTACCTATATCGGCAATGGCGGCAAGGCGCGCAGCCGGGGCCTGGAGGTGCAGGGCACGATCACGCCCTGGACCGGGATGTCGATCGACGGCAATTTCACCGTGACGGAGGCGGTGCTGACCGAGGACCTGCCGGCGCTGGGCGCCTCCAGCCTGGTGGGCAAGAAGGGGGACAGGCTGCCCTTCTCCGCCAAGTTCACCACCAGCGTCTCGGCGCAGCAGGGCTTCGACCTTTCCGACCGGCTCACCGCGACACTGGGCGGGACCTTCACGCATCTGGGCGAGCGGGCGGCCGCCTTCAACGTCGCCACCGGAACCCGCCCGCGGATCCTGATCCCCTCCTATTCCACCGTCAGCCTGCAGGGCGGTCTGACGCTGGACGCGGCGTGGAGCGCGACCCTGTTCGTGCGCAACCTGTTCGACGAGCGGGGCATTTCCGTTGCGCAGAACCGCAACGGCGTGAACGTGCCGACGGCGCTGTTCATCCAGCCGCGCACCTTCGGGCTTACGCTCGCCCGCAACTTCTGAGCAGGATCATGGGCCGGCCGCCGCGCCGGCCCATAGCCCCGCGACGCCCGCGAAAGAGCCGCCGATGAACCGCACCCTGAAAGCCTTCACCCTGCTGGCGCTGGTTCCGCTGCAACCGGCGCTCGCCGCCGAGCGGACGCTGGCGCTGACGCTCGCCCCGGAAGGCCGGGCGCAGGTGGAAACGCTGATCGTCTCCATGGCCTTCGGCGGCGTCGGCGCCAAGGCGGGGGAACCCTTGCTGCAACTGCCGCTCGTCGCCAGCAATGTCGATACGGTTGCGACGACGCTCACCGGGCTGGAGGCAAGGGACGATCTCGGCCCGCTGCCGCTGTCGGCGCGAAACATCGACCTGCCCGAGGAGAATGCGCGCGACGCGGTTGCCGGCGGGCCGTCGCGGCAATGGCTGGCGGGGCGGGGCACGCAAGGCGCGATCCATGTGCGCTATGCGGTTCCGGCGCACGCGACGCTGCCGCCGCGCGGGCCGGCGCCGCCCTTTGCCTTTTCGAACGACGGGGGCGCCACCTCGGCCGCCGGGCATGTGTTCCTGCTGCTGCCGCCCGGGGCCGGGCGCTACCGCGCCACGATCGACTGGGACTTGTCCGCCGCGCCGGCCGGAAGCCGGGGGATCAGTTCTCTCGGCGAAGGGCGCGTGCAGTCGTCCGAGCCGCTCAGCCCCTCCGAACTGCGCATGGGTTTCTACATGGGCGGCCCGATCGGCGCCTGGCCGGCCACGCCGCCGCGAAGCGGCTTCTTTTCCGCCTGGCAGGGATCGCCCCCCTTCGACGCCGAAGAGCTGATGCAATGGACGGGCCGCCTGCACGCGCATTACGCCCGCTTCTTCCGCCAGGCCGAGCCGCCGCCCTATGGCGTTTTCCTGCGCTACAATCCGGTGAACGCCGGCGGCGGAGTCGGGCTGCACCACAGCTTCGTCACCACCTTCGGCAAGCCCGGCGGACAGGGCAGCGACCCGCAGGAGCTGAAATTCACCCTGGCGCATGAGATGTTCCACACCTTCCAGCCGTTTCTGGACGAGCCGGGAGGGCTGGCCTCCTCCTGGTTCGGGGAAGGGCTTGCCACCTTCTACCAGTCGCGGCTGCCGCTGAAGTTCGGGATGGTGACGCCGGACGATTTCCTCGCCGACATCAACAGCACGGCGGGCCGCTATTACACCAGCGTGATGGCAAGGGTGCCGAACAGCGAGATCGCCAGCCGCTTCTGGGCGGATACCCGAATCCGCACCCTGCCCTACGACCGGGGCATGCTCTACTTCGCCACGGTGGAGGAGGCCGTGCGCGCGGCTTCGGGCGGCAAGCGCTCGCTCGACGATCTGACGCTGGAAATGCTGGCGCAGCACCATTCCGGCGCGAAGCTGACGCCGGACAGTTGGGAAGCGCTGCTGCGGCGCGAGGTGGGCGAGGCGGAGGCCCTGCGCTTCCGCGCCTTTCTGCAGGGCGAAATGCCGATTCCCGGCCATGCGGCCTTCGGCCCCTGTTTCCGGCGGACGACGAAGCCGCTCCGACGCTATGAACTGGGCTTCGATTCCGCTGTTCTCGCCGAGCCGAGCCGCATCGTGCGCGGGCTCGTTCCCGGATCGGCGGCGGCGCGCGCCGGGCTTCGCGACGGCGACGAGATCGTCGCCCCCGTTCCGCAGGACGCGATTCAGGGCGACCAGCAGGCGCGGCTGCACTTGCAGATCCGGCGTGCGGAGCGAAGCTTTCCGCTTAGCTACCTGCCGCGCGGCGAAACCGTGGAGGCGATCCAGTGGGAGCGCGTGCCGGGATTTTCGGGCACGGACTGCGCGCTTTGAGGGCAAGGCTGTCGTCAAGTGGAGGCTGTATGAACCGGACTGCGATTTTCCTGCCGATGGCGCTTGCCCTGCTGGCCGCCACCGCCCTTCCGGCCATGGCGCAGAACGCGCCGGGCAAGGCTTTCGAGCAGCCGGTGAACATGGCGCCGGCCGTCACCCGGCACAAAGGCGAATTCGGCGGGCAGAAGCTTCGCTACACCGCGACGGTCGAAAGCCTTCCGGTCCGGCTCGCGTCCGGCGAGAGCGCCAATGTCGGCAGCTTCACCTACACCCGCGACGGAGTGGATGCGGCGAAGCGGCCGGTGATGTTCCTGTTCAACGGCGGCCCCATCACCCCTTCGCTCTATGTGCATGTGGGCGGGATCGGCCCGAAGCGCGTGGCCTTTCCCGACGATGTGAAAGCGCCGCCCTCCACTTTCCGGCTGGTCGACAACCTGCATTCGCCGCTCGATGTCGTGGATCTGGTCTTCGTCGATCCGGCTTCCACCGGCTTCAGCCGCGTGGACCATGGCACGAAGCCGGCGGACTTCTTCTCGAACAGGCAGGACGCGGCGCAGTTCGTCGCCTTCATCCGCGCCTGGCAGAAGCGCCATGGCCGCGAAAAGTCTCCGGTGCATCTGTTCGGGGAAAGCTATGGCACGCACCGGGTGGCGGAAATCGCCGCGCAGGTCGCGGCCGATCCGGACCCGATCCCGCTGGCCGGCATCTTCGCTTATGGGCAGGCGATCAATGTCGTCGAATGGTCGCAGCGCCCGGCGAACATCATCAGCTATGTCGCCTCCCTGCCGACGATCGCCGCGACGGGCTGGTTCCATGGCAAGGTGGACCGCAAAGGGCGTTCGGTCGAGCAGTTCATCGCCGAGGCCTCGGCCTGGGGCGAAGGCCCTTATCTGACGGCGCTCTACCAGGGGGCCGCCCTCCCCGAAGCCGCCCGGCGGGAGATCGCCGGAAAGCTGGAGGGCTACAGCGGCATTCCGGCCGACTGGTATCTCGCCCATGACCTCAGGATCACCAAGGAGCAGTATCGCGTCGAACTGCTGAAAGCCGACCGGCGGATTCTGGGGCAGCTCGATGCCCGCTACACGGCGCCGATCGCCGATGCGGGCGGAGCGCAGGACCCGTCCGGCGTGATCGTGGAGGCGGTGCAAAGCCATTTCCGCACCTATCTGCAGCGCGACCTCGGCGTGCAAAATGTGGACGCCTATCTGACCGGCTCGCCCGTCGGCGGCATGCGGGCCTGGGATTGGGGCGGGACCGGCGCCGGCCCCTTTGCGGACTGGCCCTATCACCGCGGGCTGGTGGAGTGGATGGGCAAAAACCCAAAGGCCCGCCTCGTGGTCGGCAACGGCTATTTCGACACGCTGACGACCCTTGGCGGGGCGGAACTGCTGGTCAATCAGGCCGGGTTCGATCGCGACCGCGTTTCGCTGCGCTACTACGATGGCGGTCACATGGGCTATTCGGTGGACGCCGTGGCGAAGCAGATCGGAGACGATATCCGCGCGCTGGTGCGCGCGGACTGACGCCGGCCCTGGCTTAGACCGGCCCCGGGCTAGAAGCGCCGGGAGGAGGAGGGGTCGTAGGGGTTGCAGGTCCCCGAGAAATGCCCGGTCTTACCGTGGATCTTCATGAAGCCGGTCACCCGATCGATGCGCAGCTTCGGACTGTTCATCGGGCCGGTGCTGACGGAGCCGCTGATCTCGGCCTCGGTCACGTTCAGGTTCCTGATCTCCAGCCAGCCGCCGTCGCTGCGGTTGCGGATGGGCGGCATCAGCGCCGACGGCATCTGGATTCGGCCGCTGGTGGGGGAGGCGATTTCCACCCGGGTCTGGTCGGAGAAGTCCACCAGCTTGTCGGTTATGACGGTGCCGGTCGTGGTCTTGCCGTCCTTCGTCACCGTCGCGGTGGTCACTTCGTCCGACTCGGTCGTGCCCCCGCCCGCACACACCAGCGACAGCGGCTGGAAATCGTCGGCAGCAGCCGGAGAAGCCGCGACCAGCGCGGCGGCGAACAGCAGAAGCGAAGAGCGTTCCATGAGCCGGCCCCTGCCCCGCGCCCGGACCGCCCGTCAATCCGAAGCTGACGGGCGGCAGCGGCCGGACTGGCGGCCGGGCGCCAATTCCACTGCCCGCGCGTCGCTCCATGCCCCCGGAATGCGACCATTCAGGCTGAAATATCAGCGGGTTATTTTTCGAGTTTCATATTCCCGCCGCCGTTTCGGCAATCGGCCAAATAATGCGCCCCGGCGTCAGGCCCGCCCGACCGGCCGCGCGCCATCTACCGCTTTCCCCTCAGGCATGGGCTATCCAGCCGCGCCAGGTGAAAGCGGCGAAGAAGAGGCCGACATCGCGGAAACCCGCCTCGCGCAGCACCGCCTCATCCTCCGCCGGGTCCATCAGCGGCAGCATCGCCTCCACGGACTTGCGGGCGTCTTCCGCCTGCGCCGGTTCCGCGCCGGAGGCGACGGCATAGGCCGCGTAGCGCGAAAGCCAGACCGGCCGCTCAGCCGGCGTCTGCGGGAAGCTGCCGTGCGCCGCCACGAACGGCGCGCCCGGCCGCAGGCGGCGGTGGATTTCGCGCAGGGTGCGCAGGCGTTCCGCCCGGTCGAGGAAATGCAGCGTCAACAGGCAGGTGGCCGCGTCGAACGGCCCTTCCGGGGCGTCGTCGATCAGCCCTTCCACCAGTTCCACCTGCGCCGCGAGCGGACCGAGCGTCCGCTCCGCCAGATCCAGCATCGGGCGCGCCGGATCGACTCCGACGAACCGCCAGCCGGGGTGGGTGGAGGCGAGCGCCTTCAATTCCATTCCCCCGCCGGCGCCCAGCACGAGAACCCGCGCCTCCACCGGCGCCGCTTCGGACAGCAGCACGTCCGTCATGCGGTGCAGCGCTTCCAGCCCCGGAACGAAACGGGTCGGGCCCTCGGCATATCGGGCCACGACCTGCGCATCCTCGAAGGCCTTCAGGAAGGAGGCGGTGCCGGCATCCTGCGCCTCCCCCGACGATGGAGCCGATGTGTTTGCCATATACGCCTTTCCATGCTGGTATCGGGATATTGGAATGTTATCCCATATCGTCAATCCGAACAGGATCGGTGGCTTATCTGCGCAGGAAGAATTCCACCGGCACCACCAGTTCCAGCGTGTGGCCGGGGACGCTTTCCGGCGGTCCGGGCAGCGGCTGCGCCCGCCCGGGCAGGGCCACCGCCTCGTCGTCCAGCGCGCGGAAGCCGGAACTGCGCTCCAGCCGGGACGACAGCACCCGGCCCTCCCGGTCCATGACGAAGCGCACATAAGGCACGCCCTGCTGCCGCCGCGCCTGCGCCGTTGAGGGATAGCGCTTCACGCGGTTGAGCTGGCCCAGCACCTGCGCCTGCCAGCTCGGCGCGTGGCTGGAGGGCGTGGCGGCGGCCGGCCTCGAAGCCGGCGCGCTGGTTTCGGCAACCGGCTCGTCCGCCTCCTCCCGCGTCGGCTCGGCCGGCGGCGTGGGCAGGGCGACGGCCGCGTTCGCGACCGGCGGAGTCCGCACCGGCTCTTCCACCGCCTTCGGGCGCGGCGGATCGGCCTTCACCTGCCTTGGCCCCTGCGGCCGTTCCGTCGGCGGCTCCGGCGGAGCGGCGGGCGGCGCCATGTCGATGAGGATCGCCGCTTCCGGCGCCGGCACAGCCGGAGAAGCGCCGGCCCAGCCGACCGCAAGCAGGATCGGCACCAGATGCGCCCCGATCGCGGCGGCAAGCGCCAGCCCCCAGCGGCGGCCGGCTCGGGAATCCGCCGGGATCACGCCGCCGTTCCGGCTTCCAGCCCGACCAGCGCCACCTTCAGATAGCCCGCCGCGCGCAGGGCGTTCATCGCCTGCATGACGATTTCGTAATCGACCGTCCGGTCGGCGCGCAGGAAAATGCGCTGCTCGCGGTCGCCGCCGCTGGCGGCGTCCAGGGCCTGCCCCAGATCGTCCGGGGTGACCGGCCGCTCGCCCAGCGCCATGCCGCCGTCCGAGCGGATCGACAGGAACAGCGGCCGGTCGGTCGCCGGCTGCGGCCGCGCGGTGGAAGCCGGCAGGTCGACCGGCACGCTCACCGTCGCCAGCGGCGCCGCCACCATGAAGATGATCAGCAGCACCAGCATCACGTCGATGAAAGGCGTGACGTTGATTTCATGCGCTTCCTCGGGCTCCTCGTCCCGTCGCAACCGAAGGCCCATGGTTCAGCCGACCCGGATGCCGCGCGACAGATCCCGCGAGACTAGGCGGAGCACGGCCGCCGAACAGTCGGCCAGAAGCGCCTTCCAGGCGGCGATGCGGCGGGTGAAATGGTTGTAGAAGACGACCGCGGGGATCGCCGCTACAAGGCCGATGGCGGTTGCCAGCAGCGCCTCGGCAATGCCGGGGGCGACGACGGCGAGATTGGTGGTCTGGGCGGCGGAAATGCCGATGAAGGCGTTCATGATCCCCCAGACGGTGCCGAACAGGCCGATGAAGGGGGCGGTGGCGCCGATCGTCGCCAGCAGGCCGATGCCGCGCGCCATGCGGCGGCCGAGCGCCGCCTCGATCCGCTCGAAACGCGACACCACCCGTTCCTTCACCCCCTCGCGGTCGTCGAGCGCGTCGGTGGAAAGCCGGAGTTCGGCGAGCGCCGCCGCCACCAGCGGCGAGGCCGCCAGCTGCGGGTGCCCGGCGATGTCGGCCAGCGACAACGCGCCGTCGATGAGGGCATGCTCGCGGCGCTCGGCGGCGATCGCGGCGCGCAGTTCCAGCGATTTCGCCACCAGCACGGTCCAGGTGACAATCGAGGCGAGGGCGAGGCCGATGATGACCGCCTTCACCACCCAGTCCGCCGCCCAGAACATGCCCCAGGCGGTCAGCTCCTGCGGCAGGGAAGCGGCGATCACAGCTGATACCTGAGCTGCACCTGGGCGTTGCGCGGCTGCTGCCAGAAGAGCTGCATGCCATCGTCGGTGGGCGCGAAATATTTCCTGTCGAAGAGATTGCCCACGTTCAGCTGCACGGACAGTTTCTCGCTGATGCGGTAGCGCGCCATCAGGTCGGCCACCAGATAGGCTTTCTGCTCCAGCTTCGGCACGCCCGCCACCTCGGCCGCCACCGGGTGGGAATAGGTGGAACTCTGCCAGCGCGCGCCGCCGCCGATGGTCGCGCCGCTGAGGGCGCCCGGCAGGTCGTAGCTGGTGAAGAGGTTGAACTGCCGGCGCGGGATCAGGCTGTTGAACGACTGGTCGGTCGGGAGGAGGCTGCCCTCGCGTTCCGGCTCGGTGACCTTGAACTGGCTGTAGCCGGCGGTGACATGCCATTTGGGCAGTATCTCGCCCGCGACCTCCGCCTCGAAGCCCTCGCTCACCACGCCGTCGACGGTGATGTAGGAAAGCCGGACCGGCCCTCCGGGGTTCGACGGGTCTTCCGGCACCAGCTTGTCATACTGGCCGACATTGCGCTGCTCCATCCGGTAGAAGGAGATGGCGGCGTTCAGCCGGCCGTCGAGGAACTCGCCCTTCACGCCCGCCTCATAGGTGTTGCCCTCCACCGGCGGCAGCAGCTTGTTGGCGTCGTCGCGGTAGTTCTGCGGCTGGAAGATGCTGGTGTAGCTGGCGTAGAGGGACAGGCTCTCGATCGGGGTGACGACGATCCCGGCATAGGGCACGAACTTGTCTTCGGAACTGAAGCTGTTCCCCTTCGTCTTGATGTCGTCCACGCGGTAATCGATCATCCGCACGCCGAGGATCAGCTTGATCGGGTCCACCACCGTGATCCGGCTGGCGGCGTAGAAGGCGTCCTGCTTGATCATATGGTCCTTGTAGTTGTTCGGCCGGATCAGGAACTGCGGCATCGGCGCCGAGCCGTCGAACTCGAACACGCTGGGCGTGTTGGCGATGGTGACGGAACCGGGTGCGCCGTCCGCCACGAAATGCTCGCGCGAACGGTCGTAGCCGAACACAAGGTCGTGCTCGCGGCCCAGCAGCGTGTACTTGCCGTCCACCTGCAGGTTCACGTCGTTCTTCACATTCTCGACCTGGTAGACGCCGGCATAGCCCGGAACCGGAAAGACGAAGCCGAAGAAGGACATGAAGGACTTGCCCGTGGCCGGGTCGATCGGCCGGGGGTAGAAGAGCGCGATCCGCGATTCCGAATCGCGCTCGCCGCGGGTGTAGCTGGCCCGCGCCGTCCAGCCGTTGCCGAAGTCGTGCTCGGCGCGAACGAAGGCGTTGGTGTATTCGCTGCGCCAGTAGGACCAGTCGGGCGCGGTGTTGGTGCGGCGGTCGAGGTCGAGGCGGATCACCTCCATGTCGTCGTCGATCGTCCAGGCTGGGATCCCGCCCCAGGTGGGGCTGTTGCTGTAATTGTTCTGGAAGCTGACGCCGGCCGACAGCAGCGTGTTCTCGCCGATATCCTGCTCCAGCGTTCCGAACAGCAGGTAGTCCTGCTGCTTCATGCGGTCCATGTAGCTCTTCTGCCGGTCGTAATCGATGACGAAGCGCACCCGCGTGGAGCCGCTGTCGCTGACGGGCGTGTTGACGTCCAGCGTCGCCCCGAAGTGCGACCAGCTTCCGGCCTCGACGGAGAAGCTGGCCGCCAGTACGTCGCTGTCGGCGCGCTTGCGCACCATGTTGATCATGGCGGACGGGCTGCCGGTGCCCACCAGCAGCCCGCCCGAGCCGCGCAGCACCTCGATCCGGTCGTAGAGCACCGTGTTGCCGAGGACTTCGCCGGCGCTCCACTGCTCGTCGATGCTGGTGCGGACTCCGTCGATCAGATAGCTGTCGATCTTGAACCCGCGCGAGAAGAGGCTGCCGCGGTTGCTTTCGTAGCGGTTGATCGAAAGCCCGGCGGTGTGCTCGATCACATCGACGAAATTCTCGATCCGCCGGTCGTCCATCACCTGCCGGGTGATGACGGTGACGGACTGCGGCGTCTCGCGGATCGTCAGCGGCAGTCGGGTCGCCACACCGACCGAGCGCGCGGTGTAGGAGCCGGTGCCCTCGGTGACGGCGACATGGCGGGCGGCAAGCCCGCCGCTGGCGGCGCCCTCCCCTTCCACCCGCACCGGCCCCAGCAGGATGGCGTCGGCCGATTGCGGCGCGCGCTCCAGCGTGACGAGATTGCCGTTGATGCGGAAGGTGAAGCCGGTGCCGGTCAGCAACTGGCTAAGCGCCTGCGCCGGCGCCAGCGAGCCGACGGCGCCCGGCGAGGAGAGACCGCGGATCTGGGCGGCGTCGACGCTGACCTGCAGGCCCGACTGCTGGCCGAAATCGGTGAGCGCGTCGTTCAGCGATTGCGCCGGGATGTTGAAGCCGCGCGCCGCCGACTGGTCGGCCGACGCCTGTGCCATGGCCGCGCCCGGCGCCGCCACGACGCCGATCAGCGCCGTCGCCAGCAGCAAGCCCGCAAACCCCGTCCGCCCGCGAACCCCGTCGACGGAACCCATAACCCCTTGCCGCACCATGCCTGCTCCCATTCCATTCGATTTCCGGGCGGGACGCAGATATTGCAAATGACTTGCAAGAGCGTGCGCGCCTCAAATGTTCAACGAATGAGGGCGGGCGCTTTTCGGCGGAAAATGCCGAAAGCCCGAAAAAATCGCACAAGACGCTGTTTCAGTTGAAGGAAATAATCACCAGCCAGGGCGAGATGCGCTGCACACGCGCCGCATGCGCCTGCCCCAGCGCCTCCACAGCGGCGACCGGGTCGGCAAGGTCATAGACGCCGGTGACCCGCGCCTCGCGCAGGCCCGGCCCGGTGGCCAGGAGAACGCCGCCATACCAGGGCCGCAGCTCGTCTATCACCTCGCCGACCGGCCGGTCGCTGGCGATCAGCTTGCGATCGGTCCAGGCGGCGATCCGGTCGGCACGGACCTGCTGGCGCCGGGCGTCGCCGCTCCAGCGGATGTCGATCCGCTGGCCGCCCCCCAGCCGTTCCGAAAGCGGCGGCTCGCCGTCCGGATAGTCCACCTGCACCAGCCCGTGCCGCACCGCGACGCTGGCGCCGTCTTCTTCGAGGCCCATTTCGAAGCCGGTGCCGAGCACGGTCGTCCGCAGCCCCCCCGCCTCCACCCGGAACGGCCGGGCCGGATCGCGCCGGACTTCGAAATAGGCCCGCCCGCGCAGCAGGCGAACGCGGCGCTCCCCGCTCTCATAGGCGACGGCAATGGCGCTGCCGGGGCCAAGATCGACCCGGCTTCCGTCTTCCAGCCGCACGTCGCGAAGCTCGGCGGTGCCGGTCAGATGGTCGGCCTGCAGGCGCAGCAGCGCCCCGGGCGCCGCGACGATGGCGAGGCAGGCGGCCGCCAGCGCCGCCGCCATCCACCGCGCCGGGCGATGCCGAGAACGGGCGGAAGGCTGCGCGGCGGAGAAACCAGCCCCCCAATGGCGCGAATGCGCGGGCGGCGTTGCGGCGATGAGGGCGGAGATGCGCTGCGTCTCGGCCCAGGCGGCGGCATTCGCCTGGCCCGCCGCCAGCCAGGCCTCGAAATCCGCGCGCCGGCCCGGGTCGTCCGGATCGTCCTGCAACAGGATCAGCCAGTCGGTCGCCTCGCGGCCGGCGCGGGCGCGATCCTCCTCGCTGTCATCCTGCCGTGCCGCCGCCATGCTTCCCCTTCCGTCCGCCCCGTACGGCGAATGCGCAATCGCGCCCGACCCGCCGAACGCTTCGCCCCTTTCCTTCCATAGACGTATGAAGGCGAGGCTTTTTCGCGGAAATGCGCTTTCCCCCATGTCAGCCGGCCCGGCGCAGACGCGCGCGGCAGCGTTCGACGCCGTCCGCGACCAGTTCATGGGCAACGGTGACCGACACGCCCAGCCGGGCGGCGATCTCCTTCAGCTTCGCGCCCCCCAGCCGGTGCATCTCGACCGCGATCCGGGTCCGCTCGGGCAGGCCTTCCAGCACTTCCAGCACCAGGCGCAGCTCGTCCTTCGAAAAGGCCGTGGCTTCCGGCGTGGGGCTGTCGCCGGGCATCCGCACCGCTTCCGCGTCCAGCCCCTCGACGAAATGCCGCTGCTCGAAGCGGCTGCGGCGGCGCCCGTCCAGCGCCAGGTTGCGGACGATGCGGTAGAGATAGCCGGCCGGCTCCTCCAGCGGGCGCAGGCGCGCGGCGGCGCCGATCCGCGTCCAGGCCTCCTGCACCACATCCTCGGCGGCGGCGCGGTCGCCGGTGATGCTGGCGGCGTAGTTCACCAGCTCGCCGCGATGCGTCCGGTAGAGACTGAGAATCCTGTCCGTCTGCGACACGCCCGCGCCAATCCCATCCAGCGGGCCGCACATCCGTTTCGAGCCCCGCGACCATCCGCAAGCTAATGAGAATAGGTCGCAGAAAATTCCATAGCCAGAGCTCCTCCACGCCGCAACAGCCTCGTGCCGATGCGGCAGCGGCCTCAAGCGAAAATGCAGTACATTCGTACTAAAACTGTAACGGTACAGATGTACTGGCCCTCCTCGAATCGCCCCTGTTTTCGAATCGAGAGAGATCATGACCAGCCCAAGCCGCAAAGCCGTACATCTGACTTTCCTCGCCTCGGCCAGCGGCCTCGGCCTGCTGGCCGCGACGCCGGTGCTGGCGCAGGCCGACATGTCAGTCGACTCCGGCTCGCACCTGGACGAGATCGTCGTCACCGCGCAGCGGCGCTCGGAAAACAGCCAGCGAATCCCGCTTTCGGTGCTTGCCGTCAGCGGCGACACCATCGAGGCCTCGGGCTATCGCGACGTCACCGATCTCCAGTATCTGGCGCCGGGCGTGCAATATGACCCGACGCAGGGCGCCGCCTTCCAGATCCGGGGCGTCGGCACCACTTCGTTCGACTTCTCCAACGCCAAGTCGGTCAGCGTCGTCGTCGACGATGTGGTGATGGACGGGCAGCGGGCGAACGGCCTCATCGGCCTTGTCGACATCGCCGGCGTCGAAGTGCTGATGGGGCCGCAGGGCACGCTGTTCGGCAAGAACTCCACCTCCGGCGTGATTTCCGTGCGCACCAACCGGCCGCAACTGGGAGTCACCTCGGTTCGCGCCTCCGCCAGCTATGGCGAGCACAACGACCGGGCGCTGAACGCCACCGTAAACGTGCCGCTGGGCGACGAGGCGGCGCTGCGCATTTCCGCCTTCGACCAGGGGCAGGACGGCTTCGGCCGCAACGTGACGCTGAACAGGCAGATCGGCCAGGTCCACCAATATGGCGGCCGCCTGCGGCTGCTGGTGGAGCCGATGGAAAGCTTCAACATCACCCTCTCGGCCGACTATGCCCACCACTGGGACAGCAGCGTGCGCACCCCGGTTTCCGGGCAGACGGCGGCGGTGACGAAGATGCTGAACGACCTCGGCGTCTTCCCGGGCGAGCGCAACGCCGACACCGCGGACTCCCAGTTCGGCGAGATCGAGACCGAGGAATGGGGCATTTCCGCCCGCATCGAGACCCGCCTGGCCGGGCACGACCTCACCTCGATCAGCGCCTTCCGCTCGACGCTCTACAACAACGCCACCCCGGCGAACCTGCTGCCGATCGACCAGTTCGCTTTCATCCCCTTCAACTTCGGCCATCTGACGACCGAGAAGGTCAGCCAGGAGCTGCATTTCGCCTCGCCGTCCGACCAGCCGATCACCTATCTCGTCGGCCTCTTCTACAACCGGCTGCAGGCCACGCAGACGCAATATCAGTGGGCGACGCTCGGCGCCCCGATGCCGCGCCCGGTCCTCTACGCGCTGACCGGTGCGATCGGGGTGGACGGCAACACCTCGCTGTTCCGCGCCGTCAACGAGACGATGGCCGCCTTCGGCCAGGCGCAATTCGAAATCACCGAACAGTTCCGGGTGACGCTGGGCGCGCGCTACACGCACGACAACAACTCCCAGTCGCTCGACTATATCCACACCGATCCCGTCCGCGTGACCGGCTACAACCCCGTCTTCGTCGGCACCAGCGCGCCGCCGGTCTATCGTTCCGGCCGGGTGAAGGGCGACAATTTCTCGTTCCGGGTGGCGCCCGAATACCGCATCACCGACAATGCGATGGTCTATGCCTCCTTCTCCACCGGCTACAAGCCGGCGGGCATCGCCTTCGTCGGCAACCGCTACGCCCCCTATGATGCGGAAACGGTGAAGGCGTGGGAAATCGGCCTGAAGTCCGAATGGTTCGACCGCCGCCTGCGCTTCAACATCAACGCCTTCCGCTCCGACTTCAAGGACTTCCAGGCGACCATCCTGACGGAAGTGCCGGACGGCGCCGGCGGCACGCTGCTGGCGACCGCCATCGGCAACGCCGGCGGCTTGCGCAGCCAGGGCCTGGAGACGACCATCGCCGTCCGCCCGGCGTCGTTCCTGTCGATCAGCGCGTCCGGCACCTACACCGACGCCGTCTTCACCGACTATCGCTACAACGACACCACCGACTACACCGACACGCAGCTTCCCAACGCCCCCAAATGGTCGGCGACGATCGCCGCCGACATCGACCAGCCGGTGTCGGACGGCTGGCGGCTGAAGGCCCATGCCGACTACGCCTGGCGCGACAAATACTGGACGGTGGTGGGCCAGCCGGAATGGTCGTTCGTGCCCTCCTACGGGCTGGCCAACGCCCGGCTGAGCGTGGTTTCCGCCAACGACCGCTTCGAGGTGGGCGCCTATGCCCGCAACCTCTTCGACACCTGGTTCTCGACCGGCTACCAGATCTACGGGAACCTCGGCCTGCTGCACTACACCTCGCCCAATGCCCGGCGGACGGTGGGCGCCTTCGTGAACGTGAACTTCTGATCGCCCGGAACGGAGAGACCGCCATGCGCGCCCATCTGCTTGCCGCCGCCTTCGCCCTGTTCGCCGCCCTGCCGGCGGACGCGAAGGAGGCCCCCGCCCTGCCCGACAGCCTGCCCATCAACCGCCTGCAGGTGCTGGGCACCCACAACAGCTATTCGCTCGGCACCGACCCCAGGGTGCTGGCGATGCTGGACAAGGGCCTGCCCTCCATGCACGCCTTCATGGCGCAGATGCCCGAGGAGGCGCGCAAGACCTTCCTTCTGGCCCACCCCAACGACGTGAAGATGAGCGAGGCGCTGAACTACCGTTTCCCGCCGCTCGCCACCCAGCTCGACATGGGGGTGCGCGGGCTGGAGATCGACCTCAACGCCGATCCGGAAGGCGGCGCCTATGCCGATCCGGCCGCCTACCGGCTGCTGCGCCAGCAGGGCGTGACCGACCTGCTGCCATTCGACCAGGCGCCGATGGCCGCGCCGGGGCTGAAGGTGCTGCACATGCCCGACATCGACTTCCGCAGCAGCTGCCCCTCCTTGCGCGCCTGCCTGACGCAGGTGAAGGCCTGGTCCGACGCAAACCCCGGCCATGTGCCCCTGTTCATCATGCTGGAGGCGAAGGTGCAGGCGGCCGCGCTGCTGCCCGGCGCCACCACCCCGCCCCCCTTCACCCCGGCCGTCTACGACGAGATCGACGAGACCATCCTCGACATCGTCGGCCGCGAGCGGCTGATCACGCCGGACGATGTGCGCGGGGCCCACGCCCGGCTGGAGGATGCGGTGCTGGCCGGCAACTGGCCGAAGCTGGGGCAGTCGCGGGGGAAGATGCTGTTCATGCTGATCACCGCGACCGGCGACGATGGCGCTTCCGAATATCTGGACGGGCATCCCGGCCTGAAGGGCCGCGTCGCCTTCCTGCATTCCCGCCCCGGGCAGGACCATGCCGCCTTCATCCTGGACGACAATGCGCTGGTGCGCGGCAAGGAGATCCGCGAGCAGGTAGAGAAGGGCTATCTCGTCCGCACCCGCGCCGATATCGAGACCTGGGAAGCGAAGATGAACGACATGCGCCGCGCGGAAGCCGCCTTCGCCAGCGGCGCGCAGATCGTCTCCACCGACTTCATCGCCCCGGGCAACGGCTATGGCACGCCCTATGTGGTGAGGCTGCCGGGCGGCGGGCCGGCGCGCGCCACGCCGGACCGCTGAGGCTGCCCGGCCGGCTGTCGCCGGCCTGTCATCCGCCGGCGCTAGAAGCCGGCGGGTGGCTACCCCGCATCCGACCGGGCCGGGCCTGGTCGGCTACGGCAGCGTGCATTTCGGCAAGAGCCTGCTGTGGGCGGGCGAGGACGCGCTTGCCCTCTATATTCTGGTGCGGATCGTCGAACTGCCGCCGGCGCTGGCCGGAGTGATGTTTCTGGCCAGCTCTTTGTGGAACGCCTTGTGCGACGGGTTGTTCGGCGCGGCGCTGCAGCGCTGGCCGGCGACCGGGCGCTTCGTGCCCTTGCTGTCGGCGCTGGCGCTTCTGGCCTGCGGCGGCGCCTTCGCCGCCTTGCCGCTGGTGGAAAAGGGCGATGCGGCCATCGCCATCGCCCTGCTGTTCCTGTTCCGCACCGGCTTCAGCCTGGCGGACCTGCCGCACAACGCGCTGACGCGGCAACTGGCGCAGAGCCGCGGCGACCTGGGCATCGCCCGGTTGCGCGCCGCCGGCGCCAGCGCCGCGGCCATCGTCGTCGGGCTGGCGGCCTATCTGCTGCTGGACTCGCAGGGGAGCGGATCCAGCCCCGCCTTCGCGCTGATCGGCGGGATCGGGCTGGTCGCCATCCTGTTCATGGCGCCGCTGCCGCTACTTCTGGCGCGCGACGGACGGGCCGCAGCGCCCGCCCCTGCCCCGGAAACGAAGCCGGCCGCCGATCGCTTCCTGTCGCTCTATTGCCTGGCGACGGCGATCGGCCTCGCGGGGATCGCCGCCATCGCCAAGGCCTTGCTGCACCTGGATTTCGGCGCCGCCGAACTGGGCGCCGCCGTGGTGCTGGTGATGACCGTCGGCCGGCTGGCGGCGGTCTGGCTCTGGTCGCCGGTCGCCCGGCGGCTCGGCAACCGCCCGGCGCTGGCGCTGGCCTATGCGACGAGCGGCATCGCCGCGCCGCTGCTGGCGCTGCTGGCGCCGCTCGGCCCCGCCGTCGCCTGGCCGGCCACCATCCTCTTCGCCTTGCTCGGCGGCGGCATCGCCATGCTGTGCTGGGCCGTGCTTTCCGAAGCGCTGGGGCGCGGCGGGCGCCAGGAGTCGCCCGGCCGCTACGCCGCCGCCTTCGGCCTCTTCACCATGAGCATGAAGGTGGGCCTCGGCCTTTCCGCCGCCCTCACCGGCGCCTGGCTTTCGGCGAGCGGCGCGGCCGCCGGGCTGGCGCCCGCCACATTGCTGCCGCTGGCGCTGATGGCGACGCTGGCGTCCTTCGCCGCCGCGCTGATGATCCTGGGCGCGGATTGGCGCGCCCGGCCGGAACCGGCTTCAGCCGGGGGCTGAGCCGGCCCGCAGCCCGGCCAGATCCTGCGACCGCACCAGCGGTTCGGAACCATCCGCGCCGCGCGCCAGCGCCGCCAGCCCCGAACCGATCATGGCGATCGTCGCCGCCTGCACCGCCGCCCGGTCGAGACCGCCGGCGCCGCCGATCGCCTTCCCCACCGCATCGACCACATTCTCCGCCCGACGGCGGCGCATATCCAGCGCGAAGGGCTGGAAAAGCGGATCGCGCGCGGCGGACAGCGCGATCATGTGCGTGGCGCGGATCAGTTCCATGCCATGCCGGCCCTGCGCTTCCTTCAGGCCGGCGGAGCGCAACTCCCAGCGCGTCTGCAATATCTGCGCCCCGAGCCCGCCATACATCAGCTCGTCGCGGGTGCGGAAATGGTGGGCGACGCTGGAATTGGCGACACCCGCCCGCGCCGCGACCGCCCGGTGGGAGATGGCCGCCAGCCCGCGCTCGGCCATCAGCGCGGCGATATGCCCGGCCAGTTCCGCCTTGCGCGAGCCGTGGACCAGATCGAGCGGCAGCGGAACGGCGGCATTGCCGTCGCCGCAGGCGGCGACCAGCGCCTCGAAGCCGGCGGCGAGGCCGGTGGCGGGGCCCGCCAGCCCCTCGGCCAGCCGCTGGAGGATGGCGGCGCGCAACAGGCGGTAGCCGGCATGGCCGGGAAGGGCGATGGTGAACGGCAGCTCGTCGCGGCAATAGCCGGCGATGGCGAGGCCCAGCACATCTGCCTGCGCCCCCCTGCCCGGCTTCAGCAGCTCGCGCCAGAATTGCGCCTCGTCGTCGAACAGGCCGGCCACCCCGGCATAGCCCTTGGGGTCGATCGTCGCTTCCAGCAGCAGCTCGCAGCCGGCCAGCGCCGACTCCCGCCGCAGCGTGGCGGCTTCGTCGAGGAAAGCGGCGACCACCGTGGCGAGCGCCTGCGGCCCCTTGAGATCGAGCGGACGGGCGCGCGCCAGCCAGCCCTCGTGGAAGCGTTGGCGTTCCCGCCGCTCCTCGTCGATCAGCCGCGCGACCAGCGCCGCCTTGTCGCCGATCCGGTAGTTCAGCGAGCCGACGGAGCCGCCCGCTTCCTGCGCCACCGTGCGCAGGCTGAGACCGCGGATGCCCTCGGCGGCGATGCGGCTGCGCGCCGCGCGGGTGAAGGTCAGATCGTCTAGCTCGGCCATCCCCCGGCTCTGCCCTGCCGCGTGGGCGTCGGCAACCAAAAGCCGCCCATATCCGAAAGGGTAAGGTGATTGGGCGGTTTGCAAACCAACCGCAATTATGTGTGGTCGCCGACCTGAAAGCCGATCAGGCCATCAGCTCCTCGCCCAGCAGGCGGAAGAAGGCTTGCCGGTCCGGGCGGTTGGCGATCTCCCACTCGGGGTGCCATTGCACGCCCAGCACGGCGCCGCCGCAGGGGCGGGCGGAAAAGGCCTCGACCACGCCGTCGGCGGGCGAAAGCGCCTCCACCTGCAGGCCATAGCCCAGCCGGTCGATCCCCTGATGGTGGACGGAATTGACGACGGCCCGCCCGACGCCCATCGCCGCCGCCAGCCGGCCGCCGCTCGCCAGCTCCACCGGATGCTGGTGGGCGAACTGATGCTCGAAGGGATGCCCCTCGCCCGGGTGATGGTCGCAAAGGTCGCGCAGCGTGCCGCCGAACAGCACGTTCAGCTCCTGCAGGCCCCGGCAGATGCCGAACACCGGCCGGCCGGCCTCGATCATATGCCCGGCGAGCTTCAGCGCCACCTGGTCCCGCTGCGGATCCAGACGCGCATCCCGGGATTCGCCGCCATAGCAGTCGGTCCCGACATTGGAGCGCGAGCCGGTCAGCAGCAGCCCGTCCAGCCGGCGGCTGAGGCAAACCGCGTCCAGCACGTCGATCAGCGCCGGCACCAGCAGCACCGTCGCCTGCGAGATTCGCGACAGCGGCTCGATGAAGCGGCTGGCGACCGCCTGCACCGGCCGCTCGGCGAATTCGTTGCAGCACAGCACCCCGATGACCGGCTTCATGCCCTGCCCTTCAACTGCGCGGTGAATTCCGCCCGGGCGCGGTTTTCCAGCGTCTCGGCCTTGGGCTGCACCAGCGTGCTTCCGGGCGGCACATCCTCCAGCAGCCAGACATTGCCGCCGATGATGCTGCCGCGGCCGATGGTGATGCGCCCCAGGATGGTGGCGCCGGCGTAGATCACCACATCGTCCTCGACGATCGGGTGGCGGGCGTGGCGCTGGCGCGGGCCGACGCGCGCCAGGCCCAGCGGGCTCGACGCGCCGAGGGTGACATGCTGGTAGAGGCGGACGTTGCGGCCGACGATCGCCGTCTCGCCGATCACCACGCCGGCGCCATGGTCGATGAAGAAGCTGGGGCCGATGGTGGCGCCCGGGTGGATGTCGATGCCGGTGCGGGCGTTCGCCAGTTCCGAGATCATCCGCGCGACGATGGGCACGCCGAGCTTCTGCAGCTGGTGGGCGATGCGGTGGTGCAGGATGGCGATGGCGCCGGGGTAGGAAATCAGGATTTCGTCCACGGTGCGCGCCGCCGGGTCGCCGACGAAGGCGGCCTCCATGTCCTGATCCAGCGTTTCCCGGATCCGCCCCAGCGTCGTCGAGAACAGCCGGACGATGAGGTCGGGCTGATCCGCGTCGAACGCTTCCGCCGCATAGCCCTGCCAATAGGCGAACTCGCTGGCGATCTCCGCGCGCAGGATGGCGAAGGCCGCTTCCAGCGCCTCCGCCACGAATCGGTCCTCGCCTTCGGGAGCCCCGCGATATTCGCCGAGGCGGACCGGGTAGAGCGCGTGCGACAGATGCCCGACCGCCAGCGCCAGTTGCGTGGGAGACGGGAAGCTGGCGACGTGCAGCCCCTTGGCCTGCGCCTTGCGCCAGCCCAGCCGGGCCGCCCGCAGCGACAGGACCGCATCCTCTATCTCGCCGCCGAAATCCGCCACGCGCTGCTCCTGATCGCCATCGGCCTCGACACCATGTCCTGAATTCATATTCGGCGGAATTTGCCGGCCCTTGGCCGGAACCGGAAGAAAGCGCTCATTTCCCGGCCGATAGTTTGCGTATCGCAAGGGCGCGCCCCAAGAGGGAGTTGCCCAAGGCATAGATAGGGTTTCTTCGCATGCCCGCCTTTCCGGCTTAGCCTCCGGGACGGAAGGTCCCTTGTGACTGAAAGATTTTGCGGCCAATTCGCCGAGACGACAACGTCAGGCGTTCCCCAGCCACGAGCAGCGGAGATGCGCATGACGATCGGCTTCCGGGCGATCGAACCCGGACCTGCCAGCCGCGGCCTGCGCCGCCTCTGCTCCCTTCTGCCGCAGCCGTTCCGTCGCGCCCTGTCGAGGGGTCAGGGCGCGACAGTCGCCACCGGGGCCCGGCGCCGTTCCGAAGCCGAGGCCGGGCCCCCGGTGGCGACAGACTTTCCCCGCACGCCGGCGCAAGCGGCGCGCACCCTGTTCCATCAACCTTGAGGAAACCGAAATGAGCCTTCGCATCAACAGCATAGCCCCTGATTTCGACGCCCGGACGACGGAAGGGCCGATCAACTTCCACGACTGGATCGGGGAAAGCTGGGCCGTGCTCTTTTCCCACCCGAAGGATTTCACCCCCGTCTGCACCACCGAGCTCGGCTATCTCGCCCGGCTGCTGCCCGAATTCGAGAAGCGCGGCGTGAAGGTGATCGGCCTTTCCGTCGATCCCGTCGACCGCCACGCCGAATGGGCGAAGGACATCGAGGAGACGCAGGGCGCCGCCGTCACCTATCCGCTGATCGGCGACACCGACCTCAACGTCGCCAAGCTCTACGACATGCTGCCCGAGGATGTGGAAGGCACGTCGGAAGGGCGCACGCCGGCCGACAACGCCACCGTGCGCACCGTCTTCATCATCGGCCCGGACAAGCGGGTGAAGGCGTCCTTCGTCTATCCCATGTCCTCGGGGCGCAATTTCGACGAGATCCTGCGCCTCGTCGATTCGCTGCAGCTGACCGCCCGCCACCAGGTGGCGACGCCGGCGCAGTGGCAGCCGGGCGGGGACGTGATCATCCCGCCTTCCGTCAGCGACGAGGAGGCGCGGGCGAAATTCCCCGAAGGCTGGAAGACGCTGCGCCCCTATCTGCGGGTCGTCTCGCAACCGGCCGACTGAAGCGCGGGGGCAGCAGGAAAAGGGGGGAGCGGGACATGTCCCGCTCCCCCCCTTTCTTGCATCCGCTCGCCCGGTCAGAAGCGATAGGAGACCCGGCCGTAGATGTAGCGGCCGTTGAAACCGAACGGCGAGAAGCTGCTGTAGGGCAGGAAGTAGTTGCTGACCGCATAATTGCGGGTGGCGTCGGTGACGGGATCCTGGCCCTGGCCGGTGGGCACGCGCGTGGGGTATTTGTCGAACAGGTTGTTCGCCCCCACCGCCAGCTCCACGCCGTTCAGGAAGCCCGAGGGCCGGGCGCGGATTTCCGCGTCGGCGACGAAGGCCGGGCGGATTTCCACATCGTTGAAGGCCTCGGAGCCGGGCGACAGCACCTTGCCATAGCGGTTGCCACGGAAGGTGACGCCCAGCCATTCGCGATCATAGTCGATGCCGATGTTGAGCTTGTTGCGCGGCGTGCCTTCGGTGATTCGCAGCGATTCCTGACGGCCGAACAGAGTGATGCCCGGCACCTGGTTGAAGGCGCCCGGCGCCGCCTTGTAGTCGGTGATCTCGGTCTTGTTCCAGTTGTAGCCCAGCGTGAACAGGGCGTTCCCCAGATTGCCGAAATCGTGGCGGTAGGTGAGGATGGCGTCGAAGCCGCGCGTCTTGGTGTCGATACCGTTGATGAAGAAGCGGGCGGCGGAAATCGTGTTGTAGCCCGCGGCGTTCAGGATTTCGGCGATGCCCCGGCCCGGATTGCTGCCGGTGGGATTTCCGGCGACATCGCGCGTGGCCGCCATATTCTCCGTCAGCACGATCCGGTCGTCGATGCGGATCTCATAATAGTCGAAGGTGAAGTTCAGCCCGGAAAGCGGCGCCGCCGTCACCCCGGCCGACCAGTTGACCGCCGTTTCCGCCTTCAGCGGCGAAGCGCCGAGCGCCTGCGCCACCGGGTTGCCGACCGGCAGCGTCACCGTGTCCAGCAGATTGCCGTTGGTGATGATGGTGGAGGCCGCCGCATAATATTGCTGCGCGACGCCCGGCGCCCGGAAGCCGGTGGAGGCGGAGCCGCGCACCGCCAGCCAGTCGAGGATCTCGAAGCGGGTCGCCGCCTTCCAGTTCCAGTCGCTGCCGAAGTCGGAATAATCCTCGAAGCGGCCGGCCAGTTGCAGGTTCCAGATGGGCAGCAGGTCGAGGTCGAGTTCGGCATAGGCCGAGACATTCTCCCGCGCGTTGGTGCCCGTCACCGAAACCCCGCCGATCACCGGCTGGAAGCCGGGGAACACCTGGCTGCCCGGCGCCGCGCCGGCGTTGCCGGCGGCGCTGCCGCAATAGATGGGGTTCGCCTCGCAGACGCTGCCGCCGGCCCAGCGGTAGCTGTCCGGCTCGCCGGCGGTCACCTTGAAGGTTTCCCGACGGTATTCCAGGCCGAACGACAAGGTGGTGCGCTCGAAGAAGTCGAGGTCGCGGCTGATGTCGAGGTTGTTCACCCATTGCGTGTAAGTGAGGCCGCCGGCGTCGAACTCGGTCGGGCTGTTAGCGCCCAGCGAGACGTTGACCGTGTCCTTGATGGTATAGTCCAGCTTGTTGCGGCCGAACTGCATCGACAGGTCCCACGACCAGCCGCCGAAATCGCCCTTCAGGCCGCCGGTCAGCGCCAGATCGTCGGTTTCGGAGGTGATGAGCGGCAGATAGCCGTCCGGATAGATGGCGGCGACATTGTTGTTCTGCTGCGCGCGGCGATAGAAGCCGGCGGATTCGCCGTGGCGCTTGCCCCAGGTGCCGAAGGCGTAAGCGTCCACCCGGTCGTCGAGCGGGATGCCGATGTTGACGGAGATCAGCCCGTCTTCCGTCTTCGGGTCGCCGAAGCGGTGGGAGCGGCGGTCGAACGCGCCTTCTTTCGCGGTGTCGAAGGCGGCGATGTTCAGCCCATATTGCTGGCGCGGGTCGTAGCCGGCGCGGTTCGTCGCCTGGCGCGAGCGATATTCGCCCGAGATGTTGACGAAGCCCTCGGCGCCCAGCGGCAGGCCGATGTTGCCGGTAACGGTGACGGTCTCGCCGTCCGTCTGGTGCAGCTTGCGGCCGCTGTCTTCCAGCGTCAGCACGCCGTCCGGAGTCAGCACCGGCGCGCCGTTCTGCAGCACCGGGCCGCCTTGCCGGTTCACCCCGGCGATATCGGTGACATTGGCGCCATAGGTGACCGAGAAGCGGCCGCCTTCGCGCGCGTCGTTGAGCTGGAAGTTGATGACGCCGGCGATCGCGTCGGAACCATATTGCGCCGCCGCGCCGTCGCGCAGCACTTCCACCCGCGAAAGCGCCGACGCCGGGATGAAGTTGATGTCCACCGCCTGGCTGCCGCGGCCGACCGAGCCATTGAGGTTCAGCAGCGCCGAAAGGTGCCGGCGCTTGCCGTTCAGCAGCACCAGCGTCTGGTCCGGGCCGAGGCCACGCAGCGAGGCCGGGCGGATGACGTCGGTGCCGTCCGTCAGCGACGGCTGCGGGAAACTGAAGCTGGGCACCAGGTCGCGCAGCGCGCGGGCGGTTTCGGTGGTGCCGCTGTTCTGGATCGAGGAAAGGGTCACCACGTCCACGGGCACCGGCGAGTCCGCCAGCGTCCGGTCGAGGCGGCGGGTGCCGGTGACGATGATGGTCTCGGCCTCGGCCGCGCCGGCCGTTTCCTGCGCGAAGGCAGGCGTGGTGGAAACCGCGAGAGAGGCAAGAAACAGCGCCCGAAGCCGCATGGCAATCCTTTCACTTAACAAATCTGCCATAAAAATGCGGCTCGGCGCTTCCGGCGCAACAAGCGTTCGCTTGGCGGCCGGAAAGTTTTTCAATCGCATCGAAAGACATTTCTCGCCGGGACTGTGGCCTGGCGGCTACAGCCCCGGCGAGCCGGAGGCAGCGATTTTTGGCCGGCTCAGGCGCTTCCCAGCCAGCTCCGGCAGGCCGCGAGCGCATCGCCCGCCTGCCCGGTGCAGACCTCGGCGGTGCGCAGGCGCAGCTTCTCCAGCGTCTGCGCGCCATCGTGGCTGGCGCTCCAGGCATTCAGCGACTTGCCCAGCCCTTCCAGCCGCTGCCGGGTGCGCTGGTGATAGCTGTCGGGCTGGCCCGCCAGCTCGCCCAGCACCTGCGCGGCGGCGGTCTCGATCCCGGCCTTGTCGTCGGGCGTCAGCCGCAGCAGCCCTTCCACATAGGTCACGCCCCATTGCACCCGGCTCGCCGGCCCTTCGGAGGTTTCATAGCCGCGCTTCAGCCAGTCGACCGCGGCCCCGGTGTCGCCGCGCTCCTCAGCCAGCTTCGCCAGCGACGGCATGTAGTAATAGGGCGCCTGCGACTTCTCGAGCTCGGCCTTCAGCAGCCGTTCCGCGCCGGGCTTGTCCCCGGCGTCGCCCAGCAGCCGGGCGGCGGTGCTGATGAGGGACTGGCGCTCATAGGGGTTCTTCGCCGCCCCGTCCGCCCAGGCGACGCGCTGGTGCACCTTCTCCACCAGTTCCGGCGGCAGCGCGATATCCTTGCTGGCGCCATTGGGATGGCTGGCGCGGTAAAGCGCGATTTCCGCCCCGAGGGAGGAAAGGCGGTCGCCGGTGCCGAGGCTTTCGTCGGCGTGGAAACCGTCGAGCCCCGTCACCAGCGCCTTCGCCAGCGCCTCGCGCTCCGGCCCGGCGGGGGCGGCGGCCTGCACCAGCCGCACCGCGCCATAGGTGAGCGTGCTGCGGTTGCCGCGCAGCTCCTCGGGGGAGGCGAGGACGGCTTCCAGCGTCTTTCGCGCTTCCGCCTGCGCGGCCGGCGTCAGCGCCGGCGCGTCCTTCGGCCGCTGCGCCAGCGCCTGCAGCGCGAACTGCCGCTTCAGCGGCTCGGTCGGCGCCACCGCCGCCAGCTTCGCCAGAGTGGCGGCCGCGCCGCCCTCTGCCTCCTCGTCCTGCCAGCCGCCGAAGCCGGCGATCACCGTCCAGTCGTCGGCGGACAGCGCCTTGGGGTCGGACTGCGCCCGCTTCAGCAGTTCCGCCACATTGGCGCTGCCCTTCTGCACGGCGGCCAGCGTCGCCGTCACCTGCCCGGGGTCGCCGCTGCCCGACAGGCGGGTCACTTCGGTGCGGTCCGGGCGCAGGATGATGAGGGTGGGATAGCCCTTGATCTTGAAGCGCTCGCCCCAGGCCTGGGCGCCGGCGGAATCCCCGTCCAGATAGACGGGGATGAAATCGCGGGTGCGCGCCACGAAATCCGGATCCTTGAAAAGCCCGGCCTTCAGCCGGTTGCAGGGCGGGCACCAGACCGCGCCCCAGTAGAGCAGAACCGGCTTGCCCTGCTCGGCCGCCTCCTGGAAGGCGTCCGCCACGTCGCCGTCGCGCCAGGCGATTTCGGCGACGCCCGCCTTTTCCGCCGCCTTTTCGGCGGCGGGCGGGGAGCAGGCCGGCAGCAGCGCCAGCGCCGACAGGAGGGCCAGCGGCGCGGCCAGCGTGCCGAGGCGGAGCTTCGCGGATATCGTCATGATTCCATTCTCCATCGAGAAGCCTTCGCCCTTCGGGCGGGGCGGAACGGGCCGGGAACTCAAAGGCTCACCTTCAGGTCGAGGCTGATGATGCGGGGGATGCCCGGCGACAGCGAGTAGCAGCAGGTGCTGGTGCCGCTGTTCCAGAACTTCCGGTCGAACAGATTCTGCACCTGGCCGCGCAACGTCACCTCGCGGCCGCCGAACTCGAAGGCATAGTCGGCGCCCAGATTGGTCAGCAGCACGTCCGGGGTGTAGACGGTCCAGTCCTTCGCCTGGTTGTTGTAGATCGCCGCCTTGCCCTGATAGCGCAGCAGGCCGCGCAGGCCGAAGCCCGGCAGGAAGGCGGGGTTGTAATCGAGGTTCAGCACCCCGTTCCACCGCGCCGTGCCATGCAGCGGCCGGCCGATCAGCCAGCTGTTGGTGGCCTCCTTGTGCTTGCCGTCGACGAAGGTGCCCGACACGCCGACCGCCCATTCCGGGCTGAAGCGGATGCGGCCGGCCGCCTCCACGCCCTGGTAACGCTCGATCCCGTCCTGCACCAGGCGGTTCTCGTCGGTGATGAGGTTGGCGCCGCGGTCCAGCCGGAACACCGCCAGCTCGCCCGAAAGATTGGCGCGCTCGAACTTGGCGCCGGCTTCATACTGCTTGCTTTTGAGCGCCGGAAGAATGTCTCCGGCGTTGGTGTAGATGTCGCCGACGATGGTGCCCGCGCCCAGCGCCTCGATGTAGCTGGCGTAGAAGGTGGTGCCTTCGTCGGGCCGGAAAAGCACCGCCAGCGTCGGCGAGGTTCCGCTGGTTTCATAGTCGTTGGTGAGCGCCAGTGTGGCCCAGGCCCAGGATTTCGAGTGGAACTTCGTGTAGCGCACGCCCACCAGCAGCGAGAGCTTGTCGAAGAAGGTGATGGTGTCGCTGATGAAGGCGGACTTCTCCTCGTCCCACCCGGTCTTCTTCTTGTCCACGTTGCGGCTGTTGTCAAAATTCCAGCGCACCAGCACCGGGTCGAAGATGTTGCCGCCGGCCTGGATGGTGGCGGCGTTCTGGCCGTGCCGGCCGGTGCTGTCCCGCCAGTCGAGCCCGGCGACGATCTGGTGCCGGATCGCCCCGGTTTCGAACTTCCCTTCCAGATAGAAGGAGGCGAGCGTGTTCGAATAGACGTTGAAGCCGTCGAACAGCCGCAGCGCATAGTCGCCCTGCTGGTTGATCAGCATGATCCGCTCATAGGGCAGCCGGTGGTTGCTGCCGACCTTGCCGAAGCTGATGCGGGCCGACCAGTCCGGGTCGAACTGCCAGTTCAGGCTGGTGGTGGCGTTGTAGAGATGCCCGTCGGTGTAGGTGTCGTCGGAGGCGAAGCGGGTGCGGCCGCTGACGGGATCGGGCACCTCCTTGTCCTGATAGGTGGGCACGAAGGGATTGGCGTTGCCGCCCACCACCCAGCTCGGCTCGGCCCGGTCCAGCCGGTTGTGGTGGTAGAAGGCGTCGGCGTTCCAGACGAGGGTATCGGTCAGCTTCAGTTGCAGGCCGACCGAGGCGCCGCGCCGCAGATGCTTGCCCTGATTGTAGGTCTCGCCGAACTCCTGCACCAGGTTCACCCGATAGCCCAACGCGCCGTGCGTGTTGCCCGCGTCGACATGCTGCTTGAACAGCGTGGAGGACTGGTAGCCGAGGGTCACGTCCAGCAGCGGCTCGGCGGTCGGCCGCTTGGTGATGAAGTTGATGATGCCGCCCGGCGCCGCGAAGCCGTAGATGAAGCCGCCCGCGCCCTTCAGGAGCTGCACCTGGTCGAGGAACTCGGCCGGCGTGTCGGCGCCCTGCGCGTCGCGCAGCGGGATGCCGTTGAAGAGGAAGCTGCGCACCGCCGCGCCGCGCACGGTGATCCACTGGGCGTGGATGTTGTAGCTGCTGCCGCCGTCGCGGCCGACGCTCGAGTCGGCGATGAAATAGTCGGCGGTGGTGTGGGCGCGCAGCTTCTCGATTTCCTCCGCCCCGGTGGTGGCGATGGAGAAAGGCGTTTCCAGCGAGGTCCGCGCCCCCAGCGCGCCAGAGCTGATCTGCGAGGTGGCGCGCTCCGCCTGGCCGGTGACGATGATGGTTTCGCTGCTGTCCGTCGCCTCCGCGTCCGCAGCGGCGTCGGCCGCCAGCGCCGGGGCGGCGAGCGTCTGCGCGGCCGCGAGCGCCAGAAGCGAAATGCGGTTGGGCCGGAGACTGGGCCGGAGACCGGGCCGGCGACTGGACAGGCGGTGGAGCGGGTGGCGGAAACTGGCGCCGTCTGTTCTGATCATGATGCGACTTCCCTGAATTCTGAGATTTCCATTTGGCGGAGAAGGCAGGCCCGCATATTGCCTATCGTTTCGATAGAAATTTCGGCCGTCGGAAAACCGTCCGCGCCGAACTGCGGGCCCTGCTCTCATTGGCCCTTCATTGGCCGGCGTAGCGGCCGCGGACGATGCGGCCGTCGATCGGCTGTGAATCCTTCAGCAGATTGTAGATCGGGCAGGAGCCCTCCACCGCGTTGCGCAGCTTCTCGATCACCGGCGCCGGCGCCGGAGACTGCACATGCACGCTGTAGGAAATGTCCTGGAAGCGCGGCGGAGTTGCGCCGCCGCGCGGGGTCAGCGTCGCTTTCGTGCGCACTTCCAGCGCGTCCAGCGGCACTTGCGCCTTGGCGGCCTCGATCTCGAAGATGTGCGTCAGGCAGGTGCCGAGCACGCCGATCTGATGGTCTTCCGCCGAAGGGGCGAGCCCATGGCCCAGCGGGCCGGCGCGGCCGTCGTGCACGATCTGGAAATTCCGGCCGCCGGTGCGGGTGTTGCGGACGCCGGTGGCCGGCTCGACCACGGCGTGCGCGCGCAGGCCGGTCGGCTGCGGCCGGTTCGCCTGCGGCTGCGCCGCCAGCTCCTTCTGCCGCTGCTGCCGGCGCAGGATCGCCTGCCGCTTTTCCACCAGAAAGTCCCTGAGGCCCGGCGGCAGGTTCGGATCGAGCTGCGCCGGGCTGGCCGTCAGGTGGATAGCGCCATGGTCGAGCGGCTTCCCCTCGCGGATGATGTCGAGCACCGGGGAGTTCCTCTCCACCGCCTGCCGCAGCGCTTCCAGCTGCGCGTCGGTCGCCGGGCTGTCGAGATAGGCGACATAGGCGAGGTTGCGCGGATAGGAGACGGTGCGGGTCTTCGCGACTTCGGGGCTGTCCGGGCGGCTGGTGAAGATCACGTCGACGGAATCGAGCGGGATGTTCTGCGCCGCGGCCTGCAGCACATATTCGTTCGCCACGGCGCTGGCCGCGACCGCCGCGAAGGTGTCCCACGAACCGGCGCCCAGATCATAGCCGGCATAGCCGCGATCGCTGTCGCTCAGATACTGATAGTCGCCGATCTGCAGCCGCCGGACTCCGGAGCGGCTTTCGGCCGTCGTCCGCGTCTCGATGGTGACCGGCTGCCTCGCCTCGGGCTGCTCCAAGGCGACCTTCTTCTTCGCCACCACCTCGCGCAGCGGCGTCTCGCCGGCGGCCGACGCACCTCCGCCCAGGAGCAGCGCCAGCCCCATGGAGGTCGCTATCAGCGCCATGCGACGGCGGCGGCGGGCCCGCGCGGCGAAACTGGAACGGAAATCGAAAACGGTCAGATCGGGCAAGCCTCTATCTCCCTTGGAACAGGATGGACGGATTCCATGGGCAGGCAGCGGCGCGGCGCATCGAAGCGGCGCGAAATGGCCTTTGCAGGCGCCGACGGGGCCGGCGACCTTGTTCCATGGAAGGAATCCGGGGTGCCCGACGATGCCGTCTCAGCAACGATGCGGCCTTCGACGCCGGCCGCTCCCCGCAAGCTACCCAAGCGCGGGAAGGCAGGTAAACAAACCTAATCTATTCGGTTGACAATCCACTCTTGCACGGAGTGGCAATATTGTCGGCCAGTCGGATCGTCAGGCGGCCGGATCGTCAGACGGTCCGGCCGTCGATCCACAGCGCCTTCAATTCCAGTCCGGGGGAAAGGCGGAGCATGGTCGCCGGGCGGCCGGGGGCAAGCTCCAGCGGCGGCAGGCCGAGGAAGGCGGCGGGGCTTGCGGTCGCCATGCCGACCGCCGTCTCCAGCGGCAGGCCTCCCTGCGCCATGGCGTTGCGCACGGCGGAAAGCATGTCGAGCGTGGAGCCGGCCAGCACCCCGTCGTCGGAGGTGAGGACATCGCCCTTGCGGCGGATCAGCCGGCCCTGCAGCAGGAATTCCGCCGCGTCGGACCCGACGCTCGGCATCGCGTCCGTCACCAGCATCAGCCGCGCCGCGCCCTTGGCGCGCAGCGCCACGCGGAAGCTCGCCGGATGGATATGGTGGCCGTCCAGGATGATCCCGGCGTAGGAATCCGCATCCTCCAGCGCCGCGCCCACCATCCCCGGCGCCCGGTTCACCAGTTGCGACATGGCGTTGAAGAGATGCGTGAAGCCGGTGGCCCCGGCGGCGAGCGCGGCCCGCACCGTTTCCCAGTCCGCATCGCTGTGGCCCAGCGCCACCACGACGCCGGCTTCCACCAGCCGGGCGATGCTGGCCGGCGGCACCACTTCCGGCGCCACCGTCAGCAGGCGCACGCCGCGCCGCGGGCGGGCGAGCAGGCCGAGCATAGCCTCGTCCATGGCCGTCAGCCGGTCCTCGCGGTGGATGCCGTGACGGGCGGGGCTGATGAAAGGCCCTTCCACATGGATGCCGAGGATTCCCGGCACGCCGGCCGCGATCGCCGCGTCCACGGCGTCGAGCGCGCGCGCCACCCGGTCGGCCGTGTCGCTGATGAGGGTGGGTAGAATGCCGGTCGAGCCGAAGCGGCGGTGCGCGGCGGCGATGCGGGCGATTCCCTCCACATGCGTCTCGTCGTTGAACAGCACGCCGCCGCCGCCGTTCACCTGCAGGTCGATGAAGCCCGGAAGCAGCAGGTCTCCGCCCAGATCGACTTCCGCGTCGGCCGCCGCCGTTTGCGCGGCTTCGCCGACGGCGGACACCAGCCCGTCTTCCACCAGCAGCGCCTGCGCCCGCAGGCCATCGGGCGACAGCACCGAACCGTTCAGATATCTCGTTCGCATCAAAGCGTTTCCGTCACCTTGCGCAGGCCCGGCGGTGTGTCGGGGTCGCGCCCGCGCGCCAGCGACAGGCTGTTCGCCAGCCGGTAGAAGCTCTGCGCCAGCAGGATCGGCTGGATGGCGGCGGGCGCATCCTCCAGCACCGGCAGGGCGATTCCCGGCGCGCCCTTGGGCAGGCCGGCCGTCATCAGCGTGGCGCGGTTGGCCTCGAACAGCCCGGCCAGTTCGCGCACGCTTTCCAGCGCTTCGTCCTGCTGCCCCAGCAGCAGCACGGGGAAGCCGTCGCGCACGAGCGCCATCGGCCCATGCTTCACTTCGGCGGCGCTGAAGGCCTCGGCGTGGAAGCCGCAGGTTTCCTTCACCTTCAGCGCCATTTCCTGCGCCACGCCCAGCGCCGGACCGCGCGCCACCACATAGAGATGCTCCGCCCCCACCAGCCGCGGCAGCGCCGCCGACCAGTCCAGCTCGAAGGCGCGGTCGAGGGCCGAAGGCAGCGCCACCAGCGCCCGCGCCAGCTCCGCGTCGCCATGCCAGGCGGAAAGCAGGTGCAGCATGGCCGAAAGCGAGGCGATGAAGCTCTTGGTCGCGGCGACGCTGCGCTCCGGCCCGGCGTGGAGGGGCAGCAGCAGGTCGGCCGATGCCGCCAGCGGCGAAGTCTCGTCGTTCACCAGCGCCAGCAGCAGCGCTCCGCCGGCGCGCAGCCGCTCGGCCGCCGCCAGCAGGTCGGGGCTGCGGCCGGATTGCGAAACCGCCACCGCCGCCGCACGCGCAAGCGCCGGGGTGACACCATAGACGGAGGCGGTCGACGGCGAGAAGGAGCCGGTCGGCAGACCGGCGCGCTGCTCCACCCAATAGCGCAGGAAGGTCGCCGCATTGTCGCTGCTGCCGCGCGCCAGCGTCAGCAGCAGGTCCGTCTCCCGCGCTTTCATGAGCCCGGCGGCGCGCGAGACCGCGCCGGCGTTGGCGGCCAGTTGCCGCGCCACGACCGCGCCGGCTTCCGCCGCTTCCAGGAACATGCGGGTGCGCGGGCCGTTCATGGCGCGTCCGGCGCCACCAGTTCGGCGACGAAATCGTAGGAGTCGCCCCGGTAGTAGGAGCGGGTGAATTCCACCGTCCGCCCGTCGCGGGCGAAGCCGCGCCGCTCGATCTCCAGCCCGGCGGAGCCGCGCTCTATGCCCAGCAGGTCGGACTGGTCGTCGCGGAACAGCACGGCGCGCAGGCGTTGCAGCACCCGCACCGGGCGATTGTCGGCGAGCGCCGCGTAAAGCGATTCGCGGACCGCCTCCACCCCCGGCAGCGCGAAAGCGGGGATGGTGGAATGCTCGATCGCCATCGAAACCTCGTCTGCGTGGCGGATGCGGGCGAAGCGGTAGACGGCGGTGCCGGGCGAAAGCCCCAGCGCCATCGCCTCTTCCGGCGTGACCAGCCCTTCCGAGCGCGACAGCCACACCGAATGCGGCGTGCGCCCGCGCGCCTGCATGTCCTCGCTGAAGGAGGAGATGGCGGCGAAATTCTTCTCCACCCGCTCGGCCACGAAGGTGCCGGCGCCCTGCCGGCGGACCAGCAGGCCGGCTTCCACCAGCCCCTCGAACGCCTTGCGCACGGTCACGCGGGAAACCGAGAGACTGTCGGCCAGATCGCGCTCGGGCGGCAGGGCTTCTCCGGCGCGCAGCCGGTTGCTGGAAATAGCGTCGTGGATCTGGCGCTTCAGCTGCACATAGAGCGGCGCGGAATCCCCTTCCAGAGGACCGATTCGCTCCACGAAGCGCTGCGCCACCTGCTCCTGCATGCAAAGCCTTTCCTGCCCCAACCGCGCCAGCTAAGCGCAATGAGAATACCATTTCAAGACCATAAATGGGCAGGAACGAAATATCGGCGCGAAATCGGCAGATTCCCTCTTGCCAAGCCACACCAATATGGCATCAATTAAGAAAATGCCTGCTGCCTATGTGCGATATGGTAGCATATTGGTGTTTAAACAATATGACTGCCGGGGATAGCCCGGCGATCGGCCAGGGAGATTGAGGCTATGGGTAAGCAGGGATTTGCAGCAAGGCTCGTCCGCATGTCGGGCGCCAGCCTCGTGGCGCTCGCCATCGCGGCGCCGGCCGTCGCGCAGGACGCCGGGACGCCGGCTGAAGAGGACATCGTCGTCACCGGCATCCGCGCCTCGATCGCGGCCTCGCTCGAAGCCAAGCGGGCGTCGGTGCTGGTCTCCGAAGTGGTGACCGCGCAGGACATCGGCAAATTCCCCGACAAGAATGTCGCCGACTCGCTCGGCCGGCTGACCGGCGTCAACACCGTCACCGGCTCCTCGGCCTCGGGCGGCTTCGGCGAGAACCAGTCGGTCACCATCCGCGGCACCGATCCCAGCCTCAACCTCACCCTGTTCGACGGCCACTCGGTCGCCACCGGGGACTGGTTCGTCCTCGACCAGATGTCGGGCGGGCGCAGCTTCAACTTCAGCCTGCTGCCCTCCGAGATCGTCGGCAGCCTGAAGGTCTACAAGAGCCAGCAGGCCGACCTGCAGGAAGGCGGCGTCGGCGGCACCATCGATATCCTCACCCGCCGCCCGCTCGACCTGAAGTCCGGCACGGTGAACGCCTCGGCGCAGCTCGTCCACAACTCGATGACGACCGATTTCAGCCCCAACCTCTCGGCCGTCGCCAGCTGGAAGAACGCCGACGAGACCTTCGGCATCCTCGTCTCCGGCTTCTATCAGGAACGCCGCTTCCGCCGCGACGGGCAGGAGTTCCTGGGCTATGGCGTGGCCGAGAATTTCGCCGGCACCGGCGAGGACGTCGCCTTCCCGACGCTGATCGGCGAAGCCTATTTCACCCAGAAGCGTGTGCGCAAGGGCGGCAGCGCCACCTTCCAGTGGCAGCCCAGCGACCGGATCGAGCTGGTCGCCAACGGCGTCTACACCCGCATGGACGCCGACAACACCAATGTGAACTCCATGCTGTGGACGAGCCGGCTGATCGCCAACAACTCGACGCCCGGCACCGACGGCTATGCGCTGGCCGGCTACACGGTGAAGAACGGCTATCTGACCTCGGCGAGCTGGAACAACAATTCCGCCGACGGCAAGCCGGTGCAGGGCCGCGTGCAGGACGACATCTTCCGCAAGGCCTACAGCTCCACCTGGGTGGCCAATCTGGAAGGCCGCTTCGAAGCCACCGACCGCCTCACCTTCAGCGGCCATGTCGGCTACACCAAGGGCATGGGGGCGACGACCGACACCTTCGCCTGGGAAACCTATTGGGACACAGGCGCTTCCTACGCCTTCGCCGGCAAGCACGCCGACCTCGCCTATCCGGGCCTGTCGACCGACCTCACCTCGCCGGCCTATCTTAACAATTACTACAGCTGGTCGTGGGGTGGTGAAATCCGCTCGCCCGACGAGGAATTCTACGCCCGCCTCGACGCCGAATACGCCTTCGACGGCTTCCTGTCGGCGATCAAGGTCGGCGGCCGCTACGCCGACCACAAGCGCTCCGTCGACTACAAGGCCTATGGCTGGGACGGGAACGGCCTGTTCTCGGGCACCAACACGATCGGCCTCGGCACCGTCTTCGCCGGCGGCTTCACGCCGCGCGGCTATGGCGGCTTCTTCAACGGCAAGACTTATCCGCTGGCCGATGTCGACAAGGTGCAGGAGTTCCTGGACACGCAGGCGGGCGGCCGCAACTTCGACTTCTACGCCCCGGAAAGCTGGGCGCTGAGCGAAAAGACCGCCGCCCTCTACGGCATGGCGAGCTTCGGGCAGGAACAGGACGCGCTGCGCGGCAACATCGGCCTGCGGGCGGTGCACACCAGCCTGCGCAGCACGCAATACGCCCAGGCGACCGAGACCAGCCACGACCTCGACACGCTGTTCGGCTATTTCGACATCGTCAACGACAGCAACAAATATTGGGACTTCCTGCCCAGCGCCAACGTCTCGTTCAACGCCGCCGAGAATGTGGTGCTGCGCGGCGCCGTCTCGCGGGTGATGGCGCGGCCGGGCTATGCCGATCTCGCCGGCGCCTTTTCCCTCAACGACCTGGCGCTGACCGGCACCGCCGGCGGCAACGTCCATCTCGATCCCTACCGCGCCTGGCAGTTCAACGTGGCGGCGGAATTCTATTATGCCCCCGAAGCGCTGATCTCGGTGAACCTCTTCTACCTCGACGTGCAGAGCTATGTGACGACGGCGACCTCCGAGCGCTGGTTCGTGACCCAGCAGCACCCGCAAGGTGAGTGGTTCCTGGTGACGACCCCGGTGAACGGCCCCGGCGGCCGCAACCAGGGCGTGGAAGTGAACTGGCAGCAGCCGCTGTTCAACGGCTTCGGCCTGCTCGCCAACTACACCTATTCCGACGCCAAGAACGACGATGGCGATGTGATGGACGGCAACTCCAAGCACAGCTTCAACGTCACCGGCTTCTACGAGAACGAACTGCTGTCGGCCCGCGTGGCCTATGGCTTCCGCTCGAAGTTCCGCTCCGGCATCGACCGTTCCACGCCGATGTGGCAGGACGATTACGGCCAGCTCGACGCTTCGCTGCAACTGCGGATGAACAGGAATGTCTCGCTGACGCTCGACGCGCAGAACCTTACCAATTCCAAGCTCTATTATTTCGTCGGCAGCCGGGATGTGCCGCGCGCCTGGTATAATAACGGCCGCACCTTCTGGCTTGGCGCCCGCTTCTCGCTCTAGACGGGACAGGGGTTGGTAATTCGGGCAGGAGCAGGTTCCATGCGTTTCGCCTTTCTTCTGCTGTCGTTCCTGGTCGCCTTCGCCGTTCGCGCGGCGGAGGCGGAGGCGACGCCGAAACTTCTCCCTCAGCCCTCCTCCATGCAGATGGGGGAGGGTTTTTTCCGGCCCTCGGCCGACGAGCGGGTCGCCGTGGTCGACGACGGCAGCCGCGAGGCCGCCTCGCGCTTCATCGCGCTGGTGGAGCAGTCGGGCGGGCCGCGCCTCAGCTTCCATTCCACCGGCCGCATCCGCTTCCTGCGCGATCCTGCCGTCTCGGCGCCCGAAGGCTATCGGCTGACGGTGACGCCGGAGCGCGTCGAAGTCCGCGCCTCGACCGACGCCGGGCTTTACTATGGCGGCATGACGCTGTGGCAGTTGCTGCAGGGCGGCCGCATCCCCGCCCTGGTGATCGACGACAAGCCCGAGTTCGGGTGGCGCGGGCTGATGATCGACAGCGCCCGCCACTTCCAGCCGCCCGAGGAAATACAGGCGCTGATCGTGCGCATGGGGCAGGCCAAGCTGAACCGGCTGCACTGGCACCTGACGGACGACCAGGGCTGGCGCCTGCCGATAGCCAAGCACCCCGAACTGACCTCGATCGGCGGCTGCCGCCGCCCGGCCGGCGCCGCCGGCACGGACGCCCAGGGGCAGCCGGTGCGCTATTGCGGCCATTACAGCCGCGAGGACATCCGCGACATCATCGCCACCGCCGCCGCGCACCATGTGACGATCGTGCCGGAAGTGGATGTGCCCGGCCATGCGACGGCGGCGATCGCGGCGCTGCCGAAGCTCGCCTCCACCCCGACCCCGCCGACCGAGCCGTCCGCCTATTGGGGGATATTGCCCAACCTCTTCAACACCGAAGACGCAAGCTTCGCCCTGCTGAAGGATGTGGTGGACGAGCTGGTGGCGCTGTTCCCCGGCCCCTATATCCATATGGGCGGCGACGAGGCGGTGAAGGACCAGTGGAAGGCCGACCCCCGGGCGCAGGCGCGGATCAAGGCGCTGGGCCTGAAGGACGAGACGGCTCTGCAAGGCTGGTACATGGCCCGCGTCGGTGCCTATGTCGAAGCGCATGGACGGCGGATGATCGGCTGGGACGAGATTCTCGACGGCGGAGTGCCGGCCGACGCCATCGTCATGTCGTGGCGCGGGATCGACGGCGCCATCACCGCCGCCCGCAGCGGCCACGACACGGTGCTGTCCCCTGCCCCCATCCTCTATCTCGACCATCGGCAAAGCGCGTCGGCGCACGAGCCGCCGGGGCGCGGCGAGATCGTGACGTGGAAGCGCCTCCACGGCTTCGATCCGGCGCCGGCGCAGCTTACCCCGGAACAGCGCCGCCACATCCTCGGCCTGCAAGCCAATATGTGGACCGAGCACGCCCGCACCCCCGGCTATCGCCAGCGGATGATCTGGCCCCGCGCGCTGGTGGTCGCCGAACTGGGCTGGTCGCCGCCGGCCGGCGACTGGGCGGAATTCGGCCCGCGCCTGCTGGCCCGGATGCAGCGGGACAAGGCGCTCGGCCATGGCTTCAACGAAACGCCACTCGCGCCGCTGGCGGCGCTTTCGACCGACGGGCGCGCCTTCACCGTGGAGCTGAGCCAGCCGGCGGAGATCGGCACGCTGCGGCACACGCTGGATGGGAGCCCGGTCACGCCCGATTCCGCGCCGGTGGCCGGGCCGATCCGGCTGGACCGCGCCACTGAAGTGCGCGCCCGCGCCTTCCTCGGCAGCGAGCCGGCCGGCCCGGAATCCCGCTTCGAGGTGAATGCGGCGACGCTGCGCAACCGCCATGTCGCCGACATGGAACTGTGCTCGAACAAGCTGCCGCTCAGGCTGGAGGATGACGGCGAGACCGATGGCGAACGCCGCATTCTGTGGGGCGACATCATGCAGACCTGCTGGATGTGGCGGCAGGCGCCGGTCGGCGGAATGGCGCGGGTGGCGGCGACCGTCGGCTCCGTCCCCTATAATTTCTCGCTGGGCGACGACATGCGCAACGTGACATTCGCGGCACCGAAGACGCCTGCGGGCGAGCTGGAAATCCGGCTGGGCGATTGCGAAGGCCGGCTTCTCGCCAGCCTGCCGCTTGCCCCAGCCGTCGCGACCAGAGGGCTGACCCGGCTGGAAGGCGCGATCGAAGCGCTGCCCGGCCCCACCGCCGACCTCTGCCTGCGCTTCACCCAGAAGGCCGCCGACCCGCTCTGGATGATCGAGCGGCTGGAGTTGAAATGATCGAAATCCAAAGCCCGCTGACCGGCTGGGCAGCGCCGCTTTCCGAACTGCCCGACCCGGTGTTCGCCGACGCGATGCTGGGCGACGGCGTGCAGATCGACCCGACCGAGGGGCTGCTGCTGGCGCCGGCCGACGGCCGCATCGAAAGCCTGCACCCGGCCCACCACGCCATCACGCTCGCCTGCGACAGCGGCCCCCTGCTGCTGCTGCATGTGGGGCTGGAGACGGTGGCACTGAAAGGGCGCGGCTTCGAGCCGCTGGTGGCGCAAGGCGCCCGCGTCGCCGCCGGGCAGCCGCTGCTGCGCTTCGACCTAGACCTGCTGGCGCGGGAAGCGCGCAGCCTCGCCACGCCCATCCTCGTCACCAATGGGGCGGCTTTCCGCATCGTCGAGCGGGCGTCCGGGCTGCTGGCGGCCGGCGCGCCGCTCCTGCGGCTGGAAGCCACCGGCGCCGCCGTTTCGCAAGAAGCCGTGGCAACGCCCGCTGTCGCGCGCGAATTGCGGCTGCCGCTGGCGCACGGCCTGCACGCCCGCCCGGCGGCGCGGATCGCGCAGGAGGCCGGGCGCTTCCGCGCCTCCGTCCGCATCGGCAGCGGAGAGCGCTCCGCCCCGGCGGAAAGCCCCGTCGCCTTGCTGGCGCTGGCGCTGCCGCACGGCGCGCAGATCGAGGTGCAGGCGTCCGGCCCGGAGGCGGAAGCCGCCGCAGAGGCGATAGCGACCCTCCTCGAAAGCGGCATGGGCGAGCATCGCCCCGTCGCCACAGAGACGGCAATCCACCCCGAGCGGCCGCTGGAAGCCGTGCTGAACGGCATCCGCGCCGCGCCCGGCCGGGCCATCGGCCCTGCCTTTCAGTTGCGCCGCGCCGAGATCCCGGTGAACGAAAAGGCGGCCGATGCCGCCAGCGAACAGGCCCTGCTCGACGAGGCCCGCGCCCGTGTCGCCGACGGGCTGCGCGCCCGCGCGGCCGGTGAAGGCCCCGCCGCCGAAATCGCCGCCGCCCATCTCGGCTTTCTGCACGATCCGGCGCTGCTGAAGGCCGCCGCGCAAGCGATCGCCGGCGGCGCCAGCGCCGGGATCGGCTGGCGCCGCGCCACCGATTCCTTCGCCGCGCAACTGGCCGGCGCCTCGGCCCGCTTCGCCGAGCGCGTCTCCGACCTGCGCGATGTTGAGCGGCAGATTCTCTCGTCGCTGGCGGGCGGCGTGCCCGCCGCCGAAGCTCCGCCGCCCGGCGCCATCCTGCTGGCCGACGACCCCGGCCCTTCGGAACTGATGGCGCTGGCGGAAGCCGGGCTCGGCGGAATCGCCTGCGCCGAGGGTGGGCCCACCTCCCACACTGCGATCATCGCCCAGAGCCTCGGCCTGCCGATGCTTTGCGCGCTTGGCCCGCTGGGGGCCATTCCCGATGGCCGGCCGCTGCTGCTGGACGCCGATTCCGGCCGGCTGGAAACCGCTCCTTCGGCCGAAAGGTTGGCCAAAGCCGGGGCCGAGGCGGAAAAGCGCGCCGCACGCCGCGCCGCCGCGCTCGCGCAGGCGCATCTCCCCACCGTCACGCTGGACGGGGAGGCGATCGAGCTTTTCGCCAACATCGGCTCGCTGGCGGACGCCCGCGCCGCCGCCTTGCAGCAGGCCGAAGGCTGCGGCCTGCTCCGAACCGAATTCCTTTTCCTCGACCGCGCCGACGCGCCGGCGGAGGAAGAGCAGCGCCACGCCGTGCAGGCGATCGCCGACGCCCTTGCCGGCAAGCCGCTGATCGTGCGCACGCTGGACATCGGCGCCGACAAGCCGGCCCCCTGGCTGGACCTGCGGGCGGAAGCCAACCCGGCGCTGGGCCTGCGCGGCATCCGCCTGCAACTGGCGCGGCCCGGGCTGCTGGAAAGCCAGTTCCGCGCGCTTCTGGCGGTCGATGCGCCGATCCGGGTGATGCTGCCGATGGTGGCGCACCTCCACGAACTGTCGGAAGCACGGGCGACGCTCAACCGTCTCGCCAAAGAGATCGGGCGCGCGCCGCCGCCGCTCGGGATCATGGTGGAAACTCCGGCCGCGGCGCTGATGGCGCGGCAGTTGGCGGCGGAGGCGGATTTCTTCTCCATCGGCAGCAACGACCTCACCCAATATGCCCTCGCCGCCGACCGCACCAACCCCGCCGTCGCCGCCTCGCTGGACGGCCTCCACCCGGCGGTGCTGAAGCTGATGGCGCTGACCGTGGAAGGCGCAGGCGCCGCCGGCCGCTGGGTCGGGCTTTGCGGCTCGCTCGCGGCCGAGGCGGAGGCGGTGCCGATCCTCATCGGCCTCGGGCTTCGCGAATTGTCCGTGCCGCCGGCCGCTGTCGCCGAAACCAAGGCGCTGGTGCGCGGCCTCTCGCTGGCGGAATGCCGGGCGCTCGCCGCCCGGGCGTTGCAGGCCCCCGACGCGGCGGCGGCGCGCCGCCTGCTTTCCCCGAACCCGGAGGCGCGCGCATGAAGAAGCTGATGGAAGCCTTGCAGCCGCTGGGGCGGGCGCTGATGCTGCCCATCGCCGTGCTGCCGGTGGCGGCGCTGCTGCTGCGCCTCGGCCAGCCGGACCTGTTCGACATTCCCTTCATGGCGGCGGCCGGCGCGGCCATTTTCGACCATCTGGGCCTGATCTTCGCCATCGGCGTCGGCGTCGGCCTCGCGCGGGACAATCATGGCGCCGCCGGGCTGGCCGGTGCGCTGGGCTTCCTGGTGGCGACGCAGGGGATGCAGGCGCTGATCGCCCCGGAACAGGCCGCGCAGGCGGTCGCCAAGGTCAGCGTGCCCATCGGGCTGATTTCTGGCCTGCTGGCGGGCTGGTTCTACAACCGCTTCTCGGCCATCCGCCTGCCCGACTATCTGTCCTTCTTCGGCGGCCGGCGCTTCGTGCCGATCCTCTCCGGCCTCGCCGGGCTGGCGGTGGCGCTGGTCTTCGGGCTGGCCAACGCCGCGGTCTCGGCCGGGATGGACCATCTGAGCCATGCGGTGGCGGAATCCGGCAGCTTCGGCCTCTTTGCCTATGGCGCGCTCAACCGGCTGCTGATCGTCACCGGGCTGCACCATATCCTGAACAACGTCGTCTGGTTCCTGCTGGGCGACTTTCAGGGCGCCACCGGAGACCTCAGGCGCTTCTTCGCCGGGGACCCTTCGGCCGGCGCTTTCATGTCGGGCTTCTTCCCGGTGATGATGTTCGGGCTTCCGGGCGCCTGCCTCGCCATCTACCGCTCCGCCCTGCCGGAGCGGCGCAAGGCGGTCGGCGGCATGCTGCTGTCCATGGCGCTCACCTCCTTCCTGACCGGGGTGACCGAGCCGATCGAGTTCAGCTTCATGTTCCTGGCGCCGGCGCTCTATGCCCTTCACGCGCTGCTCACCGGCCTTTCGATGGCGCTGATGGACTGGCTGGGCGTGCGGCTGGGCTTCGGCTTTTCCGCCGGCCTGTTCGATTATGTGCTGAACTATGGCAAGGCGACACGGCCGCTGCTGCTGATCCCGGTGGGGCTGGGCTTCTTCGCTTTCTACTATGCCCTGTTCCGCTTCGCGATCCGCCGCTTCGACCTGAAGACGCCCGGCCGCGAGCCGGAGGCGGCCGGCACCGTCGCCGTCGCCGCGGGCGAGCGCGGCGCGGCCTATGTGGCGGCGCTGGGCGGGGCCGGCAACCTTGTCTCCATCGACGCCTGCACCACGCGGCTGCGGCTGGTGCTGGCCGACCCGGCGAAGGCGGACGAGGCGGCGCTGAAGGCGCTTGGCGCGAAAGGCATCGTCCGCCCCGGCTCGCGCGCCTTGCAGGTGGTGCTGGGGCCGATGGCGGATCTGGTGGCGAGCGAAATGCGCGCCGCCGCCGGCGCATCGGCGCAAGCGCCCGCCGGTGCCGCCCCGGCCGAGGAGGCTCCGGCCGGAACGGTCAGCGCCGAACCGCTGCTGCTGGCGCTGGGCGGGCGCGGCAATCTTGTGGCCCACCACGCCGCCTCCAGCCGCCTGCGGGTGGAACTGGCCGATCCGGCGAAAGTGGACGAGGCAGCGCTCGTCGCGGCCGGAGTGCGCGCCATCGCCCGGCCGGCGCCGGCCGTGCTGCACCTGATCCTGGGGCCGGAAGCGGCGCGCCTTGCCATCTGAAGCAGCCGCGATGAAACCGCCGCGCACCCCGTCGGTGGACATGCTGCGCGGGCTGGCGGTGATGGGCATGATCCTGGTGAACGCCGCCGCCGGGCTCTCCGGAAGCCATGAAGTGTCGCCCGCCCTGCTGCACGCCGAATGGGCCGGATTCCGCCTGGCCGACCTGATGTTCCCCGCCTTCCTCACCATCGTCGGCATGTCGCTGACGCTGGCGCCGCGCCCCTCCACACCGGCGGTTTTCGGCCGGGGGCTGCGCTTGCTGCTGCTGGGCCTTGTCCTCAGCAATTTCCACTGGCTGGCCGACTGGTCGCAGACGCCGCGCCTGCCCGGCGTGCTGCAACGCATCGCCATCGTCTATGCGCTGGCGGCGCTGATCCTGCCGCATTGCCCGCCGCGCCCCCGGCTCGCCCTGATCGCGGCGCTGCTGCTCGGCCATTGGGGGCTGTTGCTGCTGCCCTCGCCGGACGGCACCCCGACCGACCTCTGGGCGCCGGGCCAGAGCTTCGCAAGCTGGCTGGACCGCGCCCTGCTGGCCCCCTTCATCTATGTGAAGGGGCCGCTCGGCTTCGATCCGGAGGGGCTGGCCGGCACCTTGCCGGCGCTGGCGCAGGTGCTGATCGGCACGCTCGCGGCCGAACGGCTGCGCCGCCCCGGCGCCGCGCGGGCGCTCGCGGGCGCCGGGGNTCGTGAAGGCGCTGTGGACGGCAAGCTTCGTGCTGCTTTCCAGCGGCCTCACCCTGCTGGCGGCGGCGCTGCTCCACGCCCGCTTCGATCCCGGCCCCTGCCGCAACCTCGCGGCCATCTTCGGCCGCAACGCCATCGCCGCCTATGTGCTGCACGCGCTGGCGTCGCCGCTGCTGCATTGGGACAGCTTGAGCTTTCCCTACCGCCTGCTGCCGCCAGGGGCCGCGACGCTGGCGACATGCGGGCTGTTCCTCGCCCTCGTCGCCATTCCCGTCGTCGCCATGGACAGGCGGGGGTTGCATCTCAGGATATGAGGCTCAGAAGCGCGGGAAGGCCGGCACCGGCTCGAACATCAGCGCCAGCAGGCCGTAGAGGCTGGCCAGCGCCAGCAGCACGCCGACGGCGATCATCAGCGGCCGCGCCGGGACATGGCGGGCGAGCAGCGCCCCCAGCGGCGCCGCCGCCAGGCCGCCCAGGATCAGCCCCGACGCCGCCAGCGTGAAGGATTGCAGCCCCAGCTTGCCGATGAGCGCGGCGGCGATCGTCACCGTCACGAAGAATTCGGCGGCGTTGACGGTGCCGATCACCATGCGCGGGCTGGCGCCCTGCGCCAGCAGGTTGCCGGTCGCCAGCGGCCCCCAGCCGCCGCCGCCCGCCCCGTCCAGCGTGCCCGCGACCAGGCCCAGCGGCGCGACGAAGCGGATGCGGCGATAGGTCTGCGGCCGCCGCGCCGCGCGCCACACCAGATAGAGGCCGATGGCGCCCAGATAGACGAGCACGATCGGCCGCAGCACCGAGCCGTCGAGGCTGGTCAGCACCCAGGCGCCGGTCAGCCCGCCGAGGATTCCCGGAATCACCAGCCGCCGGAACAGCCGCCAGTCCACATTGCGCTGCAAGGCGTGGCTGATGCCCGACGCGCCGCTGGTGAAGGTCTCCGCCGTGTGCACCGCCGCCGAGGCTGCCGCCGGCGGCAGCCCCAGCAGCAACAGCAGCGAGTTGGAAAGCACACCGAAGGCCATGCCCAGCGCCCCGTCCACAAGCTGTGCGCCGAAGCCGATCAGGATGAACGGCAGGATGTCCGCCCAGGGGATGGCGGCGAAATCGATCATCCCTTCGAGCCCGTGGCGGAGTCCGGCCGACGGCGGCCGCCCCGCTCGCCGGTCATCAGCAGCGCCAGCGGGAAGGCCATGGCCAGAACCGAGATCGCCCCGGCGATGGGCGCGCTCGCCCCCGCCAGCCAGGGCAGCACCGCCGCCCAGAGGGAAACCGCCAGCACCGTCAGCAGGGTCGCCTCCTGCTCGCTGTCGTCCTGGAAGACCAGCGCGTCCAGCCGCCCTTCGCGCACCGCCTCCAGCCGCTCGCGCATCAGCCCGGCGCGGCTGGAAAGCGCCTTGGGCATCAGCGCGGAGACAAGGCAGACGATCCCGGCCGCCACCAGCCGCACCCCCATGGCGCCGGCGTAGCGCGGCATCGTCGTGCTGCGGTCGCCGAGCGAGCGCAGCGCCGAAGGGCCGCCGAACACCAGGTCCACCAGCGCATCCCCCTGCCGGTCGGCCAGCTTCTCCATCGCCCGTTCCTGGCTGGCCTCGATCCAGTCCAGCACCACCGCCGGCACATCCACCTGGCAGGCGCGCTCCAGCCCCTGGAAGCCGGGCGCGGAATTGGCCTCGCAGATGCGATAGCCGTCGTCGTCGAACAGGATGTCGATCCCGGCCACGTCCAGTTGCAGCGTTTCCGCCGCGCGCACCGCCAGCTCCGCCATTTCCGGCGGCGGCTGGAAGGCCAACCCTACGCCACCGAGCGACACGTTGGACTTGAAGCCCCCCCGCAAGGACCGCCGCTCCATCGCCGCCACCACCCGGCCGCCCACCACCAGGATGCGCACGTCGCGCCCGTGGCTGGCGCGCACATATTGCTGGAACAGGAAATCCGCCCGCGCGTCGGAGGTGGACAGCAGGCCGGCCAGATCCTCGAACTGGTCGCGGTCCTCGCACTTCAGCACGCCGGTGCCGCGCGTGCCGCGCAGCGTCTTCACGATCACCGGAAAGCCCAGCTCCCGCTCGACGAGGTCCGGCTCCATCGGGAATTTGCCGAGGATGGTGCGCGGGATCGGCAGGCCGGCCCGCGCCAGCCGCTGCATGGTGTGCAGCTTGTCCGCCACCAGATCGATGGCCGTCGGCCCGTTCACCAGCCGCACGCCCCGCCGCTCGAAATGCCGCAACACGGAGAGGGTGAAATAGTCCGTCTCGGCGCCGGTCCTGGCCATGATGAAGTCCGGCCGCTCCAGCGCCCGATGCTCGTAGCGCACGCTCCAGTTGCCGAGCGCGCCGACCACCAGGTCGAACTTGTGCGGGTCGAGCACATGCAGCTCCAGCCCGCGCACGGCGGCCTCTTCCTGGAAACGGAAGATTTCCGGCACTTCCGGCCGCGCCGGGTCCAGCGCCTCGCGAAAGAGTATCCAGCCGCGCAACCGTCTCCCTTTCCTTGGCCTCGGGGTGGGGCCTAGCCGCCCAAGGCTACCATGATGTTGCGGGATCGCAACTTCGCGCCCTCCGGCGGCAAAGCTGAGCTTTCCCGCCGGCCATTTCTCTTTTCTTGTGGTTGAGAATTGAAAGGCGGAACTTTCCCCCATAGCCGAAGGAGGAAAGACCATGGCCAGCCTGCCGTTGAGCCCCGAGGAACTTGACCTCAAGGAATTGGGCGACCGCGCCGCCGGTCGCGGAATCGCCATCCGCCCGCTCACCGCCGGAATCGGCGCCGAAATCCGCGGGCTCGACCTGGAGAACCCGCTCTCGCCCGAGGATTGGGGAATCCTGCGCGCCGCCTGGCTGCGCTGGAAGGTGGTGCTGATCCGCGACACCGACATCAGCCACGAAGCGCATATCCGCCTCGGCCGGCTGTTCGGCGAACTGGAAGGCCACCCGGTCATCCCGCATGTGCCGGGGCATCCGGAAATCCTCAGCATCCGCGGCGTGGAGGGGGTGAAGCCCACTCCGGAGACCATCGAGGGTTTCCGCGCCTACAACAAATGGCACACCGACGTGACCTTCCGGCAGAAGCCCTCCATCGCCTCGCTGCTGCGCGCCCGCCTGCTGCCGCCGGTCGGCGGAGACACGCTGTTCGCCGACACCGCCGCCGCCTGGCGCGGCCTGCCCGACGCGGTGAAGGAGCGGATCGAGACGCTGGACGCCGAGCATGACATCGTCCGCAGCTTCGGCGGCCGGGTGACCGAGGAACGGCGCGAGCAGCTTCGCCGCGACTTCCCCGCTGTCCGCCATCCGGTGGTGCGCCGCCACCCGGAAACGGGGGAGAAGATCCTCTACGTCAACTACACCTTCACCAGCCGCATCCTCGACATCGACCCGTCGGAAAGCGAGCAGTTGCTGCGCCTGCTGTTCGACCGGATCAAGGTGCCGGAATATCAGGTGCGCCTGAGCTGGACCCCGAACGCCATCGCCATCTGGGACAACCGCTCCACCCAGCATTACGCGGTCGGGGATTATTTCCCCGCCGACCGCGTGCTGGAACGGGTGACCGTCTCGGGCGACGTGGTCAGCCGATGAGCGCGCCCGGCCAGAGCCATGAGGAGGAGCCGCTGCCGCTCCTCGACGCGGACAGGCCGCCGCGCGCCCGTTTCGAGATCGACTGGCTGGACAAGGCGGTGACCGCGGCGGCCTTCCTGGCGACGCTCGCCCTCCTTCTCTGGGCGCCGCTGGGGCAATAGGCCGCGCTCACCATGGCTTGGCCTTCCCACAGTTTTTCTTTCTGGCCTTCAAAAACTCTATCGATATAGTTGAATTAAGAAGACGGGCCGGCCTGACGAAACCCCGGCCCGGCGCCATCGAAGACCATGAAGCCCACCCAGTCCGAGGCGACAACGTCAGGATCCCGTTCCACCCCGACCGGGAAATATGGACATGACGACCAGTGAAATCCGCCTGGCCGCCGCGCCGCGCCGCATGGCGCCGGCCGCGGTGGAGGCGTCGATCGGATGATCCTCCCCGGCCCTTTCTGCTCGTAAAGGGCCAAACTTCTTCCCCCGGCGCCGTGGCGCCGGGGGGATTTTCGGCAGGAAGGACGTGGCTGATGCGGACATTCGCCCTTGCCGTCACTCTCGGCTTTCTGCTCGGCGCGGCGGTCGTGCAGGCGTTCGCGCAACCGGCCCCCGTCCCGGCCCCCATCCCTGCCTCCGCGCCCGCCTGATCGCTTGCGGCGGCGTCAGCCCCCGAGCCCGGCGACGGGCTCCCTTGCCTCCGCCTCCTGTCCGGCCGCCGGCTTGCCGGCTTCCACCCCGAAGCTGTCGGCCATGATCCGGTTCCGCCCCCTTGCCTTCGCCAGATAAAGCAGCCGGTCGGCGTTGCGGACCCACAGGTCCGCCGCCATCCCCGGCAGGCAGCGGGCGCTGGCGACCCCCAGGCTCAAGGTCACCCATGGCCCGGCGGCGGACCGCGCGTGCGGTATCTCCAGTTGCCGCACCTGCGCCTGGATTTCCCGCCCCACCGTCACCGCCGCGTCCGGGGTGGTTCCGGGCAGCAGGCAGGCGAATTCCTCGCCGCCATAGCGCGCCACCAGATCGGAGGCGCGGCGGACCGCGCGGTTGAGCGCGGCCGCCACCATGGCGATGCAGCGGTCGCCGGCGGGGTGGCCATAGAGGTCGTTGAAGGGCTTGAAGAAGTCGATGTCGACCATGATGACCGAGAACCAGTCGCCGTTGCGCGCCAGCCGCGCGGTCTCGCTGTCCAGCGCCTGCTCCAGCCGGCGGCGGTTGGAAAGCCCGGTCAGCGCGTCCGTCACCGCCAGTTCCGCCAGATGGTCGCGCAATTGCTTCAGCTCGATGTGGTTGCGCACGCGGGCGCGCAGCGTCACCGGCTGGATCGGCTTCGTCACATAGTCGATCGCGCCCAGCGCCAGCCCGCGCTCCTCCGCCATCTGGTCGTCGAGCGAGGTGGTGAAGATCACCGGCGTGTCGGCCAGAAGCCGGTCCTCCTTCAGCCGCCGGCAGACTTCATAGCCGTCCATCCCCGGCATGAGCACGTCCAGCAGGATCAGGTCGGGCAGGCGGCCGCGCGCCACCTGCACCGCTTCTTCACCGCAAGCGGCGAAGCAAAGCTCATAATGCTCGTCGAGCGCCGCGCCGATGATCTCGGCGTTGATCGGCTCGTCGTCCACCACCAGGATCAGCGGGCGGGGGTTCATGCGGCCATCTCCGCCTCGCGCGGCGCCAGCGAAGCCGCAGCCGCCAGCGCCGGGGCAAGCGCGCGCTCCAGTTCGGCGAGGCCCGGCTCCAGCGTTTCCGACGCGCCGCCGGCGATCGCCGCCTCCACCCGCGCGGCGGCGGCGGCGACATCGGTGGCTTCCAGCGAAGCCGCCACGCCCTTCAGCGTGTGCGCCAGCCGCCGCGCCTCGGCCATCTCGCCGGCTTCCAAATGCGCGCGCAGGCGCGGCACCGCGTCGCCGAAGCCGCTTGCGAACTGGCCGATCAGCCGGCGCAAAAGCGGCCGCCGCCCGTTCACCCGCTTCAGCGCGGCGGCGATGTCGAACGGCGGCAGAGCGTCTGGCAGCTCGTCCGCTGCCTCCACGATCCGGGTTGCGGCTTGCACCGTCCCACCGCGCGGCTTCAGCCAGTGCCCCAGCGTGCGGACCAGAGCAGCCGGGTCTACCGGCTTCGGCAGATGCGCGTCCATCCCGGCCTCCAGGCAGCGCTGCTTTTCCGATTCATAGGCGTGCGCCGTCATGGCGATGATGGGGATGCCGCCCTTCGGCCAGTCGAGGCGGATTCGCCGCGTCGCCTCGATCCCGTCCATTTCCGGCATCTGCACATCCATCAATATGCCGGCGAAATCCGCGCCGTTCGCCGCCATCCGCTCGCAGGCGATGCGGCCGTTTTCCGCGCTTTCCACCTTCAGCCCGGCGCCGGTCAGCAGTTCGGTCGCGATCTCGCGGTTGATGTCATTATCCTCCACCAGAAGCACGGTGAGACCGTGCAGTTCCGCCGGCAGATCGGCCGCATCCGCTTCCGGCCCGGCCGGAGCCTCGGCCGCGAACAGGCCGGCGATGGTTTTCAGCAGCAGCGACGGGTCCACCGGCTTCACCAGGAAGGCGGCGACATCGGCTGCCTCCGCCTCCGCCCGGCACTCCGCATGGCCATAGGCTGTCACCAGCAGCACCACCGGCGGCTTCGTCAGCCGCGCATTCCCGCGCATGGCGCGCACCGTCTCGATCCCGGAAAGGCCCGGCATCTTCCAGTCCAGAAGCGCCAGATCATAGGGCCGGCCTTCGGCGGCGGCGGCCTCCAGCGCCGCCAGCGCCTCCGCGCCGGAAGCCACCAGTTCCACCGGCATCCGCCAGCCGGCGAAAATGTCGCGCAATATCTCGCGCGAGGCGGCGTTGTCGTCGGCGATCAGCACCTTGAGCGCCATGATCCCGGCGGCCGGCAATTCCGCCTGCGCCGCATCCGCCTCGGCCGCCACCCGCATCACCATGGTGAAGGTGAAGCAACTGCCTAGCCCCGGCTCGCTCTCCACCGCGATCTCGCCGCCCATCTGCTCGACGATCTGCCGGCAGATGGCCAGCCCCAGCCCGGTGCCGCCGAAGCGCCGAGTCGTCGAATTGTCGGCCTGGGTGAAGCAATGGAACAGCCGTTCCCGCTGCGCCTCGGTCAGGCCGATGCCGCTGTCGCGCACGGAAACGCGCAACGTCAGCTCGTCGCCGTCGCGGGCGGCAAGGCCCACGCCCACCTTCACCGAGCCGTTTTCGGTGAACTTCACCGCGTTGCTCACCAGATTGGCGACCACCTGCCCGAAGCGAAGCTCGTCGCCCACAATCCGCTCCGGCACGGCGGCGTCCACTTCCAGACAGACGGCCACGCCCTTCGCCTCGGCGCCCACCGCCGCCAGTTGCAACTGGTTCGCCAGCGAGGCGCGCAGCGGGAATGGCCGCTCCTCCAGCAGCAGCTTGCCCGCCTCGTTCTTGGAGAAATCCAATATGTCGTTGATCAGCCGCAGCAGCGCGTTGCCGGCGCCGTCGATCTTGCGCACATAATCCCGCTGCCGGGGGTCGAGTTCGGTCTTCAGCGCCAGATGCGCGAAGCCCAGGATCGCGTTCATCGGCGTGCGGATCTCATGGCTCATGTTCGCCAGGAACAGGCTCTTGGCGCGGGTGGCCTCCTCCGCCTCGCGCGTGCGCGCCTCCAGCGCCACATTCTGCGCCAGTATCTCATTGCCCATCGCGCCGATGCGGCCGAAGCTTTCCACCAGCCGGTCGCTCAGCCACACCAGAACCGCCGTCTGGAAGGCGACGATGGCGGCGTGCAGCAGAACCCGCGCCGGATCGCCGCCGCCGGGGAACACCGCTTCGGGCAGGAAATAGTCCAGCAGCAGATGGTGCAGCGCGACCGCCGCCGCCGCCAGCAGCACCGGCCGCCGGTCGCACCAGGCGATGGTCAGCGCCAGCGTGGCGAAGAAATACATGTGCATGTCCATCTGCCACGCCCGGCCGGACAGCAGGAACACCAGCAGCGCCGGCTCCCCCATCAGCGCCACGGCGGAGACATGGCGGGTAACCGGCGCCGTGCCGTGCCGCCACCAGACGAGATGGTAGGCGCCCGCCAGCGCCACGCCGGCCAGCGCCACGCCGCCGACCGGCCGCCCGACCCAATGCGCCACCAGCGCCAGCAGCGGCACATGCGCCCAGAACAGCAGCAGCAGGAAGCGCCCGAACCGCTCGCGCACCCTTTCCAGTTCGTCGGTCATGCCCGGCCCTCGCCACGGCAACCGCGCAGCCGCATCGGATCGACCACCAGCCAGGCGCCGGCGCCGTAGAGCCGGCCGGCAAAGCCCGGCTCGTCCGACCAGGCGACGACGAGATTGCCCGGGCCGCCGGCGTAGGCGATGCGCCCGCCGGCCGCCGCCACAAGATCGAAGGTGCGGCCCGGTCCATACCAGGGTGGCGCCACCACGGCATATTGCCCGCCACTGCCACCCGGCGTCAGATAGGCCGCCGCCAGCCCGGTCAGACCCAGCGCCAGCAGCGCCAGCGCCGGCGCCATCTCGCGCCAGAGGCCCAGCGGCCTTTCCGCCAAAATCCGTTCACTCATCCGATCATCCTCGATGCCGGATGGGTTTACGGCCGCCCTCCGCCCCGCTTCACGGGCCGCGGCGAAATAGTTGTCAGAGCTTCACCAGCCGGAGCCGCAGCGCATTGCCGATGACGCTGACGGACGACAGCGCCATCGCCAGCGCCGCGATCGCCGGCGACAGCAGCAGCCCGGTGAAGGGGTAGAGCAGACCAGCGGCAATCGGGATGCCCGCGACATTATAGGCGAAGGCGAAGACGAGGTTCTGCCGGATGTTGCGCATCACCGCATGGGACAGTTTGCGCGCCCGCACCAGCCCGCCCAGATCGCCCTTCAGCAGCGTCACCCCGGCGCTTTCGATCGCCACATCCGCGCCCGCGCCCATCGCGACCCCCACTTCGGCCGCCGCCAGCGCCGGGGCGTCGTTCACCCCGTCGCCCGCCATCGCCACCGAACGCCCCTCCGCGCGCAGCTTCTGCACCACGGCCGCCTTGTCCTCGGGCAGCACCTCGGCCTCCACCTCGGTGATGCCCAGCTTCGCGGCGACCGCATCCGCCGTCACGCGGTTGTCGCCGGTCATCATCACCACCCGCACGCCGTCCGCCTGCAGCGCCGCGATGGCCTCCGCGCTGTCGGCCTTCACCGGGTCGGTGATCCCGATCAGCCCGGCCAGCCGCCCATCCACCACCACGAAGATGGCGGTGCCGCCCTCCTGCCGCAGCGCATCCGCCCGGTCGTTCAGGCCAGAGATGTCCACCCCCTCGTCCGCCATCAGCCGCGGCCCGCCCAGCAGCAGCCGGCGCCCCTCGACGACGCCCATCACCCCGCGCCCGACGGGGGAATCGAAATCCGCCACCTCCGTCAGCGCCAGTCCGCGCGCCTGCGCCGCGCGCACCACCGCCTCGCCCAGCGGATGCTCGCTCGCCCGCTCGACGCTGGCCGCCAGCCGCAACAACTCCGCCTCCTCAAAGCCCGACAGCGGCTGCACCAGGGTCACCGCCGGCCGGCCTTCGGTCAGCGTTCCGGTCTTGTCGACGATCAGGGTGTCGATCTTCTCGAACCGCTCCAGCGCCTCGGCGTCGCGGATCAGCACGCCCGCCTGCGCCCCCCGGCCGACCCCGACCATGATCGACATCGGAGTCGCCAATCCCAGCGCGCAGGGGCAGGCGATGATCAGCACCGAGACTCCGGCCAGCAGCGCATAGCCGAAGCGCGGCTCCGGCCCCGCCAGCGCCCAGACCAGCGCCGCCAGCAGCGCGACAACGATCACCGCCGGCACGAACCAGCCGGCCACCCGGTCGGCCAGCCGCTGGATCGGCGCGCGGCTGCGCTGCGCCTGCGCCACCATCTGCACGATCCGCGCCAGCAGCGTGTCGGCGCCCACCTTCTCCGCCCGCATCACGAAGGAGCCGGTGCGGTTCAGCGAGCCGGCGATCACCTTGTCGCCCACTTCCTTGGTGACCGGCATGGATTCGCCCGTCACCAGCGATTCGTCGATGGCGACCCGGCCTTCCAGCAGTTCGCCGTCCACCGGCACCTTTTCCCCCGGCCTCACCCGCAACCGGTCGCCGACGCCGATCGCGTCCAGCGTCACTTCCTCGTCCGCCCCGTCGGTCCGCACGCGCCGCGCCGTCTTCGGCGCCAGGTCCATCAGCGCCTTGATCGCGCCCGAGGTCTGCTCGCGCGCGCGCAGTTCCAGCACCTGCCCCAGCAGCACGAGGGTGGTGATGACCGCCGCCGCCTCGAAATAGACCGGCACCGAGCCGTCGTGATGGCGGAACTCCGGCGGGAAGATGCCCGGCGCCAGCAGCGCGACAAGGCTGTAGCCATAGGCCACCCCCACCCCCATGGCGATCAGCGTGAACATGTTGAGATGCCGGCTTCGAAGCGAAGCCCAGCCCCGCTCGAAGAAGGGCCAGCCGGCCCACAGCACCACGGGGGTCGCCAAAACGAACTGGATCCAGCCGGACAGGCGCCCGCCAATGATATGGGTGAAATCGAAGAGATGCCCGCCCATCTCCAGCAGAAACACCGGCAGCGTCAGCACCAGCGCGATCCGGAAGCGCCGCGTCATGTCCAGCAGTTCCGGGTTCGGCCCGTCGTCCGGCGAAAACACCTCCGGCTCCAGCGCCATGCCGCAGATCGGGCAGCTTCCCGGCCCTACCTGCCGTATCTCGGGATGCATGGGGCAGGTGTAGATGGCCCCCGGATCGGCTGGCGGCGCTTCTTTTCGGGGGCCAAGATACTGCGCCGGATCGGCTAGGAATTTCGTCCGGCAACCTGCGCTGCAGAAATGATAGTCCTGCCCGGCATGGGCCGCGTGGTGCGGGGACTTCGCCGGGTCCACGGTCATGCCGCAGACCGGGTCTTTCACGCCGTTCCCGCCCGCCGCCGCGCAGCAACCGCCTTGATGATGCTCTGTCATGGCTTCAACCCGCTATCCCACCGCGACCCGTGCGTGGATTTGACAAAATGTCTGGGCCGGTGGCAGCCCGAAGGCAAGCGCGGCCATGCGGGCCGCATGGCCGGAGACTGGCGATGCACATGCTTTTGAACCGGCGCACCCTGCTGCGAAGCGCCGGCGCGCTCTCGGCGGGGCTGCCGCTTCCCGCCTGGGCGCATGGCCACTCCCCCGGTCTCACGCGCGACATGCCCATGGTTTCCGGCGAGGACATCCGCCTGAGGATCGCCCACCAGCCGATCAGCATCGACGGCCGCACCGGCCATGCGATCGGCCTCAACGGCACCGTGCCCGGCCCGCTCATCCGGCTGAAGGAAGGGCAGAATGTCCGCCTGCATGTGGAAAACGCGCTGGCGGAGGACAGCTCCATCCACTGGCACGGGCTGATCCTGCCCTTCCATATGGACGGCGTCCCCGGAGTCAGCTTCCCCGGAATCCGCCCGGGCGAGACCTTCACCTACGAATTCCCCATCCGGCAGGCGGGCACCTACTGGTATCACAGCCACTCCGGCCTGCAGGAGCAGATGGGCCACTACGGCCCGCTGCTGATCGACCCGGCGGGCCCGGAACGCGCGCCTTACGACCGGGAGCATGTCGTCGTCCTCTCCGACTACAGCTTCGTCCACCCGCATCTGATCTTCCGCAAGCTGAAGCAGATGGGCGGCTACTACAACCGCCAGAAACTGACCGCGACCGACGGCGAGGCGATGAAAAGCGCCGAGCGGCTGGAATGGGGCCGGATGCGGATGGACCCGACCGACCTCGCCGACGTGACGGGGGAGACCTACCGCTATCTCGTGAACGGCCACGGCCCGAAGGACAATTGGACGGCGCTGTTCCAGCCCGGCGAGCGGGTGCGGCTGCGCCTGGTCAACGCCTCGGCCATGACCAATTTCAACGTCCGCATCCCCGGCCTGCCGCTGAAAGTGGTGCAGGCGGACGGGCTGGACGTGCGCCCGGTCGAGGTGGACGAGCTGCAGATCGCCATCGCCGAGACCTATGACCTGATCGTCGAGCCGAAGCAGGACCGCGCCTACACACTGGTCGCCGAAAGCGTCGACCGTTCGGGGATGGCGGTGGCGACGCTCGCCCCCGCGCCGGGCATGCGCGCGGACGTGCCGCCGCTCCGGAAGCGCCCGCTCCTCACCATGGCCGACATGGGGATGGGCGGCATGGACCATGGCGCCGCCTGCACGCCCGAGCATGAGGCGATGGGCCATTGCACAAAGGGCGAGCCCATGCGCCACGGCATGCGGGATTTTTCCGTGGCGCCGGGCGTCGCGAAGACGCCGACCGTCCAGTCCATCTCCCCCATGCCGGTGGACCGGATGGGCGAGCCCGGCCTCGGCCTTGCCGACGTCGGCCACCGGGTGCTGACCTACCGCGACCTCGTCGCCGCCGAGCCGAACCCCGACATCCGCGCGCCGTCCCGCGCCATGCGAATCCATCTGACCGGCAATATGGAACGCTATATGTGGGCGTTCGACGGGGTGAAGCTGAACGAGGTGAAGCACCCCATCCCCTTCCGCGAGGGGGAGCGGGTCCGCATCACCCTCGTCAACGACACGATGATGAGCCACCCCATCCACCTGCACGGCCATTTCTTCGAGCTGCAGACCGGCCAGGGCGCGCATGCGCCGCGCAAGCATACGGTGAATGTGCAGCCCGGCGGCACCGCCACCTTCGATTTCACCGCCGACGCGCCGGGCGACTGGGCCTTCCACTGCCACATGCTCTACCATATGCACGGCGGGATGATGCAGGTCATCACCGTCCGCCCGCCGGAAGAGACGGCCTGATGCGCGCCGCGCTTCTGACCGCCGCCCTCCTCGCCGCCGCCCCCGCCGCCGGACAAAGCTGCACGCCCGACGAGGAGGCGATGGGCTTCTGCACGGCGCAGGCGCCGGCCGGCGACGCCCCGCCCCCGGCCCCGGTTCCGGCCGACCAGGCCGACCGCATCTGGGGCAAGGCGGCGATGGAGCCGGTGCGCGCCGCCGTCTACGCCGAGCATGGCGGCGGGCAATTCTCCCGGATATTGATCGACCTCGCCGAAGTGCGCTTCGCCGACGGCGCGGAAAGCTGGCTGGTGGAAGCCGACGGCTGGTTCGGCGGAGACATGAACCGATTGGTGGTGAAGGCCGATGCCGAGGGCGAATTCGGCGGCGGCCTGCACGATCTGAAGCTGACCGCCCTCTACAGCCGCGCGATCGACCCCTATTTCAACCTGCAGGCCGGCGTCCGCCACGATGTGCGGCCGCAGCCGCAACGCACCCATATCGTCGCCGGCATTTCCGGCCTTGCCCCCTATTGGTTCGAGGTGGACGGCTATCTGCAGCTTTCCACCAAGGGCGAACTGCGGGCGACCGCCTCGGCCGAATATGATCTGCGCCTGACCCAGCGGCTGATCCTGCAACCGAAGCTGGAACTGGAACTGTCGGCGCAGGACATCCCCGAACTCGCCATCGGCTCGGGTCTGGTCCGCGGCGAAGCCGGGCTTCGCCTGCGCTACGAGATCGCGCGCGAATTCGCCCCCTATCTGGGCGTGGTCCACGAAAGCCGCTTCGGCCGCACCGCCGACTTCGCGCGGGCGGCAGGGGAAAGCGCTTCCGGCACGGCCTTCGTGCTGGGCGTGCGCGCCTGGTTCTAGGCTGCTAGACCACCCTCATGCTGCGCAGCAAAAGCCGCCCGCACCCCCGCCGCCGCAGGGCCATTGCTCTGGCGCTGGTGCTGGGCGCGCACGCGCTCGCCTTCTGGTTCCTGCTGCGCCCGATGGCGATCCAGCCGCCCCTTGCCGAAGACGCGATGATCCTGCTGGACATAAGGGAGCCGCCCCCTCCCCCGCCCCCTCTGCCAGAGGCTCCGCCCGAGCCGGAGGGCCAGTCCGCGCCTGAAGCGCCGAAGGCGAAACCCAGCCCGATCGCCGCGCCGAAGCCCGAAGTCGTGGTTCCGCCGCCCGAGCCAGTCCCCACGCCGCCCGCGCCGGCGGAAGGCCCGGACGCGCTGTCGGGCGCCGCCGCCCGCGACCTCGGCGGCAGCGCGGCGGGCGGCGCCGGGATCGGCTCCGGCCTCGGCAAGGCCGGGGCCGCCACCGGCGGCGGAGGCGGCACCCGCGCGCGGCGCATCGCCGGCAACATCGTCCGCGCGGATTTCCCCCGCACCCGCAGCCTTCAGGAAACGGGCGGCAGCACCACCGCGCATTTCGAAGTCGGCGCCGACGGGCGGGCGCGCAACTGCCGTGTCGTCGGCTCCAGCGGCCACGCCGAGCGCGACCGAATCACCTGCCGGCTGATCGAGGAACGCTTCCGCTACGAGCCCGCCCGCGACTCGCGCGGCAATCCCGTGCCGGACATCGCCGGCTGGCGGCAGGACTGGTGGCCGGAGCGCTGAGCGCGGGCTGTTCCGGCACCGGCTATTCTCCTCTATTGCGCAACCATGGCGAACCTCTCCGATTCCTGGACCATCGCGCTGCACGGCGGCGCCGGCGTCACCCCCGGCCGCGACTATGCGGAGGTGGAAGCGCATCTCGGCCGGCTGGTCGACGAGGGCGAAGCCCGCCTCGCCTCGGGGGAAAGCGCCTTCAACACGGTGGAATGGGCGGTCGGCGAACTGGAAGCCTCCGGCCTCTACACCGCCGGGCGCGGCTCCGCCCCGAACCGCGCCGGCGTCGTCGAGTTCGACGCCTCGATCATCTGCGGCGCCAGCGGCCGGGGCGGCGCAGTGGCGGCACTACAGGATGTGCAAAGCCCGGTGGCCGCCGCCCGCGCGGTGATGGAGCGGACGCCGCATGTGCTGCTCTGCGGCGAAGGCGCCACCGCCTTCGCCCGCGAGATCGGCCTGCCAGCGATCGGCGGCGACCCCGATTACTACCGCCTCGCCATCGGCGTCACCGCCGAGGAGATGCGCCCCGCCGGCGACGGCCTCGGCCATGGCACGGTGGGCGCCGCCGCGCTGGACCGGCAGGGCCGACTGGCGGCCGCCACCTCCACCGGCGGCGTCTTCGGCAAGCGCCCGGGCCGCGTCGGCGACACGCCGATCCTCGGCGCCGGCTGCTGGGCCGACCGGCATGTCGCCGCAAGCTGCACCGGCATCGGCGAGCATTTCATCCTGGCCGGCGGCGCCGGCGACGTGTCCGCCCGCATCCGCTACGGCGAGGCCGCCCCGCCGGAGGCCATGCGCGCCATGCTGGAGCGGGTGGCCAGCTTCGGCGGCAATGGCGGGCTGATCCTCGTCACCGCCGACGGGCAGGCGCATTTCGACTGGAATTCGAATGGCCTGAAGCGCGCCGCCAAAGGCTCCCGGATCGCGCGGACGCTGGCTATTCTGTAGCCCGCCGGTCCGTCAGCAGCCAGGTGACGGCCAGCAGCAGCAGCAGGGTGATGGGCGCCACGGCGTGCTGCAGCTCGCCATGGCGCAGCAAGGTCAGCGCGGCGGCCGCCATCACCATCGCCGCCAACGCCACCCCGAACAGTCTGGTCCGACGGCGCGCAAGCAGCAGCGCCGCGAGCAGTTCCAGCGCCCCGGTCACATAGTTGAAGCCGGCGGGATAGCCCCAGCGGGCATAACCCTCCAGGAACGGCTCGGGAAAGAGGATGTTGCTGGCCGCTCCGAACAGGAAGAAGGCCGCCAGCCCCCAGCCAAGCCATTTCGCCCAATCGATCCGCCGCATTGCCAGCCTTTCCCTTTCGAAACCCATGAACTGGCGGGCCTTGTAGAACCTCAACAATAGTTGAGGTCAAGCCATGCCGCGGCTAGAAAGACCGGCAGCGGGAGACAGGCATGGCGAAGGCTGCGACGAGCGGTGGACTGACGGTCGGCGATGTCGCGCGCCGAAGCGGAGTCGCGGTTTCCACCATCCATTTCTACGAGGGGAAGGGGCTGATCGAAGGCTGGCGCACGCAGGGAAACCAGCGCCGCTACCCGCGCGCGGTGCTGCGCCGCGTCGCGGTGATCCGAATCGCCCAGCGGGCGGGAATCCCGCTGGCGATGGTGAAGGCCTTCCTGCGGGAAATCCCGGCCGATCGCGCGCTTTCCAACGCCGACTGGCAAAGGCTGACCGAAGCCTGGAAAGCGATGATCGACGAGCGGATCGAAAGCCTGCTGCAACTGCGGGACGATATGGAAAGCTGCATCGGCTGCGGCTGCCTGTCGCTCGCCGACTGCCCGTTGCGCAATCCGGGCGACCGCCTTGCGGCCGAAGGCGCCGGGCCGCGCCTGCTGCGGCCCAGGTAAGGGCCGGCCCGCGCGCGCCCGCGCGGGCCGGAAGCAGATATCAGCCGGCCAGCGCCGCTTCGTAGCGCTTGTTGGCGATGTCCCAGTCGACCACGTCCCACCAGGCCTTCAGATAGCCGCCGCGGTCGTTGCGGTAGGTCAGATAATAGGCATGTTCCCAGACGTCGTTGGTCAGGATCGGCACGCCGCGCGTTTCCACCACGTCCATCAAGGGGTTGTCCTGGTTGGCGGTGGAGATCACCTGCAGCTTGCCCGCCTCGTTCACGATCAGCCAGGCCCAGCCCGAGCCGAACTGGCCCGCGCCCTTGTTGTTGAACTGGTCCTTCAGCATCTCCAGCGTGCCGAACTGCTCGTCGATGGCCTTCGCCAGCTTGCCCGACGGCGCGCTGCCGCCCTGCTTCATGCAATCCCAGAAGAAGATGTGGTTCCAGAAGCCGCCGCCGTTGTTGCGCACGGCGGCCGGCGCCGAGGAGATTTCGGCGAAGATCTGCTCCAGCGACTTGCCGGCAAGGTCGGGGTTGGCGTCCAGCGCCTTGTTCAGATTGTCGGTATAGGCCTGGTGGTGCTTGTCGTGGTGATAGGTCATCGTTTCCTTGGAAACGATCGGCTCCAGCGCTTCATGGGCGTAAGGCAGGGGGGGCAGTTCGTAAGCCATGACATCTCCTATGCGGGTTTGAGCTTTTCCGTCCGCGGCAGGCTGCTACTTCCTCAACCATGGTCGAGGTCAAGAGCAAAGCGGCCCGCCATTGCACAAAGATAGGTTGCCCGCCTGTTGTTCCCAGCTTTTTGTTCCCAGCCTTCGGCGTTACTCGCCCCGGCTCAGGCGAAGCAATTTTCCGTCCGGATAGTCGGTCGTCACCCAGACGGAGCCGTCGGGCGCCACCCGCACGTCGCGGATCCGCTCCGCGCTGCGGTCCAGAACCCGCTCCTCCCCCGCCGGCCGGCCGGCCGGAGTCAGCTTCACCACCCGCAATTCCTTGTCCACCAGCGCCCCCACCAGCAGGCTTCCTTCCCATTCCGGGAACATGCCGCCGCGATAGACCGCCAGCCCCGAAGGCGCGATGGAAGGCACCCAGCTCACCAGCGGGTCGATCATGCCGGGATAGTTGCGGAAAGGCGAAATGCTGGCGCCGCTATAGTCCATCCCCAGCGTCACCACCGGCCAGCCGTAATTGCCGCCCCGCCGGATCACATTCACCTCGTCGCCGCCGCGCGGGCCATGTTCGTGCAGGAACAGCATCCCCCGCACCGGATCATAGGCCAGGCCCTGCGGGTTGCGGTGGCCCCGGCTCCAGATGGCGGGCTGCGCCGCCGTATCGTCGGCATAGGGGTTGCCGGCCGGCACCTTGCCATCCACCGTCAGCCGCAGCACCTTGCCCAGCGGGTTGTCCAGCTTCTGCGCGCTTTCGCGGTAATCGAAGCCGTCGCCGGTCGTCAGCGCCAGCGTGCCGTCCGGCAGGAAGGCCATGCGGCCGCCGAAATGCACGGCGCCGCGCTTCAGCGGCGCGGCGGTGTAGATGGGCGTCACCTCGATCAGGCTGTTGCCCACCAGCTTCGCCCGCGCCACCCGCGTGCCGTTCGCCCGCTTCGTGCCATGCGCGTAGGACAGGAAGACGAAGCCGTTGCTGCGGAAATCCGGATGCGGCAGCACATCGAACAGGCCGCCCTGCCCTTCGCTCAGCACCGGCGGCACGCCCGACACGCTGAACAGCTTCCCATCCTCCAGCCGCTTCAAGGCGCCGCCGCGCTCGGTCACCAGCACGCCGCCGCCGGGCAGGAAGGCGACGCTCCACGGATGGTCGAGCCCGCTCGCCATCACCTCCACCCGCACGGGCACCTGGCTGTCCGGCACGCGGGCCGGGGGGGCCGCCGCCCCGGTCAGGCCGGCCGCCAGAAGCAGCGACAGCATCATCCGCCTCGGCCGCATGAAATCCCTCCCACCTTGCGCAAATCCCGGTTAGGCTAGCGCGGATAAGCGATCAGCGGAAGAAGCGATGGACGCAAGACCGGCGCGAAAGGGGAAGCAGCAATGAAGATCTGGTGGCGGCGCATCCTCGCCCTGCTTGCGGCGGCCCTGCTGACGACGGCGCTCGCCAGCCTTGCCCACAGCCTGTTCGTGCAGGCGGGGCTGAAGGCGCTGGGGGTCGAAATCCCCTTGCTGGCGCGCGTCACCACCATCCTGCGCGACTTCATCGGCCTGCTGCTGCCGCTGGGCGGCGTCACCCTCGTCGCTCTCACGGTCGGCTTTTCCATCGCCGCCTTCCTGAAACCGCGCGCTGGCCTGCTGGCGCCCTTCGCCTATCCGCTGGCGGGATGGGCGGCGATGGCGCTGGCGCTGCTGCTGATGCAGTTGGCCTATGGCTTCTCTCCACTCGCCGGCGCCCGCACGGCGGCCGGCTTCCTGTCGATGAGCCTGTCCGGCCTGGCGGGCGGCCTCCTCTTCGCCTGGATGGCGCGCCGCAGAGTGTAGAACGCATCGGGCTTGACGAAAGCGCCCCGTTGCGGAAGCCTGTCTGCAGGGGAGGGACATTTATGCGGATAGAGCCAAGCGGGCAGGCATGCGGCGCGTTCGTGACCGGCCTCAACCTCGCAAGGCCGTTGCCGGGCGGCACCATCGCCGATCTGCGGCAGGCCTGGCTCGAACATCATGTGCTGGTCTTCCCGCACCAGCATCTCTCCGACGAGGATCTGGAGCGCTTCACCCTCTATTTCGGCGGCTTCGGGCAGGATCCGTTCATCGCCCCCATTCCCGGCCGCCGCCACATCATCGCCGTTGAGCGCAAGGCGGGGGAGAAATCCCCCCTGTTCGCCGAGAACTGGCACAGCGACTGGAGCTTCCAGCTCCGCCCGCCGGCCGGCACCTGCCTCTACGGCCTCACCATTCCCCCCACCGGCGGGGACACGCTGTTCGCCAACCAGCATCTCGCCCTGGAGGTGATGCCGGACAGGCTGCGCAAGCGAATCGAGGGGTTGCAGGCCATCCATTCCGCCCGCGCCGCCTATGCGCCGGACGGGCTTTACGGCACCCACGACGCCGCCGACCGCTCGATGACGATCCGCCCTTCAGCGGAGGCGCTGGAAACGCAGCTGCACCATTTCGTCCGCGCCCATCCCGAGACCCGCCGCCTCGGCCTCTTCGGCTGTCTCGGCTACATTATCGGCTTCGAAGGCATGGCAGCGGCGGAAGCCTGGCCGCTGCTGCAGGAGCTCTATGAATGGCAGGGGCAGGAGGCGTTCCGCTACCGCCACCGCTGGCAGCCCGGCATGCTGGTGATGTGGGACAACCGCTCCCTCCTCCACGCCGCGACCGGCGGCTACGAAGGGCACGACCGGCTGCTGCACAGGACGACGATCGCCGCCTCCTGAATAGCGGCTTGCGCCGCGGGCTGAATGGCGCCTGAGTAGCGGCTTGCGCTGCCCTTCCCGACTGGCCTATCGCAAACGTCAATTCAGAATCGGGAGACACCGCGATGGCGGGCAGCGTGAACAAGGTGATACTGGTCGGCAACCTCGGCGCCGACCCGGAAGTGAAGAGCTTCTCCAGCGGCGGCCGCATCGCCAATCTGCGCATCGCCACTTCGGAAAGCTGGACGGACCGCACCACCAACGAGCGCAAGGAGCGCACGGAGTGGCACAGCGTCGTCCTCGACAACGACAATCTCGTCCGCGTCGCCGAGCAATATCTGCGCAAGGGCTCGAAAGTCTATGTGGAGGGCCAGTTGCGCACCCGCAAATGGCAGGACCGCGACGGCAACGACCGCTACACGACGGAAGTCTATGTGGGCCGCTTCCGTGGCGAACTCGCCCTCCTCGACCGGCGCGAAAGCGGCGGCGGCAGCGGCGGCGGAGGTTATGGCGGCGGCGGAGGCTATGGGGACGATTACGGCAGCCCGGCCCCGGCGCGCCAGTCTCCGTCCGGCGGTTCGGGCGGGGGTTCGGGCGGTTTCGCCAACAAGCCCGCTTCTTCCTTCCCGGACGACATGGACGACGACGTTCCCTTCTAACGGATGCCTAAACAGAATGGTCGCTTAAAGGCTATCAGACCCTTGTGAATCAAGGGTCTTTTTTCTTGCGCGCATTGAAGCGTCGAGCAAATACAAGCTAGTTATGCACCTGCAAGAGCGTTGGAAAAGCAAGGACTGATGCCTAGCCTTTCGCTTCATATGTTCCAGGGAGCCAGATCGGTTGCCCCTGCTTCAGGATCACCTCGCTCTTGACTGATATGCTCCTCTGATTGTTACCAGTCAGAGGTAGAGCAGGCTCTTTATGATGGTTTGTTGAGTTGCCCAGGGCGTTCAATATGGGGCAGGCGACAGTCAAAAGCTATTGCGGCTTGGCTTCATGAATCGCGATCTCTGAACCAGAGGTGCTTGTCTTCTGATATTTGAACGGCTTACCGCCGAAGACAACAGTGGCACAGTCGGCGAGCATTTCCTCCTGTCCGCCAAACGGCGCCACCATCTCCACCAGCCACAAGCGATCACCGGATTTCCATTCGTCGGGGCGAAGACGGATTGGACCGCCACTCTCCAGGCGCAATTCCGTTTGCTCGGATACACTCGCCCACAGCACGAGGCCTGCTGGCTGCCCATTGTTGTAGAAAATCCGAAACTGCTCGAACAGGAGCGCCGGCATTATCGCCCATTCCAAGTCTGAAATGAATAGCGTCTTGTGGACGGGACTTTGCGTTAACAGCCAGACGATCTCCCCTAGCACCTGAGCGACCGTGCGTTGGCCGGCCTGGATGTTCGCTCTCTCGGAAGCCTTCGCTGGCCCAAAGACAATGTTTGATGCGGTGCTCATGCTGCTGCCACCATATGCTGCACAGAGGGAAGATTCGAAACAGTCATCCATGGCCCATAGTCGGGCTCGGCCGATTGAAGCAGCGAATTTGTCGTCATCATGCGAGAAGAAGCTCCAAAACCCGCCATTGCATGCACCAGGATCGAGTTGGCGGCTTCGACATGAGCCAGATAATCGTAGCTGTCATTATCCAGCCGCGCGGTCCCGCCAATCGGTTGCTGTTCAGCGAACTGGTTGATCGATCGGCCAATGGCCGCTCCAATCGCTCCGGAAGAGCTTGTTATGGATGGCACGGACGTTTCGGTGGGTCGAGATTTGATCGCAGCTGGCTCGAAGTTGCTCGTCCGCGATTCTGTTGCGCCTTTTTCTTGAAACCCTTCCTCGTCGGAAGAGAGACGCCGGAAGGTATCGCCCAGCAGCGGCCCTTTCGGCAGCTTGCCGCCGGGAGGGAGCGGTGTTGCCGGCATGGTGCCCAATCGAGCCTGCTCGGCTAGTTGCCGATCCTCGATTGCCTTCCAATAAGCTTCCGCGTCGTTTGGAACATGGCCTTCCAGTCCTGGAGAAGCGTCCGGGCGTGTCGCCTCCAAATCGAACAGGCCCGCATCGGCAGCCGCCTTTGCGCGCTCGCCTTCAGCCCGGATAAGCTCATCCTGGGATCCCCGGAGAGTCCAATCATCCGTCCTGTAACGGTCGGCTGAAGCATCTTCCGGTCGATTACCGTTCAACCCACCACGGCCTGCATTCTTTTGCCCCAAGTCGGTAAGCCACACGCCACTCTCAATTCGCGTGCTCTCGTCTGCAAGAACGTCTTCGATGCGGCCGAAGAGCAGTTCCTCTCCCTCCAGGCCCAACGCTTTGCGCCTTTCAATGAGCGTATCGGCATTCTCTTTGCTGAGCGCTTGTGTTCCGAAGAGATTGTCGGTGAAATCCGGCTTCTCGCGCTTCTCGGCCCGATAATGCCCTTCCATCTGCCCTTTGCCTCCGCCGTCCGCGCGGACCGCTTCGAACGCCAATATGACATCATAGGCATCGCCCGTCCGGGACTTGTCGGTCCATTCGACGGCGGCGGTTGCGACGATGGCAGAATCTGCCACGGAGCCGGCGATTTGACCTGTGGGCCTGCCTTCAAGCGAGATCGACTTCACGCCCGCCTCATCCAGCGTCAGCAGTTCTTGCACCGAGCTCTGGCCATCCTGATTAATGTCGCGCCAAACTCGGAATTCGCCCCAAAGCTTGTCCTCTGCGGAGAGTTTTCCATCCCCATTTGAGTCATAGGCTGCCAAGCCTTCAAGGTCGGTCTTGGCGCCTTCGATATCCTTGGCGAACGAAATCTCCGATTGGCGGTCGATCTTGCCGTCGCCATTCCGATCCAGCGCGAGAATGCCGTCATCCGGTCCGACCCAACCTGTTCGATAGACGATTCCGTCAGCGCCGACAGCCGCCAATCGTGAACCATGCACCGAGCGGAGTTCGACGCCATCCCCGTCAAGATCAAGAACAAGAGGCGGAATTATACCTCCGCCAGGGGGCATCGTATAGTCTTGCAAGACTGACCAGGGAACATCGATCTTATGAAGATCGATGATCTGACCACCAACGCGAATATATTCTACAGTATTAACCCAACTTGTGTAACCTTCGTAGACCATTTGCGTGTGATGGCCGCCATCGACGACAATGATCTTGTCGACCACCGGCCCATCCGGATTGGCGGGATCGCGCACGAGAATTTCGAGATTTGCTCGTCCATCGGTGCCGACCGGCGCGATGCTGAACGACACATCCTCTGCGGCAATGGACGGGCCCATGATGATCGTGTCGAGTCCGCCCGTATCGACAAGCGTGTCGATGCCGTTGCCGCGTTCGAATATATACTGATCATCTCCAGTCGAGGCATAGATATAGTCGTTACCATCGCCGGCATAGACCACATTGCCGCGCGTTTCGTTCTCGGTCGACCATCCAGAAGTGTAGATCACGTCATTGCCGCCATAGGCAAAGAGCAAATCGTCCTTGTTGCGAAGCCCGGTGAGCGTTTCGCCTGCCGCCGTTCCCTGGGTCGGCATATAGTCCAGATCGCCGATCTCCACGAGGCCGGCGCCGCCGAGGTCGATGCCCTTGATGATCGCGCCCGTCGAGCCGCTGTTCCGCTTGATTGTTCCGTCGCTGTTGCGGGAAGGGAAGTGATTGTTGACCGTCACGCTTCCCGCTCCACCGAGTGTCGTGATCGTCAGGTTTGCGCCACCGTAAGGCTGATAGCCGCTGAACCGCAGGTCTCGCCAGTTCATCCCGTCGAAGCGGATGACATTGTTGCCGGCGGCCGTGTCGATGATCGCATCCGAGCCGTGGCCCGGCGCGAAGATGTAGGTGTCATGCCCATCGCCGCCATAGAGCTGGTCATTGCCTGCTCCGCCCTCGAGCTCATGGTCGCCCGCGCCCATCCGCAGGATATCGGCGTGGTTGGAGCCAATGAGCTTTTCGATCGTATTGTCGTGGATGCCGGTTCCCCATCCGGAGACTGTCCACGACATCGGCGCGCTGAATATCACCGCGGCGGTTGCCGCCGAGAAGTCGATGGCGTCGAACCCGTCGCCACCTTGAAGCCAGTCGTTTCCGCTCGAGGCAATCAACAGGTCGTCACCGCCTCCACCTTGCAGGCGATTGTCGAAATGATCGCCAGCCAGCACGTCTCCGAAGCGCGATCCGATAAGGTTCTCGATGCTCCAGAAAACGTCTCCCGAGGCATCGCCGCCAAACGCCACTCGCGATCCGAGATCGACCGACACGCCGGACGCCGAACCGGCGTAGCTTGCCGTATCGACGCCATAGCCGCCATACAGCGTGTCCGCACCGGCCCCGCCTTCCAGTATATCGTCGCCATCGAGGCCATGGAGTTGGTCGTCTCCCGCCAGTCCTTTCAGAATGTTTCCGATTTCATCCCCATATATTTGATCGGCATAGGCCGTGCCCGTCAGATTCTCGACAGACCAGATATAGTTTCCGCCAATTACTCTGATCTCCGGATCCCAGGCCGTTCCGCGCCCGCTGTTCAAATTCAAATAGACTCCATAATTATAGCGTTCGAAGCTCAGCGTATCGTTGCCGTTTTCGCCGGAATAATAGTCCGTGCTCACATCGTCCGTGGCGATCAGCAGGTCGTCGCCATTCTCGCCGTTCAGGAAATCCTGCCCCCATCCGCCGACCAACGTATCGTTACCGTTCCCACCCCAAAGGCCGCCGCCCAGGCGGTTCGAGGTGTTTCCGGTGAAATAATCGTCTCCATCTCCGCCGGAGAGATAATCGTCTCCATCCCCCCCATCCAGATTGTCGGCGCCCGCGCGGCCCAGAAGCACGTCGTTTCCTGATCCACCGAAAAGCTTGTCGTTGCCGCTCAATCCGTCCAGCCAGTCCATGCCGGCCGAGCCATATACGGTGTCATGCCCTTCGGTCCCGATCACGATATCGTCGCCGGCGGCGGCATCCAGAGTCGGATTCTGGCCATAGAAATTTGTCAGGCTATGCAACTCAAACAGATCATTGCCTGCTGTTGCATTCGGCGCAAGCGACCAAGCTTGCGTGTAGCCGATCCTGGGAATATCCGCATTCGCGAAGAAAAGGCTGCCATAATAGGCACCGGGCATGAAGCCCATGTTCGGGCCATCCAACCACCAGCCGTCATCCCTGTAGAAGCTATAGTCCTCATACCTGGGGATTTCGTTCGGCTGATGGCCGGACTGGATGAAGCCGGCCAGGCCACCATAGAAGTCGCTTTTCTGGTAGCGATTGAGTTGCAGCTCTTCGGCGCGCAGCAGGGTGATGGCCCAGGCGGCGGTGAAGGCGGAATTGGGGTTGGCGGCGATCAGCCGGTTGATCGGCTCGGGATCGCGCATGTAGCGGCCGAAATCCTCGGCGATCTGCAAATTGCCCAGCAGGGTGATGATGTCTTTTTCGGCCGTGGGCAGCACGCCTTGCGGCAGATAGTTGAGGATGGCGCGCTTCATGAATATATCGCCGCCCATGATCAGCGTGTCGCGGATTCCCAGCAACACCCCAATATCGACCGCGGCGCTAGCGTCCTTGCCGTCGTAGCGCTTGACGAACGTGCTGCCGACCAGCTCGTGCATCTCATAATCGCGCTGCGCTTGATCCCAGCGATACTTGTGCTTCTCGGGTGTGGGGTTGGCGACGCCGACGATATCCTCGCGCCCGCCGACCATGGCGATCACGCCGTTGATCGTGTCCCGCGCGGACAGCGCCATACTGGTGACGATATCCTTGTTGCCGCCATGCTTGGCATAGACCGCCCCCATGTCCCAGAAGCCGGTACCGAGGTTGAGGGAGATTTCAGCAGCGGCCCAAGGTTTGGGAGGAGAGCCAAAAAAGAGCTTTCCGAGCAAGGTGCCCGCGACAAACCCCACAAAAGCGCCTACTCCTGGGGCCAAAAAGTTGGTGGCGGCCCCTAACATCTTTCCGAATATTGCTGCCGTAATCGCACCGCCATAGATGCTCCCCACGGTAGAGCCCAAAGCAGAAAATAGAGCACCCTCCTGTGTTACCGGGGATACAACAAGCGATCCCAATTTGGCGCCCAGGAAGGAAGATATTGCTGATGTCATCATACCTGGGCTAGAAAACCCATTCATCGGATTCACATCTGCAGCTTTAAACAAACCAGACTGGGACAACCCCTGGAACACACCTTTTCCAGCCAAAATGTTGTCAGCAGCAAACTGCACTACGCTTGCACTCGAAACTGATAACAACTCTCCACCAAATCCTGTAGTGCCTAGAACTCTCCCCAGTTCCAACGTTAAAAGCGACGAAATAGTTCCAGCTGCAGCAGCTCGTAAATTATTAATAAATTCTGAACCTAGATCATCTAGAACATTTTCCACAGTACCCCTAGTTGATGCAATAGGACGATTGAAACCTCCTGCAACCACAACTTGAGATAAATTTTGAGTTATTGTGGAAAGTACAGAACCTAGAGCCGCAACTCCAATTGGATTGCCCTTCACAAGATAACTAGAAAGTAATGATCCTACAGCCCTACTAGCCATATCCGCTCTATTATCAAAAAACGGAATAGATAACTGCTCATCATTAGCATTAATGTGCGATGGAGTACCAGAAGTTCGCGCCTTTGATCTTTCTAGTTGCTCAGATCGACCCTTCAAGAACTCTTGCTTGTATTGCTGCGCGTCTGAAGGAGTTTGACCAGCCGATTGACGAAGCCACGATCCATCACCCTTGAGTATATCATCTCCATACAAGAATGCGAGCTCAGCATCCCTTCTGTATAACTCATCCCCCATTAGAATGGACGAATTAACTACAACCGATTTATCAAAAGCAATTCTGTGCGCACCCAGTCCAAACAACGCATGACCTGGCTCGTGACCCAATATCTGATTCATTATAGAAACATTTATCGAGCCATCTGTGTTCAATAATTTTGCAAGATTAACGTTTACATATATTGGCTTTCCAGATTTTATTACTAGAGCAGAATAGTCAGAAGAATTTCTCTTATAATCTACAGTCGCAACAAATTTTGCACCCGGATCATATAGGAACGAATAGTGAACACTATTATTAGAATTGCTTAAACTTTGGAACATAGATTTATATGGATTTGCAGAAAATTCAGATCTGTTAAAGTAATTTGATATTATTGATGAAAGTTGTGGTGCTATTGATCTATATTGTCCTCGAGGAAGATCAAAGAACATATATGGAGTAGACCCACTTGATGGAGTTACCACAAATGTATTTCCGCTAGGGTCCGTTGAGACAGAAACATTTGTCATTTTTCATCTCCAATATCATAATAATTGGATTTTTGATTTGATATATCTGATAAAAATTCTGCACTTTTAATTATATTTTTATAGTTCATTGAAGAAAGAGATATAAATACATATTCTGAAAGTGAAGAAGTTTTATCAGATATTCTATTATATTTTTTATCCGTGTATTTCATATAATAATATAACATCTGAAAAGATGGAATGCTTTCTAAAAGTTTTTGTATACTATCAACGGCACCTGGGCAGAATTTTCCAAATAACTTTTGCCGCCACTCAGAATATGAATCATTAATTTCAATTTCTGGAATTGAACTCACGTCCACCTTGTCAGCACCAAGAGCATCTATTGTCCAAATTATGGAAACAATATTGGTTGCACATCTACTATTTTCTTTGTATTTATAATTTTTCTTTGAAATTTTACATAGAATATCTTTATATTTATTAATATTCTTTTCGCAAATTCTCGACAAATCGTCTTCCCCAATTCTTGCATTTGCTATTTGTGCATAAAGAAAATTTGGAGAATCTTCCTTACCTTGAAAGTGATCGATTAATTCAAAATTCGATAGAGATGTTGGAGGCATAATAGAAATATCACAACTACCAAGTGGGCAGTATCCTACTGATTGTAGGTAATCTATAATTTCAGTGTTTATTCTTTTGTATTCTTCCTGTTTAGAAAATTCTGATCGGGCTTCAGCTTGAAAAGTTAGCAACAAGTTAAAAACTAATATTATAGATAATTTTTTCACAATGCCACTTTCCTTTCTTATGAAGCTTGGCCATTTTGTTATACAGATCCGGTGTGGATCTAACGCAATTTCCAGTAACTTCTCTGCCAATGCGTACCGATTGCCCCTCCTCGCAAATGAGGCACTATGAATATTTGCTATCACGCGCTCCAAATAATGCTAACTAAGAATTAATCTTATGGTAGTCATTTTCAAAACCCTTTGAAATAGATTGACAATAATTTACAGCATCTATGACATCATTAAAGCCAAACTCAATAATACAAGTATAGTATGTTATTGAAAAAGGCTTCCAATAACCCACCAACATGTACCTCTCATTACTAAATCGCACTATTGATATGTCAGTAAATTTGAATCTATTGGGCAAAATCTGCCCATCTCTGTCAAATATTGCAAAACTACCTTCGTCATTATCTAGACATATGGTCGATTCACAATTGTATCCGGCAATTGTACTAGAAGGGAAACCGGCAAATATGATTGAATCCAATACAGCTTGAGGCGGACTATCTATTTGCGTGCAGTCAATCGAAAGATTAATATATTTACATTCTCCAATTTTGTTTTTTCTTTGTTCTAATAATTTTATATGAATTATGGAAATAGGACGATAATTATTATGATAAGTTTTTAAATAGATCAGAATTCCGATTCCAATTCCCATAAAAAGGACAATAGTGGAAATTATTGTTCTCTTTGATCTCAGATTTATTGCCATCGTTCCCTCCCCGCGGTGCCGACAGTTCGTTCAATCGGGCTGAGCAGATAGTCGATCACCCGACGTCTGTCGGTCACCACTTCCGCCCACACCGCCACGCCTATAATGCACACCCTGCCGCCAACAGCGGCCTGGGTGTTATTGAGCGCGCGAGTTGCTTCTAGTATAAGGCGTCCCGCACCCAGCCCCCCCCTATTGCCTAATGACTATGTCATTTACATATATAATCAGTAATTTGCTTTACTGTTTCCGACAGTCTCTAAGACTGTAATCGCATCACTGAACCCGAGCTCAACAGATCGAAAAATATATTTTCCGGCCATTACAGTGTCACCCCTGCGCCAGAGTATCAATCCCGAGAGAAATGACACCTCAAAGTAGGGGGATTGTAGCGCGTTTTTTGGTATGTCTTTATATGGAGCGATCCACCCAGCTGCTGCAAATTGCCTTGCCGTATGCACATACCAATTTAGCTCAGGGTTTTTGAAATTTGATGACTCTTTCACGCAATCTGGATCAAGAATTGATCTATTATTATCCCTGAATCCGATGTGCTCAAAGTGACTAATTTCACTTTCTGACATTATTTTTTCATGGCATCTATCGTCGATAACATATTGATTCATAACCGCTTCTGGTCCAATTTGCGGATACGAAGAAGCAAATATAGCGTTGCTACTTATGAATATTATTAATGAAATTAATAATACATATATAAATAATCTCAGTAAGATATTTCTTCTAGGCAGTCGTATATTTTTTTGGCTTTTTCTAGTTGTGTAATAATTAATATATTTTTGCCGCGTGATCTGAGCTACCGCGCCCGCATGAACAAATGCGTTACAGCCGGGGCCATCCATCGCCTTCCCTAATGATATCCACTGCGCCGCTGTGTTTTGGAGCAAGCGACGAGTCTCTCGGCCAATATAGCTCATCTCAAAACCCCTTCTTGATAATGACGCCTGCCGCCTGCGGCTCCACTGCATGTGAAAGAAACGCAGAATGTAAGCGGCGCCAATCACCACAGAGCAGAATAGCAATTTTCTGTTTCACCGCTCCCTCCCCGCGGTGCCGACAGTTCGTTCAATCGGGCTGAGCAGATAGTCGATCACTCGACGCCTGTCGGTCACCACTTCCGCCTGAACCGCCATGCCGGGAATAAGCTGCCGTAGCAGGATAGCGCCTGAGCCGCCGTCGCGGATCGCTATGCGAACCGGGTACACCAGGCCCAGCTTCTCGTCGGTCTCCGCGTCACGCCCCACATGCGAGACAACGCCCTCGACGACACCATATTCCGTGTAGGGAAACGCTTCCACCTTGATACGCACAGGTTGCCCCCCGCGCACGAATCCAATGTCCTTGTTCAATAACTTCGATTCCACATGCAGACCTCCGCTTTCCGGAACCACCACCAGCAATTGCTGGGCCGGCTGCACCACGCCGCCAAGCGTGTGGACGGAAAGCTGCTGCACAGTGCCGTCGACCGGCGCGGTCAATCGCTGAAGCGCCCGGCGGCGCTGGGTCTTCGTGATCTCTTCGCCTCGCAGCGACATGTTGTCCTGCGCTTCCACCAGCGCCTGGGCCGCTTCCCGGGAAAACTCCGCGCGAAGCTGCGAAAGCTCGCGATCGATCCGCCCGACCGCAGCCGAGGATCGCGCCACGGCCGCCGCATGCACCTCGATGTTGCGCCGCCGCTCAAGCTGCTCCTCCTGGATCTGCAGGAGCTTCAGGCGAGAGCCGAAGCCCTTGGCCACCAACTGCCGGTGCGCCTCCACCTGCTGGTCCAGCAGCGGCAACGTCTCCGCCATCTTCGCCCGTTCGGCCCGGGCGGCCTCGCGCTCCGCTTCATGCTCGTAACGCTGCTGGATCAGCGCCGACCGGCGCGCTTCATATTCGGAGATCTGCATGCGCACCAATGCGCGCTGGGCCGCCTGAACGTCTGCCGGTGTATCGGCGGGAAAGGCGATTTCGGATTTGCGCCCCTCCACATGCGCCAGCAGCGCTCGCGCCCTGGCGCGGTCGACGGCAGCGACCATCAGGCCTCGCGCCGCCTGGGCGTCATCCGCCCCGGTCATCGTCGGATCGAGCTCGACCAGCAGTTGCCCGGCCTGTACGCGCTGGCCGTCGCGCACATGGATGGCCCGAACGACGCCAAGCTCGCTTGGCTGGATCACCTTCACCCGATCCGAGGGGACGATCTTGCCGGGTGCCACGGCCACCACATCGAGCTTGCCAACGATGCTCCAGACAAGCGCCACGCCAAGCAGGGCGATGAGAGCCCACAATATTACCCGTCCCAGGGGAGAGGCCGGAGTCTCGATGATTTCCAGCGCCGCCGGCAGGAATTCCGTCTCCTTCAGCCTTCGCCGGCTTCTCGCGTCCTGCCGATCGAGCGCCCATGACGCCCGGAGCACGTGCCAGTGGCGCTCCAGCGTCTCAATCATGAATCCAGCCCATCTGCCGGCGATGCAGGTCGGCATAGCGGCCGCCGGCCGCCAGAAGTTCGGCATGGGTTCCCTGCTCGGTCACCAGCCCGCGTTCGACAGTGATTATCCGGTGCGCGTCTCGCACGGCCGAGAGCCGATGTGCGATGATGATGACCGTCCTGTTGCGGGCGATGGCGCGCAGATTCTTCTGGACGATCTCCTCACTTTCGGCATCGAGAGCCGAGGTCGCCTCGTCGAAGATCAATATCCGCGGATCGCCCAGAAGCGCGCGGGCGATGGCGATCCGCTGCCGTTGCCCGCCCGAGAGATTGCGCCCCCGCTCCTCAATGGGCGTGTCGTAGCCGAACGGCAGTTCGAGTATGAACTCATGCGCTCCCGCAAGTTGCGCTGCGCGGATGACGGCCTCCATCGGTGCAGTGGGATGACCCAGGGCTATGTTGTCGCGCACGGAACGGTTGAGAAGCTCGTTTTCCTGCAGAACGGTTCCCACTTGCCGGCGAAGCCAGGCCGGATCGACGAGGCTTAGGTCCACACCATCGACGAGCACGCGCCCCTGTGTGGGCACATGCAGTCGCTGGACGAGGCTCGCCAGAGTGGACTTGCCCGAGCCCGACGGCCCCACAATGCCCAGAATTTCTCCGGCGCGGATGTCGATATCGATTCCGGCAAGTACTTCAGGCGAATCCGGGGCATATCGGAACCTGACCCGCTCGAACCTGATTTCTCCGCGTATCGCCGGCAGGCTGGATCGGTTGGGGTTATGCTGCGGTTCCGGGACGGCGTTCAGCACATCGCCCAAGCGGGCCACGGACACGCGGACCTGCTGAACGTCCTGCGCAAGCTGGGCAAGGCGGAGGATGGGCATGGAGACGCGGCCGGCGAGCATGTTGAACGCGACCAGGGCGCCGACGGTCAATTCTCCGGCAATTACCAGCTTCGCGCCCCAATAGAGGATAGCGACGGTCGTGAGTTTCGAGATCAGGCCGACACCGCCCGCCCCCCAAACGGCCAGCTTCGTGACGCGGAACCCGGTTTGCACATAGGCAGCCAGCTTCCGATCCCAATCGGAGCGCATGCGCGGCTCGACCGCCATGCTCTTCAAGGTGCGGACGGAAGTGACGCTTTCCACCAGATAAGCCTGCGCATCGGCGCCGCGATCGAACTTTTCGTCCAGCCTGTGGCGAAGTGGCGGCACGATGGCCCAGGTGACGAGGGCATAGAGTGGAATCGACAGCGCGACGATCAGCGTCAGTTGCGGAGAGTAAAGATACATCACGGCCAGGAACACGACCGTGAACAGGAGATCGAGCATGGTCGAAAGCACGGGGCCGGTCAGGAATTCCCGAATCTGATCGAGTTCGCGGATCCGGGCCACGGTGTCGCCGACGCGCCTGGTCTCGAAATAGGCGAGAGGCAGCCCCAACATATGGCGGAACAGTTGCGACCCCAGTTCCACATCGATTCGGCTTGTGGTGTGCCCCAGAAGCCATTGCCGCAGCCCCGTCAACACGGTTTCCCAAAGGAATATCACCGTCAGGCCGATGGCAAGGACGTCCAGTGTGGACATGGTTCCATTCACCAGAACCTTGTCGATCACCAATTGAAAGAAGATCGGACTGAGCAGTGCAACGATCTGGATGACAAACGATGCCGCCAGCACCTGACCAAGGGGACGCCGATACTTCACGATGAAAGGGAGGAACCAGGTGAGGTCGAAGCGACGGTTCTTGCCGGCTAGACGCTCGCGTGTGGTGAGGAGAAGCAGTTCCCCGGACCATGCAGCGTCGAGCACCGCCTTGTCCCAGATTTGCGGCTCACGCCGATCATAGGTCTGCACAAGGGCACGAAAGCCCTCTGGCTGATTTTCGACGCTGGCGATCAGGAAGAACTTATCGTCCTTGCCCCTGGCAACCGCGGGAAGCGGGAGGCCTGGAAGCTCTTCTGCGCATATGGTCCGGCTCTTTGCCTTGTGCCCCAGGCGCTTGGCGCTTCGGATCATGTCGCTCATGCCAAAGGGGCGATCGCCACCCCCCCGGTCATGCAGGATCTGTTCGGGATCAGCGGCGAGCTGATTCAAGACAAGAAGTTGAACGAAAGCCAGAAGGCCCGTGTCCAGCCTCCGATCATATTCGCGATTTTCGGGGGGTGCGCAGTCAGCCACAGAATCTCATCACAAACATCCAATGAGCAATCTGTGCAGAACAACATCGACTTGGACTTCAGTCAATTGTCATTTCAAGCGTTAATTCATGAATTTTTTGTGAACTTATCTAAATTTAGAGCATTAACTTCTATCTCCTTTAAAGGTCGGATATTCCAATGCTTTTAAAAGAAAGCTATGCCTGCTAAATTTATGCTTGTAAGCGAATTTGCGAGAGGCAGCTTTAACCTGAACCTCTTCGAACAAGGTCAAGCACAATGAAGTTGACACAGCTTTTTTTGACTCTTGGCTTGGCAGCAGGCTGCAAAACCTCTCAACAGCCTGCCAGTTGTAAAAACCTCGAAGGCATTCGGGCGGCCTCCATCAGGGAGGCAAATGGGGAAATGCGCATTCACTACACTTACGCCGATGAAGCAATGCGGATACCGCATCTTCATTGCCGTGCCGATCTAGGGGAGCGCAGCGCCATGGTCGAACTCGGACAGCTGTATGAATATGGTTTGGGCGTGGAACGCAACGAGCAACGCGCTGCGTCTCTTTACGCGGAAGCTGCTGACGACCGGCCGAACTACACCAGCATCTATTCACCTGCCGTGCGACTGGGCGGCACGGGCCAAGTCATGCTTGTGCCAAATCCCGGGGGAGGCCCTGGCGATGCCGAGGCGAAATATCGGCTCGGACATATGCTGATCGAAGGGCGTGGAGTGCCCAAGGACGCAGAGCGAGGACAGGCTCTCATCGACGCCGCAGTCAATCAAGGGTTCCCAGGCAAGAAGCCGGATTAGGTCGTGAACTCATAGCTGTTAGTGCTGGAGCGCCGCTGTGCCAGTCCTCGTTTATGGAGGAGCGGATGAATCGAGCTTGACAGGCATGGCCGTCAACGAGCGGCTATTTCACGTCGGCATTTTCGGTCAGTGGGATGCTGCGGCCAGGCGGCGAGATCGCAATGAGATGATTGCGGCGCTCGAGCGAGTGGAGCTTAGGGAGCCTCGCGTGACTTACCTCGAATGGCGCGCGATCGAACCGCGCCTGCCCAACAAGCCGCGAGGCGAGCACCGGGCAGAGGATCGTCATGTGCTGAACGCTATCTTCCGGCTGCCTCGCTCCCGCACCTGCCGAAATGCTACGGCCCGCGCAGCGCGATAGATAGCTGCCCGATATCTCAATGCAGGCCCAGAATGATTGAATTCGGGCAGTTGCAAAAGCCGGATATTCTGAATTATCGTCAACAGGTTAAACTTCGTGAAGAATCGTTGGATTCGAATGCGACATCCGCACAACCCTTCCAGGCCTTCCCGTTCGGCAATTCCGCGCGCCGGGCGGCCTCGGCCGCACAATTTCAGGATTTGACCCCATGCAAATCGGCAAGCTGAACCACGTCGGCGTGGCCACCCCCTCCATCGAGGAAAGCCTGACGCTCTACCGCGACCTGCTCGGCGCCACCCGCATCGGCGAGCCCTTCGACCTGCCGGAACAGGGCGTGCGCGTCTGCTTCGTCGACCTGCCCAACAGCCAGATCGAACTGATCGAGCCGCTGGGGGCCGACAGCCCGGTGCATGGTTTCTTGGCGAAAAGCCCCAAGGGCGGCCAGCACCATATCTGCTTCGAAGTGCCCGACATCCTTGCGGCGCGGGATTATATGCTCTCGAAAGGCGCCACCGTGCTGCGCGGCGGCGAGCCGCGCATCGGCGCGCACGGCGTCCCGGTCATCTTCGTCCACCCCAAGGACATGGGTGGCGTGCTGGTGGAACTGATGGCGGAACCGCAGCACTAGTTTGGGGTCTCCCAGTTCCCCTTCGTCACCCCGGGCTTGACCCGGGGTGACGCAAATATATCCATTACGTCCATGGGTTCTCAACCTGGGGCTGCGGAAAGGATCGGGCCGAGGGATTGACGCGAGCCGTCATCTTACCGCGCAGATGCTTCCATCCGGACGGCGACCCATATGACAGTTGCTCGGCGGCGGCTGCAGCCGAGCGGCGGGCGCTTGCGGGATGGCGGAGCCGCCCGTTGACTGTGGCCGGCTTTCCGTCACCGTGCAGGGCATCGGATTGCCATTGGGGCTTGTCCCGCCATAGCAGCCCGCGCTGCCCGTCATTTGCGGCCTGGATTGCGCCACCATCCGCGCCTGCTGCGCGGCGTTCAGCGTCGACACATTGTCCCGCACCACCTCCATGCTGAGGCTGCTGGCGGTGGCGGAAATCCGCGTCGCCTCCCGCGCGCCTACGGCGATCGCCTGCGCCATGCTCGCCTGCAAGGCGCCGGGCTGGAGCTGCTGCGCGGCCTGCCGCTGGGTCGCCGCCCGGGACAATTGCTGGTTCAGGATCGACCCGACCGGATCTTCGCCGCCGGGCACCGGCGCGGGGCTTTGCGGAGAGATGGCTTCCACGGCTTCCTCCACAGCCTCCTGCAACCTGTCGGCGCCTTTTTTCAGCGTATCGTAGATGATCGACGAATTACGCTCCGGAGGAACACCGAAACGGCGTCCGGGCAAGCAGTTGGGCTGCCCGCTCTCACGCATCAGCTTCTCGCACTCTTCCATCTGCCTGGCGAGTTCCTCGCTCGATACGCCGGGAACCGGAATCGGGGCGCCCGGCCGCTGCGGAGGCTGGATATTGGGCAAGACCACCGCAACGGCAGGCGCGCCGGCGGCCATGGCGCACAAGGCGGCGGCGATCATCAGGCAAGGGAAAGCACGGCGCATGTCTCAACCCTTCGTCAAAAGTTCGCGGAACTTGCCGCGCAGCTCTTCCAGGGTCGAAGCGGTGATCGACTGCTGCTGGCTCGCGCCCGCTCCCACCACCAGCATCTGCTCGCGCAGCACCGGGATGAAGGCGGCGTTGCGGGTCTGCCCGGACTCGGCCGAGGCGGCTTCCAGCCTCACGCTCTGGTTGAGGATGCTCTGCTGGGCGCTCATCTGGTTGCCGCCACTTGCCATCGTCGTGCCGGCGGTCAGGAAGCCCGCAAGTATCATGCGGTTGCTGTTGCTGATGAGCTGGGCAAGATATTCGCGCTCGGACAGCAGCATATCCCGCGTGGCCCGCCCCGCCTCGCCCTCGATCAGATGCGCGGCAAGCGCGTCCGTCTGCTGCGCGATGAACATGGCCTCGGCAGCCCGCATCGACGGGATCAGATGCCGCTGCGATTCGGCGACATCCTCGTTCCGAAGGCCCAATGCCGCAAGGAAGGCGGCATCGGCGGCGGCCGGATCCTGCGCCACGGCTTTCCGCACCACCGTTGCCAGCGCCACCACATGCCGGTCCAGAAGCTTCGTCTGGCGGGCAAACTCCGCCGGCGTGAGCGTCGTGAACTGCGCCCACTCCGCCTTGCTCATCTTGGCCTGCTTCGCCGCGATGGTCGAAGTTGCGGCCAGCGATTTGCGCGGCATTTCGGCGATGTCGACCACCAGCGCGCCGGAACTGACTCCGGGGGATGCAAGGCCGAGCGTTTCCGAAGCGGCCAGGAGCCGGCGCTTCTCTCCGGCCTCGACGCGCTGCACTAGGAACATCGGATAGGCGCGGATGGCGAAAGTGGTCGGCTCATACCACCATCCGCCGCTGGTCATGCCGCGCACGTGGGTGATGAAATCCACCGCGACGGAGCCCGGCGCCCCCGGAAGCCCGGCATAGCCGACCCGCCCGCCCGGCAGCAGGTCGAGATGTCCCGGAACGAGCTCGATGACGATCTCCGGCGCCGCGATCTTCATTTCCTCGACGATGTAGGGCGCCCAATAGGCGCTTTTCACGAAGGTCTGTTCCAATGCGCCTTCCAGCGTCTCGCAGCCCGTGAATGACCCGCAGCCCGGCGCGCGCAGCAGTGTCGCCTCCTCGTAGCGGTCGGCGATATGGGCTCGGGCCCGATCGCTGATGCTGGCCGGGAAAGTCATGGTGATGACGGTCTTGCCCGGCGCCTCCTTCGGCCGGGACGCCGCCTCCGCCCCCGCGGCGCTCGCGAAAAGAGCGGCCAGGGCCATCAGCCTCAGAAACATGCCTCCGGACAGGCACTGACGCATGATTTCACTCCCCGTTCAATCGAATGGACCAGGGCCATGGTCATGAGCGGGCTTGCGAAACCCGTCATCATGCGGATTGATGATGCGGGAAGATAATTGGCGATGCCTGCCTCTGCCGCCGGCATTGGCTGTCGCGGTCAGCCCAGCAGCAACGCCAGGCTGGCGATCACCAGCAGCACCAGCCCGCCGATCCAGACGAGCGGCGGCAGCCCGCGCGCCGGCGAGACCGCCGCTTCCGCCGCCGCCGCCACGACGGCCGCGCGAATATCGGCCGCGTCGGGGGTGTGTGGAACCGGCGGCGCTTCCAGCAGCGCCTCCTTCGGCTCGGCTTCCGGCGGGGGGATCGGCGTTTCCGCCTCCGCGCCCAGCGCAAGGAAGACGCGCTCGGCAAGGCCGCGCGCCAGGCCTTCCACCAGCCCTGCGTCCAGTTGCGCCAGCGCCCCGGACCGCTCCGGCCGCACTCGCCAGGAAAGGGCGGTGCCGCCCGCCGGCCCGTCCGCCAGCGTCACCTCGACGGCCGCCCGGGCAGAGCCCAGAAGCCCGGCGTCTCCCTGCGCCAGAAGCCGGCAGCGGCGCGAAGGCTGCCGCTCCGTCCATTCCACCACCACGTCGAGCGGCGCCTCCACGGGGCCGATGTGCGCGACCAGAGTCCCGGCCAGCCGGTCGCCGGCTTCCGCCTTCAGCCCCGCGCCGGCATCCGCCCCGGCCACTTCTCGAAGGCAGCGCGCCACCACTTCAGGGGCGTTCAGCGCCGCCCAGACCCGTTCGATCGGGGCTGCAACGGCGATTTCACCTTGAAATCCGCCCGGCACGTCGTCGTGGAATCCCATTAGCTTGTCACTTTCATGACATTTTTGTAAAATACTAGTTCTTGCACGCCTATGCATCTGTGTTAGCGTGCGCAGGGTTGCAAAGAAAGCCGGGCGGTCGGATGCCGGGCTTGAGAAGAAGGCACAAGCAGGCCACCAATGGATGGGGGATTGGAGCCGCGAAAGCCGCGCAGTGGTGAGGAGGAAATCACCCAGCCGGAGGTTCGCGACACGGAAGGCGAAACGCTCGCGGGCCGCGTGAAGTGGTTTGACGCGGTGAAGGGCTATGGCTTCATCACGCCGGACGACGGCGGCGGCGATATCCTGGTGCATTACAATCTTCTCGGGCAGATGGGGCGCAAGTCGCTGCCGGAAGGCGCGCGGGTCACGCTCACCGCGCGGGAAGGCGCGCGCGGGCGGCAGGCCGTCTCCATCCTCGAACTGGACCTCAGCTCCGCCATCGGCCCCGACCCCGATCGCTCGGCGGAACGCAGCGCGCATCGCGTCGAGCCGCTGGACTTTCTGGCGGAAGCCGGCGATTTCGAAGCCGTTCAGGTGCGCTGGTTCAACCGCGCCAAGGGCTATGGCTTCCTGCTGAGGAACGACGGTGTCACACAGGCTTTCATCCATATGGAAACGGTCCGCCGCGGCGGTTTCGAAAACCTCCTGCCCGGCCAGTCCGTCGAGGCCCGGATCCACGACGGCCCGCGCGGCGCGCTCGCGGTCGTCGTTCGCGCGGCGGTTCCTCCCTCTCTCTAGCCTGCTGCTGCTGGCAGCCGGGCCACTGGCCCCGGCCCCGCTCGCCGCCCGCCCCAACCTGGAGGCCGGAAAGCCGCAGACCGGCCTCAAGGTCATTCCGCTTTCGATCACCACCGGCAACGGCAGGACGCACCGCTATCGGGTGGAGGTGGCGGCGACGGCGGCGCAGCAGGCGCACGGGATGATGTTCCGGACGAAGATGGCCCCGGAAACGGGCATGCTCTTCCCGATGAGCCCGCCGCGCGAGGCCGGCTTCTGGATGGAGAACACGCTGATCCCGCTGGACCTGGTGTTCATCGGCGCCGACCGCAAGGTGCGCAACATCGCGGCGGAGGCGGTGCCGCACTCCCGCGCGACGCTTTCCTCCATCGGCCCGGTCGCGGCGGTGCTGGAACTGAAGGGCGGCGAAGCCGCCCGCATCGGCCTGAAGCCCGGCGACAAGGTCGACTGGTAGCATCGGCCGCAACCCGCCCGCCCCCGTCACCCCGGGTTCGACCCGGGGTCCAGCTTTCTTACTCCACCGCCGCGCCTTCGGAAAAGCCGCTCCCCGATGCGGCGCGCGGGTCTCGTCCAATATCGAAGCGCCCCCTTTGCAGGCGGCGGCGAGATGCTCTAGGGGCATGGATCATGGCCTTCAATCTCTTCACCTGGTGGACGGGCAGCACTTTCGGCACCTGGCTGAACACGCTGCGCAACGGCACGGAAGTCGGCCGCGACGCCGACGGCAACATCTATTACACGGACGAATCCTCGGGCCGCCGCTGGGTCATCTACGCGACGGACAATGATTCGAGCCGCGTGCCGCCCGAATGGCACCTCTGGCTGCACAAGTCCCGCGCCGACGCGCCGACGCAGGTGCCGCTGCCGGTGAAGGCCTGGGAAAAGCCCTGGCGCCCCAACCCGACCGGCAGCGACCGGGCGGAACTGCCGAGCGGCGCGCTGGCGGCCGGCGGCAGGCGCGCGCCTGCCGCCGCCGATTATCGCCCCTGGACGCCGGGGCAGTAACGCTGAGATGCCGCAGCTTCTGAAGGACCATGTCGCCGAGGCGCTCACCGGGCTTGCCGTGGTGGCGATCGCCATCTGGTTCCTGGTCTTCGCGCTAGGCCGCACCGGCAGCACCGGCACCGACAGCTACAGCCTCACCGCCCGCTTCCCCAACGCCGCCGGGATCGCCGTCGGCTCGGACGTGCGGGTCTCGGGGCTGAAGGTCGGCACCGTCACCCGGCAGAAGCTCGACCCGGCCAGCTTCCAGGCGGTCGTCACGCTGACGGTGGACAAGGCGGTGCAGCTTCCGCTCGACAGTTCGGCGGCGATCACCTCGGAAGGGCTTCTGGGCGGCAGCTTCATCGCGCTGGTCCCCGGCGGCGACAGCGAGCATCTGGCTCCCGGCGACGAAATCACCGACACGCAGGGCGCGACCGACCTGATGGGCCTCATCGGCTCGGTCATCAACCGCAGCGGCGAGAAGGCCTCCGACGGAGACGCCGCCGCCCAGCCCGCCGAATGAAGGCAGCCCCCCGCCTCCTGGCGGCGGCCCTGATCTTCGCCGCCGCGCCGCTCCCGGCGCAAAGTCAAACAGCGCCGGCGCAAAAGCAAGCCGCCCCGAAGGCGGCGGCGAAGGCCGGCGCGCCCGCAAGCCGCACGGTGGTGGAAGGCGGCACCGCCCGCACCGGCGCCGCCGCCGTTCCCCTGAACGAGCGCACCGCCGTCATCGGCGTCCTCGACAAGCGGCTCGGCACCACCGCCGAATTCACGCTGAAGCCCGGCGAGCATTTCCGCTTCGGCCAGCTCTCCGGCCTGCTGCGCAGTTGCGAGCGCACGCAATCCTTCGAGCGCACGCAATCCGCCGCCTTCGTGCAGGTGGCGGAACTGCCCCGGCCAATCGGCAACGCCCCGGCCCCGGCGCCGAAGCTGGTCTTCTCGGGCTGGATCTTCGCCGAATCGCCTTCGCTCAACCCGGTGGTGCACCCGGTCTACGATGTCTGGCTCAAGAGCTGCACGATGCGCTTCCCGGACGGCCCCAAGGCCCCCAGCAGCTCGGGCGGCAAGGCGAAGTCGGGCGCGCGGAATTCGGGCGCGGCGAAATCCGGCGGCGGCAATCCGGAAACGGCGAAGCCGGCCGCCGAAACGCCCGCGGCGCCGCCGGCCACCACCCCGCCCCCCGAGGGCTGAGGCGGAAAGCCCTCCAGCGCGTCCAGCAAGGTCCAGCGCGCCGGCCTCGAGACCGCAGCCGCCAGCCGCTCCACATAATCGCTGCGCCGAACCTCCCGCCCGCCGAAACGCTCCAGGTGCGCGGTCAGGAACTGGGTGTCCAGCAGCGCGAACCCGCCCAGCCGCAGGCGGGCGATCAGATGCGCCAGCGCCGCCTTGGAGGCGTCGGTCGCCCGGCTGAACATGCTTTCGCCGAAAAAGGCCGCCCCCACCCGAACCCCGTAAAGCCCGCCCACCAGCCGCCCGTCCATGTCCCAGGTCTCGATCGAATGCGCATGGCCCTGGGCGTGCAGGCGCAGATAGGCGTCGTGGATGGTGGCGTTGATCCAGCTCTGCTCCCGCCCCGGCGCGGTGCTGGCGCAACTCTGCACCACCGCGTCGAAGGCCAGGTCGCGGCTGTGGAAGAAGCGCTCGCGCTTCAGGGTGCGGGCCAGCGAGCGCGGCAGGTGGAACTCCATCAGCGGCAGGATGCCGCGCCGGCGCGGCTCCACCCAGAACACATCGGCTGAATCGCGGGTGTCGGCCATGGGGAAAAGCCCGGCCGCATAGGCGCGCAGCAGCAGGCCGGTGTCCAGCCGCTGCCGCGCCGCCGTTCCGTCGCGCCCGCTCAGCCGCACCACGCGCGCCCTCCGGGTGCCGCGGATGCGCCTGGCAGAAACGGCCGACCTCCGAACATTTTCCTCCTGCCTTCTTCGGGCTCTTGCCATGCTGCGGCCGGTGCCTGCATTTGTCAAAGGCATCTCCGTTCAGAGTCGCTTCAGACCTTTGGCGGCAGATGCGGGAAGCCCTTGCAAGAGCGGCCGCAAGGCCCGATTCTAAGAGGGTGCGGCGTGACAATGTGCGGGAGGCGATCGGTTCGATGAAGTTCAAGGCAATGGCTCTGTTGGCGGCGGGCGCGGCAGGTGGGATGGCGCTGGCGCTTTCGATCAACAGCTGGTCCGGCAGCGGAACCGCCATTGCCCAGGATGCCTCGCGTCTCGCGCAGCAGGCCGGCGGCGAGGCGCCGCGCACCCTCCCCAGCACGGCGGGGCAGATCAACCTGTCGTTCGCGCCGGTGGCGAAGTCGGTGCAGCCGGCGGTCGTCAACATCTTCACCGCCCGCGTCGTGCGCCAGCGGCAGCAGATGAGCCCCTTCTTCTCGGTGTTCGACAGCCAGCCGCGAGTCGAGAACTCGCTCGGCTCCGGCGTCATCGTCGACGGCAAGGGCCTCGTCGTCACCAACAACCATGTGGTGCAGGGCGCGGACCAGATCCTCGTGGCGCTGGCCGACCGGCGGGAATATCCCGCCAAGCTCATCTTCTCCGAACCCCGCCTGGACCTTGCCCTGCTCGAGATCGACCCGAAGGGCGCGCAACTGCCCGTCGCCCGCCTCGGAGACAGCGACCGTTCGCAGGTCGGCGACCTCGTGCTCGCCATCGGCAACCCCTTCGGCGTGGGGCAGACCGTCACGCAGGGGATCGTCTCGGCGACGGCCCGCACCGGGATCGGGGTGTCCGACGCGCAATTCTTCATCCAGACCGACGCCTCCATCAACCAGGGCAATTCCGGTGGGGCGCTGGCGGCGATGAACGGCGAAGTGATCGGCATCAACTCCGCCATCCTGACGGGCGGACGCGACGGCGGCTCCATCGGCCTCGGCTTCGCCATCCCTTCCAACATGGTGAAGATCTTCCTGCGCGGCGCCAGCACCGGCAAGCTCGTGACCGCCTGGATCGGCGCCGAAGGCGAAGCGCTGACCGGAGACACCGCCGGCCGCGCCGGGCTGGACCGCCCGTCGGGCATGCTCGTCACCGGCGTTTCGCCCGGCTCGCCGGCGGCGCTGGCCGGGCTCCGCCCCGGAGACATCGTCTATGCGATCGACGGCAAGGAAGTGCTGGACCCGTCGTCGCTGCGCTACCAGATCGCCACCCAGCCGGTCGGCGAATCGGTGACGCTGACGGTGGTGCGCGGCGGCTCGGCCACCAATCTGAAGCTGGACCTGGTGGCGCCGCCCGAATCGCCGGCGCGGCAGCTCACGCAGATTCCCAACGGCAACATCCTCGCCGGCGTGTCGATCGCCAATCTCTCGCCGGCGCTGGCGCAGGAACTGGGCGCCGGCCTGCCGGAACGCGGCGTGGTCGTGGTGCGGGTGCCGCAGCAGGCGCCGGCCGCCCGCACCGGCTTCCCGCGCCCGGGGGACATCGTGGAAAGCGTGAACGGCCAGCGGGTGGCCAGCGTCGGCGACGTTTCGCAGGCGCTGAAGGCCTCCGGCAACCAGACGCTGTTCGGAATCAACCGCGGCGGGCAGCGGGTGGAGTGCCTGTTCCAGGCGCCGTCCAGCTTCCGCTGCCGCGCGGCGGCCTGAGGCGCTTCAGGCGAAGGCGGTCAGGCCAGAGAGGCCGCGGAGAAGCGCGTCCGCTCGTCCTCGGCTTCGTCGCGCACGGCGGCGCCCTTGCCGAGGCCGAGGCCGATGAGGCCGGTCAGGGAAATGGCGATCACCCAATATTGCGGCTGCAGCGCGGCCGAGGCCAGCCCGCCCCCATCATAGGCGGCGGCGGGAACGACGGCGGCGAAAGCGGCGAAGAGGGCGACCGAGGTTTTGGCGATCCGGTTCATGCGACGTCTCTTTCTTTTTTCCGGCCTTCTGGCTGGCCGTTGGCTTTATCCCGGCCGGTCCTTGGCGCCGGCCTGTTAACCGAAATTTGCCCTGTCCGGCCGCCGCTTGCAATGCCGCCATTGTCAAGGATTGCAACACAGTTCGCTGCCGCCATCCCCTTGTTTTTTCAGGATTTCAACAATGCAGACGCAAGCGGGGCGGGCGTCCCGTCAACACCCGCCCGCCGGCCCGCAACAGCTCTTATGGCAGGGCGGCGAAAGGCACCGCCCAGGCAAAACCTTAAATCGGCGCCTTTGCGCCTATGAACGCCATATTAATTGGTTAACGGATTCGCCGCAAGGCGCCGGGCGTAACACATTGTAAACCGAGCCGAGCCCCAGATAGGGAAGCTGCACAAGCCCTTGCCCTATTCTCCGTCACCCCGGGCTTGACCCGGGGAGACGATGGCAAGGGGAATATGAGTCCCCAGCCTGGCCCGGCTCGCGGCCGCCGCGAAAGCCTCAGCCTTCGAACTCCAGGATCACCGCGTCCACCGCCAGGCTGTCGCCTGCCCTGGCGTGCAGCCTGGCGACCGTGCCGCTCTTCTCGGCGCGCAGGATATTCTCCATCTTCATCGCCTCGACGACGGCCAGCTGCTGCCCGGCCTCCACCTTGTCGCCCTCGGCGACCGCGATCGAAACCACCAGCCCCGGCATCGGGCACAGCAGATAGCGCGACATGTCCGGCGCGACCTTCGGCAGCATATGCTTCGCCAGTTCCGCCGCGCGCGGGGTCAGCAGCCGCATCGCATGCTGGCGGCCATGGTGCACCAGATGGAAGCCGGACCCCTTGCGGTCCACCTGCACCGCGACCGGCCTGCCCTCCACCTTGGCTTCCACCACGCCGAAGGGCGGGATGCGGCCGCCGGTTTCCACCGCCAGCGCCTTGCCGTCCACCGTCACGCGATAGTCGGCGCCGACCGGCGCCAGCCGAACGGCATGCTGCTCGCCGTCCAGCTCCACCACCCAGTCGGAAGCGGCGTCGCCGCCGTTCAGCCGCCCGTCCACATGCGCCGCGCGGCTGGCGGCGGCATGGCCGATCACCGCGGCCAGCGCCAGCAGCGGCGGCAGGCGGCCGGAATCCGGCTCGGCGCCGGCGAAGCCTTCCGGATATTCCTCGGCGATGAAGGCGGTCGTCACCTTCTCGCCGTCGCGGAAGCGCGGATGCTGCATCAGCGCCGAGAGGAAATCGGAATTGTGGCTGATGCCGCGCACATAATAGCGGTCCAGCGCCTCGATCTGCAGGTCGGTCGCTTCCAGCCGGGTCGGCGCATGGGTGATCAGCTTGGCGATCATCGGATCGTAGAACATCGAGATTTCGCTGCCCTCGACCACGCCGGTATCCACCCGCACGCCGGCGCCCGCCGCCGGCTCGCGATAGGCGGAAAGCCGGCCGATCGACGGCAGGAAGCCGCGATAGGGGTCTTCCGCGTAGAAGCGGGTCTCGATCGCATGCCCCTCCAGCTTCACATCCGCCTGCCCGAAGGCCAGCTTCTCGCCGGCCGCCACGCGGATCATCTGCTCAACGAGGTCGAGGCCGGTGATGCATTCGGTCACCGGATGCTCCACCTGCAGGCGGGTGTTCATTTCCAGGAAGTAGAAGCCCCGGTCGGCGCCGGCGATGAACTCCACCGTGCCGGCGGAATGATAGCCCACCTTGCGCGCCAGCTCGACGGCCTGCTCGCCCATCGCCTTCCGCATTTCAGGGGTGACGAAGGGCGAAGGCGCTTCCTCCACCACCTTCTGGTGGCGGCGCTGGATCGAGCAGTCGCGCTCGTTCAGATAGACGATATTGCCATGCTTGTCGCCCAGCAGCTGGATTTCGATGTGGCGCGGCTCGGTGATGAACTTCTCGATGAACACCCGGTCGTCGCCGAACGAGGAAAGCCCCTCGCGCTTCACAGATTCGAAGCCCTCGCGCACGTCCGCCTCGCTGAAGGCCAGCCGCATGCCCTTGCCGCCGCCGCCGGCCGACGCCTTCATCATCACCGGATAGCCGATGCCGTTGGCGATCTCCACGGCATGTTCCGTGCTTTCGATCTCGCCGACGAAGCCGGGAACGACGTTCACGCCGGCGAGCTTCGCCAGCTTCTTCGATTCGATCTTGTCGCCCATGGCGGCGATGGCGGAAGCCGGCGGGCCGATGAAGGCGATCGACGCCTCGTCCAGCGCCTTCGCGAACCATTCCCGTTCGGAGAGGAAGCCATAGCCCGGATGCACCGCCTGCGCGCCGGTCGCCTTGCAAGCTTCGATGATCTTTTCGCCCAGCAGATAGGATTGGGCGGCGGGCGGCGGGCCAAGGTGCACCGCCTCGTCCGCCAGGCGCACATGCACGGCGTCGGCATCGGCGTCGGAATAGACGGCGACCGTCTGGATCCCCAGCCTGCGCGCCGTGCGGATCACCCGGCAGGCGATCTCCCCGCGGTTGGCAATCAGGATCTTGTCGAACAGCTGGGCCAAATCCAATCCCTCTCTTGACGTCGGCACTTTCTCGCCGCGCGGTCAAAGACCGAGGCGGCCTCTGCGTCAAGAGGAACCTTCGCTCAGGCGGAATGAAAGCGGGAAAAGGAAACCAGGGTGCAGAATCTGAGCGCCCTGCTCAGGCGAGGCCCAACTCAGGCGAGACCCGGCTCAGGCGAGACCCGGCTCAGGCGTGGCCGGCGTCCGCCGCCAGAAGCGCGCTGTTGATTCCCGCGCCGGCGAACGCCTGACTCCAGCGCAGTTCCGGCTCGGTCGTCCACAACAGGCTTTCGCGGCCCGGCGTGTGGAACCAGCCGTGGCGGCGAAGCTCGCGCTCCAGCTGCCCGCCGGACCAGCCGGCGTAGCCAAGCGCCACCGTCCAGAAACGGGGCCCGGCCCCGGCGGCGATCGCCACCAGCACGTCGCGCGTGCCGGTCAGCGCCCAGGCCGCCCCGTCCGCGCCCGCCACATGCCGCGTGTCCTGCCCGGACCAGTCGGGGGAGTGCAGCACCAGCCCGCGCCCCGGCTCCACCGGGCCGCCCGCCAGCACCGGCCGCGCCGGGGTGGAGGCCGGATCGATGTCGAGCTGGCGCATCAGCGCCGGCACATCCAGATCGTCGAGCGGCTCGTGCAGGCAGATCCCCAGCGCACCTTCCTCGTCGTGCGCGCACATGGCGATCACGCTCCGGTCGAAGCGCGCATCCCCGATACCGGGCATCGCCAGCAAGAACTGGCCGGAAAGATATGGCACCTGTTTCATGCAGCCCCTGTCGGTCGCACCTCTACGCCCGGACGCCTGTCATGAACAGGTGCTAGACGTGGTGAACCCCGCGCATTAACGCCGTTTGTGATCGAGGCGGATGCGGTCCAGGCAGAAGCCCAAGAAGGAGGAAGAGCGATGACGATCAAGGTTGGAGACAGCGTTCCTGAAGCCACTCTGATGAAGATGACGGCCGACGGCCCCGCCCCCGTCGACACCGCGGACCTGTTCGCCGGCCGCACCGTCGCCCTCTTCGCCGTGCCCGGCGCCTTCACCCCCACCTGCTCGGCGAAGCATCTGCCGGGCTTCATCGAGAAGGCCGGCGAACTCGCCGCCAGGGGCGTGGACGAGATCGTCTGCCTGTCCGTCAACGACGTGTTCGTGATGGGCGCCTGGGCGAAGCAATCCGGCGCCGAAGGCAAGATCAGCCTGCTGGCCGACGGCAACGGCGATTTCTCGAAGGCGCTCGGCCTGACGATGGACGGCTCGCGCTTCGGCATGGGCACCCGCTCGCAGCGCTTCTCGATGCTGGTGAAGGACGGCAAGGTGGTCGAACTGAACGTCGAGGAGCCGGGCGCCTTCAAGGTCTCTTCCGCCGAGCATCTGCTGGGCCAGCTTTAAGGAGCGCGCGCATGGCTTCCGAACAGAATGACTTCGAATATTTCGACGGCGACCAGCGCTGCCTCGGCGTGCTGGAACGGCCCGATCCGGCGAAATTCCCCGGGCCGCGGCCCGGCGTCGTCGCCGTGCACGAGGCCTGGGGCCTGGGCGCCCAGGTGCGGCGCCGCGCGAAGATGCTGGCCGAGCTCGGCTATGTCGCGCTAGCCGCCGACATCTTCGGCGACCGGCACATCCCCGCCGACCCGCCGGAAGCCTTCAAGATCATCGGCGACCTGGCGGCCGACACGCCGAAGCTCCGCGCCCCGGTGGCGGCGGCCGTGGCGGCGCTGAAGGCGCATGACCTGTGCGACGGGCGGATCGCCGCCATCGGCTATTGCTTCGGCGGCCGCACGGTGCTGGAACTCGCGCGCAGCAACAACCCGGACGTGCTGGGAGTCGTCAGCTTCCACGGCGCGCTCGACACGCCGACTCCGGCGGAAAAGGGCAAGATCTCCGCGAAGATCCTCGCCTGCCACGGCGCGGAGGACGAGCTGGTGCCGCACGCGCACCTGACCGCCTTTCTGGACGAGATGGCGGCGGCCGAAGCCGACTGCCAGACGATCGCCTACACCGGCGCGAAGCACAGCTTCACCAATCCGGAGGCTAACGGCGAACTGATGGCCACCATCATCCACCACGACCGCACCGACAAAAGGTCATGGAAGGCGATGCAGGCGCATTTCGAGGAGGTCTTCGGCTGAGTAGCCGATCAACCGCAGCCAGACACCGATCAGGGCAAGCGCCATTCAGTCCGATCTACTGGGCGAATTGTTCACCATGCCCCGGCGGTTGCTGTCTATAGTCTGCTGCGCTTCCTGATCCACCCGCTCCCATTCGGAGCGGGTGCGGCAGGTCTTTTCAGACCTCAGGCGAGAGCCTGTTACAGCGTGTGTGCGACAGATTTTTCTGTCCTGCTCCTTCTTTTCATCGCCGGCAGGCGCATCCTGCTGTGGCGAAGATAAGGCCATCGCTGCCGTATGGGGCATTATATGAAGGCCAGTCAGAACAAACGCATACAAAAAACAGTTCATCGTCTTTTCCCTATGAAGCTCAGTTGCCCACGCGCGTCCATGTCTCCCGCCGGCACCCCGTGTTGCGCACCAGGCAGCCGCGCACCTCGATGGTCTTCGGATTCTGCACCGCCAGCGTGCCGTTGAAGCGGCGGTTGATGTCCGGCACGAACACCCGGCCCTGGAATTCGCTGGGGCCGGTGCGGGTGAAATCCTCGAACAGGTTCATGCCGATCAGGTCCGGATGCCCGCCGCGCGCGGCGTCGGCCTTGGCCTTGTCGCTGGCCCAGGCCACCTTGCCGCAGATATTCTGGCCGCATTTCGAAATGCGGATCCGCGTGTTGCCGCCGGGGCTTTGCCACAGCCCGGTCGGGGTCACCGGCTTCTGCGCCACGGCGGGCGCCGCCAGCAGCAGCGGGATCAGGGCGGCGGACAACAGCTTCATGCGGCAACTCCGGCGAATCGGCTCCGATCCGCCGGCTTTGCGCCCTTCCCCTCAGTCCCGCAAGAGCTCGTTGATGCCTGTTTTCGCCCGCGTTTTCGCGTCCACGCGCTTCACGATCACCGCGCAGGCCAGATTGGGGCCCGGCGTGCCGTCGGCCAGCGGCTTTCCGGGCAGCGTGCCCGGAACCACCACCGCATAGGCCGGCACTTCGCCGATGAAGGTCTCGCCCGTCTCCCGGTCGACGATCTTGGTGGAGGCGCCCAGGAACACCCCCATGGACAGCACCGCGCCCTCGCGCACGATCACCCCTTCGGCCACTTCCGAGCGGGCGCCGATGAAGGCGCCGTCCTCGATGATCACCGGGCCGGCCTGCAGCGGCTCCAGCACGCCGCCGATCCCCGCCCCGCCCGAGATATGCACATGGGCGCCGATCTGCGCGCAACTGCCGACGGTCGCCCAGGTGTCCACCATCGTGCCCCTGCCGACATGGGCGCCGATGTTCACGAAGCTCGGCATCAGCACCGCGCCCGGCGCCACATAGGCCCCCTGGCGGACGACGGCGCCCGGCACCATGCGGAAGCCGGCCTCGGAAAAGCGCGCCTCGTCCCAGCCTTCGGTCTTCAGCGGCACCTTGTCATAGGCGGGCGCGCCGACACCGCCGGCCGGCGCGTTGGCGGTCAGGCGGAAGCTCAGCAGCACCGCCTTCTTCAGCCACTGGTTCACCCGCCACTCGCCGGCCGAATCCGGCTCGGCCACGCGCAGGCGGCCGCTGTCCAGCCCTTCGATCGCTGCGCCCACGGCGGCGATCGCCTGCGCGTTGCCGGGGGCGTCATGGGGGGTCAGGCTTTCCCGGCCTTCCCAGGCCGCCTCGATGATCGCCTGCAGTTCAGCCCCGTTCGTCATCTCGTCAGTTCCTCCAGCCAGTCGGTCAGGTCGTGCAATTCATGGTCGATGAAGTCGGGCGAATGGCCATGGTCGCCGCGCTCGGAGCCATTGTTCACCCAGCCCGTCACCATGCCCAGCGCGTGCGCGGGCTTCAGATTATGCGCCATGTCGTCCACGAAGAAGGCCCGCTCAGGCGCTATCCCATGCGCCTCGCAGACCCCGCGATAGGCGCGCGGGTCGGGCTTCGGATGATAGCGCATGGCGTGCACGTCGTGGATGGCGTGGAAGCAGTCGCCGATCCCCAGCGCCGCCAGCACCCGCTCGGCATAGGCGAGGTCGCCGTTGGTGAAGACGATCCGCCGCCCCGGCAGCCTTTCCAGCGCCGCGGCCAGCCGCGGGTCCGGGTCCAGCACCGACATGTCGATGTCGTGCACATAGTCCAGGAAGTCGTTCGGATCGACGTCATGGCTCAGCATCAGCCCGCGCAAGGTGGTGCCATGCTCGTGGAAATAGCGCTTCTGCACCACCCGCGCCTCGTCGCGCCCCAGCCCCAGCAGGCGGCCGACGAAGGCTTCCATCCTGCGGTCGATCTGGGCGAAGAGATTGGCCCGCGCCGGATAGAGCGTGTTGTCCATGTCGAACAGCCAGCAGTCCACCTCGCCCAGACGGGCGGAGAAGACGGAGTCCAGACGGGCGGGGAAGGCAGGTCCGGGCGGAACGGGAACGGCAGGCATGGCGCCGCCCATAGACGAGGTTGCATGCCGGAAGCCAGTTCGGCATGAATTGCCCGCCTGCGGACGACAGGCGAATCGCAAAGAACAAGAAGCAAGAAGCAAGGATGAACTTGGCCCACCCTCTCTCCCCCAGCCGCTGGCTGAAACTCGCTCTGCTCGCCGCGCCCGCGCTGCTGCTCGCCGCCTGCGGCGGATCCGACGGCCCCGGCCCCGGCACCATCTCTACGCCGCCGCCGCCCACACCCACCCCAACGCCGACGCCGACGCCGACGCCAACCCCGGCCGTCGATTACGACACGGCCGAATATCAGCGCTCCACCTCGGCGGTGCAGTCGAAGGCGATCGGCGCCTGGCAGCTCAGCGCCTCGGGCGCGGGCGTCACCATCGGCATCGTCGACAGCGGCATCACCGACACGCTCGGCGAGTTCACCGGCCGAATCGCCGGCCAGAGCCGGGACGTCACCGGCCAGGGGCGCGGGCTTTCGGATTCCCACGGCCATGGAACGGCGGTGGCAGCCGTCGCCGCCGCCGCCCGCAACGACAGGGAAATCGTCGGCGTGGCGCCCGGCGCCACCATCGCCATGATGCGGGCGGACAATGGGGATTGCGCCAACGGCTGCGAATATGCCGACAGGGCCATCGCCGACGCGATCGACGCCGCCGTCTCCGCCGGGGCGAAGGTCATCAACATCTCGCTCGGCGGCTCGGCGGCGAACAGCACGCTGCGCAACGCCTTCGCCCGCGCCGCGGCGGCGAATGTGGTGATCGTCGTCGCCGCCGGCAACGACGGCAAGTCCGAGGTCGACCCGCTGCCCGCCGCCGCGCTCGCCGCCGGCAGCAGCGCCAATGTGATCATCGCCGGCGCCTCGACTCTGGCCGGCGAGATCGCCGATTTCTCCAACCGGGCCGGGCAGGCGCAATCCAACTATCTGCTGGCGCTGGGCGAGGGCGTGCGCAGCTTCGACCATCTGGGCGACGCCTATATCTATTCCGGCACCAGCTTCGCCGCCCCCGCCATCTCGGGCGCGGTCGCCCTTCTCGCCCACTATTTCCCCAACCTCACCGCCCAGAGGCTCGTGGACATACTCCTCTCCTCCGCGGACGATGTCGGCGCCGCCGGAACCGACGCCATCAACGGCCGGGGCCTCCTCAACATCGCCCGCGCCATCGGCCCCTCCGGGCAGACCAGCCTTGCCGGCACGCAGGTGCCGGTCGGCGCCGGCCCGGCGGGCACGCTCGGCAGCGCGTTCGGCAACGGGCTTTCGGGCGAAACCGCGCTCCGCCAGATGCAGGTGACGGACCGTTTCGACCGCACCTACACCGCCCCGGTCGGCCTCACGCTGCGCGCCGCCTCGCCGCGCCGCCTCACCGGGCGGCTGGCCGCCGCCAGCCTGCTTTCGGCCGACACCGACCGCGCGGCCGGCCCCTTCGCGCTGAGCCTGCAGATCCGCGCCAGCGAGCGGATGGACCGCACCGGCACGGACCATTTCCGCAACGAGGACCATCAAGTCGCCAACCTCGGCTTCGCCCAGCGCGGGGTGGACGCCCGCGCCGGCACCCGCAATCCGCTGCGGGAAACCCGGCTCCGCCTCGCCGCCAGCAACGGCTTCGGCTTCGTCGCCGCTTCCGGCCGGCTGGCCAGCGAAAGCCTGCCCGGCGCGGCGGCCGGCGGCTTCATAGCCGACGACGGCCTCTCCCCCGACGAGGGCACCGGCACGCGCGGCCGTCAGATGCTGATGGCCGAGCACCGCCACGGCCCGCTGGCGCTGGCGCTGGCCGCCAGCCACCGCCGCTATGGCCTCAACGACATCCCCGGCCTTTCCCGCAGCGCCAGCCAGTCGCGCCTGACGCTGGGCGCCGCCTATGCCACCGGGCCATGGCGCCTCGCCGTGCAAGCGGCGGACGCGCAGGACGAGGGCGCGCTGCTGGGCACCCGCCTCTCCCCCGATTTCGGCTTGACGGGCGGCCGCACGCAATCGCTTGGCCTCGCCGCCGGTTTCGAGCAGAGCGGCTACCGCCTGCGCCTGGCCGGTACGCAAGGCTGGGTGCAGCCGCATCTCGCCGGCGGCCATCTGCTGCTGAACGCCGGCAAGCTGCAAACGCAAAGCTGGTCGCTGGCGGCGGAAGCCCCGGCCGGGCCGGGCGCCTTGTCGCTGCGGTTCGCCGGCCCACTCGCCGTCACTTCCGGCCAGTTCCGGCTGGCGAACGGCCAGCCGCTCAACGCCGCCGTCCTCGCCCGCGAAACCGCGACGGAGCTTGGTTACGCCTGGGGCAATCTGCAACTGGCCGCCTTCCACCGCCAGAACGCCGGCAACTTCCCCGGCCTGCAGGACAGCGGCGCGGCCTTCACCTTCCGCTCGGAGTTCTAGGCCTGGTGTTCTTGAGGGGGCTCTGCCCCCTCAAACTCCCCCGGCAGGGAGCCGTGCTCCCTGCACCCACATTTTCGGGTTCGAGCGGCAAGGTCGCTTTGACAAGAAAATTATTGCCTGCGGCGCTGACTTGGCGGGTTTTAAACCGCCGACCTCACCCGTCACCCCGGGCTTGACCCGGGGTCCAGCTTCCTCGCGCGCCGAGGTTCGCCGATCATGCCCGAATGGCGGGCCAAACAGCTGGACCCCGGGTCAAGCCCGGGGTGACGGGTGAAACCGACCCAGAGCGCTGCAGGCAATCGAACCGAATCCGCAAGCCCGACCTCGCCGATTCAGCCCCAACCCGAAGAAAAGAGGGTGCAGGGAAATCATTTCCCTGCTGGGTCCAGGGCGAAGCCCTGGCCGCCGGAGGCAAAAACCCCGACCGCCGCCGAACCCCCGACAACTCTCCTGTGGATGAATCCGACAGAACCGGAAAACCGCCGAGGGAAAGCATCCACAGCCCCGATTCCGCCTGAAACCTGCGATTCCCCCTCTACCCAAAGCGGCATCGCCTGGCGCAAAGAGGTCGGCCCATGACAGTCCTGCCTCACCCCTCCAGCATCGACCCCGCCGGCAACGGCGTCCAGCGCATTCCGTTCAACATCGAGGCGGAGAAGGCGCTTCTCGGCGCGCTGCTGCTGGAGAACCGACTGCTGGAGGACATCCACCTGCAACTGCGGGACGAGCATTTCTACGAGCCGCTGCACGGCCGCGTGTTCGCGCAGATCCGCCGGCTGGCGGACCATAATATGGTCGCCAACCCCGTCACGCTGCGGCCCCTGTTCGAGACGGACGCGGCGATCGCCGAACTGGGCGGCCCCACCTATCTGCTGCGGCTGACCGAGGATCCGGCCGTGGTCATCGCCGCGCGGGACTGCGCGCAGCAGATCTACGATCTCGCCCTGCTGCGCGCGCTGGTGCTGGTCGGCGCGGAACTGGTAAGTTCCGCCACCGACACCAGCAGCGAAGTCGCGCCGATGAAGCAGATCGAGGCGGCGGAGGAAGCGCTGTATCGCGTCGCGGAAACCGGCGAGGTCTCGGGCGCGTCGGTCGATTTCGCCGGCGCGGCCAGGAAGGCCGTGGAAATGGCGGCCAAGGCGATGAAGTCGGGCGGGCATCTGTCGGGCCTGACGACCGGGCTCACCGGCCTCAACAACAAGATCGGCGGCCTGCACAATTCCGACCTTCTGGTGCTCGCCGGCCGCCCGGCCATGGGGAAGACGGCGCTCGCCACCAACATCGCCTTCGCCACCGCCTATCGCGCGAAGCAGGACGAGCGGGAGGGCATTTCCGCCTCGTCGGGCGCCCCGGTCGCCTTCTTCAGCCTGGAAATGTCGGCGGACCAGCTCGCCAACCGGATTCTGGCCGAGCAGTCGCAGATCAGCTCGGAGAATCTGCGGATGGGGAAGATCACCCAGGCGGAATTCAACGACCTCGCGCGCGCGGCGGAAAATCTCTTCGACCTGCCGCTCTACATCGACGACACGCCGGCGCTTTCGATCGCGGCGCTGCGCACCCGCGCCCGGCGGCTGAAGCGGCAGAAGAAGATCGGCCTCATCGTCATCGACTATCTGCAACTGCTGCAGGGCACGGCGCGCAACGCCGCCGAGAACCGGGTGCAGGAAATCTCCGAGATCACCCGCGGCCTGAAGACGCTGGCGAAGGAGCTGGACATTCCGGTTATCGCGCTGTCCCAGCTCAGCCGGCAGGTGGAAAACCGCGAGGACAAGCGGCCGCAACTGTCCGACCTGCGGGAATCGGGCACCATCGAGCAGGACGCGGATATCGTGCTCTTCGTCTTCCGCGAGGAATATTATCACGAGGGGAAGAAGCCCGAGGACGGCAGCGAAAAGTTCCAGGCCTGGCTGGAAAAGGCCGACAGGCTGCGCGGCCGCGCCGAGGTGATCGTCGCCAAGCAGCGGCACGGGGCCACCGGCACGGTGCCGCTGATGTTCCACCGCGAGTTCACCCGCTTCTCCGACCCGGCGGAAGGCGAAAGCTGGGCCTCCGATTACGGCGACTAGGCAGGCCCCCCCATTCCCGTCACCCCGGGCTTGACCCGGGGTCCAGCTTTTCTGCAGCCACCACGCTAGAGGAAGAAAGCCGGACCTCCGCTCAAGCCCGGGGCGACGGAAAAAATGTATTTATGGATGGCTTGTATAGGCTCCCAACCTGGGGCCTAAGGGCTTCCCGCCCCCGGCCTGCCAGAAACGCGACACCCATGGACTTCACTTCCGACAACGCCGCCGGCGTGCACCCGGCCATCCTGCGGGCCGTCGCCGACGCGGCCGGCCCCGAACCGGCCGGCTACGACGGAGACCGTTTCTCCGCCCGGCTGGACGACGCCTTCTCGCAACTGTTCGAACGGCCGGTGAAGGCTTTCGCCGTCCCCTCGGGCACGGCCGCCAACGCGCTGGGCCTAGCCGCCGTCACCCCGCCGTTCGGCGGCGTCTGGTGCCATGCGGAAGCGCATATCGAGGTGGACGAAGCCGGCGCCATCCCCTTCTACACCGGCGGCGCGACGCTGATGCTGGTGCCGGCTCCGGCCGGCAAGCTGACGGTCGCAGCGCTGGACGAAGCCGCCGCCCGCCGCCGGGGCGATGTGCACCAGGTGCAGCCGGCGGCGCTCAGCCTGACGCAGGCGACCGAGTGCGGCACCGTCTACCGGCCGGACGAAGTGGCGGCGCTGGCGCAATGGGCCAAAGCGCGCGGACTGAAGGTGCAGATGGATGGCGCCCGCTTCGCCAACGCCGTCCGGCATCTGGGCTGCGCGCCCGCGGACGTCACCTGGCGCGCCGGCGTCGACCTCCTCTCCTTCGGCTGCATCAAGAACGGCGGCATGTCGGCCGAAGCGCTCATCGTCTTCGACGAGGCGCTGGCGCAGAGCATCCCCGTCCGCCGCAAGCGCGCCGGGCTGATGCCGTCGAAAGGCCGCTTCGCCGCCGCGCAACTGCTGGCGATGCTGGAAGGCGGGCTGTGGCTGGAGATCGCCGCCGGTTCCAACGCCGCGGCGCAGCGGCTGGCGAAGGCCGCCGCGGGCCGCCTGCTCTACCCCGTCGAAGCCAATGAACTGTTCCTGCACCTGAACGAGGCCGAACGCGCGCGCCTGCGCGCGCAGGGCTTCAGCTTCTACGACTGGGAACTGGCTGGGCCGGAAGCCGCGCGCTTCGTGATCCGCTGGGATCAGGCGGAAACCGCCATCGAAAGCCTCGCCTCCGCCCTCGCTTCTCTCTGACTCGCCCGAAAGCCCTTCCCATGTCGCCGCGCACGATGCTGCAATTCGCCATAGTCACCCTCATCTGGGGGACGACCTGGATCGTCATCAAATATCAGCTCGGCGACGTGAACCCCAGCTGGTCGGTCAGCTACCGCTTCCTGACGGGTGGCCTCACCCTGCTTGCCTGGTGCGCGGTGAAGCGCCTGCCGCTCACCGTGCCGCGCCACGCGCTGCCCTTCCTGTTCGCCATCGGCCTGTTCCAGTTCGTGCTGAACTTCAACTTCGTCTATCGGTCGGAGCTTTACATCCCGTCGGGCATCCCGGCGGTCGCCTTCGCGCTGCTGATGGTGCCGAACGCATTGCTCGCATGGGCCTTCCTGAAGCGCCCGGTCAGCCGCCAGTTCCTGCTCGGCGCCACGCTTGGCATTTTCGGCGTCGGCCTGCTGTTCGCGCAGCAGCTTTCGCTTCCGGGCAGCCGCGCCGAAACGATGCTGGGCCTCACGCTGGTGATCGCCGGCGTGCTGTCCGCCAGCATCGCCAATGTGATGCAAGCCAGCCCCCGCGCGCTCACCTTCCCGGCGCTTCCCGGCCTCGCCTGGGCGATGCTGATCGGCGCGGGCGTGAACGCCCTCGTCGCCATGGTCTTCGTCGGCCCGCCGCAGTTCGACACGGCGCCCAGCTACTGGCTGGGCTTCCTCTATCTCGGCGTCTTCGCCAGCGCGCTGGCCTTCGCCCTCTATTTCGACCTGATCCGCAAGATGGGGCCGGCGGAAGCCGCCTGGACCAGCGTCCTCATCCCGATCATCGCCATGGCGATCTCGACCGTGGCCGAGGATTTCCGCTGGACCCCGCTCGCCATCGGCGGCTCGGCGCTGGCGCTCGTGGGGCTGGTCGTGGCGCTGCGCCAGCCGGCGCGGCGCCCCGATCCTCAGAGATAGCCGCCGCGCACGAACATCAGCGGATGCCGGTTCTCGGCCGAGCGGAAGCTGTCGATCCGGCCGATCAGCACCTGATGGTCCCCGGCGTCGACATCCTGCACCAGCGTGCAGGCGAAATTGGCGCAGGCGCCTTCCAGCAGCAGCAGGCCGGATTCCGATTCCACCCACTCGCCCTCGCCGAAGCGGTCCTCCCGGCGGGAGGCGAAACAGTCGGCGACGCCGCGCTGGCCGGCGGAGAGCACGCTCACGCCGAACAGGCCGCTGTGGCGGATGGCCGGCAGGCTGCGGATGTTCCGCCCCGGGCACACCAGCAGCATCGGCGGGTCGAGAGAAACGGAGGTGAAGCTGTTGGCGGTGAAGCCCACCGGATTGCCGTCGCGGTCGAAGCTGGTGACGATCGTCACCCCGGTCGCGAAGCAGCCGAAGGCGTCGCGCAACGGGCGATGGTCCGGCAGCGGATGCACGTGGGGCTGGATGAGGGCGGGGCGCTTGTCGCTCATGCCCCCTTCAACCCGCTGCGCGACGCGAAGGCAAGAGAAAGGCCCGCCCCGGCTTGCCGGGGCGGGCCATATCCGCGTCAGAGCCGCTCGATCTTCGACGCCGCCTCGTCCAGCAGCGCCGCCACGTTTAGCATGCGCTCCTTGCCGGCGCCTTCCTCGCGCAGCTTCGTCTGCAACACGGCGGCGAGGTTCGCCATCGCCCGCCTGACCGGCGCCGGATCGGCGCCGCCGGCGGGCGCGGCCAGCGCCTTCAGCCGCGCCATCGCCGCTTCCGCCGCTTCGGCATGGACGACGAGATAGGCCTTGCCGTCCTCGGTGATGGCGAAGCTGCGGCGGCTGCCGTCCTCGGCGGAAGGCGCGATCAGCTCCATTTCCGCCAGCAGGCTCAGCATCGGGTAGATGACTCCGGGGCTGGGCGCATATTGGCCGCCGGTCAGCTCCTCGATGGCGCGGATGATGTCATAGCCGTGGCGCGACTCGGCGGAGACGAGGGTCAGCACCACCAGCCGCAGCGACTCGGCGTCGAAACGCCGGCGGCGCCCGCCGCGGCCACCGCCGGGCCCGGCGAAATCGCCAGCGCCGAACTTGTCGCCGAAGCCACCGTGGCGGCCACCGAAGCCGCGCCCGAAGCCCCGGCCGCCAAAGGCGGCTTCGAAACCACGGCCGCCGAAGGCGCTCTCAAAGCCGCGACGGCCGAAACCATGGCCGCAACGGCGGCCTTCAGAATGGGAAGAATGCATGGAATGTCCTTTCATGCCCCGTCATATCGGAGCATGTCGAAACATTATCAAGATATATCTTAGATCGTTTTTAATCTATTTTCCGCTAAACTCGGCCGGCCGCTTCTGCAGGAAGGCCTGCACCCCTTCCGCGAAGTCCGGGCTGCGCCCCGCCGCCATCTGGTTGCGCCGCTCCAGCATCAGCGCTTCGGTCAGCGTCCGGTCTAGGCAATCGCGGATGCCGCTGCGGATCAGCGTCAGCGCCCGCGTCGGGCCCTTCGCCAGCTTGCCGGCGATCGCCTGTGCGCGCGGCAGCAGGTCGGCGTCCTCCACCACTTCCGACACCATGCCCCATTCATAGGCCAGCTCCGCTGGAATCCGCTCGCCCAGCATCATCATCCGCGTCGCCCGCGCCCGGCCCACCATGCGCGGCAGCATCCACGTCGAGCCCACGTCCGGCACCAGCCCGATGTTCACGAACGCCTGCAGGAAATAGGCGGATTTCGCCGCGACGATGATGTCGCCGGCCAGCGCGTAGGAACAGCCCGCCCCGGCCGCCGGCCCGTTCACCGCCGTCACGAAGGGCACGGGCAGCGCGAACAACCGCTCCAGCAGCACGTTGAAATGCGTTTCCAGCACCTTGCCAGCGTCCACCGGGCCGTCGCCCATTGCCGCGCCGGCCCCGCCGGAGGACAGGTCCGCGCCGGACGAGAACCCCCGCCCCGCCCCCGTCAGCACCAGGCAGCGCGCCGGGGACAGGCCGTCGCGGATCCGGTCCACGGCCTCGATCATTTCCGCCAGCACGTCCATGTCCAGGCTGTTCAGCCGGTCCGGGCGGTTGATGGTCAGGGTGGCCACGCCATCGGCCTCGTCCCAAAGAATATGCTTGAAGCCCATCTCGATCCTCCCAAGGTTAGAGGTCATGGCTCTAGCGCGGCCGGCATCGGGCCCGCCGCTCGGCAAAAGGCGAGGGTTTCCCCCGTCCTGCGGAAAACGCTCAGTCCCTGCGGGTGGCGCTGACCAGCAGGAAGGCGGGAATCCCCTCCTCGCCGAAGCCCGGCGCCTGCGCCGGCTCGCGCCGGTCCTCGCGCGGACGCTCTTCCCCGCGTTCCTCCCGCCGATCGTCGCGCCGCCCCCGCGCCTTGCGCTCGCCCCGATCCCGCTCCGGCCGATCCCGCTCCGGCCGTTCGCGCGCGGGCTTCTCCCGCTCGGCCGCATCTTCGGTGCGGCCCTCATCCTTGCGCCCGCCATCCCTGGAGCCGCCGCGATTGCGCGCGCCACGCCCGCCGCGCCCTTCGGGCCTCTCGTCCGCGCGCCGCTCTTCGGCCTCTTCCGCCGCATCCGCCTCGCGCGCGCCGCCGTCCGCCGGCTGCCGGCGGGGAATCTTCTGGCCGGTCAGCTTCTCGACATTGTGGATCGCTTCCTCGTCCTCGGGCGAGACCAGGGTGATGGCCACGCCCTTCTGCCCGGCGCGGCCGGTGCGGCCGATGCGGTGGACATAATCGTCCGGGTGCCAGGGCACGTCGAAGTTGAACACATGGCTGACGCCCTTGATGTCCAGCCCGCGCGCCGCCACGTCGGAGGCGACGAGGATGTTGATCTCCCCGTCCTTGAAGCGGTCCAGCTCGCGGATTCGGTCCGGCTGGTCCATGTCGCCGTGGATCTGCCCCACCTTGAACTTGTGCCGCTTCAGGCTGGAGGCGAGGTCGCGCACCATCGTCTTGCGGTTGCAGAAGATGATGCCCGTCTTCACTTCTTCTTCGTGCAGCAGGTCGCGCAGCAATTCCCGCTTGCCGCGCTGCGAAACCGAAACCAGCGACTGGGCGATATCCTTGTTGGTGCTGGCCGGCCGGGCGATTTCCACCGTCTTCGGGTTGGACATGAAGCGGTCCGCCAGCTTCTTCACCGGCGCCGGCATGGTGGCGGAGAACAGCAGCGTCTGCCGCTCGGCCTTGATGAGGGTGCAGATCTTCTCGACATCGGGGATGAACCCCATGTCCAGCATGCGGTCCGCCTCGTCGATCACCAGCACGTCCACGCCGGACAGCAGGATCTTGCCCCGCTGGTGCTGGTCCAGCAGCCGGCCCGGGGTGGCGATCAGCACGTCCACGCCCTTTTCCAGCGCTTTGTCCTGGTCGCCGAAGGCCACGCCGCCGATCAGCAGCGCCATGGAAAGCTTGTGATACTTCCCATATTTCTCGAAATTCTCCGCCACCTGCGCGGCCAGTTCGCGCGTCGGTTCCAGGATCAGGCTGCGCGGCATCCGCGCCCGGCTGCGCCCCTCGGCCAATATGTCGATCATCGGCAGCACGAAGCTTGCCGTCTTGCCCGTGCCGGTCTGCGCGACGGCGATCAGGTCCTTGCCCATCAGCACGGGCGGGATGGCGGCCGCCTGGATTGCGGTCGGCTCGGTATAGCCGCTGTCGGCCACGGCCTTCAGAAGGGCGTCGGACAGATGAAGGTCAGAAAAGGGCAAGTCTTATCCTTGAGAAGGCCCATCCGCCCGGGAACACGGCCGGCGAACCGCAGTGCGACACCGGCGGGCCATACAGTCTGGCGCAACAATTGGAAAGAGCGCCGCTCGACATGCCTGCAATCGGGCCTGCAATCGGGCCTGCAATCAGGCGGCGAAAAGGCAAAGGGGGAAGCGGTTTCCCGCTCCCCCCTCGGGCGGGCGATGATTCAGCCCGTCCTCCCCAGCCCCGGAAAGCCCTAGAAGTTGAAGCCCAGCGTCGCCCCGAAACGGCGGGGCTCCAGCGTGAAGATGTTGGTGAACAGCCCCGACGAGGCGTCGGTCACATAAAGGCCGTTCACCGCATTGTTGTCGGCGATGTTCTGGATATAGCCGCGCACGAACCAGCGCCCGTCCGCCGCGTTCAGCTGCACCTGCGCGTTCATCACGACATAGGAAGGGATGCGGTTCGCATTGCCGTTGAAGATGTTGCCATAGCTCTGGCCGACGAAGTTGAGGTCGAAGCGCGGCACCAGCGTCATGCCGCTCGCGAACTCCTGCGTCCACTGCACCCCGGTCGAGACCTTGAAGTCCGGCGCCTGCGGCAGTTTGTTGCCGTTGATGTTCACCTCCACCCCGGCGCTCAGCACGTCGACGGCGGCGGCGGTCGGGAAGGCGGCGTTGGCGAGCTGGGCGCAGATCGAATAGGCGCCGAGCGTTCCGGGCGCGAGGCCGCTGTCGGACGGGAAGGCCGCCGGCCCCCTCAGCAGCCCCGGATTCTCGCCGGAGATGACCGAATTGACCACCGTCACATGCGTCGCCGCCGCGTTGGAGCCGGTCACCTTCGGAACCACGGCGCAATTGGAGCCGTTGGTGATGTCCTTGATGATGACGGCGTCGCCGCGGCCGCCGGAGGGGTCGCGCGAATTGGCCAGATATTTGTCCTGCGAAACCTTGGCGTTGAGCCAGGAGAAGGAGATGTTCATCGCCAGCGGCGGAATGGGCCGGGCGATCGCCTCGGCTTCCACCCCATAGATGTTGGCGTTCACATTGTCGTTCACCGACGTCCGCGCCACGATGCGGCTGAGCTGCAGGCCCTTGTATTTATAGTAGAAACCCGTGAGGTTCAGTTGCAGCGTGCCGTCCATGAAGCGGTTCTTCGAGCCGATCTCGAAGGCGTCCACGAATTCCGGCGCGAAGCTGTCCGACACTTCGAACACCGGCGCCAGCGGCGGGTTGATCCCGCCCGACTTGTAGCCCCGCGAATAGGAGGCATAGACCATATTGTCGTCGGTGATGTTCCAGTCGACCACGGCCCGGCCGGTGAATTCGCTGAAATGCACGCTGCGCTCCTGCCAGAGCTGGGTTCCCGGCAGGCCCGGATCGGCATCGAAATTGCCGACGAAGGGCGAATCGAAGGCGTCCGCCACGCCGAAGGGCGCCGGGAAGCTCAGAAGCGTGTTGCGGGCGCGGATGAACTTCCGGTCGTCGTTGTAGCGCAGGCCGACCGTCAGCTTCAGCGTATCGTTGATCTCATAATAGGCCTCCCCGAACAGGCCCCAGGACTTCAGCGTGAAATGGTCGGAATTGTTGCGATACATGGGCGTCGCCATGAAGGTCGCCGGGAAGGCGGTGTTGCCGGCCGCCTGCTGGCCGATCGCGGTGGCGACGCCCAGCACGCCGCTCGCATAGTCGAGGCCGAACGAATTCACATAATAGCTGTTCTCGGTCAGCGTGACATTGTTGTAGATCGCCCCCACCAGGAAGTTGAACGGGCCGTCGAACTGGCTGGAGACGATGCCTTCCACCGTCCAGGCCGTCTGGTCCTGGTTCGAACGGTCGAAATCCTGCGGCGTGGCCGAGCAGAGCGAATGGCCGGCATAGGCGCCGGTTCCGGTCGGCTCGGCGAGCGAGGTGCAGTAATTGCCGTTCGAGAGGATCTTCTGCACATTGGCGAACTGCTGCAAGGCCGGGCCGAAGGCGCCCGAGGCATAGGCCGCGAGCGTGCCGAGGCCGGTCGCGAAGCCGGCGCCATTCTGCACGGAGAGGTTGTAATCCTGCGAGCTGTCGACCTTGCTGCTCTGCCACTGGCCCGAGAGCTTGGCCCGGACCGCGCCGAAGTCATGCTCGATCTTGCCCTGCAGGATGATCTCCTCGGCGAAGTATCTGGGCGTGTAGTCGGTGCTCACCTGGCGCGGGTCGGTGAGCGGCGTGACGTTCGCGAACACGTCTGGGCCGTAGAGGCTGCCCAGGCCTAGGGCGGAAAGCGCCGCGCCCAGCCCGGCCCCGCCGTTGATGCGCAGCAGCTCGCGCGACGACAGGATGGAGGCGATGGTGGAATTGCCGTTGGTGGTTCCGAACTGGCGGCTTCCGGGCAGACAGCCGAGCACGCCCGTCGGGTCGCGCTGGCACATCTGCTTCTGGATGCGCAGCCGGTCGTCCTTCTCGCGGAAATAATAGCCCATCAGGCTGATGCTGGTGTCGTCGCCGGGCTCGAACAGCAGCGAGCCGCGCAGGGCATACATGTCCCGCCCGTCGATCCGGCTGTCGTCGTAGAGGTTTTCGGTCATGCCGTCGCGGTTCAGGTAGAAGCCGGCGATGCGCGCCGCCACCCGGTCTCCGAGCGGGACATTGACCATCCCCTGCAAGCGGATCTCGTTGTAATTGCCGTAGGTGGCCTCGCCGCTGGCGCCGAACTCGCCCAGCCGCGGCTTCGCGGTCACGAAGTTGACGACACCCGAAGTGGCGTTGCGGCCGAACAGCGTGCCCTGCGGCCCGCGCAGCACCTCGATCCGCTCCATGTCGAAATATTCGACTTCGGAAATCCGGCTGGCGGACAGCGGCAGGTCGTTCATGTGGATTCCGGTCGCCGCATCGCAGGTCACGCCGACGCAGAGGTCGCCGATGCCGCGGATGGTGAAGCTCGATCCGGTGAAATTGGTCTTGGCGAAGGTGACGTTCGGCAGGCTGAGCTGAAGCTGGGCGGCGTTGTTGATCTGCTTTTCCTGCAGCGCCTCGGACGAGAAGGCGGAAACCGCGATCGGCACGTCCTGCAGGCTCTGCGCCTGCCGCTGCGCCGTCACGATGATGTCCTCCACCCCGCTCTCGCCGCCCGCCGTCTGGGCTGCGGCGGCGAAGCCCGTCAGCCCCTGGACAGACACAGCCGATATCAGCGCAGCGCGGATCGCCAGCTTCGATGCGTTCATATTGTACCTCCCCTAGGCCTCTCCCAAGGCCTTTACTCCCTTATCGGCCTCCTTCTTGCGAGGCTCCCGCTTCTGCGGGACTGGCGAGGCTGACGGTGGCCGAAGAACGGCCCGGCCACCTTGGCGGCGGCTGCTGATATCCCGTCGGTCCTCCCCAGGCCGACAAGCCGCATTCAATCAGCAGCCCAGGGGCTTGTCCAGACGCATAGGCGCCCATACCCCCTAACCGAAGTGATGGTTACACTCTGTCACTTTTCGGCAACATAGCTGCCAACAGGGTGCCGGCGGCCGTTACCGGCGGCTGGGCTTCGCCTTCTTCAGCTCGGAAATGCGGCTCACCCGGCAGGCCCCGCCCTCCCGCGCCATCACCCGGTCGCGCCCGGCGCAGAATTTCCCCGGCTGCGTCGGCTTGTAATAGAAGCCGCCATAATAGCTGAGCTGCGGGCAGGATTGCGCCAGCGTCAGCCGGAAGCGCTGTCCGCCGCGCATCACCACGTCCAGATTGCGGGAATCGATCACCACCGCCCCGCCGATCCGCGCGACATCGATGCAGCCCGAACTGCTGGAACGGGTCGCCACCCAGTCCTCCTGTTCGGCCGGGGGCTGCGGCCGCACCGGCACCACGCCCAATTGCCCGGTGCCCGCCTGCGCCGGAACCGGCTGCGCGAAGGCGGCCGGCGCCAGCGCCAGGGCGGCCAGGCGCAACAGCAGGCTAGTCATGGTCCGCGGCGGCACTCGACAGAGGGCACGGCACCGGTCGAAGCGGGATCGGCATGCCAATCGCCTGTGCCCCACGCCTTGAACCGCGGCTTAACCCCAGCTCCCGAACGTCATTTCGCCGGCTTCACGAACCTCAGCGTCATCCGGTCGCTTTCGCCGATCGCCGCATATTTCGCCCGGTCGGTGTCGCCCAGCGCATAGGTGGGCGGCAGCGTCCAGACGCCCTTTTCATGGTCGGCCGTGTCGCGCGGGTTGGCGTTCACCTCGCTCGCCTTGTCCAGCCTGAAGCCGGCGGCCTGCGCCAGCCGGATCACCTCGCTCTGCTTCACATAGCCCGATCGCAGGCTCGCCTCATCGTCCGCCCGGCCCTCGGGCAGGCGATGCTCCACCACGCCCAGCACGCCGCCGGGCTTCAGCGCCGCGTAAAAGGCCTTGAACGCCTCCTCGGCGAAACCGGCCCCGCGCCAGTTGTGGACGTTGCGGAAGGTCAGCACCATGTCGGCGGAACCGGGGGCGGCGATATGGCCCTCGATCCCCTTGCCGAAGCTGCTGACGACAGGCTTGCCGAACACGTCCGGGTTCGCTTCCACCCGCTCCACGAAGGCCGCGCGGGACTTCTGCGCCCCGGCGGAGCCGGCCGGGTCGTTATGGGCGGCGACATAGCGCCCCTTGTCCTTCAGCACCGGCCCCAGGATCTCGGAATACCAGCCGCCGCCGGGGGATATCTCCACCACCGTCATCTCGGGCTTCAGGCCGAAGAACAGCAGCGTCTCCTTCGGGTGGCGATATGCGTCGCGCGCCCGGTTCGCCTCGCTGCGATGGCTGCCGGCGATGGCCTTGTCCAGAAGCGCCGCCGTCCCTGCATCCGCCTGCGCCGGCACGGCGACGGCCAGCAAAGGCGTGGCAACGGCCACAAGCGCTGCGATACGAAGCCTCATCATTCGCCTTCTCCCTCCGCCAAACGGCATCTCGCCAGATAAAGCCCTGGCTCCTAGAAGCAAGCCATGGGCTGGACATTCACCCTCGTCGCCGGCGGCCTGATGCTGGCCCTCCTCATCCTCGCCGGGCGGCTGCACGCCCGGCGCGGCATCGGCCGGCTGAGCTTCCTGCCGTGGGACTATGTGATGATCCTCTCGGCCATCCTGCTGGTGGTGATCGCCGCCCATGGCGCCATCCTCTGGCGGGACGGCTGGCCGCTGCCCTGGTCGGAGGAGATCACCCATCGCTGATCAGTCCAGCTTGAACTCCACCGTCGTCACCACCCGCACCTTCTGATAGGGCGTGTCCGTTCCCATCCCCGTCTCGCCGTCGCGCCCGGTGATGGAGAACAGCCCCTGCGTCGCCTGCCGGATCCCGCCCACCCTGGTGTCACTGTCGCGCGCGAACTGCCCGGCGGCCTCGCGCGCGCTTTTCGTCGCCTCGGCGATCATCTCCGGCTTCACGTCGTTCAGCTTCGTGAAGCTGTAGCTCACCCCGCCCATGTCGCTGTCCAGCGCCACGCCCTGCCGGATCATCTCCGCCTGATTGGCGAACGCCTTCTGCATCCGCTCGATATTGGTGGTGCGCGCCAGGAAGCGCTGGCGGATGGTGATGTTCAGCTGCCCGCGGCTGTTGTCGAAATACTGGTTCACCGAAGAGCCGCGCGGCTGGATCTCCTCGGCCGTGAAGCCGTTTGCGCTCAGGAACTTGCGCACGGCGTCGGCATCGGCGTCGGCCTTGCCCTGCACGATCGCCAGATCGGAGCCATTGGCCTGCGTCGCGATGGTCCAGGTGGCAAGGTCCGCCACCACGTCGCGCTCGGAAACGCCGCGCACCGTCACCACCGAGGGGCCGTTGCGCACGCCAGCCAGCCCCTGCGCCACGAACAGCCCCGCCAGAGCCAGCCCCAGGCCGATCAGCGCGCCCGGGAAAACCCTGTTATTCTGCCAGTCCGCCACGGCGTCAGCCTTCCATATGAGCCTGCGCCCATGCTGCGCTTTGCATCCTCCATGTCAAGCCGGGAAGCGCATGCGTGGGTGTCGGGCACACACATCTCGTCACCCCGGGCTTGACCCGGGGTCCAGCTTTTCTGTCGCCCGAACGCCGGGCTGGATTGTCGGCATGCCGCAAGGGTATGAGGGCGCGAACTTAAACAAAGGCCGCCCGCATGAAATATCTCCACACCATGATCCGCGTTTCCGATCCGGTGGAAACCATCCGCTTCTTCAACCTGTTGGGCCTGAACGAAGTCCGCCGCTACGATGTGGAGGCCGGGCGCTTCACCCTCATCTTCCTCGCCGCCCCCGGCGACGAATCGGCGCAGGTCGAACTCACCCACAACTGGGACGAGAAGGGCTACGGAGGCGGCCGCAACTTCGGCCACCTCGCCTATGAGGTGGAGGACATCTACGCCGCCTGCCAGCGCCTCGCCGACGGCGGAGTCACAATCAACCGCCCCCCGCGCGACGGCCATATGGCCTTCGTCCGCTCGCCCGACGGCATCTCGGTCGAACTGCTGCAGAAGGGCGAGCGCCTGCCGCCCACCGAACCCTGGGCCTCGGCCCCGAACATCGGCAGCTGGTGATGCCCGCCGCCCTCCACCGCCTCCCCGCCTTCGCGGACAATTACATCTGGCTGTTCGAATATGCGCCCGGCACGGTCGCCGTGGTCGATCCGGGCGACCCCGCGCCGGTGCTGGCGGCGGTGGCGGAAAAGGGGCTGGAGGTCAGCCACATCCTCAACACCCACTGGCACCCGGACCATGTGGGCGGCAACCTCGCCGTCAAGCAGGCGACCGGCTGCGCCATCGTCGGCCCCGCGCGCGAGGCCGACAAGATTCCCGGCCTCGACCGCGCCGTGGACGAGGGAGACGAGGTGACGCTCGGCGCGCACAGCGCCGACGTGCTGTTCGTCGGCGCGCACACCGCCGGCCACATCGCCTTCCACTTCCCCGCCGCGCAAATCCTCTTCCCCGGAGACACGCTGTTCGCCATGGGCTGCGGCCGCCTGTTCGAAGGCACGCCCGAAGACATGTTCCGCGCCCTCGGCAAGCTCGCCCGCCTGCCCGGCGAAACCACCGTCTGCTGCGCCCATGAATACACGCTTTCCAACGCCCGCTTCGCCGTCACCGTCGAGCCGGAAAACGCCGCGCTCGCCGCGCGTTATGCCGAGGTTCAGGCCGCCCGCGCGAAAAACCGCCCGACCGTGCCCTTCGCGCTTTCGCAAGAGCTTGCGACCAACCCCTTTGTGCGCGCACAATCGGCGGAGGAACTGGGGGCCAGGAGGAGAGCAAAAGATGCATTCTGATCGCATGCGCGCCATCGCCGCCGCGCTGGTCGCCGCCGGGCTCGCGCTCGGCGCCACCGCCGCCACCGCGAAGGACAAGACCCCGCCCACCGACCCCGCCACGCTGAAAGCCACCGGCGAGCCGCGCAACTGCATCCCCAGCAACGGCGTCAGCACGGTGAAGGCCGGCTCCGACGCGCTGATGTTCCGCGAAAGCGCGAACAGATGGTATCGCAACGACCTGCGCTCCTCCTGCCCGGGGCTGCGCGACGACCGCGTCCTCGTCTTCCGCAACCAGACGAGCGGCAGCCAATATTGCGAGATGGACAGCTTCGACCTCGTCGACACCATGACGCGCACCAGCTTCGGCTCCTGCACGCTCGGCAAGTTCACGCCCGTCGAAGTCCCCAAAGGCACCAAGTTCCAAAGCCGCTGATGGGGAAAAAAGCCCCTCCCCTGTCAGGGGAGGGGTTGGGGTGGGGGCGTCCACCGTCCAGCTTGGGCAGCCTCCGGCGGCCAGGGCTTCGCCCTGGACCCAGCAGGGAAATGATTTCCCTGCACCCTCTTTTCCCGCGTCAGCGCGAAACCGGCCAGGTCGTGCACAGGAATGCAGCCAATTGCCTGCGGCGCTCCACCCCTCTTCACCCCGGGCTTGACCCGGGGTCCAGCTGTTTGCCCCACCACTCGAAGATGACCCGCCAACGCCGGCGCGCGAGGAAGCTGGTCCCCGGGTCAAGCCCGGGGTGACGGGTGGAAGCAGCAGCAGCCCCCCCAATCAGCGCCGCAGGCAGTAAACTCAACCATCCGCGCGGCCTCGCCGCATCTCATGTCGAATCGGGGGTGCAGGAAGCACGGCTCCCTGTCCCGGGGTCCCCATGAACTTGTTCATGGGGTGGGGCCGGGGGAGCTTGAGGGGGCAGAGCCCCCTCAACCGCAACGTCGCTACCGCCAACCCACCGGCAATTGCGTCCACCCGCCGACAGGACTATCGCGGCCCCATGATCGTCACCCGCTTCGCGCCCTCCCCAACTGGCCGGCTTCACGTCGGCAATGTCCGCACCGCGCTTCTGAACTGGCTTCTGGCCCGGCAGGCCGGCGGCCGCTTCCTGCTCCGCCTCGACGACACCGACACCGCCCGCTCGACCGAGGAATATGCCCAGTCGATCCGCGAAGACCTGGCCTGGCTCGGCATGGACCCCGACACGGAGGAAAAGCAGTCCGCCCGCATGGCGCGCTACGAAGAGGTTCTGGACCAGCTCGCCGCCGCCGGCCACGTCTACCGCGCCTATGAAACGCCCGAAGAGCTGGAACTGAAGCGCAAGGTGCTGCTCGGCCGCGGCCTGCCGCCCGTCTACGACCGCGCCGCGCTGGCGCTCACCAACGAAGACCACGCCCGTTTCGAAGCCGAAGGCCGCAAGCCCCACTGGCGCTTCCGGCTGGACCCGGCGCTGCCGCGCGAATGGACCGACCTCGTGCGCGGCCCCAGCCACATAGACCCGGCCTCGCTGTCCGACCCGGTGATCCGCCGCGCCGACGGAAGCTGGCTCTACATGCTCCCCAGCGTCATTGACGATGTGGACATGCGCATCACCCATGTCGTGCGCGGCGAGGACCATGTGACGAACACCGGCATCCAGTTGCAGATGTTCGCGGCCATGGGGGCGCCGGCCCCGCTCTTCGGCCACGCCGCGCTGCTGACCGGGGCCGAGGGGGCGCTTTCCAAGCGCCTCGGCTCGATCGGCGTCGCCGACTTCCGCGCGCGCGGGATCGAGCCGATCGCGGTGAAGGCGCTTCTTGCCCGCCTCGGCACCTCGCTGCCGGTGGAGCCGGTCACCTCCGACGCGCCGCTCCTCGCAACCTTCGACATCGGCAACCTCGGCCGCGCCGCCGCCCGCTTCGACGAGGCGGAGCTGGAGCGCCTGAACGCCAGCATCCTGCACCAGACGGCGCACGCGGCCATCGCCGGCCGCACCCGCCTGAGCGAAGCCGAATGGAACGCCGTGCGCGGCAACATCGCCAGCGTCGCCGAGGCCGAGCAGTGGAAGGCGGTGATAACTGGCCCCATCGAAGCCCCCGCCCAGCCGGAAGAAGACAAGGCTTTCCTCCACGAAGCCGCCGCCGTCCTCGAATCCCAACCCTTCGGCCCCACCGCCTGGGCCGACCTCACCGAGGCGCTGAAAGCAAAGACCGGCCGCAAGGGTAAATCCCTGTTCATGCCGCTGCGCCTGGCGCTCACCGCCCAGCCCCACGGCCCGGACATGGCCGCCCTCCTGCCGCTCATCGGCCGCGAAGAAGCCCTGACCCGCCTGAAGGCGTAACCCCCTTGAACGCAGGAGCTGGAGTTAGGGCGTCCCGCAAGAACCGCCCCGACAATCCGCCACTCAAGCTGAAAAACCCGATCCCGCCCGGCCCCGGCTCAACGACGCAAGATCCAGATGCCGCAACTTCTCCGGATTTCGCATGATGTAGATCGCGGCGATCTTGCCCCCCTCGACCTGCAGGGCGGTCGTCTGCACGATCCCGCCGCCCTCGATGGAAATGAATCCGGGCAGCCCGTCGATCACGGCATAGCCTATCAGAAGCGACGGCGCCTGCTCGAAGTCGCGCGCGAGTCGGGCATGGCGCGCCACCACCTCGGCGACCCCGACCAGCGGGCGTGGCGAGGCCGGCACCCTGCCGCCGCCGTCCGTGCTCGCGGTCACATCGTCGGCCAGAAGCAGGCGCAGCTTCTCCATTTCGCCGCTGCGCGAGGCGGCGAAGAAGGCGGCGGCGATCTCCTGCCCATGTTCCTTCGTCACCGGAAAGCGCGGACGTGCCGCGCGGACATGCTCACGCGCCCGGCTGGCCAGCTTGCGGCAGGCCGAGGGATCCCGGTCCAGCGCGCCGGCGACATCCGCGAACCCCATGCCGAAAACATCGTGCAGCAGAAAGGCCGCCCGCTCCAACGGCGAAAGGCGCTCCAGCGCCAGCATCAGCGGAAGCGTGATATCGTCGATCGAGTCTGGCTCCGCCGCATCCAGGATGGGGTCCGGCAACCACGGGCCGATATAGGTTTCCCGCTTCCGGCGCGCGGATTTCAGCTCGTTCAGGCAGAGGCGGGTGACGATGGTGCGCAGCAGCGCCGCCGGCTGGCGCACCGCCTCGCGGTCGGACGCCAGCCAGCGCAGACAGGCCTCCTGAACGATATCCTCGGCATCCGTCACCGAGCCCAGCATCCGATAGGCAAGCCGGATGAGGCGGGGGCGAATTTCGTGGAATGACGCAGCGTCGGCGATGTCGCGCATTCGGTTGAGACCTTGCCGCCCCTCACTGGTCCGCGTGAACGGCGTCGACGCGATAGAGGCCCGGGGAAACCGATTTCGCAAGGCCGGCGAACTGCTTCAATTGCGCCTGCGTTTCCGGCTTCTTCAGGAAGTCCTCGAAATGCGCCCTGGATGCCCATTGCGCGTAGTTCACGACCTTCTTGCCGTCGAGACTGCTGTGAATGCTGACAGATATGAAACCGGGCTGATGCCTGATGCGGCTTTCGGTGGATTCCGACAGGGCCCTGGCGAGATCGGCCTGCCTGTCGGGCTCGACCTCATAGACGTTGATCAAGGTCAGCCACTTGGCTTGCGGGTCGATCGCTGCGGTTTTCGAACTGGCCATCATCATCTCCTGCGAATTGGGGTTGCAAAGGGGATGACAGGCAAGCCGGTCCGAATGTGACATGGCGCCCGCGAAATCAGGGGCCGGACATCCGTTTTTCCGAAAACCCGCCCTCCGCGGGCGGATCGGAATTCTCCCCCTCAATCCGGCACGACGATCTGCCGCACCGCCCGCCCGTCCGCCAATTCGTCCATCAGCGCGTTGATCCGCGACAGCGGGCTCACCGACGTCAGCAGCCGCTCCACCGGCAGCCGCCCCGCCTTCCACAGCGCCAGATAGCGCGGAATGTCCCGCGCCGGGATCGACGAGCCCATATAGCTCCCCATCAGCGTCTTGGCGTCCGCCACCAGCGAGACCGCCGGGATGCTCAACATCTCCGCCGGATTGGGCAGCCCCACCGTCACCACCCGTCCGCCGCGCCGGGCGGCGGCATAGGCGTCCGCCAGCACCGCCGCGCGCCCCACCGTCTCGATCACCACATCCGCCCTGGGCAGGCCGGCGGCCTCCCCGGGCGCAACCGCCTGCGCCGCGCCCAGTTCCAGCGCCAGCGCCCGCTTCTCCGGCGAGGGGTCCACCGCCATCACCGGCTGCGCGCCCGCCGCCAAAGCCCCCAGCAGCGCCGACAGGCCGACGCCCCCCAGCCCATAGACGATCAGCGACTCCCCCGCCTTCACCCCGGCGGTGTTCAGCACCGCGCCAACCCCTGTCAGCACCGCGCAGCCGAACAGCGCGGCGATTTCCGGCGGAACATCGGCGTCCACCTTCACGGCGGAGCGCCTGTCCACCACCGCATGGCTGGCGAAGGCCGAAACCCCCAGATGGTGCTTCACCGGCGCGCCCGCATCGTGCAGCCGCACGCCGCCTTGCAGCAACCGCCCCTCGCCATTCGCCGCCGCGCCATCGGCGCAGAGATAGCCCTCGCCCGAAAGGCAGGGCACGCATTCGCCGCAGGCCGGCAGGAACACCAGCACCACCCGGTCGCCCACGGCGAACTGCCGCTCGTCGGCGCTCCCCAGCGCCAGCACGGTGGCGCTCGCCTCATGCCCCAGCGCCATGGGCATGGGGCGCGGCCGGTCGCCGTTGATGACGGAAAGGTCGGAATGGCAAAGCCCGGCGGCATCGATCCGCACCAGCAGCTCGCCCGGCTTCGGCGGGTCCAGCTCCAGGGCCTTCAGCGCAAGCGGCTCGCCCGCGCCATAGGGCCGCCGATGCCCGCCACATTGCCCCAGAACCGCCGCGCGGATTTCCATGCCGTCCTCCCTCCCCTCTGGCCTTCCCATCCGCCGCCGGTGCGGCCGGACGCCGGCTTCGGGCGGCAAAGCGCGCGCCCTTTCATCAGGATGACATGGTGGAGCAGCAGTTTCGACAACGCAAAATCATAGCCGCGAGCGATCGGAAAAGGATGCCCAATCGAAAGCCCCTGCGCGCGCTGTTCGTCTTGGCCGCGCTGGTGATGGCCGTCCCCGCCCAGCCCGCGCCGGCGGCGCGCGAATCCTATCCTTCCTTCCAGATCCGCCGCAATCCCGGCGGCGAAGGCGAATTCGTCGGCTGGACGCGCAACGGCCCGTTCGACTGGTCCGCCCGCCCGGCGGACCCGGCTTCGCCGCGCTATCTGAAGCTGGAGTTCGGCCCGCAGCCGGTGGACCCGCGCAAGGCCTTCGACGCGGCGCTGAAACGCGCCGGCGTCGCCTCCGCCAGCCATGTCGCCACGCGCGAGATCGAGACTTATGCCGTCCTCAGCCGGCCGAAGGCCAAGGGGTGGGCCACGGCCGGCAGCACGGTGATCGCCGGCGTTCCCATGTCCTTGTTCGCCGTCACCGGCATGGGGAAGAAAAGCGGCCTTTACGCCACCGAGCTGTATCTGATGCCCGGCAGCGACTACCGCCGCTGGGGCGGGGTGATGAAGATGCTGTATGCGGTGGGGGTGACCGAGCATCTGCAGGGCCTGCCGGCCAATTTCACCGACCAGGTGCGCAACGCCACCCCGGCCGAGCAGGCGCTGGTCTTCGCCAGCCTGGTGGACATCACCACGATGCGCGTCTTCGGTGAAATGGTGCAGGCGCAAAATGGCCTGATGCAGACGCTGCAGGGCGTCGGCAAGGACATAGAGACCCGCACCCATTGCCAGGGCATCAAGGGCTGCAGCTTCATTCCAGGCGCCGCGCCGGGCCAGGGCCGCTACAGCATCGGCAGGTAACGCCTGCCGCCGGCGGGCTGCCGTTCGCGAAGGTCGTCCGGAAAGATGGAGCGGGCGAAGGGATTCGAACCCTCGACTTCAACCTTGGCAAGGTTGCGCTCTACCCCTGAGCTACGCCCGCGTCCTGGTCATCTGGCCGGGGCCGCTTCGAACAGCGGTCCCGCCGGGGTGAGGCGCGGCTTTAGCGGGGCATCGCGCCGCATGCAAGCCCTTCCATCTGCAATAATGCACGCCCATATGCGAAAGCCTGAACTCAAGAAGCGGAGCAGAAACTTGGCCACCCTCTCCCCCCTCGGCGGAATGTCCCCGGAAGACCGCGCCTTCGTCGACGCCTTCCGCCGCGACGTGCTCGAAGCCTCGCTTACGCAACTGGTGCTGGTGCGCTTCACCGCCGAATGGTGCGGCCCCTGCAAGCAGCTCGCGCCGCTGATCGACAAGGCCGTGGCCGAGGCCGGGCAGGGCCGCACGAAACAGGTGGTGATCGACATCGACCAGCAGCGGATGATCGCCGAGCAGTTCCGCATCCAGTCCGTCCCCACCGTCTACGCCTTCCTCGGCGGCCAGCCGGTGGACGGCTTCGTCGGCGCCAAGTCCGAACGCGAGATCAAGGCCTTCATCGAGCGCCTCGTCGCCGTCCTGCCGCCGACGGAAGAGGAAGTCTCGCTCGACGCGCTGGTGGAAGCCGCCAACGCCATCCTGGCCGAGGGCGAGGCCGCCGAAGCCGCCAACGCCTTCGCCGCCCTCGCCGAACAGGCGCCCGAGCGGGAGGACATCGTCGCCGGCTACGCCCGCGCCCTGCTCGCCCTCGACCAGATCGAGGCCGCCGAAGCCGCGCTCGCCGCCCTCCCCGCCGATTCGAAGGACCAGGCCGTGCATCAGGCCCGCGCCGCCCTCGATCTCGCGAAATCCGCCGCGCCCGCCGGCGAACTGGAAGCGCTGGAAGCGCGAATCGCCGCCGACCCGGCCGACCATCAGGCGCGGATCGACCTCGCCAACGCCCTCTTCGCCGCCGGCCGCCGCGACGAAGCCGCCGACCAGTTGCTGGCCGCGATCCAGGCCGACCGCGAGTGGAACGAAGGCGCCGCCCGCGCGCATCTGCTGAAGCTGATCGAGGCGCAGGGCTTTTCCGACCCCTGGTCGATCGCCACCCGCCGCCGGCTCTCGCAGATCCTGTTCGCCTGAAGCCCCGGCAGACCCGCCGCATGGCCCTCCATCCCCCCGGCAGCCTCGCGGACCTTCCCGCGACCGTCCGGCTGTTCCCGCTGGAGGGGGCGATCCTGCTGCCGCGCGCCATCATGCCGCTCAATATCTTCGAGCCGCGCTACCTCGCCATGGTGACGGACGCGATGGCCAGCGACCAGATGCTGGCGATGATCCAGCCGCGCCTCCCCTCCGACACCGGCGGGGCGGAGGATCGCCCGCCGCTCTATGGCGTCGGCTCCATCGGCCGCATCACCCAATATAGCGAAACCGGCGACGGGCGCTTCCTCATCACGCTGACCGGCCTCGCCCGCTTCCGGCTGGTGAACGAGCTCGCCGCCCCCACCGCCTACCGGCAGGCGCAAGCCGATTACGCCCCCTTCTCCGCCGACTGGAGCCCGGCGCAGCCGCTGGCCGCCGCCAGCCGCGCCGATCTCGAATTCGCGCTGAAGGCCTATCTCGAAACCCAGGACCTCTCCGCCGACTGGGAGGCGGTGCGCTCCGCCGACGACGAAAGCCTCGTCAACACGCTCGCCGCCGTCTGCCCCTTCACCCCGGCCGAGCGCCAGGCCCTGCTGGAAGCGCCGACTCTGGCCCAGCGCACCAGCACGCTCACCACGCTGATGCGCTTCGCCAACGGGGAGAACGGCGAGCACATGCTGCAATAACCCCCCCAGGCTCGTCACCCCGCGCCAGACGAAGGCCCCCCCACTCCCCCACCCCGTCACCCCGGGCTTGACCCGGGGTCCAGCTTTGCCCTCCCCACCCCCGCCGCCAACACTTGACCCGCCTCCACCCCATGTGCAGTTGCAGCACAGGTTGCCGAAAAGCAGGAGAAGCGCGCATGACGAACCGTCCGACCCCGGATATCCGCACCGACTGGACCCGGGCCGAAATCGCCGCGCTGTTCGATCTGCCCTTCAACGACCTGCTCTGGCAGGCGCAGCAGGTGCACCGCGCCCGTTTCGACGCCAACCGCGTGCAGCGCTCCACCCTGCTTTCGATCAAGACCGGCGGCTGCGCCGAGAATTGCGGCTATTGCAGCCAGTCCGCCGCGCACGAAACCGGGCTGAAGGCCGACAAGCTCGCCGGCGTCGCGCAAGTGCTGGAAGCGGCGAAGGCCGCGCGCGACGGCGGCTCCAGCCGCTTCTGCATGGGCGCCGCCTGGCGCTCGCCCAAGGACCGCGACATGCCCGCCCTCCTCGACATGGTGCGGGAAGTGAAGGCGCTGGGCCTCGAAACCTGCATGACTCTCGGAATGCTGACGCCGGACCAGGCCGACCGTCTGGCCGACGCCGGCCTCGATTACTACAACCACAATCTCGACACCTCGCCGGAATATTATGACCGGGTCGTCACCACCCGCAGCTACGACGACCGGCTGGACACGCTGGCGCATGTCCGCTCGGCGGGCATTTCCGTCTGCTGCGGCGGCATCGTCGGCATGGGCGAGACGCGCGAAGACCGGATCGGCTTCCTGCATGCGCTGGCGACGCTCCCCGCCCACCCGGAATCGGTTCCCATCAACCAGCTCGTCCCCGTCGCCGGCACCCCCTTGGGCGACATGCTGCGCGGCACGCCGCTCGGCGAGATCGACGAGATCGAGTTCGTCCGCACCGTCGCCGTCGCCCGCATCGTCATGCCGGCGTCGATGGTCCGCCTGTCGGCCGGCCGCGAGAGCATGTCGGCCAGCACCCAGGCCCTCTGCTTCCTCGCCGGCGCCAACAGCCTCTTCACCGGCGACAAGCTGCTGACCACGGGCAATTCCGGCGCCAACGCCGACCAGGCCCTGTTCGAGCGGCTCGGCCTCCAGGACCTGGCGCTCGGGGACCTGCCGCTCCAGAGCGCGCCCCAGAACCCGCTCAGCGCCCACGCCGAAGCTGCCGAATAAGCCGCGCCGCCCTTCAGCGCCCGTCCGGTTCCTCGAACCGGCCGAGCGCCGGCAGGCGTCCCACCTGCGCCAGCATTTCGCCGATCCGGCTCGTCCCCGTCTTGCGCAGCAGTTGCTGCACCTGCGTGCGGACGGTGGCGATCGACACCTCGCGCCGCCGCGCCGTCTCCTCGGGTGACAGCCCGGCCAGCAGCGCGTCGAGGATCGCGGTCTCGGCCGCCGTCAGGCCATGCAGCCGCCCGGCCAGACGCGCGGCGCCCGGCGCGCCGGCGCGCGGCTCGTCGATGGTGACGAGCGCGCAGCTTCGCCCTTCCAGCGTCCAGGGGCAGACGCACAGGCGCCAGGCGATATCATCCCCGCCGCGGATTTCCAGCGCGTCGAAGGCGTCGCCGCGCCGCGCGGCGGCCAGTGCCATCGCCCGCGCCAGCCGCGGCCCGGCTTCGGGCGCCCAGAGGATTCCGGCGGTGACGCGCAGGCCGCCGCTCCGCTCCAGCATGCGCCGGGCGGTGCGGTTCAGGAAGAGGATGCGCCCGTTGGCAGCGGCTAGGATCACGCCGCAGGTCATCCCGTCGATCAGCCCCTCGGCGGCCAGCGCCTCCGCCCGCGCCGGCCCTTCCCTTACCGCAAGGCGCTGGCGCAGGTCGTAGAGGCGGCGGATGTGCGGCACCAGCGGCTGCAGCCGCGCGACATGCTGCGCCTCGAACGGCGGCGCCCGCAAGCCGGCCTGCGCCGCGAGGCCGACCATCCCGTCATCCAGCAGGATCCGCCCGCCGACGGCGCGGGCGGTGTCGTCGCCGCGCGCGCGGTGGAAATCCCCGAAGCGGCTGTTCACCACCCGCTCGGGCGGCACCAGCGCGTCCAGCGCCTGGATGCGGTTCAGCGCCCCGGGCGCGGTCGCCGCCGGCACCCAGGGGTCTTCGCGGTCGTATCCGCCCTCGACATAAGGCCCCAGAATCTCTTCCGGCCAATAGTTGGAAAGGAAGCTGCGCAGCGCGCCGTCGGCGGTGACGTGGATGAGCGTCGCCGAACGGCAGCCGACGAGATCGGCGAACCGCTGCGGCAACGCCTCCAGCGCCGCATCGTCCTCCACGGCGGCATAGATATGCTCGAACAGATCGCCCCGATCCATATGCCCCCAATCCCGCAGCCGCGGCCGGCCGTCATCATCAGCCCTGATGATGACAGGCTTTCGCGCCATCGGGCAGAATCGGCGCACCGCCCGGCATGGGCTTGCAGGCGGGATGCACGTCTTTTTTCAACAGGGGAATTTTAGACATGATCAGGATCATCGGGGCAGCCTTGCTGTCCACAGCAGCCGTCGCCAGCCCGGCGGCGGCCTTGACCATCACTTTCGATGAGCTTTCGCCCGGGAACAAGGGCAGGGAACTGGCCGTGGACGGCTTTCATTTCAGCCTTGGGGGCGCACCCGGCTTCAACGAAGTGGATATCTCTTTTTACATCAACCCGCTTGGTCATGGCTATAACGCAGACCCCGAGGGGCTGACCGTTACCCAGGGGCGGCATGGAACCGCTGTGACGGTAACGAAAATCGGCGGCGGTGCGTTCGATTTTGTCTCGATCGGTCTGGCCGATAGTTGGAACCGGGGTTCGGCTGCGGGAGCCGAGTTGGTCTATTTCCGATTCAATACGGCTGAAGGCTTCAGCGAAGAAGTTGTGACGATAGACGGCACGCCCGGGCTACAGACTTTCACCGCCAACCGTCAGGGTCTGCTATCGTTCAGCTTTCATACGGTGTGGAACCGGATTCAGTTCGACAATGTCGTGATCGGAGACCCAGTCGTGCCGGGAACGCCCGGCGGCGTGCCCGAGCCGGCCACCTGGGCGATGCTGATCGCCGGCTTCGGCCTCGTCGGCTCCGCGATGCGCCGCCGGCGCGAGGCGGTTTCGCAAGCCTTGTAGAACGAAACCCGAGCCGATCACATCGGCTCGGCCGTTCTTGTTGTCCATCTTTCAAGCAACAGGGGAATATCATGCAGATTGTCAGAATTGCATTGCTTGCGGCCTGCGCCGCCACTTTCGCCACGCCCGCCGCGGCGGCGGTGATCACGTTCGACGATGCGACGCCGGGACATTATTACACGGACACCGGGCCGACTATAGATGGCTTTCGCTTCGTTGCAGGTCCAGCCTGGGGAGGCAATCCTCCATACAATCTTCATTCGTATAGAATCCTTCGACAAGGTGAACATCCTAATGCAGATCCTAAGGGGCAGACTCTTCGAATTGCCAATACTAATACGATGGTGACTGTAAGCAAGATTGACGGTAGCACTTTCGAGCTCGTTTCGATAGATCTTGCGGATGCTTTCAACACTGGAGATATTACAATCGGCGCCACCCTGTTTTTCAATACAGTCGATGGCTGGACCTCGGAAACGGTGTATCTCGACCACCTCCGCGAGCTTCAGACATTCACCTTCAATCGTGCCGGACTTCTGTCCTTCAGTGTCGCGAATACGCGCGAGTGGAGCAATTATTCCTTGCAATTCGACAATGTGGTGATCGGCGATCCTGTCGTGCCCGGCACCCCCGGCGGCGTCCCCGAACCCGCCGCCTGGGCGATGCTGATCGCCGGCTTCGGCCTCGTCGGCTCGGCAATGCGCCGCCGCAGGGCCGTGCCGGCCTGACCCCAGGATTTCCACGCAACAGGCTATTCTAAACAGGGGAAAGACCATGAACAGGATCATTGCGGCAGCGTTGCTGTCCACCGCTGCCATCGCCTCCAGCCCGGCGGCCGCTGCGACATTGCTTGGCAGCGAAGTAACGGCCAGCCTTCGGTATCCCACGCTCGAAACCATCTGGTCCCAATCGGGACCGCTGGTGGTGGGGGCGGATATCGAATTTCCGCAGGGCTCACTCAACAGCCCGAACTTCCAGATCGATGTCACCGACACGCAGGTGATTTTCGAAGCCCTCACATCCGCCACCTATGGCAATGCGCCTTTCAACGGCTTCCTGCTGGCCTTCTCGGGCGCAAGCCCGATCAAGGGCGTCACGGTGAATGCGGCCAGCACGCTGGCGCCCGTTTCCTTCGGCTTTTCCGCTGAAAGCATTCACTTCGATGTCGCCGGCCTGGTCGGCAGCCGGGGCGCCAGGATCATCCTGGATGTGGCCGGCACAACATCTGTCGACCCCACGCCCGGCGGCGTCCCCGAACCCGCCACCTGGGCAATGCTGATCGCCGGCTTCGGCTTCGTCGGCGGCGCCCTGCGGCGGCGCAAGCCGGCGCAGATCATCGCCTGACCCGGGCCGCTCCCTTCCGTCGAACAAGCAGGCCCGCTCCGCTCCTCACAGCGGCGCGGGCCACCCGCCAATCCGCTCGCCAGCCCGGCCCAGCGCCACCGTCACCCCGTCGGCTTCGCTTTCAGCAGCGCCAGTCCGAAGCCGATGAAGATTCCGCCGGTCAGCCGGTTGAACCAGCGCTTCACCGGCGGCCGGCGCAGGTGCCGCGCGAGGGACCGGCCGCCCAGCGCGTAGACGAAGTACCAGAAGCACTCCAGCGCCGCGAAGGTCGCCACCAGTATCGCGAACTGCGGCGCCTCGGACATCCGCGGATTCACGAACTGCGGCAGGAAGGCGGCGGCGAACAGCAGCAGCTTCGGGTTGCTGATGCCGATGGCGAACCCGGCCCGGAACAGCCGCGCCGCCGACACCTCGGGCGGCAGGAAGGCGCCCTCCTCGGTATAGACCGGCTCCACCTCCGCCCGCCACGCCTTCACCCCCAGATAGACGAGATAGCCGACGCCCAGATAGCGCAGCACCTCGAAGGCGCCGGGCACCGCCAGCAGCAGCGCGGTCAGCCCCGCCGCCGAGGTGACCAGCACCAGCGTCACCGCCGCCAGACACCCCGCCATCGCGAACACCGCCCGCCGCACCCCCAGATCGACACTGCGCGAAAGGATATGCAGCATGTTCGGCCCGGGCGTGCCCGAAAGCAGGAACACGGCGACCACGAACAGCCACCAGGTGTGAAGCGACATCGCCGAAGCCTAGATCAGCCCGGCCAGCGGGCTCGACGGGTCGGCGTAACGCCGCACCCCCATCCGCCCGGCCAGATAGGCGTCGCGCCCGGCTTCCACCGCCGCCTTCATCGCCCGCGCCATCCGCACCGGGTCTTTGGCCTCGGCGATTGCGGTGTTCATCAGCACCCCGTCGCAGCCCAGCTCCATGGCGATCGCCGCGTCGCTCGCCGTGCCGACGCCCGCGTCCACCAGAACCGGCACTCTAGCCGCCTCCACGATCAGCCGGATGTTCACCCGGTTCTGGATACCCAGCCCGGAGCCGATCGGCGCCCCCAGCGGCATGATGGCCGCCGCCCCAGCCTCCTCCAGCCGCTTCGCCACCACCGGATCGTCGGAGGTGTAGACCATCACGTCGAACCCCTCCTTCACCAGCACCTCGGTCGCGCGGATGGTCTCGATCACGTCGGGGAACAGCGTCTTCGGGTCGGCCAGCACTTCCAGCTTCACCAGCGTCCAGCCGCCCGCCTCCCGCGCCAGCCGCAACGTCCGCAGCGCGTCGTCGGCGGTGAAGCAGCCGGCGGTGTTCGGCAGATAGGTGAAGCGGTCCGGCTTCACATAATCCGTCAGCAGCGGCTGGGACCTGTCCGTCAGGTTCACCCGCCGCACCGCCACCGTCACGATCTCGGCGCCGGCCGCCTCGGCCGCAGCGGCATTCTGCGCATAATCCTTATACTTGCCCGTCCCCACGATCAGCCGGGAACGGAAGGTCCGCCCCGCCACCGTCCAGCCGTCGTCCTCACCGCCGCCCACGAAATGCACCACTTCCAGACTGTCCCCTTCTTCCAGCACCACATCCCCCCACAGGCTCATCGGCACGATCTCGCGGTTGCGCTCCACCGCCACCCGCCCCTTCGCCAGTTCCAGCGCCTCCACCAGCGCCGCGACCGTGGTTCCCTGCGGCGTCTCGCGCCGCTCTCCGTTCAACATGATGGCGATTTGCATGGAAGCCTCTATAAGCCCCCGAACGCAAGGCTCAACCGGAGGGATGTTTTGCCAGCAGAAACCCGCAACATCGTGATGGTGCTGAACGGCCCCAATCTGAACCTCCTCGGCACCCGCGAGCCGGAGGTCTATGGCGCCACCACGCTCGACGACATAGCGCAAGCGCTGACGGAACAGGGCGACCGCCTCGGCCTCATCGTCGATCTGCGCCAGTCCAACCACGAAGGCCATCTGATCGACTGGCTGCACGAGGCCGGCGCCACCAACATCACCGCCGTGATCCTGAACGCCGGCGCCTACACCCACACCTCGGTGGCGCTGCGCGACGCGATCAGGTCGATCGCCGTGCCGGTCATCGAAGTGCATCTCTCCAACCCCGCCGCGCGCGAATCCTTCCGCCACATCAGCCACATATCCCCGGTGGCGGCGGGCGTCATCCAGGGTTTCGGCGCCCGGGGCTATGCGCTCGCGCTGGACGCGGCCGCCGCAATGCGGCAAAGCGCGCGCTAAATCACCGAACATAAGAAGGACAAGGAATGGCTGCTCCCAAGGCGGAAGCCGACAAGATGCGGGTAGAGCTGGAGCTGGTCCGCCAGCTCGCCGCCCTGCTGGACGATACCAACCTCTCCGAAATCGAAGTGCAGGACGGCGACCGCGCCATCCGCGTCGCCCGCCAGCTTGGCGGCGTAGTGGCCGCCGCCCCCGCCCCGGTCGCGGCGGCGCCCGCAGCGGCCGCGCCCGCCGCCGCC
>NZ_JAKLSQ010000002.1 GCF_022014495.1 Sandaracinobacteroides sayramensis
GGCCGCCCCGGCCCGATCGGCCGCCGGCGCGGGCGCAGGCCCCGCGGGCGGAATCGCCGCGCGGCGACGCGGGGGCCGGTGGTCGGCAGGCGCGCGGGCGGGAGTCTTCGTCGCGCATGGACGATCGGTAACGATCGTCATTTGGTCTGCGATCGGTAACGCATCTGCAATTTTCCGGTTGCGCGGCGGTTGTGCGGCGCACAATATGTTCCCCAAGGGCCGGGCGACGGGCGCCCGGCCGGCAAAGGGGGTCAGGTGGCCGCACGCGCCTTCGATGAAACCTATGGCTTCGGGCCTTACCCTTCGGCGGAAGGGGCAGGGCCGCTCTTTGGCGGCGCGGATGCGCCGCAGGTCCGCGAAGCTTACGCCGAAGTCGAGAGATGGCTGCGCGCCGCCCCCCCCGATCTGCTGGAAACCCGCCGCCGGCAGGCGGAGCTGTTCTTCCGCCGCATCGGCATCACCTTCGCCGTCTATGGCGACCCGGACGCCGGCGAGCGGCTGATCCCCTTCGACATCGTGCCCCGGGTGATCGCCGGCAGCGAATGGGCGATGCTGGAGGAAGGGCTGAAGCAGCGGGTGGAAGCGCTGAACCTGTTCCTGGCGGACGTCTATGGCCCGCGCGAATGCCTCCGGGCCGGGGTGGTGCCCGAGGAGCTGGTGCTGCTGAACCCGCAATATTGCCTGCCGCAGGTGGGCTATCGGCCGGCCGCCGACATCTGGGTGCAGATCGCCGGGATCGACCTGGTGCGGACCGGGCCGAGCGAATTCTTCGTGCTGGAGGACAACGCCCGCACCCCGTCCGGCGTCTCCTACATGCTGGAGAACCGCGAGGTGATGCTGCGGCTGGTGCCGGAGCTGATCCACGCCGTTTCCGAGGCCGGCGGGCTGCGGCCGGTGGAAACCTATCCGGAAACGCTGCTGGAAACGCTGACCTCGGTGGCGCCAGCCAGTTGCGGGCAGGAGCCTTGCCTCGCGCTGCTGACGCCGGGCATCCACAACAGCGCTTATTACGAGCACAGCTTCCTCGCCGACAAGCTGGGGGTGGAGCTGGTGGAGGGCTCGGACCTCTTCGTCCATGGCGACATCCTCTTCATGCGCACCACCGAGGGGCCGAAGCGGGTGGACGTGCTCTACCGGCGGGTGGACGATGATTTCCTCGACCCGCTGCAGTTCCGCCCGGACTCGGCGCTGGGGGTGCCGGGGCTGGTGCAGGCGGTGCACGCCGGCAATCTGACGGTCGCCAACGCCATCGGCACCGGAATCGCCGACGACAAGGCGATCTACAGCTATATGCCGGAGATCGTCCGCTTCTTCACCGGGCGCGATCCGATCCTGCACAATGTGCCGACCTGGCGCTGCCGGGAGCCGGACTCGCTCGCCTATGTGCTGGAGCGGCTGGACGAGCTGGTGGTGAAGGAAACCGACGGCTCGGGCGGCTATGGGATGCTGGTGGGGCCACATGCGACCCAGGCCCAGCGCCAGGAGTTCGCCGCGCGGCTTCGCGCCCACCCCGAACATTATATCGCCCAGCCGACGCTCGCCCTTTCCACCTGCCCGACGCTGACGGCTTCCGGCCTTGCGCCCCGGCATGTCGATCTCAGGCCCTTCGTGCTGACCGGGGCGAACGGGGTGAAGATCATCCCCGGAGGGCTGACGCGGGTGGCGCTGAAGGAGGGCTCTCTGGTGGTGAATTCCAGCCAGGGCGGCGGCACCAAGGACACCTGGGTGCTCGACCGGCAGGCGGAGGAGGGCTGATGCTTTCGCGCAACGCCGCCAACCTCTACTGGATGGGCCGCTATCTGGAGCGGGCCGATTTCCTCTGCCGGCTGATCGAGGCGACGGTGCGCCTTGCCTCTCTCCCCGCCTCGCACGGCGGGGCGCAGGCGGCCTGGGAAAGCGCCATCCAGTCCGCCGCCGTCGCGCCCGCCTTCCACGCCCGCAACCTGCCGGTCGACGAGGCGCATGTCGGGCATTTCCTGACTCTGGACCCGGAGAATGCGAGTTCCATCCGCCGCTGCCTGGAGGCGGCCCGCAGCAACGGCCGGGCGGTTCGCACCTCGCTGACGCTGGAAACCTGGGAGGCGGTGAACGACGCCTGGCACGAAATCCAGCGCTTCGGCACGGCGACGCCCGACAGCCCGACGCTGGTGAGGCTGATCGACGGCATTCGCGGCTCGCTGCTGATGTTCGACGGCGCGGCGCACCGCACGCAGCTGCGCGAGGCGACCTACTGGTTCCTGCGGCTGGGAACCACGGTGGAGCGCGCCGACAACACCGCGCGGCTGCTGGACGTGAAATATCATCTGCTGCTGCCGCGCTCCGAGCCGGTGGGGGGCAGCCTCGACTATTTCCAGTGGACGACGCTGCTGCGCACCGTCTCGGCGCTGACCGCCTATCGCTGGGTGTATCGGGAATCGGTGAAGCCCTGGCTGGTGGCGGACCTGCTGGTGTTCAACCGCGCCATGCCGCGATCGCTGATCGCCTGCCTCGAGGATTCGGTTTGGCTGCTGGACCAGCTCGCCGCCTCGCGCGGGCGGCGGGGGCCGGCGAACCGGGTGGCGGCCAATTCGCTGCGGAAGCTCTCGGCCAGCAACATCGACACGCTGTTCCAGGCGGGGCTGCACGAGTTCCTGCTGGACTTCATCGCCGGGAACAACCGGCTGGGCGACGCCATCGCCGAGCAATATCTCTTCTAGGGCCGGGCATGCTGCTGCAGATCGACCATATCACCCGCTATCGCTATTCCGAGCCGGCCACCGGGATCGTGCAGAAGCTGCGCCTGACCCCGCGCGCGACGGACGGGCAGCAGATCGTGTCGTGGCGGATCGACACCGACGCCGACGGGCGGCTGATGCGGTCGACGGACGCCTATGGCAATGACTGCCACATCTTCTACGCCGACCGGCCGGTGGAGGAACTGACGCTGCACGTGACCGGCACGGTCATCACCAGCGACATGGCCGGGCTGGTGCGCGGGGTGGAGGAGCCGCTGGTCGCCACTCTGTTCCGCCGCTCGACGGCGCTGACGGCGATCACGCCGGCGCTGGAGGGGTTCGCCGAAGGCTTCCGCCGGGCAGATGCCATCGACACGCTGCACGGCCTGATGCTGGGGGTGAACGGGCGGATGCAGTTCGAGCCGGGCATCACCGACGTGGTGACGGACGCCGACACGGCGCTGGCGCTGGGGCGCGGGGTCTGCCAGGATCTGTCGCAGATCTTCATCGCCGCGGCGCGGCATCTGGGTTTCGCGGCGCGCTATGTCTCCGGCCATTACGCCGCCCCCGACCATCCCGAGCAGGAAGCCGCGCACGCCTGGGCCGAGGCGTTCGTGCCGACGCTGGGCTGGGTGGCCTTCGATCCGACGCATGGGGTCTGCGCTTCCGAAGGGCATGTGCGGGTGGCGGTGGGGCTGGACAGCCTAGAAGCCGCGCCCGTTCGCGGCTCGCGCCGGGGCGGCGGGCTGGAATCGCTTGCGGTCGGCGTGCACGGGCGGCAAGCGACCCATCGAAGTCTAAGCCAGAGCCAGACACAGGCCTGAGTCGGGGGGCGAGCGCGAATGACCTACTGCATGGGCTTGCTGGTGAAGGAAGGGCTGGTGATGCTGGCGGATACCCGCACCAACGCCGGGATCGACAATATCTCCACCTACCGGAAGCTGCGCGTGTTCGGCGAGGCGGGCAAGCGCATCGTCGCCATCGCGTCGGCCGGCTCGCTCAGCACGACGCAGGCCCTCATCAACCGCCTGCATGAAGGGGTGGTGATGGAGGAGGAGGGCGAGCCGGAGTTCATCGAGACGGCGCCCAGCATGTTCCGCGTGGCGCAGATCGTCGGCGAGGCGATGGTGGGCGCCAAGCAGGATATCGAGAAGACCATCCAGCAGCAGGCCGGCGAGAAGGGCGTGGAAGTGGGCGTGACTCTGCTGGTCGGCGGCTCGATCGAGGGCCGGGCGCCGCGGCTGTTCCTGATCTATGGCGAGGGCAATTTCATCGAGTGCGGCATGGACACGCCCTATTTCCAGATCGGCGAGCTGAAATATGGCAAGCCCATCCTCGACCGGCTGCTGGACTATCGCACGCCGCTGCCCAAGGCGATGAAGATCGGGCTGGTGTCGATGAACTCCACCATGCGGTCGAACCTGGGGGTGGGGCTGCCGATCGACATGCTGGTGATCCGCCCGGGCCGCTCGGAAGCGGCCTTGACCCGGATCGCCGAGGACGACGCCTATTTCCACGATCTGGGCGCGCGCTGGTCCACCGCGCTGGCGCACGCGATGGAGGAAATCCCCGAGCCGGATTACGCGCTGCCGGGCTCAGCCTGAAGGGGCCAACCAGCCCTCGTCCCCCCCGGGCTTGACCCGGGGTCCAGCTTTTCTGCAGGCGCCGCGCTGGAACAAGAAAGCTGGACCCCGGGTCAAGCCCGGGGGGACGGAGTGGGGGTTTTCGTCTTTCAGGCCCGGCGGCGGGCGTTGACCTTTTGCCGCCCCTTCGCTATGGACGCCGGCTCTTGCCGGAGGCCAGCGCCTTCGGCCGATAATCCATTTTCGAGGCAACACCGATGAAGCGCACCTATCAACCGTCCAAGCTCGTCCGCGCTCGCCGCCACGGCTTCCGCGCCCGCATGGCGACTCCCGGTGGCCGCAAGGTGATCGCCCGCCGTCGTGCGCGTGGCCGCAAGGTCCTCTCGGCCTGAGCCGAGCCGCCCGGCCCCGGCCGGACAACAGCATGGCTGACGAATCCTTCACGGCTGGCCCAGTGCCGGCCGTTTTGGTGCCTGCGGCACCGCCTGGCGCCCCGTCTGCCGCCCCGGCCCGAATCGCCATCTCCCGAATCACCCGGCGGCGGGATTTCCTGGCCGCGAACGGCGGAATCCGCGTGCCGCTTCCCCCCTTCGTGCTGCTGGTGAAGCCGACCGGGCTCGGCGTTTCGAGGGCCGGTTTCACCGTCAGCAAGAAGATCGGCAATTCCGTCGCCCGCAACCGGGCGCGGCGGCGCCTGCGCGAAGTGGCGCGGCTGTCGATGCCGGAACTGGCGGTGCCGTCTGCCGACCATGTGTTCATCGCCCGCTCGCTGCCCGAGGAGATGCCCTTCGAGCAACTGCTGGCCTTCGCCCGCAAGGCGCTGACGAAGGCGCGGGCGAAGCTGGAGGCGGCGGCGTGAAGCCGGGCGAATGGCCGGCGCGCGCCGTGGCGGGGCTGTTCCGCCTGTGGCAGCTGACTTTCTCGGTGATCCTGCCGCCCAGTTGCCGTTTCACCCCAAGCTGTTCCCATTATGGCATTGAGGCATTAAGGCGGCATGGGTTATGGGCCGGGCTCTGGTTGACGGTGGCGCGCGTCGCGCGCTGCCATCCATGGGGCGGTCAGGGCCATGATCCGGTGCCCGAGCAATTCCGCCTGTTTTCCAGACGCCCCTTTCCTACCGACAAGTGAGAGACGAGTGACGACCGAGAATCGCAACCTGATCCTGGCTGTCGTGCTGTCGGCCCTGGTCCTCTTCGGCTGGACTTTCCTCAGCGAACGCTTCTTCCCCGCGCCGCGGCCCGCCGTCGAGCGGCCGGCGGAAGCGCCGGCGGCAGGGGCGGCAGCAGGGGGGGCAGCGGCGAATGCTGAGACCGCCGCTGCCGCGCCGCTGGCGCCCGGCGCCACGGTTCCGGTCGATGTGGCGGTGGCCGCCGCCCCGCGTGTGGCGATCGACACGCCGCGCCTCAAGGGCTCGATCAATCTGGCCGGCGCGCGGATCGACGATCTGGAACTGCGCGACCATCGGGTTTCGATCGCCGCCGACTCCGCGCCCATCCGCCTGTTCGCGCCTTCGGGCGCGCCGAACGCGGAATTCGCCGGCTTCGGCTGGGTCGGCCCCGGCGCGCCGCCGGCCGACGCCCGCTGGAGCGCTTCCGCCCAGACGCTGTCGCCCGGCAAGCCGGTGACGCTGCGCTGGACGAGCCCGGACAAGCTGGTGTTCGAGCAGGTCGTTTCCGTCGACGCGAACTTCCTCTTCACCGTGCAGCAGCGGGTGCTGAACGGCACGGCGAGCCCGGTGGCGCTGCGCCCCTTCGGCTATCTGAACCGCACCGGAGTGGGCGCGGAGAAGGACGCCTTCAACCTGCACATCGGCCCCATCGCCGTGCTGAACGGCACGCTGAAGGAAGGCGATATCGGTTTCGAAAAGCTGCGCGACAATGGCCCGCAGACGATCAGCTCGAAGGGCGGCTGGCTGGGCATCACCCAGAAGCACTGGCTGGCGGCGCTGATCCCCGACCAGAAGTCCAACATCGAGGCGCGCTTCACCGCCGCCGATGGAGACCGCTATCAGGTCGACTGGATGAAGCCTTCGGAAACGCTGGCGCCGGGGCAGGGCTCCAGCACCACCAGCCATCTGTTCGCCGGCGCCAAGGAAGTGCGGCTGCTGAACCAGGTGCGCGACGAGCTGGGCGCGCCGCTGTTCGACCGGGCGCTGGCCTGGGGCTGGTTCTGGTTCATCGCCCAGCCGATCTTCGCCCTGCTGCAATGGCTCTATGGCCTGTTCGGCAATTACGCGCTGGCGATCGTCGGCCTGACGCTGATCGTCCGGCTGGTGCTGTTCCCCATCGCCAACAAGCAATATGCCAGCATGGCGAAGATGCGGGTGTTCGCGCCCAAGATGAAGGAAATCCAGGAAAAATATAAGGACGACAAGCAGAAGCAGCAATATGAGCTGATGGAGCTCTACAAGAAGGAGAAGATCAATCCGCTGGCCGGCTGCCTGCCGATCCTGCTGCAGATCCCGATCTTCTACGCGCTCTACAAGACGCTGCTGATCTCGGTGGAAATCCGCCACCAGCCGGCCTTTCTGTGGATCAAGGATCTGTCCGCCCCCGATCCGCTGACGCCCTTCAACCTGTTCGGCCTGATTCCATGGGATCCGCCGGGCTTCCTGCATCTGGGCGTGCTGCCGATCATCCTGGGCGTGACGATGTGGGCGCAGTTCCGTTTGAATCCGCCCGCCACCGACGAAATTCAGCGAAAAGTCTTCGCCTGGATGCCCTGGCTGTTCATGTTCATGATGGCGCCGTTCGCGGCGGGTCTGCAGATCTACTGGATCGTCAACAACCTGGTTTCGATCCTGCAGCAGTGGATCCTGCTGAAGAAATATCCGGCGCCGGCGCCGGCGCAATAATGGAGATCGACCTGGAGCCTGCCCGGCGGCTGTTCGCCGGGCCGGTCGCCTTCCAGTTGTCGGCGCCGAAGCTGGAGTTCCTGCCGCCGGCCGATCTGCCGGAGGTCGCCTTCGCCGGGCGTTCGAACGTGGGGAAATCCTCGCTGCTGAACGCGCTCACCGGGCGCAGCGCGCTGGCGCGCACCTCCAACACGCCGGGGCGGACGCAGGAACTGAACCTGTTCCTGGTGGGCGAGCCGCCGGTGCTGCGGCTGGTCGACATGCCGGGCTATGGCTATGCCGAGGCGCCCAAGGACGTGGTGAAGCAGTGGGGCCGGCTGGTGAACGACTATCTGCGCGGCCGGGCGACGCTGAAGCGGGTGCTGGTGCTGGTGGACAGCCGCCACGGCCTGAAGCCGGTGGACCGCGAGATCATGGAACTGCTGGACAAGGCGGCGGTTTCCTACCAGATCGTGCTGACCAAGGCCGACAAGGTGAAGCCGACGGCGCTTGCAGAAGTGCTGGAATCGGTCGGCGCGGAAGCCCGCACCCGGCCGGCGGCCTATCCGGCGATCCTGCCGACGAGCAGCGAGACGAAGGCCGGCATCCCGGAGCTTCGCGCCGCCGTGGTTTCGGCCGCGTTCGATGGGGCTGACCTTTGAGCGATTGGGGCGTAATCTGGCCCTTGAGGGGAGACTGAATTGAAGGCTCTGAGTGCACTGACCGTCGGCGGGCAGACGTTCCTGCCGCTCGTGGAAGGCGGCAAGGGCGTGTCCGCCACCAACCACGCCTCGGCGGGCGCCTGGGCGAAGGCCGGCGGGCTGGGCACGGTGTCGGCGGTGAACGCCGACAGCTATGACTCGAATGGCGAGGTGATTCCGCAAATCTACCACAGCCGCACCCGCGAGGGCCGGCATGAGGAGCTGGTGGAATATGGCATCCGCGGCGCCGTGGAGCAGGTGCGCCGCGCCTTCGACATCGCCGGCGACGAGATTCGCGCCGGGCGCGGAGCGCTCAACATCAACGTGCTGTGGGAAATGGGCGGGGCGCAGCGCGTGCTGGAAGGCGTGCTGGAACAGACGAAGGGCCTGCTGCACGGCGTGACCTGCGGCGCGGGCATGCCTTACAAGCTTTCCGAGATCGCCGCGCGGCACGGGGTGCATTATTACCCGATCATCTCCTCCGGCCGCGCCTTCCGCGCGCTGTGGAAGCGCGCCTATTCCAAGGCCAGCGAGTGGCTGGGCGCAGTCGTCTACGAAGACCCCTGGCTGGCCGGCGGCCACAACGGCCTTTCCAACGCCGAGGACCCGCGCGCGCCGCAGGACCCTTATCCGCGCGTGAAGGAGCTGCGCGAGGTGATGCGCGAGGGCGGAATCCCCGATTCCGTGCCGATCGTGATGGCCGGCGGCGTCTGGTATCTGCGCGACTGGGTCGACTGGATCGACAATCCCGAGCTTGGAACCATCGCCTTCCAATATGGCACCCGCCCGCTGCTGACGCAGGAAAGCCCGATTCCCGAAGGCTGGAAGGCCCGCCTGCCGCATCTGGAGGAAGGCGACATCCTGCTGCACAAATTCTCGCCGACCGGCTTCTATTCCTCGGCGGTACGCAACAGCTTCCTGCGCAATCTGGAAGGCCGTTCGGAGCGGCAGATCGCCTTTTCGACCGAGGCCGCCGGAGACCATCAGTTCACGCTGGACGTGGGCGTCGGCCGCAAGACCTATTATGTCACCCGGGACGATCTCAACCGGGCGCGGGAATGGCATGGCGCCGGTTTCGACACCGCGCTGAAGACCCCCGACAACACGCTGGTGTTCGTGAGCGCCGCGGAATCGAAGCTGATCCGCAAGGACCAGGCCGATTGCATGGGCTGCCTTTCGCATTGCTCGTTCAGCGCCTGGAAGGACCATGGCGACCACACGACCGGCTATCTGGCCGACCCGCGCAGCTTCTGCATCCAGAAGACGCTGCAGGACATCGCCCATGGCGCCGACCCGGAGCATGAGCTGATGTTCGCCGGCCACGCCGCCTTCAATTTCAAGACCGACCCCTTCTACTCGAACGGCTTCGTGCCGACGGTGAAGCAGTTGATGGACCGCATCCAGACGGGGGATTGATCGGGCGCCGCCGATGCTGCGTTGCGGCGGAGCAGGTCGAATCCCCTGTCATTTAGGATAGGCTTTACAGCCATTGATCGTGGGCCGCGCGCGTTGACACCCGCCGCTGCCTTGCCTCATGGGGTTTCGCGCTAATTCAAGTGGACTGGGGAGCGATCTGCCCATGAAGATTCTGGTGCCCGTGAAGCGGGTGGTCGATGCCAATGTGAAGGTCCGGGTGAAGCCCGACCAGAGCGGGGTCGAACTCGCCAATGTGAAGATGAGCATGAACCCCTTCGACGAAATCTCCGTCGAGGAAGCGGTTCGGCTGAAGGAAAAGGGCGTGGCGACGGAAATCGTCGTCGTCTCCGTCGGCCCGGCGCAGGCGCAGGAAACGCTGCGCACGGCGCTGGCCATGGGCGCCGACCGGGGCATCCTCATCACCGCCGACGGCCCGACCGAGAGCCTGGGCGTGGCGAAGCTGCTGGCCAAGGTGGCGGCGGAAGAGCAGCCCGGCCTAATTATCCTGGGCAAACAGGCGATCGACGACGACGCCAACCAGACCGGGCAGATGCTGGCGGCGCTGCTGGGCTGGGGGCAGGGTACCTTCGCCTCCAAAGTGGAGCCGTCCGCCGACAAGGTGGCGGTGACTCGGGAAATCGACGGCGGCCTCGAGACCGTCGAGCTGAAGCTGCCGGCCGTGGTGACGACCGACCTTCGCCTCAACGAGCCGCGCTACGCCTCGCTGCCGAACATCATGAAGGCGAAGGCGAAGCCGATCGCCAACAAGACGCCCGCCGACTATGGCGTGGACCTCACGCCGCGCCTGACGACGCTGAAGGTGTCCGAGCCGCCGAAGCGCTCGGCCGGAATCAAGGTGAAGACCGTCGACGAACTGGTGGAAAAGCTGAAGAGCGCGGGAGTGATCGCATGAGCGTGCTGGTCCTTGCAGAACATGACAATGCGTCGCTGAAGGACGCGACGCTCAACGCCGTTTCCGCCGCCAGGGCGCTGGCCGGCTTCGCCGGTGGCGAAGTGCATGTGCTGGTGGCGGGGAGCGGGGCGCAGGGCGCCGCCGACGCCGCCGCCAAGGTGGAAGGCGTTTCCAAGGTCCTTCTGGCCGACGATGCCGCCTATGGCGACGCGCTGGCCGAGAATGTGGCGCCGCTGGTGGCCGGGCTTCTGGCCAACTACGACGCCTTCCTGGCGCCGGCCACGTCGCGCGGCAAGAACATCGCCCCGCGCGTGGCGGCGCTGCTGGACGTGGCGCAGGTCTCGGAAATCCTGTCGGTCGAAAGCGCCGACACCTTCACCCGCCCGATCTACGCCGGCAACGCCATCGCCACCGTGCAGTCGTCCGACGCGAAGAAGGTGATCACCGTGCGCGGCACCGCCTTCCCGAAGGCGGCGGCTTCCGGCGGCTCGGCGAGCGTCGAAGCCGTGTCGGGCGCGGCCGACTCCGGGCTTTCCAGCTTCAAGGGCGCGGAACTGACGCAATCGGCCCGCCCGGAACTGACCGGGGCGAAGATCATCGTCTCGGGCGGCCGGGCGCTGGGTTCGGGCGAAGCCTTCACGCAATATATCGACCCGCTGGCCGACAAGCTGGGCGCCGCCGTCGGCGCCTCGCGCGCGGCGGTCGACGCCGGCTATGTGCCGAACGACTATCAGGTCGGGCAGACGGGCAAGATCGTCGCGCCGGAACTCTATGTCGCCGTCGGCATTTCGGGGGCGATCCAGCACCTCGCCGGGATGAAGGATTCCAAGGTGATCGTCGCCATCAACAAGGATGAGGAAGCCCCCATCTTCCAGGTGGCAGACTATGGCCTCGTCGGCGATCTGTTTCAGCTGGTGCCGGAACTGACGTCGAAGCTCTGAGCTTCCACCGTTCGAAATCGGGAAGGGCCGGCTGCCTTCGGGCGGGCGGCCCTTTTTCCATGCGGTGGGCATCTTCCGCTGTTTGTCAGCCCATGGGGGGGCCGAATATACGACTTCTCCTGATGGGCATTTCGTCTTGTTGTAACCTTATGCCGCACAAGCTAACTCCGGCGGCGGATCAGGAAAGGAATGGGGCATGAAGGTTGGTGTGATCGGCGCGGGCATCATGGGGGCGGGAATCGCGCAGGTGGCCGCCGCCGCGGGCCACCAGGTCGTGCTTTCCGATATCGCGCTGGATCGGGCGGAAAAGGGCAAGGCCGGCATCGGCAAGCAGCTCGACCGGCAGGTGGCCAAGGGTGCGCTGGAAGCCGCCGCGGCCGAAGCCCTGCTGGCGCGAATCACCCCCGCCGGGGACACGGACGGATTCGCCGACGCCGACATCGTGATCGAGGCCGCGACCGAGAATGAAGGGCTGAAGCAGAAGATCTTCGCCGGCCTCGCCGGCAAGCTGGCGCCGCAGGCGCTGCTGGCGACCAACACCTCCTCCATCTCCATCACCATGCTCGCCGCCGGCACCGACCGGCCGGACCGGTTCGTGGGCCTGCACTTCTTCAACCCGGTGCCGGTGATGAAGCTGGTGGAAATCATCCCCGGCCTCGCCACCTCCGACGACAGCCGCGCGGCGGCGCGCGGCTTCATCGAGACGCTGGGCAAGACCGCCATCGTTGCCGAGGACAGCCCGAGCTTCATCGTCAACCGCGTGCTCTGCCCGATGCTGAACGAGGCGATCTTCGCGCTGGGCGAGGGCGTCGGCAGCGTCGAGGGTATCGACACCGGCCTGAAGCTGGGCGCCAACCACCCGATGGGACCGCTGACGCTGGCGGATTTCGTCGGCCTCGACACGCTGCACGCCATCATGGAAGTGATGCAGAAGGCGACCGGAGACCCGAAATACCGCCCCGCGCCGCTGCTGACGAAATATGTCGAAGCCGGCTGGTATGGCCGCAAGACAGGCCGTGGCTTCTACGACTACAGCGGCGAAAAGCCCGTTCCCACCCGCTGATTGACAGAAGGGCAAGCTTGCCCAATCCTTCAAGCCGGGTCCGCTGGACGAGGGAGAAGGGGATGTCGAAAGGCGTGTCTGAAGGCATGGGGCTGCTGGGGGCGGCGTTGCTGCTCGCCGGCTGCGCGAGCGGCAGCAACGATTCCGCCAATCGCAGCGTCTGGGTGGAAGACGGCCCGCCGGTGAACTGCATCAGCCTGAACCAGGTGCGCAGCTTCCGCGCCATCGACGACCGGACCATCGATTTCGAGCGCAACCGCAATCAGGCCTGGCGCAACAATCTGCCGCACAGCTGCTCCGGCCTCAGCTTCGGCCAGGCCGTCCGCCACAACAGCCGCACCAGCCAGCTGTGCAGCTTCGACACCATCACCCCCGTCTCGATGGCACGCGGCCCCAACCCGCCCCGCTGCCAGCTCGGCCAGTTCCAGCCCATGAAGCGAGTCCCCGCGCCGGAAACCCCGCCGGCGGGGTGAGGGAGAACGCCAGGGGGCTTTGCCCCCTGGACCCCCAGCAGGAGGGTGACCCTCCTGCACCTCCATAAGTTTGCAGAAGAGCCCCCCGAAAGCCGACGTGCGTGCACAGCCGTCAGTTTCGGGGGGCTCTTCTGCAAACTTAAAGGGGGTCAAGGGGCGTCACGCCCCTTGCGGGGTGCAGGGGCAGAGCCCCTGCGTTCTCCCTCACTCGTCGTCGAGGATTCGGGGCGGGGCCTTGTCTTCCAGGTCGCGGGCGACCTGGGGGGAGCGCAGCAGGGCGTCGATGCGGGCGGCTTCGGCGTAGCTTTCGTCCACGCGGAAGTGGATTTCGGCGGCGTATTTGGTGTTCACGCGCCGGGCCATCTCGCCCTTCAGCTGCTTGCTTTGGCTGTTGAGGGCCTTCAGCACCGCTTCCTGCTCGGCGGGGGTGACGCCGACTGGCATGATGTAGGCGGTGGCGTGGCGCAGGTCGGGCGAGACTCGCACTTCCGAGATGGAGACGATGTGCCGGTCCAGCACATCGTCGCGGAGCGTGCCGCGCGCCAGCACATCGGCCAGCACGTGGCGCATCGCCTCGCCCACCTTCAGCGTGCGGACGGACCGGCCTTCGCCCCGGTCCTGCGAGGAAGAGGCGTGCTGGCGCTTCACAGTTCGCGCAGACGCTCTTCGATCTCGAAGGTCTCGATCACGTCGCCTTGCTGGATGTCCTGGAAGTTTTCGAGGCCGATGCCGCACTCATAGCCCTTCTCGACCTGCGTGACGTCGTCCTTGAAGCGGCGCAGCGAGGCGATGGAGCCATTGTAGACGATGACGTCGTCGCGCAGGACGCGCGCCTTCAGGTTTCGCTTGATATAGCCTTCGGTGACGAGGCAGCCGGCGGCCTTGCCGAACTTGCCCGCCTGGAAGACTTCGCGAACGTCGGCGCGGCCGACAACATTCTCGAAATATTCCGGGCCGAGCTTGCCGGCCATCCCGGCCTTCACTTCGTCGATCAGGTCGTAGATGATGTCGTAATATTTCAGCGGAACGCCGGCCTGGTGCGCGGCTTCGCGGGCCTTGGCGTTGGCGCGCACGTTGAAGCCGATGATGAGCGCGCCCGAGGCCCGGGCGAGCGTCACGTCGGATTCGGTGATGGCGCCGACGCCCGAGTGCAGCACGCGCACGCGGATCTCGTCGGTGGACAGCTTGTTGAGCGCCGAGACGATCGCCTCGGTGGAACCGTGCACGTCGGACTTGACGACGACGGGGAACTCCATCGCCTTCTTCTCGGCTAGGCCGGCGAACATGCTTTCGAGGCTGGCAGGCGCCGAGGTGGTGCGCTTGGTGAGCGCCACCTGCTGGCGATAGGCCGCCACTTCGCGGGCGCGGGCTTCGGATTCGACGACCGTCAGCAGGTCGCCCGATTGCGGCACGCCGGAAAGGCCCAGCACTTCCACCGGCAGCGAGGGGCCGGCTTGCTTGATGGTCTGGCCCTTGTCGTTCACCAGCGCGCGGACCTTGCCCCATTCGGTGCCGACGACGAAGATGTCGCCGGTGTTGAGCGTGCCGCGCTTCACGAGAACGGTGGCGAGCGCGCCACGGCCCTTGTCCAGCTTCGATTCCACCACGATCGCCTCGCCCATCCGGTCGGGATTGGCCTTCAGCTCCATGATTTCGGCCTGCAGCAGGATCTTCTCGGCCAGTTCGTCGAGGCCGGTGCGCTTCAGCGCCGAGACTTCGACGTCCTGCACCTCGCCGCCCATTTCCTCGACCTGGATGTCGTGCTGCAGCAGTTCGGTGCGCACGCGGTTGGCGTCGGAGCCGGGCTTGTCCATCTTGTTGATGGCGACGATCATCGGCGCGCCGGCCGCCTTCACATGGGCGATGGCCTCGATGGTCTGCGGCTTGATGCCGTCGTCGCCTGCCACCACCAGCACGACGATGTCGGTGGCGTTGGCGCCGCGGGCGCGCATTTCGGAAAAGGCCTCGTGGCCCGGCGTGTCGAGGAAGCTGATCTTCTCGCCCGACTTCAGCGTCACCTGATAGGCGCCGATATGCTGGGTGATTCCGCCCGCCTCGCCGGCGGCGACTCCGGTTCCGCGCAGCGCGTCGAGCAGCGAGGTCTTGCCATGGTCGACATGGCCCATGATGGTGACGACCGGCGGGCGCGGCTTCAGGCTTTCCGGCGTATCGGCTTCGCCTTCGATGCCCTGTTCCACGTCGCTGTCGGACACGCGCTTGATGATGTGGCCGAATTCGGTGACCAGCAGCTCGGCGGTGTCCTGGTCGATGGTGGCGTTGATGGTGGTGGGCATGCCCATCTTGAACAGCAGCTTCACCAGATCGGCGCCGCGCTCGGCCATGCGGTTGGCGAGTTCCTGCACGGTGATCGCTTCGGGCACCTGCACTTCGCGCGCCGTGCGCGACTGGGCGGCGGCGCCGCCGCCATGGGCGGAGCGCTTCTGCTTTTCATGCGCGCGGCGCATCGCCGCGACCGAACGGGAACGAGTGCCGTCCTCGTCGCCAGTGGCGCGGGTGATGGTGAGCTTGCCCTGGCGGCGGTGGTCGTCGCGGACGTTACGCGAGGGCTTGGCCGGCTCGGGGGCGCGGCGCACCGGGCCACGGCTGGGCAGCGCGCTGCGCGGGCGCTCCTCTTCCTCTTCCGGGGCGGCGGGCGGCGCAGGCGGGGCTTCGGCGGCGCGCTTGGCGGCTTCCGCCGCGCGGGCGGCTTCCTCGGCCTCTGCCCTGGCTTTTTCCTCCAGGCGCAGGCGCTCGGCTTCCTGCGCTTCCGCCTTTTCGCGGGCTTCGCGGATTCGGCCTTCCTCGGCGCGCTGCAAACGCTCTTCCTCGGCGAGGCGGAGGAGGAGCTGCTGCCGTTCGCGCGGAGTCAGCTTCGGATTCTGCAGCGCCCTTTGCACGGGCGTCAGCTCCGGCTTCGCGGGCGCGGCCGGCCTGGGCGCCGGCTTCGGCGCGGGGGCAGGCGCGGGCCTGGGCGCCGGGGCGGCAACGACCGGCGCAGGCGCGGGTTCCGGCTGCGGCTCGGGCGCGGCTTCCGCCACGGGCAGGGCGGCCGGCTCGACCGCCGGAGCGGCTTCGGCGGGCGGAGCCGCTTCGGGTGCGGGCTCCGCTTGCGGCTCGGGCGCGGCCTGAACCTCCGGCTCGGGTTCCGGCTCGGGCTTCGGCGCGGGGCGGGCCGGTTCGGCCTTATTCAGCGGCTCGTCCGTCACCACCACGAAGGGCGGCGGCGGGGCGACGGGCATGGCCGGCGCGGCCGGCTGAACGGGTTCCGGGGCAGCGACGGGCGTGGCGGGCACGGCTTCGGCGGCCTCGTCCTGATAGTCAGGAGAAGCGTCTGCGGGCGCGGGATCCCCCGGCTTGCGGAAGACACGGGCCTTCTTCGTCTCAACCACGACCTTGTGCGTGCGCCCATGGCTGAAGCTCTGCTTCACCTGGCTCACTTCGGTCGTGCGTTTCACGCCGAGCTGTGGCCTCAGGCCCAGTTTCGGCTTTTCCTCTTCGCTCATTCCCGTCCTTCGTCGTTTCGCCGCCCGGACTGCGCCCGGACGTCGTCTGTCAGATCCCGATTGCCATTGAAGGCAGCCCAGCGCCGAAGCTCGTCAGAGATCCGCGCCGCTGCCTTGCCATTGTTGACGCCCGAATGCACCACATTCTCACGCCCGAGCGCCCGAGACAAGGCCTCGCGCCCCACGGGCAGGCGAATGCAGCCCTCAGGCTCGCCGCCGCCGCTGCGCCAAGCCTGGTCCAGCTTCGATGTTCCATCCTCCGCCGCATCGGCGGCGTGGAGCAGCAGGAACAGGCGGCCGCCGCGCGCCCATTCCGTCAGCTTCTCCGAACCCAATATAAGATGCCCGGCGCGATGTTCGAGCCCCAGCCGGTCGAGCGCGCGCCGTTCCAGCCCTTTTTCGATTCGCGCGGGCAGGTCTTCGGGCACGGCCGCCTGGGCCTTGAAGGCGCGGGCCAGCGCCCCCTTCAGCCGCCCCTTTTCCATCGCCTGCTCCAGCGCCGCCCGGTCGGGGGCGATCCAGGCGCCGCGCCCGGGAAGCTTGGCGGCGAGATCGGGCCAGACCTGCCCGTCCGGCCCGAGCGCGAGGCGGATGAGGGACGCGCGGTCGCCATGCGCACCCGAAAGGATGCACTTGCGTTCGGGCTTGCGCCCGCCGCGGCCGTCTTCGACTAAGGCGTCAAGATGGTCATCGGAGGGTTCGCGCATCGGCGCCCTCCCTGACTGCGGGGGAAAGCGGCCCTGTCATCCCTCGGCGCTTTCCTCATCCTCGAACCAATGCTTGCGCGCGGCCATGATGATGGCGTTGCCGTCGTCCACCGAGATGCCGAACGGCGCCAGGATTCCGGCGGGGATTTCGCGGCGCTTGTCGCCCTTGCCGATCAGCTCGTCGGTGGAAAGGTCGGCGAGATCGTCCAGCGTCTTCACGCCCTTCTGGCCGAGGCGCACCAGCATTTCCTCGCTTAGGCCGGGGATTTCCGCCAGCGCGTCTTCCACGCCCAGCGCCCGGCGGGCTTCGCGGTAGCCGGCCTCGCGGCGCTCCAGCGCCTCGACGGCGCGGTTCTGCAGCTCGGCGGCGATTTCCTCGTCCAGCCCCTCGATGGAGGCGAGTTCCTCGCCTTCGACATAGGCCACTTCCTCGAGGCTGGTGAAGCCTTCGGCGACCAGAAGCTGCGCCAGAGTCTCGTCCAGTTCCAGCTCGCGCTCGAACAGTTCGGAGCGCTCGACGAATTCCTTCTGCCGCTTCTCGCTTTCGGCCGCCTCGGTCATGATGTCGATCTGGTGGCCGGTGAGCTGGCCGGCCAGCCGCACGTTCTGGCCGCGCCGGCCGATGGCGAGCGACAACTGGTCGTCGGGGACCACCACTTCGATTCGGTTGTCCTCCTCGTCGATCACCACCTTGGAGACCTGCGCCGGCTGCAGCGCGTTCACCACGAAGGTGGCGGTGTCGGGCGACCAGGGGATGATGTCGATCTTCTCGCCCGCCAGTTCCTGCACCACCGCCTGCACGCGGCTGCCGCGCATGCCGACGCAGGCGCCGACCGGGTCGATCGAGCCGTCGTTCGAAAGCACGCCGATCTTGGCGCGGCTTCCCGGATCGCGGGCGCAGGCCTTGATCTCGATGACGCCGTCGTAGATTTCCGGCACTTCCTGCGCGAACAGCTTCTTCATGAATTCGGGATGCGCCCGGCTGAGGAAGATCTGCGGCCCGCGATTCTCGCGGCGGACGAGGGTGATGATGCTGCGCACCCGGTCGCCCACCCGCAGCACTTCGCGCGGGATCTGCTGGTCGCGGCGGATCACGCCTTCGGCGCGGCCGAGGTCGACGACGATATGGCCGAACTCCACCCGCTTCACCACGCCGGTGATGATCTCGGACTGGCGGTCCTTGTATTCCTCATATTGCCGCTCGCGCTCGGCGTCGCGCACCTTGGTGACGATCACCTGCTTGGCGGCCTGCGCGGCGATTCGGCCGAATTCGATCGGCGGCAGGTCGTCGATCATGAAATCGCCGACCTTCGCGTCCGATTCCCGCTCCTTCGCGTCGACGAGGCTGATCTGCTTGAAATAATCCTCGGGCTCTTCGACGACTTCCAGCACCCGCCATAGCCGCAGGTCGCCGCCACGCGGGTCGATCTTGGCGCGGATGTCGTTCTCGGCGCCATAGCGGGCGCGGGCGGCGCGCTGGATCGCCTCTTCCATCGCCTCGATGACGATCATCCGGTCGATCGACTTCTCGCGCGCCACCGCGTCGGCGATGGCGATCAGTTCGGCCTTGTTCGCAGCAATCGGGTTCATTTTTCGCCCTTTAGTTTCGCGTCTCGTTCGACGATTCCTCGTCGGCCTCTTCCTCGATGTCGTCCGCGCCTTCCTCGGAGAGGAGGGTGCCCGTCTCGGCGATCAGCCGGTCGGTCAGCAGCAGCTTCGCGGTGCGGATGCCGGCGAAGGGCAGGCGCACTTCGCCGATGCCCTCCACCTCGATCCGGATATCGTCGCCGGCGGTGCCCAGAAGCGGCCCCTGGAAGCGCTTGCGGTCGGCGCCGTTCAGCGCCACCGTGTCCGCCAGCTCCAGCTTCGCCAGATGCCCGGCCCAGCGGTCGTAATCCTTCAGCCGGGTCAGCGGCCGGTCGATCCCCGGTGAGGAGACCTCCAGCATATATTCGCTTTCGATCGGGTCCGCCTCGTCCAGCAGGGCGGAGATCTTGCGCGACACGCGGGCGCAATCGTCCACCTTCATCTGCCCGGTCGCCGGGTCCTCCAGCATGATCTGCAAGGTGAGGGTCGGCCCTTCGATCAGCGCCACGCGCACCAGTTCGAAGCCATGGTCCTCGACCACCGGCTCGACGAGCGCCTTCAGCTGTTCCAGACTGGCCATTTCCAAACTCCTCGGCCTGAAGCCCGTAAATCATGGTGCATGAACTTCGCGGCCCCGCGGCCCGGGGCCGGAGGTTCCGTGAAAGCCAGGCTGTCAGGAAGTGCGCCGCATATACGCGCACCGGGCGGTTGCCGCAAGTGCGCATGACGTGCATAGCCGCCGCCATCATGACGAACAGCCCGCGACAACTGGTCTTCGCCCTGCCGAAGGGGCGGATATTGAAGGAGGCCCTGCCGCTTCTGGAGAAGGCGGGCATTCATCCCGAGCCGGCGCTGTTCGACGAGGGCAGCCGGGCGCTGCGCTTCGCGACGAGCAACCCCCACGTGTCGGTGATCCGGGTGCGCAGCTTCGACGTCGCCACCTTCGTCGCCTTCGGCGCCGCGCATCTGGGGATCGTCGGCAACGACGTGCTGGCGGAGTTCGATTATTCCGAGCTCTATTCGCCGGTCGACCTCGGCATCGGCCGCTGCCGGCTTTCCGTCGCGGAGCCGGAGGGGACGCCGCCGATCCTGTCGGAAAGCCATGTGCGCGTCGCCACCAAATATCCGCATCTGACGGCGCGGCACTACGCCGCGCAAGGGGTGCAGGCGGAATGCGTGAAGCTGAACGGGGCAATGGAGCTGGCGCCGCTGCTGGGGCTGGCGCCGCGTATCGTCGATCTGGTTTCCACCGGCCGCACGCTGAAGGAAAACGGGCTGGTGGAGCGGGAGGCGATTCTGGAGGTTACCTCGCGCCTCATCGTCAACCGCGCCGCTTTCAAGACGATGCCGGAGGTGGCGCGGCTGGTGGAGTCCTTCCGCGCGCTGGCCGGGGCCGCCTGATGCTGCGCCTGCGTTCGGCGGATGCCGATTTCGCCGCGCGTTTCGCGGCGCTGGTGGCCGACACCCGCGAGCCCGACCGGGGCGTGTCGGGTCAGGTGGCCGCCATATTGGAGCGGGTGCGCAAGGAGGGCTTCGCCGCCGTCGCCGAGCTGACGCAGAGATTCGACCGGGTGGAACTGACGGCGGGCAGCGCCGAAGTCGGCCGCGCCGAGCGCGACGCGGCCGTCGCCCGCGTGCCGGCGGAGGCGCGCGCGGCGCTGGAACTGGCGGCGGCGCGAATCCGCGCCTTTCACGAGGTGCAGCGGCCGGCGGACGGCGAGCATGCGGATGCGACGGGCGTGCGCGCCGGCTGGCGCTGGACGGCGGTGGAGCGCGCCGGTCTCTATGTGCCTGGCGGGCGGGCGGCCTATCCCTCCTCCGTGCTGATGAACGCCATTCCGGCGCAGGTCGCCGGCGTCGACGAGCTGGTGATGGTGATGCCGACGCCGGACGGGCGGCTGAACCCGCTGGCCATGCTGGCGGCCGATCTGGCCGGCGTTTCGCGCATCTTCCGCATCGGCGGGGCGCAGGCGATCGCGGCGCTGGCCTATGGCACGGCGCCTGTCCCGAAATGCGACATGATCGTCGGCCCCGGCAACGCCTGGGTGGCGGAGGCGAAGCGGCAGCTTTACGGCACGGTCGGGATCGACATGGTGGCCGGCCCCTCTGAAATTCTGGTGATCGCCGATGCGTCGGCCCGGCCGGACTGGATCGCCGCCGACCTGCTTTCGCAGGCCGAGCACGACCCGGTGGCGCAGTCGATCCTGATCACCGACAGCCCGACTTTGGCCGACGCGGTGGCGGACTGGGTGGAGCGGCTGCTGCCGGCGCTTTCCACCGGCGAGGCGGCGCGGGAAAGCTGGGACAATTACGGCGCCATCATCCTGGTGCGCGATCTGGCGGAAGCGGCGCCGCTGGCGAACGCGTTGGCGGCCGAGCATCTGGAGCTGATGCTGGCCGATCCGAAACCGCTGTTCGAGGTCGTGCGCCATGCCGGATCGATCTTCCTCGGCGCGCACACGCCGGAGCCGGTGGGCGATTATATCGGCGGCCCCAACCATGTGCTGCCGACTGGACGGCGCGCGCGGTTTTCCGGCGGGCTGGGCGTGCACAATTTCCTGAAGCGCACCACCTGGCTGGAGGCGGGGGCCGATGGCTTCGCGGCGCTGGCGCACGCGACGGCGACTCTGGCCGATGCCGAGGGGTTGCCGGCGCACGCGCTTTCCATCCGGATACGCGCGCGCGGCTAGGTTGAGGACTCCTATTCCCCTTCGTCACCCCGGTCCCCCTTCGCCACCCCGGGCTTGACCCGGGGGCCAGCTTTCTCGCCAGCGTCGGCAAGAAGCGGGATCCCGGGTCAAGCCCGGGATGACGGAAGATATATCCATTACCTGTATGAGTTCTCGACCTGAGGCTGCGGGCCAGGCCTTATCGGCGTTTGCGCTGGGCCGGCTTCGGCGCGGCGGGCTTCGCTTCCGCTTTTGCGGCGGCGGCCGCCGCTTCGGCCGCGCGCGCGGCTTCGCGGGCGCCGATCAACTGCTGCATGCAGGCACCCGGCTGCGCTTCCTGCCCGTTCGGCAGGCGGGCGTCGGCGTGGGTGGCGACGAGCGGCGCTGGAACCGGCATGTCCGGCTGGGGGTAATACCAGATGTCCAGCACGCAATCGCCGCTGAACTGCATCTGCCGCGCCGTCCCTTCGCGCTTGTCGAGGCGGGGCTGGCCCAGAAGCGCGATGGCGGTTTCGGGCACCTGGTCGAGCACCAGCTCCATCCCCGGCGGCGGGGGCGGCGGGGCGCTGACCACCTGCTGCGCCTTGGGCGTTGCGGCGCAGCCCGCAACCAGGGTGAAGCCGATGAGGGGGATAAGCCGCGTCATGCCCGATGCTCTAGCCAGTCGGCCCGGTGGATGCTAGCGCCGGGAAAACGCCTTCCCGCATCAGGAGCCCGATTTGGCCGACCAGTATGACGTGCTCGCAATCGGCAATGCCATCGTCGACGTGATTGCCTCGCATCCGGATTCCTTTCTGGAAAGCAACGGGATTCCCAAGGGCACGATGCGGCTGATCTCCGCCGAGGAGGCCTCCGCGCTTTACGCGAAGATGGGGCCGGGCCGGGAGATCTCCGGCGGCTCCGCCGCCAACACCGCCGCCGGAGTCGCGACGCTGGGCGGGCGGGCGGCCTTCGTCGGCCGGGTTTCGAACGACCAGCTTGGCAAGGTGTTCGCGCACGACATCCGCGCCGCCGGAGTCGATTACCGCACGCCGGCCGCCGAGGGCGGCCCGCCGACCGGCCAGTGCCTGATCGTCGTCAGCCCCGACGCGCAGCGGACGATGAGCACCTATCTCGGCTCGTGCCAGGAGGTGGACGAGACGGACGTGGACGCGGAGATGGTGAAGGCCGCCCGGCTCATCTATTTCGAGGGCTATCTGTGGGATCCTCCGGCGCCGATCCGCGCCATCCGCAAGGCGAAGGCCATCGCCCGCGAGACCGGGCGCAAGGTGGCGCTGACGCTGTCCGACGTGTTCTGCGTGGAAGGCCATCGCGAGGATTTCCGGGAGATGATGCAGTCGGGCGCGGTCGACATCGTCTTCGCGAACGAGAATGAGGCGAAGAGCCTGTTCCAGACCGACAGCGTCGAGGCCGCGGTCGAGGGGCTGGCGGCGCTCGTGCCGCTGGCGGTCCTCACCCGCTCGGAAAAGGGCGCCATCGTGGTGAACGGCGTCGGCCGCGAGGAAGTGCCGGTGACGCCGGCCGCCCGGGTGCTGGACACGACCGGGGCGGGCGACCTGTTTGCCGCCGGCTTCCTGACCGGCTACGCCCAGGGGCGGGGCCTGAGGGACTGCGCGGTGATGGGCACCATCGCCGCCGCCGAGATCATCGAACATTATGGCGCCCGGCCGGAAGCCGATCTGCAGGCGCGGGTGAAGGCGGTTCTGGGTTAGGTCCGTTCGGGTTCGGCCCGGTCCGCCAGCCGGCGGGCGATGACCGCGCAGGCGATCAACTGAATCTGGTGGAACAGCATCAGCGGCAGGATGGCGAGGCCGACGGCTGTCGGCGCGAACAGCACGCCGGCCATCGGCACGCCGGACGCCAGGCTTTTCTTAGAGCCGCAGAACAGCAGAACCACCCGGTCCTCCAGCGGAAAGCCGAGCGCCTTGCCGGCCCACCATGTGGCCGCCAGCACCAGCCCGAGGATCAGTATGGATAGCGCCGCGAGCAGCAGCAGGTCTGTCGCGGAAAGCTGGTCCCACAGGTGCATGACGACGGCATGGCTGAAGGCGGCGTAGACGACGAGCAGGATGGAGCCGCGATCGACGAGCATCGTCAGCGGGCGGTGGCGTTGCAGGAAGCCGCCGAGCCGCGCGTGCAGCAGATGCCCGGCAACGAAAGGCAGCAGCAGTTGCACGAGGATGGTGCCGACGGCGTTCGCCGACATGGCGGCGCCGCTGCCCTTCAGGATCAGCGCCACCAGAAGCGGCGTCAGGAACAGCCCGGCGATGTTGGAAAAGGCGGCGCTGACCACCGCCGCCGCGACGTCTCCACGCGCCATGGCGGTGAAGGCGATGGAGGACTGCACCGTGGAGGGCACCAGCGTCAGGAACAGGATTCCGGTTGCGAGAACGCCGCCGGCGATTCCGGAATGCACCAGCCCGAGCCCGATCAGCGGGAACAGCAGATAGGTGCTGCCAAGCACCGCCAGATGCAGCCGCCATTTCAGTAGCCCGTCCTTCACCGCCGCATGCGGCAGGCGGGCGCCATGCAGGAAGAACAGCAGGAAGATCGCCGCATCCGCCACATGCCCCAGCCAGATGGCGGTTTCGCCCTGCGCCGGGGCGACGCTGGCCAGCGCCACCATCCCCACCAGCAGAAGGAGGAACGGATCGAGCAGGGCGCGAATCATGCGGCGCGAATCAGGGAACGGGCTTCGAAGGCATCGTGCCGCCCCCGAAGCCCGGATCAGCGGCTCGGCGCAACCGCTTTCCGCTTGTTCAGAGCGGTTTCAATTGGCTGAAGGGGGTGTCCTTGTCCGGCCTCAGGTCTCCGGGCAGGCCGAGCACCCGCTCGGCGATGATGTTGCGCAGGATCTCGTCGGTGCCCCCGGCGATCCTGAGCCCGGCCGACCACATGTAGCTGGATTGCAGCTTGTCGAGGTCGGAACCCGGCTCCACGGTGAATCCCGAGGCTTCCGCCAGTTCCATGGCGAAGGCGGTCATCTCCTGCATGGTCTTGGCGACGACCACCTTGGAGATCGACTGCTCCGGCCCGGGCACCTGCCCGCGCGACAGGGCGGACAAGGCGCGCATCTGCGTCAGGCTGATCCCCTCGTCGGCGATATAGGTGTCGGCGATGCGCTGGCGGACATCGGCGCGCTCGATCGCCGGGCCGCTGTCCGTCTCGACGCGCTTCGCAAGCTCCATCAGCGCCTGATAGCCGGGCGCGTGGCGGGGCTTTCCGCCGACCGCCAGCCGCTCGTGCATAAGCGTCGTCAGGCTGACCTTCCAGCCTTCGCCGACTTCGCCCAGCCGGTGGCTGTCGGCCACGCGGACTCCGGTGAAGAACACCTCGTTGAAGTCGCTGCCGCCCGACATCTGCCGGATCGGCCGCACCTCCACGCCGGGCGCGCGCATGTCGACGATGAACATGCTGAGGCCCTTGTGCTTGGGGGCGTCGAAATCGGTGCGGGTGACGACGATTCCGAAATCGCTGCGGTGGGCGAAACTGGTCCAGACCTTCTGGCCGTCGATCACCCATTCGTCGCCATCCCGGACGGCTCTGGTGCGGATGCCGGCGAGGTCGGACCCGGCGACCGGCTCGGAGAAGAGCTGGCACCAGACCTCCTCGCCGCTCAGCGCCTTCGGCACATAGCGCGCGGCGATCTCCGGCGCGCCATGGGTGAAGACGGTGGGGATGCACATGCCGAGGCCGATGGAATAGAGCCCGGTCGGCGCGTAGCTGCGGCTTTCCTCCTGGTTGAAGATGATCTGGTGCATCGGCGTCAGCCCCTGGCCGCCGATCGCCTTCGGCCAGGTGATCCCGACATAGCCGGCTTCGAACTTCCGCAACTGCCAAGCCTTGCAGCGGGCGACGAAATCGTCGAGCGCGAAGGGCGTGCCCGACGGCTCGGCATAGTCCGATGCGGCCTCCTCGATCCAGGCGCGCACCTGGGCGCGATAGGCGGCTTCGGCCGGGGTGTCGTTGAAATCCATCTTCGCTACTCCCTCAGGCGGCCGTGCGGTTGCGCCGTTCCAGCGCCCTGACCAGCCGTTCCGCCCAGTGCGCGCGGCTGCCGATCGAGGCCGCCAGCAGGCGGTTGCGGCGGTAGTAGAACTGGCAGTCCTGCTCCCAGGTGAAGCCGATCCCGCCGTGCAGTTGCACGGCTTCCTCGGCGGTGAGCTTCAGCGCGTCGAGGCTGGCGACGCGCGCGGCGGCCGCCGCCTGCGCCAGCTCGGGGGCGTCGGCCTCCCACGCCCAGCAGCCGTGCAGCGCATGGGCGCGGGCGAGTTCCGCCTTCACATACATGTCGGCCAGCTTGTGCTTCACGCCCTGATAGCGGCCGATCCGCTGGCCGAAGGCGACGCGCTCCTTGGCATAGGCTACCGTCATGTCCCGCGCGGCGTCGGCCGTGCCCAGCGCTTCCCAGGCGGACAGCACCGCCAGACGCTCGGTCAGCTTCACCCAGTCCGCCGCCGTTCCCAGCGCTTCGCCCGGGGCGCTCTCGAATTGCAGCTTCGCCGACGGCCGCACGAGGTCCAGCGTTTCCTGTCCGGCGCGCGAGACGCCCTCGAGCGGCACCAGCGCCATCGCCGGGCCGTCGGGGCCTGCGACGGTGACGATGGCGAGCGTCGCTGCAAGCCCGTCGATCACCGGCGACTTCTCGCCCGAGACCTTGCCACCTTCCAGCACCGCCGCCGGCTGCTGCAGCGGCGACCGCGCGCCTTCCGCCCAGGCGATGCAGCCGATCGCTTCTCCGGCGGCGAGCTTCGGCAGCCACTCGGCCTGCTGCGCCGCGCTGCCGGCGATCAGGATCGCCTCGATCGCGGCCAGCGTCGACATCAGCGGCACGGGCGCCAGGCTGCGGCCGATTTCCTCGGCCAGCACACAGGCTTCGTCGGCGCCGAGCCCGAGCCCGCCATGCGCCTCGGGCACACGCGCCGCCGGCCAGCCCTGCTCGACGATTTCCGCCCAGAGCTGCGCGTCCTGCGCGAGGCCGGCGTCCATCACCCTGCGCGCGGCCTGAGGGCCGGCGCGGGCGTCCAGAAATTTGCGCGCCGCGTCCTTCAGCGTCTTCGCGTCGTCCGAAAGATCGAAGTTCATCGGGCCTCCTCCTCAAGCGCCACGATTAATGCGCGCAGGCCGCAGATCGCGCCTGTCGATTGCGCCAGTCAATCGTTCCAGTCGCCCGACGCGCCGCCGCCGCCGAAGCGGCCGCCTTTGCCGCGAAAAGGCGAATCCTCTTCCGCCTTTTCCGCTTCCCCCTTCTCGTCGGGCCTTTTCCGGCGCCGGAAGGGCTGCGAGCTTCGCGGCTTTTCCTCCGCCTTGCGCACGCCGCCGAACCGGAAGGCGGCCCAGATCGCCAGCACCAGCAGCAGGATGAAGAGGATCGTCATGGCGTCAGGCTCTCATGCGCCGCTCGCGATACCATTTGGTGATGATATATTTGGTGCCGCGATGGACCTTCATTCCGGCATGGAGCGTTTCATAGTTGGGGCGGCCGGCGGAATCGAGGTTGCACCAGGCCAGCAGCTTGCCGGCTTCCGGCTGGAAGATCTTGCCGATGCGCTTGAAGCGGGTGGCGCCGCCTTCGTCCGGCTGGTTCAGATAGGTCATCAGCGTCCAGGTGCGCTGGCCGCCGACGCGGGTGTTGGCTTCCCAGTCGGGGCCGCCGGGTTCGAAATAATCGGTGTGGAACTTGAATTCCTGCCCCACCGCATAGCGCTGGCCCTGCAGCACCTCGCCATGGCTGCCGGGCTGGCCGGACATCCGGTCGAGCAGGGCGTTGACTCCGTCGATCAACGGATCGCCGCCGAAAAGGTCGGCGGTTTCCGAAGTGCGGTTGAACGGGTCGCCGTTGGAGTCGGATATGGTGGATGGCCGGCGCAGGCTGTCGATCCGCTCGACGAGGGCGGCGCAGGTCGCCGCGTCGAGGAACGCCTTCTTCTGGTAGAGCACCAGCGCCTTGCCCGGGAATTTCTGGCAGCCGGCAAAGGGGGCCGTCGAAACATTTTCAGCCAACGCAACCGTCATTCGGATCATCCGCCCTTCTTGTCGTCGCTCTTTCCGCCGTTCGTCTTATCCGCGCTTTTCGTTTTGCCAAAGCCCCGGATGGCCGCCCAGACGGCGCCAAGGGCAATCACCAGCGCCGCCAGCGCATAGAAGAGCTTTTCCCAGCCGCCGCCGGTCTCGGCGACCCGGCCGGCGTCCTTGCCCGCCTTTTCCAGATCGCGGATCACCCCTTCGCGGCGGGAAACGGCGACGTCGATCGGATATTGCCGGGTGAAGCCGCGCCCGCGCGGGCGGAATTCGCCGTCCGCGCCCTTCACCATCACCCGCGTGCGCAGCGTGAGCTGGCGCTGGCCGGGTTCCGTCGCTTCCACCGTCCATTGCCAATAGGCGTCTTCCGAGGCGAAGAGATCCTGCAGCGCCGGAGTCTCGGGGCTGATGCTGGCTTTCAGGCCGGGGCCGGGGATCAGCGTGGCTTCCATCCAGCGGCCGACGGCGGGCGCCAGCGGCCGTTCCACGCCGGGGGCTCCGGCCACCGCGTCCGAAGGCGCGCTGCTGCCGGCCTCGCGGGAGAGCGCCAGCGTCACCACCTCGGGCTGTCCGATCAGCATCTGCGCCGGGGTCTTCAGCGCGCCGCTTCCGGTCTGCACCTGCGTCAGCGCGGCGCATTCCTCGGGCGGCAGTTGCTCCTCGACGGCGGGGCAATAGGCTGGCGCGCCGCTGACGGGCGGCGGCGGCGCGGGGGCGGGTGCATCCGGCGCCGGCGAGGCGGCGTCCGTGGCCCCGTCGCTGTCTATCGCTGCCCAATCGGTGTCTGTCGCTGACGCGTCGGTGGCCTCGTCCGGGCCCCGCTCACCTGGAGAGGAGGCGCTGCACCCCCAGGTGGTCGCCGCCAGGAACAGGACGGCCAAGGGAAATACGCTTCGAGCCCGAAGAAAAGCCTTGCCCATCACATCACCCCCAGTGCGTGATGAAATGGTTAACGCATTTCCGCTCCGCTGTCATTCAGGTCTTCAGGCGGCGGTTTTCACCAACCCTCGTCCGCCCCGCCGTCAGGCGGCGGCGCGCGCGGCCTCCCCAGGCCATTTCGCCCAGAGCGCCTGGCGCTGCGCTTCCACCGCCTTCGCCGCCGCTTCCTTCACCGGGCCATAGCCGCGCACGTCGAGCGGCAGGCGGGCGATTTCCACCGCCAGCGGCAGGTTCGCGCCCGTCAGCCCGGCGAGCAGCTTTTCCACCTCGGCCTCATAGGCGGGAATGGCCTCCCGCTCGTGGCGGCGCTCCTCGCTGCGGCCGAAGAGGTCGAAGGCGGTGCCGCGCAGGCCCTTCATCGAGGCGAGCAGCCGGAACAGCGGCTCCACCGCCCAGCCGGGCATGGCGTATTTCTTCGGCCGCCCCGTCGCAGGATCGGTCCTGGCGAAGATCGGCGGCGACAGATGGTAGGTCCGCTTGCGCGCCTTCGAGAAGGTGTCGGCCATCAGCGTATCGAAGCGGCCGTCGGTCATCAGCCGGGCGACCTCATATTCGTCCTTATAGGCCATCAGCTTGTGCAGCGCCCGGGCCACCCCTTCGGTGAGCGCCTCGCTTCCCGGGCGCAGCGCGGTTTCGGCCGCCCGCACCCGCTCCACCAGCGCGCGGAAGCGCGCGGCATAGGCGGCGTCGCCCCAGGCCGTCAGGTCGGCGACGCGGCTGGCGATGCGGACGTCGAGCGTCGCGGATTCGGCGGCCGGCGGCGCGAGCTGCCCTTCCACCCGCGCCGGATCGTGGGCGACCAGCCGGCCAAGCGCGAAGGCCTGCTTGTTGAAATCGACCGAGATTCCGTTCAGCTCGATGGCGCCATGCAAGGCGTCGAGCGAAAGTGGGATCAGCCCCTTCTGCCAAGCGTAGCCCATCAGCATCACATTGGCGGCGATGGCGTCGCCCATCAGCGCCGTCGCGATCCGCTCGGCAGCGACGAAATCCTGCGCGCGCGAGGCCTGTTCCACCGCCCGCTTCACCTGCGCCGACTTAAAGTCGAGGTCGCGGTTGCGGACGAAATCGGCGGTCGGCGCGATGTCGGCGTTGGCGACGACATGGGTGCGCGACAGCGACATCAGATTCTGCGCCGCCTTGTCGGCGGCGACGACGCTGTCGCAGGCCAGCACCAGATCGGCGCCACCGGTCATGATGCGCGGGCCGAGCAGATCCTCGTTATCGGGCGCCAGCCGCACATGGCTCCACACCGCGCCGCCCTTCTGGGCGAGGCCGGCCATGTCGGCGGTGGTGGAGGCGACGCCCGCCAGATGCCCGGCCATGCCCAGCAGGGCGGACACCGTCAGCACGCCGGTGCCGCCGATGCCGGTGACGAGGATGTTGGTCGCCTGCGTCAGCGCCGGCACCTGCGGATCGGGCAGGCCGGAAAGGTCCAGCGCCTTCTTCGCGGGTTTGCGCACCTCCACGCCGTCCACGGTGATGAAGCTGGGGCAGAAGCCCTTCAGGCAGGAATAGTCCTTGTTGCAGCTCGACTGGTTGATCCGGCGCTTGCGGCCGAATTCCGTCTGCAGCGGCTCGACCGAGACGCAGTTGGACTGCACCGAGCAATCGCCGCAACCCTCGCAGACGGCGGGGTTGATGATGACGCGCCGGTCCGGGTCGGGCAGCAGGCCGCGCTTGCGGCGGCGGCGCTTCTCGGCGGCGCAGGTCTGGTCGTAGATGATGACGGTGCAGCCCGGCGTGGCGGCCGCCGCCTTCGAGATCGGCTCCAGTTGCCCCCGGTCGTGCAGTTCCGCCTCGGCCGGCAGATAGCCCTGCGGGTAGCGCGACATGTCCTCGGTCAGCACCCAGACCTTCTGCGCGCCTTCGCCCAGCATCTGCCGCGCGACCTTGCCGACCGTCAGTTGCCCTTCCACCGGCTGGCCGCCGGTCATCGCCACCGCGTCGTTGAAAAGGATCTTGTAGGTGATGTTGGTGCCGCTGGCGATCGACTGGCGGATGGCGAGCAGGCCGGAATGCTCGTAGGTGCCGTCGCCGAGGTTGGCGAACACATGATTCTCGCCCACGAACGGCGCTTCGCCCACCCAGGTCACGCCCTCGCCGCCCATCTGCGTGAAGGTCTGCGCCCGATCCATCCACAAGGCCATGATGTGGCAGCCGATTCCGGCCAGCGCCCGGCCGCCTTCGGGCACCTTGGTGGACGTGTTGTGCGGGCAGCCGGAGCAGAAATAGGGCGAGCGCTTCGTCGGCGTGACGAACTTCGCCAGCAGCGCCTCGCGCTTCTCGAAGAAGGCCAGCGCATTCTCGATGCGGTCGGTCTTGTGGAAGTGGCTGAGGCGCTTGGCGATCACCTTGGCGATCATGCCCGGAGTCAGCTCATTGTCGGGCGAGAGCAGCCATTCGCCGGTCTCGTCCTGCTTGCCGACCACCTTCGGGCGCACGCCCGGCTTCCAGTTGTAGAGCTGCCACTTCAACTGGTGCTCGATGAACTCGCGCTTCTCCTCGATGACGAGGACTTCCTCCAGCCCCTCGGCGAAGGCGCGGACGCCGTCCGGCTCCAGCGGCCAGGGCATGCCGACCTTGTAGAGCCGGAGGCCGATGTCGGCGGCGACCCTGGCGTCGATCCCCAGTTCCTCCAGCGCTTCCATCGTGTCGGCGAAGGCCTTGCCGGTGGAGAGGATGCCGAAGCGGGGGCGCGGCGTGTCCCACACCAACTGGTCGATGCCGTTGGCCTTGGCGAAGGCCTGCGCCGCAAAGCCCTTGTAGCGCTGCAGGCGGGTGTCCTCGTCGCGCCAGATGTCGTTCGGGCGGATGTGCACGCCGCCTTCGGGGAAGTCGAAGGGGGGCAGGATGATCTGCCGGCGCTCGTTCGCGGTGTCGACGGTGGCCGAGGTCTCCACCGTGTCGGCGGTCGCTTTGAAGCCCACCCAGGTGCCGGCGAAGCGGCTCATGGCGATTCCCAGCAGGCCATATTCCACGAACTCGTGCACGGAAGACGGCGCGAGGAAGGGGACGAAAGCGGCGGAGAAATTATGGTCCGACTGGTGGGGCAGGGTGGAGGATTTGGCGCCATGGTCGTCGCCGACGATCGCCAGCACGCCGCCATGCTGCGAGGTGCCGGCGGCGTTCGCATGCTTCAGCACGTCCATCGCCCGGTCGAGGCCGGGGCCCTTGCCATACCAGAGGCCGAAGACGCCGTCGAACTTCGCGCTGGGGTTCAGCGCCGTCATCTGCGAGCCCCAGACGGCGGTGGCGCCCAGTTCCTCGTTGATTCCGGGCACGAACAGCACGTCGGCGGCGGAGAGGCGCTTCTTGGCGCGCCAGAGCTCCTGGTCGAAACCGCCCAGCGGCGAGCCGCGATAGCCGGATATGAAGCCGCCGGTCTTCAGCCCCGCCGCCGCGTCGCGGGCCTGCTGCACCAGCGCCAGCCGCACCAGCGCCTGCGTGCCGGAAAGGAAGATGCGCCCGGCGCCGATGTCGTAGCGATCGTCGAGGGAAACCGGCAGCGAAGCGGGCCGCGCGGGCGCGGTTATGGTGGTGGAACTCATGGTCTCTCTCCCGAAATTAGGGCAATAATACTGCCCTTTCTCGGAAAGCGCAACCGATTCCGCACAGGGCCTGCCGCAACCTTGCCACCGCAGCGCTTGCGTGGAGGCGAAGCGCTGCTATAAGCCCGCGCTTCTATTTCGGACGACGAGCGGCGGCCCGAAGGGAATGCCCGAGGGTATGTGCGGGTGTGGCGGAACTGGTAGACGCGCTGGATTTAGGTTCCAGTGTCGAAAGACGTGGGGGTTCGAGTCCCTTCGCCCGCACCACCCTCTCCACCACCCCGTGCGGCACCCTTTCGCAATCCACGGCCCGGCTCTTCTTCCATGGCGCCATATCTGGGAATACCTTGAGAGGAACGGGTTTTCATGACTGCCACCGAGACGCTGAACGACGGTCTGAAGCGTGCCTATGAGCTGGTGATCGGCTCGGACGCCATCGCCGCCAAGGTCGACGCCGCCATTGCCCAGGTTGCGCCGCAGGTTCGCATGCCTGGCTTCCGCCCGGGCAAGGTGCCCGGCAACCTGATCCGCAAGATGCACGGCCCCTCGCTCCGCCGCGAGGCACTGCAGGAAGCGGTGAACGAGGCCGTGAACCGGCTGATGGCCGACAAGGGCCTGCGCCCGGCGATCCAGCCGCAGGTCGATCTGGACGGCGGCCTGAACGACGGCGAGGATGTGAAGATCTCCGTCAGCCTGGAAGTGCTGCCGGACGTGCCCGACGCCGAAGTGGAAGGCATCGCGCTGGAGCGGCTGACGGTCGAAGTGTCCGACGCGGAGGTGGAAGCCTCGCTGAAGCGTCTGGCCGAAGGGCAGAAGAGCTTCGAGGACGCGCCGGCCAAGCATAAGGCGAAGGAAGGCGATCTCGTCGTCATGGATTACGCCGGCACCGCCGACGGCGTCGCCTTCGAGGGCGGCACGGGCGAGGCCATGGAGATCGAGCTGGGCTCCGGCCGGCTGATCCCCGGCTTCGAGGACGGGCTGGTGGGCGTGAAGGCCGGCGACAGCCGCACCGTGAAGGTGACCTTCCCCGCCGACTATCCCGCCGAGAATCTGGCCGGCAAGGACGCCCAATTCGCCGTGACGGTGACGGCGGTGAAGCTCGCCAAGGAAGCCGTGGTGGACGAGAGCTTCGCCACCAACCTCGGCCTCGACAGCCTCGACAAGCTGAAGGAGATCCTGAAGGATCAGGTCGAGTCCGAGCTGAACGGCCTGACCCGCACCTATCTGAAGCGCAAGCTCTTGGACCATCTGGCCGCCGCCCACAGTTTCGATGTGCCGCCTTCCATGGTGGACGCCGAGTTCCAGCAGATCTGGGCGCAGGTCGAGGCGTCGGCCAGCGACGAGGAAAAGGCCGGGATGGAAGCCGAGCGTGGCGACTATGGCCGCATCGCCGAGCGCCGCGTGCGCCTGGGCTTGCTGTTGTCCGACATCGGGCAGAAGAATGGCGTGCAGGTGACGCAGGGCGAAATGAACCGGCTGGTGGCGCAGGAAGCCGCCCGCTACCCGGGCCAGGAGCGCGAGGTTCAGAAATATTTCGCCGAGAATGCGATCGCCGCCGCCCAGCTGCGCGCGCCGCTGTTCGAAGAAAAGGTCGTGGACTTCCTGCTGGGCAAGGCCAGCATCACCGACCGGCAGGTGAGCCGCTCCGAACTGGAAGCGGCGATCGAGAGCGAGGACGAAACCCCGCTGTCCGCCCTGCCGCACGGCGCGCCGGGCCATGTGCACGGCCCCGACTGCGACCATGGGCATGACCACGACCATGATCATGGCGCCAAGCCTGCGAAGAAGGCGGCGCCGAAGAAGGCCGTGAAGGCGGAAGCCGCCGAGGACGCGGTGACTGCGGAAGCGGTGACCGGGGAGGCTGTGGCCGAGGAAGCGCCGAAGCCGGCAAAGAAGCCGGCTGCCAGGAAGGCGGCCGCGCCCAAGGAAGAAGCCGCCGCCGAAGGCGAAGCCGACGCCCCGAAGAAGGCGCCGGCCCGCAAGAAGGCCGCGAAGTAACGGCTTGCCGGCCCCGGCCGCGCCGGGGTGGCCCGTTCGGGCATGAAAAAGGGCGGGGCCTTTCGGCCTCGCCCTTTTCATTTGGCCCGGCTGTGGGGCCGTGCCTTTCCGGTCAGAAGGCGGCGGTCACCGAGAAGACGACCGTGTCCTTGGCCAGGCGGTTCGCCCGGAAGGAGGATTCGCCGTCGCTGATGGTGCGGCCGGTCAGGTCGTTGCCGACATAGGCGACGCTGAACGTCAGCGCTTCCCAGGTCAGGTCGGCGCCCACCAGCCAGTCCCACTTGCTGGTCTTGAGACCGCTCTCGTCGGCGACGACGCCTCCGCGCTCGTTGCCGAGCGAGGCGGTGAGGGAGATGGGCGTGTTGGGGATGCCGGCGGACAACTGGCCGAAGGCGTAGCGGCTGGAACGGTCGAGGTTGCTCTGGTCCGGCGCCCAGTTGAGGCCGAAGGTAGCCGTCACCGGGCCGAGCGGCACGCCGATCGTGCCGAACAGCTCGACCATGTCGGTGTCCTTGCCGCCCGGATAGCCGTAGTAGAGCACCCCGCCCGAGGCTTCGAGCCCCGCCACATTGCCGGCCCATCCGGCCGTCAGGTCGACTTCCACCGTCGAGCCGTTGAAGTCGGCGATGGAAGAGCCCCAGGCGCCGACGAAGAAGCCCGACTTATGCTCCAGCGTGATCCCGGCCTGCACCGCGGGATCGAGGTTCGACAGGCTGCCGCCGCGCCAGCGATAGTCGCTGACGAAGGCCGCCGAGCCGCTGATGGTGATCGACTTTTCCTCTTCCTGCGCCAAGGCCGCCGTGGACGCGCCGAGCATCAGGATGCCAGCCAGAACAGCCCGGCTGCCGATGGACGAAACTGCTTTCATTTTCCGCTCCTGGTATCCCGCGTGGGCGTGGAAAGCGCCCCGCCGCGGGTCTGATTGTCGATGCACTCGCTTCAGGCATCTGTTCTTGGGCGGGCTTTCTGCCGCCATTTGCCCACCGAGATTGGCGGCTTATTGTGCGCCGCACAAGTTGCAAAAAGCGTGGATGCGGCGCGCCGGGGCAATTCTGCCACGCCATGTTGCCGCGCCGCAACAGGTGAAAGCTCGCCATCTGCCCGCGCCTGGCCGGGCGGCGGGACGGGGTGGAACTGCTCATCATCAGCATCAATTCTCGTCAGCCCGCCGTTTCCTTGGGCGAAGCCAGCGGCTATGACGGCGGCCATGACCGATCTCTTCGCCGGAGCAGGCGCCGGCGCCACAGGAACCGGGGGCTATGACGCCTCCGCAATCGAAGTCCTCGAAGGCCTGGAGCCCGTGCGCCGGCGGCCGGGCATGTATATCGGCGGCACCGATTCCAACGCGCTGCACCATCTGGCGGCCGAGATCCTCGACAACGCCATGGACGAGGCGGTGGCCGGCCACGCCACCCGGATCGAGGTGGAGCTGGCGGCGGACGGCGCGCTTTCCATCAGCGACAACGGCCGCGGCATTCCGGTCGACCCGCATCCGCGCTTTCCCGACAAGTCGGCGCTGGAAGTGATCCTGACCATGCTGCACTCGGGCGGCAAGTTCACCAGCGGCGCTTACTCGACTTCGGGTGGCCTGCATGGCGTCGGCATTTCCGTGGTGAACGCGCTGGCCGAGGAGCTGACGGTGGAGGTGGCGCGCAACCGCACGCTGTGGCGGCAGCGCTATTCGCGCGGGGCGGCGCTGGGGCCGGTGGAGAATCTGGGGCCGACCCCCAACCGGCGCGGCACCACGGTCACCTTCCGCCCCGACCCGCAGATCTTCGGCGCGACGGCGCAATTCGCGCCCGACCGGCTCTACAAGCTCGCCCGCTCCAAGGCCTATCTCTACGGCGGAGTCGAAATCCGCTGGCGCTGCGCGCCGGAACTGGCCTCCGACAAGGTGCCCGAGCAGCAGACCTTCATCTTCCCCGGCGGCCTCGCCGACCATCTGGCCGAGGATGTGGCGGGCGAGGCGACGGTCACCAACCAGCCCTTCGCCGGCCTGCATGAGTTTCAGGATAATCAGGGCAAGGTGGAATGGGCGATGCACTGGACGGTGGCCGGCGACGGCGCCCATAGCTGGTATTGCAACACCATCCCGACGCCGCAGGGCGGCACGCACGAGGCCGGATTCCGCACCGCCATCATCAAGGGGCTGAAGGGCTTCGCCGCCCTCATCAACAACCGCAAGGCCTCCGACCTGACGGCGGACGATGCGCTGGTCGGCACGCGGATCATGCTGTCGCTGTTCATCCCCCAGCCGCAGTTCCAGTCGCAGACGAAGGACCGGCTTTCCTCGCCCGAGGCGCAGAAGCTGGTCGAGACGGCGGTGAAGGACCATTTCGACCATTGGCTGACCGAGGACCAGGAACGCGCCCGCGCGCTGCTGCAGTTCGCGATCGACCGCATGGACGAGCGCCTCGCCCGCCGCGCCGAGCGGGAGGAGAAGCGCAAGACCGCCACCAACGCCCGCAAGCTGCGGCTGCCCGGCAAGCTGACCGACTGCTCGGCGAACGCGCGGGAGGGGACGGAGCTGTTCATCGTCGAAGGCGATTCGGCCGGCGGTTCCGCCAAGCAGGCGCGGGACCGCAAGACGCAGGCGATCCTGCCCATTCGCGGCAAGATCCTGAACGTAGCGTCGGCCAACGCCGCCAAGATCGGCGCCAACCAGGAAGTGGCGGATTTGGCGCTGGCGCTGGGCTGCGGCACGCGCGACCGCTATCGCGACGACCAGCTCCGCTACGAGCGGGTGGTGATCATGACCGACGCCGATGTCGACGGCGCGCATATCGCCACCTTGCTGATGACCTATTTCTTCCAGGAAATGCCGGGCCTCGTGGCGGCCGGCCGGCTCTATCTCGCGCAGCCGCCGCTCTATCGGATCACCGCCGGCGCCGACAGCGTCTACGCCCGCGACGATGCCGAGCGGGCGCGGCTTCTGGCCACCCGCTTCAAGAATAAAAAGGTGGAAGTGGGCCGCTTCAAGGGCCTGGGCGAAATGGCGCCGCACCAGTTGCGCGAAACCACCATGGACCCGGCGCGCCGAACGCTGATCCGGGTGGTTCTGCCCGAAAGCCATCAGGACCGGCACCAGGTCCGCGATCTGGTCGACCGGCTGATGGGCCGCGTGCCGGAGCATCGCTTCAATTTCATCCAGGCGCATGCCGCCAGCGTCGAAGCCGACGAAATCGACGCCTGACCTGCCACTTGGGCGTGACATTGGAACCCCCCTGGCCTAAGGGCGAATCAGCGGGTTTTTTCAGGGGGTTCCCAATGGCTCAATCCATCTTCTCCAGCATCGTGAACTTCGCGATGTTCGCCTTCGTGGTGTTCGTGTTCGTGCTGTGGCTGTGGCTGTTGATCTCGGTGATCGGCGACCTGTTCCGCCGCCACGACGTCGGCGGTTTCGGCAAGGTGATCTGGATTCTCTTCCTGCTGTTCCTCCCCTATCTGGGCGTGTTCGCCTATATCCTGACCCAGGGTAAGGGCATGGGCGAGCGCCAGGCGGCGCAGGTGCAGGAAGCCCGCCGCGAGCTGCGCGACTTCGTGGGCATTTCCCCGGCCGACGAGCTGAAGAAGCTGGACGAGCTGAAGGCCGCCGGCAGCATCAGCGCCGACGAATACGCCCGGCTGCGCGCCAAGGTGATCGGCTGAGATCGGCTTCGGCCCGGCGCGTTCCCCAATCGACGCGCCGGGCCTGCGGCTGTAAGGTGGACGCCAAGGAGACTGCCTTGGATATCCGCCTGCCGACAGCGCATCTGACCTTATTGTGCGCGCTGGCCTTTGCGCCGGCTCCCCTCGCCGCGAAAGCGTCTGCCCCCACGATCGAGCAGGCGACGCAGGCCTATGTGCAGGGCCGCCTCGCCATGGCCGGAGACGATTACGTCGTCGCCGCCGAGCGTTTCGGCACGGCGCTGAAAGGCGACCGCGACGAGATCGCCCGCCGCCGGTCGCTGGATGTCGCCATGCTGTCGGGCGACATGAAGGCGGCGCTGCGGCTGGCCAACCAGATTCCGCTGGCCGCAGAATCCACCGCCGCGAGCGCGGTCGGCGATTCCATCGTCGCGCTGACGCGGGCGGCGGGCGCCGCCGCCGCGCGGGACTGGCGCGGCTATGAAGCGGCGCGCGCGGCCTTCGGCGCCCCGGGCCGGGGCGGCGAATCCGGCCAGGTGCTGGGCGTGCTGCTGGAAGCCTGGGGGCGGGCCGCGCGCGGCGATATCGACGGGGCGCTGGCGCTGGTCGACCCGGCGGCCGGACGCGGAGCGGCGGCCTCTTACCTGCGCGAGCATCGGGCGCATCTCCTGGCCTATGGCAAGCGCTGGCCGGAAGCGGCGGACGCCTATGCGGCCATCGTCGGCGCGGAAGGCGCGAACGTCACCCGGCTCAGGCTCTCGGCGGTCGGCACGGCGCTGGAAGCCGCCGCCACCGACCCGAAGTACCGCGAGCGGGCGATCCTGCTGCTGGGCGGCGGGCCGGAGCGCGATCCGCAGCTGATCGAGGCGCGGGAGCGGCTGGGCAAGGACGCGCGGATGAGCGGCCGCAAGCTCGCCGATCTGGTGGACAGCCCGCAGGAGGGGCTTGCGCTGATGTTCCTGCGGCTGGCGGCCGATCTGGCGCGCGAGCGTGCCGTCGGGCCGGCGATCAATTTCGCCCGGCTGGCGACGCTCGCCGACCCGGCGCTGCCGGACGGCTGGCTGGTCGCCTCCGACACGCTGGCGCGGGCGGGCAAATATGACCAGGCGCTGGCGGCGCTCGATTCCGTGCCGAAAGGCGGCGGCTGGCGGCAGATCGCCGAAACCCGCCGCGCCGGAATCCTGATCGCCGCCGAGCGCGACGACGAGGCCCGCGAGATATTGCGGCGTTACGCCAGCCGCCCGGATGCGACCGCCGACGACTGGAGCCGGCTGGCGGAACTGGAGCGGCGGCAGGAGCGCAGCGCCGAGGCGATCGCCGCCTATGATGAGGCGCTGAAGCGCCTGCCCGCCGATTCCGCCCCGGCGGAAGCGCAACTGGCCTTCCTGCGCGGCACGGTGAAGGAAAAGGCCGGCGACTGGCCGGGGGCCGAGACGGATCTGCGCCGCGCCGTGGAACTGGCGGACAAAAACCCCATATATCTGAATTATCTGGGCTACAGCCTGATCGACCGGGGGCTCCGCATCGAAGAGGCGCGGGGTCTGATCGCGCAGGCCTATGCCATCTCGCCGGAAAATGGCGCCATCGTCGACAGCATGGGGTGGGCGGAATATCTGACCGGCAATTATCCGGAAGCGGTGAGGCTGCTGGAAACGGCGCGCGGAGCCGAGCCTTCCGACCCGACGGTCGCCGACCATCTGGGCGACGCGCTGTGGAAGGTGGGCCGGCGGATCGAGGCGCGCCACGCCTGGGCCAGCGCGGCGGCGCTTTCGCCCGAGCCGAAACTGGCGGAGATGATCCGCAAGAAGCTCGATTACGGGCTGGACGTGGCGCTCGCCAGCCGATGACCTTGCCCATTGCCGGCGTGGAGGGCGCGCCCGCCAAGATCAATCTCGCGCTGCATGTGCGCCGCCGCCGGGCGGACGGCTATCATGAACTGGAGACGCTGTTCGCCTTCACCCGTTTCGGCGACCGGCTGGAGGCGGAGCCGGCGGAGGACTGGTCGCTGGAGGTGAGCGGCCCCATGGCCGGAGCCGCCGGGCCGCTGGTCGACAATCTGGTGCTGCGCGCGGCGCGGGCTTTCGCGGCGGAGACAGGTTGGCGGGCGCGTTACGTCTTGCGGCTGGAGAAGCGAATCCCCGTCGCCGCCGGGCTGGGCGGCGGCAGCGCCGACGCGGGCGCGGCGCTGCGGCTGCTGAACCGGCTGGCGGGCGCGCCGCTGGGCGAAGCGGCGCTGGAACGGATCGGCGCAGGGCTGGGCGCGGATGTGCCGGCCTGCGTCCGCTCCCGCACGGCGCGCGGGGTGGGCGTGGGCGAAGGGCTGGCGGAGGCGCAAAGCGTCGCCGGGCTGGGCGTGCTGCTGGTGAACCCGCGCGTTCCGGTGCCGACGGGACCGGTGTTCAAGGCCTGGGACGGAGTCGATCGCGGCCCGCTGGATGCGGACTGGCGCGCGGCCCGCAACGATCTGGAAGCGCCGGCCATCGCCTTGCAGCCGGTGATCGCCGAAGTGCTGGGCTGGCTGCGGGGGCTTCCGGGCGTCTCGCTGGCGCGCATGTCCGGCTCGGGCGCCACTTCCTTCGCGTTGTTCGACGGGCCGGTGCCCGAAGTGCAGGTGCCGTCCGACTGGTGGAGCGCGGCGACGGAATTGCTTTAGACGGTCAGGTTGGTCGAATGTCGATGCGGGTTAGTTTTAGCGGACGACGCCTTTCCGAATCTTTTGAGTCACTTAGATGATATTGACTAACATATTGATTCTGCTATACTTTATTAATGGACGCAACATATTACCTTAACGGCGGGTTCAAGCCGACCACGAAACGGTTCGCCGACCTCGATGGCCCCGACTTCTTCCCTACCCCGGCATGGGCGACCCATGCACTCATAGACAATGAAGAATTTGTGGGGGACATTTGGGAGAGCGCCTGTGGCAATGGCGCTATGTCCAAGGTGTTGGAAAGGACGGGGAATCAGGTAATCAGTTCGGACCTGATCGATCGCGGTTATGGTGAGGGTAACCACGACTTTCTGAATAGCTGGCGCAAGGCTCCCAACATCATCACCAACCCGCCCTACAATGCTGCCGAGGGTTTCGTGCAAACTGGGTTAGAGAAGGCAGGTAAGAAGTTCGCGCTGCTCTTGCGACTGGCTTTTCTTGAAGGTGCGAACCGCCAGCGCACGATTTTCACCGATGCGCCACCGTCGCGGGTGTGGGTCTTTAGCGAGCGGATTACGTTTTATCCGGCTGGCACAGTCCAGAAGGGAACAGGGACCACGGCCTATGCTTGGTTCGTCTGGGACAAAGACGCGACCAGCGGGACAGAGTTAAAGTGGTTCAAGCCCGGCTATAAGGCACTTTACTCATCGGGCCCCTGATCCAAGAATTCGCGACCCAGATCAGTGATGCGGATCGATTCTGTCTCTGGATGATATGTTGCGTATCCCTGAGAGAACATGCTCGTACTGGTATCCCGGTGAGATACAAGGTTCCGCACTTTCTGGCTAAATTTGCTGTCGCTACGATTCTGAATGATCTTCGCATCCTCGCCTTCCGGTTCGAACTGGTCAGTCATCTGCTCGATCAAAGCGGTCGTCTGGATTTCTCCTCCAGCGCCAACCGCTGCCTTGAGTGCCGGGATGATAAGGTCTCGTTCGCGAATACGTTCAGCCATCCACAATCTCCCTGTTTTAGTGCGTGTTAACTGTGCACTCGCGGGCCAGTATTCAAGGTGGCGAAGCGTGGATCGCAGGGATAAGCGAGTTTCTTATTGGCTTCGGTGGCTGGCAGCACGGCGCAGCCGATCGTTGATGGCCGCGCCCAGCCCTGCCTCGGGGATCGGGGCGACCGCGATCGCCGTTCGCCCGCTGGCGTCCGCGCGGTGCAGCAGATCGAACAGGCGTGCTGCCGCTTCGACCGGGTCGCCTCGGGCGGACAAATTCTCGTCGCCGAAGATTGGGCCGAAGCCGATATGAAACTCTTCCGCGCGCGCGGTTTCGGCGTTCAGGCGGATCGGCAAGCGCGGCGCATAGTGGCTTAGCAGCATGCCCGGCGCCGCGACCGGCTCGGATGGGGATGCCAGCGCCAGCGGGGCGCCCAGCACAGCTTCGAGCGATTCGCGTGCAATCGCCCCTTGCCGCAGCAACCGGGCTTCGCCGCCAACAACTGCGACGATGCTGCTTTCGATACCCGCTTCGCACGGGCCGCCGTCCAGCACCAGCGGTACCTTCCCTTCGAGGCTGGCGGCGACATGCGCGGCGCGGGTGGGGGAGAGCCGGCCCGAGGCGTTGGCGGACGGCGCCGCCACCCCCCGGCCGAGCGCGCGCACCACGTCGCGCATCACCGGGTGCGCCGGCAGGCGGAGCGCGATGGTCGGCAGGCCGGCGGTCACCAGCGGGGAAACCGGGGCGCCGGGCTTCAGCGGCAGCACCAGCGTCAGCGGGCCGGGCCAGAAGGCCGCCGCCAGCTTTTCGGCGAGCGGCGGGAGGTCGGCGTAGCGGTCCGCCATCGCCCGGTCCGCCAGATGCACGATCAGCGGGTTGAAGTGGGGGCGGCCCTTGGCGGCGTAGATTCGGGCCACCGCCTCGCCGTCGGCGGCGTCGGCGGCGAGGCCATAGACCGTCTCCGTCGGGATGGCGACGAGGCTGCCGCCGGCCAGCAGCGCCACGGCTTCCGCCACGCCCTGGGCATCGGCCGGGCGCATTCGTGTCAACTCGCCAGTGGAATCCGCCATGCGAGCGGCTATAGCCGCAGCAGATTCAAATAACAGGTGTTTCCCCATGACCTATACCCCGCCCGTCGCCGAGCAGCGTTTCGTGCTGGAGACGATCGCCCGATTCGACGAGCTGGCCGGGTTGCCGCCCTTCGGTGCCGCAACCGCCGACCTGCTGGAAGCCGTGCTGACCGAGGCGGGCAAGCTGGCCGCGAATGTGTTCGCGCCGCTCAACACGGTGGGCGACCGGGAGGGCGCGCGCGCCGCCGATGGCGTGGTGCAGACGCCGCAGGGGTTCAAGGCCGCCTACGACGCCTATGCCGAAGGCGGCTGGATCGGGCTGGGCGCTTCGCCCGACCATGGCGGGCAGGGGCTGCCGTTTGCGCTGGCATCGGCCGTGCAGGAGCAGATCACCTCGGCCAACATGGCCTTCTCGCTTTGCCCGATGCTGACGCTGGGGGCGATCGAGGCCTTGCAGGCGCACGCCAGCCCCGAGCAGCAGAAGCTCTATCTGCAGCCGCTGGTGGAAGGCCGCTGGACCGGCACGATGAACCTGACGGAACCGCAGGCCGGTTCCGACGTGGGGGCGCTGCGCTCCACCGCCACCCCGGCGGGTGACGGAAGCTGGCGGCTGAAGGGCCAGAAGATCTTCATCACCTGGGGCGAGCATGACCTGACCGAGAATATCGTGCATCTGGTGCTGGCCCGCACGCCGGACGCGCCGGCCGGAACCAAGGGCATCTCGCTGTTCATCGTGCCGAAGTATCTGGTGAACGCCGATGGATCTTTGGGCGCGCGCAACGACGTCCGCGTGGTTTCCACCGAGCACAAGCTGGGAATCCACGCCAGCCCCACCTGCACCATGGCCTTCGGCGACAAGGGCGAATGCGTCGGCTATCTGGTCGGCGCGGAGAACGCCGGCATGCGGGCGATGTTCACGATGATGAACCACGCGCGGATCAACGTCGGCCTGCAGGGAATCGCGATTGCCGAACGCGCCTATCAGCAGGCGCTGGCCTTCGCCCGCGAGCGCGTGCAGTCGGCGAAGTTCGGCGGGGCCTCGCGCGAGCCGGTCCGCATCGTCGAGCATGCCGATGTCCGCCGGATGCTGATGACGGTGCGCGCTTTCACCCAGGCGGCGCGCGCCATCGCCTATCTGAACGCCTCCGCTGTAGACCGCGCCCATGCCGAGCCGGAGGCGCAGAAGAAGGCGGATGCGCAGGGGCTGGCCGATCTGCTGACCCCCGTCACCAAGGCCTTCTCCACCGACATCGGCGTGGAAATGTCGAGCCTCGCCCTGCAGGTGTTCGGCGGCATGGGCTTCATCGAGGAAACCGGCGCGGCGCAGCATTACCGCGATTCGCGAATCGCCCCCATCTACGAAGGCACGAACGGCATCCAGGCGCTGGACCTCGTCGGCCGCAAGCTGCCGATGGATGGCGGGCGCCATTGGCGGGCGCTGCTCCAGCGGGAGCGGCAGTTCGTGGCCGGCCTGCCGCGCAGCGGCGATCTGGGGCAGATGGTGCCTTATCTTGAGGACGCAATCGAAGCGCTGCAGACGGCGAGCGTCTGGATTTCCGGCAATGAAGGCGAGAAGCTTGCCGACACGGCCGCCGCGGCGACCCCCTATCTGCGCATGTTCGGGCTGACGATCGGCGCCTCGCTTCTGGCCCGCCAGGCGGCGGAAGCCGCGCGCCAGTTGGAGGAAGGGCAGGGCGACCCCGCTTTCCTGAAGGCCAAGATCGCCACGGCGCGCTTCTTCGCCGAGCAGCTTCTGCCGGCGGCGCCGGCGCTGCTGGGGCCGGTGACGCGCGGTGCCGACCTGTTCTACGCCATCCCCGAAGAGGCGCTTTTCTCCGCCTGAGGCAGCAATGTGCCACCCCGGGCTTGACCCGGGGGGCCAGCTTTCCGGACGGCAAAGCGCTCAAGGAAAAAAGCTGGACCCCGGGTCAAGCCCGGGGTGACGAGAAGGTGGCAAGGCGTGACGAGGGTTGGGCAAGGACTGCCGGCCTTCCATTCGAAGCCGCCGTTTGCCTGCCCCCATATGATCGATCTTATCGATCACTGAGGCCGGGTTTCCGTGTTTCCGCCTGTCACACCGGCATGTTAGCTTGCCTGGCATCACAGGAGGATACAGCCATGACCAACCCGCCCCGCCTGACGACCAGCGCCGGCAGCCCCGTCGCCGACAACCAGAACAGCCAGAGCGCCGGTCCGCGCGGCCCCGTGCTGATGCAGGACTGGCAACTGATCGAAAAGCTGGCCCACCAGAACCGCGAGCGAATCCCGGAACGCGTGGTGCACGCCAAGGGCTGGGGGGCGCATGGCAGCCTCACCATCACCAACGACATCAGCCGCTACAGCCGCGCCGCCGTCTTCGGCGAAGTGGGCAAGGTGACGCCGCTGATCGCCCGCTTCTCCACCGTCGCCGGCGAGATGGGCGCGGCCGACGCCGAGCGCGACGTGCGCGGCTTCTCGGTGAAATTCTACACCGACGAGGGCAATTGGGATCTGGTCGGCAACAACACCCCCGTCTTCTTCGTGCGCGACCCGCTGAAATTCCCCGACTTCATCCGCACCCAGAAGCGGCATCCGGTCAACAACCTGCGCTCCCCCACCGCCATGTGGGACTTCTGGAGCCTGTCGCCGGAAAGCCTGCACCAGGTGACGATCCTGTTCTCGGACCGGGGCATTCCCAAGAACCCGATGCACATGCACGGCTTCGGCAGCCACACCTACAGCTTCTGGAACGAGGCCGGCGAGCGCTTCTGGGTGAAATTCCACTTCAAGGCGCTGCAACCCATCGAGAATATGACCAACGCCGAATCCGAAGAGCTGATCGGCAAGACGCGCGAAAGCTATCAGGAAGCGCTGTTCGGCGCGATCCAGCGCGGCGACTATCCGGCCTGGCGCCTGTGCGTGCAGATCATGCCCGAAGCCGAAGCCGCGCAGTGGGAAGCCCGCACCGGCTGGAACCCCTTCGACCTGACGAAGGTCTGGCCGCACGCCGACTACCCGCTGATCGAAGTCGGAATCATGGAGCTGAACCGCAACGCCGCCAATTATTTCGCCGAGATCGAGCAGGCGGCCTTCAGCCCCTCCAACTTCGTGCCGGGCATCGGCCCCTCGCCCGACAAGATGTTGCAGGCGCGCATCTTCTCCTACGCCGACGCCCACCGCTACCGGCTGGGCACCCATTATGAGGCGCTGCCGGTGAACGCGCCGAAATCCGCCGTCCACCATTACCACAAGGACGGGCAGATGAACTTCTTCGGCCACAAGCACGGCGCCGACGACGCCTATTACGAGCCCAACAGCTTCGGCGGCCCCATCGAAGACCCGTCCGTCGCCGAGCCGCCGCTGGCGCTTTCCGGCGCAGCCGCACGCCACAACCACCGCCAGGGCAACGACGACTACACCCAGGCCGGCAACCTCTTCCGCCTGCTGAAAGCCGACGAGCAGAAGCGCCTCGGCGAAAACATCGCCGCCGCCATGCAGGGCGTGCCGCAATTCATCGTCGACCGGCAACTCGCCCACTTCGACAAGGCCGACCCGGCCTACGGCGCCTCCGTCCGAGCCGCCCTCACCGTGCGCGAGCCGGTCGCTGCGGAGTAGGGAAGAAGGCCAGGGGGCTTTGCCCCCTGGACCCCCAGCAGGAGGGTGACCCTCCTGCACCTCC
>NZ_JAKLSQ010000020.1 GCF_022014495.1 Sandaracinobacteroides sayramensis
TCAACCGTCAACACAAGAAACCTCATCGCAGCAACCGCTAATATCACAAACGAACAGTTCCTGAACTACGGCATCCACATGCGCACGGTAGAGAGCCCCAACTGGTGGGAGCCGGCGATCCAGGTCGCGAGCTTCACCGAAGCAACCGGCAAGGTGAAGGTGGAAGCCGGCGCCGAGATCGCCACGACCGCTGCCACCTCGGTGGTGGAATCGGGCGGGTTCGTGATGCTGCTCGGCACCGAGGTGGAAAATGCCGGTCGCATCACCAGCAGCCGGGGGCAAACGGTGCTGGCCGCCGGCGAGAACTTCCTGATCCGCCCCGGCTATGGCACGGACCTCAACCAGCGTTCGACGACGCGCGGTCAGGAAGTCGCCGCCACCATCGGCGCGGAAAGCACGGCGGGCCTTGCCACCAACAGCGGGGTGATCGAGGCGAAGCAGGGCGACATCACCCTCGTCGGCGAGCATGTGGTGCAGGATGGCGTGCTGGTCTCCACCACCAGTGTCCACACCCGCGGCACCATCCACCTGCTCACCAATGTAGCCGACACCAAGAAGGACAGCACCAGCGTCACGCTGACCAAGAACAGCCTGACCCTCATCCTCCCGGAACTCGAAAGCGACGAAACCGCCACCGACGCCCAGCGAAACGCGCTCGTCGATCCGGGCGCCCGGACCACTCCGGGGCTGCTCAACAATCAGGGCACCGGCAACGTAAACTATACTCAGCCGGACCGTCTCGACCAGTCGCGGGTCGAGATCATGACTGCCGGCACGGCGCTGTTCGAGGGCGACTCGCTCACCATGGCCCAGGGCGGCCAGATCAGCGTCATGGCCCGCAAGCGCACGTTCGTCGCGGATGGCGCCGTGCTCGACGTCTCCGGCGTGCAGGGCGTCGCCATGGACATGGAATCCAACAGCCTCCTGGTCAGCCTCATCCAGCCCTATGATTATCGCGACAGCGCGCTGAACCGCGAGAATGAGAATCTCAAGAGCCAGAACGTCTGGGTCGACGTGCGCGATCTGGAGATGCTGCCCAGCGGCACCGGCGGCCACGACGGCGACCGTTACTACACGCCAGGCGGCCTCATCGAGGTCTCCGGGCATCTCGGGAACGCGCCGCACAAGATCGGCGAATGGACGGCCACCGCCGGAAGCATCACCTTCACCAGCAGTAGCGGCTGGACGGGCGGCAACAAGACCAACGACACCGGCGAACTGATCGTCCAGAAGGGTGCGATCCTCGACATCTCGGGCGGCAGCCTCGACTATGCCTCGGGGTTCATCAAGTCGACGCTCTATCTCGGCTCGGACGGCAAGCTCTACAGCGCCGACAAGGTGCCGGCCAATGTGAAGCTGGTGGCGATCGGCGCCAACTTCATGCGCCGCCACGAGCGCTGGGGCGAGCGCTACACCGAATATTTCGTGACTCCGTTCAGCCGCGTCCACAGCACCCGCTACGAAGAAGGCTACACCGTCGGACGCGACGCCGGAACGCTCACGCTGTCGGTGCCCACCGTCGTCATGGAAGGCACGCTGCTGGCGGATGTGATCGTCGGCGACCGCCAGACCCAGGCCCGGCCGGACCTGCCGGTCAAGATGGGCGACGCCGGAATCATCGAAGGCATGCGGGAGCAGCGGATCGACGGCTACAAGCTGACGCAATATGTGGCGCCGCTGGCCGGCGCCCTCTATGTCGGCAACCAGCAGCACGTCACCCCCACCCCCGGCGTGGGCGATCCAGGCGCATACAAGTCCATCGTGACGCTGGCGGACGGGACCGACATCACCTCCGGCATGACCGTGGATTCCGAACTGGCGCCCGACACCAGCTACAGTGCGCGGCTTTCGCTGGATGCCCTGAATGCCGGCAAGCTGGGCGCGCTGAAGCTGAGCGGCGAGACGATCCATGTGGAAGCCGATCTGACGCTCGGCAATGGCGGCCTGCTGGTGGCGCGGGCGCAGACCATCAACATCGATGGCAACATCACCGCGCGCAGCGGGGTGATCGCGCTGGAAGGCGGCACCAGCCATTATTCCACGGGCGGCGCCGAACGTGTGGTGACGCGGGTCGAGCTTGCCGAGGGCAAGACCCTCGACGCCAGTGGTCTCTGGGTGAATCTCAGCGACGGCGGCGGCAATCGCGGCGACCTCGCCTGGCTGGCGGGCGGCGATGTGCTCATCCGCTCCGCCCAGGGCTCGGTGGTGCTGGGCGAAGGCTCGCTGATCGACGTGTCGGCCGGCGGCGCCATTCTAGAGGAAGGGCAGCGGCAAGGGGCCAGCGGCGGCAATGTGCTGCTGGCCACCGGCTATGTCGCGCGAACCGGCAGCCTGCACGAGCTGGTGCTGGACGGCGACATCCGCGCCTATGGCTCGGAAGGCAATGCAGGCGGCAGGCTGCACCTCGTCAATGTCGACCGGTCGCTGACCATCGGCGACCCGGTGCTGGAGGGCGGCAACCTGCTGCTCGCCGGAGAGCCGGTTCCGCTCGATCTGGTGGTGACCGAAGCGTTCGTGCTGCCGGCCGGCAGCGTGCTCGGCTTCGATTACAATCACCAGATCACCAGCCTCTTCGGCGGCGAGACGATCACCAGCATGGTCAGCGCCGATCCGGTCGGCTTGACGACGCAGGGCGCGTTCACGATGCCCGCCAGTGGATATGTCTATAACGAAGACTATTCACAATCCTGGTTCGGCGGGGACACGGTGCCCGCCGGCACCACCATTGCTTATGGAAGCATCACCTATCTGGCAGGCGAGACGGTCGGCGACGATGTGAGGACCGCCTTCCCGGACGGCCTGCCGCTCGCCAATCCGATTATCGTGCCGATCCCGGCCGGCACCGAGCTGGAAAATGATCTGCGCGTCGCTGCCGGAACCAAGGTGCAGAAAGGCTGGGTGCTGCCGGTCGACGTGCAGGTGGCGAAGCCGCTGCATCTCGCAGCCGACTTCTTCCAGAAGGGGTTCACCGATTATCGCGTGCAGACCGGTGGCGACATTCTGGTTTCCGCGGGCGCTGAGGTCGATGTCACGGTGCCCACCCGCCGCATCACCGATGCCAGCTTCGCCATGCCCAGCGGCACGGCGCTTGCGGACACGATGGAATTGTGGACGCCGCCGCAATTCCGGGAAGACGCCGTCAACGGCCGCTTCGTCCAGAGCAAGGGCGCCAGCCTCAGCCTGAACGCAGTCGCGCGCAGCGACGTGGGCGGCTGGACCGATGGCTACGGCACCTACTGGCAAGGCAGCAAGGTGAGCGGCCTGTTCGAGCTGGCTGAAGGCGCGCTGATCCGCGTGGGCGACGGCAAGTCGGTCACCATCAACGCCGCCGAGCGCATGCGGATCGAGGGCTCGATCGAGGCGCGCGCCGGCTCGGTGAAGCTGACGGCGGGGCCGGCGGAAAACATGAACCGCGATCGGAACCAGGCCTCCAAGCTCATCGTCTATGATTCCACCCGCGCCATCTGGATCGGGTCCGACAGTGTCATCGACGTGTCGGGCCGGGCGATGCAGGCGGTCGACCGCAGCGGCCTGCGCTACGCCGATGTCTCGGCCGGCGGCTCGATCGATATCGGCGGCGTGTCTTCCGCCTATGTGGTGGTGCGGCCGGGCGCGAAGCTCGACGCTTCCGGCGCCGGGGCCGAAATCGACTATCTCACCTCCAGGCCCGGCGGCCGCACGCAGAGCCGCCTGATCGCCAGCGATGGCGGCCGCCTCTCCTTCGCTTCGCAATATGGCATCTATCTGGACGGCGAACTTCTCGCCCATGCCGGCGGCGAAGGCGCGCTCGGCGGCGAACTGGCGGTGAAGCTGGCCTCGCCCATCATCGTCGACGCGGGCGCGAACGTCTATCCGTCGCGCGCCGTGCCCAACTTCATGCGGCGCCTGCGCAGCGTCATCATCGACCAGGACTATGCGCCTCGCCTGTCGGCGGACATCGTCTGGGGCGATTGCATCACCGCCTGCTGGACTCCGGGCCAGCTGGTGACGGAAGCCGAAGCCGCCAATGCCGGCGTGGTGGGCACCGTGGCGGAAGCGCGGATCAGCGCCGAGCAGATCAAGGCGGGCGGCTTCGACAGCCTCGGCCTGGAAAGCCAGGATGTGGTGCTGTTCGACGGCGACCTGACGCTGAACCTCGGCCGCAACCTGACGCTGGCCGGCAGCATGGGCAACCTCAGGCCCGAAGGCGGGGAGGTGTCGCTTTCCGCCGCCTATGTCCGCTTCGCGGGCGGGCTCGCCTTCGGCGGCAATGACATCACCTTCGAAAACCCGGGCTTCGCGACGCTCGGGCGCCTGCCCAGCATCGGCAAGGGCAGCCTGACGATCAGCGGCGGCCTCGTCGACATGGGGGGAATCCGTTTCGGCAGCTATGGTTCGATCGGCGCGATCGACAACGAGCAGATCGAATATGACTATGCCTCGCCCAAGGACGTTCACATCATCAGCCGCAGCGACATCCGCCTGACGGGCGGGGAAAGCATTTCGCTCGGCGATCTCACCCTGACGGCGGCGCAAATCTACCCGCTGGGCGGGGCGCAGGCCACGATCCTTGCCGGCGTCTATACATATAAGCTGCCGAACAACAACAACGGCTATCGCACGCTGGTGCCGGGGGGAACGCTCAACATCCGGAAGCTGGAAGGTTCGACGGCGGCGGCGCCGCTGTCGGTGCACGGCATGGTCATACTGGGGGCCGACATCGTCAACCAGGGCGGCGTGGTGCGGGCGCCGCTCGGCCAGATCGTGCTGGGCGTCGGCGGCGACAAATACAAACCCGGTATCGACAAGGTCGAACCCGGCCAGAGCTACTGGAGTGGCAACGACGTTATCACCAGCCAGGTGAACCTGCTCGCGGGCAGCCTCACCTCGGTCAGCGCGGCGGGGCTGACGATCGCGCATGGCGGCACCACCGACGGCCTCACCTGGACCCGCAACGATGCCGTCGCCAATGGCGAAGGCATCAACACGGAACTGATCCGCTCGGAGCAGGGGGTGGTGGTGTTCGCCTCCCTCAACGCCGAGAAGGGCGCGGTGCTGGATCTGTCGGGCGGCGGCACCTTGTCGGGCGCCGGCTTCATCCCCGGCCGTGGCGGCTCCGTCGATATCCTGAAGACGCCGCTGGCCAGTGTGAACCCCGGCTACCGCAGCTTCAGCGACCCCGACAGCAAGGTCTATGCCATCGTGCCGGTCTACCAGCATTCGATGGCGCCCGCCGCGATCGGCGGCAGCGCGCAGCCGGAATTCGGGCAGCAGATCATCATCCCCGAAGGCGTGGAGGGGCTGAAGGCCGGCACCTACATGCTGCTGCCGGCCGAATATGCGCTGATGGAAGGCGCCTTCCGGGTGGAACTGGGCAAGGCCGCCAAGCCGGGCTCCGAGATCATTTCCCGGCTGCCCGACGGCTCGACGGCGCTCGGCGCCTACACCAGCATCGCCCACAGGCAAGGGCAGTCGCTGACTCCGTTCAGCGTGATCCTGACCCCGGCGAAGGTGGTGGAAACCCACTCGCAATATGACAAGACGACGTTCGAGGATTTCCTGCAGAAGATGCCGGCCTCGGCGCTGTTCAACCGGCCGATTCCGCGCATGCCGCGCGACGGCAAGGAACTGGTGCTGGCGCTCGCGACCCCGAAGGAAGGCGATACCCGTCCGGCCTTCGCGTTCGAGGGAACCGGCCTGTTCGCAGCCGCCGAAGGCGGGCTTGGCGGCTCCGTCTCCGTGGTGCCGGGGGCCTATTCCGATGGCGGCGAATATGGCTTCGAGATTCTCGCCGACGGTGCCACGCCCACCGAGGGCATGGCCTGGCTCTACGCGTCCGACCTCAACCGGGTGGGCGCCAATGCGCTGGTGATCGGCGGCCGCCTGGGCCGCTCGGTCAACGGCAGCACCATCTCCGTCACGCCGGGCGGCGGCTATGTCGGCAGCGGTGGAAGCGGAATTTCGGTCAGCTACACCGGCTTCGACGGCATCGTCGTGCGCGACGGCGCCACCCTGTCGGCGCCGCAGATATTCCTGGTGTCGGATGGCGTCTCCGACATCACCGTCGAGGCCGGAGCCACGGTCTCTTCGCTGGGCAAGGGCAAGCCGGCCTTCGATTCGACCCAGGGCTATACCATCAGCACCAGTCAGGCCTCGTTGCTGATGGTCTCGAACGGGCTTCTGGAAATGCCGGCGCCGACCAGCCGCGCCAGCACGGGGCAGATCCTCGTCGAGAACGGCGCCTCGCTCTATTCCGACGGCACGATCGCCTTCTCCACCCTGGGCGCCGTGAACCTCGGCGAGCAGGTGAATTATGGCGCGCGCTACATGGCCTTCTCCACCGGCGCGGTGAACATCGGCACCAGTGAGGCGCTGGATCTGGCCGGAGAGCAGGGAATCCTGCCGGGCGGAATCGCCCTCAACCAGGCCGTGCTGGAGCGGCTGATGCTGGGCGACATCGGCAACGGCGCCCCGCCGCTGGAGCGCCTGATCTTCTCGGCCGGCCAGTCGATCAACTTCTATGGCTCGGTGAACCTCGACACCCGTGGCCCCAATGGCGAATCCAGGCTGCAACTGGTGCTGAACACGCCCGCGCTCTACGGCCATGGCACGGCGGAAGACGTCGCCACCATCAGCGCCGGAACGCTGGTGTGGAACGGCCTGATGGGCACCCGCGGCGATCGCTGGAACGGCATGCCGATCTCCCAGCTCCCCGGCGCCCCCATCGCGGGCGGCCCCGGCACCGGCAGCGGGACGCTGAACCTGGAAGCCGACCGCATCGTCCTTGGCTATCAGGACGGGGTGCTGGTTCCGGCCGAGCTGCCGCTCGACCGGCTGGCGCTGGGCTTCGGCGCCGTCAATCTCTCGGCTTCGGAACGGATCGAGACGAACCACCGCGCGACCATCTCCGTCTGGCAGTCGCAGGCGGAATATGGAAAGCCCGGCACCGGCGGCCTTCTCAACCTGACGACGCCGCTTCTGACCGGCGGAGCCGGCTCGAAGATGACGTTCGAGGCGGGTGGCGCGGTCAATCTGACGGCGCCCGACGGCTGGACGCCGGGCACGGCGCGGGCCGAGGCGCCGATGGGGGCCGAAATCCACCTTCGCGGCGCCAGCATATTGGCGGACACGCTGGTTGCGTTGCCCTCTGGTCGTTTGCTGCTGACGGCGACATCCGGCGATGTGGTGCTGGGCGAGCGGGCTCATCTGGACATGGCCGGCCGCGCGACGGACTTCTTCGACGAGACGCGCTACAGCTGGGGCGGCGATGTGGAGCTGGAGAGCACGCATGGCTCGATCCGCCTGGCGGAGGGCGGCGTCATCGACCTTTCGGCCGACTACAACCACGCCGGGCTGCTGAAGGTGACGGCGCTCAACGGCACGGTGTCGCTCGACGGCCGCATCGACGGCGAGGCGCGCAACGGCGAGAATGACGCGAACCCCGATCTGCGCCACGGCAGCCTCGATGTCCGCGCCGGAACGCTCGCGGACTTCAGCGGGCTCAACCGGCGCCTGACGGAAAATGGCGTCATCGAGCAGCGCAATTTCCTGATCAAGACGGGCGACCTCGTGATCGGCGATGAAGTGCAGGCACGGCACGTCAGCCTCACGGCGGACGGCGGCAGCCTGACGGTGAACGGCCGGATCGACGCCTCGGGCGCGAAACCGGGCTCGATCCGCCTGTCGGCGCGTGACGACCTGACGCTGGGCGGCAATGCGGTGCTCGACGCGCGCGGCACCGCCCTGCAGGTGGACGGCTATGGCGCCCCCATCGAGGCTTCCAACCGCGCGACGGTGGAACTGACCTCGCGCGACGGCAGGCTGACGCTCAGCCAGGGCGCGGCGATGGACCTCAGCTCGCCGGACGGCGTGAGCCGGGGCCGGATCGAGCTGAACGTGAAGCGCGTGGGCGCCAATGATGCGGCGATCGAGGCGGCCGGCACGCTTACGGTCAAGGGCGCGAGCAGCATCGGCGTCAACGCCTTCAGCCGCTATCAGCCGGCGGACGGGGTGATCGACCAGGCGCTGCTGGACGACATCCATGTGGAGAGCGATGCCTATATCAACGCGGCGATCGCCAACCAGGCGCTGGTGAACCGGCTGGCGGGGCTGCGGGCGGGGGCCAATGCCCAGGCCTTCCACTTCCGCCCCGGCGTGGAGCTGGTGAGCGCGGCCGGCGGCGACCTGCGCGTGTCGGGCGACCTCAACATGGCAGGCTACCGCTACGCCAGCCTGAACCCCGGGATCGTGCGCGGCGCGAACTATGGCGATGCCGGTTCCGCCGACTATGGCTCGGGCGAGGCGGGCACGCTGCTGATCCGCGCCTCCGACGACCTCACGCTCAACGGCTCCATCACCGATGGATTCGCAGAACCCGCAAGAACTCCAGACGATAACGGATGGGTGTTGTACCCGGGCACGCAGGGGCCGGACGAACAGTGGATTCAGGACTATAAGGTTCCGGCGCCGGTCAGGCTGGCGGCGGGCACCCGGCTGCCGCTGGATGCGGTGCTGGGCTATGATATCGAGGTCAACGGCTTCTCGTTGCAGCCCAACTATGTGCTGAAGGCGGAAACCCGCCTGGCGCAGGCGGTGGTGCTGGATCGGGACTGGACGGCCGCTTCCTCCATCCTCCTGCCGGACGGCACGCTGATCGCGCGCGGCACGATCATGCCGGTCGGCACCGAGCTGCCCGCCGGATCGGTGCTGGGCGCGGGCGCGGTCTTCCCCGTGATCGTGAACATCGCCGCCATGACCTGGCCCAAGGGCGTGCCGCTGCCGACCACCCTCACCCTTTCCGCGACCGCCCAGCTTCAGGCGGGCGACCTGATCCCGCGCGACAGCGTGCTGGCGCTGGATGGCCTGTTCGGGCCGGTTCTTCAGCCCGTGGTGCTGACCTCGCCTTATGAGATGGTCGGAGCTCCGTCAGGCAATGCCGTCACGACCTTCCCTGGCGGAGCAGCCTCCACGGTGGTTCTCGATTTCCCCATCGTGGTGCGGCAGGGCACGCAGGTGCGCCGCAACGTGGAGCTTCCGTTCGGGTTCGAATCCAATGCTTCGGTCGCGAGGATCGCGGCCGGCTGGACGACGACGGCGCCGATCTGGGCCAGCAAGGCCGCGTTCGAGGCGAATCTGCCGCCGCTCTATGCTGCGGGCGAGGTGGTCAATATCGCGGTTCCCACCGGCTCCTGGTTCGGCGCCGGCACCACGCTCCCCGCTCTGAACGCCACCAACCCGGGTAATCTTTCCATCAGGGTCACCGATGTCCCCGCCGGCACGCCGCTCAACCTGTTCAACACCGCCAGTATTTTCCTCAACGCCAATGTCACCGCTCCCGCCGGCGCCACCATTCCCGTCGGTGTCAACCTGCAGCCTGTCGGCGGCGTGAAGGAAGCGGTGCGCCCCATCGGGCCGGACGGCACGCAAGGGCGCATCTGGGCGGCGGCGAAAATGCTGCCGCAAGGCTCGCAAAGCTGGTCGATGCGCTTCGTCTCGGGCGCCGACATCGGCTCGGCGGACGCACGGGCGCTGCGCGCCACCAGCGAGCTGGCGCAAGCCGGGCAGACGGGCGACCTCATCCTCTCGGATCGCCACTATTTCAACCCGCAGGCCAGCCTGGACGACGGCTTCAACGCGCAATGGCTGGAACGCCTCCGGCGCGTTCAGGTGTTCAGCGTGGTGCGCACCGGCATCGGCTCGCTCGACCTGCTGGCCGGCGGCTCCTACGAGCAGCTTTCGCTGTTCGGCGTCTACACCGCCGGCACGCCGTCCGCCGACATCGGCGGCACCACGGCGGACGGCTACAACGTCTACGACCAGCCGCGCGCCGTGCTGGCGGGCTCGGCTGGCCTCGCCAATCCTTATATCGGCGCCAATTTCGACGGCTATGTGGACAGCATCAGCGACTATCAGGCCTGGTATCCCGAGCATGGCGGCGACCTGCTGCTGTCCGTCCAGGGCAATATCACCGGCTATCAGGTCGGCAACCGTCCATCCACGCAGCGGCCGGATACGGGGAATCTGACGAACTGGCTGTGGCGGCAGGGCGCCTATGGCCTCACCGAAGGCAGCGATCCCCAGATGGGCGGGGACATTCCCACCGCCTGGTGGATCCACTTCGGTGGCTATATCCCCGCCAACCCGCAGGATAGCAGCACCAGCTTCTACAACCAGAACGCACCGATCCTGCTGGGCTTCACCGGCATCGGCACGCTGGGCGGCGGCAACCTCACCGTCTCGGCGGGCGGCAATGTCGGTGTCCAGGCGGAATGGGGCAGGATCCCGGGCGAAACCTACGAGAATAGCAATCGCACTATCATCGCCAGCCAGGCGCTCAACTTCGCGGTGGCGTCCACCGGCCGGGTGACGGAAGTCACGCGCGTCGCCGGCTTCGTCACCGGCGGCAAGCTCACGCAGACCGGCGGCGGCGAGATGCAGATCCGCATCGGCGGCACGCTGAACCCGATGGCAGCGCGCATCGGCCATTCCGAAACCAACCTGTTCGGCACCATCACCAACCTGCGCGGCGATATCGAGATCATGGCCGGCAGCATCGGGCGGGAGGATTTTTCCAGCCTTTACAATAATATGTATGATCCGCGCACCACGCTCGATATCGGCATCATCACCACCGGGCTCAGCGGCGGGATCACCCTGGTGCCGGGCGACGGCAAGGTGCGGATCAACACCCGCGGCCACCTCGCCCTGACGGGCGTCGGCGATGCGGGGGCAATCCCGCAGTTGCTGTCGGCGGGGACTTCGATCCTCAGCGAACAGCCCCCTCGCGTGGAAATCACCTATCTCTGGGACGAGGGCAACTGGTATGATGGCGTCCCCGGAACGCCGGTGGGAGACGCAGTGGAATGGGGCGCCTGCAACGACCCCGGCCAATGCATCGAGGTCGCCACGGAAATCCCCGGCGGCGTGGTCCGCTCCGATGGCGGCTTCCTGCGCAGTTCCTTCAGCCTGTGGCGCGAAGACAGCGCCATCCACCTCTTCTCGGCCGGCGGCAATGTCGCGCCGATGATGATGGGGCTTGGCAATCAGCAGGCGGCCAGCGGCAATGCCGCGCTGCGCGACAATCGTTACTGGTATCCGCCGATCCTGACGGCGACCGCACCCAGCGGCAACATCCACTGGACGATGCCGCAGTGCGGGCTGGGCTGCAACGTCATCCCGTTCCTGGAACTGTCTCCGTCGCCACAAGGCCAGATGGAGTTTCTGGCCGGCGGCTCGATCATCGGCGGCACCTCCACGCGCAACGACACCGTCGGCGACTTCCAGGTGCCGATGCCGGTGACGATCTCCGGGATGCCGAACGACCCGGACCTTCTGCCCAACCCCTTCCGCCCGGTCTATTCCTCTTCCACGGCGCGCACCCCGACCGGCAGCCCGAACCTGGCCGGGCCGCTGGAAGGCAACAGCGCTATGGGGGGCGTGGGCAGCAACCTCGCCTTCCAGCAGGACAACGCCACGGGCCGCCTGCTCGAAGGCCAGAAGAAGCCGGCGCTCTTCTACGCCGGGAAGGACATATTGGGCTTCGCCTTCGGGGTGACCGATTACAACGGCCTGCAACCGCTCTACATGAGCTCCGGATCGGCCTCGATCCGCGCCGGACGCGACATCGTCCACCTCGGCACGACCCCATCGGTGGGTTGCCTGTATTCAGGCCCCGCCGATTGCCGGGCCGCGAGCATCATCGCGGCGCCCGGCGCGTTCAGAACGGCCGGCCTCGTCGTTCACAACGATCCTCGTGACATCACGCTGGTTTCGGCTGGTCGGGACATCATCTACGCGAACATGACGGTTGCCGGCCCCGGCAATCTGATCGTGGAGGCTGGCCGCCACGTCTATCAGGAGGGCGAGGGCCGTCTGACGAGCGTCGGTCCGCTGTTCGACCTCAATCCGCAGACGCGGATGGGCGGGGCGGCGATCACGGTTCTGACCGGCGTCGGCGCCGGCGGGCCGAGCTACGACGCCTTCTCGAAGCTCTACCTCGATCCCGTCAACCTCGCGAACCCGGACTATCCGCTGGTGCACCCGGAAAACGAAGGCAAGGTGGTGCACACCTACGAAGCGGAACTGGCGGCCTGGCTGTTCGAGCGCTACGGCTATGTGCCGGAAGGGGCGTTCGCGACCTTCCTCGCCTCCAAGGGCCTCCTCGACGCGGACGGCAACAAGCTGAACCCGGGCGCGCTGGTGCAGCGGTTCGAAGCGCTCGGCTTCAAGGACGGCGGCGCGACGCAGGAGAATCTGACGGAGCTTCTGAAAGACAGCAGCTTCTTCTCCTACGAGCATTCCAATGGCGAGACCGTCATCACGGAAGCGCAAGGCGAGACCGTGCGGCAGATCCTCGAACGGTTCGACGGGCTGCGGCCCGTGGAGCGTGGCATTTTCACCCGTCAGGCTTATTACGACGAGCTGAAGGCGGGCGGC
>NZ_JAKLSQ010000021.1:0-7500 GCF_022014495.1 Sandaracinobacteroides sayramensis
AGCCGGCCCCCGCGCCGGCCGAGCCGCTGGCGCCGGCCTTCCAGCCGGTGCCGCAGGCCGCCCGCCCGGCCGCGCCCCGCGCCAAGGGGGCGAAGGTGACGCTGCTCGACCTGAACGACCGCATCTGCAAATGGCCGATCGGCCATCCGGACGAGCCGGACTTCCACTTCTGCGGCAAGCCGGTGAACCCCGGCTTCCCCTATTGCGGCGAGCATTGCCTGGTCGCCTATCAGGCGCAGATGCCGCGCCGCGACCGGCCGGCCGGCCCGCCGCGCCCCTTCGGGCCGAACCTGCCCCGGCCACGGTAACAGCGCTTTGTCTGGCGATCGCGCCGTTTACGAACCAGCGGCGATCATGCGGTCGTCGCTCTGACAACCGACATTTCCAACAGCCGTCGCCCCGGGCTTGACCCGGGGTGACGCTGTCTTCCTCCAGCGCCGCGCCAGCCGAAAAGCTGGACCCCGGGTCAAGCCCGGGGTGACGGGGGGGGGTTACAGCCTCGCTTCCCACTGGAACCGCCGTTCACCGCGTGGGTTTCAAAACCGCACAATCGCCCTTTGTCGGCCCGGCGGTGTCAGGCGGCCGGGCGGAGATATTCGCCGTAGCACCAGCCTTCGAAGGCGCTGTTGCCGTCTCCGACGCGGACGCGGATCCAGCTTCCGCGCACCTCCAGCTCGATGACCTGCAGGCCGTGCCTGAGCGGGCCGCGATCGAGCTTGTCGAAGTTCGTGCCCGGCCCGCCCCGGATGTTGAGCGGCGAAGAGGGCGAGTGAACGACGAGGCGCCGGCCGCCGATGTCCTCCGGGTCGGCGCGGTCGCCGAGCAGGCGCCGCATCCGCGCCATCGGAAAGGCCGGGCCGGGATCGACCTTCAGCCTGCGCACGCCGTCCACGTCGCGGTGGCCGAGGATTTCGGAAATCGTCGGACAGGCGGCGAGGGTGGCGCGGACGAGGCGCTCCACCGCGCCCAGTTGCGGTTCCGGGAAGAGCGGCCACCAGGTCCGCGCCGAGCCGACCCAGGGGTCGCGCGCCTCGATCAGGCCGGGGAAGGGGGCGAGCCGGCTTTCCGGCACCGGCTTGCGTTCCCAGTTCAGCAGCTCGCCGCCCGCCGAGCGGAAATGGTAGCCGGGATTGACGATCTCTATCCCGATCGAGCGCTGGTTCACCTGCCCGCCGCCCCGGAACACGCCATAGCCGGCGTGCCAGGCGGTGTCGTTCAGATTGACCATCTGGGTGATCTCGCCGGTCGTCTCCACCACGAAATGGGCGCTGGACTTGCCCGATGTGGAGGCGAAGGTGGCGATCGCCGAGGCGGCCGTGTAGCTCGCCGTATAGTGCAGCACGATGAGTTCGCGGCTGTGGTGGCCGCGATTGATGTTGGGCGACTGCCGGCGCGCCACGCCGTCCGCCCATCCGCCTGTGATGCGCATGATGCCTGCTCCCCTGATACTGACCCCGCGGCGCAGTATCGGCCTGTTCGGCCGCGTAGGACAGCGGGAAATGCGGGCTGCGGCAGGCCGTGGGCGAATAGTGGGGCGCGAGCTAATCCGTCACCCGGGGTTTGACCCGGGTCCGGCTTTTCCGGAAGCATGGCGGTGGAGGCGGGAAGCTGGACCCCGGGTCAAGCCCGGGGTGACGGGATTGGGGGTGAAGCTGCTCACCGCAAACTCGAACTGACCCCATTGTCTCTGGGTGCTTTGCCTTGTCGCCGCCGCAATGCCGGCCTAAGGCATGAAGGGAAAGATGCCCGCCCAGCCCCCGAAAAGCCCGCCGCCCAGACGCAAGCCCAAGCGCCGCTCCGTCGCGCGGCTGCTGCTGATCGGCGTGATCGGCTGGAGCGCGGCCTTCGCGCTGCTGGCGGTGCTGGGCGTCTCGCTGGCGGTCGCCATGTCGATGGCTTCGCTCCCCAGCTATCAGGAGCTGATGAAGAGCCCGCAGGGCCAATCGGTGGTGATCCGCGCGGCGGACGGCACGGAACTGGTGACGGTGGGGCCGAGCTATGGCCGCTGGCTGCCCTACAACGAGATCCCCGCGCCGATGATCGAGGCGATGAAGGCGGTGGAGGACCGCCGCTTCGACTGGCATCCGGGCGTGGATCCGATCGGCATGCTGCGCGCCGCCAAGGTGAATTTCGAGGCCGGGCGGACGGTGGAAGGCGCCTCCACCATCACCCAGCAACTGGCGCGCAACCTGTTCCTGACCCGCGCCCAGACCTATGGCCGCAAGGTCCGCGAGCTGATCCTGGCGATGGCCATGGAGCGCAAATACAGCAAGCAGCAGATCATGGAGGCCTATCTCAACCGCGTCTATTTCGGCGGCGGGGCCTATGGGATCGATGCCGCCAGCCGCAAATTCTATGGCCATCCGGCCAGCCAGCTCGATCTGGAAAAGGCGGCGATCATCGCCGGGCTGGTGAAGGCGCCCAGCCGCTACGCGCCGACCGCCGACCCGGAGCGGGCGCGCGGGCGGGCGAAGGTGGTGATCGTGACCATGCGCGAATCCGGCGCCATCACCCCCGAGCAGGCGGCGTCGGCGGATGTCGATTCCGTGCATTTCGTCGTGGACCGCAACCAGGGCGACGTGCGCTATTTCACCGACTGGGTGCTGACGCAGCTGGAAACCCTGACCGACGAGGCGGAAGAGCCGCTGGACGTGACCACCAGCCTCAACCCCCGCCACCAGGCCGCCGCCGAGGCGGCCGCCAAGGCGCAGCCGATCGGCGGCACGCAGATCGCCATCCTCGCCATGCGCCGGGACGGCGCGGTGACGGCGATGGTCGGCGGGCGGGACTACGCCACCAGCATCTACAACCGCGCGGTGGTGGCGCGGCGGCAGCCGGGCTCTTCCTGGAAGCTGTTCGATTATCTGGTGGCGCTGGAAGAGGGCATGACTCCGGATTCGGCGGTGGTCGACGAGCCGCTGCGCATCGGCAACTGGAGCCCGCGCAACTCCAACGGCCGCTATCTGGGCGCGATGTCGATGAAGCAGGCCTTCGCGCTTTCCGTGAACACGGTGGCGGTGCGGCTGGCGCAGAGGTTCGGCTTCGACAGCGTGGCGGCGATGGCGCGGCGCTTCGGAATCACCACCCCCATTTCCACCCAGCCGGCGATGGCGCTGGGCGCCTCCGAAGCGACGCTGATCGAGATGACGGCGGCCTATGCCTCCATCGCCGGCGGCGGGGTGGAGGCGCGGCCATGGGCGATCCAGTCCATCACCACCGCCTCGGGGCGGACGCTCTACAACCGCGAGCCGGACACGCCGCGAATCCTCGTCGCCCCCTTCGTCGCCCAGCATATGACGGGCATGCTGCGCGCGGCGGTGGAGACGGGCACCGGCCGCGCCGCGCAGATCGGCCGCGAACTGGCCGGGAAGACGGGCACGACCAGCTCCAACAAGGACGGCTGGTTCATCGGCTTCACCCCCGATCTGGTCGCCGGCGTCTGGATGGGCCGCGACGACGCCAAGCCGGTGCGCGGGCTGGCCGGCGGGCAGGCCCCCGCCCGCGCCTTCGCCGCCTTCATGAGCCGGGCGCTGACCGGCGTGGCGCCGACGCCGCTGGACGACGAGGTGTCCGTGCCCGGCTACGCCGTGACCGAGCCGGACGCCGAGGCCTATGGCCTGGCACCCGGCGGCGAGCTGTTCGACAATGGCGGGCAGCCGGTGAACCCCGGGCAGCTGGACCCCAGCCTGCGCGCCGATGCGCCCGCCGCCCCGCCGGCCCAGCCGGAAGCCGCGCCGGCGCCGCTGACCGACAAGTGGCTGGAAGAGGCTACCGCGCGGGGGCCTGAGGTTTAGAGCTTGTGGTGGCGGGCAGGCTTTGAAGGGGCTCTGCCCCTTCACCCCGGCAGGGAAATGATTTCCCTGCACCCTCAATCCTCACGCAGCGCCAGACCGGCCAACATAGCCCATAGCTGTCACCCCGGGCTTGGCCCGGGGTCCAGCTTTTGGGCGGGCAAGACGGTGGAGGCGGAAAGCTGGACCCCGGGTCAAGCCCGGGGTGACGAATGGCTCACCACCCCGAACACAGCCGCGCGCGCAACAGGTTTCGATTGCCTGCGGCGCTTAAGCCAGCCAGCGCCGCAGGCAATCGGTTCCATCGCTTGCACGGCGTTGACGAACTTCCCGAGAACCGGGGGTGCAGGGGCGTCACGCCCCTGCCGGGGTGAAGGGGCGGAGCCCCTTCGAACCTCTTCGCATCGCCGGCACGCCGGGGCTTTTGCATCCCCGCCCCTTGCCTGCTAGGCGCGCGCCATGAGCGATGATCAGAAGCCGCAGCGGCCGAAAGCGCAGCCCGTCCGCGGCATGCAGGATTTCCTGGGGGAGCCGGCGGCGCGGTTCGAGCATGTGGCGCAGACGTTCCGCGACGTGTCGCGGCGGTTCGGCTTCCGGCGGGTGGAAGTGCCGGTGGTGGAGTTCACCCATGTGTTCGCCCGCACGCTGGGCGAGACGACGGACGTGGTTTCGAAGGAGATGTACTCGTTCGAGGACCGGAACGGGGAATCGCTGACCCTGCGGCCGGAGTTCACGGCGGGGATCTGCCGGGCTTATATTTCGGAGGGCTGGCAGCAGTTCGCGCCCTTGAAGCTGGTGACGCATGGGCCGCTGTTCCGCTACGAGCGGCCGCAGAAGGGGCGGTATCGGCAGTTTCACCAGATCGACGCCGAGGTGATCGGCGCGGCGGAGCCGGCGGCCGATGTGGAGTTGATCGCCTTTGCCGACCTGCTGTTGAAGGAACTGGGGGTGCAGGGTGTGACCTTGCAGCTGAACACGCTGGGCGACGCGGAGACGCGGGCGGCCTGGCGGGACGGGCTGGTGGCGCATTTTTCCGCCCATAAGGACGTGCTGAGCGAGGAAAGCCGCAAGCGGCTGGAGACGAACCCGCTGCGGATTCTGGATTCCAAGGAGGCGGCGGACCGGCCTCTGGTGGAGGCGGCGCCTGCGATCGACGCTTATATGAGCGCCGAGGCCGGGGCTTTCTTCGAAGCGGTGCAGAAGGGGCTGCAGGCGAGCGGCGTGGCCTTCGAGCGGCAGGCGCGGCTGGTGCGCGGCTTCGATTATTACCGCCACACGGCCTTCGAGTTCGTCAGCGATGCGCTGGGCTCGCAGGCGACAGTGATCGGTGGTGGGCGCTACGATGGGCTGATCGAGGCGATGGGCGGGCCGCATACCCCGGCCGTCGGCTGGGCGGGCGGTATCGAGCGGCTGATGATGCTGTGTTCCGAGCCGGCGGCGGCGGATGTCGAGGTGGCGCTGGTGCCGATGGGCGAGGCGGCGGAACTCGCCGCGAACGGCCTGCTGGCGGAATTGCGCGCGGCGGGCTTTGCGGCCGAGCAGGGCTGGCGCGGCAATATGAAGAAGCGAATGGAGCGGGCGGCGAAGTCCGGCGCGCGCTTCGCGGTGATTCTGGGGGATTCCGAACTGGAGGCCGGAACGGTTGCGCTGAAGGATATGGCCGCCGGCACGCAGCGGACGGTGGCGCGGGCCGATCTGCTGGCGGTGCTGCAGGCCGCGCGTTGATGGTGCAGCTTTCCGACCAGCGTCTGGCGCAGATCGTCCAGCGGCAGGAGGCGCTTTCCAGCGAGATGGCGAATCCGGCGCTGGAGCCTTCGCGCTTCGTGGCGCTGTCCAAGGATTATGCCGAGCTGACTCCGGCCGCCGACGCGGCGCGGGCGGTGATCGGCATGCGGCGCGAGCTGGCGGAGCTGGAGGCCTTGGTGGCCGATCCGGCCGCCGACGCCGAGATGCGGGCGCTGGCCGGCGAGGAATTGCCGGAACTGAAGGCGCGGCTGCCGGAGGCGGAGCGGGCGCTCGCCCTGCAACTGCTGCCGAAGGATTCGGCGGACGCGAAGCCGGCGATCCTGGAAATCCGCGCCGGCACCGGCGGCGACGAGGCGGCGCTGTTCGCCGCCGATCTGGCGCGCATGTACCAGCGCTACGCCGAGCTTCGCGGCTGGCGGGTGGAGACGATCAGCGCCTCCCCTTCCGAACTGGGCGGGTTCAAGGAAGTGGTGATGGGCGTGAACGGCGAAGGCGTGTTCGCGCGGATGAAGTTCGAAAGCGGCGTGCACCGGGTGCAGCGGGTGCCGGTGACGGAAGCCGGCGGGCGGATCCACACTTCGGCGGCGACGGTCGCCGTGCTGCCCGAGGCGGAGGAAGTGGATGTGGCGATCGACGACCGGGATTTGCGGATCGACGTGTTCCGCTCCTCCGGCCCTGGCGGGCAGAGCGTGAACACCACCGATTCCGCCGTGCGCATCACCCATTTGCCGACCGGGCTGGTGGTGAGCCAGCAGGACGAGAAGAGCCAGCACAAGAACAAGGCCAAGGCGATGAAGGTGCTGCGCGCCCGGCTTTACGAGCTGGAGCGGGAGAAGCTGGCCTCGGCTCGCTCGGCCGACCGCAAGGCGATGGTGGGGTCGGGGGATCGTTCCGAGCGGATCCGCACCTATAATTTCCCGCAGGGGCGGGTGACGGACCATCGCATCAACCTGACCCTGCACCGCCTGCCCGAAGTGCTGGAAGGCTCCGGGCTGGAGGAGCTGGTGACGGCGCTGATCGCCGAGGATGAGGCGGAGCGGCTGGCGGCATTGGATGCGGTCTGAGCCGGATGGCGATCTTTTTTGGCTGAGCCGGATGGCGATTAGTTTGGCTGAGCCGGATGGCGATTATGGTGCCTGAAACAGGTGATCGGCATTCGCTGTTGCGGGCGGCGGCCGGGCTGATCCCTGGCGATACCCCCCGGCTGGATGCGGAATTGCTGCTGTCGCAGGCGCTGGGCGAGGAACGGTTGCGGATGCTGGTGGGGTCCGTGCCGGTGAGCGACGAAAGCCGGGCGGCGTTCGCGGCGATGGTCGCGCGGCGGATTCGGCATGAGCCGGTGGCGCATATCCTGGGCGAGCGGGAATTCTGGTCTCTGCCGATCCGGGTGACCGCCGACGTGCTGGTGCCCCGGCCGGACAGCGAGACGCTGATCGCCGAGGCGCTGGCGCATTTCCGCGCCGGGCCGCCGGCGACGATACTGGATCTGGGCACGGGGTCGGGCGCGCTGCTGCTGGCGGCGCTTTCGGAATGGCCCGACGCGCGCGGGCTGGGAATCGACCGTTCCGAAGCGGCGCTGGAAGTGGCGCGGGGGAATGCCGAAGCGCTGGGGCTTGGCGGCCGGGCGGATTTCCGCTTGGGCGACTGGACCGACGGGCTGGAGGGGCGGTTCGAGCTGATCCTGTGCAACCCGCCCTATATCCCGGACGGCACGGAACTGATGCCGGACGTGGCGTTGCACGAGCCGGCCGGCGCGCTGTTCGGCGGCGCCGACGGGCTGGACCCCTATCGGCGGCTGATCCCGGAAATGCCGGAACGGCTGGCGCCGGGCGGGGTGGCGCTGTTCGAGTTCGGCGAGGGGCAGGCGGAGGCGTTGCGGGCGATGGCCATGGATTCCGGGCTGAAAGCGGATGTGGCGGCCGATCTCGCCGGCCGGCCGCGGGTGCTGAAAGTCCTTGCGGCG
>NZ_JAKLSQ010000021.1:17500-42864 GCF_022014495.1 Sandaracinobacteroides sayramensis
GCTGTAACCTCGATATTGATCCTGTTCCGCTTGACCGCCATCGTCTCCAAAATCCCGTGCCCCGAAAGGGGATGGGGCAATGGAAACGCGGAATGTCATCGTAGGGGAAGGCCTCGGGCATAGCTGTGCGGTGAATAGGATACCGTGGCGTAGAAAAGGGACGGCGTATTTGGAAGCGAAAGTGGCTGAACAGATCCCATAAGCACACAGATGATTTCGAATCTTCTCCATCTGCCACTTGCATAATGAATACCTAAACCGTTGCGTTTTTAACGCAAGCCTGAGAAGCATAGAGACGTGACGCACAATGTTAAGACTAAACACTATCCGAAAATGGTAACCATAAGCTAAGGAAAGTCTGAAAAACCTGCCAATTTCGGCGTGATCTGGTAGACTTCGGCAACGCGACGAGGAGCCCATCCGATGCCAAACCAGCCCACCTTTCCCGGTCTTCGCGATGCGATGAAGAAGAAACAGACGCGGCGGGAACTGTTTCTGACAGAGATGGATGTGGTTGTGCCCTGGGGTCGCCTTTTAGCGTTGATCGCGCCGCACTACCCCAAGGTCGGGCCGAAGGGTGGGCGTCCGCCGATGCCGCTGGAAACGATGCTGCGGGTCTACTTCCTGCAGAATTGGTATGCGCTGAGCGACCCGATGGCCGAGGAGACGCTGTATGACAGCGAGGCGATGCGCCGTTTTGCGGGGATCGAACTGGGTGACGACCGCATCCCGGACGAGACTACCATCCTGAACTTCCGCCACCTGCTGGAACGGCATGGGCTGACGGAGGCGATCTTCGCTGATGTGAACGCACATCTGGCCGACAAGGGGATCACGCTGCGCTCGGGCACACTAGTCGACGCAACAATCATCGACGCGCCGTCCTCGACGAAGAACAAGGCAAGGGCGCGCGACCCAGAGATGTCATCCACCAAGAAGGGCAACGAGTGGTATTTCGGCATGAAAGCGCACATCGGCGTGGATGCGGACAGCGGCGTCACCCACAGCCTCCATACATCAACCGCCAAGCTCCACGACAGCCAGGTCTGGGATGAACTTCTTCACGGCGAGGAAAGCTCGGTCTGGGCCGACAAGGGCTATGTCAGCGCCGAGCGCGAGGCCGCGTTCGCGGGGCCAGGCAAGGCCTGGGGCGTCATGCGCAAGACCACCAAGGGTAGCCCGTTGCACCCTCTCGACGAACAGGCTAACCGCATCATCGCCATGGTGCGGGCGAAGGTTGAGCATCCGTTCCGCGTCATCAAGCGCCAGTTCGGCCACGTGAAGACCCGCTACCGCGGGCTGGCCAAGAACCGCGCCCAACTCTTCACGCTGTTCGCGCTCGGCAACCTGTTCCTAGTCCGGCGAAAGCTGATGGCATGAGGACGAGTCTGCCCAAAATCAACCAATCCGCCGAGTTGGCGGCCATCGGGCGGCAAAACCGGGCACCAGATGCCCCCGTTAGCCGGAAACTCGCATTCAGACTGCCAGCTCGGCGCAGCCGAACGCGTTGATCAGACGTTCCCTAAGTAATCTCAACATAGCCAATGAGTTCTGCAGAGTAGCTTCCATCTCCAGCTGCGGTGCCCTTATGCTTGAGTTCCCGTTGAAGGGAGGGCTCGACGGTCTTGCTGAAGATGCTGATCCGCTCATCCTCGCCCAGGAAAGGTCGAGAGGGCGACAACCTGAGCACCTGATCAACCTGGCGCTCAATTGCAGGAAGCCTTGTCCCCTCAGGGCTGACCGCGATGGATTGTATGGTTGTCCGTTTTTCACCTTGACCGTTGGTCGCTTCCACAAGCCACAACGAGAGGATGGCTGGTTCAATTCCATTCCCCTCAAGGGCTACTCCGAGAAAATTCGGATTGAGCGAACGCCACCTGCCCAGTTCCTCCTGGACCGCCGGATGATCAAGCCCCAGCAGATCGTACGTTTCGGAGGAAGTTGCGACATCGCGGTTTAGAGTAAATCGAATGCGGCGGGCACCATCGACCGTAAGTAAATCGATAGTCTCTGCATCAACCTTCGAGAGCCTTAGATTCCGGTCCGCCATAGCCACCGACAAGAAATCAACCAACCGCTCCAAACCCGTGGAAACATCGGAGAACGGTTTGTAATCATCCAGACTGAAGCCTTCGAGATCTTGGAAGAGATCAAATACTACCTCCCGTGCCTCGCGTGCGTTTGCCAAGGCCGCCTCAAGTTCAACTGCGGTCCGTTTCAGCTCTGGGTCACCCAGAGCCTCTTGGTAAAGCCGATCGTAGTTCAATCGCTCTGACAGCTGCCCAAGTATCTGAGAACGCAGATCTTCTGCGACGTTGCCTTGCTCGTCGACTTTCCCGAGCGTTCTCGCGATTTCTGTAAGCTTGTCGTCAAGCAGAAGAAAAATGCGCCCTTCGATCGTATCAGAAAGGACCAAGTTGTAGACTTGCGCGGTGTGCGCTTGACCATATCGATGAATTCGACCGATCCGCTGTTCCATATCCATTGGATTCCAGGGCAGGTCAAAATTGAAAAGGATGCGTGCGAACTGCAGATTGATGCCCTCGCGGCCTGCTGCGGTGCAGACCATTACACGCGGCCCATCCTTCAACTTGAAGCGGCGTTCAGCAGCGGCTTTGGCGCCGTGATCACCGCCACGGAGAACTACGACGCCTTGACCGGGATATGTCGCCTCGATTTCACGGGCCAAGAGGTCCACTGTTCCCAAATATGTGGCAAAGATCACAATCTTTTCGTTGGGATTTTGACGCCACAAGGTACCAAGGCCGTCGAGTAGCTTCTGCACCTTAGTTTCACGCTGCACCGGAAAAACCGACAGCAAGTCTGCAATTCGCAACCGCTCTTCCGGTAGATGCAGGTCGATCGCTGCCGAGGCGACATCCTCCATATGAGAAGACGCAAATTCCGAGCCATAAGGATCGGACGCCATCTCCAGCGCTTCCTCGTCCAACTTTTTTGCGAGCCTATATTTTAGGTCGGCCATTATCCGGTCGACTTCACTTTTCCCGATCGGATCCCTTTCAAGCCCCCATTCGGCATGAATCAGCTCCCGCGCTTCATCGAACAGTCGCTCGCGACCTTCAATATCAAGCTCCTTGTCCCGCAGAAGCGCCTCTTGCAGGGTGAGCATGAGCATACGTCGCTTGAGCGTTCGCCTCACGGCAGCGAAGCTGGACGCTGCGATCTTTTGGAAGATCGCCATGAGGAAGCCCAAAGCTCGCCCTTGGTTTCCTTTTCGTTTGGCTAGGTCGAAACCTTCTTCGAGGTATTCGCGCAGCCGCTCATAAAAGCGTCGCTCCTCCTCACCCATCAGGAAGGATTCTGTATGTACCCACCGGCGTGCGAAAAGCGGGTCTCCATCTGGGCGGCAAGCATCCGCCTTGGTCCGTCGGAACATCACGGTATTCAAGCGATGTCGATTTTCCAACATCTCCTCAGGGCTGCCGAAGAGCGTGGGATTTAGCAGTTGGACGAGCATCCAGAACTGGAAGTGGTTTCCTTGATGTGGCGTCGCGGAGAGGAGAAGGAGGTCTCGCGTGTGACCTTTCAAAGCCTCGCCGAGTTTGTAGTTTTCCGTCTTCCGAACTTTCCCACCCGTTCGATAGGCGGTCAGGTGGTGCGCCTCGTCAAAGACAACAAGATCCCAATGTGGAGCTTCCAACAGGCGTTTGATACGCGCTGGCCGCTTCAACGTGTCGATGCTGGCAATGAGCCGGTCATGTTTCGCGAAAGCGTTAGTCTTGCGGTCGGTGATATCGCCTTCCGACCCAAAGACCTCGAAGTCCAGGTTGAAGACTTCGTTCAACTCCCGGTGCCAGTTGTTTACGAGGCCCGCAGGCACAACCATCAGGGCACGATCAAGCTCACCGCGGCTTGCCAGTTCACGGAGCACGAGCGCGGTTTCGATTGTCTTTCCGAGACCGACTTCGTCGGCGATAAGAAATCGACGAGGCGAGGCTGTTGCGATGCGATGTGTCAGAACGACCTGGTGGGGCAGAAGGTCGATCCGCGCGGACGTGAGCGCGGACGCGCTCTCCATCACGGGCAGTGCGTGAGCCTCGTAGGATAGCCAGACGGATCGCGCCCGCTCGGCGGTGCCCTCTACTGATCGCAGTATGCGCTCGGTGCGCGACAGCTCCTTCTGGATGCTGGCGATCGGAACGCGGCGCTCTCCGATGCTGAAGAATGCGCGGAGGTAGCCGTCGCGCGGTGCTTCAAGCACAACACCAGCGCCGAAATCGAAATGGGTGATCCGCTCACCAGGGCCAAAGGCGGTCTGTTCCATTTGCACGATCAGGTGATCCTCAAATGGAACAGGCCGACCGATTTGCCGCCCTGCGCAAGAATGATTTCTTGCGGATACTCCCAGGCCTCTCCCCACAAGACCCGTCCGAAATCGATCGTCTCGCTGGAAAATGGCGCAGAGCATCGCCACCGCACGGCATCGGTCGCAAGGTCGATGGGCATTCGCCTCTGGCCGTTGGGCAGCCAGAACACCAGCGATGCCTGACCATCGTAGAAATCCTGGAAGGAGAGGATCGCCGATTTCAGGGCACCGCCAAGCCAGGCATCGGCGTCCACCGGCGACAGAAGATCGAGGCAGGCATCGAGGCCCGCCACGACCAACGTGTCACCGCCGTTGCTCGGCAGTTCGTCCGGCCACGATTTGGTGGCAAGCATCAGTTGGCGCAGGCTGTAGACCTCGCTCGCCCGCGCAACCTTCGCGAAGGCGTCGTCGTCCCAAATCCAGCTGACGCCCCGACGTTGCCAAACGCTGTCGAGCACCTGTTTCATGCTCAATCCTCCAAGAAGAACGACAGCTGCTGGACCTGCTCTTTGTTGCTGGCAGCCCAGTTGTTGTAGATGCTCAGCGCCCGCGAGGCGGCGTTGCGCATCTGCTGCGTCTGACCCCGTTTGCTCATCCATTCGAGAAGGCTCTTCAGCGCCGCGTGCGGCTTGAAGTTCTCGTTCTTCAGCGTGTCGGCCGCGTTGATGCCGCTGCCGTCATAACAGGCCCCCATCAGAACGAAGGTCTGGTCCAGGTCGGCCGACAGCTTGCGCCGGTGCCGTCCTTGCCAATCTTGCGCGATCACCAGCGGGTCGTTGAGGTAGAACACCTTTTTCTCTTCGCGAGCCCAGCCGCGGTTCACGAATTCATCCGGGGCGATACCCGAACCGCGCAGCATCTTCTGCATCTGGTCCCGAGCGAGCTCGGTCTTGCCGTCGAAGATGCGCAGGAACTGCCGGGTGATGGGCTCTGCGGTCACCGGCGGCGGCTCGGTGGCCTTGTTGGCATCTTCGTCGATCAGCTGGTTGATGCCGACGAGGGCATCCTTGACCGAAATCGGCCGGCCTTCGTCGACATAGACCTTCCCATAGTGCTGCGAGAAGTATTCGAGCGCCTTGCCTCGACGGATGACCTGGATGTCGGCTTCCGGAAGACCCCGCTGGGCGTGATTTTCCAGAAGGCCCTGGAGCTGACGAACGTCTGCCAGAACCTCGCGGCGCATACGGGCCCAGCTGACGGCCTTCGGTTCATGAATGCGTTTCCGGCACACGTGCACGATGTCGTATTCGATGGTCTTGGAACCAAATTCTCCTTCGCCCTTCGTTTCGTCAGAGCGGATCGGATAGGTCGCCTCGAGATAGAAACCAGCGTCGAAGAGCGATTCCAACACCGACACCCACGGAGCGTCTTCGCTGTGGTGGAACGTGAATGCCAAAACGCCGCCGGGTTTCAGGACGCGATGGGCCTCGCGCCAGCAACCGGTAAGGAGGCGCTGGTAGAACCCATCCGGGTCTTCGGGTTCACGCGCCTTGTTGGACACGGCCTCCATTGATTTTGGTGTGTATTCCGGGCCGAAGTACTCTGGGTACTTCGCCTTCAGCGGGAGGCGGAGCCAAACGTAGAAGAAGTCCGCAAGTTCGGAATAATGTAGCAATCCGCCAAACGGTGGATCAGTAATCACCAAGTCCAAAGACTGATCTCGATGGTGAACCAGTTCAGTGGATGAGCCTTGAGTGATATCAGTGGGGCGTACGGGATCAGACGGGTAAACCTTTTCGCTTTTGCCAGAGATATTCGAAGCGATAGCAGGTTCTGTCAGAGCCAAGGTTTCCGCACTTACGGCTTCCCAGGGTCGCTGAGCCCATTCCCGGCCCTCGACGATACCATCTGAAGACGACGCCCAATTTCCACGGCCCAGCTTTGAGAACACGCAGTTCTCGATGACCGTAGATTTCGGATGGAAGTTGTTATTGGAAAACATGGGCTCGGGCGTGTCGCGCTGAGGGTTCCAGAAGCTAAACAGACATTGGTTTCTGAGATACTGTTGGAATGCACCAAGCACATATTCGCGGACCGACCAGTCATACCCAGGTGTTTCGACAATCGCTTTTAGTATCTGAGAGTGAACCAACAGCTGGCGCGGATTGAACATCGTCCACCAATGAGTGAAACCATGATTCGGTACGCCGCCTTGCAGGTGATGCGTCATGAAGCCGTAGGGCAACGGTGACCTCGGCCAATAGTCACACAAATCTTGTTCGCTTCTCTTGGCCCATTCATCAATGGCGAAGTTGTATTGCTTGGCGATTTGCTCGTCGTATGGCTTGAAGAAACGGCCGCCATATGGCGCACCGGTTCCCTTGTAGCCTTCAGAGAAGCATTGAATTGCATAGCCGGCCATTGGCCCTGTTTTTCCGGTCAGTTTGATGGCGTCGAGAACGTCATTCTCCCTACCGTCAGCTTGGCAGGTAAAGGTGGATTTCTTCGGAACGGTTCCGCCTTTTTTTCCTGCAAAGAATGTCTTTCCCGAGTCCGGGCATGTGACGGTCTCTGGAAGGTCTCCGCGCACTTCAAGCAGTCTAAGCTTTCTAGCGCGATCAATATTCCAACGGCTGGTTGCCTCAACACTATCTGTCGCGGAGCCACCGTAATCTCGACCTTCGGCGTCTTTTTTTGCGCTGCCTTCAAGCCAATCGGGATGAACCAGAAGCGAAAGCTCAACCTTCTTGTTCTTACTTTTGCCCAGCTTCACCAATTCGGCGTGGCCGCAATGGGGGCAGATCACCCGACCTTTCGGGTCGAGGATGGAATAGGGCTTTTCGTCGGGTGCCACATAGAGTGGCACATCGGGCGCCATGCGCGCCTCGGCATCCTCGATGTCGAAGCGCTCACTGCATGACGGGCATTTGTGCGGCCAATGTTTCACGGTCAGTGACTTCACCGACATCACATTGTTCGTCATGATCGGCGTGCGATGGCCGCAGCCTGTTACCTGGCAGGGCCCGTGTTTCGCCCAGAAGGTGTAGATGATCTCGGGGCCGTCGTAGGCGTAGTCCTTCCGCTCCTCGGGCTTCAGGGCCAGCGGATCGAAATCCGCGCCCATCACCTTGCCCGAAGGTTGGTGCGTCCAGGTGCCTTTCTCGCCGTTCGGGCCATCGCAGTAGTAGAACGGCATAATTTGCGGTTTCACCTCGGCCTCGATATCGGCCAGGAGGCGCTTCACCTCATCGAGATCGACGTCAGCCAGCTCTTGTTTCACGACGAACCAGGCCACCGGGTTCAGGTCGTTGCCCGACATCTGCATGCCGAGGCGCGATCCTTCGACCAGCGTCGTACCGCCGCCCATGAAGATGTCGGCCACCTTCAGGTGCTTGAAGGCGCCTTTCTTCTGGTGGTTGGCGTAGTAGTTGTCCCAGACCAGCTTCGCCGCATGGGACGGATCCTCGGGCGCCTTGGTCGCCGCCGCGATGAGCATGGAACGGAACACGCTGGACCTCCGCCGGGCCCACCATTTCGACATCTGATAGATCGGCTTGCCTGCGTTACCTTCAATCACGGCAACCTGGTTCACGGGCAGGATCGGGAAATCCACCTCGAGGCAGGTCTTGGGGCGGTTCGGATCGCTGAAATCGACGGTTTCCATGGCGACGGCTTTGCCGGCACCAACCGCACGCGCGACCTCTTGGGCAATCTGTTCTTTCTTGGTCGCCATGGGCGTAAATTCCTTACTTCGTCAATTCAACAAACGGGCAGAGCATCTCGAGCAGGGACAAGCCGCCATGCGCGAGGGTGGGGTAGCCGCCCTGGCTTTTCCATTTCCAACGTCCGACTGCGAGCAGGTGCTTGCCGTGCTGGCTATCCACCGATAGGGCTACAGGCGGGACAAAGGGACCGGGATCGTGGTCGCCGGATAGCAGCCGACCGCTCTTCAGCGCGCCTTTCAGGAAGGAGGCCTGTTCGTCCAACGCATCATAGAAAAGCCCCGTGGCGGCATACCCATGATCAGAGGTGATGACCAAACGACGACCAGTCGCGAGGCGCTCGACGAAATCCCAGAAATCGTCGCTGGTCAATTGCGTTGCGATATCGCGCGTGAGGAGATCCAGACCCTGACCGGCACCGGCACCGTCGTGTAATTTGCTGTCGGGCCATTGGTGCCAGAACACCCAGTTCGGCGAGGCGTCGATCAGACCGGCGCAGTCCTTCCAGGGCAGGTCAATCGTCTCGGTACTGGCGGGCGCCAGCTTGTGGACGAGCCCACCGCCGTTGTTCTGAAGCTGGCTCCGGCTTCCGAATCCTAACGCTTTGGCAAAGGCATTCGTCTCCGACGGTATTTCCGCACCGTAGGCGGCGGCGGTGTGGACAACAAACCCGCGTTCCTTTGCGCCCTCGAGAAGCCAAGGCATTTCTCGCAGACTAAGCCCATCGAGAATCAAGACGGCCTTGGCGCTGTAAGGCGCGGACCACCATTCAACGATCTTCTCAGAATTCCGCGGGGCGGCGTTCCCAAAGGTTTGCCACAACCCCCATGCCGCCGACGACAGAAAGTGGTCGATCTCGCCGATGGCCCGATCCCGTCGGGTCACTTCTCCAGGCGCCTTTTCGGCATCTATTGCTGCTCCGCAGATCGACATGACACGCTCGATGATCGTGGCCCAAGCCTCATCATCAGGAGCTGTCGTCAGGCCCGCAATCGCTTCCAAGTCCAACGCCATCAGTTGTCCTCCTTGTCGAGCGACAACTCGAACGTCATGCCATCAGGCAGTTTCTTGAGGAGTTCCTTCAGCTGCGCGCCAGTCGCAGCGTCCACCTTTATGGTGACGGCTTTCACAGGCGTTGCTGGACCAATTCCCCAACCTTCGAGTTTCCCGATAAGGTTGAGCGGCGAGGTCGCGGGTGCGGCAAAGGGCATGCGAGGCGCGCCAGAGCTGGCACCACCACCGAAGATGCCGCCACCAGGTTGCGGCATCGGGTCCGGCGCGCCTGGTACTGATCCCGGGTTCTCAGACATTCCTCCGGGAGGCGCAGGCGTCGGCTCTGTGCCCCCGCCGAAGAGCCCGCTAGGGGGGGGCGTTCCCGGAGCTGGCTGTGGATTTGACCCCCCGGTCGCGGGAACAGCAGACGGCGGCAAGATGAACACCTCGTCAAGCTGGCGTCCTGTGTACGAAAGCTTCGGCCGTAGGCGTCGCCACGCGGTCTCTTCGTCCTCGCCTGACTGGGCCTGAAGATACTCCATTCCTCGAAGGTTGATCGCGATCTTGCCTTTGGCACAGAGACGCAAGATCCGCTCTTTCATGGCCGTCTCGCCCAACCATGGGATACAATCCTGGCCTGCCGGGCGAGGCTCTTGCAGTTCCTTAAGTAGCTTGCCGACCGAACTGTTATTGATTGCGGCCTCAAGCACTAGGTGTTCAAAATCCTCAGGGACGAACAAGTCGTTCGTCATCGCGGTTTCAATCGCTTCCGGAACCTTCGCTCCTTGCTCGCGAAGTGTCTCGATATGGAACTCGCATTTCGACGGGTCGCCAAAGTTCCAACTGTGCAGCACGGCAAAACGATCAAACCGCTTCTTGAGAATGTCCCGCAGCTCACCTTGGTATTTCGACTGCAGTTTACGATACTCCGCATTCTGCGCGCCCCATTCCTGCGCCTTCATTTCCGCCCTAGCGAGGACAAGAAGGTCACGATCATAGAAAGCGTTCGAAGTCCCGCTCCGAGGGATCAGGAACCGAACCGTGTTCCGACGTTTCTGGAGGTGATCTTTGAGCCACCGTCCAAGGCGCTCATCAATGCGATCCGGCTCCTCGGGGAGCACCAAAATCGGTAGCCTGTCGTCCCAACGCTCGGGCTGTTCACTCTCGTCCAAGCCCGTCCAAGGGTCGTTCAGCCAATTGCGGGGCAACGCGATGACACGGAATGTCTTGGCGACCTCCTCGCTGCCACCGATGACGTAGCGGGTTTCCTTAGCGAGTTGAATGAGGTCCGATCCATCCGTGAAAAGCTTGTCATTTCTCGCGGAGGCCATGACTTTGGCCTGAGGGTTTTCCTCTTCCTTGAAGACGAGCCGCGCTCCATCTTGGTGGATATTGAAGCTGTTCTCGATGACCGTTGCGAGCTCAACCTGGAAAGCATTGTCATCGACTGGTTTTGCCCGCGTCAGGTCGATTTGCAGAACAGAAGGCTCTGCGCCGGCCATGTTTCCGACCGCTATTGACCGCAGCCACAGTGAGCCGATGATTTCCTGAAGATGTGGGACCTTCGAGGCGTGGTCCGGCACGGCTTCGGTCACAGAGGTGAGGTTGCGAAGGGCTTTGTCGCGTAGGGCGCGGTGTTGCTGATTGGCAACCGAGTCCAGAAGTGCTCCGATCCCGGATGCATCGTCGTCGAGCCGAAAATCGGCAGCTGTCAAAACTGGCGCGTTTTCGCCGCTGCTCTTATGCAGGTTCGCCAAGATGCGGATGAGGTCGCGCGTCTCTTGGGCATCTGTCGCGACAAGCACCTGATCCTCCAAGAGTTGCAGGAGGTGCGGCGCGAAGGGCCAGCATTCGACAAAGTCTCGCCGCTTCCTGTCCTGTTCGGAAGATGGCGTACCGAGCTGCCGAAAATATTCGTTGATGTGAACGTCGAGGGCGCCCTCAATTGCCGAGGAGCCGATCTGCAACCGGTTTTCAAACAGCCGATGGAGGAGCATGCGACGGCGATCATGCTGGATCTTGTCCGGGCTACCGCCAGCACGGAAATCCACCTGAACGGGATTCACCCTGTGGATCTGCTGGTATGCGTCGCTTGTCCCGTTTCGAACCGAAACCACGAGCACGAGGAGTTCGGGGTACTCCTTTGCAATCTCAGAGAGGATCTGGATGAAGTTGAACGCCCAGTTTTTCCACGGATACTGTTTAGTGTTCGTGAGGCCGTCGAACCAGGTCTGAAACTCGTCGAGCAGCAGCATCGTCGGCGAATGCCGGAGCATCTCGAGGATGAGCTGGTCGGACGGAATGTCAGTCTTGCTGGCACCCATACCTTCCCACTTCCCCTTGATGTACGTGCCGTGTGGATGCCGTTCGAACAGAATGTCCCAGAGGAACTTATAGCGCTGACGATGGAGACTTTCCCCGATGACGAGCATGCCATTCCGCAGCGGGATTTGACCGATCGCCGGGTCAGACAGGGTAGTGGACCAGCTCTTCAACCAATCTCCGGTTGAGGCGGGATCACTAACAGTGTGATAGAGAGCGGCCATAAGGTGTGACTTCCCGAGGCCGCGTTCACCTATGACAACAACCGGTCGACCTTGCTGGGGGCCGACGGCTTCGATGCCTTTCAATAGATCGAGCGTAGGGTACGTGATCTCAAGAAAGTCGCGGGCCGGCACTTGTGTCGCCCCTGTATTTGCATCGTTGGACAGCTCAATTGCCGTCCCTTTGAGGCGCCGCCCTTTGAACTCATCCCTCAGCTTCAAACCAAGCATTTACGCCTCTCCAATTCGTTCTGCCGGCTGAGCCGGAAATGATGTTTCCCGGTTCAGCAGCACAATCTGCTGATCCTGCGGCGTCCTGGCGGATGGATCTGTGTCCAGCCCGAGGCGCTTGAGCGTGTAATAAAGCAGCGCGCGGCGAACCTTGATTTTGGCTTTCCCGTCCTGCATGCCGTAGTCGAGCGCAATCACCTTGGCCTGTGTCTCGGACAGGTCCGGGTGGGGGCCTACCTCCAGCGTGACCTCTGAATGCCAATCGTCGTCCTCGGCAGCAGAGGTTGCAGCCTCGGCGGTCCCGCGCACCTCCAGCATCCGAGACAGCAGGAAGTCCTTGAAACAATCGTCCGTCATGCAGAAGGCTCGCGCATGCCAACGAAACCCATCGAATGCGATGGCATGGGGCGCAATCCAGCGCCAGCGTGGCTCGGGATGAGACAGGGATTGGTAGTTGACCTCTATCGCCTCTGCACGGCGAATAGCGCGAACGACCGCGCGCAAGGTTTCAGGATGAACGCCGCGCGCAGGAGTTGGCGTCGAGGCAAAGGCCGGCAGGTCCGTGGTCCAGCAATCATCGCGGTCGAGGAGCCCTTCCTCGAGGGAGCGCAGCTGAGCCAGGTAACGGCCAGCGTCCAGCTTCCCGAACATAGATTTGAACCCCGTGCCGCGCACATAGGTGCGTGCGCTCTTGTCGTAGGTCATGTTGTTGGGGGCGAAGCTGATGTAGCGATTCAGGTCGGATGAAGCTTGGTTCACCGACAGTCCGAACTGCTCCATGACATCGCTTCGGTTCACATGCCCATCCCAAAACAGGCGAAACTCGATGAACTCGAGCCGCTGCTCGACGCCCCAGCGAAGATCCGACCTGTCGTTTTCCACAGCCTTGCCCTTGGGTTTGTTGTGGGTGCGCTAACTGTGCGCACACAATTTCTGTGCCCTTTGCACGCTATCTGATCGGCAGGGCGCCGGCAACTAAATTTGTAAGCAAGGACAGTTGTTTGCGTGGATAGGTGTGATTTGTAGTGGCGAATAAATGCGAACTTGCCGGGCTCGGGCTATCGTCGGAATGTTAATCCAATCGTGGCGTCAACATGCCGAACTTATTGCCATTCTCAATATTTTCCATTTTTTGTTAAAAAATATACAAACCATTCAGATGTTATTCCAGCGGGTATTGTTTGTTAATTTGACTGAAAATCACCACCTCGATTTGTATTAATAAGGAAGTCTGAACTTAAAACGGATCGTCTTATCCGAATTCGAGGCATCGAATGTTCGTCAAAAAACGCCGCCTTTCATGTTTTTCGTAATGGAAAATGGTGTTCTGCATGATTAACTATGTCTTGCGCGATGTCCTTCCAATTGCAGGTTTGTTTCGCGAGCGCCAAATCGACTTGCCAGATATCTACTCTAAGGTTGGTCGCGGTGTAGCGCCATGTTGTTGGGGCCAATTTCTGTTTGATCGAAGGATAGAAAAGTATGACGCGGCTTGCATTGTAGGCCGCCCCATAGGACGCGAGTTGGTATAGGTCGGCTTGGCTCACATTTGGCGTAGAGCCTGAATGTTCTCCGAGATCCTTCCATTTCGTATCAATCACCAACGGGCCATCAGGGGTGTCAATCACGATGTCCGGGATCAGAGGGTAGGCGCCATGCTGCAACAGGGTGTGCTGTCGGCGCTGAACTGACACCGATCCCGGCGGAAGAACCCGTTGCAGCCAGCGGGCAACATACCGTTCAAACAGCAGGTTCATCGGAAAGAGCAACGAAATACCCGTGCCGTGTCCGGAACTCGTGTTTTGCCACTCTGCTTCCAGCAACATGCGCGCAAGCATATGCGCCTGACGAAAGCGCTCATTCATCCGGTTCCAGACGACCCGCTCCCTCAAGGGGGCGGGGCTGGCGGGGATGTTGGTAAAGCGCCCTGTCAGGTTAGCGATCCGGCGACGCAGAGGCTCGGAGCGCACAAAGGAGATGATGCGTAACAGGCTGGTCTTGAACAGCCGATTGAGCGGCGTGTTCTCGGAAAGCTCGTCAAACCGGCAATGCAGGCGGGAAGGATCAACCGAGCGGCGAACGATCTGCTGCCTCACCTCGAGCGCCCCCCGCAGTTTAGGCAAAACATCCTCCTCAGGCACATAGTCGCGCGTCAGACCGGATTTCGCTTGTTCCGCAAGGCGTGTGACAAACAGATTGATAAAGGCTTCGAGAAGGTCGCTCTCCTGTGCGCCCATCTGCGCGATCTGCCCTTCTGAAAGCGGAATGTCGAAGGCGACCGCAATCATGCGCACAAGGGTTGCTCGCAATGCACCGTCCTCGTCGGTGAGCTTGGGCAGGATTTCCAAACTTATCCCTGGAACGGAAATGATGCCGCAAACCTGCTTGGTTTCCAGCTTCCAAAAGCCTCGCGCCAGTACGCCGTTCTCCGCCACGCCAAGCCTGCGGGCAGCCGTGATTGCGGCAAGATGCAGTTGCTCGGCTTGTCCTTCGCTGATTCCGTCGGGTCCAATGGGCAGAGAGGACCACTCCGGCAGAGAGTAATGGCTTTTCTGCTTGGGCATTATTCCCGTCCCAGAAGAGCCATGTAAGCTGCTTCAGGATATCCGCCTTCTTCCCGAAAAACATCGGAATAGCGATACCGATCCTCAGCGAATCCCTCAGCCCCCTTTGGAACCTTAATAGGGGTCCGATTCAGGAAGCCGTCGCCGCCACCCAGAACAATGCGAACCCGTTCAATGTCGTCATGGAAATACTCGCGCAGCAGCGGGATGACCTTGAACGCCATGACGCGATCGAGGTCGGCCTTCGTCTTGACGCCCATAAACCAGGCGTGGCCGATCTGGGCATCCTCTCCCAGAAAATAGACAAGGCGCAGATTGAGGTTGTCCAGAATGGCTGCAAGATCGAGCGCACTATCGTCGAGTTCGATGCCTGCGAGTTCTGAGGGATCAGGCGGCAGTTCCTCAAACACGAAACGCCGACGCAGTGCTGTGTCCAGCAGCGAGATGGATCTGTCGGCCGTGTTCATCGTGCCAAGGATGTACAGATTGGCCGGAAGGGAGAATGCGGTCTTGGAATAAGGAAGTGTGACGGTGATCGCCGCAGGCGCTCCCCGTCTCTTGTCCGCCTCCAGAAGCGTGATGAGTTCGCCCAGAACCTTCGAGATGTTGGCGCGATTGATCTCGTCAATGATGAGGACATGCTTGCCGGCCTGCTTCGAAGCCCGCTCTGCCATTACTTTCAGCACGCCTGCTTCCGGTTCGAGCGTGAAGCCTGCCCCCGATGCCATTGGCTTGGGTCGCAGCCCCTCGACGAAATCTTCGTAGGTATAGCTTTGGTGGAAGGTGACGAAGCCGATGCGCCCGTCCTTGACCAGTTGCTCATAGGACGCGCGCACTGCACCCGGATCGGACGCCACCTGGCCTAGACATATCTCGACGGCGCGTTGTGCGGTGTTGAACGTCTTGCCCGTACCCGGAGGGCCATAGAAGATCGTATTCAGTTCAAAACCGGATGGAGCTGGGACGACGGCTTCTTCATCCAGTTTATCTGTCGAGTGCGCCTTCTTTTCTTTCGGCTTCTGCCAGACGGGCCTGAAGTCACCCTCATAGAAATCGACGTGTGAACCATGCTTGGCTTCAAGGCTCTTGCGCAAAGTCAGAAGTGCGTCATCGAGCTTGGCTATGCTCATGGCGCCGGCATCGGCTGCGGTTGTTGCCCCGAAGCCAGCCAGAATATCCCGTTTATGCTGGCCGGCGCTGATGCGCTCGAAGCTGTCAGGAAAAAGCAGGAAGGGCAGGATATGGCGCAACTGGCGATTTTCGCCATTCACCTGTATCTCGAACCAACTGGCAAATGCGCCGCCGTCCCCAAGCAGGCGTCGACGTTCATCAACAGGCCTGGATTTGAGATCCTGCATGGCGGTAATCAACAGAACGAGCTCGCGCCATTTATTGTTGTTATATCCCTGTCCAGCCCGGCCCACACCGTAAAGAACCTGTTCGGTCAGGGCCGCCACATCTTGCGGCAAATCCTGGCCTGACCAGGACCAAACCTCGCGGACTTTCCGATCCTTGGTCGGGGGAGAGACATCGCGGCGCTGGAAGGCATAAAGTAGCCAGATCAGCTCGGCCATCAGGCAGTGCGCTTCAGCGGTTGCGTCAGACAGCTGGACTTTCAGCTTTTCGAAGAACTTGCCTTCGCCCTCATCGAGGTTCAGCACGTAGGTACGTTGCAACTCTGCAAAGTGTTCAGCGGTCCAGAGTGAGCGTCCAGGTGAAAGCAGGGAACCATCGCCGATCAGGCAATCAGTGCGAAGACGATCCATCGTCTCGTAAAGGGGAGAAAGATCAGCATCTGGGTTATAACGGGCCACGAAAATTCCTCGGAAATACTTAGATAACCATTGCAGCATACAATATTCGTCTTCCGACTGGCGCGAGTCGGGTCAGCCTGCATAAGAAACCAGCAAAGCTCTTTTTGTCCAGTATACAGAGGCATTTGGGGGAAAGCCTTCCCCCTGGTCGGCACTGGCGTTGCCGACGCACCCCCATCAGCGGGGAGACCCCGCAACGCCCCCTTCAGAGTGAGAGTGCGGACGGGTTTTCCGTGACGGGTTAAGGTCTGGAAGAGAGGCTTCCGGCGCTCGTCGCGGAGATCATCCCGATGGCCAGACACGATCGCAGCCCCGCAGAAGGCGGCGCGCGCAGCAACCTTTACGACGACATCACCAACAAGATCATCGCCGAGCTGGAACAAGGTCGGCTCCCCTGGATCCAGCCTTGGGGTGCGTCGCCCGACACTGCCCCGCTGGGCCTGCCGAGAAATGCTTCAACCGGTCGGTCCTATTCCGGCATCAATATTCTGATCCTCTGGGGCGCTGTCATCCAGCATGGTTTCCCCGGTCAGGCGTGGCTGACTTTCCGCCAGGCGCTTTCGCTTGGTGGAAATGTCAGGAAGGGCGAACGTGGCACCACCGTTGTATATGCCGACCGCTTCACCCCCGAGGACGAAAAGCGCCGTGCCCGCGAGACGGGTGAGGATGCGCATGCCATACCGTTCCTGAAGCGGTTCACGGTCTTCAATGCCGCGCAATGCGATGGCCTGCCCGATGACATCACGGCAGTCGCGCCGCCACCGCCGCCGGGCCTGATCGAACCTCGGGTCGGGGCGCTGATCCGGGCGACCGGCATTGACTTCCGTATCGGTGGTAATCGCGCCTTCTATATGCCGTCGCTCGATTATGTGCAGGTGCCGCCTCCGCAAGCCTATTTTGAGCCGATCAACTGGCACCGGACGGCCCTGCACGAACTGGGTCATGCCAGCGGCCATCACAGCCGTCTCAACCGCGATCTGACCGGCTCGTTCGGCTCGAAGAAATACGCCTTCGAGGAAATGATTGCCGAACAGACCGCGGCCTTCAGCTGCGCCGCGCTCGGGATCGTGCCGACCGTCCGCCATGCCGACTATATCGGGTCGTGGCTGGAGGTCATGCGCGAGGATTCCCGCGCCATTGTCCGCGCGGCCTCGCAGGCCAGCAAGGCGGCAGACTGGCTGCTGTCGCATTTGCCGGCCGAGGACGCCGGGGAGTCGGATGCCAGCGTAACCGATCGGAGGGCTGCGGCATGATCCTCCTGACCGGCACACAGCGCGACCGTCTGCTGGCGAATGGTCGCCAGCGCGATCAGGATCACATCCCGGTCGTGAAGTTCTTCAACCCCCTAGGTGAAGGCGTCTGGCTCGCCACCGAACTGGATGAGGATGGCGACATCATGTTCGGTCTTGCCGATCTCGGCTATCCCGAACTGGGTTCGTGGAGTCTGAGCGAGATGCAGTCAGTCCGGCTGCCCTTCGGCATGGGCATCGAGCGCGATCTGCTGTTCACCGGGGATTTCCCGATCTCGGTCTGGGCCGAGGCCGCCCGCGAGACCGGCAGCATCCGCGCCGCCGAGCGTCTGCTCTACCGCGTCGGTGCGGGCTTTTCCCGTACATCCGCCGATACAGAAAACCGGAGTGCCTGATTTCCGGGTTTCAGGCTCTGCGGCTGGCGTCGCTCTCTTCAGAGGAAGAGGGCGGCGCTTCGCTTCGTGACGGGCTGATAGCCGGAGAGAGAGGCTCACCGGCGTCCGTCATGGAGTAACTGACATGGCCACTGCCGTTCAGAAGATCACCCTGTCGTCCTCGCGCGACATTCCCTTCAACAAGCTGGTGCTCAGCCAGTCCAACGTCCGGCGCGTCAAGGCCGGGATCTCGGTCGAGGAACTGGCCGAGTCCATCGCCCGGCGCGGCCTGATCCAGTCTCTGCATGTCCGCCCGATCGTGGATGCCGATGGCAAGGAAACCGGCATGTTCGAGGTGCCAGCGGGCGGTCGCCGTTTCCGCGCGCTCGAACTGCTGGTCAAGCAGAAGCGCCTTGCCAAGGTCGCGCCGGTTCCGTGCGTGGTGTCGGAGGCCAGCGCCGATGTGCTGATCGACGAGGTTTCGCTCGCCGAGAACATCGAGCGCGCACCGCTGCATCCGCTCGACCAGTTCCGCGCCTTCCAGGCCATGCGCGAAAAGGGCATGACCGAGGAAGCCATCGCCGCTGCCTTCTTCGTGGATGCCAAGGTAGTAAAGCAGCGCCTGCGTCTGGTTTCCGTCTCACCGGCATTGCTCGACATCTATGCCGAGGACGGCATGACGCTGGAGCAGCTCATGGCCTTCAGCGTCAGTTCTGACGATGCCCGTCAGGAGCAGGTCTGGGAAGCGATCAAGGATGGCTGGCAGAAGGAACCCTACCACATCCGTCGCCTGTTGACCGAAACCACGGTCCGCGCCGCCGACAAGCGGGCGATGTTTGTCGGCATTGCCGCCTATGAGGAGGCTGGCGGCTGCGTGCTGCGCGATCTCTTCCAGCAGGACGATGGTGGCTGGCTGCAAGATCCGGTGCTGCTCGACCGGCTGGTGGGCGAAAAACTGAAGGCCGAGGCCGAAGCCATCGCCGCCGAGGGCTGGAAGTGGATCGAGGTCGCCGTCACCTTTCCCTACGGTCATGATCATGGCCTTCGCCAGATTGTCGGCACCACGGTCGATCTGAGCGAAGAGGAGCGTGCCACCCGCGAGGCACTGCGCGACGAATATGAGCGGCTTGAAGCGGAATATGGTGAGGCCGACGAACTGCCGGACGAGATCGACGCCCGCCTGGGTGAGATCGAACAGGCGCTGGAAACCTTCGAGCGCCGTCCGATGACCTTCGAGCCGGATCAGATCGGCATGGCGGGTGTCTTCATCAGCATCGACGCCGATGGCTCCTTGCTGATCGAACGCGGCTATGTTCGCGCCGAGGACGAAACTCCTGCGGAACCAGAGGCCGAGATCGTTGACCCGGAAACTGGAGAGGTGATCCAGCGGGCTGAACGGGAGGTAAGCCGCATGCGCGCGGTTATCACTCTGGGCGGCCAGCCGGTCGAAACGGAGGAGGAAGACGAGGCCGACACCATCAAGCCGTTGCCCGATCGTCTGGTCAGCGAACTGACCGCGCATCGCACGCTGGCGCTGCGGGATGCAGTCGCAGTGAACCCGCATGTCGCCATGACGGCACTGCTCCACCGGCTGGTCATGGATTGCTTCATGCCGCATTCCGGTCGCGGATGCTTGGAAGCACAGGTCCGCGAGATCCATCTGCCGGCACAGGCCGAGGATCTGCGCGATAGCGCGTCGGCCAAGGCCATCGCTGACCGCCACGAACGCTGGGGCGATCATGTCCCGGCAGACGATGCCGCCCTCTGGGATTGGCTGACCGATCTGGACGATGGTTCGCGCATGGATCTGCTCGCCCATTGCGTCAGCTACGGTGTCAACGCGCTCTATGAAAAGCCAAACCCTTACAGCGGCACGGGCGTCAGCCAGCACGGGCTGGACATCCGCCTGTCGCAGGCTGACCGGCTGGCCCGTTCGACCGGCCTCGACATGGTGGCCGTGGGCTGGCGGCCGACCGTTGGCAATTATCTCGGCCGCGTGACCAAGCCGCGTATCCTTGAAGCCGTGCGAGAGGGGGCCGGAGACCGGGCCGCCGATCTGATCGGGCACCTCAAGAAGGGCGACATGGCCAGGGAAGCCGAACGCCTGCTGGCCGAATCCGGCTGGCTGCCGGAGCCGCTGCGCATGGTGGACGAAGGTATCGAAGTCGATCCGGTATCGGGCGCTGCGGCGGAAGCCGACGATCTGCCCGATTTCCTCTCCGACGATGGCGAGGACGACCCGGCTGACGACGAGGAAGAACAGCATATGGTCGCTGCTGAATAGCGCTCATGCGGGGCGGCTTCGGTCGCCCCGTTTATCACCCTCCGTTTCCGCAACTCGCCCGGTCCTCGTGATCGGGCTTTTTCTTTGGAGAGCCGCCATGCCGGCCATGATCGACATCGATAAGATTTTTCTGGAAGACCGCGAACACCCCCCGTCGGATCGTACCTTACCGTGGACCGAAACCCGCGATGGCATCACTGTTGTCGTGGAGCCAAAGCCCCATTGGGCCGAAGACATGCGGGTGTTCCGGCTCGATGCCCGTGAATATTGTCGCTACGCCGAATGGACTGCCCATGGCGGCCGTGCGCGCTTCTATGGTCATATCGACACATCTGGCGACGATCTGATGATGAAAGCACGCGCCATGATCGCCCGCGAAATTTCCGATGGGCTTTGGAGCTGAAGGTCCGATCGCAGGGTGTCGGGCCGTGAGGATGGGAGGTCTGCACCGGACGGGTCCATTCCGGCTTCACCATGCAATCCGCTGTCTTCTTCAGGGCAAGCGGCAGCCATCTCGGGCCTGAAGGGAACACGATACTGATGCCAGCATGGTGGCAAGGCTGGCGCGGCAGAGCATCTGCGACGGGTATCCGGCATCCTGTCAAATGCGAAGAACCACCCCCGCTTCCATTCGCAAACCTTGGTCCGATCCGTCTCTTTGACATTCAACCCCAAAGGGGTCGGCTTGACGCTTCGCGTGCCGCCCTCGGGGATTCGGAAAAAGTCCGAACGCCCTCGGGTGATTGCCGATCCGGTCAGACACTTCGGGCGCCTGTCGCGCGGGGGATGGTCCCCCGCCTCCAAAGACAGGAGCCGGAACCCATGTCCTATGCAGATGCCACCGCCTTCGCCGCCAGCCTCGCCACCACGCTGATGGTTTCGATCGTTGTGTTCCAGGCCGGAGACGGCACCCACGCCGCTTGCCCCGCCGCCGAGTTCGACGGCGACGACGACATGGTGAAGCTGGAGCTGGACCCGTGGGAGTAAGGCGCGAAAGCGCCTCACCCCGACGGCCCGAGCGCGGCAGCCCGCGATCGGGCCCTCAGTGCCTCACGATGGTCGCCCATCGCCGGCAGCGGAACCGGGAACAAACCCGGTCAGAGAGGAAGAGTGCGGGCCGTTCGGCCGTGACGGGTTGAGGGTCGGAGAGAGAGGCTTTCCGGCGCCCGTCATGGAGTAATCCCGATGACCTTTGCCCGTTCCGAAACCTTCCGCTCCATCGGCCAGATTCTGGCTGCCGATGTTCTGCCCGCGCTTTATCGGTCGCAAAAGCTGCCGCTGCGCATCTCGTGCCTCGGCGTGGCCAGCTATGACGCCAGTGACACGGCGAACAGCTTTGACCGCGTGATCCCGCTTGGGGAATGCCCGTCACCGGAAGAGGCCATTCAGGCTGCGGCCTTGCGCCTGTCGCGCGGTGATATTTGCACGGGGCCGGACAGCTTCCCGTATTTTCAGCCGCGCATCATGCTCATTCAGGACCAAGATCAGCGTCTGGTCCTCGCCGGTGAAATCCGCGCCGGCACTATCCTCTGGCAACAGCCGGTCGCCTCTGATGCCGAGGCGCGCAGGATCGTGACCGAGGCCAGCCGCCTGCGCGGCATGGCGTTTCGGATATCAGATCCCGGTGATGCGAGACGGCTGCGTTACCGCGCCGCTGCGCTGGAGGCACGGCTGGTCGATCCCTTCTGGCGCGAAACCTCGGCCGATCTACTCCGCCTGCCACAGGCCGCCTGAGCTTCACCCATTTCATCCCATTCGGCTCGGCCATACGCCGAGCCATGTCATGTCCGGAGACCGTCATGGCCGACTATTACACGCACTTTTCCTGCCTGCTCGACGTAGGCACCCCCGCAAACGCCGCCCGCGCGCTCGATCTCTACAACGCTCTGGCAGATGACAATGCCGCTGAGGATCCGCCCTCGGATGGCTTCCTGCTCTCCATCCAGCCAGAGCATGGCGGTACGCAACTCTGGATGCGCGATGATGTCACGGGTGACCCTGAGCATGTCATCCAATTCGTCAAACGCTGCGCTGCCGAATTTGGCCTGAGCGGATTGTGGGGTTTCCAGTACGCAAATAGCTGCTCGAAACCGCGCATCGACGGATTTGGTGGTGGGGCGCATGTCCTTGATCTCGCCACCGGCGAGACAGTGGACTGGATCTATACCGATGGCTGGCTTTCCTCGGTTCTGGAAGGGAGAGACCACTATGCCTGAGGTCATCGAAACCACCGTCTATCGCCTCAACGAATTGTCTGATGTGGCAAAGGACAAGGCCCGTGCCTGGTATCGTGAGGGCGGCTTCGACTATGACTGGTACGATGCCGTCTATGAGGATTTCCAGCGCATCGCGGATATCCTCGGGTTGAACCTCAAGACCCGCACCGTCCGATTGATGGGCGGCGGCACCCGGCAGGAACCCTGCATCTGGTTCCGGGGCTTCTGGTCGCAAGGTGACGGTGCCTGCTTTGAATCGTGGTATTCCTACCGGAAACATGCTCCGCGCCTTATCCGGGAGCACGTACCGCAGGACACCGAATTGCATCGTATTGCCGATGCCCTTCAGGCGGTCCAGCGCCGCAACTTCTATCAGCTTCGCGCCGATGCCAGCCATCGCGGCCATTATTACCACGAATATTGCATGGCGATCTCGGTCGAGCGCGATAGTCCGACATACCAGGACATGACCGGCGATGCCGAGGAGACGATCATCGAGGCGCTGCGCGATCTGGCCCGCTGGCTCTACCGCCAGCTTGAGCGCGAGTATGATTATCTGTCCTCGGACGAGGCTGTCGATGAAACCATTGCCGCCAATGAATACACCTTCACCGCAGCTGGTCACCGCTTCGGATGATCCCGAGAAGACACTGACAAGCGCCCCACCGTCCGGTCGGGGCGCTTTTTTTATGCTGCGCTTTGAGAGTCAGAGGCGGGCCGGAAGGGGTTAAGTCCGGGCGGTCGAGAGAGAGCGCTGTTCGGGCTCTTTCAATTATTGCTCTCCTGAGGTTTCCGACATGAACATGGTGTTTCCCGTGGCCGATCCGGTCACGCCACTGGCGGCTGCGCCCGCGATTCTGGCTGCGGCTAATCTTTTGCTTCCGTCTCTCGAACGCGGTGAACGCATCGATGCCGCCACCTTGCGCCGTGCTATGGAAACGGCCTTCGGCGCGTCCGACGCTACTGGCGTCTGGGACTGGAAGCTGGCCTATGAGGCGTGCGAAGTCGCTACCGTCCTTTTCTTACGCAAATACGGAAAGGCGCTTTTCCGTAAAGCCGCGTCTCCGGCGGCACGCATTTCCGTGCTGGCAAAGATCGCGGCGCTGTTGCCCACGCAGACCCGGCGTTCCGAGGAAAGCCAGAACCTCCAGCAATTTTCGACGCCGATCCCGCTCGGCCTTACCGCTCTGACGGCTGCCGCGATTACGCCCGATGACAGGGTGCTGGAACCATCGGCGGGCACCGGCCTTCTGGCGATCCTGGCGCAGACCATCGGTGGCTCGCTGATCCTCAACGAACTGGCCGAGACCCGCGCCGATCTGCTTGCCCAGATCTTTCCGGCTTTTGCCGTCACCCGCTTCGACGCCGCCCAGATCGATGATCATCTGGCTCCGGATGCTGTCCCGTCCGTGGTGCTGATGAACCCGCCATTCTCGGTCATGGCCAATGTCAGCGGGCGTGTCGCGGATGCGGCCTATCGCCATGTTGCCGCGGCACTGGCCCGTCTTGCTCCCGGCGGGCGGTTGGTGACGATCACCGGCGCTGGCTTTGGCCCCGAAGCTCCGGCATGGCGGGACGCCTTCATCCGCTTGCAGGCCCGTGGCCGCGTGGTGTTCAGCGCTGCCGTCGATGGCGCGGTCTATGGAAAGCACGGCACCACGATCGACACGCGGCTGACCGTGATCGACAAACTGCCCGCCGACGATCCCGCCAGTTTGCCGGCTTCGCCGGGGATCGCGCCTGATGTTGCCACGCTGATCAGATGGATCGAGGAACAGGTTCCGCCGCGCCTGCCAGTGTCATTGCCGAAGATCGTGGTTTCCGCTTCGGCCACCCCGCCGAAGACCGTGCGGGGCTATCTCGCACGCTCGGCGGTTACGCGATCTGTCGCTGCTTCGGCCAATGATCCTGATGGCGTCGAACTCGCCTATGAGACCGTGGACTGGACGCCACCGGAAGGCGCTCGCCTGTCCGACGCGATCTATGAGGAATATGCGCTGCAATCGCTGCGTATCGCTGGTGCACAGCCGCATCCGACCAAGCTGGTGCAATCCGCCGCCATGGCCTCGGTCGCACCGCCCAAGCCGTCCTACCGGCCCATGCTGCCGCCCGACATCTGCGCGCGTCTGTCGGACGCCCAGCTTGAAACGGTGATCTATGCAGGTGAAGCCCATGCCGATCATCTCGCCGGCGCCTGGACCGTGGACGAGCATTTCGACAATGTGAGTGCCGCGCCCGAGGATGCTGCCGGATCGATCCGCTTTCGCCGGGGCTTCATGCTCGGTGATGGAACCGGCGCTGGCAAGGGTCGCCAGTCCGCCGCCATCATTCTCGACAACTGGCTTCGCGGTCGGCGCAAGGCGATCTGGATCTCCAAATCCGACAAGCTGATCGAGGACGCGCAACGCGACTGGTCGGCGCTCGGCATGGAACGGCTGCTGGTCACGCCTCTGTCACGCTTCCCGCAGGGCAAGCCGATCACGCTGTCGGAAGGCATCCTTTTTACCACCTATGCCACGCTACGCTCCGACGACCGGGGCGAGAAGGTTTCCCGCGTCAAGCAGATCGTCGAATGGTTGGGGTCCGATTTCGATGGGGTCATCATCTTCGACGAGAGCCATTCCATGCAGAATGCCGGTGGCGGAAAAGGTGAACGCGGTGATGTCGCCGCCAGCCAGCAGGGCAGGGCGGGTTTGCGCCTTCAGCACGCGCTGCCCGATGCTCGCGTGGTCTATGTTTCGGCAACCGGCGCCACCACCGTCCACAATCTCGCCTATGCACAGCGCCTCGGCCTCTGGGGCGGCGAGGATTTTCCGTTCCAGACCCGCGCCGAGTTCGTCGAGGCGATCGAATCCGGTGGCGTTGCGGCCATGGAGGTCCTGGCCCGCGACCTGCGATCTCTCGGCCTCTATACCGCCCGCTCACTCTCCTATGATGGCGTCGAATATGAACTGATCGAGCATCAGCTCACGGACGAACAGCGGCACATTTACGACTCATATGCTGTCGCCTTCCGGACGTTATGCGCAGCTGCGCATAACGTCCGTAATCGCGAGGACGCGATAATGCGAAGGAATGCGGCACCATCGCTATCATTTGGGGAGTT
>NZ_JAKLSQ010000022.1 GCF_022014495.1 Sandaracinobacteroides sayramensis
AGCGGGCACGGCGGTGGAGGCGGAAAGCTGGACCCCGGGTCAAGCCCGGGGGGACGAATGGCTATGGCCGATCAAACCTCGCGCCACAGCCGCGTCCGCAACCGATTCGATTGCCTGCGGCGCTAAAATCCCCCCAGCGCCGCAGGCAATAAACCCCCACCCCACCAGCCCAACCCCGCCGCAAACCCCGAGAACCGGGGGTGCAGGGGCGTCACGCCCCTGCTGGGTCCAGGGCAAAGCCCTGGCCGCCGGAGGCAAGCCCCAACCCCCAAACAGCCTACCCCAGCTCGCCCCGCAGCAACGGCGGCCGATCTCCGGTCTCCCCGCGCGCGATGGCCATGAAGGCGCGGCGCAGGAAGGGCAGGCGGTTGACGGCGGCGAGCCCGGTCGAGCGGATGCGCTCGGCCGGCCGCCCGGGGATGGCGAACAGCCGCACCAGCACGTCGGTGGTGAAGGCGGTGGTGAAGTTGTCGCCGCGCCGCCAGCGTTCGTAGCGGCGGGCGACGTCGGGGTGGCCGAGGTCGAGGCCGTGCCGCGCCGCGTCGGACAGCACTTCGGTCAGCGCCGCCACGTCGCGCAGGCCCAGGTTCAGGCCCTGCCCGGCGATGGGGTGGATTCCGTGGGCGGCGTCGCCGACGAGGATCAGCCGGTTCGCCCAATAGCGTTCGGCGTGCTGCAGGTTCAGCGGGAAGCTCTGCACCGGCGCGATCACTTCCAGCTTGCCGAGGAAGCTGCCCATGCGCTTTTCCGCTTCATGGGCGAAGGCGCGGGGCGAAAGCGCTTTCACGCCCTCGGCGTCCTTGCTGTGCACGGTCCAGACCAGCGCGGAGCGGTGGCGGCCGTCCGGCAGGTCGTTCATCGGCAATTGCGCGAACGGCCCGGCGGAATAGAAAAGCTCGGAGGCGACATTCCGGTGCGGCTTCTCATGCGCCAGCACGGTGACGATGGCGGTGGCGTCATATTGCCAGCCGGCGGTGCGGATTCCGGCCTCCTTGCGCAGCGCGGAGGGACGGCCGTCGCAGGCGACGATCACGGGCGCCGCCAACTCGCGGCCGTCGGCCAGCCGGATGCGCGCTTCGTCGGCGCCGCGTTCGCGGCTTTCGATGCTGGCCGGCGCATAGAGGCGCACGCGCGGATGGGCGCGCAGCCGTTCCAGCAGGGCGGCGCGCAGCGTGCGGTTTTCCAGCATGATGCCCAGCGGCTCGGCGGGCTCGGCCTCGGCGCTGTCGAAATGCAGCAGGCCTGGCGCGCCGCGCCGGCTGTCCATCCGCACATTGTCGCCGCCATCGGTCACGCGGATGGCGCGGATGGGGCAGCCGACCTCGTCCAGCAGATCGCCGAAACCCAAGGCGCGCAGCATCCGCGCCGAGGAGGAGGCGATGGCGGAAACCCGGCCGTCGAAGCCGGGCGCCAGATGCGCGTCGGGATCGGCGCGTTCGATCAGGCCGACTTCGAGGTCATGCTCGGCCAGCGCCAGCGCCAGCGTCAGGCCGTTGAGCCCGCCGCCCACGATCAGCGCGTCGTGCAATAAAGGCTCGCGCGCAGCCGCCTGCTCGCTGCCGGCTGGCATGGTTTCGGGCGCTTTCGCGCGGCTTTTCCGGCTGTCAGACATGCCCCCTGATAGCGCTTCGCCATCCCCCCCGACAGCCCCTGCGGCACAATGGCCGGCCTACCGAAATGCCACTTTTTTAATCACATGGAAATTTTCCGCAAAAATATGTCGAAATTTTATGCAAATATGTCTCTGGACGACGGAACGCCCGCTTGCGCCGCAATTGGCACGCTATTTGATGATGGAGGATCGGGCGCCTTCGGGCTCCTGTGCTCGCTTCGGGGACTTCCAGGTCCTCCCCTTTAAAGGCCCGGGCCATTGTCGCCCGGGCCATTTTTTGCGTGACTCATGCGCCACATGGCAGCCATTTCCGGTACAGACAGGGAACATGCTCTTGACCGCCGGAGTCCGGGGCAGGCATCATGGCCGGGATGCAGGTCCGGCCCTGCCGTGGCGGCCGATATGGGAGTGTGTGTGGCGACGAGCTACCAATCGCTGATGGAGGGCGCCCTCGGGCGGCGGCCGAAGAAGGCGCAGGCCCGGAACGACTGGGACGCGCCGGAAGGCCCGTCGTTCGGCGAACGCCTGTCGGGCTTCGCGCGCGGCGCCGCGCGCGTGCTGTTCGGCCTCGCGGTGGTCGCGCTGGGCGTGGCGCTGGCCGCCGCGCTCCTCAGCTACAACCCGTCCGACCCCAGCTTCAACAGCGCCACCAGCGCCACCCCCACCAACATCGCCGGCGCCCCCGGCGCCTATGTGGCGGACCTGCTGCTGCAGGGCTTCGGCCTCGCCTCGGCGCTATTGGTGCCGATCTTCCTCGTCACCGGCCTGCGCCTAGTCGTCGGCCGTCCGCTGCACCGCTTCCGCCGCTCGGTCGGCCTCACGCTGCTGGCGCTGCTGCTGTCGGCGGCGGCGCTCGGCCTCGCCTGGCCGGCCCCCATCGGCACGCTGGACGCCGGCGCCGGCGGAGTCCTCGGCCTGGCGCTCGCGCGGCTGCTGTCGGCCATTCCCTTCCCGGCCGGCTTCGATCCGGCGATCGCCGCCATCCGCGCCGCCATCCTCTTCGGGCTGATCGGCCTCGCCCTCTTCCTCTGGGGCCTCGGCCCCAGCCGGCAGGAACTGGGCGCCGTCGGCCGCCTGTTCGCCTTCCGCCGCGGCTTCGAGGAGGCCGAGGCCGAAGCGCCATGGGAACAGCCCGCCGCGCAGCCGGAACCGCGCGCCCGCAAGGCGGCGGTGCGCGAAAACCCGCTGCCCCCGCCAGAAGCCGAGCCGGAGGCGCCGCAACGCCGAATCGCCGGCCCCGCGCCCCGCCAGCCGCCGAAGCGCGAAGCGCCGGACCGGCAGCCGGCGCTGCAACTGGGCGACCGCGCCGACCTGCCGCCGCTCAGCCTGCTGAAGCCGCCGCCGCGCCAGCAGGCCGCCGGGCTGGACGAGGCCGCGCTGGAGCAGAACGCCCGTCTGCTGGAAGGGGTGCTGGAGGATTTCGGCGTGAAGGGCCGGATCGTCGGCCTGGCGCAAGGCCCGGTCGTCACCCTTTACGAGCTGGAACCGGCGCCGGGCATCAAGGCCAGCCGGGTGATCGGCCTCGCCGACGACATCGCCCGCTCCATGAGCGCGGTGTCCGCCCGCGTCGCCGTGATCCCGGGGCGCAACGTCATCGGCATAGAGCTTCCGAACCTGAAGCGGGAAATGGTCTCGCTCTCCGAACTGATCGCGGCGGACAGCTTCCAGGGCTCGTCGGGCACGCTGCCGATGATCCTCGGCAAGGATATCTCCGGCGCGCCCGTCGTCGCCGATCTCGCCCCCATGCCGCACCTGCTGATCGCCGGCACCACCGGCTCGGGCAAGTCGGTTGGCCTGAACGCCATGATCCTCTCGCTGCTCTACCGGCTGCGGCCGGACCAGTGCCGGATGATCATGATCGACCCGAAGATGCTGGAACTGAGCGTCTACGACGACATTCCGCACCTGCTCGCCCCGGTGGTGATCGAGCCGCAGAAGGCCATCCGCGCCTTGAAATGGGCGGTCGAGCAGATGGAGGAGCGCTACCGCAACATGGCGCACATCAACGTGCGCTCGCTCTCCGGCTACAACGACAAGGTGCGCGAGGCGCTGAAATCCGGAAAGCCCTTCATAAAACGCGTGCAGACCGGCTGGGACGAGGAGGGCAAGCCCGAGTTCGAGGACATTTCCCTGCCGCTGGAGCCGCTGCCCCTCATCGTCGTGGTGGTGGACGAACTCGCCGACCTGATGATGACGGCCGGCAAGGAAGTGGAATTCCTGATCCAGCGGCTGGCGCAGAAGGCCCGGGCCGCCGGAATCCACCTCATCATGGCGACGCAGCGCCCCTCGGTCGACGTCATCACCGGCGTCATCAAGGCGAACCTGCCCACCCGCATCAGCTTCCAGGTCACCAGCAAGATCGACAGCCGCACGATCCTCGGCGAAATGGGCGCCGAGCAGCTTCTGGGCAAGGGCGACATGCTCTACATGCCCGGCGGCAAGCAGTGCGTGCGCGTCCACGGCCCCTTCGTTTCCGACGAGGAGGTGGAGGCGGTCGCCGAGCATTGGAAGGCGCAGGGCGCCCCGGATTATCTCTCCAGCGTCACCGAAGAGCCTGAGGGCGGTGACATGCTGGGGGCAATCCCCGGCTCGGCGAAAGGCGGCGCCGGCGGCGCGGCGGGCAATGCCGACGATCCGCTGCAACAGGCGATCCAGGTGGTGGCGACCAGCCGCAAGGCCACCATCTCCTACCTCCAGCGCCAGCTCCGCATCGGCTATAATTCGGCGGCGCGGCTGATCGACCAGATGGAGGAAATGGGCCTCGTCTCCTCGCCCGACCATGTCGGCCGCCGCGAGGTGCTGATGGACGAAGCCGGCAACCGCCTGCCCTAGGGTGAGGACTCCTATTCCCTTCGTCACCCCGGGCTTGACCCGGGGTCCAGCTTTCCCACCGGCTGAGCCAGGAAGCCGCATCCCGGGTCAAGCCCGGGATGATGGAAAATATATCCATTCCCTGCATGCGTTCTCAACCTGGGAACATATATGACCGCCCCCGTCTGGTTCCTCTACCCGGCCGCCGCGCTGGCCGAAATCGCCGGCTGCTTCGCCTTCTGGGCCTGGTGGCGCATGGGCGCGACGCCGCTCTGGCTGCTGCCCGGAATGGCCAGCCTCGCCGCCTTCGCCTTTCTTCTGGCGCTGGTGCCGGCCGACCATGCCGGCCGCGCCTACGCCACCTATGGCGGCATCTACATCGCCGCCTCCATCCTCTGGGGCTGGGCCATGGAAGGCGCCCGGCCGGACCGGTGGGACATCGCCGGCGGCCTGGTCTGCCTTGCCGGCGCGGCGATCATCCTGCTGGGGCCGCGTTCGGCCTGAACGGGCCTCGTTTCGCCGATTGACGCCATCTTGCGCAAGGGCAATCCTGCCGCTCCTCAACCGGGAGGATTGCCATGATTCGCACAGCCATCGCCGCCGCTCTGCTGCTCACCGCTTCGGCTGCTTCGGCGCAGTTCAGCGGCCCGTCTTCCAACCCCCGCGCGCAGGCCACCACCGTGGCGCAGGTCGCGAACGCCCGCCCGGGCAGCTATGTCACGCTCACGGGCCACATCGTCGACCACCAGCGGGAGGATTACTACACCTTCCGCGATTCCACCGGCGAAATCCGCGTGGAGATCGAGGATGAGGATTTCCGCGGCCAGAAGGTCACGCCGGAAACGCAGGTCCGCCTGACGGGTGAGATCGATACCGGCTTCCGTGGCCGCTACATCGATGTGGATACCGTCGAAATCCTGAAATGAGGTGGGTATTTCCTACGCGAAATTCGTCTAACAGGCTGAAATTGCAGTGTAGGGGAATGTTCCACGTGGAACAATAAGGTTCCGATATGGTTATTGCACGCGGCCGGCGGCCAAGCCGCCGAGTTCGCTTTCTGTCCGCGAAAGCGGGGGCGCTGCGCCCGAAGGGTTAAAGAAGAAGAAAAACGCGGGCAAAGCCCGCGCCGTCGGACTGGCCGGGGCCTGTTGGGGCCCCGGCTCAGCCGGCCGAGCTTGCGGCGAGTCCGCGAGTCAGCGCTGCGCGCTGATCGCGGCCGCCTTCAGCTACATATTCGGATAATTCGGGCCCCCACCGCCCTCCGGCGTCACCCAGTTGATGTTCTGCGTCGGGTCCTTGATGTCGCAGGTCTTGCAGTGCACGCAGTTCTGCGCGTTGATCTGGAAGCGCGGCTCGCCCGTCTCCTCGCCCACCACTTCATAGACTCCGGCCGGGCAATAGCGCTGGGCCGGCTCGTCATAGAGCGGCAGGTTGATGCGGATCGGCACCGACGGGTCCTTCAGCTGCAGGTGGACCGGCTGATTCTCCTCATGGTTCGTGTTGGAAAGGAACACGCTCGAAAGCTTGTCGAAGCTGATCACCCCGTCGGGCTTGGGATATTCGATCGGCCAGCAATGCTCGCGGCGCCAGATTTTCGTGTGATCCGGCTCATGGCCAAAGGTGAAGGGCATGCGGACGCCAAGCGTCTCCGCCCACATGGTCGTGCCGGCCAGCATCGTCCCCACCGTGCCGCCGAACTTCGAAACCAGCGGCTCGGTGTTGCGCACCAGGCGCAGCTCCTCATACACCCAGCTCGCTTCATAGGCGGTGGTGTAGGCCGTCAGCTCGTCGCCCTGCCGTTGGCTGGCGATGGCGTCGACGGCGGCCTCGGCCGCCATCATCCCCGTCTTCATCGCGGTGTGGCTGCCCTTGATTCGCGGCACGTTCACGAACCCGGCCGAGCAGCCGATCAGCGCCGCGCCGGGCATCGTCAGCTTCGGCACCGCCTGCCAGCCGCCCTCGTTGATGGCGCGCGCGCCATAGGAGACGCGGCGGCCGCCTTCCAGGATCTCGCGGATGGCGGGGTGCGTCTTCCAGCGCTGCATCTCGTCGAACGGCGACATATGCGGGTTGCGGTAGGAAAGGGCGACGACGAAGCCCAGCGCCACCTGGTTGTTGGCCTGATGGTAGAGGAAGCCGCCGCCCCAGGCGTCGGTCAGCGGCCAGCCCTGGGTGTGGATCACCCGGCCCGGCGCATGCTTTTCGGGCTTGATGTCCCAAAGCTCCTTGATGCCGATGCCATAGACCTGCGGCTGGCTGTTGGCGCGCAGATCGAAACGCTGGATGAGCTGCTTCGACAGATGCCCGCGCACGCCTTCGGCGAAGAAAGTGTATTTGGCGTGCAGTTCCAGGCCCGGCTGGTAGCTGGGGCCGTGCTCGCCGTTGCGCTCCACGCCCATGTCGCCGGTCGCCACGCCCTTCACCGAGCCGTCCTCGTGGAACAGCACTTCGGCCGCCGCGAAGCCGGGGAAGATCTCCACGCCCAGCGCTTCGGCCTGCTGCGCCAGCCAGCGGCAGAGGTTGCCGAGGCTGCCGGTGTAGGTGCCGGCGTTGTTCATGAAGGCGGGCATGATGAAGTGCGGGAAGTCGTATTTCCGGCCCTTGGTGAGCACCCAGTGGTGGTTTTCCGTCACCGGCACGTCCGCCAGCGGGCAGCCCTGCTCGCGCCAGCCGGGGATCAGCTCGTCCAGCGCCTTCGGGTCGATCACCGCGCCGGACAGGATGTGCGCGCCGACTTCCGAGCCCTTCTCCAGCACGCAGACGGAAAGCTCCAGCCCCTTTTCGCTGGCAACCTGCTTCGCCCGGATCGCCGCCGACAGACCGGCGGGGCCGGCGCCCACGATCACCAGGTCATAGGGCATTGCTTCGCGTGTCGTCATTCCACTCACCTTCCCCGGCGCCGGCCATTACCGGGCGCACGCCGCTCTATTCATCGCAGCGTCCCGGGTTTTCAACCCGAAAAGCGGCGGAAGGGCTTGACCATAGGCAAGCGCCTCTCAATTGTCGCGGCCTATGCAAGAGGCTGTGGAAGGGGCACGGTCCGCCAGCGTCGCGCCGGCGGAAATCGCCGCCCTTCTCGATTGGTGGAAACTGGCCGGAGCCGATGTGGCGGTCGGGGACGCGCCCGCGCCCTGGCTCGGCGCCGAGCCGCGGCCGCTTCCGGCGCCGGAAATGGCCCCGCAAATGCCGCCGGTGCGGCAGGAAGCGCGGCAGCGGCCGGCGCCCGCCGAAGCCGGCGGCTGGACGAGCATCCAAAGCCTGGCGGCCCTTCGCGAGCGGCTGTCGGCGGAAATCCCCAACATCCCCTTCGCGGACGGCGATCCGCTTTCCGGCCTGATGCTGCTCGGCGAAGCGCCGTCCGCCGAGGATTTGCGCACCGGCCGCCCGTTCAGCGGCCCGGCGGGGCTCTTCCTCGACCGGATGCTGGCCGGCATCGGCCTCGACCGCAAGTCCTGCTACATCGGCCTGCTCTGCCCGCGCCGTCGGGTGCCCGGCCCGCCGCCGCCGGACGCCATCGCCGCCGACCTGGAACTCACCCGCGCCCATATCCGGCTGGCGGCGCCGCGGCTGATCCTGCTCCTGGGCGCCAATCCTGTGCAGGCGCTGGCGGGCACCGATGCGCCCATCGGCCGGGTGCGCGGGCAATGGCTTCAGGTGGACGCCGGCGCCGGCCCGGTGCCGGCGCTCGCCAGCTTCAACCCCGCCTATCTGCTCCGCCGCCCGGAGGAGAAGGCCAAGGCCTGGGCCGACCTGCTCGCGCTCAGGCGGAGACTGTTGCAGTGATCCGCTTTGCCCGCCTTTCCCTCTGCGCCGCCACGCTGGCGCTGGGCGCCCCGCTCGCCGCGCAGGACGCCGCGCCGGAAACCGCGCCGGAAACCGCCTCCGAGACGATCAACGTCACCGCGCCGCTGCTTTCCCGCGCCGAACGCTCGGTGCCGCCGCAGCTGAACGCCGCGCAGCGGGGGCAATATGCCCGCATCTTCCGGGCGATCGAGGCCGGCCGCGTCAGCGCCGCGTCGCAGGAACTCGCCGCCATGCCGCCCGGCATCCTGCACCCGACGGCGGAGGGGCAGATATTGCTGGCGCAAGGCTCGGGCGCCGGGCTGATGCGGCTGGTCGCCTGGCTGGAAAGCAATCCGGCGGCGCCCCAGGCCGCGACCATCGCCGGGCTGGCGCGCAAGGCGGGCGCCACCAGCCTGCCGCCGCTCGCCAGCCTGAAGCGGCTCACGCCGGTGCGGCTGACGCCGCCGCTGGGGCCGCGCAGCGCCCGCACCCAGACGAGCGCCGACACCGCCTTCGCCACCGCCGCCAGGGCCGCCATTTCCGGCAACCGCCCGGCCGACGTGGAGGGGATGCTGGACCGCTACGGCTCCGACCTGTCGGCCGAAGTCCGCAGCGAATGGGCGCAGCGCGCCGCCTGGGACGCCTATCTGGACTTAGAGGACCCGCTGGCCGAGCGATTGGGGCGGCGGGCCTCGAACGGCTCGGGCGAATGGGCGGCGATGGGCTATTGGGTGGCGGGCCTCGCCGCCTTCCGCCAGAATGATTGCGAAGCGGCGGCGAAGCATTTCGACGCCATCGGCCAGGTCTATTCCGCGCCGACCGACCTCCGCTCGGCCGGGGCCTATTGGGCGGCGCGCAGCCATGTGCGCTGCGGCCGACCCTGGCTTTCGACCGAGCGGCTGAAGGCGGCGGTGGCGCGCGACAAGGACGGTTTCTACGGCCTGCTGGCGACCGAGGCGCTGGGGCTGGAAGCCAATATCGACTGGCGCGAGCCCGACTTCATCCAGGCCGACTGGACGACGCTGAAGATGCACCCCGGCGCCCAGCGCGCCGCAGCCCTGGTGGAGATCGGCCAATTGGGCCTCGCCGACCGGGAGCTTCGGCACCTGGCCGCCGCCACCGGCAACGACGCCTATGAGCCGATCCTGCGGCTGGCCGCCCGGCTGGACCTGCCGGCGACGCAATATTGGCTGGCGCAGAACCCGCCGCCCGGATTGATGCCGCCGATGTCCGCCCGCTTCCCGACGCCCGACTGGAAGCCGGTCAGGGGCTGGCGCGTGGACAAGAGCCTGGTCTTCGCCCACGCCCTGCAGGAATCGAAGTTCATCACCGGCGCCCGCTCCGGCGCCGGGGCCAAGGGGCTGATGCAGATCATGCCCGGCACCGCCCGGGATCTCGCGAAGGCGATGGAGATCGAGCACCGCGACGACCTGCTGGCCGATCCGTCGTTCAACGTGGAATATGGCCAGTCTTATCTTGAGATGCTGCGCGACAGCCCGCACACGCAGGGCCAGTTGCCCAAGGTGATCGCCGCCTACAACGCCGGGCCGGGTTCGGTGCAGAAGTGGAACAACGGCGGGCTGAAGGACAATGGCGACGTGCTGCTGTTCATCGAAAGCATCCCCTTCCGGGAGACGCGGCATTATGTGGAAGTGGTGATGCGCAACTTCTGGCTCTACCAGATGAAGGAGGCCGCGCAGAACCCCAAGGCCGCCGCCGAGCAGCCGGGGGTGCATCTGGTGGCCGCGAACCGCTGGCCGCGCTTCCCGCAGACGAGGCCGGTCGTGCGCTGAAAAGATTTCACACTTGAAATTTTTCCCGCCCTGTGCCAGTTGATCCGGCATCGTGAGAGCCCCGCCAAGAGGAGCTGAGGTCTGGACTATCTCAACCATAATCTGACCCCGATACTGGTGGCGGCGATCTTCGGCCTGCTGGTGGGGCTGGGGCATTTCCTGCTGTCGAAACCGGGGGAGCGGCCGAAGCTGGATTTCCTGATCCCGGCGATGATCGCGCAATTCTGGCTGGCCGCCGTGCTGGCGGGCGCGCTGCTGATGGGCCCGCCTTCCAGCGAGCCCTGGATTTCGATGCTGATGACCGTGGTGGTGATCTGGGTTGGGTTGATCGTGCCGCCGCTGATGGTGACCCTGCGCTTCCGGGGCCATTCCGGGCCGATGGCGGCCGCCGACAGCCTGCACTGGCTGCTGGTGCTGCTGGTGCAGGCGGCGGTGATGCAGAGCCTGGGGCTGGTGCGCCCGCCTTATTGAGCGCTTTTGTGGGGGAGGGCGATTGCGCCCGTCATCCCGCCGGCCTAGCTTCCCGTCGCCATGCTTCGCCTGCACGCGCCGAACCGCCTTTCCGAGCCGCTTCCCGTGGAACTCGTCGCATCGAACGGCGATGTCTTTTCGCCGCTGCCGACGCCCGAGGCGATCCGCGAGGCCGTCTGGGTCGATCTTTCCTACCCGACCGGCAACGAGAGGCGCGCGGTGGAGGAAGCGCTGGGGCTGGAGCTTCCGACCAAGGCCGACATGGCGGAGATCGAGGCGTCCAGCCGCGTCTATCGCGAGGGGCATGCGCAGGTGATGAACCTGCTGCTGGTGGTGGGGGTGGATTCCGACACGCCGGCGGCGGTGCCCGTCAGCCTGATCCTGACTCCGACGCAGCTGGTGACGGTGCGCTACACCGACCCCATGGCCTTCCGGACGCTGGACATCTCCTGCTCCCGCGCGGTGCCCGGCGCCAGCCCCGGCCGGCTGTTCGTCCGGCTGATGGAGAATGTGGTCGACCGCACCGCCGACATATTGGAGAAGATGGGGGGCGAGATCGATTCCGTGTCGGCGCAGGTGTTCGGGCTGGACCGGCCGAAGACCCTGCGGCTTTCGACCGGCGACCTGCAGACGATCCTGCGCCGCATCGGCAGCACGCAGTTCGTGCTGAACAAGGTGCATGAGTCGCTGGTGACGCAGTTGCGCGCCGTCAGCTTCCTGTCGATCGGGCAGCAGGAAGACGAGAATGGCAATCGGGCGAAGACCGACAAGCTGATGCGCGAGACGCTGAAGTCGCTGACGCGCGACATCCAGAGCCTGAGCGAGAACAGCCATTATCTGACGCAGAATGTCGGCTTCCTGCTGGACGCGGCTTTGGGGCGGATTTCGATCGAGCAGAACGCCATCGTGAAGATCTTCTCGGTGGCGGCCGTCATCTTCCTGCCGCCGACGCTGGTCGCCTCCATCTACGGCATGAACTTCGCGCATATGCCGGAGCTGGAACTGCACTTCGGCTATCCGATGGCGATCGGGATGATGATCCTGTCGGCGGTGCTGCCCTATCTGTGGTTCAAGAAGAAGGGGTGGCTGTAGGCCGATTGCGCTTGCCCGAATGTTCTTATTTTGTTCCAATGCGGCATGGCACGCGACTCCGGCCGGGCGGCCCCGGGCAATGAACTGAGCGGCCGTTTCGGCCTGCCATCGCGGCAGGCCGACGGCGACTGGCTGGACTGGGCGGAAGGGGCGGACGAACTGCCGCCCTTGCGCACGACGGTGACGGTGGAGCGGCCGCGCAAGGCCATGACCCGCAACGAAAGCCCCGACATCCCCTTCGACCGCAGCTTCAACGCCTATCGCGGCTGCGAGCATGGCTGCATCTATTGCTTCGCCCGGCCGACGCACGCCTGGCACGATCTTTCGCCGGGGCTGGATTTCGAGACGAAGCTCTTCGCCAAGCCGACCGGGCCGGCGCTGCTGCGGGCGGAATTCGCCAGGGCCGGCTATCGGCCGGCGGTGCTGGCGATGGGCACCAACACCGACCCCTATCAGCCGATCGAGCGCGAGTGGCGGATCACCCGCGCCGTGCTGGACCTGTGCCTGGAGACGCGCCACCCGGTCAGCGTCACCACCAAGTCCGACCGGGTGCTGATGGACCTCGATCGGCTGGCGGCGCTCGCCGGGCTGCAACTGGCGATGGCGATGGTTTCGGTGACGACGCTGGAGCGGAAGCTGGCGCGGAGCATGGAGCCGCGCGCCGCCGCGCCGCACCGGCGGCTGGAAGCCATCCGCCGGCTGAGCGCGGCCGGGGTGCCGACTTTCGTGTCGGTTTCGCCGATCATCCCGGCGCTTACCGACCATGAACTGGAGGCGATCCTGGCGGCGGCGGCGGAAGCCGGGGCCTGGGGCGCCTTCTGCCAGCCGGTGAGGCTGCCGCTGGAAGTGGCGCCGCTGTTCGAACGATGGCTGCACCTGCACGCGCCCGACCGGGCCGCCCGCGTGCTGGGCGCGATCCGGGCGATGCGGGGCGGCAAGCTGAACCGCGCCGGCTGGTTCGAGCGGATGCAGCCGCAAGGCGAGTGGGGGCGGCTGTTGCGCATGCGGCTGCGGATGGCGACTCGGCGACTCGGGCTGGACCGGCCGCCGCCCGAGCTGCGCCTCGATCTTTTTGCCCCGCCGCATGCCATTTCCCCTTCGGCGGACCGGCGGCAGCGTGAACTTTTCTGAACGGCGGATAAACGGGCTTGCGGGAATTTGCCGGGTTGCTAACCTTAAGCCGCTATAATTGGCAGGGGAATTACCATGTTGTCTTCCGCCTTCAGCGTCGGGCTCTGGACCATCTTGTTCTGGATCCTGATCGGATTGGCGATCGGCGGGCTGTTGGCCCGCCTTTTCGGTTCCACGCAAACCAGCACCGCAACCGCTCTTGGCGTCGCCGATTTCGAGGGCAAGACCACGACCATCCGCACCGAGACCACGCATCTGGCCGACCAGCTGGAAGCGATCGAGGGCGTCGGCCCGCAGATCGCCGAGCTGTTCCACAAGAATGGCGTGCACCGCTTCGCGCAGATCGCGGCGATGAGCCCGGCCGATATCGAGAAGATCCTGGCCTCGGGCGGCAGCGCCTTCGCCATCGCCCAGCCCTTCACCTGGCCGTTCCAGGCGAAGCTGCTGGAAAATGGCTGGATCGCCGAATATCTGGAAGTGGGGCAGAAGCTGAAGGCCGGACGCCTGCCGCTGACCGGCCTTGCCGGCGTGGGCGAAGCGACGGCCGAGCGGCTGTCGTCGGTCGACACCGGGTCCGTCCAGTCTCTGGCTGCCGCCGATCCGGCGGCGCTGGCCGCGAAGCTGGCCGCTTCCGGCGACGCGATTTCGGAATCGCGCCTGGCGGGCTTCATCGCCGAAGCGCAGAAGCTGCTGGCGGGCGACATGGCCGGCCTTATCGCCTTCTTCGGCCTGCCCGCCGGTGTGCTGAGCACGCGCGCGACGGCGAGCTACAAGCAGACGCAGGATGTGTCCGGCCCGATCGTCAGCGCCAAAAGCCTGGTGGGCGGCCTGCCAGCGGCAACCGCCACCGCCACGGGCGGCGCACCCTGGTGGCCGGTGTGGCTGGGCCTTGGCGGCGCCGCCATCCTGGCGCTGCTCTGCCTGCTGAGGATCTGGTGCCCGGTGCAGCCGGGGACGACGATCGACGTGCGCAAGACGGTGATCGTGAACCCGGCGGTGGAAGCCGAGCCCGAGCCCGCTGCGCCGACCGGTTCCGGCCTCATCTCGCGCCTGCTGGACGGCAAGCCGCTGCTGATCGTCTATTTCGAGACGGCGAAGAGCGATGTCGCCAATGAACTGACCGCGGAATCGGCGAAGCTGAAAGCGTATCTGGACACGCACGCCGACTCGCGGCTGTCGGTTTCCGGCTATGTCGATCCGCGTGGCGATGCCGCCTTCAACGAGAAGCTCGCCAGGGACCGCGCGACCAAGGTGCGCGACGCGCTGGTGGCCGCCGGGATCGGCGCCGACCGCATCGACCTCGACAAGCCCGCCGATATCGTCGGCGACGGGGCGACGCTTTCCGCCGAGCGCAAGGTGGAAGTGAAGATCAAGGAAGGCGGCGTGGTGGCCGAGGGTGGGGATGTGACCCGGACCGCCGCACAGTAAAGCCGTCTTTCCCACAAGTTGTGGGAGGAGAGAGGAAACCCGCCCGGATCCAACCGGGCGGGTTTTTTCGTTAGCGGCCGATGCCTTGGGCTTCGACGCTGTTCAGTTCGGCTTCCACATCGTGGAGGCTGTCCTTGCCGAAGAAGAGCTGGTCGCCGACGAGGAAGCTCGGGATTCCGAACACGCCTTTCTCGACCGCGCCTTGCGTGTTGGCGAGGAGCTTTTCCTTGATCGCCGGCTCCTGCGAGAGGGCGAGCAGGCGCTCGGCCGGGAAGCCGGCTTCGGCGAGCGTTGCGGCGAGGATCGCCGGGTCGTCGAGCTTGCGGGGTTCTTCCCACATATAGTGGAACAGGCTGTCGACATAAGGCGCGAGCAGGCCCTCGGCTTCCGCCGCGCAGGCGGTGCGCATCAGCGACAGCGTGTTCAGCGGGAAGTGCGGGTTCATGGTGAAGCGCTGCAGGCCGTGGCGGCGCTGGAAGCGCTGCATCTCGTGCGCCATATAGGCCGCCTTGGCGGGGATGTCGGCATAGGCGATGAAGGGGGGCTGGTTGCCGGTGGCCTTGAAGATGCCGCCCAGCAGCACGGGCACATAGCGGAGTCTGGCGCCGGTGCGCGCCTCGAGGCCGGGCACGAGCTGGTGCGCGAACCAGGAATTGGGGCTGCCGAAATCGAACCAGAAAATGGGGTTGGGATCGGTGGGCATCGGGTTTTTTCCTACCAGGTTTCGCCGAAGGGGCGGAGGTCCAGCTCGTGGGTCCAAGCGTCTCTGGGCTGGGTGTGGAGGCGCCAGTAGGTCTCGGCGATGGAGCCTGGGTGCATCAGCGCGCCTTCGGGGATTTCGGTGATTCCGCGTTCGGCGTAGCGCTGGCGGACGAATTCCGTGTCCACGCCGGAATCGATCACCAGATGCGCGACATGGATATTCTGCGGCCCCAGTTCGCGGGCCATGGCTTGCGCGGCGAGGCGCAGGCCGGCCTTGGCGGAGGCGAAGGCGGCATAGCCCTTGCCGCCGCGCAACGAGGCGGTGGCGCCGGTGAAGAAGATGGAGCCGCGGCCATGGGCCAGCAGGCGGCGGGCGGCTTCGCGGCCGGTGAGGAAACCGGCGTAGCAGGCCATTTCCCAGACCTTGCGGAACACCCGCTCGCTGGTGTCGAGAAGCGGGACGTTCACATTGGCGCCGACGTTGAAGATGACGGCTTCGAGCGGGGCGGAGGCGTCCGCCGCGTCGAGGAAGGCCGAGATCTGGTCTTCCGAGCGGGCGTCCAGCCGGTCGCCGGTGAAGCGGCCGCCGGCGGCTGCGATTTCGGCGGCGAGGGGCTCCAGCTTTTCGCCCTGGCGGCGGCCGCCATGGACGTGGAAGCCCTCGGCCGCGAAGCGGCGGCAGATGGCGGCGCCGATGAAGTCCCCGGCGCCGACGACGGCGACGCTGGCTTTTGGGGTGGGTCGGCCGGGCATATCGTCTCCCTGAGTCAGTTTACTTTTGGAACTGATATTGGCACGGTGGCGGGGCTGTCAATCATGGGATTTGCGGATGAAGTGGAACGACCTGGCTTCGGAGCGCTGCTCGCTGGCGCGCGCGCTGTCGGCCGTGGGGGATCGCTGGACCTTGCTGATCCTGCGCGACGCCTTCCTGAAGGTGCGGCGGTTCGACGATTTCGAGGCCAGCCTGAAGATCAGCCGGCGAATGCTGACCGAGCGGTTGCAGGCGCTGGTGGCGGAAGGGGTGCTGGAGCGGCGCCCCTATCGGGAGCGGCCGCTACGGCATGAGTATCGGCTGACGGAAAAGGGGCTGGCGCTTTACCCTGTGCTGCTGGCGCTGCTGCATTGGGGCGACAACTGGTATGCGGATGCGGACGGCCCGCCGGTGCGGCATCGGCACAAGGGCTGCGGGCAGCATTTCCACATGGTGCCGACCTGTTCGGAATGCGGTGAGGTTCTGGGCGCGCGGGATGTGGTGGCGGAGCGGATGGGGTGAGGCGGTTATCGGCCGGACACTGACGCTGGCGATCGAGGCGGGTTTTGCAGCATCTGCCGCGCGGTCGTTCTGGCGATCGCGGCGAAGTTCGTCGCGAGCTTCGGCGGCATCGCCCGCCGATAGGCGGCAACGAGGGAAACGCGCGGAGAAGGGGCGCCGATTCTGCGATAGGCGACCCCGTTCACGTTGAGCTGCCCGATGGACGCCGGCAACAGCGAGAAGCCGAGTTCGGCCGACACCAGGGATAGGATGGAGGCGATCTGCGGGGCCGGCTGACCCAGAAGCGGCTCGAAACCCGCGGCGCGACAGGCCTGCAACGCCGAATCGTGCAGGCTGACGCCCAGCGATCGCGGTGTGAGGATGAGGGGATCGTGCGCGAGGGCGGCGAGGTCCAGGTCTCCGGCCCCCTGCGCGGCGGGGTGCGAAGCCGGCAGCACCGCCAGCAGCGGCTCCTCGGCCAGTTGGCGCACGACGATCTCGTGCGGGTCGGAAGCCGCCGGGCGCAGGATCGCGAGGTCGAGCCTGCCGTCCAGCAGGCCGCCGATCAGCGCCACCGAATTCGTTTCCTCCAGCTTCATCTCCACATCCGGGAAACGCCTGCGGAACGCCCGGATGCTGGCCGGCACGATCGGATTGAGCGCGGCCGTGCCCGTGAAACCGAGCGTGAGCTGGCCGGTCTCGCCGCGCGCCGCCCTTTGCGCCGCACGGACGGCGTCGGCCGCCGAGACCGGGATGAGCCTTGCCACTTCCAGAAACGCCCGGCCCGCCTCCGTCAGTTCGGCTCCATGCGGAACCCGGTGGAAAAGCTGTGCGCCGATCTCGGTCTCCAGGTCCCTGATCTGCAGGCTGAGCGGGGGCTGGCCGATGCCGACGCGCGCGGCGGCGCGGGTGAAATTGCCTTCCTCGGCGACGGCGAGGAAATAGCGGATGTGGCGAAGCTCCATACCATTCATATAATATATGAAGATCGTTATCTCCATATATTAGACAGGCGAAGTTCATCGGCGCTACAGGATTGCCCAGAAAGCGCCGAAGATCATGTTCCAGCCAAGGCCGACCGAAGACGAAATACTCCCCTGCGACTCCGGACCCGGGGAAGCGGGACGCTTCGAAACAGGCGCGGATACCGCAATGTGGATATCACGCGGGACGCGGGAGTATCGGCGGGCCGGCGCGGCGCTGTTCCTCGCCGGATTCGCGAGCTTTTCCCTGCTCTACTGCGTGCAGCCGCTGCTGCCCGCATTTGCGCGGACATTTTCCATCACGCCGGCGGAAAGCTCGCTGGCGCTTTCGCTGACCACCGGGCTTCTGGCCGTTTCCATCCTGTTGGCCGGGGCCTATTCGCAGGCGCTCGGCCGCAGGGGGCTGATGTTCGGGTCTATGGCGCTGGCCGCCATTCTGAACATCGCCGCCGGCTTCGCGCCGGGGTGGCACGGGCTTCTGGCGGCCCGGGCGCTCGAAGGCTTCCTGCTGGGGGGCGTGCCCGCCGTGGCCATGGCCTGGCTCGCCGAGGAGATCGACCCGGACGATCTCGGCAAGGCCATGGGCCTTTACATCGCGGGCACGGCCTTCGGGGCGATGATAGGGCGGGTCGGCATGGGATTGATGACCGAAATCGCCTCCTGGCGGGTGGCGATGGTCTCGCTGGGTGTGTTGTGCTTGATGTCGGCGGCTGGTTTCTTCCTGCTGCTTCCCCGGTCGCGGCATTTCGTGGCCCGGCGCGGCCTTTCACTGGCCTATCATCTGGGCGCCTGGGGCGCGCATCTGCAGAACAGGGGGCTGGTGCGCCTCTACGCCCTGGGTTTCGTGCTGACGGGCATCTTCGTCACCGTCTTCAACTATGCGACCTTCCGGCTGTCGGAGCCGCCTTACGGCCTGAGCCAGACGCAACTGAGCATGATCTTCCTGGCCTTCGCCTTCGGCATCGTCGCCTCCAGCTCGGCGGGCGGGCTTGCCGGCCGCTTCGGCCGGCGGCGGCTTCTGCTAAGCGGTTTCGGGCTGATCCTTTCCGGCCTGCTGCTGACGCTCGCGGCGCCGCTGCCTTTGATCATCGTCGGCATCATCCTCATCACCAGCGGCTTCTTCATCGGCCATGCGGTGGCGAGCAGTTCGGTGGGGCCGCTTGCCGGGGTGTCGAAGGGGCATGCGGCCTCGCTCTACCTTCTGTTCTACTATCTCGGCTCCAGCCTCGTCGGGTCGGCGGGCGGGTGGTTCTGGCAACAGGGCGGATGGCCCGCCATCGTGCTGCTGACCGCGGCGCTGGCGCTGGCCGGCTTCTGGCTTTCCCACGCCGCCACCCGGCCGGACGGCAGGGCAGCATGAGCCGCACGCCACTTGTCCTGCTGCCGGGGCTGCTCTGCGACGAGCGGCTCTGGCGCGACCAGGCGCGGGATTTGCAGGACGTCGCCGAGCCGATGATCGCCGACCTGACCCGGGACGACAGCGTGGCCGACATGGCGCGGCGCACGCTCGACCTGGTGCCCGGGCGTTTCGCCCTCGCCGGGCTTTCGATGGGCGGCTATGTCGCCTTCGAGATCCTGCGGCAGGCGCCGGAGCGGGTGACGCATCTGGCCTTGTTCGACACCAGCGCCGCGCCGGACGACGCCGCGCGTGTCGCCCAGCGCCGGGCCGGGATCGAATCGCTGAAGGTCGGGCGGTTCGTCGGCGTCACGAACCGGCTGCTGCCCCGGCTGATTCACCCCTCGCGCCTGTCCGGGCCAGTCGGCGAGGAGCTGCAGGCGATGGCGGCGCGCGTCGGCGGCGAAGCCTTCCTGCGCCAGCAGAAAGCGATCCTCGGCCGGCCCGATTCCCGCCCCTTGCTGCCGCGGATCGCGGTTCCGACGCTGGTCGCGGTCGGCGACAGCGACGGGCTTACGCCGCCCGCCGAGGCGGAGGAAATCCATCGCGGCATTGCCGGTTCGCGCCTGCATGTGCTGCCGGCTTGCGGACATCTGCCGGCGCTGGAACTGCCGCATGAAACCAGCGGCTTGCTGCGCGCATGGCTGAAAGGCTGAAGGGGCCGGGCTTGCCCCCCGGCCCTGCCTGAACCCCTCCGTGGAAGAGGAGGGGCTTTGGGTCAGTTCTTCCTGGCCAGCAGGGCTTCCAGCCATTTGATGCTGTAGTCGCCGGACTGGAAATCCGCCTCGGTCATCAGCCGCTGGTGGAGCGGGATGGTGGTGCGGATGCCGCCCACCACCATTTCCTCCAGCGCGCGCTTCAGGCGGGCGATGGCGTCCGGGCGGTTGTCGGCGTGGACGATCAGCTTGGCGATCAGGCTGTCGTAGGTGGGGGGCACGCGGTAGCCGTCGTAAAGCGCGGAATCGATGCGCACGCCGGGGCCGCCGGCGGCGTGGAATTCCTGCACCAGCCCCGGCCATGGCGCGAAGCTCTCCGGGTCTTCCGCGTTGATTCGGACTTCGATGGCGTGGCCCTTCAGTTCGACTTCATCCTGCGTGCGGCTGAGCGGCAGGCCGGCGGCGACACGGAGCTGTTCCTTCACCAGATCGAGGCCGGTCAGCATTTCGGTGACCGGATGTTCCACCTGAAGCCGGGTGTTCATTTCGATGAAGTAGAATTCCCCCTTTTCCCAGAGGAATTCGATGGTGCCGGCGCCGCGATAGTGCATGTCGGCCATGGCCCTGGCGCAGATGCCACCCATGCGGGCGCGCTCGGCGGCGGAAAGCACGGGGGAGGGGGCCTCCTCCAGAACCTTCTGGTGGCGGCGTTGCAGCGAACAGTCCCGCTCGCCCAGATGGATGGCCTGGCCCTTGCCGTCGCCGAAGATCTGGAATTCGATGTGGCGCGGGTTCTGGAGATATTTCTCGATATAGACGGCGTCGTGGCCGAAGGCGGCCTTGGCCTCGGCGCGGGCCTGGCGGAAGGCGCCTTCCAGCATAGCGGCGTTTTCCACCACCTTCATGCCGCGTCCGCCGCCGCCGGCGGCGGCCTTCACCAGCACCGGGTAGCCGAATTCCTCGGCCACCTTGCGGGCGTCGTCCACCGTTTCCACCGCGCCGTCCGAACCGGGCACGAGCGGCAGGCCGAGGGCGCCGGCCGTGCGCTTCGCCTCCACCTTGTCGCCCATGGTGCGGATGTGCTGCGGGCTGGGGCCGATCCAGGCGATCCGATGCTCTTCGACGATCTCGGCGAAGCGGGCGTTCTCGCTGAGGAAGCCGTAGCCGGGGTGGATGGCATCGGCCTGGGCGATTTCGGCCGCGGCGATGATGTTCGGGATGTTGAGATAGCTGTCGGACGCGGGCGGCGGGCCGATGCAGATGGCCTCGTCCGCCAGCCGGACGTGCATGGCGCTGGCGTCGGCCGTGGAGTGGACGGCCACCGTCTGGATGCCCATCTCGTGGCAGGCGCGGTGGACCCGCAGCGCGATTTCACCCCGGTTGGCGATCAGGACCTTGCGGAACATGCGCGGGGCTGCCGTCACTCGACGATGACGAGCGGCTGATCATATTCGACCGGCTGCTCGTTGGCGATGAGGATGGCCTTCACCACGCCGGCCTTGGGGGCGGTGATGGGGTTCATGACCTTCATCGCCTCGACGATGAGCAGGGTCTCGCCTTCCTTCACCGCCTTGCCTTCGGTGACGAAATTGGCGGCGCCGGGTTCCGGCGAGAGATAGGCGGTGCCGACCATCGGCGACTTGACGGCGCCGGGGTGATCCGGGGCGGCCGGCGCCGGGGCGGCGGCGGGCGCGGCCGCTGCGGGCGCCGCCGCGACCGGGGCGGG
>NZ_JAKLSQ010000023.1 GCF_022014495.1 Sandaracinobacteroides sayramensis
GGAGTTGGTTGGTTTTGCGCTTGGTTGAGGATCGGGGGTGCAGGGGAATCATTCCCCTGCTGGGTCCAGGGCGAAGCCCTGGCCGCCGGAGGCTCCCCAAGCTGGACCATCGGCGCATACAGCTCGCCCCCCTCACCGCGCAAAGATCGCCCGGAACCGCGTGAAGGTCACCAGCGCCGCCGCCAGCATCCCCGCCGCGATCGCCGCCGCATGCGGCGCGCCCGCCCGCAACGCCAGCGCGAACACCCCGTAGTTCACCGCGATTCCCAGCGCCGCCGCCAGCACATAGCGGCCGAACTCGCCGAAGCTCGCCCGGCCCGATGCGCGGAAGGTGAAGGCCCGGTTCAACAAAAACCCGACGCCGACCGACGCCGCCAGCGACCCCAGCCGCCCCAACAGCGGCGGCACACCGCCCGTCGCCAGCAGCGAAAGCACGCCGAAATCCACCAGGAAGATCAGCGGCGCCACAAGCCCGAACCGAAGGGACTGACCTATCCAGGGGCGCTTCTGCTGCATTCTTCGCCTGAAGCCCCTGCCGGCCCATTGGTCAAGTGCGCGGTCGCGGCTATGGGAACAGCGACAGGAGAGCGCCATGCAGGACCAGCGGCCGGGACCGATCACCGATTTCACCATCTTCCGCCGCACATTGGTGGTTTCCGCCGCCATCGGCTTCGCGGTCGTCCTCTGGCGGCTGACCGACCTCATCCTGCTGCTGCTCGCCTCGGCGCTGGTCGCCTTCATCTTCTACAAGTTCACCAGCCTCATCCAGCGGCGGCTGAAGATTCCCTTCGCCCTGTCGCTGGCGCTGGCGGTGATCCTGCCCACGATCTTCCTGATCTTCGTCTTCGTCGCCTTCGGCAGCCTGATGGCGGAACAGTTCGCGATCCTCTTCGCGCAACTGCCGGATGCGCTGGCCTTCGTGCAGACCTGGCTGAAGACCAACGCCATCGGCCAGGAGATCATGGCCCGCGCCGGCAGCTTCGTGCCCGAGGGCGCGCGGATCGTCGCCATGCTGCAAACCGTCTTCAGCAGCCTCGGCACGGTCGCCACCAGCATGGTGGTGGTGCTGGTAGCCGGAATCTACCTCGCCGCCCAGCCGCGCCTCTATGGCGAAGGGATGCTGCACCTGATCCCGCCGCACGCCCGGCACAAGACGCTGGCGACGCTGCGCGCCATCGCCGACGCGATCAGCAGCTGGCTGAAGGCGCAGGGCGTCAGCATGATCTTCGTCGGCATCTTCACCGGCGTGGCGCTGTCGCTCGTCGGCATCCCGGCGGCGCCGGCCATCGGGCTGGTCGCGGGCATCTGCGAATTCGTGCCCTATCTCGGCACCATCGTCGTCGCCATTCCGGCGATCCTGATCGGCTTCTCGATCAGCCCGGAAACGGGGGTGTGGACGATCATCGCCATCGTCACCGTGCAGCAGGTGCAGGGCAATATCGTCACGCCGCTGGTGCAGTCCAGCATGGCGGAGCTGCCGCCGGCCCTCACCATCTTCTCGCTGATCGCCGCCGGAGTCATCCTGGGGCCGATGGGCGTGATCCTCGCCGTGCCGCTGACGGTCGTCGCGCAGACGCTGATCAAGCAGCTGGTGCACTACGGCCCGGAACAGGGCGGGCTGGTGAAGCCGGAGGATGTGGCGAAGGGCTGAACGCCCCCCGCCCCATCACGGCATATCAGGAAGCGGCGACTTTCCCGGCGAAGCTCTTCAGCTTGAAGCCGAGAGCGATCAGCGCCACGCCGAACAGGATCGACCAGACACCGATCCACCAGACGATGATCTTCACCCCCAGCACCGGCGCCAGGAAGATGAGGGCGGCGAACGCCAGGTTGACGAGGCCGGCCACCACCAGGAAGCCCTGCCCATGGTCGCCGTCCAGCTTCACCGAGGCGAACAGCAACAGCAGGCCGGAGATCAGCGCCTTGATCCCGATCACCAGCAGCAGCGCCACGAAGCTCAGCGCCGGCATCGTCAGCACCAATACGCCGATGACGATGTTGGCGACGGCCTCCACCGCCAGCCACACCCAGCGCTCGCCGCGCTTCGCCTGCCCATAGCTGGCGAACAGGCCGAACGCCCCGTCCACCAGAGACCAGGCGCCGAACAGGATCAGCAGCGAGAAAGCCGCGATCGCCGGGCTGGCGAAGCAGATGATGCCGAAGATCACCCCGAACAGGCCGCGCAGCGCCAGCAGCCACCAGCGCTGCTCCAGAAACTCGTTCAGCGCCGCCTTGCCGTCGTCGAATGCCGCATTTGCCATGGCCTTCTCCCTTCGCCCCATATTTCGCCCTGCATCAGGCGCTATCGCGGCTCCGCCGTCAAGCCGGCGTCCTGCGGCTTTTCCGCCTGCACCGCGCCGCGCGCCGCCTGCTCCAGGGCCCTGAGATCGTCGAAGGTTCCGCTCGAATCGAGCCGCACCCCTTCCGGGGTGGGGGTGAATCCGGCCGCCACCAGCGCCGCGGCGGCCAGCGGGCTTTCCAGACGGATGCCGAGCCCCGCCTTCCACACCCCGCCCGGCGCCACCCCGATATGCAGCGCCAGCCGCTGGTCGGGGGCATTCAGCGGCACGATGAGGGCGTCCCCCTCGCAGCGCGGCGTGGTGGAGAGCGGCGGCACGCGGCGAAGGCCGGGCAGATCGGGCAGCGAGGCCGTCACCACCCCGCTCGCGGAAAGGCAGTTCTGGCGGCGCCCCAGATGCAGCGACACATCCTCGAACTGCAGGCGCACGGGCGGGAACCCCTGCGGCAGGATCGACAGCGGCAGTTCGCCGTTCAGCCCCTCCAGCCGCCGGTCCTCCAGCGTGCCGCCGGCGCGGCCCGACAGCCGCGGCCCCAGCCGCTCGAAGCGCACATTGGCCTCGCCTTGCAGCAGCCGGCCGAAATCCAGGCCCGCATCGACATCGCCGATCGGAATGCCGCCATAGCTGGCGCCGCGCAGCCGGCCGTTCCAGATCGAGCCTTCCACCCGTTCCGCTTCCAGGCCCGGCGCCGCCTGCCGCAGCACGAAGCTCAGCGGCAGGAAGAACGCCGCCAGGGCGACAAGGGCGATGAGGATGAGAATCCACCAATACCAGCGCATGTCGACCCTTCTCCGCTGCCGTGCCTGACCGCGCCGCCCCTTACAGCACCGCTCATTGCAGCGTCATGACTGAAGGTGTGCCAAATCACAACGCATCCGCCGCTCCCTCCGGCGTTGACTGCCGGCGCGCTATGGGCCAAGCCGCCCCGCTCCCGGCCCGCGGGCTGGCGGCAGTGAGAGCGGAGACGCGAAGTGGGTTACAAGGTCGTTGTCGTAGGCGCCACCGGCAATGTCGGGCGCGAAATGCTGAACATCCTCGCCGAGCGGGAATTCCCCATCGACGAGATCGCCGCCGTCGCGAGCCCGCGCTCGCAAGGCGACATCATCGAGTTCGGCGAAAGCGGCAAGACGCTCAAAGTCCAGTCGATCGAGCATTTCGACTTCGCCGGCTGGGACATCGCTCTGTTCGCCGCCGGCTCCGGCCCGACGAAGATCCACGCGCCCCGCGCGGCGGAAGCCGGCTGCGTGGTGATCGACAATTCGTCGCTCTACCGGATGGACCCGGACGTGCCGCTGATCGTGCCGGAAGTGAACCCGGAAGCGATCGACGGCTACAGGAAGCGCAACATCATCGCCAACCCCAATTGCTCGACGGCGCAGATGGTGGTGGCGCTGAAGCCGCTGCACGACGAGGCCGGGATCACCCGCGTGGTCGTCTCCACCTACCAGTCGGTCTCGGGCGCCGGGAAGGCGGGGATGGACGAGCTCTTCAGCCAGACGCGCTCGGTGTTCGTCGGCGAGGACAAGACGGTGGAGAAGTTCACCAAGCAGATCGCCTTCAACGTCATCCCGCACATCGACGTGTTCGTCGGCGCCGACACCGGCTACGATGGCTACACCAGGGAAGAGCTGAAGATGGCGGTGGAGACGAACAAGATTCTCTCCCCTGACATCAAGGTGTCGGCCACCTGCGTGCGGGTGCCGGTGTTCGTCGGCCATTCGGAAGCCGTCTCCATCGAGTTCGAGCGCCCGATCTCGGCCGCGAAGGCGCAATCCATCCTGCGCGAGGCGCCCGGCGTGATGCTGGTCGACAAGCGCGAGGACGGCGGCTACGTCACCCCGGTGGAATGCGTCGGCGATTATGCCACCTTCATCAGCCGCGTCCGGAAAGACCCGACGGTGGAGAACGGCCTGACGCTCTGGTGCGTTTCCGACAACCTCCGGAAGGGCGCGGCGCTGAACGCCGTGCAGATCGCCGAGCTGCTGGGCCGCCGCCACCTGAAGAAGGCCTGAGGCGCGTGAACGGCGGGCTGGGCGCGGGCGTCCGGCTCGTCTACTAGGGCCTCATGACGAAGCCTCCGCATCTCACCCTCATCGACGGCTCGGGCTTCATCTTCCGCGCCTACCATCGCCTGCCGCCGCTGACGGACCCGGAAGGGACGCCGGTCGGCGCGGTGTTCGGCTTCACCTCCATGCTGTGGAACCAGATCGAGGCGGCGCGCAAATCGCCGGAGGACGATTATCTGGCGGTGATCCTGGACGCCGGCAAGCGCAGCTTCAGGAACGACCTCTACCCCGACTACAAGGCGAACCGGCCGGAGCCGCCCGAGGATCTGCTGCCGCAGTTCCCGTTGATCCGCGACGCGGTGAACGCACTCAACGTGCCCTGCATCGAGAAGCCGGGGCTGGAGGCGGACGACCTGATCGCCTCCTACGCCGAAGCCGCGCTGGCACAGGGGATGGAAGTGACGATCATCAGCTCCGACAAGGATCTGATGCAGTTGATCCGCCCCGGCCTGACGCTGCTGGACACGATGCAGAACAAGCGCTTCGACGAGGCGCAGGTGCTGGAGAAATGGGGCGTGCCGCCGGCCAGCCTCGCCGATGTGCTGGCGCTGATGGGCGACAGCGTCGACAATGTGCCGGGCGTGCCCGGCGTGGGGCCGAAGACGGCGGCCGACCTCGTCAACCAATATGGCACGGTCGAGGAGGTGCTGGCGCATGTCGGCGAGATCAAGCGGCCGAAGCTGAAGCAGAATCTCCTCGACCATGCCGAGGCGGCGCGGCTCAGCCGGATATTGGTGGAGCTGAAGCGCGACTGCCCGCTGGAGCCACCGCTGGCGTCGCTGAAGCTCAGCGACAATGGCGAGGACGCCGACCGGCTGGCCGCCTTCCTGGCGAAGCATGGCTTCCGCTCGCTGCTGGCGAAGCTGGGGGAGAAGGGCCGCGCCGCGGCTGAAACCATCGCCCGCCCGGAGCCGGCCGAGGCGGAAGAGCCGCAAGCCCCCTTCGACCTCGACGCCTATGAATGCGTGACCACGCCCGAGCGGCTGGACTGGTGGCTGCAGGCCGCGCGCCACGAAGGCGTGGTGGGGTTCGACACCGAGACCAGCGCCCTGGACGCGATGCGCGCCGATCTCGTCGGCTTCAGCCTGGCGATCGCGCCGGGCAAGGCCTGCTATGTGCCGGTCGGCCATGTCTCGGGCGAGGGGCTGCTGGCCGAGCCGGTGGCGCAGCTTTCGCCGGCCCAGGCGCTGCCGGGGCTGAAGGCGCTGCTGGAAGACCCCGGCGTGCTGAAGGTCGGGCAGAATCTGAAATACGACATGCTGGTGATGGCCCGCCTCGGAATCGGCATCGCCCCCTTCGACGACACCATGCTGCTCTCCTACGCGCTGGCCGGCGGGCTGCACGGCCATGGGATGGACGAGCTTTCCGGGCGCCATCTCGGCCACACGCCCATCGCCTTCAAGGAGGTGGCGGGCAGCGGCAAGGCGGAGATCAGCTTCGCCGCCGTGCCGCTCGACCGGGCCACCCGCTATGGCGCGGAAGACGCCGATGTGACGCTCCGGCTCTGGCGGAAATTCCGCCCGATGCTGTGGCGCTCCAGGGTGACCCGCGTGCACGAATGGTGCGACCGGCCGCTGGTGCCGGTGCTGGCCCGCATGGAACGCGCCGGCGTGCTGGTGGACCGGGCGGAACTGTCGCGCATGTCCACCGAATTCGCCGGCGAGATGGCGCGGCTGGAGGGCGAGGCGCATGCGATCGCCGGCCAGCCCTTCACGCTGGGCAGCCCGAAGCAGCTCGGCGAGATATTGTTCGAGAAGCTCGGCGCGCCGGGCGGCAAGAAGGGCAAGAGCGGGCAATATTCGACAGATGTGACCGAGCTCGAACGCCTCGCCGCGCTCGCCCCCGGCTCGGATGTCGCCAATCTGTCGCAGAAGCTGCTGGACTGGCGGCAGGTCTCCAAGCTCCGCTCCACCTACACCGAGGCGCTGCAGCAGCAGATCAACCCCGACACCGGCCGCGTCCACACCAGCTATTCGATGGCGGTCGCCTCCACGGGGCGGCTGGCGTCGACCGACCCCAATTTGCAGAACATCCCCATCCGCACGCAGATGGGCCGGCGCATCCGCGACGCCTTCGTGGCGCCGGAAGGGCATGTGATCCTGTCGGCCGACTACAACCAGATCGAATTGCGGCTGATGGCGGAGATGGCCGAAGTGCCGGAACTGAAGGCCGCCTATTCCAGCGGCGAGGACATCCACGCTCTCACCGCGCGGCAGATCTTCGGCCTGCCGGCCGGCGCGCCGGTGGACCGGGAGCTGCGCGGCCGGGCGAAGACCATCAACTTCTCCATCATCTACGGCATATCCGCCTTTGGCCTCGCCCAGCGGCTGGGCATTTCGCGGGCGGAAGCGGCGGAGTTCATCGAGCGCTATCTCGACCATTATTCCGGAATCCGCCGCTACATGGCGGAGACGGTCGCCAAGGTGAAGGAGGACGCCTTCGTCACCACGCTGTTCGGCCGCCGCGTGCATGTGCCGGGCATCCGCTCCAAGGTGCAGTCCGAACGCGCCGGCGCCGAGCGCGCGGCCATCAACGCGCCGGTCCAGGGCACGGCGGCCGACATCATCAAGCGGGCGATGATCCGCATGGAGCCGGCGCTGGCCGCGGCCGGCTTGACGGGCACGCGGATGCTGTTGCAGGTGCACGATGAACTGGTGTTCGAAGTTCCGCACGCGGAAGTGTCGAAGGCCACCGAAACGATCAGAAGCGTCATGGAATCCGCCGCCGCCCCGGCGCTCCGCCTCAGCGTTCCGCTGGGGGTGGAAGTCGGGACGGGGCCCAACTGGGGAGCAGCCCATTGAAGCCCGTCATTTTTGCAGTTCTTCTGGCGGCGACCGCCGCCTGCGCCGGAAGCCCGCCTGTCGAAGCCCAGCCGGCGCCGCAGACGCCCGCCGTGGCCGAGCCGGCCCAGACGGCGCCCGCTTTCGTTCCGCCGGAAGCCAGCCCCGGCGGCCAGAAGCCGGTGCTGCCGCTCAGGGACGCGCAGAATTTCATCTGCGGCGACGGACAGCTGGTTTCCATCGAGCATGACCAGCCGGCCGGGATCCTCCGCGCCATTCGCGGCGGCGAGGTGTTCACGCTGCAGGAACAGGTCGGCTACACGCCGGCGCGATTCGTGACCGGCTCCGATTCGGTCGAGATCGACGGGGACAAGGCAAAGCTGCGCCGGGGCAAGAACGTCGCCGAGCAAAGCTGCCACCGCCTGCCCGCCGTGCCGGAAGCCGGCGCGGTCTGGGGCACGCTCGTCAAGCTCGACCGCATGGCGCTGCCGGCCGGAACCCGCGCCAAGGTGCTGCTGGTGGACGCCGCCCGCGCCGACGCCCCCGCCGTGGAGCTGGGCTCGTTCCAGATCGAGACGACGGGCAACCAAGTGCCGCTGCATTACCTCGTCCACTACGACGTGGCCCGCACGCAGCATCCAGCCTCGCCTCGCCTGCAGGCGCGGATCGAAACCGCCAAGGGTGAGCTGATGTACATCACCGACACGGCGAACCCGATCCCGAACGACGGTTCGGCGGCCCCCTCCCCGATCGAGCTGAAGCTGGTGCGCACCGGCGGCAAATGACGGGACTGAACGGCTGGCTGGTGGTCGACAAGCCGGTCGGCCCCACCAGCGCGCAGGTCGTCGGCAAGCTGAAATGGGCGCTGCGGCAAGGCGGCCATGGCAAGGTGAAGATCGGCCACGGCGGCACGCTGGACCCGCTGGCGTCCGGCGTGCTGCCGATTGCCCTGGGCGAGGCGACGAAGCTGACGGGCTATCTGCTGAACGGTCCGAAATCCTATCGCTTCACGCTCCGCTTCGGCACGGCGACCAGCACCGACGACGCCGAAGGCGAAGTGGTGGCGACCAGCGCCGTCCGCCCGGACGAGGCGGCGATTCGCGCCGCGCTTCCGGCCTTCACCGGCCCCGTCCGCCAGCGCCCGCCGGCCTATTCGGCGCTGAAAGTGGATGGCGAGCGCGCCTATGCCCGCGCCCGCGCGGGCGAGGCCGTGGAACTGGCGGAACGCGAAATCCGCATCCATTCGCTGCAACTGGTGCAAGCGACGGCCGAAAGCGCCACTTTCGACGTGCATTGCTCGAAGGGCACCTATGTCCGCAGCCTGGCGCGCGATCTGGCGCTGGCGCTGGGCACGGTCGGCCATGTCGCGTTCCTCCGGCGCACGGCGGCGGGGCCGTTCGGCCTCGAACAGGCGCTTTCGCTGGACAAATGCGTGGAACTGGTGCAAGGGCCGGCGCCTGAACAGGCCCTTTTGCCGCTGACTGCCGGACTGGACGACATCCCGGCCCTGGCAGTCGACCCGGACGAGGCAGCCGCCCTGAAGCAGGGCAAACGCCTCCACCGGCCCCATGAGAGCCCCGGCCAATATATCGCCACCCGCGGGTCTGTTCCGGTGGCGCTGGTCGAGCTTTCGAACGAGGATGTGAAAGTCCTCCGGGGATTCAACCTGCCGTAGGAGAAACCCGATGTCGATCACTGCCGAGCGCAAGACCGCGCTCATCGCCGACAATGCCCGCGCCAGCGGGGACACTGGCAGCCCTGAAGTCCAGGTGGCCATCCTCACCGAGCGCATCGTCAATCTCACCGAGCACTTCAAGACCCACGCGAAGGACAACCACTCGCGCCGCGGCCTGCTGATGCTCGTCAACAAGCGCCGCTCGCTTCTGGATTATCTGAAGCGCAAGGACGAAGCCCGCTACCAGGCTCTGATCGCCAAGCTGGGCCTCCGCAAATAATCCCGGGAGGGCGCCCCGAAAGGGCGCCCTTTCTTCCATCTCGGCCCGGCGAATCCGGGAGGCGCGCGCGGCGCCGCCCCGTTCCGGGGCAATTCGCGAGCGAGGCTTCCGCCTCATCGTTGGAACGCCTCTGGCATATGGGCTCAGAGGCATGGAGAGTGTATCTGATGTTCAATATCGCCAAACAATCGATCGAATGGGGCGGCCGCACGCTGACCCTCGAAACCGGCCGCGTCGCCCGCCAGGCGGACGGCGCCGTTCTCGCCACCTATGGCGAAACCGTCGTGCTGTGCGCCGTGACCGCCGCCAAGTCGGTGAAGGAAGGGCAGGACTTCTTCCCGCTGACCGTTCACTATCAGGAAAAATTCTCGGCCGCCGGCCGCATCCCGGGCGGCTTCTTCAAGCGCGAGCGCGGCGCCACCGAGCATGAGACGCTGACCAGCCGCCTGATCGACCGCCCGGTGCGGCCGCTGTTCCCCGAAGGCTTCTACAACGAGATCAACGTCATCGCCCAGGTGCTGAGCTACGACGGCGAGAATGAGGCCGACATCGTGGCGATGATCGCCGCGTCCGCCGCGCTCACGCTTTCGGGCGTGCCCTTCATGGGGCCGATCGGCGGCGCCCGCGTCGGCTTCCAGGACGGCGAATATCAGTTGAACCCCACCAAGGAGCAGCTGAAGGAAGGCCGCCTCGACCTCGTCGTCGCCGGCACCCATGACGCGGTGATGATGGTGGAATCCGAAGCGCAGGAGCTTTCGGAAGACGAGATGCTGGGCGCGGTGATGTTCGCCCACAAGTCGATCCAGCCGGTTATCCAGGCGATCATCGGCCTCGCCGAAAAGGCGGCGAAGGAGCCGTGGGAGCTGAAGATCGCCGACGATTCGGACATGCTCGCCAACATCCGCCGCGAAGTCGGCGCCGATATCGAGGCCGCCTACAGGATCACGCAGAAGGCCGCGCGCGTCGCCGCCCTTTCCGACGCCAAGGCGAAGGCGAAGCCGCTCTACGCCGAAGCCGACGCCGCCACGCAGCAGAAGGCCGGCAAGCTCTTCAAGAAGCTGGAAGGCGAGATCGTCCGCGGCGCCATCCTGAAGCACGGCCAGCGCATCGACGGCCGCGACACGAAGACGGTCCGCCCGATCCTCGGCGAAGTGGGCTTCCTGCCCCGCACGCACGGCTCGGCGCTGTTCACCCGCGGCGAAACCCAGGCCATCGTCTCGACGACGCTGGGCACCGCCGATTCCGAGCAGATGATCGACGGCCTCGACGGGCTGAAGTATGAGCGCTTCATGCTGCACTACAACTTCCCCCCCTATTCGGTGGGCGAAGTGGGCCGCTTCGGCGCGCCGGGCCGCCGCGAGATCGGCCATGGCAAGCTCGCCTGGCGCGCGCTGCACCCGATGCTGCCGACGAAGGAGGAATTCCCCTACACGATCCGCCTGCTCTCCGACATCACCGAGTCGAACGGCTCCTCGTCGATGGCGACGGTCTGCGGCGGCTCGCTGGCGCTGATGGACGCGGGCGTGCCGCTGAAGCGTCCGGTGGCCGGCATCGCCATGGGCCTGATCCTGGAAGGCAAGGACTTCGCGGTCCTGTCCGACATTCTGGGTGACGAGGATCATCTGGGCGACATGGACTTCAAGGTGGCCGGCACCTCGGAAGGCATCACCAGCCTGCAGATGGACATCAAGATCGCCGGCATCACCGAGGAGATCATGAAGGTCGCGCTGGCGCAGGCCAAGGACGGCCGCGCCCACATCCTCGGCGAAATGGCCAAGGCCATCACCGAGACCCGCACCGAAATGTCGGCCCACGCCCCGCGCATCGAGACGATGAGCGTGCCCAAGGACAAGATCCGCGACATCATCGGCACCGGCGGCAAGGTGATCCGCGAGATCGTCGCCACAACCGGCGCCAAGGTGGACATCGAGGACGACGGCACGGTGAAGATCGCCAGCAGCGACCTCGACAAGATCGAGGCCGCCCGCCAGTGGATCATCGGCATCATCGCCGAGCCGGAAGTGGGCAAGATCTACTCGGGCAAGGTCGTCGGCATGCCGGAATTCGGCGCCTTCGTGAACTTCCTGGGCGCGAAGGACGGCCTCGTCCACATCTCGGAAATCCAGAACGAGCGCGTGCAGAAGGTCTCCGACGTTCTCACCGAAGGCCAGCAGGTGAAGGTGAAGGTGATCGGCGTCGACGATCGCGGCAAGGTGAAGCTCTCCATGCGCCTCGTCGATCAGGAAACCGGCGAGGAACTGCCCGACAGCCGCCCGCCGCGCGAACCGCGTGAAGGCGGCGACCGCCCCCGCCGCGAAGGCGGCCGGGATGGTGGCCGCGACGGCGGACGTGACCGGGGCCCCCGCCGCGACGGCGGCCGGGATCGCGGCCCGCGCCGGGAACGCGAGGCCGAGCCCGAAGGCGACACCGGCCTTCCGGCGTTCCTGACCGGCAACGACGACTGATACGGAAAAAGGGGGCCAACCGGCCCCCTTTTTTGTGGCCGATAGCAGGCCAGTTCAATCGAACCCACACCCCTCGTCACCCCGGGCTTGACCCGGGGTCCAGCTTTTCCAAGGGTCAAGGGGTTGAGAATCAGGCTCGCCCCGGACCAAGCCCGGATCGACAGGCACTGGGGGCAGTCAGCCGCTGACCAGAGTTCCAACCGCTTCACGCCCCCCAAGGCAATGACAATGAAGAGTGGCACACCCGTGCACAGCCCAGCGGGATCGTGCCAGCAGCGCCCAGGTCAGGGGCGGCGGACCGGCGTGAAACCGTGCCCACGAGCGGCCCATGCGACTGCCAGCGCGGCGACCAGCAGCGCCAGCATGCTCCACGGAAAGGCGGCGACGCCGAAGGTTTCGAGCAGGATACCGCCAATGATGCCACCACCGGCGATGGCGATGTTCCAGACGGTGACGATCATGGACTGCGCCACGTCGGTCGCCTCGCCGGCCGTCTTGGCCGATGCGGTCTGGAACAGCGTCGCCGCCCCGCCGAAGGCCAGCCCCCATAGGGCGACGGACGCATAGACGACGGCCGGCACGGTGCCGGCGAGGCCGAGCGCCAGCGCCGCCAGGCCGAACAGCGCCGTGCTGATCAACATCAGTTCGCGCAGCCATCGGTCGATCAGCGCGCCGACGATCCAGATGCCGAAAAGCGCCGCGACGCCGAAGACGAGCAGCACAAGGTCGATGCGCTCCGCAAGGCCGGCCGGAACGAGGAACGGCGCGATGTAGGTGTAGAGGATGTTGTGGGCGAGCACATAGGCAAGCGTGACGAACAGCACCGGCCGGATGCCCGGCAGGGCGAAGACCGCGCGAAGCGCAAAGCCCTTGCCGCGCGCCTGTCCAGGGAAGTCCGGCACCTTGGCGAGCACCCAGAAGACGAGGATGACGGTCAGCGCGCTCATGAGGCCGAAGGTCAAGCGCCAGCCGAAGGCCGCGCCGAGGAAGGTGCCGGCCGGAATGCCGAGCGAGAGCGCCAAAGGGGTGCCTACCATGGCAATGGCGATGGCGCGGCCCTTCAAATGCTCGGGCACCATGCGCGCGGCATAGCCGGCGACCAGCGCCCAAAGCAGCCCGGCGAACACGCCTGCGAAGAAGCGCGCGACCAGCGTNCGCCTGCGAAGAAGCGCGCGACCAGCGTGACCGCATAGCTATCGGAAATCGCCGTCACCATGTTGACGATGGCGAAGCCGCCGATGGCGATGAGCAGCAGCGGCCGGCGCCGCCACCCTTGCGTGGCGCTCGTCAGCGGAATGGCCGCGACCAGCGATCCGACCGCGTAGATGGTGACGAGCTGGCCGACCAGCGCCTCGGAGACCGCAAGGCTTTCGGCCATCTGCGGCAGCAATCCCGCCGGCAGGGCTTCGGTCAGGATGGTGATGAAGGCGGCCATGGCCAGCGCCAGCAGCGCGGCCAGCGGAAGCCGGCTGTCTGCGGCCGAAGGCACATCGGCCTGCTCAAGGGGAGTCGTGTCGCTGCTGGTCGTCGTGGTCATTGGTCCGCCTGAGCCTTTGTCTGAAAAGCCGCCGACGGATGAGGCGATCGGGAAAGACCGGCGCGATCCGCCGATAACGGCATTGTCCAGAAGCTAGGCGTGTTCCCGTTTGTGGAGAACCAGGCTACAGTTCAAAAGACTTCTGACCTATCTATCAGCAATGGAGCCGTGCCAATGGATAGCCTCGGATCGCTCAACGCCTTCGTGCAGGCGGCGGAAACGCGCAGCTTCACCGCTGCCGGGCAGAAGTTGGGCGTCTCGTCGTCGGCGATCAGCAAGGCGGTGGCGCGGCTGGAAGAACGGCTCGGTGTGCGCCTTTTCCACCGCTCGACGCGCACGGTCACGTTGACGCCGGAGGGCGCGCTGTTCCTCGAACGCTGCCGGCGCATCTTCTGCGAGATCGAGGCGGCCGAACTGGAACTATCGCAGACCCGTGGCGCACCGCGCGGCAAACTGCGGGTGAGCCTGCCGCTGGTCGGCATGCTGATGATGCCGACGCTCGCCGCCTTCATGCGGGCATGGCCCGAAATCGAACTCGATCTGGATTTCACCGACCGGCTGGTGGAGGTGATCGAGGAAGGCTTCGACGCCGTGGTGCGCACGGGCGAGGCCAGCGACTCCCGACTGATGACCCGCACGCTCGGCACGTTCCGCCACAAGCTCGTCGGCTCGCCGGCCTATTTCGCCGAGCATGGCACACCGAAGACGCCGGCCGATCTGTCAGGGCATCGCGGCCTGCGCCATCTCTATCCGAGCACAGGCAAGATCGAGGACTGGCCGCTACACGGCAAGGGCAACGCCACGCCCGTCAACATTCCGACCGCCGCCGTCGCCAGCGCCATCGAGCCGCTGATCTATCTGGCCGAACAGGGGCTCGGCCTTGCCTGCCTGCCGGACTTCGCCATCCGCGACCAGCTTGCCAGGGGATCGCTGGTGAGCGTGCTCGACGATGCGGTCAGGCACAGCGGCACGTTCCGCATCCTCTGGCCGTCGAGCCGGCATCTCTCGCCCAAGCTCCGCGTCTTCGTGGATTTCATGACCGAGAACCTGTTCAAAGCCGGCTGAGGCAGCCGCCCTGCGTCACAATGAAGCGCGTATCGCCAAAGCGGAGACGCGGCTTAATATGCGAAAGAAACGTGGCCGCGGGCGCAACCTATGCTTCCCGCCGCCCCACGGTTCCGACTTCGATCCAATCAAAAGGGCGCACCCTCGGCTCAGCGCAGTGCTCCGCAAAGCGGGAGCGCGAACCGTCAGCAGTTTACGGAATCATCGGCAACTGGCCAGCAACTTCCAGCCAGCCGAACGCGCAGACCACTTCGCCTCGCGCAGATACGATCCAGAATGATCGGAAATGCCCAACGGCTTGGTCAGGCTTCGGTTTCCAGATTTCATGACAGAAATGGTTGCGGGAGGGCGATCAAATCTTCGCTTGCGTCACAAGCAAGCGAAAATGATTGCAGGCTCCAATCCGGGACCAGCCTTAGCCTGGAATGGCGATCTGCCGGCGAAGGTGATGGAGATTATCCGTTCTTTGAATGACACGCTGCCACACGCTCAGTTGATACGCGCGGCCGCGTGATGGTGCCTCGCATCAACTATTTTCAGAGAGGTCAGCGCCCACCGTAGAGCCAAGGATTGATCAGCGGAACGCCGGTCGCCTTGAAGTCTGCTTCATTACGCGTCACGAGCGTCATTCCATGCACGAGTGCGGTGGCGGCTATCAAGGCATCACGCTCGGATTTTGGGTCGGGCACATGAAGCTGGGCGCAACGGCGAGCCACGGGCAGATCGACCGCCAATATCCTGTCCTCATAGCGCGGTAAGATGTCATTGGTGAGCCAGTCTCGGTAAAGCGCAGCCTGATGTTCATCATGGCGAGCCTTGAGAAGAATGCCCTGCTCTATCTCAAGGATGGTTATGACCGACAGATAGAAGTCCTCGGCATCCACCGATGCAGCCCATTCGATGACCTGCGCGGGCGCTTTGTCGATCCGGCGGAAAACCGAGATCACATTGGTATCGAGCAGGTGCATCAATCGAAGTCCGGCAACCGGGTGATGCTGCCGAGCTTGGGGAACTCGAATTCGTCATCCATCTCATCGGCACCACGGCTTGGCGTGAGCGATTCCAGCAGGCTCATCTTGCGGACACCTCGCAGCCGTTTGTATTCCTCGATGGACAGGAGGACGTGAGCGGGCTTGCCTCGGTCGGTGATAAAGACAGGACCGTGCGCCGCCGCCTTCTTGGCGCCACCGACATCTGAATTGAAATCCCGGCTGCTGACCGTGGTGACCATCATACAATCCTCCAATGTGGCTACGTTACCACATATGCGCATCACTGACAATATCATGTAGCTACATGGCTTCATCGCTCTTGTCCGACATGGACGGCGTTGCGGGGTCTGGCGTTCTATGTTGTGCAATCGACATCCACCGGCCTGAAAACGTGGACAACAGAGGCGCACGCTTCGCCGAAGTTTTCATGTGGTTCGGCCAGTTCATCGCCGAAGCCAAACCGACAAGATAAGTGGCCCTCAGATAGGGCAATTCAGTTCATTTTATAATGAATATGGTCACAAAACATTGTTTCCATTGCAATCGTAAATGACAGACGCTGTCGCGGGCTTCGCAGGTGAAGTCGAGGCGACGTGCTGGTTCTGCTGGTCATCCGAGGCGATCCGACGATTGGCATGATGTCCACATCCGACTGGCCTCAATTTTGGAGATGACCAATGCAAGACGAAATGACACTCGACCGAAGATTAATGCTCTCGGGAATGCTCGCGGCAACATTGCCAGTCGCGACCAGCTCTGCAATCGCACAGGAAAATACCGCGGAAGAGACGGATGGAAACTATGTTTCCGTCAACGGGATTCGCGTCCACTATCTTCGCTATCGCGCGACGCGACCTCCCATCGTGCTTTTGCATGGCTGGCCCGCCTATAGCGAGGAATGGCGCCCGGTCATGGATCGTCTGAGGGGACGTTTCGACCTGATCGCCCCTGATCTCCGCAATTTCGGTAAGAGCGACAAGCCTGCCGGGGACGAGCCAGCCGCCAATTGCGGCCCCGATATTCTGGCTGCCGACTTACTGGCGTTTGCTGATCGCCTCGGTCTGAAGACATTCGGAATCGTGTCTCACGATGTCGGCGCCTATGTGGCGCAGACCTTTGCGCGGCAGCACCCGGAACGCCTGTCGGGTCTGTTCTTTTTCAACTGTCCCTATAACGGGATCGGCAACCGATGGGCGGATGCTCCGCATCTGCTCCAGACCTGGTATCAGTATTTCAACCAGCAACCCTTCGCCGCGAAGCTGGTTGGATCATCCCGCGAAGCCTGCCGACACTATATCGGCCATTTCCTCAAGGCTTGGTCGGCCGGGAATCCCGCTGCTTTCGACGTCGTGGTCGAACAGTGGGTCGATAATTTCATGCGCCCGCATAATCTCCAGGGCGGCTTCAACTGGTATATCTCCACCAATCCCGGACGCCAGGCCACCATACAGGGACGCGCGTCGGCCGTGCCCGTCATTCGCACGCCCACGAAGTTCTTCTGGGGACGTCTCGATCCGAGCATCAAGGCCGAATGGACGGACAGGCTCGATGAGTTCTTTTCGGATTTCGATCTGAGCTTCTGCGAGGATGGCGGCCATTTCGTGAACTATGAACGTCCCGATGCCGCGTCGCGGGAAATCCAGACCTTCTTTGAAGGATCGCGCGTGAACTGGAAGAGCGTCGACGCATGAGATGCGCGTTTTCTCGCCCCGGCGACGTCGCGCATTCGGTTGATCCAACCCGTCGATCCGCCGTCCCAAGGAGGACATGATGATCGCAATCGCTTTTCTGGCCGGTGTGCTTACGATTCTAAGCCCCTGCATCCTGCCGGTGCTACCCTTCGTGTTCACGCGCGCTGGACAGCCCTTCACGCGAAGCGTGTTGCCCATGCTGCTCGGCTTGGTGACAACCTTCGCTCTCGTCGCCTCTCTTACAGCAGTGGGCGGCGCATGGGCCGTGCAGGCCAATGAGATCGGCCGGTTTGCGGCGCTGGTCCTGCTCGCGGCCTTCGGCATCGCCCTGCTCTCTCCAAGGATTGCTGCTTTCTTCAGTCGCCCTGCGGTGGCGCTGGGCGACAGACTGGCGCGCCGCACCGACGGAGAACAACACGGGTTCGGCGGATCGCTTCTGCTCGGCGTTGCAACGGGTCTGCTCTGGACGCCCTGCGCCGGGCCGATTCTCGGCCTGGTTCTGACGGGCGCAGCGCTCAACGGCGCCAATGTGCAAACGACCCTGTTGCTCGCCGCCTATGCGGTCGGCGCCGCGTTTTCACTCGCTCTGGCGGTTATGGCAGGTGGCAAGGTGTTTGCGGCGTTGAAGCGGTCGCTCGGCGCGGGTGAACGCATTCGTCAGGGCCTTGGCGTGGCGGTGGTCGCTGGTGTCGCGATGATCGCCCTCGGCCTCGACACGGGATTGCTCGCCCGGCTCTCCTATTCAAGCACCACAAGCATCGAGCAGCGGCTTCTCAGCACGATCGGCGACGCGGAGGCGCAAGCCGTGGCGTCGGGAATAGGCTCGGATGCCGTCACGCTGGTCGCCCAGGCGCAGGCGAACAGTTATCGAAGCTCCCTGCCGATCCGCGGGCATATTCCTTCGCTTGAGGGCGCGGTGGCGTGGATCAACTCCGAGCCGCTCACCGTGGAGCAACTTCGCGGGAAGGTCGTGCTCGTCGATTTCTGGACCTATTCCTGCATCAACTGCACCAGAACCATTCCCTATGTCCGAGCGTGGGCGGAAAGATATGCGGATCAGGGGCTTGTGGTCATCGGCGTTCATGCGCCGGAGTTCGCCTTCGAGAAGCGGATCGGGAATGTCCGCCGCGCGGTGCGTGATCGGGAGATCACCTATCCCGTCGCCGTCGATAACGATTACCGGATTTGGCGCGCCTTTCGGAACCGCTTCTGGCCGGCGCACTACTTCATCGACGCTCAGGGCCGGATCAGGCACGAGCATTTCGGCGAAGGCGGATATGAGCGCTCGGAGCGCGTGATCCAGGAACTGCTTGCCGAAGCGGCTGGCGCCCGCCGCGAAGACGTGACCTTGGTGACGCCCGATGCGCGGGGCGCAGAGGCGCCGCCTGATCTCCGCCGGTTGCGTTCGGGCGAAACCTATATCGGCTTTTCCCGCGCATCGAACTTCGTCTCCCCGGAAAGGGTGGCGGCGGACAGGCCGCAGGATTACACGGTCGGGAATCCGCGCCTGAATCAGTGGGGTCTCAGCGGCAACTGGACTGTCGGCAGCGAACACGCCACGCTCAATCAGCCCGGCGGCGCCATCACCTACAGGTTCAGCGCCCGCGACGTGCATGTCGTGCTGGGGCCGGCGGAGGATGGTAGGCCAATCCGCTTTCAAGTGATGATTGATGGTCGTGCGCCGGGCCGCGATCACGGCACGGATATTGACGCCGAAGGCAATGGCAGGGTCACGGCGCCGAGGCTCTATCAACTCATCCGCCAAGCAGATGAGGTGCGGGACAGGACGTTCGAGATTCGTTTCTTTGACGCTGGCGTCGAGGCGTTTTCCTTCACATTCGGATGACGCCATGTTCGTCACTGGATACTTCCTTACCGATTGACCGTGATGCGATCGATCAAGCAGCGCGCCTCGAAGCACATTTGCGCAGTTCGCTTATGAGCGCGGTCGCAATGCGCCTTGGCTTTGGCCCCGTCATCAGCAGAAACTGCGCGTCGGGCAGTTCTGGCAGGGTTGTGATCTCGGTAAGACCGGCCGCAACGGCGACGGAACGGGTAATAGGGGTGATGCCAAGTCCGCCCGTGACGGCAATTGTTAGTCCTTCGGCACTCGGGCTTTGACACGCGATACGCCAGCGTCGTCCAGCACGCGCCAGGGCCTCGATCGCCGCTGCGCGATACGGACAGGAATCGGGAAACACGGCCAGCGGCAGCGGCGCGGAGACATCATCGTCCGGGGTGAAGACCGGCCCCGCAGCCCAGACCATTGGCTCCGACCATAGCAATTCGCCCCGCTCATCGCCGTTGCATCGGCTCCCCAGCACAATGTCGACTTCGCCGGACTGCATCTGGGAGAGCAATTCGCCCGTCAGGCCAATCTTCAAGCCGACCTCGACTTCTATATGCGCGGTCGAGAACCGCCGCAGACAGTCGATCACCGCGGTCTTCGCCATTTCTTCGCTCATCCCCACGGAAACCGAGCCAGACAGCCGCCGCCTCGCGCCAAGGCTCGCGCGCGCATCATCATGGAGTGCGAGAATGGTTCGAGCATAGCCAGCCAGGCGCGCGCCCTCCGGTGTCAAGGAAACCGACCGCGTGGTCCGCTCCAGCAATTTATGGCCAGCTTCCACCTCAAGCCGGCGAATGTGGGCGCTGATCGCCGATTGGGTAAGGTTCAGCCGCTCCGCTGCACGGGTGAATCCCCCCGTATCAGCAACGGCAAGCAGGCTACGCAAGAGAGTGGTGTCGAACATAGATTAATGACATATCACACTTAATAAGGCGATAAAATATCATTTCCATCGTTATCAGCATTAAATGATATATGACAGTGCCACTTCCGGCTATCGCGCCGTCTCCCCTCCCGGTGCTCGCGAGCTTTCCCGCGCCCGCTTTCGAGGAAGCGAGCGTTCCGACCATCTCTTTGATTCAGGAAGTCAAAATGCCTTTCCAGCCCAAACCGCCCCATGAATTTCCGACCATCGTTCGGGAGAAGCGCCATGGTTGAGCGCGTTCTTCACATCTCTGCCTCACCCAGAGGCGAGCGGTCTGTCTCCGCCCGGTTTGCCGAAACCTTCCTGACCGCGCTTGCCGAAAGGAAGGCGATTGAGGTCGATCGTCTCGATCCATGGGAATGCGAACTGCCGGAAGTCGATGGGGACTTGCTGGCCGCCAAATACGCAGGGCTTGCAGGCGAGGCCCTGACGCCCGAGCAGGAAGCCGCCTGGGATCAGATCAGGAAGCTCGCCGAACGGTTTCACCGTGCGAATACGCTGCTGTTCAGCGTGCCGCTGTGGAACTTTGGAATCCCCTACAAACTCAAGCATCTGATCGACGCCATTTCGCATAAAGGGATTCTATTCACCTTCGATGAGCGTGGCTTGGGCGGGATGCTCGGCGGTCGCCGGGCTGTGGCGATCTATACGCGCGGGCTGGGCTATGGGTCCGGCTCCCAGACGCCCGACGACGCCTTTGGGCTGGAGAAGCCCTATCTCGACGCCTGGTTTCGGTTTGTAGGCATCAGCACGGTTTACAGCATCGTCGCCGAACAGACACTCGGCCCTTCAGGCGCCGAAGTCGTCGCCCACGGAAGCGACGAAGCGGCACTGCTGGCGCGCAACATCGACCAGGAGCCGCCGCGAGCCGTCATCCTTGGTCGGGGCGAATGATACGATACATTGGAATTTGCGAGGAAAATTATGCCGTTACTCAGAATTGACGTCATCAAGGGGCGTTCAGAGGAAGAGTTGAAAACGCTCCTCCAAGCTATCCACGACGCGATGGTGTTGTCGTTTCGTGTTCCAGACCGGGATCGCTATCAGGTGCTGACGGAACATGATGCTGGGCGAATGATCCTTGAGGATACCGGCCTCGGGTTCGAGCGCTCCCACAAGACTGTTTTAATTCACATGACAACTCGCCGACGAAGCGAGGAAGAAAAGCAGAGCTTTTACCGAAACCTTGTCCAGTCACTCGAAGAGCGTTGCAGCGTTCCACCGGAAGATGTCGTGATTTCCTGTGTCGAGAACAGCGATGCGGACTGGAGCTTCGGTCATGGCAAAGCCCAATTCCTCACAGGGGAATTGTAGTGCTGCCAGCACCAAGGTTTAAGGCGGCTGGCTGGCCGGACAAAGGCACGTGCACTGATCGCGAAGCACTGACCGAGCTTTGGAAGCGGCAGCAGGACGAAGGCGTCTCGCACGTCGCTCTCGATCTCACGCCGCGCCGGCGGCCCGCGGGGCATGTTCTGGTCGAACGGGCAGAGCATGCACTGCCGCGCTTCCCACCGACATAAAGGTGTCGGCGGATGCTGGAACATGACCAGACATTTCCAAATTCTGATCATAGCTCCTGGCTGGGGAGCACGCTTCCTTTCATCGAGCTTCGTCATCTGCGCTATTTCGTGACAGCGGCCGAGCATGGAAGCTTCCGCAAGGCGGGTGCGGCGCTCGGCATCCAGCAATCCGCACTCAGTCGCCGCATCCATGATCTTGAGGACCGGATCGGCGCGTCGCTTTTTCATCGACACAGCGGCGGGGTTCGCCTCACCTTCGCCGGCAAACGTTTCCTGCCAAGAGCCCGCAGAACGCTCAGGCACCTTAGCGAGGGCGCAGCCGACGTCGCGGCGATAGGACGTGCCGACCAAGGTTGCCTCAGAATAGGCATCCTGTCGTCGCTTGCTTCCGGCTTCCTCGCCAAGCTGCTGCGTGATTTCAGCGGCTCGCGATCCATCTGCATCGAACTCGTCGATGGTGATCCCGCTGAGCACGTCGCCGCGATCCGAGACTTCCAGCTCGACGTGGCGTTCGTCACCGGCACGCGCGACTGGCTGGATTGCGACACTGCGCATCTGTGGTCGGAGCGGATGTTTGTTGTCCTGCCGGAAGCCCACTCTCTTACCGCGAAAGAGGTATTGGACTGGGACAACCTGTCCAACGAAGCCTTCATCGTCAGCGAAACGGCGTCCGGGCGCGAAATTCACGACTATCTGGTACAACGCTTGGCCGGACCCGGCTGCCAGCCGGAGATTCAAGTGCAATATATCGGGCAGGACAATTTGCTGCCACTTGTCGCGCTCGGTCGGGGCCTAACGGTGACGAGTGAGGCGACGACCGCCGCGCATTTCCCCGGCATCTGCTACCGGCCCATCGTCGGTGAGGTGCTGCCCTTCAGCGCGGTGTGGTCGCCCAGGAACGATAATCCCGCCTTCCGGCGATTGCTCAGCATGGCGAAAGCGCAAGCGCGCAAATCATAGATCGCCCGGCTGGCCGGTTTTCGACGCAACCTGCATCTCACGCCGCGCCCTGGCGAAGCCGCGATCGGTGGCGATGAATCGCTCCAGCATCGGCACAATCAGCCTGACGGGATCAGCGGCGGGCTGGCGGCTCTCGCAGGCCAACACTTCGGCATAGGCCGTCAGATCGCGGTGCAGCGCGGCGGACAGTTCCACCGTTACCTTCACAGGCTTGTCGTCGGCCAGTGGCCCGAGCTTCAACTTCGCCATGTCAGCCTCCGTAGGGTTCGAGGATCAAATCCCGCGTCACAATGACCCTGACCGGGAAGCCCGTCCGGATGGTCAGCGTCGAGGCGACGTTGAGCTGACGGCGGACGATCTCCTGGCCAGCATCGTTGACGGTGTCTTGTCCGCCGCGCCGGATGGCGCGCAGGAGCCAGTCATCGTCGTCGACGGCCAGTTCCGCCCCGACCGCGAGCAGCGTCGACAGGCCGGCGGCCCTAGCGAGATCCCACCAGTGATAATCGACGCCATCCTGAAGGCCGGCATAGCCTTGCGTGTCGGCGCCGGGCTGGCGCTCGAGAACGATGGAGTGGCCATTGGGGAAGATCAGCCGGGTCCAGACGAGCAGCACACGACGCTGCCCGAAGCCGACATCGTTGCTGTATTCGCCGATGATGCGGGTGCCTTGGGGAACGAGCAGGATGCGGCCGGTCGGGCTGTCGTAGATATGTTCCGTGACCTGGGCGGTGATCTGGCCCGGAAGATCGGAGCGGATGCCGGTGATGAGCGCGGCCGGGATGACCGCGCCCGCCTGAAGAACATAGGGCGAAGCCGGCGCCATGACGCGATCGGGCGCGACCGTGCGGCGATCCGCGGCCGCGTTGAGAAACGCTGCCTGCCGATCCTGCGCCGTGGGTGTGCCCGGCTGGCCGGGCAGTCCGAGGCCGGTGAGATTGGGCGTCGCGCCGCCGGGTGCGGCCGTGGCCCCTAGGCTGCCGCCGGGCGCGGTCTGGAAGAAGACGCGGCTCAGCCGTGCGGCTTCTTCCTCGGCGAGCCGGCGCTGTTCAGCCTGATCGACGGCCGGTGTGGCCACGGGCGGCGGTGCGACCGGCTGGCCGCGGTTCTGGGCGTCGAGGATCGGGCGGCCGAGATCGCCGGGCAGCGGCGGCCCCAGCACCGGCCCGGTGTAGTCGCGCGGCAGGCCGGCGAGGCCATCGGCCGTAGGCCGGTTCTCGGTCGAATAAAGTTCCTGCCCGCCCGGTCCCGCCTCACGAGTCTGGAGCGCGTAGATCAGCGCCCCGCCGACGCCGAGCGAGGCGACGACGCCAAGGCTGGCGAGCATCTTGCGCGACAGCCGCGTCACCCGCGGCGACTCGGCGCGCAGCCGCATGGGCGCGGCCGTGTCGGGAGCGCCGGTCAGGGCGATGTCGTCGTCGTTTTTCTTGTCGGTATCGCTCATGACGCGGGCCTCCCGTCGGTGCGGACGATCCTGACAGTCTGCTGGCGCTGGCCGCTGCCCAGGCGCAGCTCGGCGGCGGCGAAGATGCGGTCGACGATCAGGATATGCTGGTGAATGCGGCTGTTGACGATCTGCGCCTCGCCATCGGCGCCGATGACGAACAGCGGCGGCATCTCGCCCTGTGCGATTCCGCGTGGGAACTCGATATAGACGCGGCGGCCATCGTCATAGATCGCGACCGGCTTCCACGGCGGATTGTCGCCCGTCAGCCCATAGCGATAGTTGCGAGCGGAAGCGGCCGGGATGATTGGCGTGGCGGGCACGGTCTGCCGCTGGCTCGCCGGCGGCGTCGGATAGGCCCAGGCGACGGCGGGCATGTAGGGGCTGTCGCCGGCGCGCAGCTCGATCATGTAGATGCGCCGGTCGGTAGTGATGACCAGGTTGGTGGAGATGTCGGCGCGGCTGGGCTTGACCAGCACATGCACACGCCGGGTTGCGCCCGATCCGCTCTCGGTGTCGCCGATAATCCAGCGGCTCGTATCGCCCGCGGCGATCGGCCCGGCGCCGGTCAGGCTCTCGCCCGGCTCCAGCGCGATATTGGTGATCTGGCCGGGGGCGGCATAGACCTGATAAAGCGCGCCCTCCGACCAGGGATAAATCTGGATCGAGTTGTAATAGCCCTCGCGTCGCGGCTCGACGCGGGCGGCGGCGTTGGCGTTGGTGACGCGGCCGGTCGGTGTCCCGGCAGCGGTGCCGCCGCGCGCGACCGTCCAGGCTGGCGGCGTATGCAGCGGTCGCGGCTGATCTTCGGTGACGGCGGTGGGCACCGCCGGCAAGGGCGGGACGTCGGCGTCATAGCTGATCTCGGGCGGCTTGTAGGTCGCGCAGCCGGCCAGCGAGAGCCCGGAAAGCAGCAAAGCCGCAAAGACGGGTTTACGGACAATCGCTATCATTGTCCCAACTCCCGCGACCAGTTGATGGCATTGACGTAGATGCCGAGCGGGTTGGCGCGCAGCCGTTCGGCGTCGCGCGGCGTCTGGACGACAATCGTCAGGATCGCGGTCCAGCGCTCGGTGGTGGAGAGCTGACCGTTCTCATAATGTCGCTCGACCCAGGCGACCCTGAACGAGTCCGGCGAGGCGCGGATGACGCTCGACACCTCGACGGCAACCTGCTGGCGGCCGACCCTGGTGAACGGATCGTTCGATCGCGCATAATCGTTGAGCGCCGCCGCACCGCGATCGGTCGTCCATTCATAGGCGCGCAGCCAGTTCTGGCGGACGATGATGGCGTCGGCCGGGATGGCGCGGACCTGCTCGATGAAGCGGCCGAGGTGGAAAGCGATCTGCGGATCGGTCGGACGATAATCGGCCGTCGCCGGCGCGACCGTCTGCGCCTGGCCGAGCCGATCGACTTGCACCACCCAGGGCACGACGGTGCCGCGCGCCGACTGCCAGACCAGCGCTGCAGCGAAACCCGCCGACAGGATCAGCGAACCGAAGGCCATCAGCCGCCAGTTTTTCGCCTGCACGCGGGCGGAACCGATGCGCTCGTCCCAGACCTGCGTGGCCTTTTGGTAAGGCGTTTCGGGTTGTGGAGTCTTGCCGTAATGCGCGGCGGGTCGTTTGAAGAAGCTCATGAGCGATCCCCCTCTGAAAGATTGACGGAAGAGCCGGAACCATGGCCGTCGCCAGAGCGCACGGCATGGGCGGCGGAACTGACGCCGTGACTGATGGCCTGGCTGCGCCGCATCCTCTGCGCCCAGGCGGGCGGGCCATCGGTCGCGGCGGCCGGCGATGACGCGGCTGCGCCAGCCTCACCGCTGACCGTGCCCATGGTCGAGGTGCCGCCGGTGGCGCGGAAACCGGCCCTGGCGCCATCGGAGAAGCTGGACTTGACGCTTTCCGAAGCCTTTGAGGCCGCGCGCTTGAGCGGCGAGATCGCGGCGGAGCCGGCCGCGCGGCCCACGCCGCCGAGGCCGGAGGCGACACCGGCGGCGCCGGACTGGCCCATGGAACCCATGCTATAGGCGGTCGAAGCCGCACCGGCTGCGGCGGCTCCACCACGCACAGTTGCGACTCCGGCGCCAAGTGCAGCCGCACCACCCTTCAGGGCCAGAGCCGCGCCACCGCCTGCGGCGAGGGCCGCACCGCCAACCGCAAGGCCGGTGCCCACGGCGGCGCCCGCGCTGAGCTGCGGCCCGCCGGAGACGATGCCGGACGCGATACCGGGGCCGAATATCCCCAATCCCAGAAGCGACAGCGCCGCCAACACGATCGCCATCGCATCGTCGATTGTCGGGGTTGTGCCTCCAAAACCGGCGGTGAACTGCGAGAACAGCGTCGAACCGATGCCGATGATGACGGCCAGGACCAGGACTTTGATGCCGGAGGAGATGACGTTCCCCAGCACCCGCTCCGCCATGAAGGCTGTTTTCCCGAACAGGCCGAAGGGGATCAAGACAAACCCGGCCAAGGTGGTCAGTTTGAACTCGATCAACGTCACAAACAGTTGGACGCTCAAAATGAAGAAGGCGAGGATGACGAGCGCCCAGGCGAACAGCAGGCAGGCGATCTGGATGAAGTTCTCGAAGAACGCGATCCAGCCCATCAGGTCGGAGATGGATTCGAGCAGTGGCCGACCGGCGTCGAGACCGACCTGCGCCACCTTGCCGGGGCGCATCAGGTCGGCGACGGTGAAGCTGGTGCCGGAACCTTTCAGGCCGAGACCGGCGAAGCTCTCGAAGATGATGCGGGCGAGATTGTTCCAGTTGCCGATGATGTAGGCGAAGACCCCGATGAAAAGGGTCTTCTTGATGAGCCTCGCCATGATGTCGTCATCGGCGCCCCAGGCCCAGAACAGGGCGGCCAAGGTTACGTCGATGACGATCAGAGTGGTGGCGATGAACGCCACTTCTCCGCCCAACAGGCCGAAGCCACTGTCGATATAGCTGGTGAAGACGGAGAGGAAATTGTCGATGACGCCGGCGCCGCCCATGGGTCATGGTCCTTCGTTGATTTGCGGGGCGGCAGGCGCCGATGTGCGGCCAAGGAAACGGTCGCGCGATTGCGCCCAGGCCGCGAGGCAGTCGGGATCATCGACCGCCCTCTGTCCAAGCTGCTGGCACCGGCGCAAGGACGCGCGCAACGGATCGGCCGGGGGCTGGAGCGCCGGCGCGGTCCTGACCGGCGGCTCTTCCTTGCGCGTCATCTCGATCGCCGTCGCCGTGATGGCGATGGCGACAAAGACGATGGCGCCCAGACGGGCCAGCAGCTTGGTGTCCATGAGCGATGTCCTCAATTGCCGCCGGGGAACATCCGCGCGTTGCCCGGCTGGTAGCCGGAACCGGGCGTCAGGAACCGCTCGCGCTGGACGCGGCCCTGCTCGGCGGCCGTCGCCCGCTCGGCTTCGGTCAGCGCCGTGGCGCGGCCGTTGGCGGCGAGTAGCGCGATGAGATCCGAAAGCTGCTGCGCCTGGAGCGCGAGGAGCTGGTTGCCGGCCTGGGTGGCTTGCAGCGCGCCCGTGGCGTTCTGGCTCTGACCGACCAGCGCCGACAGTTCGGTGCGGTTGCTGTCGATGTTGCCGACGACGCCGGCCTGCACACGCATGGCGTCCTGAAGGCCGCCGACCGTGTTCTGCCAGCGGGTGCGGGCGTCGGCCACGAGCTGCTGGTCGGTCGCCGACAGGGAGATATTGCCGTATCGGCTCTGGAACGCCTGGTCGATCTGGCTGACCTCGAAGGCGATGTTCTGCGCCTGCTGTAAGAGGTTCTGGGTGCGCTGGACGTTCTGCTGAAGCTGCTGGAGCGAGCTATAGGGCAGGCTCGCCAGATTGCGGGCCTGGTTGATGAGTGACTGCGCCTCGTTCTGAAGTGAGGTGATCTGGTTGTTGATCTGTTGCAGCGTGCGTGCGGCTGTGAGCACGTTCTGCGCATAGTTGCTCGGATCGAAGACGGTCCATTGGGCGGCGGCGGGCGGCGCGAACACCGGCGCGAGGGCTGCGGGGAACGCGAGGACGGTCGCGGCGACGAGCGCCGCGCGGGTGCGACGGGTTTTCATGATTGTGTCTCCAGGTTGCTGAGGTCGGGGATGAGGTCGGCCGCCCAATCGACACCGCGGTGGCGCAGCCAGGCGGAGAGAAAGCCGTCGCGACCATGCTCGGCGACGATGCGCTCGATGGCGGTCTGGTCGGATTTGGACGATGCGGCGCAGAGCGCGAGGCCCACTTCGCTGAGACCCAGCTCGAACAGGCGGTTGCCGCGACGCGACTGGCAGTAATAGTCGCGCTTGGGCGTGGCCCGCGCGAGGATTTCGATCTGGCGGTCGTTCAAGCCGAAGCGGCGATAGATGGCCGTGATCTGCGGCTCGATCGCTCGTTCATTCGGCAGGAGCAGCCGCGTCGGGCAGCTTTCGATAATCGCCGGCGCGATGGCGCTGCCATCGATGTCGCTGAGACTTTGCGTGGCGAAGATGACGCTGGCGTTCTTTTTCCTCAACGTCTTCAGCCATTCGCGGAGCTGACCCGCGAAACCCTCATCGTCGAGCGCCAGCCAACCTTCATCGACGATCAGCAAGGTGGGCCGCCCATCGAGCCGGTCGCCGATGCGATGGAAGAGATAGCTGAGCACGGCCGGCGCGGCGCCGGTTCCGATCAGCCCCTCGGTCTCGAACGCCTGCACCGAAGCCCCGCCAAGATGCTCGGTCTCGGCGTCGAGCAGCCGGCCATAGGGACCACCGACGCAATAGGGCCGCAATGCCTGCTTCAAGTCATTCGACTGGAGCAGCACGCTCAAGCCGGTGATGGTGCGTTCCTCGACCGGCGCGGACGCCAGCGAGGTCAGCGCCGTCCAAAGATACTCCTTGACCTCCGGCGTGATCGTCACGCCCTCGCGCATCAGGATGGCGACGATCCAGTCGGCGGCCCAGGCGCGTTCATAGGTATCGTCGATGCGGGCGAGCGGCTGGAGCGAGACCGAGGCGTCGGACCCTTCGGTCAGTCCGCCGCCGAGGTCGTGCCAGTCGCCACCCATGGCGAGCGATGCCGCGCGGATCGAGCCGCCGAAGTCGAAGGCGAAGACCTGGCTGTCGGCATATCGGCGGAACTGCAAGGCCATGAGCGCCAGCAGCACGGACTTGCCGGCGCCGGTCGGGCCGACGACGAGGGTATGGCCCACATCCCCGACATGCAAGGAAACCCGGAACGGGGTCGAGCCTTCGGTCTTGCCGTAAAGCAAGGAGGGCGCACCGAAATGCTCGTCCCGTTCCGGCCCCGCCCACACGGCGCTGAGGGGGATCATGTGGGCGAGATTGAGCGTCGAGATCGGCGGCTGCCGGACATTGGCATAGACATGGCCGGGCAACGATCCGAGCCAGGCGTCCACCGCATTGATGGTCTCGACCATGCAGGTGAAGTCACGGCCCTGGATGACCTTCTCGAAGAGGCGAAGTTTCTCGTTGGCGATGCGTGGATCTTCATCCCAGACGGTGACGGTCGCCGTGACGTAAGCCTGTCCGGCATAGTCCGCGCCCAGTTCCTGAAGCGCGAGGTCCGCGTCCTGGGCCTTGTTCGCCGCGTCGGTGTCCACCAAGGCACTTGCCTCGTTGGTCATCACCTCTTTCAGGATGGCCGCGATCGACTTCCGCTTCGCAAACCACTGGCGGCGGATGCGCGTCAGCAGCTTCGTGGCGTCGGTCTTGTCGAGCAGGATTGCCCGCGTCGACCAGCGATAGGGAAAGGCGAGCCGGTTCAGCTCATCGAGAATCCCCGGCGTGGTGGCGGTCGGAAAACCGACGATCGTGAGTATTCGCAGATGCGCCTCACCCAGGCGCGGCTCCAGCCCGCCGGTCAGAGGCCGGTCGGCCAGCAGCGCATCGAGGTGCATCGGCATCTCGGGCACACGCACGCGATGGCGGGTGGTCGAGACGGTCGAGTGCAGATAGGTCAGCGTCTCGGCATCATCGAGCCAGCGGCACTCAGGCATGAAGCCGTCGAGAAGCGCCAGCATCCGGTCAGAGCGGTCGACAAAACCGCGCAAGACTTCATGCGGGTCGACGCCCGATTGCTCGCGGCCCTCGTAGAGCCAGGTCTCGGCGCGCGCGGCGTCCTCGGCCGGCGGCAGCCAGGCGATGGTCAGGAAATAGCCGGAGATGAAATGCGTGCCCGCTTCCTCGAACCCGGCCTTGCGCTCGGCGTCGAGCAGGGCGGAAGCCGGATCGGGAAACCGACTGTCGGGATAGGTGGCGGCCTCGAAGCGCTGCGCCTCGACGAAGATCGCCCAGCCGCTCCCCAATCTGCGGAACGCATTGTTCAGCCGCCCGGCGACCGCGACCAGTTCGGCGGCAACGGCGGAATCCAGATCGGGACCGCGAAACTGTGCCGTGCGCTGGAACGAGCCATCCTTGTTGAGCACGACGCCTTGGCCGACCAGCGCCGCCCAGGGCAGATAATCGGCCAGTCTGGCATTGCGATTGCGATATTCGGCGAGGTTCATCATGCGCGCGCCCTCAAACTGACAGATGGCCGGGAATGCGCAGATGCCGCCGGCCGACTTCGACGAAGAGCGGATCGCGCTTCGCCGCCCAGACGGCGGCGAGATGGCCGATGGCGAAGATGGCGAGGCCGACCAGCCAGAGGCGCAGGCCGAGGCCCACGGCCCCGGCCAGTGTGCCGTTCATGATGGCGATGGAGCGCGGAGCGCCGCCGAGCAGGATATGCTCGGTCAGCGCCCGGTGAACCGGGACGACGAAGCCCGGCACCTCGTCGAGCTGCTGGAGGATCGCCGCCATCAGACCAGCGCCCCGCCGCCGAAGGAGAAGAACGACAGGAAGAAGCTCGATGCTGCGAAGGCGATCGACAGGCCGAACACGATCTGGATCAGTCTGCGAAAGCCGCCCGACGAGTCGCCGAATGCCAGAGTCAGGCCCGTCACGATGATGATGATAACCGCGACGATCTTGGCGACCGGCCCCTCGATCGACTGAAGGATGCTCTGGAGCGGCGCTTCCCACGGCATCGACGAGCCCGAGGCATGGGCCGCCGGGGCGAGCATGAGGCTGACGGTCATGGCGGTCGCGGCCGTCGCCATGGTCTGGCAGCCGCGCGAGAGGGTTCGGATCATTGGGCTTTTCCTTTTGAGGTAGTTGCTGGGGTGACGCGGTAGTCGCCGTCGGGACCGAGGCCCTCGACACGCGCGAGTTCGGCCAGCCGGCGCGCGGAACCGCGCCCGGACAGGACGGCCACGAGGTCGATGGTTTCGGCGATCAGGGCGCGCGGGACCGTGACGACGGCTTCCTGGATGAGCTGTTCGAGACGGCGCAACGCGCCGAGCGCGCTACCGGCATGAATGGTTCCGATGCCGCCGGGATGTCCCGTGCCCCACGCCTTGAGCAGGTCGAGGGCTTCCGATCCGCGCACCTCGCCGATGGGGATACGGTCGGGGCGCGGGCGCAGCGACGAGCGGACGAGATCCGATAGCGTCGCCACTCCGTCCTTGGTGCGCATGGCGACGAGGTTGGGCGCGGCGCATTGCAGCTCGCGCGTATCCTCGATGATGACGACGCGATCCTGCGTCTTCGCCACCTCGGCGAGCAGTGCATTGGTCAGCGTGGTCTTGCCGGTGGACGTGCCGCCCGCGACAAGGATATTGGCGCGGGACGCAACGGCTTCGCGAAGCACCTGCGCCTGGCCGGCGGACATGATGCCGGCCGCGACGTAATCGTCGAGGGTGAACACCGCGACGGCGGGCTTACGGATGGCGAAGGCAGGGGCGGCTACGACGGGCGGCAACAGGCCCTCGAACCGCTCGCCGGTTTCGGGCAGTTCGGCCGAGACACGCGGGCTGCGGGCATGAACTTCCGCGCCGACATGGTGGGCGACCAGCCGGATGATGCGCTCGCCATCAGAGGCCGACAGCACTTCGCCGGTATCGGCCAAGCCTTCAGCGAGGCGGTCGATCCACACCCGGCCATCCGGGTTCAGCATCACCTCGACGATGCCGGCGTCTTCCAGAAACCGGGCGATGGAAGTCCCGAGCGCCGTGCGCAACATGCGCGCGCCGCGCTGGATCGCCTCCGGTTTGAGGTGCGTGGTCGCCATATCGTCCCCGTTTCGGCGGGGACGCGACAAACGGCCCCCTGACGGGGATGATTAAAAGAACCTGATTTTGGGTCGGTTCAACAGGTTTTTGTCGTAGTAGTAGTGTAGCGCGCAAATACAGGAGAACGGCGGAGGATATACTGGGTCACAGAATCTGAAAGATGCTCCTCAGTGAGCATCAGAAACGACCACTATAGTAAAACGAATCGACGTTTTGGGCGGTAAGCAGTCGTTCTCTGCGGCTGGCGCGAAGACCGCTTTATTGGAGGGATGGTTGTGGTCAGCCCTTCAACAAGAGTTGGCCCAAAACAGATTTCAGATTACCGTGGAGCGGACTCCAATCGTAGATGAAGACAAAATCTCGTGCCAATTCACATCCGCTCTCTGACCATCAAGAGCCAACATTATCGAGCGCCGATTGAGCTTTATCCCTTTGATATGCTGAGGCAAGCACGCCGATTCGCTTGTGAGCATAGATTACGAGCTGATCCAGCCAGTTATCGATCAGTGCTTTAAGCCCATGGTCCAAGTGGTGACCCACCACGCGATATGCTTGCACGACCTCTGCAATTGTCTCGAATGGATAATGCTGCGGGTCATTCTGGCGAAGGATCTTGTTAGTAAGCTCAATTGCTTCCTTGAAATCCCTGAACAGATCGGCCCCGGTGCGCTTGGTCTTTTCTGCCCGCAACATCAGAAATTTTGAGCGCCGGTCGTCGAGTTGGCGTCGGTCGAAAGTTTTTCCGGTACGGCGTTCGAACTCGTTGGCTTCACGATATCCCTGTTCGAGTAGCTTCTCGGCGACGGGAAGATCGCCTGCCACACATTTGGCCATGTGCCATTGCAACCAGAAAAGTGGCATTCTCCTGATTTGCGTTTCCTGCTTGTTATGTTCGAAGAACCGGTCGATCTGATCCTTGTCGGTGACGACATCGGAAAGGACAGAAAACCGCATCAACTGACTGAACATGCGTTGTTCGAAAGGATTGCGATAGGTCGCTGCAAGGTTTTTCAATAAAGGATGCGCCGCCATTCGACGATTTCGCAGGCGGCGATGGTGAGGAAACCGGCGCGATGCAGGCCGAGCGACCAGCCTCCGGCCGCCGCGCTGAACAGATCGAGCGCGCGCATCATGTCGTCACCTCGCGGCGACGCAGCCAAGCGCGGTGCTGTTCGCGCGAATAGGCGCGGAAGGGTTCATTGACGGCAAGGCGATTGTGCAGGTGCCGCCAATGATCCGGCGCCACCTCGATCGCTTCAATGCCGAGGGCCTCGATCGCATCGATCGCGGTGAGCACCTGTTCGACCTTCGGCCAGCCGGTGACGCGCAGCAGAATTTCGCCGCCGGGCCGGACGAACGGCAAGGTCTGATAAGGCTCTCCCGCCACCACCGCGCGCACGATGTCGATCCAGGAAATGATCGTGCCATGGTCGTTGGCGGCCCAGCGCACGAAGGCGAACACGCTGTCCGGCCGGAACGAAACCACACGGCGACGGCGATCGAGTATCTGTTCTTCGGCCTCGGGACCAAACCTGATCCAGAACTCGATCTTCTTCTTGATCCACGTCAGTTCGACATGGGTGAGATTATCCTTGAGAGACGCGGAAGGGTTCTGGTCGCCCTGCGGGATGTGAGGAGACGTGGTCATCGCCCCCCTCCTTCAGGCTTGCGCCCGTGCGCCGTGACGATCCTGTTCGATGCAGTGCCGAGGCTTCTGGCGGCCTGCCGGATGAGGTTTTCCACATCACGCGCGCGCTCTTCAGGGTTAGATTCAATGTTAGACTCTAAGTTAAGGGCGCGATTTCCTGTTTTATCACCGTAGTTTACACCCTGTTTTGGTTCCCGATAGCACGCGACCCCGGTTCCCGATGGCACGTCTCTCCGGGTTCCTGAAGGCACGACGCCATTCACAGCTTTTCCACAGGGCGGCTTCGGCTCGAAGGCGAGCAGCGCCCGACCGCCGACCTCGATTTCGAGGAACAGCGCGTAACCCGGCAACGGCTGGCGGCTGATGATGTCGCGCAGCTCGAAGGCGAAGCGTTTGAACGGGGAAAGGCTGCCGGATTTCAGGTGAAGGTGGCGGAAGTCGAAACGCCAGCCTCGGGGCTGACGTCCGCCATGCTTGCGCACGATCCGGTAGAGCCAGCGTTCCAGACCGCCCGTCAGGCCGAAATAGGCCCTGTCGATGGTCAGCACCAGCGCGTCGTCGAGAACCGCACGATAGAACCAGTCGGGCACGATCATCTCGATCCCGTCGGCCTTGCCGTGGCGGTCGGTGCGCTCCTTCCATTCGTTGATCCAGGAGAAGCGATGACGGCGCCCCTCCACGGTCTGGCGGATGCTGGTCGCGACGGTGGTGGACTGGAGCCGGTCGAGCGCCGCCTTCAACCGCTGGTAATCGCGCGCCGAGGTGCCGCGACCAACAAACCGGAGAATTTCATAGAGCGTCGCCGCCATGAACGGCGAGGTGCGCAAGCCTGCGTCACGCGCCTCGACGATCTGGCTCGCGGCCCAGATGAGGATGTCGGCGTCCCAGATCGTCGCCATGCCATGGTCGGGCACGGCCTCGACCCGGATCGACACATCGCCGACGCGGAAATCGATCGGCGCGATGCGGCGGGATTTGGAAAGGGAGAAAAACGGATAGGCCATGAGATCCTGCGCGTCTCGTGGCGCGAAATCGCCGGGGAGCGCCCGGAACAGATCAAGCTGCCCCTGCGCCGAAGATGGACGATGCCGCGCCGTCATTCGGGAAACCGCCCGCGATCAGCGCGCGTAGCGGCCAGGTTGCGGCACGGCGGGCAATGTCTGGCGTTTCGCCGGCAACACCCGCCCGCGTGGGTCGGAGGTCGAGGTGACGGCGCCGCGCGCAGCCCAGGCTTCGAGATCGTCGATCCCGTAAACCACGCGGCCACCCAGCTTGTGGTAAGCGGGGCCGGTCCCGTAGGTGCGGTGTTTTTCGAGCGTGCGGGCGGAAAGGCTGAGAAACTCGGCGGCTTCCTTGGTGCGCAGGAAGCGCGGCGGCAGAATGACGGCGTCAGGTCGCATGGATCGGGCCTCCGTGGGGTTGAAGGCCGCCGCTTCGGTTCAGCGGCGGATGGCGACCACGGTGGCGAAGAAAGGCCGTCAGGAGGGATGGGGAACTTTCGGGGCCTGAAATCCCCACCCCAAGGCCGAAAACGGCTATGGTCGGCGGCGATGACGAAGCAGGTTGAGATAACCGCCGCCGATGACGGCCAGACCGCCCTTGACCAGCCCGATGACGGAATCGCGCAGGGGTGACGTTTTCCATGGCTCGGCGGCGACGCGCCGCTCGCCATAGAGGGCGATCGCAATGTCGCGGTAGCTGGCGCCGTTGGTATGGCCGTCGACAGCCTGAAGCATGAGACGCAGGCGGCGGCGTTGCAGCGGCGTCATGCGTGTGTCGGCAGGCACGGGCCGACCGTGAAGCGAACGCCACAAGCGGGTAAGGGCCTCAAGGCGACCGGGCATTTCCGGGTCGAGAGGGATCACGGCAACCAACCTGCCGCGCGGATCGGCGCCGGGAAGCAGAAGCAACTGGGTCCAGGTGTCACGATAGATCGCGTAAGCCCCTTCGGGACCATCATGCAGGACGCCCGGATCGTCAGACAGCGGTTGAGCAATTTCGGCAAGATGGGCCGGCGCGGCCATGAGGGTGATGATCGCCGGGACGATGACGGGAGACCAGAGAACATCCTGCGTGATGGCGGAGAGACTCGGTCGCGCGGCGAAATCGCAGCCCCCACCGGCTTTCCGCCTCCGTTGAAAGCGCGACCGCTTCGGCGCCGGCCGTCACGAGCCTGCGGTAATGCGCCTGGTAGGGTTCCTGACGGCGCAAGCATTCCCAGGCAAGACCTTCGACAGGCAGGCCGTCGAAATAGTCATAACCCTCATGAATCCGCCAACTGGAAGTATCCGGCCTCATGGCTCAACTCCTCGCAGATAACGCGCAAGTCGAGCGAAGATTGATTCCAGTGATCGACAGTTGAAGGAAGCCGGTTCACCGGCATCGCCCGATGCCGGCGCGGCATTGCGGGCAACTGAAAAGTCTCGGCCGGGCGGTCAGTCGGAAGCGTCGCGCAAAAGGTGCCGGTAGCCGGTATGCGTCATCCATCGGGCACGCGCCAGGTGGCTTTCATGCACCTTGCGCGCACGCGTCGGCTCCCGGATCGGGTCGATGCCGAACAGCACCTCCACGGCCTCCCGCCAGTCCGCGCCATCCGCCGCGGCGTCGAGCAGACGCATGTAAAGCTTGATATGCGCGCGGTCGTAATCGGTCAGGTCCGCGCTGTCCGGGGCCATATCCTCAAACGCCGGTGTCATATGCCACCTCCATCTTCCGCAAGCCGGGCCGTGAAAGCCTATTGTCGCAGAATCGACAGAACATGGAGCCTCCTGCCGCAGCATCGCGCGATGCTGAAACGACATCTTCCGGGCGGAACAGATCAGCGCAGCTTTTCTCCGCGATCATTGACGAGCAGCACTCCCTGACCTCGCTCGGTCGAAAGCAGGACGATGCCCGCGCCTTCGAGCGCCCTGCGCACCTGATCGCGCGTCGTTTCATACACCTCCAGTCCGTTTTCGGATTCGAGGCGCTTGAGCGCGGTCAGCGATACCTGGGCCTTGTCGGCGAGCGTCTCCTGCGTCCAACCCAGCAACGCGCGCGCGGCCCGTGATTGTCGGGCGGTGATCATGCATGATCACCTCCCACACCGACATCAGCGCACGCCAAAACTACGACTATTTTAGTCGTTCTTGACGTTGGTGACCAGAGGAAACGGACAGAGCTTGCTCTTACAGCAACCCGTATGATTCTATTGCTTTTCACAATGCGCGCATTGTGATCGGCGAGCCGGGCGCCGCCCGGCGAGCGCGATTTTCCTGGTCGCGCGGTCCTCGGGACGCGCGACGACCGCCGATCCGGCGGGGATCGGCGGCGACGATTTCAGCCGTGTGGTTGCCTCATGGGCGAAGCCAGCGCCACATCTCGTCCGTTCCTGCCCGCCGATACGAAAGGCGGCGGCAACGGAATGGCTGCCATAAGTAATTCAGCGGCTCGAAGCCATGCCACCAGTCGGCGTCAATGTCGCCGCAACGGCCCTCGAAGAGAAGATCGCCGCTTGCATCATAAAGCCGGAACTCCATCGGCAGGGCCTCACCCTGTTCAGGGATTCCGCGAACGGGAGCGCCGTTCGCATCTTCGCCCAGGCCGATGCAGCCACCATGATGGTCAACCGTAACAATCCAGCGCATATTGAAATCCTTTCGTGCAAAGCTGGGACAGCGGCGCCCGCCGCGCTGACGGGCGCCGGCGAAGGGGCGGCTTATGCCGCCGCCCGGTGACGTTGCAGGGATGCGAGACGCTTGCTGGCCGTGCGGGAATGGTTGCTGTCCAGCTCTATGCCGATCCAGTCGCGGCCAAGCTGCTGCGCTGCTGTCGGGGTGGAACCGGAACCGCAAAACGGGTCCAGCACCAGATCGCCCGGCTTCGTGAAAGCCTCGATCAGCGGGCGCAATGCCTCGACGGGCTTTTGCGTCGGGTGCAGTTTGTTGCCGGTATAGGGAAAGTCCAGAACGTCGGGGATGGGATGCTCGGGCAGGGAAACATTGCCCTTTGCCAGCAAATAAGCCTGTTCGTGCTCATAGCGCAGGAAGCGCGCCGATGAAGCATAACGCTTGCGGAACACCAGATGCCCGACGACACGGAACCCTGCCGCTTTCCATGCCTCCATGAACAGGTCAACCTTGTTCCAGCCGTAGAAGGAAACGGCAAAACCGCCATCCTTCAAGACACGGTGCATCTGGTTGAAGGCGGGGCGAAGCCAGCGGCCGTTGTCGTCATTGGCAACGGTGCGGCCCTGCCGGTCGCGGAAGTTGGTCACATAGGGCGGATCGGTCAGAATGAGGTCCACCGCTCCCCGGTCGAAAGACCGCATGGCGTCGATGCAATCGGCGTTGATGATGAGATTGCGAGGGGTGTTTGCGTTGCCGGTCATGGCTCGTTCCTTTCATTGGCATGGGTTTCGACTGCCCTTCTGGGCGCGTCTGAAACCCTGCCTCGCGGCAGGTTTTGACCGAGGCAGACATTTGCTGACTGTGGAGGTTTGAGGCGGCTTTCATTGGTGCAACGACAGAGGCCCGGCAGGTTTGCCGGGCCTTTCCTTTTGCGCGACCGAATGAACAGCGCGACAAATTCAGCATTGTGGCGTAAGGTTGTCAGCGGATCGTCGAACGCGATTACTGCTGACCGGGAGATATTCGAGACGCGACAGTCGGCACGAAAGCGCGCGCACGATCTTCATGACGAAGGGAGCGCCAGCGCATGAAACCGACAATCGAACTCGACCCCGATGTGGACGACGAAGCACCGACCGGCGACACCATCACCGCCTACGACGAGCAGCATCATGTCACCTATCTGCGCCTGCTGGACGCCGATGCGGAGGGTGCGAACTGGACCGAGGTTGCATGGATCGTGCTGCATCGTGACCCCGCATCCGATCTGGCGCGGACGCGGCGCTGCTGGGAAAGCCACCTTGCCCGCGCGAAATGGATGACCAAGATCGGCTATCGGCGGATACTGGAAAAGGCCGTCGCAGAGCAGGGTAACGCTCCACATTGAGCGGTGGAGCTGCACATTGGCGGCAGCCGGGTTGCACCGCCATCGCAGAGTGATTGTTGCCATCGCAGCGCCCCGCAGACGAGCGGCCCGCCTGCGCCAGACTCTTGGCGGCCGCTCCGGCGGGCCGCTCGTCCGCTCCACCGTCGCGCCTGTGGTGACGCAGAAAGGCCGCTGCGCTGCTGCACGTCGCACGGCGAATACGCACCGGATCGTGGGCGAATCCAGCAGCAGGATTGCGGATCGGCGGCAGTAGTCGCGCCGCCTCGGCAGAGCTTTTCTTGCAGTGTCCATGCAAGAAATCGGCGCGTTCAGAGCAAGACTAGAAATTGGCGTTTCTGGCGGAAAGGGCGGGATTTTAAGAGCGCAAGCTTCTGGGGGCGCACGCATGATCGCGACAGCGCTGATGATAACGCCGCGGCCGTCACGGTGACGGCCGCAAACTGAACAGAGGAATCCGCGCGAGCGGATGAGGACTGGTGCAGACGAGGAATGACGGGAAGCACGCTATCTTGCCTGCGGCCGCGCCGATCGAGAGACGGCCGGGCCGCGCCGGAGTGCCTGTGATGTGCCCCGTGAATCCGATGGCAAAATGCACCGTGACGGACAAAGCGCTGCCGTTCAAACGCAGCCCGACCACCCCGTCACAGAGTGCGGACAAGTGCACGGCGCGCCAGAACTCATGCTTGCGGATGCTCTCTTGCGAACAGACAGTGTGCAGATCATGATGAGGAAAAAGGATGTATCAAGATGAGCAAGACAGTTGTGAAAGTAGAGCCGATTACAAGGGCAAGATAAAGGAACATGGCACTACGTCGCCAATGTTCTGAAAATTATTATTGTCTGCACACTGGTTAGGTGGTGCGCAAGCGGCACCCCATTTTTGCCCCCCATAGTGCCGCGCTTTCTCATAACCATTTGTTTATTATGCTTCTTATCCGGCACCATTGGCAGATTTTCGGCGTTTTTCATACTTTTCGATCGGTCAACGGTTGCGGTGACTGTCGCCACCACAGCCAGACAGCAGCGTTGCGAATCAGATAAGTGTGTGCTTATCTGTCGGCATGATCGAGAACGAGATTTTCAAAGCTCTGGCCGACCCGACTCGCCGCGCGATCTTCGAGAAGCTGGCGAGCGGCAGCATGAACGCCAGCGCCCTGCGTGACGGCATGGACATCAGCCAACCGGCCATGTCCCAGCACCTTTCCGTCCTGCGCAGCGCGCGGCTGGTCCGCGAGGAACGACGGGGGCGCTTCGTGAACTACGAGGTCGATCCAGACGGACTCGCGCTGATAGCCGGTTGGCTGGCGAAGTATCGGGCTTACTGGCCAGCCCGAATTGATGCGTTGAAGGCTTTACTGAAGGACATGGACCAATGAGCGATACGGAGGCCGAAAGGCAGGAAAAGGATCTGGTGCTTGAATACGAACTCGACGCACCGCCGGAGAAGGTCTGGCAGGCAGTCAGCAATCCCACCTTTCGGGAGGCATGGTTGCCCAAGCAGGAGTTGGCCGAGACCGAGCCAGTCTCCACGGCACAGGGCGAGGAAGTTAGCTACAGGATGCGGGACGGTGAACCTCCCTTTCTTGAGAGCATCGTCACGTTTCAGGTCAGACCCGATGCCAATGGCGGCACGATACTCAGGATCGTTCACGGGTTGACGGATGCGAGGCTGACTCCGCGGATGCCGCCAGCGGCGAATAACAATGCGCCCTGGCTGATGCGCGCCGCCTGACGCTTTAGCCAGTCACCTTAAATCCTAACCTACAGGAGTTCGCCCATGCGCGAAGCGATGCAACTCGTCCCTATGGTCATTGAGCAATCCAGCCGTGGCGAACGCTCTTTCGACATTTATTCCCGCCTTCTCCGCGAGAGGATCATTTTCCTGAACGGCGAGGTCAACGACACGGTTTCTGCGCTCGTTTGCGCACAGTTGCTGTTTCTGGAAGCCGAGAATCCCAAGAAGGCAATCCAACTCTACATCAATTCCCCCGGTGGCGTCGTCACCAGTGGCCTCGCCATGTATGACACCATGCGCTACATCCGCGCCCCGGTTCATACACTTTGCATGGGGACGGCCCGTTCAATGGGGTCGTTCCTGCTGATGGCGGGCGAAGCCGGCGAACGCGCCGCGCTGCCAAACGCCAGCATCCTGATTCACCAGCCGTCAGGCGGTTTCCAAGGACAGGCATCGGACATGTTGATCCATGCCGAAGAAATCCTGAAAACCAAGCAGCGTATGACGCGGCTTTATGCCCAACATTGCAAACGCTCCTATGAGGATTTTGAGCAAGGCATGGACCGCGACCGCTTCATGACGGCAGAGGAAGCGCTGGAATGGGGGCTGATTGATCGCATCCTGACTGAGCGCGAAATAGTTGCATCGCCGGAAGTCACCACATGACGGCCCGTTGGGAAATTCGCGCGTCCGCCGACGCGATAACCGGCACTTCCTGACCGAAGTATGCGGCGATGAGAAGGCGGATTCACAAGAACACCGAGTCGACTCAATCCCCCGCACTTCTGCGCGGACGCATCCCCATGGCGGCCTTGGTGCAAACGCTTGCGGTTGCCGAATATCTCAGCTTCCATCGTGCCGCGCGGGCGCTCGGCACGAGCCAATCCAGCGTCAGCGCCCGCGTGAAAGCGCTTGAGGAAGAACTTGGCGTTCTGCTGTTCCAACGAAACACGCGCGGCGTCCGGCTTACCGAGGCTGGACGTAGCTTCATTGCGCAGGTCGGCGGCGCGCTGGAGACATTGGACCGCGCCGTGAAGACCGCTGGCATGGTGGCGCGGGGCGAACATGGCGCGCTTCGCATTGGTGTTCATGGCCTTGTCGCGGGCGGTTTTCTCGACCGGCTGCTGAATCGTTTCCGCCGCCTTCATGTCGGGGTGTCGCTGCACATCACGGAAAGCACGGCCCGCGATGCGCAGATACAGGTGCGGGAGGATCAGCTGGATGTGGCCTTCATAGCCTGCACCCATGAAATCCCCGATCTGCGTTCCCGCGTAATCTGGCGCGACCGGCTCATGGTCGCGATGCCAGAAACGAATGGTCTGGCTCGGCAAGACCATATCGAATGGCAACACCTTGCGCCGGAAACCTTCCTTGTGCGCGAGAGCGGCACCGGCCCGCAGGTTCATGATCTTATCGTGTTGCGCGCGGCGGGAAAGTGGCCGGTTCCCACTATCTCGCGTTGCAACGTGGGGCGGGATTCCCTGCTGGCGATGATCGCGGCGGGACAGGGTATTTCCCTGTTCACCGCCGAAAACCTTGGGCTTGTGCCATCCGCTATCGTCGCTCGCGAGATTGCCGACGAACAGGAGGCCGTTGCCTTCTCCGCCATCTGGTCGCCGCATAACCAGAGCCAAACCCTGCGCAATATGCTGGATCTTGCAGGTCGGATGCAGCGAGAATCGGGATCGTGATTGATAGGGAGGCGAAGATGAGCGACTATAGAAACCCATCCTATTTGCCGCCGATACTTCGCTATGGCCGCACGGCCTGCGATTTCGTTTCTTATTCTACTCTTGAAGCTGCTTCATGCCTGTTTGAGTCCAACAACTTGCAGGCAGCGGCATGGGAGACGACACCGAGCCGGAACGGTTCAGACCGGCCAACGACAATAGCGGCCCGAACGGTGAGCCGGACGCCGAGACGTGGCGCAGGATCGACCATACGGCACTGACGCTTGTGCGCATTATCGCCCGCCGTATGGCGCGGGAGGATTTCGAGCGGCTGACCGCCGCAAACGACAACAGGCCCATTGCGCCCAAGGAAACGGAGGACGGGGCCGACACCGATTGAAAGGACCGTTCCCATGAATGTTGCCCGTCCAGCGCCTCGCGTAGCCCTTTACGCCCGCTATTCATCCGACAATCAGCGTGACGCTTCCATCGAAGACCAGTTGCGCCAGTGCCGCGAACGCGCCGCCCGCGAGGGCTGGACCATCGTGGAAAGCTATTCCGACCGCGCCATTTCCGGCGCATCGCTTATCCGCCCCGGCATTCAGTCCGTTCTCGCCGACGCGCAGGCGGGCCGTTTCGACATTCTGCTATCGGAAGCACTCGACCGCATCAGCCGAGATCAGGAGGACGTGGCGGGCGCGTTCAAGCGCCTGCGCTTTGCGGGCGTGACGATCTTCACCTTGTCGGAAGGCGAGATCAGCGAACTTCATGTCGGCCTGAAAGGCACCATGAACGCCCTGTTCCTCAAAGACCTTGCCATCAAGACCCATCGTGGCATCCGGGGCCGCGTGGAAGCCGGAAAGATCGGTGGCGGCAACTCCTTTGGCTATCGCGTCGCCCACCAGCTCGACGCGCGCGGCGAGCCAATCCGGGGCGAACGCACCATCATCGAGGAACAGGCGGAGATTGTCCGGCGCATCTTCCGAGAATATGTCGCGGGCAAAGGGCCGCAGCGCATCGCCGCCGATCTCAACCGCGACGGCATCCCCAGCCCCACCGGCAAACGCTGGGGCGATACCGTCATTCGGGGCAATCGCGTCCTCGGCTCCGGCATCCTCAATTGCGAGCTTTATGTCGGCCGCCTGGTCTGGAACCGTCAGCGCAAGGTGAAGAACCCCGACACGGGCCGCTATGCCTATCGCCTCAATCCGAAATCCGAATGGGTTTTCGGCGAAGCGCCGGAACTGCGCATCATCCCGCAAGAGCTTTGGGACGCCGCCAAGGCGCGGCAGGACCAACTGACCGGGCTTTATGAAAGGCAGATCGACCATTCCCGCGCCGCCATGCGCGAGATGATGGCGAAGAACGGCGGGCTGAACGCCACCCACCGGCCACGCACCATGCTGTCCGGCCTCGTGTTCTGCGGCTGCTGCGGCGGCACCTACCGGCGACGCGGCCATGACCGCTACACCTGCACCAACCATGCGCTCGGCAACGGCTGCGACAATGCCCGCACCGTCCCGCGCGAGGCGTTGGAAGCCCGTGTCCTGACCGGCCTGCGCGAGCACATGATGACCCCGGAAATGGCGGCGGAAGCCATGCGCGTCTATGCCGAGGAAACCAACCGCCTCAACCGCGAGCGCCGCATCACCGCCGAAACTACCCGCCGCGAGCTTGCCGACACCGCCAAGGCTATTGCCGAGATCGTGCGCGTCATTGAGCAGGGCGGCTGGCACCGCGCCCTGTCCGACCGGCTGACCGAGCTTGAAGCGAAACAGGACAGCCTCACCACCGCCCGCCTGTCGGACACGCCGCAGGACGTTCCCGACATTCACCCCGGCATCGCGGAAACCTTTCGGCGCAGGATCGAGCGGCTGACTGCTGCGCTCGACCATCCCGACGACGCGCTCGAAGCGGCCGACGCCATCCGCGAGGTCATCGACCGTATCGTCATCACTCCCGGCAAGAGACGCGGCAGCTACAGCGTCACCCTGCAAGGTGAGCTTGGCGCTATCCTCGACTGGATCGAGCGCACCGGAAAACCCGGCTACACGCCCGATCCCGACATCGCCTCATCCCGATTGTCTACGCCGGTCAAAACATGGGCGAGCAGCGGGTGTGCAAACGGAAAGAGGCTTCGCGGGGAACCGGCTGCACGGAACGCGCCTGCGCGTGGAGGAAGCCGGGCGGAAGCCTCTTGAAGTGCGCTGAGGGCGGCGCCCTAAGCCTTTTTTGGTTGTTTCGACTGGGTGCTTTCAGACAGCAGCGGGTGGTGCCGGTGGTCAACACCAGCCAAAAGGAATATTCCAGCACAAGGGAGCGCTGCGCAGACCAAAGGCCAGAACTACGCCACGAGGCCGACCTTAAGATGATACCAACATGTACAGTTGCAGATGGATTGAAAAATCAGGTGACCTTATCTTCTGGCCAATCTTCAGGAACCAGTGCGGGCGGCTTGGCCCAAGGTTCTTCGACCAGTGCGTCCTGAAACCACTCATCGCGCAGGTTCGCATGCTCAGTGACTATCAATTGGAAGCCTGGAACATCGTCTTGGGTGAACTTCAGCAACAACTCGAACAGCCGGCGCACCGCATTGAGGTCGGCGTCGGCTTCCGTCTTCTGCACTGAGCCATCAGCATCCCTGTAGATCTGCTCAGAGGGGAAGTAGACTTGGGTTGGTTGGTCGATCAACAAAAAGCGCGGAATCGGACAGTTGTTCTGTGCCGCGAATAGATGCAGGGCGAGCAGTGCCGACAGATGGTAGGCAAGATGGTTCTCGCCGCCGCCGGTCCTGCTCATCGGCACAGGACGCTCTGGTCGATCGAAGATTATTGTTAACTGTGACAGGTTAAACCGCGCAGGGTAAGGACCGAATTCGGCGTTGAATCTCTGGATGTACCGCGACACCTGTGCGGAGATATTGTTCAGGATCGAAGTCAGACGTTCGTTGCTATCATCGTCACCAATCTGTTCTTCTAGCTGCCTGACCTTGTTACCGAGGCGACGATTTTCCGCTTCCAGTTTGGCAATATCCTCATTCGGGAGGAGCTTTTCCAAGAACAGGCTAATGCGACCAACCACACGCGCAGCCGCGTTGTTGCGGGTCCCCATCTGGGCAATGACTTCGTTGGCCGAGATGGCTGCGGACAGTTCTGTTTCCTTTTGCTTGATATCACCTGCGATCCCATCTAGCTTGTCCGTCAGTTCAGCTAGGTAGGCTTCGAGTTTGGGGCGCTGGCCGGTAGCGATGCGCAATTCCTTTTCGAGCGACTCCAACTCTTTGAGTAGAACGATAGCAACCGGAGTTTCCAGCGCCAAGTTTTTCTCGCTGAACGGCCATTGCCATTCACCACTGTCGGGATTCTTCGGCAACGCCTTGATCGAGGCTAGGCGGTCTATCTGTTCGGCGGCCTCATTTTCGTAGCCACCCGCCCGCTTGGCGAACTGTCGTGCCGCGTCGATGCGGCTCTGAGCGTCACGGCGATCCTGACGCAACTGGGCCAACTCATCCTCCAGAAGCGAAACCCGGCTGCCGTCATCGTCTGGCACCGTTTCAGGCTTCCACGACAGCGCCGACCTCAGTGCGTCGATGATCCCGTCGGCATTCGGGTTCTCATCGGTGTTGCCGATGACCCCCACCGTCTTTGCTTCCGAGTAGAGGCCGATGGCCTGTTCATGCGACGTGTCGACGGCGTCGCGCGCTTGCTCCAGCTTCTTGTTGCTAATTCTCAGATCGCGCTGCGCTATTCGCAGTTTGGATTCCAGCTCGTAGCGATCTTGGGAGGAAACACCGAGCAGTATTGGCAGCGTATCGCGGATTGCCTGCGGTTGGAACTGCTCGTTCTGGCGATAGAACAGTTGGTCCTTGTTGGCGACCAACCCCTGCTTCTGGAACAGATAGTAAAACGTGTGCTTGACGTTCGCATCGTAGCTGGCGCGGCTGTGCTCAAGCGCGACCTCGGTGCGGTTTTCGGGAATGCCGAGCAAGCGAGATAGCAGCTCGACAATGCTGTCGTCATCGGTGTTGACCGCCAGTTCGTTGAACTCGGGTACCTGTAATTCGGTACCCCTTCGCAGCATTGCCGTGCTGCAACTGGCCCCGCCACCGGGCGGAGTCGGCTTGGCAATCAGCACCTGTTCTTTCTCGAACTGATAGATCACGGCAAACCAGGCCACCTTGTCGCGGATGATACCTTCAGGGACGTTGAACGAGGAGCGTCCCATGCAGTATTCGATGATCTCTGAGAGCGCGGACTTGCCGGTTGAGGAACGACCGGTAATGATGTTGAGACCGTCTACCTTGAACTGGAGGTCACGGCGCTGGCCGTCATGGCTGTAGATATGGATTGATCTGATCTTCATGGGCGAATCCCGAAAGTCGTGTAAACGGTCGCCCGATCGGCGATGCGTGCAAATTCCTTTCCGACGATACGCGCCACTTTCTGACAAGCGACAGTTTCGGCGGTTCCATTGACGGTCTTACGCACCTTCTTGGGTACGGTCTGGATGCGACCGTCGTCCCCGACGGTGATGCAACCACTTTCCATCAGTAGGCCAAACCCTTCGAAGGCATACGGCAGCATCTGCGTGACCCGGTCGCCGAAGCCCACCATGATTTGCTGGTTCTTCTCCGCCGTCTTGAGCAGATAGCTGCGTGAACTGCTGGCGATCACCTCACGCGAATCCTTGTGCAAACAGAGGGGCAGCACAAGCAGCGACAGCGAGAAGGGCATGCCGCGGGCGTCTTCTTCTTCGTAACCATGCAAGGCGCGGAACAGAACCAAGCCGCAAAATGCTGGGTTGAACAGGTTTCGAATTTCGAAGGGGCGCTGATCCCATCGCTTCACGAGGCTACCCCCAGCACTTGGCCAAGGCGGTCGAGGAATCTGGGATGCCAGTAGACCTTGGGTTCTGGCGTGGCATCCGCCAAGATGTGGAAGCTGCCGCGAAGGACATAAGGCTCTGTCACCCGCGCGCGAATGCGCAAGGATTCGATTTTGCCAGTCTCAAATTCTGCCCAGTTGTAGAGACTGGTGCCAGCATCCCGCAGTGCCTCTTCCGCGCTGTCGTCCTTCAGCTTCTCGAAAGCGACATCCTTGTAGCGACTCCACTCATCGGTGAGGCGATCTTCGTACTCCTCGACCTCTCCCAATATAAGCAGGTTCTCACGCGCCCACGCTGATCGTTGTTCGAATGCTCGGTAATAGTCGAGAATCGCGCTTCTAATCCGATTAGAAGAAATGCCGATCTCGCGAAGTTGTGCCACGAACAGACGCGGATCGGCATCAGTGTCAATTTCATCGGCGGGCATCTTTCCACGAAAGGTGATAGGCAGGTTGTCTATCTTGTATTCTTCAGAGAAGTTCGAAAGCTTATCTGAGACTTCGTATCCGAAGATCCCTTCCGCCTCAGCACCAGTCAACTGTTTGATCACAGCATCCGTCCACCAGCCCTCCAGCCGCTCGAAGACAGACTCGCGATGCTCGCGCCGAATGCTTCGCATATGCTTGTCCCTGATGAGCGCCGGGATGTCGCCGATGCGTGGGCTACCATCGAGGATCAGAATGCGTTCGAGGAAATCCTGCTTTTCGGGGTCGCTCAGTTCGTTGAAGGCCGTGGTGATTGGCGCGATGAGTTTTGATCTCGACTCGGCGAGCGCAGCATCGGCCAATTCTGTCAGCGTTTTCGCATCGCCGGAGGCGACGGTCTGATCTGGGAGAAGACGCGCAAGGAACGAGCCGGTCGATACCGTGCTTGTGGTGAACAGAAAGAACCGCAGGTTCGATGCAGCGCGGCCATCCCGCTTGTACCGCGCCAGCCAGATGTTGACGGACTTCCAGAAATCCGACGACAGGTCCGTCAATCTATCGCCAATAGCCTTGTGTTTGAGTGAGGCCAAGGACTTGCCACCATCGCCGTCAATAAAGTCGAGGTCGTCGTCCTTTTCTAGGAAGATGGCAGTATCTTCCGGCAATTGAAGCAGCTGTAGCAGGGCAAGACGTGCCTGATAAATGTACCCTAGGCCCTGTTCACCAGCCGAATACTTATCTGTAGGCGCCTCCGCCATCTCAAAGTCCTTGCGCTAATTATCGGAGTGCGATTCCGACGGATGTCCTACCCAGATAGACCGTTCCCATTTCAGATAACTGTGATTACCTAATCTGACAGATTTAACTTAATCAATAAATACTTCAATGCTTTGAAAGCGTAGACGTAATACGCTTGAAGGGCGAAGGGCCTTCTCGGCGAAGGCCATCACCCCTCATCTGGCTTACAATTTCCCCCCTCCTTGAGCGACGCAGCGATTGCGGCGATGGAACGGAACAGGACGAGCGGATCGTCTTTTGACGGCGTGAACCCGCGCCTCTGCCAGAACCGCGCCGCTTCCTCATCCACGGCGTTCACCATCAGCGCCCGCCCACCGATGAGATTGGCGGCCTGAACACAGCGCTGGAGCGCGTGCTTCACCAGGCCAGTGCCGATACCTTGGCCCGCCCATGCCGTATCGGTGGCGAGCTGGCCGAGCAGCAGGCAGGGGACCGGATCGGGCGGCTGGCCGGTGCGGACCGAGCGTGGCAGCACGGCCGGAACCACGGCCGTCGGCGCCAGACCGTAGTAGCCGACCACACGCCCCCCCTCATGCACGACGAGGACGGCGGTGAAGCCCTTCTCCTGATTGGAGAGCGCCCGCGTCTTCAGCCAGTGATCGAGCGTCGGCTTGCCGCAGGTAAAGGCCGAGACATCATGTTCCGCGGTCAGCGGTTCGGGAACCGAGAGCGCCACGGCTCAGCGCTTCGGCTCAAAGCCGGCTTCCCAGGGCGCAGGCCGCTTCGCCAGTTCCACCATCTCGGGAACCGGCGCGGCGGGTGCGGCCAGAACCTCCATGAACTCCGCGAACCCTTCGGGACTCATGCGTATCAGCCGGTTCTCCATCAGCACGTCCTCGGCCGCGCGCACGGCGGCATCACGCACGAAGTCGGTGCGGGAGCGCCCCCGCAGGCTGGCGGCGCGATCAATCATCGCGACGTCCGCCTCGGGCAGGCGCATCGAGATCGGGTATTCCTTGCGTTCCGCAGTGCTGGCCATGGCTTTCTCCTTGGCTGCAACATAGCGACTTGTAGCGTCAAATGCAATACGCTATGATGGCTGGTGCTGACGACGCAATCCTTTATCCTAAAATAATGGTATCGAGGCGCCGTCGCCGAGGAGTTACCATGCACTTCGAGCCGGTTTCACAGATTTCGGACCAGTCATTTCGCTATGCCGAAGCACGCCATGCTTCGCTGGCGTTCGCTCCCATGCGCTTGACCGTGCCTTTCAGCGCCGGTTTTCTGCCTTTGATTCCAGTTGTTTATATATCTTGTGGCGTCAATTCTTCGTTCCATGACGCAAAAGGCACGCCCATCGACGACGATATCACGCAGCGAGCGCGAAGAACTGCTCGAAGCGATGCTCGTCGACGTGCCGGAACTCACCTTCACGCCGCGCGGCGACCCGGACCCCCGCCTCGTCCAGCTCGCCCGGCTGCTCGGCCGGCAGATGGCGCGTCAGAACTTCGAGGCGCAGATGCACAGGCGGGGGCGAGGCTCCCGGTAAGGAGCCATGCCCGATGAAGGTCGCGATCTACGCCCGCTATTCCTCCGACAACCAGCGTGACGCCTCGATCGAGGATCAGATCCGCCTGTGCCGGCTGCATGCCGAGAAGCAGGGCTGGCACATCGTTGAGCAATATACCGATCACGCGATCTCCGGCGCGTCGCTGCTGCGGCCGGGCATTCAGGCGCTGATCTCGGACGCCACGCGCGGCCGCTTCGACGTGATCCTCTCGGAAGCGATGGACCGGCTGTCACGCGATCAGGAGGACATCGCCGGCATCTTCAAGCGCATGTCCTATGCGGACGTGAAGATCGTCACCCTGTCCGAGGGTGAGGTCACGCATCTGCATGTCGGCCTCAAGGGGACGATGAACGCGCTGTTCCTCAAGGACCTGGCCGACAAGACCCGGCGCGGCCAGCGTGGGCGCGTCGAGGCCGGCAAATCCGGTGGCGGCAATGCCTATGGCTATGATGTCGTCAGGAAGCTGGACGCCAATGGCGAACCGATCCGGGGCGACCGGACGATCAATGAGGCGCAGGCCAATGTCGTGCGCCGTATCTTCCGCGACTATGCCGCCGGCAAGTCGGCCAAGACCATCGCCGTTTCATTGAACCGCGACGGCATCCCCGCGCCCACCGGCGGCGACTGGGGGTTCAGCACAATCAACGGCAATCCGAAGCGCGGTAACGGCATCCTCAACAACGAGATGTATGTCGGCAAGATCGTCTGGAACCGCCAACGCTTCATCAAGGACCCGGATACCGGCAAGCGGCAGGCAAGACCGAACCCGGAATCCGAATGGGTGACCCAGGAAGCGCCGGAGCTGCGCATTCTCGATGACGATCTGTGGCAGGTGGTGAAGGCGCGTCAGGCCCGTAACAGGATCGAGCCTGACGCCAAGGGGCAGCCCGATGTCGCGCGGGTCAACACCCGGCGCCGGCCCAAATATCTGTTTTCCGGGCTGACCAAATGCGCCTGCTGCGGTGGCGGCTATTCGATGATCTCGGCGACGCTCATCGGTTGCTCGACGGCGCGCAACAAGGGCACCTGCGACAACCGGGTCAACATCCGCCGCGACGAGCTGGAATCGCGCGTGCTGAACGCGCTGCGCAACCGGATGCTCGATCCGAAGATTTTTGCCGCGTTCTGCGACGCCTATACGCAGGAGACCAATCGCCTGCGCATGGAGGCCCGAACCAACATCGACGCGGCGCAGGCGGAGATCGCACGAGTCGGTCGCGAGGAAGAGAGACTGATGGACCTCTATCTCAAGGAGGCCATCTCGATCGGCGCGGTGAAGGAACGCGGCGACAGGCTCAAGCACCGCAAGGCGGAGCTGGAATCCTTCCTGGCGACGGCGGACGAGCCGCCCCCGTTGCTGCACCCGGCGATGGCGCAGCAATACCGCATCCGCGTGCAGCAGCTTTACGAGACGCTACAGGATGATTCCGAGGAACGGCGGATCGAGGCGGCCGATGTGCTGCGCTCGCTGGTCGAGGACATCGTGCTGACGCCGGTTGACGGCAAGATTGAGATCGACGTTCGTGGCGATCTCGCTGGCATCCTTACGCTTTCGGTCCAACGCAAAAACCCCGCAGCGGATGCAGCGGGGTCGCAAGTAAAGATGGTTGCGGGGGCAAGCTATGATCTTCACTTGCGGCCCGAGCAAGCAAAGATGGTTGCGGGGACCGACGTCGATCAGAACTTGCAATCGACGCCGGTAAAAATGGTTGCGGGAGCACGCAACTACCGATACCGACATTCATTAGAAATAGCGGTTTGATGGACATCATGCGGCCCTCTCCTGGCGGGTACGAATGTCAGTGATCCAGTTCGCTAGCGCGCTGATTTCGCTTTCGATCATCGCCGCTGAGGGCAGGCGGGGATTGATTTCGCCGGGCTGACTATGAAGGAGCGCGGAGCAACGGCCGAAGGCCTCACGCATCGTGGCGTAATCGGTATCGGTGAGGATGGTAAGCTTGATCAAGCCGGTCGTATCGACTTTGCGTGACAGGCGACGGATCACCGGTCCGACCACCTCTTCTACCGCCCGTTCCCAACAGGTGCGAAGCTGGTCTTGGAAGGATGTCACCTCCCGCAACCATTTCGCCTGATCACCGCGCTCGTGGTGGATTTTCACATTCGTAAGGTGTGCCTTCATTCCGTCTATCACTTTATCGAGCGGCATGACGCTGGCTGGCGGGTCTTGATGACAGAAGCCGGAATTGTCGGCGCCACGACTGATGAGCCGGTAGGCGATCGGCGTTGCTTCACGGTCCTTGGTTGCCCGGCAGGCCTCCTCAAGTAGAAGCAAGAAGGCCATGTCGTGTGTGAACACAATCACCTGCCGTGTTTCGCCCGCTTCGGCCAAGCGTGCGGCGACCCTATCACGGTGCAGGTGGTCAAGAGAGGACACGGGATCGTCGAAAACGATCGCCGACTGCGCGTCGATGGTCGACAGCTCGGCGAGGAAAGCGGCGAGCGCTACACATCGATGCTCACCTTCGCTCAAAACCTTGCCGACGGGTTCGCTCGGCTTGTTGATGAGACGCACCTGAAAGAAGGGCACCCCCCGCTGAGGTCTTCGCCTGTTGAAGCTCGATGGCGAGGCCGGCAACGCCGAGCTTGTCGACTTCAATCGCGAAGCGGCCACGCAGGCGATTGGTGACAAGAGCCTGCGCGATACGGGCGCTCTGCGTCGTGATCTTGTTTGTGGTCGTTTCCTTACTGGCCTTTTCCAGGGCCTCGATGGATTTGCAGCGTTCAATTTGGGCAAGGACGTCGGCTTGCACGACGCCGAGCCATTTCCGGTCGGCCAGGCCGTCTCGCTCGATGATAAGGGAGGCACGTTGGGGAGAGCCTACCTCCGATTCCAGGCCTTCGATCCGCGTCGCAATCCCGACCAGCACATCACGCAATTCCTCTGGCGCAGAGATCGCGTCCGGCGGCAATGTGTGCAAAACCTCGCTTGCGTGGGTTCGAAGTACCGCCCGTAGCCGCCAGGACAGTTGGACGATCTGGCGGCGAAGGATCTTAGCCAACTCGTCGTGGCCGATATCGTCGCGGATCAGCGCGAGGAATGAAGGCAGATCCTTCATGGGGAAACTTTGCGACGATAGCTCCTCCAGCAAATCGTCATAAGCCACGCCAGCTTCCTCTTCACGGCGCTTGCTTTCGTCTTGGACGAAGGCTTCGAAGCTGCTCAGTCGTTTGACGGCTTCCTCGCCGAGCGGCTGTTGGCACAGGACGCAATGGGCATCCGGGCCTGTCACGGGGAAAGGCTTTTCTGGATAGGCCGCTTCGCGTGAATAGGTTCGAGCAGCTTCCCAGAGGGCTCTCCAGATATCCGAGCCAATGTCCGGCAGAGGTTCCGCGGCGAAAAGATCGTCGGATGCAGCCAATGCCGCCGCTCGCGCAGTTGCAAGACGCCCATGAGCCTCACGGAGCGCGGTCCGGTTCTGCTCAGAGGCGGCGGTGGTCAACTTGCCGATCTGTTCGATCACTGCATTGATGCGGGTTTCCTGAGTCTGGAGTTGACGGACGGTCCGGGCTGGATCGCCAGCGAGATCGGTAATGAGGGTTTGAAGCCGCGCGTCTTCCTGCGCGTTCAGGCCAGCCAGTTTCTCAATTGCGTCGGGTTTGGTCTTTCCGGACAAGCCGGCGATCATCTTGCCGACCGCCGTATCCGGCTTGCATTCGGGTTTTGAGAGGACGGCGGGCGTTTGCTGTTGCAGCTTATGGATTTCGGCCGAAAGTTCGGCTTTCACATCCTGGCACGCCTGCGCGAGACCGGCGAGAATGCGGAGAGGAAGGGGCGTATAGGCGAGATCGTTGGTGTTCTCAACATGGACATTGGCGGTCCGGGAGTCGAAGACGCTGACGGCGGACAGCATAGGATCGACTGCTCCGCCCTGATTCCACGTCGCGTTTCGCTTCTGGCCGCCGATGAAAAAGTCGATGCTGGCAGTCGGTACGCCGCCTGCACCGGCATAGATATTTGGAAGGATGGCATCACCCTTCGGTGAGCGTGCCCGGCAAAGCTGCTTGAGGACGCGGGCATATCCTGATTTGCCAGCACCGTTGTCACCATAGATCACGGTGAGGCCGGTCTTGCCGAAGGACAGCCGCTCGCCTGGCGCGAGCGCGTTCACATTCGACAATCCATGCAAGGATCCGAGGTTGACGACCGCATGGCTTGCGGCAGGGTCACGGATGTGGGTGGCATCCAGCGGAGCTGCGGGAGTGCCGCCCTTGCAGACCGCAACGAGCGCCGTGACATCGGCAGGTTCTAGCTTTGTCTGGCCGCACAGCCGACGCAAGGCGTCGCGCTGCCAGCCGGGCAGGTCGACTGACCATTTCAGTATGTCTGCAAGCGCCGCAGCCTCGTTCGAGAGGTCAGTCTTCTGTTGATCCATCGTTCGGTCCCCCATGGCTCCGTCTTCAGCGGTCTGCCATCTGATGTTCTATTGTCGCCACCCCGTCATGCGCCGCCGACAATGCGTTTTTCCGCGCCAAGCGGAATGATCCAGCCGCCTGCGCCGTCGCGGCGCGCAAAGTCATCAGGACTGGCCTTCGCGGCCAAACGACCGCGAATGGTGTCCGCTTCGCCATCGATTGCCGCGCGGACCAGATCCCGATCGATGCCGACGAAAACCGGACGAAGGTTAAGCCGGGCCAACGCCTCCTGATCGACGGCGCTGGCGCTTGCATCGGTGATCGGACCCGCGCGTGTGACGATCCCGCCAACCAGGCCGCCGATATCGCCGTCCTTCTCGACTTCGCTAATCACCGCATTGTCCAAGGTGGCGCGGGCTCGGGCCGAAGTGTTTTGCAAGGCACGCGGGAGGGCCTGCCGTGTCAGATCACGCAGCGCTTGGGCGAGTTCTGCATGGCCGAGGTGTTCGATCATGCTGGCGACATGCAAGCGAAGCAGGCCTACGAAAGGGGCGTCCTTGTCTTGCGGGTCGATGGCCTCGCCCATGTCGACCGGATCGTGAACGGAAAGATATGCGTCGGCCGGGCTGGGACTCGCCACGCCCCAGCGCGTGGCAATAGCGATCCTCTTCACCGTAACCTTGCGGCCTTTGACCGTGAGGTCGATCCGTCCGGCTTGTGTCCAGGCGCGGGAAAGCGCCCTCGCTGTTCCGCTTGGGTCGTGGCAGCCCTTGGCCTCTGCGATCGTGAGCGAAGTCAGATCGGATTTGCACGCGATCCAGTCGGGTAGGTCGCCTCGCGCGAGGCGCTCGATCTTGGCGCGTTTGCGTCGATCAAGATCGACGACACGATTACCGAGATGGGCAAAGATGGAGAGGTCAAAGTAGCGTTCAAGATAGGCGCGGGCGACGAATCTGCCGAACAGACCCGATAACGCGACCTTCACTTCACGAGCTTGCCCGAGCGGCTGCTTGAAGATGAAAGGCGTGCCTATGCCGGTAGGCGATAGCAGCGCATCGAGAATCGACCATGCGCCGTAAGCGGCGCCCGGCGTTTGAAGCACCTCGCGAATGCCGGCATCCTCGATCTCGGAGACGTCCAATGTGATGGTCGCCCCGGGGGCTGGGTCCAGCGATGGCGGAGTAAAGCTGTAGATGAAGGTTCGACTCATGCATCGACCAACTTGTAAACAGACCTGAGAAGGGCAATCGCCTCGTCGCGGGTAAACGGCACGTTGAGCGCTTTTGGATCAAGAGTGTCGTCCGCCGCTGCCAGGTCAAGGAAGCGTCGCATGTCGTCGCGAATTTGATCGGGCAAGGTGATCGAGGCATCGCCAGGCAGAAGCTGGGTCAGACGAAGTACATCATTGCGGTGCTTCTTGATGTTTTTGCTGTCGATCCTGTCCCCGGCTTCGGCCCGTGCGGACAGATCGAGAAATGCCCGCGCCTTGAATGGGATGAGAAGTGTTTCATCGATGACGGTTACGCCCTCGATCTTCCGCTTCGCGGACTGCAACGCTTCATAATATCCGTCGTCGAGCAGAATGGCCGAGAGGCTGACGATGTCTTCCTCAACCGGGATGGGGGTGAGTTCCGCATTTTCCGGAAGGTTGAGGGTCCCCGGCCTGCGGGAAAACAGCTCAATCATGAAGGGGAAGCTCTGATCCGACGGTTTGTGGAAGCGGTAGAATTCCTTGTCGCCGGTGCTGCGCTCGCGTGCCTGGTAGCCACCCGCATCCAGAAACGCTTTGAAGGCTGTGCCGAAAGCGGCATCGACCACCTCAACGCAGAGCACCATGTCGATATCCTTGGTAGCCCTAAAATCGAGACCGGCTTCATCGAACAGGAGGTCACAGGCCGCCCCGCCGATGATGGCGTAGTGGTCCTCATGGCCAGCGAAGTACTTCTGAAATTTATCAATGCCAGCTACCAAGGTAGTTTCTCCAAAAGTCGATCCGCAGCCATGGCGACACGCTCGTCGCGATGATCCCGGAATTGTGCGTACAAGGACAGGACGTCCACGGTGTTTGTGTCGGACAAGGCGGCTGGATCGTAGGACCACGTCTCGATGATGCAGTCGGCTTCTTCGCGGTCAGTTTCAACAAGGTCAGCCGCCTGCGAAATCGCTTTCCAGTCGCTGGCGGCGACGGCGAAAGTGTCGATACGGGGGCTAGCCAGCTCCGTGAGGTGGGATAGCGCCGTTTCCCCTGCCAACTTCAGGTGTGCGCTGAAGGCGCTCCCACGCACGAATTTCATGGAACGAACCGGACTGCGGAGATGTGGTGTCGCTTCCTCCAGGAGGCGTCGCCCTTCCGCCTTGAAGCTAATGTGCCTCTCTTTCCCATGTCTGACGGTTTCAGCGAGACGGGCGGCCACCAGGTCATCGAACGCTCGGCCGATTGACATTGCCGAATAATGCAGCCGTTCGGCTAAGGCGGACGGCGTTGCCAAATTCCTGTCGAGATGCAGAATGTGATGGAAAAGAACCGTTTGAGCAGCGGGCGATAGTCCTGCCACTTGCCGGCGGCGTGGGGCACGAAAATGTTCGCGTAGGTCGATCGCCAAATCCGGGATGTAAAGCTGGTTGCCAGGAACTATGAAGGGGACACCTTGACCGATTAGCCGCGCCCTGTTGTGCGCGGTAATGCTCATGGTCGCGAAAACCACCGTGGCGTCGGTGACATTGCGGATGATGTCGATGTGCTTAGCGATATCTGCCGGTGTACCTGTATCTCCGAGCTTGGCAGCGATGATGCAGTGGTGCCCGAGAATATATGTTTCATAAAGCCTGTAAGCTCGCCCGACAAACGACGGCAAGCTGCGCGTACCCTCGAATGCACGAACAACGATGCGAGCATGAAGCAGTTCTTCCAGATAGCGCTCCAGCGCTTCCAGAAACTGCGAATCACTTATATCGAGATCTTTTCCTAACATGGTAACGCACACTAACATTGATGACGTTACCGTTCAATGTCGCCGTTATCGTATCTTCTTATCCTCTGCCCCTTCGAGCCTTCGCGAAGCCACGGTCCGTGGCAATGAAACGCTCCAGCATCGGCACGATAAGCCGGACGGGATCAGCAGCGGGCTGGCCACTTTCGCGGGCCAGCACCTCTGCATAGGCGATCAGATCACGGTGGAGCGTGCCCGGCAGTTCAACCGTCACTTTGACGGGTTTGTCTTCAACGACTGGGCCGAGTTTCAGCTTTGTCATGGTCAGTTCCTATAGGGTTCGAGTACCAGGTCGCGGGTGACGATGACCCTGACGGGATAGCCCGGTCGGACGGTCAAGGTCGGCGCGACCTGCAACTGACGCTGGACGATTTGCTGCCCGGCCTGATTGATGGTGTCCTGTGCGCCGTCGCGGATGGCGCGGATCAGACGGTCTTCGTCGTCGGTCGCCAGTTCCGTGCCAATGCCGAGCAGCGTGGACAGGCCCGCTGCTTTCATCAGATCCCACCAGTGGTAATCGACGCCATCCTCCAGACCGGCATAGCCGGAAGCGTCCGCGCCGGGCTGGCGCTCCAGCACGATCGAGCGGCCATTGGGCAGGATCAGGCGGTTCCAGACCAGCAGCACACGGCGCTGGCCGAACTGCACACCGGCGTCATACTGGCCGATGATGCGCGTTCCCTGCGGGATCAGGAGCAGCGCGCCGGTCGGGCTATCATAGACATTTTCCGTGACCTGCGCGGTGATCTGGCCAGGCAGATCCGAACGGATGCCGGTAATCATTGCAGCCGGGATCACGGCCCCTGCCTGAAGGATATAGGGCGACACTGGCACCATGATCCGATCCATGGCAACGGTCTGGCGATCCACCGGACCATTCAGAAATGCCGTATGGCGGTCCTGCGTGGCGGGCTGATCGCCAAGGTCAAGACCCGCAAGGCCCGGCATATTGGAGCCAAGTGTCGTCGCTGATCGCTGCCCCGACTGGAAGAACACGGTGCTAAGACGTGCAGCTTCCTCTTCGGCAAGACGACGTTCCTCGGCGGGGTCTCGGGCTGGTGCTGCCATAACCGGCGGCGTAACGGGCTGCCCCCTGTTCTGGGCGTCGAGGATCGGGCCGCCGAGGTCGCCCGGCAAAGCTGGACCCAGGACGGGGCCGGTATAATCGCCCGGCAGACCAGCTAGCCCGTCGGCTGTGGGGCGGTTCTCGGTGGAATAGAGTTCCTCGCCATTTCCACCCATGTCGCGGGTCTGGAGCGCATAGATCAGTGCGCCGCCAATGCCGAGGAGCGCGACAGCTCCAACGCCAGCCAGCATCTTGCGTGACAGGCGGGTGACGCGCGGCGGCTCGGCGCGCAGGCGCATAGGAGGCGCGTTGGTGGTGGTCTCGTCGCTCATGACGGATTCTCCCCGGTTTTTGCGGGCTGGGCTGCCTGCCTTTGTTCAACGCGGACGATCCTGACGGTTTGCTGGCGATCACCGCTGCCAAGGCGCAGTTCGGCAGCACCGAACAGGCGATCCACGATCAGGATGTTCTGGTGAATGCGGCTGTTGACGATCTGCGTTTCGCCCTCGGAGCCTATGACGAAGATCGGCGGCATCTCGCCCTGCACAATGCCGCGCGGGAAGACGACATAGACACGGCGGCCGTCGTCGAAGACGGAGATGGGGCGCCACGGTGGCGTGTCTCCAGTCAGTCCGTAGCGATAGTTGCGGGCCGTCTCGACAGGGATGATGGGGGCTGCCGGAACGGTCACGCGCTGACCGGCAGGTAGCGCGGGATAGGCCCAGGCCACAGCGGGCATATAGAGCGCCGCGCGGGCGCGAAGCTCAATGAGATAGACGCGGCGATCCGTGCTGATGACAAGATTGGTGGAAATATCCTCACGGGTCGGTTTGACGAGGATATGGACGCGGCGGCTTGTACCCGATCCACTTTCTGTATCGCCAATGATCCATCGGGCGGTGTCGCCTGCTGCAATCGGTCCCGCGCCGGTCAGGCTTTCGCCGGGTTCAAGCGCGATTGTCGTGATCTGCCCCGGTGCGGCATAGACCTGAAACAGCGCCCCTTCCGACCAGGGGTAGATCTGGATGGCGTTGTAGTAGCCCTCACGCCGTGGTTCGACACGGGCGGCGGCATTGGCGTTCTCGACGCGGCCAGTCGGTGTCGCTGCAACGGTCCCGCCGCGCGCCACAGTCCATGCCGGCGGCGTGTGCAAAGGCCGGGGGCGGTCATCGGTAAGGGCTGCCGGCACCACGGGCAACGCGGGTACATCGGCATCATAGCTGAACTGCGGGGTGCGGTTGGTGGCGCAACCGGCCAGCATGGTCGCTGACAGCAACAAAGCCGCCAAAGCGGGTTTACGGAAAACCGGCAAGCCGGAATCACGGACTATATTGCGGGTCATTGGCTCATCTCCCGCGACCATGAAATCGCATTGACGTAGATGCCGAGCGGATTGGCACGCAGACGTTCAGCATCGCGCGGCGTCTGGATCACGATGGTCAGGATCGCCGTCCAGCGTTCGGTGGTGGAGAGCTGGCCGTTTTCGTAATGGCGCTCCGTCCAGGCGACACGGAAGCTGTCATTCGAGGCGCGGATCACCGACGACACCTCGACCGCAATTTGCTGCCTGCCGACCTTGGTGAAAGGGTCATTGGCACGGGCATAATCATTGAGAGTTGCCGCACCCCGATCCGTGGTGAACTCATAGGCACGCAGCCAGTTCTGCCGCACGATGATGGCGTCAGACGGGATCGAGCGCGTCTGCTCGATGAAGCGGCCAAGATGGAAGGCAATCTGCGGATCGGTCGGGCGATAGTCAGCCACGGCGGGCGCAACGGCCTGCGACTGGCCGAGATTATCGACTTGCACCACCCAGGGCACGACCGTCCCGCGCGCCGATTGCCAGACAAGGGCGGCGGCGAAACCAGCCGAGAGGATCAGCGAGCCGAAGGCCATGATGCGCCAGTTCTTTGCCTGCACGCGGGCCGAACCGATACGTTCGTCCCATGCCTGGGCAGCTTTCTGATAGGGCGTCTCGGGTTCGGGCGATTTGCCGTAATGGGCAGATGGACGTTTGAAGATGTTCATGAGCGGTCACTTTCAGAAAGATTGATGGAGGAGCCGCCGCCATGGCTGTCGCCGGAGCGCACGGCATGGGCGGCCATCGACGTGCCGTGGCTGAGTGTCTGTTTGCGCTGCATCTGCCTTGCCCATGCCGGAGAGCCGCCAGCCTGTGCGGCGGGTGACGCCGCCGCGCTTGCTGCCTCGCCCGCACCTCCGACTGTTCCAGCCGTGGAAGAGCCGCCACTGACGCCGAAACCGGCGCGCGCTCCATCAGAAAAGCTGGACTTGATGCTTTCGGAGGCTTTGGAAGCCGCGCGCTTCAGGGGCGATGCGGCGGCGGAGCCTGCCGCACGGGCAACACCGCCCAGACCGGAGGCGACACCGGCAGCGCCGGACTGGCCAAGTGAACCGACACTGTAGGCGGCGCTCACCGCACCTGCGGCGGCGGCACCACCCCGAACGGCAGCCGCTCCACCAGAGAGCGCAGCGGCTCCTCCCTTCGCGGCCATCCCTGTGGCGGCACCCCCGGCAAGCATCATGCCGCCTGCGGCAAGGCCGGTTCCAACGGCGGCACCTGCGCCAAGCTGCGGGCCGCCGGAAACGAGACCGGAAGCGATGCCGGGACCGAATATGCCGAGGCCGAGAAGGGAAAGGGCCGCCAGCACGATTGCCATGGCATCGTCGATGGTCGGCGTCACGCCGCCGAAGCCTGCCGTGAACTGTGAAAACAGCGTCGAGCCGATACCGATGATGACGGCCAGAACCAGCACCTTGATGCCGGAGGACACGACATTGCCGAGAACGCGCTCGGCCATGAAGGCGGTCTTGCCGAACAGGCCGAAGGGGATCAGCACAAAACCGGCCAGCGTGGTCAGCTTGAACTCGATCAGCGTGACGAAGAGCTGCACGGCGAGAATGAAGAAGGCGAGCAGCACCAGCACCCAGGCGAACATCAGGCAGGCGATCTGGATGAAGTTCTCGAAGAACGACCAGTAGCCCATCATGTCGGAGATGGATTCGAGCAGCGGGCGACCGGCATCAAGGCCGGTCTGCGCCACCTTGCCGGGCCGCAGCAGATCGGCGGCGGAAAAGCCGGTGCCCGACCCCTTGAGGCCCAGACCCGCAAAGCTGTCGAAGATGATCTGCGCGAGATTGTTCCAGTTGCCGATCAGATAGGCGAAGACGCCCACGAACAGCGTTTTCTTGACCAGCCGGGCGATGATGTCGTCATCTGCACCCCAGGACCAGAATAATGCCGCCAGCGTCACGTCGATGACGATCAGCGTGGTGGCGATGAAGGCGACTTCACCTCCAAGCAGACCGAAGCCACTGTCGATGTAGCTGGTGAAGACTCCCAGGAAATTGTCGATGACGCCGGTGCCGCCCATGGTTCACTCTCCCCCGTTCTGATGCGGGGCGGCGGGCACCGGCGTCCGGCCGAGGAACCGGTCACGGTTCTCGGCCCAGGTGGCGAGGCAGCCGGGATCGTTCACGGCGGCCTCGCCTAACTGCTGGCAACGGCGCAGGCTCTGGCGCAGCGGATCGGCAGAGGGCTGAAGCGATGGAGCCGGACGGTTCTGCGCCGGTTCATCCTCGCGGGTCATTTCGATCACCGTGGCGGTGATGGCGATAGCCACGAATATGATCGCGCCCAGCCGTGCCAGCATCTTGCCGTCCATGTCGCGCTCCTCCTGTCCGGTCAGTTGTTGCCGTTGCCGAACATCCGGGCATTGCCGGGCTGGTAGCCCGATCCCGGTGTCAGGAAGCGCTCGCGCTGCACGCGGCCCTGTTCGGCGGCGGTGGCACGCTCGGCCTCGATCAGCGCCTCGGACCGGCCATTGGCCGACATCAGCGCGATCAGGTCGGAAAGTTGCTGCGACTGGAGAGCAAGAAGCTGATTGCCCGCCTGCGTTGCCTGCAAGGCGCCGGTGGCATTCTGGCTTTGGCCGATCAAGGCCGACATTTCGGCGCGGTTGGTGTCGATATTGCCGACCACGCCGGCCTGCACGCGCATGGCATCCTGCAAACCGCCAACTGTGTTCTGCCAGCGCGAACGGGCATCTTCGACAAGCTGGGTGTCGGTGGCAGAGAGCGAGACATTGCCGTATTTCTGTTGGAACATCTGATCGACGTTCTGCACGTCGAAGGCGATGTTCTGCGCCTGGGCCAGAAGCTGCTGGGTGCGCTGGACGCTCTGCTGCAAGGTCTGGAGCGAGGAATATGGCAGGCTGGTCAGGTTACGCGCCTGATTGATGAGCATCTGCGCTTCGTTCTGAAGCGAGGTGATCTGGTGGTTGATCTGCTCCAGCGTGCGCGCGGCCGTGAGCAGGTTCTGCGCATAGTTGGTCGGGTCATAGACGATGCGGCCGAAACCGAACTGTGCGTGGGCCGGACTGGTCAGCATGGGCGAGAATGCAAGCGGCGCGGCGAGCAGTGTTGCCGCCATGAGCATGGCCCGGGAACGGGAAAAACGGATCGTCATGGTCAGGACTCCTTTTCGGTCTGGGGGATGAGATTGGTGAGATCGGGGATCAGCTCCGCCGCCCATTCGACGCCGCGATCGCGCAGCCAGGCGGCGAGGAAGCCCTCCTGCCCATGCTCGGCGACGAGATCTGCAATGCGGGTCTGATCGGTTTTGGATGATGCGGCGCAGAGCGCGAGGCCGACTTCGGACAGGCCCAGCTCGAACAGGCGGTTGCCGCGGCGCGACTGGCAGTAATAGTCCCGCTTGGGTGTCGCCCGCGCGAGGATCTCGATCTGCCGGTCATTGAGGCCGAACCGCCGATAGATCGCAGTGATCTGCGGCTCGATGGCCCGTTCATTCGGCAGAAGCAGCCGTGTCGGGCAGCTTTCGATGATGGCGGGCGCGATGTTGCTCCCGTCAATGTCCGAGAGCGACTGCGTGGCGAAGATAACGGAAGCGTTCTTCTTCCTGAGCGTCTTCAGCCATTCGCGGAGCTGGTTGGCGAACCCCTCATCATCCAGCGCCAGCCAACCTTCGTCGATGATAAGCAGGGTTGGCCGACCATCGAGCCGGTCGCCGATCCGATGAAACAGATAGGCCAGCACAGCCGGCGCAGCTCCTGTGCCGACCAGTCCCTCGATCTCGAAGGCTTGCACATCGGCGTGGCCGAGGTGTTCGGCCTCGGCATCGAGCAACCGGCCATAGGCACCACCGATGCAATATGGTCGCAACGCCTGCTTCAGGTCATTCGATTGCAGCAGGACAGCAAGGCCGGTGATGGTGCGCTCGCCGACGGGTGCAGATGCCAGCGAGGTCAGCGCCGTCCAGATATGCTCCTTCACCTCCGGCGTGATGGTCATGCCCTCACGCATCAGGATCGCAGCGATCCAGTCAGCGGCCCATGACCGCTCATAAGCATCACCAATTCGCGCTAGCGGTTGCAGGGAGACGGACACTGCCGATCCCTCGGTCAACCCGCCGCCGAGGTCATGCCAGTCGCCGCCCATGGCCAGCGCGGATGCGCGGATCGATCCCCCGAAATCGAAGGCGAAGATCTGGCTGCGTTCATAGCGGCGGAATTGCAGCGCCATCAGCGCCAGCAGCACGGACTTGCCCGCGCCGGTCGGGCCGACGACGAGGGTATGGCCCACGTCGCCGACATGAAGGGAAAGCCGGAACGGCGTCGAACCTTCGGTCTTGCCATACAGCAAGGGGGGCGCTCCGAGGTGTTCGTTCCGTTCCGGCCCCGCCCACACGGCCGATAGCGGGATCATGTGGGCAAGGTTGAGCGTCGAGATCGGTGGCTGACGGACATTGGCGTAGGCATGTCCGGGGATCGAGCCGAGCCAGGCATCGACGGCATTGACGGTTTCGGGCATGGCCGTGAAATCGCGGCCCTGAATGATCTTCTCGATCAGACGCAGCTTCTCGTCGGCAATCCGCGGATCAATGTCCCAGACGGTGACGGTCGCTGTGACATAGGCCATCCCGGCAACGTCAGCGCCGAGTTCCTGCAAGGCCATGTCGGCATCGAGCGCCTTGTTGGACGCATCGGTATCCACCAGCGCCGATTGTTCGTTGGTCATCACCTCCTTGAGGATCGCGGCGATGGATTTGCGCTTGGCAAACCACTGGCGGCGGATTTTGGTGAGGAGCTTCGTTGCATCCGTCTTGTCCATCAGAATGGCGCGGGTTGACCAGCGATACGGGAACGCGAGCCGGTTCATCTCGTCGAGCAGGCCAGGCGTAGTCGCGGTAGGAAAGCCGATGATGGTCAGGATGCGCAGATGCGCGTCACCAAGGCGCGGCTCCAGTCCGCCGGTCAGGGGCTGGTCGGCCAGCAGCGCATCGAGGTGCATGGGCACTTCGGGCACGCGGACGCGATGACGGTTGGTGGAGATGGAGGAATGGAGATAGGTCAGCGCACCGGTATCATCCAGCCAGCGGCATTCCGGCATGAAGCCGTCGAGCAGCGACAGCACGCGGTCGGTGCGGTCGATGAAGCCGCGCAGCAGCTCATGCGGATTGACACCAGATTGTTCGCGACCTTCATAGAGCCAGGTTTCGGCACGGGCGGCGTCTTCTGCAGGCGGCAGCCAGAGGAAAGTCAGGAAATAACCGGACACGAAATGTGTGCCCGCTTCCTCGAACCCGGCCTTGCGCTCCGCATCGACCAGTGCGGAGGCCGCATCTGGAAACTTGCTGTCGGGATAGGTCGCGGCCTCGGAGCGTTGTGCCTCGACGAAGATCGACCAGCCCGAACCCAGACGGCGCACGGCGTTGTTGATGCGACCGGCGACCGCAACCAGTTCGGCAGCGACAGCAGAATCCAGATCCGGCCCGCGAAACTTCGCGGTCCTCTGGAAGCTGCCATCCTTGTTCAGCACAATGCCTGGGCCAACCAGCGCTGCCCATGGCAGATAGTCGGAAAGGCGAGCGGAGGTGCGGCGATATTCGGTGAGGTTCATCATGCGCGCGCCCTCACACCGACAGATGACCGGGGATGCGCAGATGCCTGCGCCCGACCTCGACGAAGAGCGGGTCGCGTTTTGCTGCCCATACCGCGAGGAAATGACCGACCGCCCAGATGGCGATGCCAACCAGCCAGAGACGAAGGCCGAGGCCGACGGCCCCGGCCAGCGTGCCGTTGACAATGGCGATGGAGCGCGGTGCGCCGCCGAGCAGGATATGCTCGGTCAGCGCCCGATGGACCGGGATCGAAAATCCCGGCACCGCGTCGAGCTGTTCGAGGCCGCCCGCCATCAGATGAGCGCCCCGCCGCCGAACGAGAAGAACGACAGGAAGAAGGAGCTGGCGGCGAAGGCTATGCTGAGGCCGAAGACGATCTGGATCAGGCGGCGGAAACCGCCCGAGGTATCGCCGAAGGCCAGCGCCAGGCCGGTGGCGATGATGACGATTACCGCAATGATCTTGGCGACCGGCCCTTCGATCGACTGAAGGATGCTCTGAAGCGGCGCCTCCCACGGCATGGAGGAGCCGGAGGCGTGTGCGGCGGGCGCCAGCATCAGGCTGATGGAAACAGCGGCGGCGGCGGTTGCCATGATGCGGCAGCCGCGCGAAATCGTGCGGATCATGAAGGGTCTCCTTTTGAGGTGGTTGCAGGGGTGATGGCGTAATCGCCGTCCGGTCCCAGCCCATCGACGCGGGCGAGTTCGACCAGCCGTCGCGACGATCCGCGCCCGGCAAGGACAGCAACAAGGTCGATGGTCTCGGCGATCAGCGCGCGCGGAACCGTGACGACGGCTTCCTGAATGAGCTGTTCGAGGCGGCGCAGCGCACCGATGCCAGAACCGGCATGGATGGTGCCGATGCCTCCGGGATGACCTGTGCCCCAGGCTTTGAGCAGATCGAGGGCTTCGGAACCGCGGACCTCACCGACCGGAATGCGATCAGGGCGAAGGCGCAGGGATGAACGGACCAGATCGGAGAGCGTCGCCACGCCATCCTTGGTCCGCATGGCCACGAGATTGGGCGCGGCGCATTGCAGCTCGCGCGTGTCTTCAATGATGACGACGCGATCCGAGGTCTTCGCCACCTCGGCCAGCAGCGCATTGGTCAACGTGGTTTTGCCGGTGGAGGTGCCGCCTGCGACGAGGATGTTGGCGCGCGTGGCGACGTTCAGGCGCAGCACTTCGGCCTGAAGACCGGTCATGATCCCGGCAGCCACATAATCGTCGAGCGTGAACACCGCGACGGCGGGTTTGCGGATGGCAAAGGCGGGTGCCGCGACAACGGGCGGCAATAGACCCTCGAACCGTTCGCCGGTTTCGGGCAGCTCTGCTGAGACGCGGGGTGCGCGGGCGTGAACCTCCGCGCCAACATGATGGGCGACGAGACGCACAATCCGCTCGCCATCGGCAGCGGACAGCCTCTCCCCCGTATCGGCCAACCCTTCGGAAAGCCGATCCACCCAGATACGACCATCCGGGTTCAGCATCACCTCGACCACACCGGGATCTTCCAGAAACCGGGCGATGGATGCCCCAAGCGCGGTGCGCAGCATCCGCGCGCCACGGGCAATCGTTTCCGGTTTTTGATGTGATGCAGTCATGGCGGCCCCGTTCATGACGGGGCGCGCAAAAGACGAACCCCGGATCGGGGTCGATTAAAAGAACCTGATTTTGGGCTGTTTCAACAGATGTTTACGCGCGTGCGGCCATCGGCGGAGCCTGGCGGTGAATAGGACGGGTTGCAATCCTAGATCCCATCGCCGTCACCTTCGGTTTTACCCCCCGGCGAGGTGTCGTGTAGCGCAGCCATGTCGTGCGATATTTCTTTGAGAAACCTGTCACCGTTGGCGAGGCGCTTACCAAGGGACTGCATGAATCCCTCGAAACGCTCGTTTCCTTTGATGCGCGCAGATTGTTTTGCACTGTCTGGCAGCGGCGGCGTGAGGGTCAGCCAGAATTGTACAAATAGCGAGAGGGTTTCGCCCAGCACGGCAATATCCTCGTCCAGCATGTCGAACTGACGGCCAAGCTTGTCCAGGCGGCGCGACATGGCGGCTTCCAGCCGTTCAGTCGTATCGCCTGACATGAAGGATGCCACAGCAGCCTCGATCACGGCGGATTTCGAGACATTTCGGCGCAAGGCCAGCGCTTCCACCTGTTTCAGCAGAGCGGGATCGAAGTAGACATTCATGCGGGTGCGCGTCGTCATGCCTGTCTCCGATCTCAAAGCTCGATGCCGTCATTTGGGTCAAGTGACGCCTGCCGCGCCACCATGCGCATACGCTGGCGCATGTCACGGGCCTTGGCTGCATCGACGTCCGGCTCATCATCGAGGAAATCGAACTCCTGCGATGGTGGCGGAGGTGGCGAGATGATTTCCTCATGCTCGGGCAGTTCCGGTTCACGCCGGATACCTGCATTGGCCGGATCGTCATCGGATGTATCTGAGGCGGAGACATTGCCGGTCGCAGCCGCAACAACGCGGCTTGTCCAGTCGTCCTGCGCCGATGTGGTGATGTTCACCGGCTGCTTGCGCAGATCGGGCGGCGACATCACCCGCTCCTGAAACCGCGCATCAGCATAGTAGCGTGCCTTGGCCGCACGGATCGGCGGCACCCCCGCCACCATGACGATCTCGTCGGTGGGTGGAAGCTGCATGATTTCGCCCGGTGTCAGGAGTGGCCGCGCCGTTTCCTGCCGCGACACCATGAGGTGCCCCAGCCATGGCGCGAGGCGGTGGCCGGCATAGTTGGTGGAATCCCGCATTTCGGTTGCCGTGCCGAGCGCATCACTGATCCGCTTGGCGGTGCGTTCGTCATTGGCCGCGAAGGCCACGCGCACATGGCAATTATCGAGAATGGCATTGTTCTGCCCATAGGCACGCTCGATCTGGTTGAGCGATTGGGCGATCAGGAACGCTTTCAGACCGTAACCGGCCATGAAGGCGAGCGCCGATTCAAAGAAATCCAGCCGCCCCAGTGCGGGGAACTCGTCCAGCATCAACAGCAGCCGATGCCGCTTACCGGAGTTTTCCAGTTCCTCGGTCAGCCGCCGCCCGACTTGATTGAGGATGAGGCGGATCAGCGGCTTGGTGCGGTTAATGTCCGAGGGTGGCACCACGAGATAGAGGCTGACCGGTTCCTTCGCACCGACCAGATCGGCGATGCGCCAGTCGCAGCGTTCAGTCACGCGGGCCACAACCGGATCTCGGTAAAGACCGAGAAACGACATGGCGGTCGAAAGCACGCCGGAGCGTTCGTTCTCCGATTTGTTCAGTAGCTCCCGCGCAGATGAGGCAATGACGGGATGCACAACGGCTTCGCCCAGATGCGGCGTGTCCATCATAGCGCGTAAGGTCGCCTCGACCGGACGGCGCGGATCGGACAGGAAATTGGCGACACCCGCCAGCGTCTTTTCCTTCTCGGCATAGAGAACATGCAGGATCGCGCCGACGAGCAGGCTGTGACTGGTCTTTTCCCAATGGTTGCGTTTGTCGAGGCTGCCTTCGGGATCAACGAGAATGTCCGCGATGTTCTGCACATCGCGGACTTCCCATTCACCCTGCCGCACTTCCAGAAGCGGGTTGTAAGCTGCCGAATGCACATTGGTCGGATCGAACAGCAGGGCACGGCCATGAAGGGAGCGGAAACCTGCGGTCAGATTCCAGTTCTCGCCCTTGATGTCATGGACAATGCAGCTTCCCGGCCAGGTCAGCAGCGTCGGCACGACTAGGCCCACGCCCTTGCCGGATCGGGTAGGCGCAAAGCACAGCACATGCTCGGGGCCGTCATGACGCAAATAATCCTTGCTGTGCCGCCCCAACACGACGCCATCCGGGCCGAGCAATCCGGCCGCATGGATTTCCTTATCCTCGGCCCATCGCGCCGAACCGTAGGTGGCGACATTGCGCGCTTCCCGTGCCCGGATGATCGACAGGAGAAAGGCGGCGGCTATGGCAAGAACAGCCCCGGACGTGGCGATGAACGCGCCTTCGGTAAAGATGCCGGGCGCATAGGCGTCATAGGAAAACCACCACCAGAAGAAGGCCGGTGGATAAAAGAACGGCCATCCGGCAATATCGAACCAGGGATTGCCGAGCTGTGGCTGGAAGCCGAGCCGGAAAGCCACCCATTGCGTTGCTGCCCAGACCATCACCACGACGATGGTGAATACGACGATGATCTGGCCCCAGAGTATTCGGCCTCCACGCATATAGACTCCAATCGGCAAAATAGACGGAGGCGATCAGAGAATGGTCGTTTTCGCGAGGTGCAACAGCAAAGGTGTGGCTGTAGGGCTGCCGAATACTATCGGCGGCAAATCGGATGGGTGACGACGACACTATTCCGGCACCGTTCACGGTGGACTATCGCGAATCTGACTTCGGCTGTGTGCGGCCCATTTGTGTCGCCAGCGTGAGAAAATTCAATAGTGCGGGATCTCGGTTGTGGGGCGACCAGATGGCCGAAAATGGGATGGCTTCGGGTTCGTCAACGATTGGAAGGAAAATCAGGTTTGGCGTGCACGCCGCCGCGGTTTCCTCGACAAAAAGCGAGACACCATGCCCGGAAGCAATCACCGACAACAGTGCGCTGCGGCCAGTATCGACGCGGCGGATCGTCGGCGTCGGCCATTTCCCGGCCGAGCGAAGCACAATGAGGTCATGAACCTGTGGACCGGTCCCGCCATGGCGAACAAGGAAGGTTTCGCTCGCAAGCTGCTGCCACTCCACATCCGATTGTGCTGCCAAGCGATGCTTTACCGGCAGCGCCACCATCAAGCGATCCCGCCAGATGACGCGGGAATTGAGATCGGGGATTTCGTGGGTGCATGCCATAAAGGCAACATCAAGCCTGCTTTCTCGCACCATGTTTTGCCCATCGCGCGCCGTGCCCTCGGTGATATGAAGTTGAACGCCGGGATTCTTGGTATGAAACCGCTCCAGCAGTCGGTCTAGAAAGCAGCCCGGCGTGAGGGCGTGGATGCCGATGCGAAGCCTGCTTTCCTTTCCGCACGCTTGCATCCCCGCCGTCTTGATGGCGCGGTCCAGGATGCCCATCGCGTCCTCGACATGATCGACGAAACGTCGGCCAGCTTCGGTCACGCGGACGCCGCGCGTGCTACGGTCGAAGAGGGCGACGCCCAAATCTTCCTCCAGCGCCTTTATCCGTGAGCTGACGCTTGACTGGCTGGTGCCGAGCGCCTGCGCTGCACGGTGGAAGCTGAGATACTCTGCGACCGCGAGCGCCTGGACCAAAGCGACCATCGGAACGCGAACGCCAAGAATTGCACTTCTCAGCTCTGCGCTTTCTGTCTTGTTGCTCCTCCGCCTACGCATGGAGGTGCCCTACGGAATCAGCAAGAGGCTTCCGGTCGTGCGACCGGCTTCGAGATCGGATTGAGCCTGCGCCGCTTCGGCCAGAGGATACTCGCCGCCAATCTCGGTGCAGACGCCTTTCTGCATCATTTCGAGCAAGGCTTCGGCCGCATGATGATAGACTGTCAGGTCGGCGGCATAAGCCATCACACTTGGCCGGGCGAGCGACAACGAACGGATGGGGCCGATATCCTCTACCGCAAGTGATGGAATAGCTCCGGCTGCCTGACCGATGCTTGCGACCGTTCCGAAGCGCCGGGTGCAGGCCAAGCTTTTAAGCAGCGTATCACCACCGATCCCGTCAATGGTAAAATCCACACCGACGCCCTGGGTCAGCGATCCCACCTCGGACACAAGATCAGCATTTCGCCCGACGATGACGTGATCCGCACCGTAGGATCGCGCGATGTCGGCCTTTGCTTCCGACCCTGCCGTGCCGATGACCGTGGCTCCGAGATGCTTCGCCCAGCGCACGAGGATCGAACCCAGGCCGCCAGCGGCTCCGTGGACAAGCAAGGTCGTCCCCCGCTCAACGGCATAGGTGCGGGTCAGCAGCATATGGGCAGTCAGCCCTTTGAGCATCGACGCCGCTGCGCTGCGAAACTCTATACCATCCGGCAGTTTGATGAGCCGTGAAGCCGGCAAAGAGCGTGCCGTTGCATAAGCGCCGACCGGCGCACCGGCATAGGCAACGCGATCCCCGATTGAAAAGCCAGTGACGCCTTCGCCCAAGGCTTCCACTACTCCAGCGGCCTCAACGCCGAGGGCGGCAGGTAAAGAGAGGGGATAAAGGCCAGTCCGGTGATAGATGTCGATGAAGTTCACGCCGATAGCGAGGTTTCTGATCCGCGCCATGCCAGGCCCCGGCTGTTTCGACGAGATTTGTGAAACCTCCAGCTTTTCGACACCGCCGACGCCGGTCATGAGGACTACAGTATCCATACATATTCTCCAGGAATTTTGTTTCGGAATCCGTGACGCAATTCTGATGCGGCACACCTATTCTCTCGGCGGCTGCAAAGCGGCCGGGGTCGACAAAAAAGTCACGGGTATGAGGCTGGCGGTGAGTGCGACCGCTGCGATCATCATGAGGCCGCCAAGATTGGTGAAGGAAATAACAATCGAACCCAGCAACGCGCCTGTACCAATCGCCGCATTGAAAATCGCAACATATATTGCGGATGCGGGAAGTGCCGCGTCACCCGCTGCGCGTAGAATCCAAGTCTGAAAACCGACAAAGACCGCCGCAACACCGATCCCCCAGCCAACCAGCAGGATACCGGCGATAACCGCGCCTGCGCCCGCACCGATCAATCCAATTCCACCCAGACATAACGCCATCAACGCGAGCGCCCCCGACACGAGCGCTTTGAGATAGTGGTCCACGAAGACGCCGGTAAGCACATTGCCAAGGAGACCGGCGACACCGAACGCGAAAAGGAGCGCGTACAATGTATTCGGTGGCATATGCAGACTGTCGGAAAGCAATGGTTCGATATACGTGAACGCAGCAAAATGCGCCGTTATCGCACAAGCTGTCGCACCGTAAATTCGAAGAAACACCGGATCTCGGGCAATGGCCGAAAGAGCTTTTCTACCTACCGGCGCAGTGGCTTGAACTCGCGGCACGGAAAAGACAATTGCGGCGGCGGTTACAAAAGATAGTGCGGCGATACAGCCAAACGCCGTTCGCCAGCTATCGAGGTGGCCGATCATTCCCGCCAAGGGAACACCCAGAACACTGGCTGCCGACACGCCGCCAAAAATAATCGAGGTTGCAACGCCGACATGCCTGGCCGGAACGATCTGCGCACCGAGCGTCCCGATCATCGCCCAGAAGATGCCGTGAGCCACCGCACCAATTATTCTGGCACCGAAAAGCGCCGGGAAGGTCGTGGTCATGGCCGCTACAGCACTGGACAATGCCAGCACAAGCATCAGCGCCACGAGAAGCGGCTTCCGGGGCATCTGTCCCAATGCCATTGCCGAAATCAACGCGCCAGCGGCAGCGATCCAGGCGTAGCCGGTAACGATCAGGCCGACTTTGGCTTCGCTCTCGCCCAGATCGCCTGCTATCGAAGTCAGCAGACCGATAGGTGCCAGTTCCGTGGTGACGATCGCAAATGATCCAACCCCCAGGACGCCGACAGCCAGCCAGTTTCGCCACGAAGCGCGTTCTTCTTGTTCTTGCATTTGAATTGAACCTTGGAATTGGAAGGTCTGGCGGCCCCAAACGAACTGTCCGGAGATGTCAGACAGCTTGAGAGGCGAAAGCTTTTTTGGCGGCGGAGATGCCATTCATGCAGGCAGGGACACCGGCATAGACTGCTATCTGAAGAAGGATTTCGATGATCTCTTCGCGGGTGACGCCGGTATTCAAAGCCGCACGGATATGGAATTCCAGTTGTCCCGGCGCCGTCCCCATCCCCATCAAAGCCGAGACAGTCAGCATCTCGCGGGTGCGAAGGTCGATGCCAGGACGAGATACGATGTCCGCAAATGAAAAGCCGAGAATGATTTCGAGGAAATCATCCGACAGCGCGTCCAGATTGGCGGCAACTCGCGTTGGGGCGTCTGGATCGAGTTGCTCAAGAAGAGCAAGGGCCTTGGCACGTCGATCCAGGGTCATATGATCCAGGGTCATATGTTGACTCCCTTCATGCCTTCCGCCGTGTAACGGTCCCCTGCTACGGGAAGCACAATGATCGAGCGCTCCAGGTCGGCGAGTTCATCAGCAGACAATCCAACGGAAGTGGCGGAAGCGTTTTCTTCGAGATACTTGATCCGCTTGGTGCCGGGGATCGGCACGATGTTGTCGCCCTTGGCCAGCAGCCATGCCAAGGCCACCTGTGCAGGAGTGCAGTTCTTTTCGGCTGCAATACCACGTACCACATCGACCAGCGCGCCGTTGGTCGCGGCGTTATCCGGCGTGAAGCGCGGCAGGCTGGCGCGAAAATCCCCTTCCTCGAACTGCGATCCAGCCTGAAATCTTCCGGTGAGGAATCCGCGCCCGAGCGGTGAATAGGCGACGAAGCCAATGCCCAACTCGCGGCATGTGGGCAGAATTTCGGCTTCCACATCGCGGGTCCAAAGGGAGTATTCGGTCTGAACCGCCGTGACAGGGTGGACGGCATGGGCGCGGCGCAGCGTCTCGGCGCTGACCTCGCAAAGCCCGATATGGCCAATCTTGCCTTCACGGTGCAGGGTGGCCAGCCCCTCCATCGTTTCTTCTATGGGCTGCTCGCGGTCGATGCGGTGGACGTAATAGAGGTCGATCCGCTCAATTCCCAATCGCTTGAGCGATCCTTCGCAGGCGCGACGCATGTAGCCGGCGCTGTTGTCGATGCTGCGCGCGTATTCGCCGGGTTTGCGCACGATGCCAAACTTGGTGGCGATCTTCACCTTGGCACGGCTTTCGGCGAGGAAGCGCCCTATCAATTCTTCATTGTGCTGCGGCCCATACATGTCGGCGGTGTCGAGGAAGTCGATGCCGAGATCGACCGCCCGCCGTAGAACCGCCAACGATTCCTCGTCGTCGCGTGGGCCATAGAACTCGCTCATCCCCATACAGCCAAGCCCGATGGAGGAAACCGATAGGTCGGGACCAAGTGTTCGCTGTTGCATTGCTTTGCTCCTTGTTCTTCGGAGACAAAGATGGTTTTCTCTTTCGATGAATAAAACCACCAAGAACCGTAAACAGATTTCCGAAATCGGAAAACACGGCGCGGGCCGCCTTCGCTGGGACGATGCGCGGGTGTTCCTCGCCATCGCCCGCACCGGGTCGTTGAGCGGCGCGGCGGCCAGCCTCGGCACTGGCCTGGCCACCGTGTCGCGCCAGATTGAGCGACTGGAAGCCGCGCTCGGACTGACGCTGTTCAGCCGGCACCAGAACGGCTATCGCCTCACGGATGACGGGGCGGCGCTGCTGGAGCGCGCCGAAACGCTCGAACAAGCAGCCGAAGCCTTTACCGAAGGATCGGCTGCACAAGCTGGGATCGCGGGACGGGTGCGGCTCGCCACGGCCGAGACGCTGGCGAACCATATCATTATCCCGGCACTGCCGAGGCTGACCCGCCAATATCCCGACCTCACGCTTGAAATCGTCACCGATGTTCAGACGGTCAACCTGCATCGGCGTGATGCCGATCTTGCTGTCCGACTGGTGAAACCCGAGCGTGGCAACGTCACGGTCCGGCGTCTTGGCACGCTTGGCTTCGGCCTTTACGCCGCGCGGGACTATGCCGAACATCGTCAAGATGATCCTCGGCTTGAGAGTGACCGCTTCATCACATGGTGCGAGACCTACGGTCATCTGCCCGCTGCGCAATGGATCGAGCGCGCATTGCGGGGACGCGCGCCGGTTCTGGCGACCACAACACTCTCGGCGCAACTCTCGGCCGCCATTTCGGGCATAGGTCTGGCCGTGTTGCCGCACTTTCTCGGACGGCAGAACAATCTCGTCTGCTTGCAAGGCGATCTTGGCATCGACCGGGAAATCTGGCTTGCGATCCATTCGGATCTCGCTCAATCGCGCAGGGTTCGGGTGGTTGCGGACTTTCTGGCTGGTTTGATCCGCGACGCCAAACAGAAACTCGAAACACCAGTTTCTGGGTGACGGCATCGGCGATAGACAGATTCTAGGTGCATGTCGCTCGAACGGGAGGATGCCAAGGTTTTCCTCCAGTGCCTTCACGCGCGCACTGACGCTGGACTGGGACACGCCGAGCGCGTTCGCCGCGTGGCGGAAATTCAGATATTCGGCAACGGCAAGCGTTTGGATCGGAGATGTGATGGGAATACGCCCATGCAACAACAGCGATGGCTCGCTCCGATCAGATACTATGCGGTCACTCCGGCGCACGGTCACACCTTTTGTCAGGTTTTCGACCCGGCCGAGGCCGGATCGCCCTCTCGGGATAAAGGTTTGGAATTGCGATTGGGGCGTTGGCCGAGCCAGATGCTACCAATGACAAGGACAACGCCGACGATTTGAAGTGCCGTCAGCGTCTGACCGAGGAAGGACCACCCGAGCAGCACGGCAGTTACCGGGCTGAGAAAGCCCAGCGAGGAAACCACTGCCGAGTCCAGCCGGGCAATGCCACGGAACCACAATATGTAGGTCAGCGCCGCGCCGATCAGCCCGAGCCAGAACAGCCCAAGGAGGTTGGGTATTGTCGGAACCGGAACGGTCGGCTCGACAAGCAGGGCCATCGGCATGAGAAGAAGACCGCCGGCTGTCAGTTGCCATGCGGTGAAGGTGAGCAGCGACACCGTGGGTTGCCACTTACGGGTCAAGACGGTGCCGAAGGCCATGGAGACCGCACCAGCAAGACCCGCCGCAATGCCCACCGGATCGAGCGCCGCTTGAGGCGTTAACACCAGAAGGGCAACACCACCGAGACCGATCATCGCCGCAAGGACCGAGGCGGGCCGTATCCTGTTGCCGAGCATGGCGGCGGCGAGGAAGATGACGATCAGCGGCTGGACCGCGCCAACCGTGGCCGCGACGCCACCCGGAAGACGGTAGGCCGAAACGAACAACATGCTCCAGAAGATCGAGAAGTTGAGCGCGCCAAGGATGAAGATGCGCAGCCACCATATTCCCGCCGGAAACTGCCGAACGATCAGAAGCAGCAAAAGGCCGGCGGGCAACGCCCGAAGCATCGCCACCGTCATCGGCGAATAGTCCGGCAGAAACTCGGTCGTGACGATGTAGGTACTGCCCCATATGGCAGGCGCAATCGCCGTCAGCAGCAGATCGGACGCGCGGGGTTTCATGCGACCTCCAGAATCTCCGCAAGCGGGCGGCGCGGTTTTTGAGGCCAGTTTCCGGGGGCCGCGCGGCCGACTGCGAGGAGCAGGACCGGCACTTCGACCGGCATCAAACCGAATGCGCGCGCCACGCCTCCGGCGTCGAATCCGACCATGGGACCGGAGGCGAGGCCCATCGCTTCGGCCGCATGCATAAGCGTCGCCGCGCCAAAGGTGGCCGAGCGCACGGCTTCGTCGCGTGCCATCCGGGGATCAGCATATTGCTGGCGCGCGCCTTCCTGCCAGCCAACCACCATGGCCGCCGGCATGAAGCCGGCCTCGACAGAGGGGCGCAACCGCTCGGCGAGAATCTCGTGATCGGGAAGCACGCCGCAGATGATGAAGGTGACGGCAGCGTCCGACACCTTGGGCTGATCTTGGGCAACGCTACGCAGCCGGGCTTTCGACTCCGGTGTTCGCACTGCGATGAACCGCCAGTTCTGGAGGTTGTAGGCGGTGGGTGCGCGCGTCGCCAGATGCACCAGTCGCTCGATCTCTGCATCCGTCAGGACGTGAGAGGCGTCGAACAGATTGGCTGATACGCGTTGCTCGATCAGGGAAATGGTGGGGTTCGTCATAATGCCGTTCCGAATTGAGGGTTTCGGAAAGGAAATACAAAATTTACCTGACGGGGATAATATGCGAGTTTTGCAAGATACTATTTACTGACAGGGAAAGATGCGATGGACCGCCTCACCGCCTTGAAAGTGTTCCACCGCGTGGCGGAACTGAACAGTTTCGCGGAAGCCGGCCGAAGCCTCGGCCTTTCCCCCGCCGCGATCAGCAAAAACATCGCCGAGTTGGAAGCCCATCTCGGCGCACGTCTCATCAACCGGACGACGCGGCGCATGGCGCTGACCGAAGAAGGCAGGCTCTATTTGGAGCATGTCACGCGCGGGTTGGATGCGCTGGCCGAGGCCGATCAGGCGCTCTGCCCAATCAAGACGACGCCAAGTGGTACGTTGAAAGTCAGTGCGCCGATGACCGTGATCCTGACGCGGCTCTCGGCGGCTATCCCGGAGTTTCTGTCGCGCTGTCCCGATTTGAAGCTCGACCTTCATCTCGACGACCGGCGTGTGGATATTATCCGCGAAGGCTTCGATCTCGCCATTCGCGGCAGCGACAATCTGGAGGATTCCAGCCTGATCGCCCGCAAGCTTGCGGTAATGTCGCATGTGCTGTGCGCCGCGCCTTCGTATTTCGAGAAGCACGGCAAGCCTGAAACGCCTACCGATCTGAAGGCGTTCACCAGCATCCGCTTCAGCCTCTCGGGTCATGCGGACATATGGGAATTCAGCAAGGAGGGACGGACCGAGCAGGTCACCGTCGATGCGCGATACTCCGTCTCGTCGAGCCTCGCCGTGCGCGATGCGCTGCGTGCCGGCTTCGGGGTCAGTCTGATACCCTATCCCTATGTCGAGGACGATTTGAGGGAAGGCCGACTCCAACCCGCGCTGGAGGATTGGAGCACGGTCGAAACCACGCTCTATGCGGTCTATCCATCGCGGCAGCACCTTGCTCCGAAACTCCGCGTCCTGCTGGATTTTCTGATCGAAGAGTTCGCACGCGATAGTGCAAGACCTCCGATCTTCACTTAGCGTTTGTCGAGACAGCGAGCTTTTGGGATTATCGACATGACGGGGATTGGCATCACCCCGAAGGCAGTCGCGAATCAAAGAGTTATAGTCCCAGCCCACGTTGTCGCCCCAACTGCCAAGACACCGATCCGCCCTGCACGATGCCCGCGACCTCGCGGCCGAGCTGGCGGTCGATCACCGGCCGCCATGGGACAAGGGTGAACTCGTGGCTCTGTTCGACCACCGCGAACTTGCCGCTCGATAGCTGGACGGTGCCGGTAAACTTGCCGCTGATCTTCTCGCCATCCGCCGCCGCCCGGAACGGCAGCGCCTTGCTCTCGGCCATCTCCGTGCCGACGCGGGCGACTTCGCGCTCGCGCAGCGTGGCGAGAAGGCTGCGCCGGTAGAAGATGCGACCATCCCGCGCTCGGGTGGCGTCACCCTGTTCGATATGGTGCTCACGCCGCTGGTCCATGGCATCGCGCACCTGCTGCCCGAAACCGGCCGGAGCGAGATCCGATGCGTCGGGTGTAACCAGACGCCGGTCGAGCCAGGTCGCGCCATCCGAACCTATCTGGCTTTCCAGATTGAAGGTCGAGATGACACGGATGCTTGCCTGCCGGTTGCGGCCAGCATCATAGGCTGCGGCGCGGCTCTCGAAATCCTCCGGGATGCGCCATTGATCGGGGTCTATCCGCTCGACGATCCCGGCGCGGCGCAGCGCCTCCAGCCGGCGGACATGGGCATCGACGAAGCCCTCATAATCACTGCCCGGAATCCGGGCCTCGAACTTGGCCTGTTCCAGATGACGGCTCGGCCGATAGACGCCATCATCGGCGATGGCGGCAATGGTCCGGTCGGATGGGCGCTGCGCCGTATCGGCCGGGCCGATCTCAATGACGCTGCCAATCCGGGCGTCCTCGACGCGGGCCGGGTCGATGCCCGGAACATGGTGGGTGCGCCCGTCAATCCCATCCACCACCACGGTCAGGTTCTCGCCCATCTCGTCGGTGAGATACTTGTCCACGACGCGGCCGACGATGGGCGTCTCGGGCGCGGCATCATGAAGCTGGAAGCTCATCGGATCACGCTCCAGCCCATCCGCCTTCAGCGCCTTGTGCATATTGCGGATGATGTCGCCGCGCTCGCCCAGCTCGCGCAAGGTCGGTTCCATCCGCTCGCTCAACTCCCAGACACCCGGCGCGTGTTCCGTGGCGAGGCCCATCTGCTCCAGCTTGGCGAGACGGCGCAGGCGCAGCGTGCGATTGAACTGGCGACGGACATCATCGGGTTCATGGCGCAGGTCGATGAAGCGTTCATCGGCTTCCACGGTCATCGCGCGGTCGATGCGGGTGAAGCGGTCCTGATCGACTTCGGCCGAGAGCTTGCGGGTCTGCTCGATCTCGGTGACGGGACCAAGCTCCATCGTGGTCAACTCGCTGGCCCGCTCGCGAATCCCATTGGCGAGATAGTCGCCGTTGATGACCAGATTTTCGCCCAGGTCGTCCTTGCCCCGAACGATGACATGGACATGTGGATGGCCGGTATTGTAGTGGTTGACCGCCACCCAATCGAGTTTCGTGCCAAGGTCGGCCTCGATGCGGCTCATCAGATCACGGGTGTGTTCGGTGAGATCGGAAAGATCGGCAGCATCTTCGGGCGAAACGATAAAGCGGAACTGGTGGCGATCGTCCTTGCCGCGATCAAGGAAAGCATCTCCATCGGCGCTATCATCGGTCGCCGAATAGAGCTGGCCGCGCTCGCCGTCACGGGATGTCCCGTCTCGCTGTATGTAGCGCAGATGGGCTGCCCCGTTGCCATTCTTCCCCGCGCTCTGGACGTACCGGGTTTTGACGACAACCCGGCGCATTCCGGCCGTACTGTGACGCCAACCGCCCGACAGGGTTCGGGCGCGGACAAAGGCCGCGCCACGGCCACGCTTGACACCCGGACCTTTGCCAGCGCGCGATGCCTTCCCGCTCTTTCCGGCCGAGCCAGATGAAGACGACGAGGAAGTCCGTGATGCGAATGATGATGATCTGCCGGGGCTGTTACTATGCTGACGCGCCAGCTTCTTCGCCTGCGTCAGAAAGCTCTTCGCCTTGCCCGCCTTCGGCACGTCGGATTTGATCCGACCTGGCCTGGGGCGAAAGCGGCTCTCGTCGTCGCCGCTCATTAACCCGCTCCCTGCCATAAAAGCACGCAAACGGCAGATATTCGGCTATAGTGCCGGTCAAAACCCAGCAAAGCCAAAGCTTTGCGCCATATCGCGGCACGCGTGGCCCAAAAGCAGGGTGCCGTGCGCCGCTCCCCAAAACAGTGTGCAGACAAGGGCTTGCCCAGAAACGGGCCTGACAGGGTGCCGGTTTCCTTTATCTTGCCCTCCGCCTTCCCTGCCCTTTTTGCCCTTCCTGCCGGGAATGCAGTCAGGCGACCCCTTGCCTGACTGCACACCGGAAGCGGACCGAAAGCGCGTGGAGACGCCATGCTCATGGCGCATCTCCATTGTTCGCACGGGCCACGAATATGCCGCCGTCCTGCGGCTCCTGATCGACGGAATCGCGCAGAGGAACGGTTGCGCGGACGTCGCTCGACGGCTGATTGGCCGCCGCCGAATTGCCGCTGGATTGCGCAACGAAGAGCGGAGCTTCGCGCCAATCCGGCGGTGGCGGCGGCACAATCGTCGGCACATCAGGCGCAGCCGTATGCCCGAGAACAGGTGCGAGCGTGGCGACATAGGCGCGTGTTTCTGCGGGCAAAGTGCGGCCTGTCGCCAGATGCTCGTCATAGCGACCGGGACCGGCATTGTAGGCGGCAAGCATGGCCGCGACATTGCCATAGCGGTCCCACATCTCGCGCAGATACGCCGTACCTGCGAGGATGTTGTCGCGCGGATCGTAAGGATCGCGTCTGAGGCCATGGCGGCTGCGCAGGCCCTCCCAGGTATCGGGCATGACCTGCATCAGTCCCATTGCACCCGCCGATGAGATGGCGCGCACATCGCTCGCGCTTTCCACACGCAGCACGGCCCGAATCCAGTGCTCTGGAATGCCGAAACGCTGTGACGCCTCGGCAATGAAAGCAGCATGGGGATGCGCAGTGACAGGCGCGGGTTGCGGCGTGACCTGCGCAATCGCTGGCGTCAATCCGCTGCCAGCCGACAGAAGGGCCGTGAAGAGAAGAAGGGCGCGGGATCGCATGATCTCAGTCCCGATCTTCGCGGGGCCGCGGACGGCTCCAGTGCAGCGACCATGACGAGCCTGCATCGTCGTCGCGGAACAGGTTGGCGCGGATCGGCTGCGGCAAGGCGGGATCGTCGAGCAGCACCGAGAGATATTCGCCAGCCTTTTCGCCGGTGCGTTTCCATGCAGCGCCGACCTCGGGACCGTCATCCGCACCGTGATGGACACGGTAGTCCGGCGCATTTTCGGCGTCTGAATGCTCGGCTGGTAGGATGGTAAGCTCACGGTAAAGGGTGAGCGTGTGAAGTCGCCCGGAAAAGCCCGTTTCATCGCGCGTGAACAATCCGATCTGTGGCATGAAAAATCTCCTGTCGTCGAGGTTTCGGCGTGGGTTCAATGCGTGGCCGCCCGCCATTCGTAGCGGCCATCACCTTCCCCATCGGTCCAGAGCGGCAGCGCCCGGCCGATGACGGAACTGGCGGGAACAGGTCCGAAGTAACGGCCATCGAGGCTGTCCCGGATGTCCCAATTCATGAGGAAGAGTTCACCGTCGCCGATGATGCGGCAGCCCTGCCAGACCGGCAGATCGCGGCCCATGCGGTCGCGCTCCAGCGCGTCCCCCATCTCGACATTATCGACGGTAATGGTCGCACCGTTACGGCAGACGCGCTGCCCCGGCAGGCCGAGGACACGCTTCAGCAACGGCACGCCGCGTCCGATATAGCCGCGCTGGACCATGAACCGCTCCAGCGGCTCAGACGGCATGATGGCGACCAGTTCGGGAACTTCGAGCGCATCGGCGGGAGCAACTGTGTAGAAGCCGATGGGCGCGCTGGCAGTCGCATTCCAGATCAACCGGGTTGGCAGATCGGCAACAGCCGTGGCGACAAGCGTGCCGACGGCCAGCATGGACACGGCAAGGATATGACGGCGGCTCATGGTGCGATCCTCCGGCGGCTGATCCACGCGGCATGGCGCTCCGGGGTGTAGGGGTTGGGTTCCTGACCGGCACTCAAACGGTTGTGGACGTGCCGCCAATGGTCCGGCGCAACATCCGCCGGATCGACGCCAAGCGCGTCCACGGCATCAATCAGGGCCAGCACCCGCTGGACTTGTCGCCAGCCGTCGATACGCAGCAGGATCTCGCCGCCAGGACGAACGAAGGGCACGGTCTGGTACGGTTCGCCACGCCCGACAGCGCGCAGGATGTCGAGCCGCGAAACGATGGTGCCGTAATCGTTGGAGGCCCAACGGACGAAGGCGAATATGCTTTCGGGCGCAAAACCGATCAGACTGCGGCGGCGGTCGATGATCTGCTCAAAGCTCTTGCGGCCGAAGCGTATCCAGTGCTCGACCTTCTTCTTCTGGAAGGTCAGTTCGACCAATGTGGTGAACGGTGCAGGCCCGTCCGCCTGCGGATGTTCATGCGCAGCGCGCACGGTTTTGCCGGTCATGGCTGATCTCCTTCGATGGGTGGAAACTCGCGGACCAGCAGCTCGCGCAGCATCATGGCGACGGTGACGCCACGCCGGAAAGCGGCAACCTTGATGCGCCCGCGCAGTTCGGGCGTGATGTCGATGGTCAGGCGGGCGGTGAACGCCTCCGTTGGCGTCTTGGCGGTTGCCGGCGCATCGGCGGCTCTGACCCAGCTATCGGGATTGCCTGGACGCGATGCGAAGCCGGATTTGACGGGCGGCCGTGTCATGGCACGATCCTCCCGATACCGAGGCCATCGATTTCGGCCGCCAGCGCTGTGACCTCCTGTGCGGCCCGTTCGCCGCCATCAGTCTCGGAGACCAGTCGCCCGGTCTGTGCGGCTTCGGCGAAGGCGACACGCTGGCCGATCGTCGTGGCCAGCAAGGGCGGATCATGGTCCGCCAGTGTCTCGGCCGTTTCGCGGGCGATGACGGTGCGCGCAACGCATCGGTTCAGCAGAAAACGGGCGGACAGCTCCGGTCGATAGATGCGCGCTTCGTTCAGAAGCGCCAGCATCTCGGCCGAGGCCCAGCCGTCGAAAGGAGATGGCTGCACCGGGATCAGCGCCAGATCGGCTGCAAGCAGCGCAGAGCGCATCAGGTCAGCGACACGGGGTGGACCATCAATGACGACATGATCGGCGTCACGCGCCAGCTCCGGCGCTTCCCTGTGCAGGGTATCGCGGGCAAGTCCGATGACGGTGAACAGCCTTGGCAGCCCTTCATGGCTGCGCCGCTCCGACCAGTCGAGTGCGGAGCCTTGCGGGTCGGCATCGATCAGGATGACGCGCTTGCCTTGCGCAGCCCAGGCTCCGGCAAGATGCAGCGCCAGCGTGGTCTTGCCCACGCCGCCTTTCTGATTGAGGAGCGCGACGATCATGGCGTACCCCGCCCAGGTCGGCGGGAAGTGGCACTGGCACCGTGCCTTTCATGCGCGCGCGTCAAAGAAGAAAAGTTAGATTCTATGTTAGATTCTAAGTTAGCATCCGGATTATTCTTTTTGTTCCAGAGGCTTAACTGGGGTTCGTGCGCCTGATGTGCCGATAGTGCTGCGCCTGATGTACCGATACCCTTTGCGCCTGATGTACCGACGGCATCCACAATGTTATCCACAGGCACTGTGGATAGATTTTCAGGGCGGATTCGCAGCAGTTCGCGGCGATCTTCGCGCAGGATCTTGAGCCTGTAGCCGGGCAGCGGCTGGCGGGCAGCAATGCGGCGCAGGTCCAGCGCAAAGTCCGATGGCCGGGCCATGCTGCCGGATTTCTGGTAGAGGTGCGCAACCTCGAACAACCAGCCATGTGGCTGATGTCCGGCATGTTTACGGGCGACACGGTAGAGCCAGCGCTCGATACCGCCGGTCAGCCGGAAATAATCCGGGTCGATGGTCAGGACCAGAGAACGGTCAAGGACGCTGTTGTAGAACCACTCGGGCAGGACAAACTCTATACCCTCGACGCGACCGTCGCGCGTGGTCATCTCTTCCCATTCGTTGATCCAGGAGAACTGGCGGCGGCGCCAATGCTTGCCGTTACGGATCGTCGTGGCGACGACCGTGGATTGCAGCCGGGCAAGCGCTGCCTTCAGCAGCATGTATTGCCGGTTTCCTGTGTCGCGCCCTATGGCGCGCAGCAGATGATAGGGCGTAAAGCGGAAGAAGCGGGATGTTTTGATGCCGTTGTTTTCGGCGGCGACGATCTGGCTTGCAGCCCAGATCAGCACATCAGCATCCCAGATCGTCGCCATGCCGTGTTCGGGCATCCCGAACACCTGCACCTCGACATCCGCGGTCTTGTAGAGGATGGGCTTCGTGCGCGGCGTCTTCGCCAGCGAGAAGAAAGGCCGTTCCATCAGATCGCGCTGGTCGCGCGGACTGGCATCGCCGGTTGCTACCACGAAGGGATCGAGGTGGCTGCGCTCGCTGCCGCCTTCTCGCCGCAGGGCGTCAGGGTGATCGACGCGCCGCATTCAGAGCTTGCTCCGCTCTTCAGGCGTCAGGGGGCGCGCCGGAAAGACCGTGCCGGCGCCCTCGTCACTGGTGGATTTGCGCGTGCCGATGTCAGCCCAGGACTGAAGATCTTCGACCGTGTAGAGAACCCGGCCACCGATTTTGCGATAGGTCGGGCCGGTCCCGTAGGTCCGGTGTTTTTCCAGTGTGCGAAGAGAAATACCGAGGAAACGTGCCGCTTCCTGAGTGCGCAGCATGCGCGGTGGCATTTCCGTGTTGCGGCGCTCGGCCATGAGATCACCTCCGGTTCGTCAGGTGGATGCGGCTGCCGGAGACGGCGGCGCGCTATGGCGAACCATGGGAAGTGATCGGCGGCGTGTAGCGTGCCGCATTTGCGCCTATGCGCAGACGGCACCCCGAAAGGGGCTATGTCAGCGCGAAAAGACGTGAGATTTCAGCAACTCAGGGAGACCGATGCGGATTCGCTCAAGACATCCGCGCGCAGTTCGGCTATGAATGCAGATGGAGCAGACGCACTGCTCCGGGGCTTAGTAACCCCTGTTGACGGTTGGTGTCGGCCGTGACGGCACCACACTCCTTGACCCTATGGTCGGGGAGCCTGTGGCGTATGCAACAGGCTTTCCAGCTAAAGGCCATGGGGCCGTTCAACACGGTTACTAACTCCCCGATCACCAGGAGTCAGAGAGTTTTATTGCGGGGGCGAACCGCAGAAACTCTTCTGAAAGAAGGGGAATAACCGTGAAAGCACCCGTCGAACTTGATCCCGATGTGGATGATCTAGCGCCGTCCGGCAATGTCATGACCGCCTATGACGAGCAGCATTTCGTGACCTATCTGCGCCTTCTCGACGCCAAGGCCGAGGATGCGGACTGGAAGGAAGTGGCGCGAATTGTTCTGCACCGCGATCCGGCATCAGATGAGATGCTAACCCGGCGATGCTGGCAGAGCCATCTGGAACGCGCCCAATGGCTGTCGCGGGAAGGTTACAGGCAAATACTGGAACAGGCTGCGGCAAACAGGAATCGGTGAGACAGCCTCATTTGCCCTTTGAGCGCGGACCTAGCTTTACCGGATAATGCAAAAGTAGCCGATAGCCCCCGCGCATCATCCTGATGCCGTGGGAAACAAGACGACGTGCCTTATTCTTGCGCGGATCAGTCTCGAATTCTTCCTTGTTGCCACGGAAGCCGAGTAGGACTTCGGCAACGGCGCGATAGCTTTCGCCGTGTAGCCGTGCGTCCAGCGCCCGTAGCGACAGAAGGTGCCATTGCCGAAGCTGCGCTGGCATGGTGCGAATATCCGGGCCCGGAGAGCGGCCTGTCAGGCACCGCCAGAGGCGGCGGGCAGCATGGGCGCGCAATTCCATGAACTCGTCCATAGGCAGGATTGCAGCATAGAAAGCTGCCGCATCGATCGCGCCCTGCGGCAGCCAGAATTGATGCTCCATCCCACCGATACGCCAGATTGCGTGCCAGCCATCCGGCGCGCGACGTAGGATCAGGCCATCGAGATGTGCGAGAGCGACAAGCCGCCCGCCATCGGGATCGTTCTGCTCGACCGGTGACAGAGTAATGGCCTGCGGATTGAAATGCGGCGACCAGAAAGGCGGTGCGCCGTCAGGCTGCGCGTCGGGGTCGTGTGCGAAATCGCACCCCCCAGCGGGAAGCAAAGGCGTCAACCTCATCTCCCGCGGGTTCTCTCCTCTGCGCGAGTCTCTCGACGTCACGGCGATAGTCTTCGTTGCGACGAAGATATTCCCAGGCGAAACCGGCGGGCGGAAGGTCTTTAATGCGTTTATAGGCCGCCGGAGTACGCCAATCTATGCTCTGCATGGCGCGTCCTCCCAAAGCCGAAGGGCACAAGGCCACGTCCGACCTGAAAAGGCTGCGGTATTGAATGGTTTTGCGGTAGCGTATCTAACGCGATAAGTGGATCGCCTAACCTGATCAATCCATTAAAGAATCTCTCGTTAGCACTGTTGCGCATCACATGGGAGACACCCTGACGACATTCCCGTGTCAGTGATCCAAGCCGAATGGCGGAAACGCGCGACTGCGCGGTTCCGGCGCAGACGAGCGCGCGGCCCGCAGGGCGACAAGGCGGCCGCCCATTTCGGGCAGGTCCGCGCCAAGCTGGAGCGGGCGGAGAACCGGGTGTAGCAGTTGCGGTGGGCGTGACGGCTTTCCTGCGGGTATGAGAAAGGCCCCGACCTTGCGGTCGGGGCCTTTGTTCCGCGCTTCAGTCGCTGCGGCGACCGTTGGGGCGGGACCAGATGAGGGAGAAGGTTTCGCCTTCTTCGTCATCGAAGAGGTTGGCGTAGATCGGGGCGTTGAAGCTCGGATCGTCCAGCTTGAGGCCCAGATAGTCGCGGCCCTCGTTGGAGCGCTTGGACCAGGCGGCGCCGATTTCGGCGCGGCCGACCAGGACCCGGTGGCTGGGGGCGTTCTCGCCGGTGGCGCGCAGGTCGGGAACGATGCGCACGCCCTTAGCCTGGACGCTGAGGGTGACGATTTCGCCGGTGAAGTCGTTCGAGCCGGTCTTCTTGAAGGTGCCGATGGTTGCCATTTTAAGTCTCCGTTTTCCGTTTCCGAGCCCGCACCATTGCGGCCTCTATGGCGATCGACCGGCCGGAGACGAACGCTGGCGCACCCCCTTTGGGGGCTGGACAGCACAGGAGAAACTTTCTTGTTCCGCGCGGAATGGCGGCTCTGCCGTCAGGGGAAGAAAGTTGTGACGACGCTGTTGCGCTAAAGCGGTCGAAGCGCATCGCGCTGTTCTTCGGCCAGATCAGGCCATTGAAGAGGCCGTTTGGAGCGGTCGAGACACGGGGGCTGAACGGAGACGTGGCAATCTTGAGGCCCATCATGATGACCAGACGGGTAACACCGGCCTTGCTTGTCGCCCTGCGTCTCAGGCCATGCGCATCTCTTTTTCGGGCCTGTTCTACCGGCATTGCCCCCAACCGGGTTCTGGTTAGCCCACAACGCTGGCGCTGACCGTTTTGCGCTCCTATGGGCCGCGTCTGTGCCTCAAGCTGATCCGATGCCTAGTCGCTGTCTGCCACCATTTTTCTGACGAAGATGGAAGATAATCCGCACTGCTTCTGGTCGCCATCAACGGATCATTGTGGTTCAGGTGCGTGCAAAGCCGTCGTTCGCCTGGTCGGTTGCCGCCATGCCCGCAACGCGCAGGAACGCCGTCACGCTCACCGCCACCGCTCCGACCACCGAGAAGATGAGCTGCCATGTATCAGACGGCATCATATGCTTGACGATGCCAAGCGTGGCATAGAACCCGGCCATACCCGCCGGAGCGACGAAGGCCAGAGCAATCAGCAGCCGCGCCCAGACCGGGCGGACCAGCATGAGCAGGCCCTGACCGACGGCCAGTGTCAAACCGGCGGCGAGAAGACCGACAACGATGCCGCCGAACCAGCCAGCCCCCGTGCCATAGGCCCAGGTGCCTGCATTCAGACCGATAAAGAACGGCAGAGCAAAAACGGCGAGATTGAACAGAAGCCAGCACATCGTGCCTATAGCCGCGATGGAAACGAGGATTCCGAGAACGATCATGGTGGTGTCTCCGTGCAAAAAGTTGGACGGTCGCGCCTTCCACCACCACCACGGCGCACTGCGACATATAGCATGAGTATGCCTGTCTGAGCGACATGGAATGATCGGCGGGCGCTCTTGTCATGCTCATGATGAAGTGGAAAGGCAGCGCTCACGCGCTGCCGGTCCCGAAGCGATAAACCGGGATGCCCATCTTGCGGGCCTTGTCGGCCAGGTTGTCCTGAATGCCCGTACCGGGGAAGATGATGACCCCGATTGGCATGATGCCGAGCATCTGGTCGTTGCGCTTGAAGGGTGCTGCCTTGGCATGTTTTGCCCAGTCGGGTTTGAAGGCGACCTGTGCGACCTTGCGGTTATTGGCCCAGGTGGCGGCGATGCGTTCCGCGCCCTTGGGCGATCCGCCATGCATCAGCACCATGTCCGGGTGCTTGGCGTGGACCTGATCGAGCTTGGCCCAGATCGTCCGGTGATCGGTGGTGTCTCCGCCCGAGAAGGCGATCTTCGGTCCGGCGGGCAGCAGCACCTCGTTGTCGGCCCGGCGTTTTGCGGCGATGAAGTCGCGGCTGTCGATCATGGCCGAGGTCATCTGGCGATGGTTGACCCGTGAGCCGGAGCGTTGCGACCATGGCGTGCCGGTGGTGCGCAGATAGATGTCGGCGGCGGTATCGCGGAAGGTTTCCATGCTGTCGCGGCGCTCGATCAGGCTTTGGCCCGCGCCGATCAGGGTTTCGAGCTGGACGGATTTGACCTCGCTGCCGTCCTGTTCGCGTTGAAGGCGCTTCTGTGCCTGCTCGTTATCGTCGAGTTTGGTCTCGATCCGCTCGACAGCGCGGTGGAAGGTGTTGACGGTGGACCAGAGGATTTCGTCGAGGTCGAAATCGAGGCTGGTATCGGCCATGGTGGAAATCAGAGCGTCGAAGATGTCGGAGACTGCGCCCAGGATGACGTGATCTTCGGGTGTGATCCGGGGATCGGCCTCGTCTTCCGAGGGGCGGTAGCCGTAGAGTTCGAGTTCTTCGATGGCATGGCCAGTCGGGGACGTGCTGTGATCGGGTTCGAAATCGTCGTTCGCGTACATGGGATGCTTCCGTCATTTGGACCGCGACCGTCGCGGCCTTCATGGCGAGACAAGCCCACGGGCGCTCCGGTCTGGCAGCGCGAGCCTCTGGCGAGTGCCTTGATGGCAAAGCCCGGCTGATTTGTTTCGCGCTGTAAAGGCGGCTCCGCCGCCGACGGAAATCAGTCGGGCGCCGCCATTGCCTGACCGGAGTGTTTGTGGGCCGATCGCCCTCTCGGAAGGCCAAGGCGCGGTCCTCTGCTGATGACAGGCAGCCTGCGCGCATGACCGGATCGGAACGCCCCCGATCACGGCCCCGTACCGGCTATGCTATTGAAGCCATGAAGCGGCTGACGTCCTCGGGGGCGATTTGCACCCGGATCTCTGCTCGAGCGGCATCCAGCCCATGAGTTACGAGATCTTCGTTGAAGTCCCCCATCATGGGCGAGAGCGTGATGGTCTCGATTCCGACCTCGTGCGCCCGGTCCACCAGGCTATCGCGGGCGCTGTTCCCTGCCGGATCGTTATCACGGACGATATAGAGCCTGCACAGTTGCTGCGGGAATAGAATAGCGGCGAGATGTCCGGCCGAGAGTGCGGAAACCATCGGCATGGTGGGCAGAGCCTGACGCAGTGACAGGATGGTTTCGATACCTTCCCCTGCTGCCATGACATCCTGCGCATCACCGAAACGAACCGCATGTCCGAGCAGGTCGCCCATTGCCTTCCTTGGCGGATCGACAGGTGCCTTGCCGGAACCGTCCGGGGCCAGCCAGGTGCGGTGCGCGCCGGTGATCCTGCCATCGAAGTCGGTGACGGCGGCGATCATGGCGGGCCAGGCCTGCGTCGGGGCATCGTCCTCGGGCCGCCAGTAGCAGTTGGGATGGAAACGCAGATTTGCGGTTTGGCGTAAATCCGTCATCCCGCGTCCGCGTAAATACGCTTCTGCGGTACTGCCAAGCAGCGGCTGTGTCATGCGCCAGAGTCGGCGTGCGGCCTCCGATGATCCCGATGGTGCTGGCGGGCGGAACTGACGGGATGGCGGCTGCGGTTCAGGATGCGGCAGGCTGAGGAAGCGCCGGGCTTCTTCGGCAACGTCTGTGAAATCGATCAGACCGAGCGAGTCCCGGATCACGTCTAGCAGATCGCCATATTCCCCCGTGGCCGAGTCCTGCCATTTACCGGCAATGCCTTTCACGCTGTCGTGCAACCGGACGAACATGGAGCGGCCCGCCGTGTTTCGGACATCGCCAACCTGCCAGTAATTGCCCTGTTTGCGGCCATTGGAGAGATAATGGCGGCACACCGCCTCGGCCTGTCGGCCGAGACGCTGCGCCAGTTCGGAAGCGTTGAGACGCGCCATTATACGGCCTCCCGCTCACCGATGCGCTCAACCGGGAAGCGGTCAAGCAGTTTGCCGATGATCTCCGGCCCCGTTGCATCGACGGGCACGAAGAAGCGCAGTTTCCACGAGATGATCTCACTGAAGAGGCCATAGGCTCGCAGCCGGTCACGCATCGCATCGGTAAAGCCGGTCAGTTCGATCCGGTTGGCGCCCATGACGCGGACGCGGCGCAGTTGCAGCCCTTCGGCGAGATCAAGGATCGTGCGACCTTCGATCAGCGCGGCATAGGCGGCATCCGGTGTCAGGCTGTTGGTGACGCCACTGGTCGAAGCATTGGCGGCCCAGGCCGGCGATACCCGGCGACCGATGATGCGTTCGCCCTCGTCGGTCTGGAGCCGATAGACCCGGGCGGAGTCCTGAGGCAGGCGTTTCCAGATCGGCAGAAGTAGCCCTGTCACCATATGCAGGATGCTGTCGGTGAACTCCGGCACCTGGGCCAGTTCCGCCTTCCAGGCTGTGGTGAAGGCGGCACGGTCAGCCTCGATCCAATGGGTCTCGCCCATCGCCCGCACCGGAATGTTCATCGCTTCCATCGGCCGGATCAGCCGCACGCGCCTTTCGATCTCACCATCATCCAGCATGACGCTGGTGGTCGGGACCTGAACGGCAGCGCGACCGGATCGCTCGTTGATGAGCAATCTTGCGCGGGGATCATCCAGTTCCGCCAGGGCGGCATTGAGCGTAACCGGCTGATTGCGTTTGCGCTCGGTGAGCGTCAGGAGCCGGGTTTCCGCGCCGGTGCCCGGATGGGTGTGGATGACCTGCCGGTCTGTGACGATGAAGCTTTCGGCCTTCAGCGTCTCCAGCCCCATATCATAGGTGCCGGATGCGATTGCTCCGTCGATCCGTGCCTGCAGAAGCTGCTCGAAGGCCGAGAACAGGATGCCCTGCAATTCGATGGTCAGCGCCAGCAGGCGGTTGAGGAAGGTGGTGATCGGCGGCAGTTCGTCCTTCACACCGGTGCTGTCCATCAGCTTCAGGCCGGTGGCGGATTCAAACCGTTCGAGCGAGCATCCCTCGACCTTCCCGCGCACGATCAGCAGATAGAGCTGGCGCAGCGCATCGCGGGCATAGGCGGATTCCAGATTGTCCTCGGGACGGAACAGCCCCTGACCGCCTGTCTGGCGCTGGCCGCGTGTAATCGCGCCCAGCGTGTCGAGGCGGCGGGCGATGGTCGAAAGGAAGCGCTTCTCGGCTTTGACATCCGTGGCGATGGGCCGGAAGAGCGGCGGCTGCGCCTGATTGGTGCGGTTGGTGCGGCCCAGCCCCTGAATGGCGGCATCTGCCTTCCAGCCTGGCTCCAGCAGGTAATGCACGCGCAGCCGCTGGTTTCGCGCCGAGAGTTCGGCGTGATAGCTGCGCCCCGTGCCACCGGCATCCGAGAAGACCAGAATGCGCTTCTGATCATCCATGAAGGCCGAAGTCTCGGCAAGGTTGGCAGAAGGCGCACGGTTCTCGACGGCTAGGTGGGCCGCTGCTCCAATACCCTTGCGCACGATCCGGCGTGAGCGGCCCGTGACCTCCGCCACAATATCCGTGCCGAAGCGCTGCACGATCTGGTCGAGCGCTCCGGGGACAGGCGGAAGCGAACCCAGCTGCTCCAGCATCTCGTCGCGCCGCGCCACGGCTTCACGGCATTTCACCGGCTGACCATCGCGGAAGACGGGGCGTGACGACAGGTTGCCCTCGCCATCGGTGAAGGGTTCATAGAGCTGCACCGGGAAGGAATGCTGCAAATACGAGCCGACATACTCCCTCGGCGTGACATCGACGGAAATATCGTTCCATTCCTCGGTCGGGATCTCGGACAGCCGCCGTTCCATCAGGGCTTCGCCAGTCGAGACGATCTGGATGACGGCGGCATGGCCCGCTTCCAGATCGGCCTCGATGGACCGGATCAGGGTCGGGGTTTTCATGGAGGTCAGCAGATGGCCAAAGAAGCGCTGCTTGGTGCTTTCAAAGGCCGAACGGGCGGCGGATTTGGCCTGCCGGTTCAGCGTCCCCTCGCTGCCGGTGATGTTGGCGGCTTCCATCGCCGCGTCCAGGTTTCCATGAATGACAGCTAATCGCGAGGACGCGATAATGCGAAGGTGTCCAGGATTCATTTTTGTTTTCCTT
>NZ_JAKLSQ010000024.1 GCF_022014495.1 Sandaracinobacteroides sayramensis
GAAGTGTCAGGGGGCAAAAGCCCCCTGACACTTCGCTTGCCGGCCGGGTTTTCGGCGAGTCCGCGAGTTAGTGCTGCGCACTAATCGCGGCCGCCTTCAACCGGCCAGTGCCGCCAGCAGCAACAAAGCCACAATATTGCTGATCTTGATCATCGGGTTGACCGCAGGCCCGGCCGTATCCTTGTAAGGATCGCCCACGGTATCGCCGGTCACGGCCGCCTTGTGCGCCTCCGACCCCTTGCCGCCATGATGGCCGTCCTCGATATATTTCTTGGCATTGTCCCAGGCGCCGCCGCCGCTCGTCATCGAGATGGCGACGAAGATGCCCGACACGATCACCCCCAGCAGCAGCGCGCCAAGCGCCGCGAAGCCATTGGCCTGCCCCGCCACCGCCGTGATGACGAAATAGACGAGGATCGGCGCCAGCACCGGCAGCAGCGAAGGGATGATCATCTCCTTGATCGCCGCCTGCGTCACCAGCCCCACCGTCCGCGCATAGTCCGGCTTGGAAGTGCCGGCCATGATTCCGGGGTTGTTGCGGAACTGGCTGCGGACTTCCTCGACGACGGCGCCGGCCGCGCGGCCGACCGCCGTCATCCCCATCGCCCCGAAGATATAGGGCAGCAGGGCGCCGATCAGCAGGCCGACGATGACATAGGGGTTGGACAGCGAGAAATCGACGGTAAGCCCCGAGAAGAACTTGCCGAGGTCCGCCGTATAGGCGTTGAACAGCACCAGCGCGGCAAGGCCCGCCGAGCCGATGGCATAGCCCTTGGTGACGGCCTTGGTGGTGTTGCCCACCGCGTCCAGCGCATCCGTGCGCTCGCGCACCTCGCCTTCCAGGCCCGCCATTTCGGCGATGCCGCCGGCGTTGTCGGTGACGGGGCCATAAGCGTCCAGCGCGACGACCATGCCGGCCAGCGCCAGCATCGCCGTGGCGGCGAAGCCGATGCCGATCACCCCGGCGAACTGGTAGGCGGTGATCATGCCGGCGCAGATCACCAGCGTCGGCAGCGCGGTCGCCTCCAGCGAAATGGCAAGGCCCTGGATAATGTTGGTGCCATGGCCGGTTTCCGACGCCTTGGCGATCGACCGCACCGGGCGATAGTTGGTGCCGGTGTAATATTCGGTGATCCACACCATCAGCCCGGTGACGGCAAGGCCCACCAGCATCGACCAGAAGAGGTCCATCGGCGTGAAGCCGCCGCTGCCGTCCGCCGCCTGCCCGCCGACCACCGCCGACATGTCAGGGAAGATCAGGCGAGTGGCGAAGAACAGCGCCGGGATGGAAGCCAGCGCCGACACCACGAAGCCCTTGTAGAGCGCGCCCATGATGTTCTTCGAAGACCCCAGCTTCACGAAATAGGTGCCGAGGATCGAGGTGAGGATGCAGACTCCGCCCGCCAGCAGCGGCAGCGCCATCAGTTGGCCGAGATACTCGCCGCCCACCAGCAGCGCCGTCAGCACCATGGTGGCGCCCACCGTCACCACATAGGTTTCGAAGAGGTCGGCGGCCATGCCGGCGCAGTCGCCGACATTGTCGCCCACATTGTCGGCGATGACGGCCGGGTTGCGCGGATCGTCCTCGGGGATTCCGGCTTCCACCTTGCCCACCAGATCGGCGCCCACATCCGCCGCCTTGGTGAAGATGCCGCCGCCCAGACGGGCGAAGATCGAGATCAGCGACGCGCCCAGCGCCAGGCTGACGAGGCTGTCGATCACCACCCGGTCGTCGATGGCATGGCCCAGCCCCGAGGTGAGGAACCAGTAATAGCCGGCGATCGCCAGCAGCGCGAGGCCGGCCACCAGCAGGCCGGTGATCGCCCCGGCGCGGAACGCCAGCGTCAGCCCGGCCTGCAGGCCCTGCCGCGCCGCTTCCGCCGTGCGCACATTGGCCCTGACCGAGATGTTCATGCCGATGAAGCCGGTGACGCCCGAAAGCAGGGCGCCGATCAGGAAGCCGATGGCCGGATACAGGCCGAAGAACAGATAGACCAGCACCAGCGCGACGACGCCGACGATGGCGATGGCGCCATATTGCTTCCTGAGATAGGCCCCTGCCCCTTCCTGGATGGCGGCGGCGATTTCCTGCATGCGCGGATTGCCGGCGGGCGCCGCCAGCACGGCCCTTGTGGTGACAAGGCCATAAAGCACGGCCGCGATGCCGCACAGGATGGCGATTACGACAAAATCCATGTCTCTCCCCTAACCCCTTGCATGGGGTCGCCCCCCTCCCAAGGGACGGCCCGTGTGGGACCGGCTGGGAATGACCCGCCGGATTTGAGGCACGGACTGTGGCAAAGAGCCGGGCCTTGCGCAACCCGCCGCAGGGCGCGCACGGCTCACCGATGCTGATAGCCCAGCTTCGGGGGCAAGGCGCCGTCCAGCAGCAGTCCTGCACCGGCTTGCAGCCGGCCGATGCGGTGGACAGGGGTTCGGGCCGCGGCAGCTGCATCCTCCACCTCGTGGCGGCGGCCAGGGTGGGCCGCGAACAGCAGTTCATAATCGTCGCCCAGCGCCGCCAGTTCGCTGACCGGAACGGCTGCGGCCAGCACCATGTCCGAAAGCGGGATATCGGCCGAGCGAAGATCGGCGCGGAGCCCCGATGCGGCGGCCAGCCGCGAGGCGTCGATCAGCAGCCCATCCGAGACATCCATCGCCGCGCTGGCAAGCCCCCTCAGCGCCTGCCCCAGCGCCAGGCGCGGCATGGGGCGCCGGTAGCGTTTCAGCAGCGCCGCGTCCGCGTCGCCGAAGCTTTCACCCAGCGCCACCCGAAGCCCTAGGCCAGCCGCGCCGATATCCCCGCTCAGCCACAGATCGTCGCCGACGGAAGCCCCGCCACGTTCCAGCGCCGCGCCGGGCGGCACGGAGCCCAGCGCCGTCAGCGACAGCACGCTCGCGGGGCCGCTGCGGATGGTGTCGCCGCCCAGCAGCGGCACGCCATAGCGTTCCACCGCCTGCCCCACGCCGCGCAGCAGCTCCCGCGCCCATTCGAGGCCGCGCCCATCGCCAATGCCGGCGCCCAGCAGCAGCCCGACCGGCCGCGCCCCGCTGGCGGCGAGGTCCGACAGGTTCACCGCCACCAGCTTCCAGCCGATGTCCGCCGGCGGGCAATGCGGCGTGAAATGCACGCCTTCGGCCAGCATGTCGTGGGTGGCGACCAGTTGCAGGCCCAGCGGCCAGTCCAGGATGGCGCAATCGTCCGTCAGGCCGCGCGCGGCCTTGTGCGTCGCCAGCGCCCGGAGCGTGGCGAGAAGGCCATCCTCCAGCCCTCCGCCGCCGGCGTCACTCGGCGCGGACACTCTTGCCCAGCCGGTCGAGCAGCGCGTTCACGAAGCCGGCCTCGCGCGCTTCGTAGAAGGCGTGCGCCACATCGACATATTCCGACACCACCGCCGCGCGCGGCACATCCGGCCGCGCCAGCATCTCATAGGCGCCGCAGCGCAGGATCTGCAGCATCAGCCGGTCCAGCCGGTCGAGCGACCAGCCGGCGCCCAGGAAGCGGGTGATGGTCTCGTCCAGCTCATCGGCGCGGGCGAGGCTGCCGGACACCAGATCGTCGAAGAAGGGCCGGTCGGCGTCGGTCAGGCGGTCCTCGCCCTCGTCCGTTTCGATTTCCGCGCCGAGGCGATGGTTGTGGAATTCGTTCAGCAGGCGCGGCGTGGCCGTGCCGGCCACCGATTGCTGGTAAAGCGCCTGGACGGCTGCCAGCCGCGCGGCGGAACGCCGGCGGCGCGCGTCGGGCGCATTGGGGTTGCTAGACATGCGCGCCGCCTTAGCCCCGCCGGCGCGGCTGCGAAAGCCCCATCGCCGCCCGCCGCAACTGTTTCGGGAACCGCGGGCCATCGGACGGGTTGAGACACGGCAGGCCGTTGCTGCATAAAGGCCATATAATGGCTTTGCGCGCGGCAATGCTTGACGATTCCGCCCCGGCGGTGCGAAGCGCGTTCAGCGTTGCGAAACCGGCGGAGGCGGAAATCCGTCGGCCATATGGTCAATGTGCCCGGCAGAGGGCCAATAGGAGAGTGGGCATGAGGAAGATTCTTGGGGGCTCCACCGCGATGGCGCTTGCGGCCCTGGTCGCAGCCACCGCGCCGCAGGCCGCGCTGGCGCAGAAGGCGCCCAGCTACAAATTCTCGAAGAAGGTGCAGCCGCTGCTGGCCGACGCGCAGAAGAAGCAGCAGGCGGGCGACGCGCAGGGCGCGCTGGCGGTGCTGGACCAGGCGGACGCCGTGGCCGACAAGAATGCCGACGACGCCTATATGATCGCCATGCTCCGCCTCAATTCGGCGATCGCGCTGAAGGACAATGCGCTCATCGAAAAGTCGCTGGAAGGCGCCATCGCCACCGGCCGCCTCGATCCGGCCGAAGAGCTGAAGTTCCGCCGCAACCTCGGCGCACTGGCGCTGCAGCGCAACGACTATCAGAAGGCGACGACCGAGTTCGAGCGGGTGATCGCCGCCAACCCCAGCGACTACGATCTGATGGTGGAAGTGGCGGAAATCCAGCGCCGGCAGGGCCAGGAGCAGAAGGCCGTCGCCACCTTGAACCAGGCGATCGCCGCCAAGGCCGCCGCCGGGCAGAAGGCCGACGAAAGCTGGTATCGCCGGGCGCTGGCCATCGCCTATGACAAGAAGCTGCCGGCCGAGATCGTCACCACCAGCGAGCAGTTGCTGCAGGCCTATCCGGGCGCCACCAACTGGCGCGACGTGCTGGTGATCTTCCGCGACAGCGGCAAGTTCGACGATCAGGGCAATCTCGACATCCTGCGCCTGATGCGCGCCAATGCGGCGCTGACGGGCGAGCGCGACTATGCCGAATATGCCGAGACGGCGGCCCTTCGCGGCTTCCCCGGCGAATCCAAGTCGGTGCTGGACGAAGGCATTTCCAAGGGCGCGCTGCAGACCGGCAAGCCGCTGGTGAAGGAGCTGCAGGCGGCGGTGAACCCCAAGGTCGCCTCCGACAAGGCCTCGCTCGCCGGCCTGGAAAAGGAATCGGCCGCCTCGAAGACCGGCCGCACCGCGCTCGGCACCGCCGACGCCTATCTCGGCTATGGCGAATATGCGAAGGCCGCCGCGCTCTACAAGATGGCGCTGGAAAAGGGCGGCGTCGATGCCGATACCGTGAACACCCGCCTCGGTTTCGCGCTGGGCAAGACCGGCGACAAGGCCGGGGCCGAAGCCGCGCTGAAGGCGGTTTCGGGAGCCCCTCGAAACCAGCTCGCGAAATATTATCTTATCTGGCTCGGCAACCAGGGCTAAGGGCTGGAAGCAAGGAAGGGGCGGGCCGACAGGCCCGCCCCTCTTCCATTACAGACAATCGCCCTGCCGCCAGGCAAGGGAAGTCTGACGGCAGGCAAGGGAAGACAGGCGCATATGACAATCCGGCTCGGCCTCACTTTCGATGACGTGCTGCTGGTTCCGCAGGAATCGACGGTATTGCCATCCCAGGCCGACACCTCGACCAGGATCACCCGCGAGATCCGCCTCGCCATCCCGGTGCTCTCCTCGGCGATGGACACGGTGACGGAAGCGCAGATGGCGATCGTGATGGCGCAGGCCGGCGGCATCGGCGTGCTGCACCGGAACCTGACGATCCCCGAGCAGGTGGAGGCCGTGCGCCAGGTGAAGCGCTTCGAGTCGGGCATGGTGGTGAACCCCATCACCATGACCGCCGACCAGACGCTGGGCGAGGCGCTGGAGCTGATGGCGCGCCACCGCATTTCCGGAATTCCGGTGGTGGAGCCTTCCGAGCCCGGCCAGCCGGGCAAGCTGATCGGCATCCTGACCAACCGCGACGTGCGCTTCGCGGAAAACAAGCTGCAACCCGTCGCCGAGTTGATGACCCGCTCCAACCTCGCCACCGTCAGGGCCGGGGTCTCGCAGGAGGAAGCCCGCCGGCTTCTGCACCAGCGCCGGATCGAGAAGCTGGTGGTGGTGGACGACGCCGGCCGCTGCGTCGGCCTCATCACCGTCAAGGATATGGAAAAGGCCGTCACCTATCCGGACGCGACCAAGGATTCGGCCGGGCGCCTGCGCGTCGCCGCCGCCACCACCGTGGGCGACACCGGCTTCGAGCGCTCGGCGGCGCTGGTGGACGCCGAATGCGACCTGATCGTCGTCGACACCGCGCACGGCCATTCGAGGCAGGTGTCGGAAGCGGTGCGCAAGCTGAAGCAGCGCTCGAACCATGCGCAGGTGATCGCCGGCAATGTGGCGACCGCCGAGGCCGCGAAAGCGCTGATCGACGCCGGCGCCGACGGGATCAAGGTGGGAATCGGCCCGGGCAGCATCTGCACCACGCGGGTGGTGGCGGGCGTCGGCGTGCCGCAGCTGACGGCGGTGATGGACACGGTGGAAGCCGCCGAGAAGCTGGGCATTCCGGTGATCGCCGACGGCGGCCTGCGCACTTCGGGCGACATCGCCAAGGCGATGGCGGCGGGCGCCAGCGCGGTGATGATCGGCTCGCTGCTGGCGGGCACCGAGGAAGCGCCGGGCGAAACCTTCCTCTATCAGGGCCGCGCCTACAAAAGCTACCGCGGCATGGGCTCTGTCGGCGCCATGGCGCGCGGCAGCGCCGACCGCTATTTCCAGCAGGACATCAAGGACCAGCTGAAGCTGGTGCCCGAGGGGATCGAAGGCCAGGTGCCCTATAAAGGCCCGGCGCGGGACGTGCTGCACCAGCTTGTGGGCGGGCTGAAGGCCGCCATGGGCTACACCGGCGCCGCCACGCTGGCGGACCTGAAGCAGCGGGCGCATTTCGTGCAGATCACCAACGCCGGCCTGCGCGAGAGCCACGTCCATGATGTGACGATCACGCGGGAAGCGCCCAACTACCCCACCCGCTGATGCGCGACCCGGCGCGGCTGCAGGCCGCCATCGAGATACTGGACGAGGCGATCGCCGCCGCCGGTTCCAATGGCGCCGCCGCCGACACGCTGGCGCAGCGCTATTTCGCCAGCCGCCGCTACGCGGGTTCGAAGGACCGGGCGGCGGTGCGCGAACTGCTGTTCCAGGCCATCCGCTTTTCCGCCGATCGCCCACCCTCCGGCCGCGCCTTGATGCTGGCGCTGGCGGAAGGCCCGCGCCCCGACCTGCTGCCCCTGTTCGACGGCAGCCCGCACGCCCCCGCCCTACCCGAAGTGGGGGAGCCGCGCGGAAAGCCCGGCCTCTTCCCGGAATGGCTGCGGCCGCAACTGCAAAGGCGCTTCGGCGCCGCTCTCGACCGGGAAGCGCAGGCGCTGATCGCCCGCGCCCCGCTCGACCTGCGGGTGAACGCGCTGAAAGCCGATCCGGCCGAAGTGGCAGCCGAACTGGGCGGCAAACCCATATCCAGCCTTCCGCTCGGCCTCCGGCTGGAAGAGCCGCTGCCGCTGGAACGGCATCCCTTGATGCAAAGCGGCGCCATCGAAGTGCAGGACGCGGGCAGCCAGTTCGTGGCCGCCGCCGCCCGCGCCATGCCCGGCGAAACGGTCGTCGATCTCTGCGCCGGCGCCGGCGGCAAGACGCTGGCGCTGCCCGCCGACATGCGCGGCGAAGGCCGGCTGGTCGCATCCGACACCGACCGCGGGCGGTTGCAGGCGATGCGCCCCCGGCTGGAACGGGCCGGCCTGCAGAATTTCGTCGAACCCCGGCTGCTGAACCCCGGACGGGAGGCGGAAGCCCTGGCCGACCTGGCCGGCGCCGCCGATCTGGTGCTGGTGGACGCCCCCTGCTCCGGCACCGGCACCTGGCGCCGCAACCCCGAACTGCGCTGGCGGCTCACGCCGCAGTCGCTGGAACGGCTGCTAGTCGTTCAGGCGCGGCTCATGGCGCTTGGGGCATCGCTGCTGAAGCCGGGCGGACGCCTCGTCTATGCCGTCTGCTCGGTGCTTCCGGCGGAAGGCGAGGACCAGGCGAGGCAGGCTTGCGAAAGGCTGGGCCTGAAGCTGGCCGGGCAGCAGGCCTATTCCCCGGCAGGCGATGGCACGGATGGCTTTTTCGTCGCCAGCCTTGGCGGAAGCTGCTAGGTTCGCACCCCTGTCCGCCCGGTTCGGGACTGGAATCGCGCGGATCGAACGGAGAGGGATTGGAATGGTCGCAACGCTGAACAAGCGCAATTGGGCAATGGCGCTGGCGCTTGCCTTGCTGATGGCCTCGGCCCCCAGCGATGCGGCTCGCCCGCGCGACTCCGCTCCAGACCCGGCCCCGGCGCGCGGCCTCCCCGACAACCAGCTCGCCCCCCTCTCGCTCAGGCAGCTTGAGGCCGGCGACGCGCAGTTGAACGCCCGCAACACGGCCGCCGCGATCGAGCATTTCGAAGCGGCGCTCGCCGCCGATCCGCGCAACCGCCAAGCCTATATCGGCCTCGGCCGCGCTGCGCAGGCGGACGGCCTGCCCGGCCGCGCCGTCCGCTATTATCGCGAAGCGCTGGAGATCGACCCGAACGACCTCAACGCGCTGGAACTCCAGGGCAATGCGCTGGTGGAGCGCGGCGCCAAGTCCCGCGCGAAGGAGAATCTGGAGCGGGTGAAGACGCTTTGCAAGGCGCCCTGCCCCACCGCCGACCGGCTGGCGGCCGCCATCCAGCGCGGCCCCAGCAAGCCCGAGCAGACCGCCGCCGTCCAGAAAGCGGACGAAAAGCCGAAAGACAATTGAGCGCCATGGCGACCTCCGCAAGCCACGCCGCACCAGGCCACGCCCCACATGGCCATTGGGAGCCGGGGAGCAGCGCCCTGAACGACGCCGCCCGCGCGGCACTGGTGGCGCGCGGCGTGCAGTGGACGGATCTGCGCGCGCAGGTGTTCGAGGCCCTCGCCCGCGACGGCCGGCCGGTTTCCGCCTATGACGTGGCCGAACGGCTGTCGGCGGAAACCGGGCGCCGGATCGCCGCGAACAGCGTCTACCGGATCCTCGACCTCTTCGTGGAGCACAATCTCGCCAAGCGGGTGGAAAGCCGCAACGCCTATGTGGCGAACACCCACCCCTCCTGCGCCCATGATTGCATCTTCCTGGTCTGCGAAGCTTGTGGCCGCATCGACCATATAGACGACGACAATCTGGCCAAGAACATGCGCGCCCGCGCCGAGCTGGGCGGTTTCGCCCCGCGCCGCCCGGTGCTGGAGCTGCTTGGCCTGTGCCGCGCCTGCAATAGTTGAGGCAAAGCGGGCGGCCCCCGGTACACAGGGTCTTTTGCTGAAGCGCGGTTCGGAGTAAGTCGGCGGCATGACCGATGCCAACAATGGCGCGCCCAACGCGACGCCCTATCGCCGGCCCGAGACCCCCCTTCTCGACATGGCACCGACACCGCATGAGCTTCGGCGGCTGAAGCCCGAGCAGCTTCGCCAGCTGGCGGACGAGCTGCGCGCGGAAATGATCGACGCCGTCAGCGTGACGGGCGGGCATCTGGGCGCCGGCCTCGGCGTCGTCGAGCTGACCACGGCGCTGCACTATGTGTTCAACACGCCAGACGACAAGCTGATCTGGGACGTGGGCCACCAGGCCTATCCGCACAAGATCCTGACCGGCCGGCGCGACCGAATCCGCACGCTGCGGCAGGGCAGCGGGCTTTCGGGTTTCACCAAGCGCTCGGAATCCGAATATGATCCGTTCGGGGCGGCGCACAGCTCCACCTCCATCTCGGCGGCGCTGGGCTTCGCCATCGCCAACAAGCTGTCGGGCGCGCCGGGCAAGGCGATCGCGGTGATCGGCGACGGCGCCATGTCCGCCGGCATGGCCTATGAAGCGATGAACAACGCGCGGGAGGCCGGCAACCGGCTGATCGTGGTGCTGAACGACAACGACATGTCGATCGCCCCGCCGGTGGGCGCGCTTTCCGCCTATCTGGCGCGCGCCTACAGTTCCAACACCTTCCTCGAAATCCGCGACGCGGTGCGGCAGCTTGCGAAAAAGGCCCTGCCCGAGCCGCTGAAGGCCCCGGCCAAGCGCGCCGACGAGTTCTTCCGCACGCTGGGCACCGGCGGCACCCTGTTCGAGGAACTGGGCTTCTATTATGTCGGCCCGATCGACGGGCATAATCTCGACGTGCTGGTGCCGATCCTGGAAAATATCCGCGACGCCGCCGAAGGCCCGTGCCTGATCCATGTCGTGACGAAGAAGGGCAAGGGCTATGCCCCGGCCGAAGCCGCGGCCGACAAATATCATGGCGTGGTGAAGTTCGACGTGGTGACCGGCAAGCAGCACAAGCCGGCGCCCGGCGGCCCGCCCAGCTACACCTCGGTGTTCGCCGACGCGCTGGTGGCGGAAGCGCTGGTAGACCAGCGGGTGGTGGCGATCACCGCCGCCATGCCGTCGGGGACCGGCCTCGACAAGTTCCAGAAGGCCTTCCCCGAGCGCTGCTTCGATGTCGGCATCGCCGAGCAGCATGCCGTCACCTTCGCGGCGGGGCTGGCGGCGCAGGGTTATCGCCCCTGGGCGGCCATTTATTCCACCTTCCTGCAGCGCGCTTACGACCAGGTGGTGCACGATGTCTGCATCCAGAACCTGCCCGTGCGCTTCGGGATCGACCGCGCCGGGCTGGTGGGCGCCGACGGCAGCACCCACGCCGGCAGCTTCGACATCACCTATCTGGCGACGCTGCCGAACATGGTGGTGATGGCGGCGGCCGACGAGGCCGAGCTGGTGCATATGGTGCACACCGCGAACGCGCATGACGGCGGCCCCATCGCCGTGCGCTACCCGCGCGGCGAAGGCGTGGGCGTGCCGCTGCCGGCGAAGCCGGAAAAGCTGGAAATCGGCAAGGGCCGCATCGTTCGGGACGGCAAGAAGGTGGCCATCCTGTCGCTGGGCACCCGCCTGGCCGAAGCGCTGAAGGCCGCCGACGAGCTGGACGCCAAGGGCCTTTCCACCACCGTCGCCGACATGCGCTTCGCCAAGCCGCTGGACGAGGCGCTGATCCGCAAGCTGTGCGCCACGCATGAGGTGGTGCTGACGATCGAGGAAGGCGCCGTCGGCGGCTTCGGCGCGCATGTGCTGACGCTGGCATCGGACGAGGGGCTGACGGACAATGGCCTGAAGATCCGCACCATGCGCCTGCCCGACATCTTCCAGGAGCATGAGAAGCCGGAGAAGCAATATGCCGAAGCCGGGCTGGACGCGGCCGGAATCGTGAAGACGGTGCTGACCGCGCTCAGGCACAACAGCGTGGAGGTCAGCGAAGGCGCACGGGCCTAGCGAAAGCATCCGCCTGGCAGACAGACCCATCGGAAAGGGCCAGGAGATACGGGCTGCCGTTTCGCTTCAGCTTTCCAGACCGCCTGAAGCCGTTGGAGAAATGAAATGCGTCTGCCAGTTCCAGCCCTCACAAAGCTGATATTATTCCTTTCTCTCACGGCGATGCTCATTGGCGTGGCCATCCTCTTCTTTCCTTTCGGAAAGAATTTGATGGGGGATGGTTCGAACAGCTCCGCCATCACCACTGCAATCGCACTGATTGTCGGCACGATCGGACTGGTTCTGGCGACCTATATGCAGAGCGCCGAATATCAGCGCGAAACCGAACTGGTCGACGATATCCAGAGCATTCGCATCATATTGGAAATCATGATTTCCAGGACTGCCGCTCTGTCCGTTTCCCAACCGGCGTCGCCTGCGGCCTTCGATTACCAGTTGGAGAAGGAGGCGCTGTTTAAGGCCCTTACAGGGCCGGCGGGCCGCCTTCTGGTGATTCAGAAAGCCATCAAGACAGCCGACGCCAACCTCGCCCAAAAGGATGAGAAATGGCGCACCTTCTATTTGAGCGTATCAGAAATAATGAACAACTCGGACTTGCGCTATTGCGCTGGCGGAGCGGTTTCCCTGTTGCGCTTTGTCGAGGAACTCGACTCCGAAACGATCCGGAAGCTGACATCGCGAACGGTTTCCACTCAATCCGTAGACGAGCTTTCGCAAGCGACCGAACTCGACATTCTCGTGAAAGCCGGGATCAGCACTTATGGAGCCCAGGAAGAAGAACAGCGGTCGCTGACCGATACGGAGGCCGATGAACTGGAGCGCGTCTATCTGGCCCTGAATGCTCATGAAGACATCAAGGACAATCCCGGCCTGAAACGGGAAATCCACGAGAGCTATCTCGCCGCGCGAAAAGGCCAGATCCCAGCTTACAGACTGCTGGTCGCGCTTCTGCAGAAAGTTACCGGCGACGGGCAGCAATAAGAAATTGACCGTCCGCAAAATCCGTGCCGACCAGTTACTTGCCGACCTGGGGTTCGCCGAAAGCCGTTCCCGGGCACAGGCTTTGATCATGGCGGGTCTGGTGTTCGTGGGTGAGCGCAAGCTCGCCAAGGCCGGCGAAATGCTGGCCGAGGACGCGGCGCTGGAGGTGCGCGGAAAAGACCATCCATGGGTTTCGCGCGGCGGGCTGAAGCTGGATCATGGCCTCACCCATTTCGCCATCGACGTGACGGGCGCGGTGGCGATGGATGTCGGTTCCTCCACTGGCGGCTTCACCGACGTGCTGCTGACGCGCGGTGCGGCGAAGGTTTACGCAGTGGATGTGGGAACCAACCAGCTCGCCTGGAAGCTGCGGCAGGACAGCCGCGTGGTGGTGCTGGAACAATTGAACGCCCGCCATCTGACGGCCGAGCATGTGCCCGAGCCGGTGGACATAATCGTCTGCGACGCCAGCTTCATTTCGCTGGCCAAGGTGCTGGATGCGCCGCTGAATTTCGCGAAGCCGGGCGCGCATCTGCTGGCGCTGGTGAAACCGCAGTTCGAGGCCGGCCGCGCCGAAGTCGGCAAGGGCGGCGTGGTGCGCGATGCGGCGGTGCATCGGCGTGTCTGCGATGCCGCGGCGCAATGGGTGGAAACCAGGGGCTGGCGGGTAATGGGCCTCACCCCTTCCCCCATCACCGGACCCGAGGGAAATGTGGAGTTTCTGCTGGCGGCGCAAAAGGAAAGGGCGGCGGAGTTTCCCCCGCCGCCCGCAATTCCCTGATCGGGTCTTCGGCTCAGGCCGCGACCGACTTCTTCACCGTCTCGGCGGCGACCGCCATGCGGTTGGAGATCGGCTGCACCACTTCGCCGGCCAGCTTCAGCCAGGTTTCGGAGAAATGGCTCATGTTGGAAACGGCCTTGTCGAACTGCGCCTTGGCGAACTCGTTCTGAGCAGCCAGCAGCTCGTTCGGGCTCTTGACAGTCGTGAAGCTCTTGAAAGCGGCCTGGGCTTCCTCGGCCGACTTCTTGGAGTTTTCCACGAAGTGCGTCGTCAGCGTTTCGGCGCCGGCGGCGGCGGCCTTGGCGCTTTCGATCAGCGCTTCGACATTGCCCTTGGCGAAATCCGTTATGTCCGTCATGGTCTTCATGTTCTTCTCCATATATTCCTTGACCTTATCGGCCACTTGGCCCTGAGCGGCCTGGGTTTGGGAAACGAAATCGGCAGCCGCCTTCTCGGCAGCCGGAACAACGGCTTCAAGCGGCTTCACAAAAGCATTGGTCGACATCGGCACATCCTTGGCTGGGGCGACGGCAGGCAAGGCGGGGCCGGCCGTCCTGGGGGCAGGTTCTGGGGCCGGCTTCGCGGCAGGTATCGGCTGGGCGACAGCGATGGGTTTGGCGACAGCTATGGGCTGGACGACAGGTGTCGGCTTGGCGACAGCTATGGGCTTGATGGCAGGTGTCGGCTTGGCGACAGGCGCCGGCTTGACGGCCTTTGCAGCCACGGGCTTTTTCGGCGCAACCGGCTTCGGCGCCACAGCCACGGGGGCAGGCGCAAGCGGAGAAGCTTCAACCGCGACGGAGGCTGCAGCAGCCTCCGGCACCGTCGTCTTTGCTGCAGGGGCAGGCTTTGCCTCGGGAACGGGCTCGCGCAGCACGGGCGCAACCGCCGCGTCCGTCTTCACGGGTTTCCGCGCACTCTTCCGGGCAGGCTTGGCATCGGCCATCGGCAGCTCACTCCTGTTATTGCTGCATCGCACAATAATGCTTCGTTGCAACGAATGCAAGAGCGCATATTGTGCGATGCAGCAAAATGTCAGTCACAGCGCCAAAATCAGTGGCCGACTTCCACCCGCTCCACGCCCGACTGCGCCAGTTCCGCGTCGATCGCCGCCTTCAGCCGCTCCAGCGCGGCTTCATCCGCGGCTTCCGCCCGCGCCACCAGCACGTCCTGCGTGTTGGAGGCGCGCAGCAGCCACCAGCCGTCGGCCGTGTTCACCCGCGCCCCGTCGGTGTCGTTCACCTGCGCGCCGGCGGCCTTAAGCCGGGCCAGCACTTCGCTCACCACTTCGAACTTGCGCTCCTCCGAGCAGGGAAAGCGCATTTCCGGCGTGTTGACGACGGCCGGCATCGCCGACTTCAGCGCCGTCAGCGAACCGCCCAGTTCGCCCACCGCCTCGATCAGCCGGACGGCCGCGTAAAGCGCGTCGTCGAAGCCATACCAGCGGTGCTTGAAGAAGATATGGCCCGACATTTCACCCGCCAGCGGAGAGCCGACTTCCTTCATCTTCGCCTTGATGAGGCTGTGCCCGGTGCGCCACATCATCGGCTCGCCGCCCAGTTCCGCGATGCGGTCGTATAGCGCCTGGCTCGCCTTCACATCGGCGATGATGGTGGCGCCGGGAAGCTCCTTCAGCACCGGCTCGGCAAGGATTGCGAGAAGCTGGTCGCCCCAGACGATCCGCCCTTCCCCATCGATGGCGCCGATCCGGTCGCCGTCGCCGTCGAAGGCGATTCCGAAGTCCAGCTTCAGCTCCGCGACCAGTTGCCGCAGGTCCTCCAGATTGGCCGGCACCGTCGGGTCCGGATGGTGGTTGGGGAAGTCGCCGTCGATCTTGGTGAACAGCGCATGATGCTCACCCGGCAGCCGCTTCAGCAGCTTTTCCAGCGCCGCCCCGGTCGCGCCATTGCCGGCGTCCCAGCCGATGCGGAACGGCGGGCAGCGGTTATCCTCCACCAGCCGCTCGACATAGCGATCCTCGATGTTCAGAGTCTCGGTCTTGCCGGCGCCGGTTTCCCAGTCGCCCTTCGCCGCCGCTTCGCCCAGCGCCCGGATGTCCGCGCCATAGAAGGGGCGATCCTTCAGCAGCATCTTGAAGCCATTGTAATCCGGCGGATTATGGCTGCCGGTGATCATCACCCCGCCATCGGCGCCAAGGTCGGACACGGCGAAATAGAGCATGCCCGTCGGCCCCAGCCCGATGCGCACGACATCGCAGCCGGATTGCGTCAGCCCTTCCACCAGCGCCTTTTCCAGGCGCGGCGAACTGTGCCGCCCGTCATAGCCCACCACCACCTTGCTGCCACCCGCGCGCCGCACCACGGTTCCGAAGCCCCGGCCGATGGCCTGGGCGTCGCGCTCGCTCAGCGTCTCCCCGATGATTCCGCGAATGTCATATTCGCGCAGGGTTGTCGGGTGGAATTCATGGGCTTGCATGCGGAACCTTTCAGCCTGTGGAAACGGATTCGGCGTTCGAGGGCGATAGGTAGCGCACTTATGTTGCGTCAAGCGTCCGGCGGCAGATTGGCCAGCAGATAGTCCCGCGCGGCGTTCACCCGGCCGGCCATTGCGTCGCCGCCACCCTGGTTCCGGTCGGGGTGAACCTCGGCGATGCGCTTGCGGTGGGCGGCCAGTATCTCCGCCCGGCCGGCGTTGAGCCCTACCCCCAGCAATTGCCGCGCTTCGATCTCGTCCATCGGCAGCACGGAAACGCGCCGGCGCATCCAGCCGGCGAAACCGAGCCCCGCCGTGGCAGCCGCCAGCCCCAGGCCCGGCCAGACCTGCCCGCGCCCCAGCAGCCACAGCGAAAGCCCCATGCCTGCCACCAGCCCCAGCTTCCGCCCGGCGTCCGGCCCCAGATAGCCTTTCCACCAGAGCCAGCCGATCCCAGCCAGCGCCAGCAGGGCCAGAAAGGCCATCAGGCCGCGACCTCGCGCGGCGCCCGGTCGGCCAGCGGCAGTTCCAGCGCCGCGATCAGCTCGCGCAATTCAGCCCGCGCCGCCACATGGCTCATCGACGCGTCCTTCACATAAGACATGTCTAGCAGCGTCAGCCCCTTCGGAAACAGCTCGCGGTAGATCACCCGCTCGGAAAGGCCGGGCGCCACGCGGAAGCCGATTCGTTTCGACAACTCCTCCAGCGCCGTGCCGACCCGGCGGCGGTTGCGCGCCTCCAGCGACGACAGCCGGTTCCGCAAAACCACCCAGTCCACCGAGCCGCCATCGGTCCGCGCCCGCTTCTGCCGAGCCTTCCACACCAGTTCTGCGTAGAAGCTGGGCTTCGTCACCTTGAAACTGTCCGCGTCCACCTGCCCCAGCAGGTCGAAGTCGACGAAGCTGTCGTTGATCGGCGTCACCAGCGTGTCGGCGCGGGCGATGGCCTCGCGGCCGATCTCCGAATCGCGGCCCGGCGTGTCGATCACCACCGCGTCGAATCCGCCGGCGATCATCTCGTCCAGCCGCGCCATCTCGCCGTCCTGCATCACCGCCACGGCCGGCGCTTCCAGCGGCAGGTCGTGCCGCTTCGCCCAGTTCAGCCGGTTTTCCAGATAGCGCGCCGTCGTCTTCTGGCGATGGTCGCAGTCGGCGACCGCGACCGAAAGCCCCGCGCTTTGCAAGGCCATGGCGATATGCACCGCCGTCGTCGACTTGCCCGAGCCGCCCTTTTCGTTGCCGAGCACGATCACATGCGGCCCCCTGGCCGCCTTCGCCACCGTCGCTTCCGTTGACATTCCGCCCTGCCTCTTGGCAACGCCAGCCCGATGCCGGCACCCTTCGCCATCCGCTCCTTGGCGGCAGTGAAGGGGTTTCGTCAATGAACCGGCCGAGGTCAGCGGGGTTGAAGATGGATGTAGTTCGGGACGTGGCGCCGCTGAGGGCGAAGATTCGCGAATGGCGCGCGGCGGGTGATCGCGTGGCGCTGGTCCCCACCATGGGCGCGCTGCACGAAGGGCATCTGTCGCTCGTCGGGATCGGGCGCCGGCGCGCGCACCGCGTCATCGCCTCCATCTTCGTCAATCCGAAGCAGTTCGGCGCCCATGAAGACCTGGACCGTTACCCCCGGCAGGAAGCGCGCGACGGCGCCCTGCTGCAACAGGCCGGCTGCGACCTGCTGTTCCTGCCCTCGCCGCAGGCGGTCTACCCGGACGGCTTCTCCACCAGCGTCAGTGTCGCCGGTCTCGACAGGCCGATGGAAGGCGCGTCGCGCCCCGGGCATTTCGACGGCGTGGCGACCGTCGTCGCCAAGCTGCTGCTGATGGCCTTCCCGGACATCGCCATCTTCGGCGAGAAGGACTGGCAGCAACTCGCCATCATCCGCCGCATGGTGGCGGACCTCAACATACCCGTCGACATCATCGGCGCCCCGATCCTGCGCGACCCGGACGGCCTCGCCATGAGCTCGCGCAACGCCTATCTCGACGAGCAGCAGCGCTCGGTCGCCGGCGCCCTGCCCCGCACGCTGCACGCCGCCGCGCAGGCGATCGCCGGCGGCGCCGGCGTTGCCGAGACGCTCGCCACCGCCCGCGCCGTCCTCGCCTCCGCCGGGTTCAAGCCGGATTATCTGACTCTGGCGGACGGGGAGACGCTGGAGCCGCTGGAAACGAACCGGCAAGGCGCCCGCCTGTTCGTGGCCGCGAAGCTCGGCCCCACCCGAATCATCGACAACATGCCAGTGCCCTTCCCCGGAGATCCGAAATGAGCCGCAGCTTTGAAATCGTCGATGTTTTCACCACGCGCCCGCTGGCGGGCAATCAGTTGGCTGTGGTGACGGACGCGCGCGAGCTTTCCGCTGCCCGGATGCAGGCGATCGCCCGCGAGTTCAACTTCGCCGAAACCAGCTTCCTGCTGCCGCCGGCCGATCCGGCGAACAGCGCCCATGTCCGGATCTTCACCCCGGCGGAGGAGATGCCCTTCGCCGGCCACCCCAATGTCGGCACCGCCTATGTTGTGGCGCGCATGGGCGAGCTGTTCGGCCGCCCGGTCGCCGACGAGCTGCGGTTCGAGGAGGCCGCCGGGCTGGTGGCGCTGGAAATCGAGCGCGACGGCGACGCGGTGACCGGCGCGAGATGCCGGGCGCCACGCCCGCTGGCGGAAGGGGCCGAGGTGCCGGCCGCCATCGTCGCGGAACTGGCCGGCCTCGATCCGGCGGACATATTGGAGGAGCGGTTCGCGCCGCGCTTCGCCTCGGTGGGGGCGGAATTCCTGCTGGCCGAAGTCAGCGCCGCCGCGCTGGAGCGCGCCGCGCCCGATGCCGGCGCCTTTGCCCGCCACAACGGCCGCATCGGCCAGACGGCCGGCCTGCTGGGCCTGCACCTGCATGTGCGCGATCCGAACGATTCCGCCCGCCTCGACGCGCGTATGTTCGCGCCACTCGCCGGAGTAGCCGAAGACCCGGCGACCGGCAGCGCCGCCGCCGCGCTTGGCGCCTTCCTCCACAAGCGCGAGCCGGGCCTCGCCGGTTTCGCCCTGACGCAGGGGCGGCATATCGGCCGCCCCTCGGAAATCATGGTCGAGCTGCGGGACGGCGCCGTCTGGATCGGCGGCCCCTGCGCGGCCTTCGCACACGGAGAACTTGCGGAATGAGTCTGGCCGACGCACGCGCTAGGGCAGAGGCGCATTCGCCCTTCCTGCGCGGCCTGATGCGCCGCGAGCCGGAGCTTCTGCACGAGATGGCGGGCGAAGGCTACGACGCGGCGCTCAAAACCTCGCTCGCCCGGCTGGACCCGGAACGCGCAGCCCCTTCCATACGCGAAGCGCGCGGCGGCGTGGCGCTGACGGTGGCGCTCGCCGACCTGTCCGGCGCCTGGCGACTGGAGCAAGTGACGGGCGCCCTCACCCATTTCGCCGACAGCGCACTGGACTTCGCCATCCGCACCGCCTTCGCCGAGCGCGAGGTGGAAGCCACCGGGCTGACGGCGCTGGCGCTGGGCAAGATGGGCAGCTTCGAGCTCAACTATTCCTCCGACATAGACCTGATCTTCCTGCACGACCCGGAGACGCTCCCCCACCGCGACAGCGAAGACCCGACCGAAGCCGCCGTCCGCATCGTCCGCCGGGTGGCGGCGCTGCTCGCCGAGCGCACGTCGGATGGCTACGCCCTGCGCGTGGACCTGAGGCTGCGCCCCGACCCGGACAGCACGCCTTCTTCGCTGCCGCTGGGCGCGGCGCTCGCCTACTACCAGTCGCAGGCGCTCGCGTGGGAGCGTTCGGCCTTCATCCGCGCCCGCGCGTCCGCCGGGGACGTGGCGCTGGGCCAGCGCTTCCTGAAAGAGATCGAGCCCTTCATCTGGCGCCGCAGCCTCGACTATTCCGCGCTGGCGGAAATCCGCGAGGTCAGCCACCAGATCCGCGACCATTTCGCCGAAGGCCAGAAGCTCGGCCCCGGCTTCGACCTGAAGCGCGGCCGGGGCGGAATCCGCGAAGTGGAATTCTACGCCCAGGTGCACCAGATGATCTTCGGCGGCCGCGACACGAGCCTGCGCGCGGGCGCGACGATGGACGCGCTGGCGGCTCTGGCCGACGCCGGCCGGATCGAGCGGAGCGATGCGCAGATGCTGGCGGAAGCCTATCGCCATTACCGGACGCTGGAGCACCGGATCCAGATGGTCGGCGACCAGCAGACGCACAGCGTGCCGAAGCTGGCGCCGGAGCGGGCGCAGGTGGCTGGCCTTGCCGGCGCGGAAAGCTGGAAGGCGCTGGAGGCCGATCTGGCGCCGCGCCTGAAGGCGGTCGGCCGCCTCTACGACCGGCTGCTGGAAACCGGCGACGGCGAGCGCGGCGCGCGAATCCCGATGAACGCCGACGACGCGCGCGGCTGGGCGGCGAAGGCGAAGGTGAAAGACCCGCAGCTTCTCGCCACGCTGATAGAAGGCTGGCGCTCCGGCCGGCCGCGCTCGCTGCGTGCGCCCGAAGCCTTGCAGGCGTTCGAAACGGTCATCCCCTCGCTGGTGCAGCAGGTGGCCGGCGGCCGCACCGGCCGCGAGGCGCTGCTGAGGCTGGACCAGATGATCCAGGCCCTCCCCTCTGGCGTGCAGTTCTGGCGGCTGCTGGCGGCGCATCCGGCGTTGCAGAAGGTGGTGGCGAACCTGCTGACGGCAACGCCGCTGCTGGCCGACGCGCTGGCGAAGCGGCCAAGCCTCATCGACATCCTGCTGGAGCCCGCGCCCGCCCTGCCGGATGCGGCGGCGGCGCTCGCCGAATTGCGGGCCGCCGCGCGCGGGCTGGAAGGCGAGGCGCTGCTAGACCGGGTGCGGCTGTGGACGGCCGAGCGCCGGTTCCAGCTGGGCGTGCAATTGCTGGAAGGCCGGGTGGCCCCGGCCATCGCCGCGCGGGAACTGGCCTATATGGCGGAAGCCGCCGTCGCCCTTCTGGCCGACAGCGTCGCAGCCGACTTCCGGGCGAAGCATGGCGAAATCCCCGGCGGCCGGCTGCTGCCGCTGGCGCTCGGCCGCTTCGGCGGCGGCGAACTGACGACCCAGTCCGACCTCGACCTCATCCTGCTGTTCACTGGCAGTTTCGAAACGCAATCGACAGGGAAACCACCGCTGTCCGCCAGCGCCTGGTTCAACCGCCTCGGGCCCCGCCTGCTGGGCGCGCTGACGGTGCCGACCGCCGCCGGCCCGCTCTACGAGGTGGACACCCGGCTTCGCCCGTCGGGCAATGACGGCCTGCTGGTCGTCAGCCTGGACAGCTTCCAGCGCTACCAGCAGGCGGAAGCCGGGCTTTGGGAACATATGGCGCTGACCCGCGCCCGCCCGGTCGCCTGCACGCCGGACGACGCCGCCGCGGCGCAGGCGGTGATAGACGACATCGTCGCCGCGCCGCGCGATCCCACCTTCGTTCGCCGCGAGGCGCAGGACATGCGCCGCCACATCGCCCGCCACAAGGCGGCGGCCGGGCCGTTCGACGTGAAGCTGATGAAGGGCGGGCTGGTGGACATCGAGTTCATCGTGCAGGCCCGCGCGCTGATGGCCGGCAGGCCGATCCCGCCCCGGCTGGACGCAGCGATCGCCGAACTGGCGCCCGAACTGGCCGACGCGGCGCGGCTGATGATGGACATGCTGGTGATGCTGCGGCTGGTGCAGCCGCACGACGCCAGCGCCGCCCCGGACGCGGCGGCGGGCGCGGTGATCGCCCGCGCCTGCGGCAAGCCCGGCTTCGCGGCGCTGAAGGCCGAGCTTGCCGCCGCCCGCAAGACCGTGGCGGAAAGCTGGGCCACCACCTTCCACCCCAAAAACGGAGAATGACGATGAGCCTCGATGTCGGAAGCCCGGCCCCTGCCTTCACGCTGGAAAGCAGCGCAGGCCCCGTCAGCCTCGCGGACTTCGCCGGGCGCAAGCTGGTGCTCTATTTCTACCCGAAGGACGATACCTCGGGCTGCACCAGCGAAGCCTTGCAGTTCACCGCGCTGGCGGAGGAATTCCGCAAGGCCGGCGCCACGGTGATCGGCGTCTCCAAGGACTCGCTCGCCAGCCATGCGAAGTTCGTGGCGAAGCACAGCCTCGACGTGCAGCTCGCCTCGGACCCGGAAGGCGCCACGATCGAGGCCTTCGGCGCCTGGGTCGAGAAGAATATGTATGGCCGCAAATATATGGGGATCGAGCGCTCCACCTTTTTGATCGGGCCGGACGGGCGGATCGCCGGCGTCTGGCGCAAGGTGAAGGTCGCCGGCCATGCCGAGGCGGTGCTGAAGGCCGTGCAGGCGCTTTGAGCGAAGAAGCGGAAAGCCTGCGGGACGTCGCGGTCGCCGCGCTGCTGACGGCCGACGCTACCGGCAAGGCCGCCGCCGCGCGCCGGCTGAAAGCCCGCTGGGAGGCCGGCGAAATCCGCCTGAGCGCCGACGGGCCGGACATGCCCCGGCGCCCGGCCCGACCGGCCCGCCCGGAACTGCTGCCGCCCGCCGCCATGCCGAAGCGCGGCCGCGCCGGAACCGCCCGCACCCGCTTCGCCCTGCTGCACGCACTGGCGCATATCGAACTGAACGCCATCGACCTCGCGGTGGACATGGCCGGGCGCTGGGGGCCGGAAATGCCGCCGGAATTCACCTCCGACTGGCTGCGCATCGCCGACGAGGAAGCGCAGCATTTCGGCCTGCTCAGCGCCCTCTTGGGAGAAGCCGGTGGCGGCTATGGCGACCTCCCCGCCCATGACGGCCTCTGGGAAGCGGCCGAGGCAACCGCGCATCATCTGCAAGCGCGGCTGGCGATCGTGCCGCAGGTGCTGGAGGCGCGCGGCCTTGATGTCACGCCGCCGATGATCGAACGCTTCCGCGCCGCCGGCGACGAAGCCGCCGCCCGCGTGCTGGAACGGATTCTGGCCGACGAAGTGACGCATGTGGAAGCCGGCAATCGCTGGTTCCGCAAACTATGCGCCGATTCGGCACAGAAACCGGAGGATCGTTTCCGCGAACTGGTTCGAATCCACTTCCGCGGCCCCGTTAAGCCGCCGTTCAACGATTCGGCGCGGAGTCGGGCCGGTCTGACGACGGATTGGTACGCCGCGCTTGGCAGCGCGGATTCGCCCTCTAAACCGTAACCAACCGTTATCGATCGGGATTGTTCCTTCGGGTCGGCCCGGCGAGACGGTTAAGAGAGAGCAATCATAATTCGAGCGATCCGGCCGTCATTTGTCCGGTCCGCCAGTCAAGGGTTCGATAGGCGAATGCAGGTTCAGATTCGGCGCGCCGCTGCGCGACTGTCCGGCTTTGCGTCCTCGCGCCTGCCTGAACGGCGGATCGTGATCGAATCAACGGCAGGGCAACGCTCGATCAGGATCGGGACGCGCGAACAGCTCATGGGACTTGCTTCTGCTGCGATGATAGCCGGGTGGCTCACCGTTTCGACCGTGACCGGCGCCTCTGCCGATAAAGCCGAAGACAAGAAGACCGAAGCCGAACTGGCGCGCATGGCCGCCCAGGTGCAGGCGCTGAAGGCCGACACCGCCGCCCTGAAGGGCACGGTCGCCTCCACCGCCGAGCGGATCGAATCCCGCCAGCAGTTCCTCGACGCGCTCCTCACCGGCCGCGCCCGTGGCGCCGACCTCGCCGACCTGCTGCCGCGCAGCATCCGCAAGGCCTCCGCCGAAGACGCCGTCAACTCCGGCATCCTCGCTCCCTTCGCCGCGCTCGAGCAGAAGCAGATGGCGCTCGTCGACAAGGCGGCCGCCACCGCCGAAACCCGCCTGAAAGATGCGGAAGCGCTGATCGGCAGGCTGGGCCTCAACCCCAACCGCTTCGTCGCCCAGTCGAGCAGCCGCTTCACCCGCCTCGGCATGGGCGGCCCCTATATCCCGGCCGGCGCCGCGACCACGGAAGGCCAGAGTGCCGGCGCCGATCCCCGCTTCGCCGAACTGTTCGTGAACTGGCAGCGGGTCGAGCAGCTGGAAAGCGCAATGGAATCGCTGCCTTCCTTCGTCCCGGCGCGCAGCTACACCATGACCTCCAACTATGGCGTGCGCTACGACCCGTTCAACGGCGGCCGCGCCTCGCACACCGGCCTCGACATGGCCGGCGCCCATGGCGAGCCGATCTACGCCGCCGCCGCCGGCCGGGTCATCCGCGCCAGCCGCTTCTCCGGCTATGGCAATTGCATCGACATCGACCATGGCCATGGAATCATCACCCGCTACGCCCACCTCTCCTCGATGAACGTCAGCGTCGGAGACAAGGTGGGAATCGGCCAGAAGATCGGCGGCATGGGCTCCACCGGCCGCTCCACCGGCACCCACCTGCATTATGAAGTCCGCATCGACGGCCAGCCGGTGAACCCGCGCCCGTTCATCGAAGCCTCCAACTATCTTCTGGCCTTCCAGAAGGAGAGCTTCGGGCCGGAACTCTCCGCCACGCGATAAGCGGCGGCAAGCCCTTGCGGCGGCCGTTCCCGCGGCCTACTTCTCACCCATGGCCGATATCGCTCTCACATCCGCTGCTGCCGCCCGCGTCGCCGCGATCCGCACCCGCCAGGGCCGGCCGCAGGCGCGGCTGCGGCTTTCGGTCGATGGCGGCGGCTGCGCCGGCTTCCAGTACAAGTTCGAGCTGACGGACGCCGCCGACGCCGACGATCTCGAAGTGCTGACGGACGGCGTCGGCCTGCTGATCGACAGCATGAGCCTGCCGCTGGTGGAGGGCTCGGTGGTCGATTATGTCGAGAATCTCGGCGGCGCCGCCTTTCAGGTGAAGAACCCCAACGCCGCATCCTCCTGCGGCTGCGGCACCTCCTTCTCCGTCTGATCCGGGTGAAGATCGCCACCTTCAATGTGAACGGCATAGGCGCCCGGCTGCCGAGGCTGCTGGAATGGCTGGGCGAGGCGAAGCCCGATGTCGTCGGGCTGCAGGAAATCAAGACCGAGACCGGCCGCTTCCCGCTGACGGAGATCGAAGCCGCCGGCTATCATGCGCTGGTGCACGGGCAGAAGGGCTTCAACGGCGTCGCCATCCTCACGCGCGAGCCGGCCGAGGAAATAGACCGCACGCTCGCCGGCGATCCGGAAGACGCCCAGTCGCGCTGGATCGAGGCCAGGGTGGGCGACGTGCATTTCGTCTGCCTCTATCTTCCCAACGGCAACCCCGCGCCCGGCCCCAAGTTCGATTACAAGCTGGGCTGGATGGACCGCATGGCAGCGCGCGCGGCGGAGCTTCTGGCCAGCGAGACGCCGGTGGTTCTGGCCGGAGACTGGAATGTCTGCCCGACCGACCGCGACCTCGCCCGCCCGGACATGATGGAGGGCGACGCCCTGACCCGCCCGGAATCGCGCAGCCGCTTCCGCAGCCTCACGGCGTGCGGCTGGACGGATGCCATCCGCGCCCGGCAGCCGGGCGCCGAATGCTACAGCTACTGGGATTATCAGGCCGGCGCCTGGGCGAAGAACTGGGGGCTTAGGATCGACCATCTGCTTCTGTCGCCGGCCGCCGCCGACCGGATGCAGGACGCCGGGATCGACCGGCATGTGCGCGGCGCCGAGCGCGCCAGCGACCATGTCCCCGTCTGGGTGGAACTGCAAACCGCCTGACAGCGGTTCCGCACATGCATCACGCGGCGGCAAACAGGCTGGAACCGCGAACTGAAGCGCAGCAATCCACGAGCCGGACGCCGCCTGCTTCCACATTTCAAGACTGAAGGAATGTTCGGTGACGGTGGCGTCCGCAGGGTCGGAAATCGGACGCCACCGTCACCTCCGGTAGGTCCAGGGGAGGGCCTGGACATCCCGTAAATCACGGCGACTTTCGGCGGGACTCTTATTTGGCCCCTTGGCCTGACTTCGGAAGGGTCGGAAGCGACCGAAGCCATCACCTTATGATTCGTTTTTGCCCGCATCCGCCGGCAAAACAATATCGGACGATTGATATGCGATTAGTTGATATGCTGATATTCTGGCACAACCCATTCAAATCAAACCGGAAACGGCCATGCTGACGGTTCCCGCGCGGGCAATCACCAGATGGTCCATCAATTCCACTTCCACCGCCGCCAATGCCTCGGCCACCTTTTTCGTGATGGCGACATCCCCCCGCGAAGGGGTCGGATCGCCCGATGGATGGTTGTGCGCGAGCACCACGGCGGTTGCGGACAGTTCCAGCGCCCGGCGCGCGATCTCCCGCGGATGGATGTGCGCCTTGTCGATCGTGCCGGTGCTCAACACCTCGATCCGGTGCAGCCGGCGGCCGGCGTCCAGATAGGCGACACGCACCTGCTCGACCGTCAGCCAGGCCATTTCGCTGTGCAGCAAATCCGCCAGCTCTCCGCCTGAGCGAATGGGTGGGCGGGAATCGCCGCTGCGCTCCAGGACGGCACCAAGCGTCTCACGGATCAGGCCCAATATGGCGATCCCGTTCGAATCCGCCCCCAATTGCCGCAGCCGCTCATCGCTGGCGGCAAGAATGGCGCCCAGCGACCCCTGCTCGTCGATCAGCCGGTCCGCCAGGCGCGGCGTGGACTGCCCGGCCGCCAGCAGCCGCATCAGAAGCCAGCGGTCGCGCGGGCTCTTGCCGCCCGCGGAATGCAGCCGGGCACCGCTCCACAGGCCGGGAGACAGTTGCGCAACATTAGCTCCGCTCATGAGATCCCCGCGCCTCAAGAAGTGTTCCGATCGCCAGCGCGGTCAGGACAGGATAAGCCCAAAGGGCCAGTGCATCGGCATAGACGATCGGCAGCATGGTCGGCATTTTCGCGGCCACGAAATGCACCGAAACCGCACAGGCCTGAAAACCGGCGGCCCATATCGGCCAGAAAGCCCGCGATTTCATCGCCAGCGCCACCAAGGCCGCCAAAAGCGCGATATCGACGATGACGACGCCCACTTCGGGCCCGCCCCAGTTCTGCGACATCGCCAGGGGCGAAATGACGGCGGCCACTGCCAGCGCGATGGCGCCAATCCGTTCGTCCCGCCCCCCGCGCAATACCGCATAGGAGCAAACGCCCAGCATGCAGACGAGAAACACCCAAAAGGCTGGATTCATGACAAGGACCTTTCCCAGCGAACAGCCGTTCGCAAGCAACTGCTTCTCATGGACCCAGCCCCGGGCGTTGTGCAGCCGTAAACGACTTAGGCCGCGGCATTCCGGACGACAGTGAACTCCGGCAGGGTCGCCTGCATCGGCTTGCGCGGGTCGCTGCCGAAGCCGACCGGCGTCAGGCCGAACTGGTCGCGGACGACGGCGAGCGCGTCATGCGCCTTCACCATCGCTTCGCGGGCTTCGCTCAGCGCGGTCATGGCGCTGACGGCCTGGGCGATGGCATCCTGGCCGACGCAGGCCGCGAACTTGGCTTCCTGGCGGGCGGCGGGCAGTTCCGCCACGAACTTGGCGACCTGGGTCAGGGCGGCGTCGATCGCATCTTCCGAAGCGTAGAGCGAGCGGGTGACCTGGACGGCGACTTCCTTGCGTTGCTTGGACATGAAGGCTCTCCTGCCATCGCCGCCTCGCGGGATGGTGCATGAATTCGGGGGGATTTCGGGGGGCTTCAGGAACGAAGCAGGATCAGCGCTTCTATCCCTGAAAGGAACATTCCAAATGCCAGCATCGCCAGGATCATCACCACCACGATGCCGACCATTCGCTGCGTGGGCGTCAGGTCATTCGCGCCTCCCCACAAACGAAGGGACGAACGAGGCGGCGCGAAACCGGCGAGCGGCTGCGCAGCCCAGACGGCGCTGTCGGCGACATGGTCGACCGCCGGCCCGGCAGAGCCTTGCGATCCGGCCTGATGCGCCCCCAGGATGCCCGCAGGCGGAGAACCATAGCTCCCCTGCCCCGATGCACGCCCGGCTGGCGCCTGCCCTGATTGTTCGACCTCGTCGTCATGCGGGGAACTTGCCGCTTTGGGCCTCGGCGAAACAATCTGCGGCGATTGATATGCGAACGGATGATAGGCCTGCGCCTGGGCGGCCGCGCGGTAGATTATGGCCGCTTCACGCCGGCTGCTGACGCCCAGCGTCTGGATCGCGGCGCGCAGCCGCGCGTCCACGGTATGGCGGGAAATGCCCAGCTGCCGGGCGATTTCCTTGGAAGTCGCATGATCGTCCACCAGATCCAGACATTCCCGCTGGCCGGCCGTCAGCCGCGCCACCCGGGCCGCCAGATCCACGTCAGACAGATTGCTCGATCCCACGTCCTTATCCTTCTGACCGCGACACCCACAGTCTTGCGCGACCCTGCGCGACGCCCTCCAGCCGGCTTGAACGGCGCGCGCTCCCTGCGTCACCGCTCCGCCGGTCGAGACCTCGAAACGAAATTAACCTTTCGATAGCATGTGAATCGAGTCGCGGCCAGAATTGCCGGCCGCAGTTGCGCCGTTCCGGTGGGATTTCCTATAATTCGCGCTCGAAAATCCGATAGGTCTTGGTGATTTTCGCGCCGATCGCCTCGGCGATGGAGATCATCGGGCCATTGTCTTCCAGGATCCAGCCGATTTCCGCCCATTCGGCGCCATGCCGGGACACGCCCGTGCGCCGCACCTGCTCGATCATCATGAAGGCCAGCATGGAGGCGGTTCGAGTCGCCTGCAGCTTCTGCCGCACCCCCATCAGCGGCACGCGGAACCAGAGCGTCTGCGGATTCCGCAGCCGCCACAGCAGCTTCGCCCAGCCGAAGGGGAGGAGCCGGCCATTGAGATCCAGTGTCAACTGGTTGAGATCGGGGATTGATATGATGAAGGCCACCGGTTCGCCTTCATATTCGGCGATCAGCACCTGGTGCGGCAGCACGATGGGCTTCAGCTTCTTGCCCACATGCTCCACTTCCGCGTCCGTCAGCGGCACGAAACCCCAATTATCGGACCAGGCCTCGTTCAATATCTCGAGGATGATCCGCGCTTCCGAATCGAACCGGTCGAGGTCGACGTTGCGGATGCGGATCCGGCTGTTGCGCTCCCCCGCCGCGACGATTCGGTTGACGATTTCCGGAAAACCGTCGCGCACGGGAACCGACCAGGCGTAGAGATCCTTCACGCCGGCATAGCCCGCCGCTTCTATATGGCCGGCGTAATAGGGCAGATGGTGCCCCATCATCACCTTGGGCGGCGTGTCGAAGCCTTCCACCAGCAAGCCCGGCTCGTCCCAATAGGATATGCTGATCGGGCCTTGCGCCTGCGTCATGCCCTGCTCGCGCAGCCAGGCTTCGGCAGTCGCGATCAACTGGCCGGCGACTTCGGCCTCATCCACAGATTCGAACAGACCCCATTGCCCGAGGCCCGGGCGCTTCTGCTGCACGAGATCGCAGACCTGCGCCGAAATACGCCCGATCACCTGCCCGCCCCGCCGGGCGAGAAAGAAAGCGGCGCGCCCATGCAGGAACCAGGGATTGCGCTTCGGCCCGCTGATGAGGGCGTGCACCTCGTCCTTCAGCGGCGGCCGCCAGTTCGGGTCGTTGGCGTAAAGCGTCCAGGGCAGGTCCACGAAAGCGCGCCGGTCGGCGGCCGAGCCGACCGGCGAAATCGTCAGCGCCACCTCAGGCGGCGTCCTGCCCAGAATTGCCGGCGTTATTGCCGGCGTTGGCGGCCGCCCGCTGCCGCGGATGCCCCTTGGCCACGCCGCCGGAAAGCCGGGAAACCCATGGGTATTTCTGCGCGACTTCGTCCGTATAGCCCAGGTTGAAGACGGTCGGCGATTTGTTCGGCCGGTCCTCCCGCTCGTAGAAGGTGCCGAACAGATGGTCGGGCCAGAAGCTGGTGATGCCGAAATTGCCGTCCTCGTCGTGGAAATGGTGAGCCATGTGCCGGCGCTTGATATCGGCCAGCCACCTGTTCTTCGGCTTGTAGGACAAATGCTGGATGCAGTGGAAGAATTCGTAGAAGCAGGTGATGATCAGCCCCGCCGCGAAGCAAACGGCCGCGCCGCCGACGCCGCCGATCAGCCAGCCGGCCGGAATAGTGGCGATGGCGATGGTCGGCAGCGTGGTGTAAAGCGCCCCGAACAGCACCTCCAGATGGTTGGGATCCTGGTGGTGGTCGTAATGGATTCGCTTCCAGGTCTTCGCCGTCAGCGGCGATTTGTACATCCACTGGCTGTGCAGCACATAGCGGTGCAGCAGATACCAGGCGAGCGGGTAGATGATCAGCGCGAACACCACCGCCACCGCGCCCTGAACCAGGGTCGGCGGGCTCCAGATCGCCACGCCGATGCTGACGGCGGCCAGCAGCAGATAGGCCTGGATGGCGTAATATTGGAAATAGGCGACCGCCAGATCCTTCAGCGTCATGCGGTCCAGATAATGGTTGCGGCTCCAGATGCCGGCGCGCTTGGTATGTTCGGCGAACACGGATTTCACTCCAATTTGATCAGGCCCGGCAATTAGGCGGCAAACAAGGCTTTTTTGGGGTGTCAATGCGCCCCGAACCGCGCCGCGCCAATCCGCCGCAGGCTATTCCTCGGTTCGGAACAATAGGCTCTCGCCCACCAGGAAGAACAGCAGGAACGGCGCCCAGGCGGCGGCCCAGGGCGGATAGGTGCCGAAATCCGCCATCGCCATGGCGAAATTGTCGGCCACGAAGAAGGCGAAACCCAGGGCAAGCCCGGACACCGCGCGCAGGAACAATTTGCCCGACCGCGCCAACCCGAAAGCGGCGACCGAGCCCAGAAGCGGCATCAGCGCCGCGGAAAGCGGGCCGGAGAATTTATGGTTCAGCTTGGCGACGAGCTGGTCCGTGGGCTTTCCAGCCTCCTGCAGGTCGCGAATGGCGGGCACCAGTTCCCACAGAGGCAGATGGTCCGCGTTCACCCCCTGGGTGGTGAACTGCTGCGGCTGCGCCGGCGAGATATAGGGCAGCACCGACATGGTGGTGAGCCGCCCGGACGCGACGTCGAAGCGCCGCGCCATGCTCAACTCCCAGCCGCGCTCCGCGGGCGCCGCCTCCTCGGCGCGCACGATCTCCACCAGCCGGTCATGCTCGCGGTTGTAGATGGTCACGTCCCGCAGGATGGTGGTGGCGCCCTTCCCTTCCACGGCGCTCGCGTGCCACAGATCGTCGCCGGCGCGCACCCACACTTCGCGCCCGGTGCGGTTTTCCGGCGACAGGGGTTTGTAATCGGCCGCCTTCCAGCGGTCGTATTCGGCGTTGGCGCGCACCAGCACCCGCTCGTTGAAGACGAAATTCAGGGCCGCGATTCCCAGACCGGCGATCACCAGCGGCGCCAGTATCTGGTGGGCGCTGATCCCGGCCGCCTTGAAGATGGTGATCTCGCTGTTCTGGTTCAGCGTCATGAAGGTCAGCAGCGTCGCCAGCAGCACCGAGAAGGGCAGGAACAGGGCGATAATCTGCGGCATGCGGATGGAAACATATTTCCAGAGCTCCGCCTCGCCATTGCCGGGCACCGCCAGGATCCGCGCCGATTCCCCCAGCAGATCCAGCGTCATCAGGATGATCGCCAGCCCCGCCAGAAAGGCGATGGTGCGCACCAGGAACATCCGCGCGGTGTAGAGCGCGAGCGACGGCGACGGGAACAGGCGCTTCAGCATCTAGCGGCTTCCCTCGGCGACGGTTTCCGCCTCTTCGGGCAACAGGCCCATCTTCGCCGCCGGCTTCTTCAGCCCCTTGAACAGCCCGGTGAACTTCTTGATCGCCCGCTCCAGCCCGCCGATCGGCTGCCCGCCCGGCTTGTGCGCCAGCACATGATAGAACCAGAAGCAGAGCGCGGTGAAGATCGCGAAGGGAACCCATTGCGCCAGCATCGGGTCGATCCGCCCGATGGCGCCCATGCGCTCGCCATATTCGGATATCTTGTGGTAGGTCACCAGCATAACCACCGACAGGAAAACGCCGATCGCCGATGTCGTCCGCTTGGGCGGCACCGCCAGCGCCACCGCCAGCAGCGGCAGCACGAACATCACCACCCATTGCACCATGCGCCGGTGGAAGGCGGCGGAGGCCATCGTCCGGTCCTGCTCGCTGGTCTCGGGCGAGCGCATCATCTTCCACAGCTCCGGAAGCGTTCGTTCCAGATTCTCGGCCCCGCGCGTGCGGAACCGCTCCATGGCCGGCAGGTCCACCGGCAGGTCGTGCTGCACGAAGGTCAGCACGCGCGGAACCTGGTTGCGCGGCGAATCATGCACCAGCGTGCCGTTCTTCAGCCGCAGGATGATCACGTCAGGATCATCGGTCAGCAGGAACTGGCCGCGCGCGGCCGAAACCGCCAGCGAGCGCCCGTCCGCCTGCCCCGCGCGCACGAACACGCCGCGCAGATCGGCCCCCTTGTCGAAGCTCTGCTCCACCCGCAGCGTGGTGCGTTCGGCGATGCGGGTGAATTCCCCCACCTTGATGCTGGCCCCCAGCGCGCCCGAGCGCAGTTCGAAGCGAAGCCCTTCATAGGCGTAGCGCGAATAGGGCTGCAGGAAGCCGACGATGCCGAAATTCACGATCGCGAAGACGGTGGCCAGAATATAGGGTACCTTCAGCATGCGCCCGTACCCGACGCCGACGGAATTCAGCGCATCCAGTTCCGAGGACAGGGCCAGCCTGCGAAAGCCGAGCAGGATGCCGAGTGTCACGCCGATCGGTATCCCCAGCGACAGATATTCGGGAATGAGGTTGCCCAGCATCCGCCAGACGACCGACACCGGCCCGCCTTCGTTCACCACGAAGTCGAACAGGTTCAGCATCTTCTCCAGAAGCAGAAGCATGGCCGCGATCACCAGCGTGCCGATCAACGGCACGATGATGAGGCGGAAGAGATAGCGGTCGATAGCCGTCAGGGGCGCCATTATGCGCCCGCCTTAGCAGCCCATCGTCCGGAAGGCCAAGCCGGCTTCCGCTTTCGCCGGATATGGGTTAGCCGGAAAGGATGCTCGCCACATCCGCACTTCTCGCCGCCGCCGTGTTCGGCATCCCGCAGGCCTGCACACCGGGCGCCAATGGCCCCGCCGCGCTGGTGACCGTCGACGGCTTCAAGGATCGCGTCGGCAATCTGCGAATCGCCATTTATCCCGCGAACGAGGAGGATTTCCTCGCCTCCGGCCGCTATGTGCAGCGGCTCGACACGCCCGTGACGCCGGACGGGCCGATGACGGTCTGCGCCCCCGTCCCCTCGTCCGGCACGCTGATCGTCGCGGCGCTGCACGACCGCGACGCGAACGGCAAGTTCGCCCCCTTCAAGGACGGAGTGGGCTTCTCCCGCAACCCGCGGCTGGGGCTTTCCAAGCCGAAGATCGAGCATGTCAGCGTCGAACTGAATGGCGTGAAGGAAATGTCGATCGTGCTCAACTATATGCAAGGTCTGCGTCCAGCGCCGTTGAAAGAGCGGCAAAGTCGCTGATGGAAAGCGCCTCGGCCCGAAGCGTCGGGTCGAGCCCCAGCCGCTCCATCGCCGCAAGCGCCCCTTCCACGCCTTTGAGCGACTGGCGCAGCATCTTGCGCCGCTGGCCGAAACCGGCCGCCGTCAACCGCTCCAGCAGCGGCAGGGAAAAGGGCTCCAGAGGTGCTTTCGGAACCAGCCGCACCACGGCGCTGTCGACCTTGGGCGGCGGCGTGAAGGCCCGCGCCGGCAGCAGCGTCTCGATCCGCACGTCCGCGCGCAGCTGGGCCAGCACGGAAAGCCGCCCATAGGCCGGCGTTCCCGGCCGGGCGACCAGCCTGTCCGCCACTTCCTTCTGGAACATCAGCGTCGCCGATCGCCACCAGGGCCGCCACTGCGCCTGCGTCAGCCAGCCGGTCAGCAGCAGCGTGCCGATGTTATAGGGCAGGTTCGCGGCGATATGCGCCCCCTCCCCCACCAGCGCGCGCGGGTCCGCCTTCAGCGCGTCCCCCTCCAGCACCCGCAGCCGGCCACCGCTGGCGGCGGCAAGCCGCTGCAATATGGGAATGGCGCGGGAATCGCGTTCGATCGCCACCACTTCGGCCCCGGTCTTCAGAAGCGCCCGCGTCAGCCCGCCCGGCCCCGGCCCCACTTCATAGACCCGGTCGCCCGGCGCAAGGCCGATGGAGCGCACGATCCGGTCGAGAAGATTGGGGTCCAGAAGGAAATTCTGCCCCAGGGCCTTGGAAGCGCGCAGCCCGGCCGCCGCTATCTCGTCCCTCAGCGGCGGCAGCGCCAGGATCGCATCGGATGCGATCGCCGCCTCTCCGGCGCCGCTCAAACGCTCGCCATCGGCGCCCGCGCCCGGGCGCATTGCCCGGCCAGCGCGATGGCCGCGATCATCGCGCGCGGATTGGCTTCGCCCCGCCCGGCGATTCCGAAGGCCGTGCCATGGTCCGGCGAGGTGCGCAGCAGCGGCAGCCCCAGCGTCATGTTCACGCCGGTGTCGAAATGCAGCGTCTTCAGCGGGATCAGCGCCTGATCGTGGTACATGCAGATGGCCGCGTCATAGGCGGAACGGGCAGCGGCATGGAACATGGTGTCGGGGGAATGCGGCCCGCTCACGTCCAGCCCCTCGTCGCGCAGGATCTGGATCGCCGGGACGATGATCTCCAGCTCCTCGCGCCCCATGTTGCCGCCCTCGCCGGCATGCGGATTGAGCCCCGCGACCGCCAGCCTCGGCTCGGCGATGCCGAAATCCCGCTGCAGCCCGCGCGCCACCGTGCGCGAGCGCGAGACGATCAATTCCGACGTCAGCGCTTCGGGCACCTGCGCCAGCGGCCGGTGGATCGTCACCGGCACCGTGCGAAGATCGGGGCCGACCATCATCATCGCCACATTTTCCGCCGCCACGCCACAGCGCTCGGCCACGAACTCGGTCTGCCCCGGGTGGCTGAAGCCGATGGAATAGAGTTGCGCCTTCGAAACCGGGCCGGTCACAAGCCCCGAAGCCGTGCCCGCGCGCGTCAGACCCACGCCGATTTCCAGCGAATCGAGCGCACAGCGCGCGCCCGTCGGCGTCGGCAGGCCGGGAATCACCTGATCCGGCTCGTCCACCTGGATCAGCGGCAGCGCTTCCTGAAAGACCGCCGCGGCGGAGGAAGGGTTGGAAATCTGCGCGATCGGCCCGCCCCACACCGCCTCGATGCTGCGCCGGTCGCCGATGGCGAAGAAAGGCGGAAGCCGATGCGCGGCCCGTATGGCCCAGGCCTTGGCGATCACCTCCGGGCCGATACCGGCCGGATCGCCCACCGACACCGCCAACGGGGCAATGGCGGCAACCGACGCCGGCAGATCGATATCGGGGAGCATCGCGATCATGGTTCAGCGATAGTCGATCACGGCATCCCGGCGCAGGTCGCGCAGATAGCGGCGCGCCGCGCTGTTCACCCGCTGGTCGTTCAACTGGCTGTAAACCTGATCGAAACTCGGAAGCGAGGCGGAAGCCGCCGGATCGTCGCGGCCGCAGAGCACCAGCACGCGAAGCCCGTCGTCGGCGGAGCCGAAGGGCGGCGTCGCCGTGCCGATCGGCATCTGCCCCAGCACCTGCTGCAATTGCGGCGGAAGCTCGCCCAGGCGAAGCTGATCGTTCGAAACCACTTCCGCGCCGATCTCGCGCGCCACTTCCTCGGCCTTGCCGCAACCGCCCATGTTCCGTGTCCGCTCCTGCACATTCGCGGCCACCTTGCGGGCCTCCGCCTCGCTGATGTCCGCCTTCAGGGGGATGGTAAGCTGTTTCAATGACAGCATGGCATTCGCCGGATCGACGGAGAGAATCTGCCGCTTGTCCACCAGCGCGATGATGGCGACGCCGCCGGGCACGCTGACCGGATCGGAAACGGCGCCGCGCGGCATGGCGGTCACGAGGCCCTGCAGGGCCGGCGAAAGCTGCTCGGCGCGCACCCAGCCGAGGTCGCCGCCGACGGCCGCCGTCGACGCTTCGGAGAATTGCCGCGCATAGGCGACGAAGCTGGCACCGGCGCGCACCTGCTCGACGATGCGGCGCGCGTCCGCCATCACCTGCTGCTGCAGTTCCGGCGTCGCGGACAGGAAGATTTCGCCGACACGGAACTCGTCCTGCCCCTTCGACTGCTCCAGCTTCTGGATGACCGACTGCACCTCGTCGTCGCCGACGTTCACGAAGGGCTCCACCCGCCGGCGCAGCAGGCGGCTCCAGGCCAGCTCGGCCCGGATCTGCTGCTTGATGGAATCCGGCGAGGAGCCGCCCTGCCGCAGATAGGCGGCGAATTCCTCGGGCGACTGGCGGAAGTTGGCGGAAACCCGGTTATAGGCCTGATCCACCTCATTCTGCGGGATCGCCACTTCATTCTCGCCCGCTTCCTGGATCTGCAGCTTCTCGTCGATCAGGTTGCGCAGCACCTGCAGGCGAAGCACCTGCCGCTCCTCGTCGGACACGCGGCCGCCGTTGGCGATCAGCACCAGCGACAGCCGGTGGTCGACATCGGTGTCGGTGATGATGTCGCCATTCACGATCGCCGTCGCCTTGCGGACATTGGGATCGACCGCGCCCATGATGGTGATCTCGGGCAGGTCCAGCGCGGACGCCTGGCGTTGCGAGGCGGAGGGGCCGGCCTGCTGCGCAGTGGCGACCTGCTGCGCGCCCGTCGGCGCGACCTGTTGCGCGCCGGTCGGCGCGGCGGCGAGAAAAGCGGCGGCCAGAAGCGCCGCACGCGCCGGATGGAAGGATTTCATGCTTGCCAAGTTCAACCTGTGCTTCCTGAATTCGCGCTCCCGCCCCTCAGCCGAAGCGGCGGGCGGCTTCGCAATCGACGCATTTCGCATAAACGACGGCCGGGCCATGCGCCAGCACTCTTCCCTCCGGCGGCATAGCCCACTCCCACCCTATCACGCCGACGCCTGAACCGGTGCTGAAACCGCCTCAGCCCAGATTCCTGAGCTTGATCGAAAAGAGGAAGGTGTTCCCTTCGCGCGCATTGGGGTTGTCCACATAATTGCGCTTCCAGGTCACGCCGAACTCGAAGCATTCGTCGGTGTAGCTGACCCCCAGCCGGTGGCGGATGGGCTGGAAGCCGTCGTTGGTGGTGAAGACATCTTCCGCGCGCGAGGTGAGGTCGATGACGGTCGAGCCGAACACCGCCCAGTAATTGCCGAAAGCGACACGGGCGCCGGCGCGCACCTCCTCATGATCGGTCAGGTCTTCGAGATCGATGTTGCGGTTGTACTTCAGATAGCCGACCGACACGAAGGTCTGCCGGCTGCCGATCGCGACATCGGTCTCGTTGCGGCGGATCGCCAGATTATTCTTGTCCAGCCGCAGCCGCTGCGTCACCTCCACATAGCGCCCGATCCGCACCGAGGCGCGGCCGACGATGTCGGACGTCCGCCCGGAAAGCCCGGTGCCTTGCGGGAAGTAATTCTCGTTGTTGTCCAGCCGGTAGCTCTGGCCCATCTGCGCGGAAAGGGCGAGGCCCGGCCGCGACCAGCGCCAGTCGACTCCATAGGTGATGCGGGTGCCGCCTTCCCAGCGGTCGTAGCCGGGGAAGCGGTTCAGCGAGAAGAGGTTTGAATCCTCGAGGTCGATGGCGCGCGAATCCTCGTTCGGAATCCCGCCGTTCGCCGTGGACGTGGAAGCGACGATCTGCACCCGCGGCGAAAGCGTCTGCGTTCCGCCGAACAACTGCCCGGCGAACGGCCATTCCATATCGACCGCCGCCAGCGGCACGAAGCGCGCCGCCCAGCCGTCGCTGCCGGCGTAGACCGGCTCGTCCGCCAGCAGGGAGTCGCTCGCCGTATAGACATCGCCGCGCAGCAGGCCGGTGAAGGTGATGCGCTGCCCCATGGGCGTCAGGAAGCTGCGGTCCCACTGCGCGAAGGCCAGCGCCCGCGCCATCGACTGGCCGTCCTTGCGGTAGAGCCCCAGGCTGTTCGCCTGCACCAGCACCTGGCCGCCCAGCAGCTTGTCGGGCAGCCGCCACATCAGGTCGACGAGCGGCAGCGCCACCGGCACCTTGCTGGCGTCCGAAGTCGGAGTCAGATCCTGGAAATACCAGCCGCGGACGGAGAAATAGCGCTGGCCGACCGCCGCGCGATCCTCGAAACGCTCCAGCGCATAGGTGCTGCGCAGGCGGGTATCCAGGCTCACCTGATAGCGGCCGAGGAAATTGTCGTCGTTCGTCAGCCGCGCGGAGAAGCTGGACCGCCAGCCATCGCCATGCTCGATCCGGCCGTTGCCCTGGATCGCGCCGCGCAGCCGCTCCGGCGTGGAAACGATTTCCCCCGTCTGCAGATCCTCGCGCTGCCCCCGCGCATAGGTCACCAGCCCGCCGATCTGGATCGGCCCGCCCGCGAAAAGCTGCCGATAATCGGCGCCGATCACCGGACGCACATTGGTGTAGAGATTGCCGGTGAGCGTCAGATCCTGATCGGGCGCGATCGACCAGAGATAAGGGATGCGCACTTCCCCGCCCAGCTCGCGCGAAATGCTGAAATCCGGCTGAAGGAGGCCCGTCTGGCTCTTGTCGAAACTGTCCGGATGGGAAAGCTTCGGCAGCGCCACCACCGGCACGCCGAACATTTCCAGCCGGGCCCCGGTATAGAAGACGCGCCCGCGCATCGGATCATGCACGACCCTCACCGCCTTCAGCTGCCACACAGGCTCCTTCGGGCAGCCGGTCACCTCGTCGACCACGGCGCAAGGCGAATAAGCGGCGCGATCCAGCCGCGACACGCCATTCTCGCGCACGCCGGACTTCGCCGCCAGCCGGCTGCCGTCGGACAGGATCAGCAGCAGATTCTCCACCGCGCCGTCGCGCAGCGATTCCGTCAGCTCGAAATCGTCGGCAACGGCGCGGATGCCGTTGCCGTCATCCATCATCACATTGCCGCTGGCTGAAACCAGCCCGGTGCGGCGATTGTAGACCACGGTGTCGGCTGTCACCGTCTGGTTCTCGCGGCGAACGCGCACATTGCCGGTGGCGGTGATCACCTCGACATTCTCGTCATAGACGAGCTGGTCGGCCTCGAACTCCACCATCGGTTCCGCCAGCGCCGGCGCCGCGGAAGGCGGCCCCGGCTCCTGCGCATGGGCGGCGACTGCCGGCAGCAGGGCAAGCAGCGCGGCGGAAAAAACCGGACGAAGGGGCGAGGAACTGCAAGCCATGGGCATCGCCGGCTTTACGAGGCACACCGCCGCCATTCAAGCCGTGACCTTGCACCCGGCGATCGGGCGGATATGGCGAAACCGCCCCGTCACCGCGGGCTTGCCCCCTGGCCTGGATTTTCTTGGCAGGAGATGCCGGTTCAGAAGGGCAGGACCCGCCCTTCGCGCGTATATTTCAGATAGCCGACGTTCGCCCCCAGCCGCCAGCCGGCGCCAAGGCGGATCGGCACCAGCACGACATTGCCCCGCTGGTGGTAATTGGCCGACACTCCGCCGATCAGATAGGCTTTCCCCTCCACCGCCGGGAAGCGCTGGAAGATGTCGTCCGTGTCGTGCAGATTATAGACCAGCACGAAGCTGCGCGAGGCATCGCCGCCGACGTCGGGGCCGATGGAGGGGCCTGTCCAGTGCACGGTCCGCGCCCCTTCCACCTTGGAATGGAGGGTGCCCTTGCCATAGCGCAGGCCCACCAATAGCGCCCCGCCGCCTTCGCGGCCGACGATATAGGCATTGGGCTTGCCCAGATCGGCGAAGACCTTCTCGATGACTTTCGCCACCCCTTCGGAGGCGTCGCCGAAAGCCCCATCGGCGGCCTGGGCGATCTCGCCCATTTCATAGGCGGCGGACTTGGCATCGTTCGCCAGCGTATCCTGCGCGACCGCCGCCGAGGGCAAAGCAAGAGAGACGGCCGCGAGCAGGGCGAATGGGGAAATGAAGCGAGTCATGGGCGACATCCTCCCCTTCCGGCCTGAATCGGCGATGAATCCCGCCCCGATCACCTTTCCGCAGCCACAGGATTGCGCAGCACGGCCATCCCTGAAATCTCCACTTCCACCACATCCCCCGGCTTCAGCCACAATTGGGGGACACGCTTCTCGCCCACACCGCCACAGGTGCCGGTAGCGATCACATCGCCGGGATTGAGCTCGGTGAAGGCGGAGATATACGCGATCAGCGTCTCCACATCGTGCAGCATCAGCTCGATCGCAGTATGCTGCACCGTCTCCCCGTTCACCCGGGTCGAGAGGCTGTGCCGGCGATAATCCCCGAACGCGGCGGCGGGCAGCAGTTCCGGGCCGATGCTGCCGGAGCGGTCGAAATTCTTGCCGGGCGTGAACTGGGCGGTGTGGCGCTGCCAGTCGCGCAACGAACCGTCCAGGAAAGGCGTCCAGCCGGCCACATGCTGCAACGCCCGCTCGCGCGGGATGTGCCGACCGGCCGTGCCGATCACCAATGCCAGTTCGCCTTCATAATCGAAGCTTTCGGAATTGGCCGGTTTCACCAGCGGCTCGCCGGCGCGCACCAGCGATTGCGGCGTGCGCAGGAACAGCATCGGATGCGGGCCGCTTTCGCCGCGCCCCATTTCGTCGCGGTGCGCGGCGTAGTTCACCGCCGCGCAGAAGATGCGGGCATGGCGTTCGGGAAACCAGGTCATGCGGCTTTGTCCTTGTCCAAGGGGGACTTATCCGGGGCGGGAATGCGCAGCAGCCCTTCCGGCAGCGCCAGCAAGGCCTCGGGCCGGGCCCCCAGCGCCCGGGCGAAGGCGGGATCGTCGACGAACAGCCCGCCGGCGAAGGCGCCATAGGCCGGAAGCACCAGCCGCTCGCCGGCAAGCGCCAGGCAACGGCGGCTGACTCGCCGGCCGGTTCGAAGCTCCAGCAGAACCTTCGGGTGGAAATGGCCGCTGATCTCCGCGCCCGATCCATCCGGTTCCGCCGCGTCTGATCCATACGGCTCCGCCACGTCGGGTTTATACGGCTCCGCCACGTCTGATTTATGCGGCTCCGCCTCATGGCGAAGCGCGATGCCACCCAGCCGCACCTCCGGCACGGCCTGCCCGCCAAGCGCAGCGCCGCTCTCTCCATCATGATTGCCCGTCACCCACAGCCATCGGGTGGAATCCAGCAGGGCGGCCAGCAGCTCGCGCGCGGCTTCCGGCAGGCGGGCCGGCCCATCGGCGTCGTGGAAACTGTCCCCCAGCGCGACCACGTCCCGCGCGCCCGTCAGGCGGACGGCGGCGGCCAGCTTGCGCAGCGTGTCCACACTGTCGTGGGGCGGCAGAAGCCAGCCCTTGCGGGCGAAAGCCGAGCCCTTTTCCAGATGCAGATCGGCCACCAGCAGCGTCTCGCGCGCGGGCCAGAACAGCGCGCCGCAAGTCAGGGGGTGCAGCGTCTCACCCGCGAACGAAAAGGAAACATCGCCCATGCCCCGGCCATAGCGGCATCGCCCTGCCCGCTGCAATGGCCTCGCGCTGGAAGCGCAGAAAACAGGAAATACGCTGGAAGCGCGGAAAACCGAAAGAGCGCGGAGAAACCAGATTGAGAACCCATAGAAGCAATGGATACATTGTCCGTCATCCCGGGTCAAGCCCGGGGCGACGAAGGGGAACAGGTGGCCCCAGCCTGGAAGCGGGAACCTAGAAGCGCGTCGTCCAGCTGATCTCGCCCTGCACCAGGAACGGATCGCGCGTCGGCGTGTTCGGGGCGTTATATTGCAGACGGGTGGCGGCCTTCACATCGCCGATGCGGGTCGGCCAGTTCACGCCGCCTTCCCACTGCACGATCTCCTCGCGCTTCTGCGAAATCCGGTAAGTCTCATAATTGTTCAGATTCAGCATGATATGCCGCGCCGCCAGATTCCAGCGGCGGTTCCGGGTGTCGGTCAACGCCAGATGCATGGTCAGCGCCCGCGCGTCGCCATCGAGCGAATGGCCGATCGGCCGGCGGCCGTAAGTCCAGCCGTCATAATAGATGAAATTATTATATGTGGACCCCGGATAGGCGCTGCTTCCCATCAGCCGGCCGAAGAATTTCGCGGCCTGACTGTCCACATATTCGAAGCCCGCGTCCAGAAGCGCCCCATCCTTGCCTACCGGCCCGGAAATCCCGGCGCCGATCTGCCGGGCGAACTGCTCGATCAGGATATTGTCGGCATCCTCGGCGGTGGTGGCGAAATGCAGCTTCAATATCTGCCCGGTATCACCGATCGGCCGGCGGTAGCTCATGTCGAAACCGGCCAGCTGGTTCCCCGGTTCGTCCAGCGTTCCGGTGTTGTCGAAATCCCCGAAACCGATCAGCGCTTTGCCGATGGTCCGCGCGTCGCAGGGCCGGCCGCTGCCGCAAAGCTGCAGCCCCCGGTTCAGGCCGATCTCGAACCAGGGGGTCGGCTGGAAGGCGAAGCGCATGCCGATCATCGCCGGATTGTCGAAATCCCGCTGCTCGTCGGCTATCCCCACGAACATGTCGAACGTCACCGGCCCCAGCCAGCGGAGTAGCGGAAAGTCGATATTGAAAGGCTCCAGCCGGCGGAATCCCACGCGCGGCATCGGCCGGGCGCTGCTGGAGAACAACATGGCGCCGTCGTGCCCGGCCCCCCACCAATTGTCGAACCAGCCGCCGTAAAGTGCCCAGTTGCTGCCCAGCCGCAGCGCCACATAGCTGGGGTCGGGCGCGAAGCCATTGCCATGCTGCGTCGCCGGGCGGCCGTCGTTGCCGTCGCTCTGCCAGCTTCCGCCCCAGGTGACGTGCAGATTGCCCAGATCGTGCGAGGCGGAAACCGAGGCATCCGCCCGGTTGCGCGCCACCCGGTCGAAGGTGCGGACCAGCGCCGCCTCGTTGGTGGCCGACGCCCGCAGCTCGAAATGCGTCTTGCGGCCGGCGAACTCGGAAAGCGTGCGCACCCGCCCCACGGCGGCGGCCAGATGCGGGGGCAAGGCACCGTCCGCTTGCGCCCGCTGCAGGCCGCGGTTGATCTGCGACCAGGGCAAGGGCCAGGCGTCGATCGGCCCGACGATATAGCCATGCGCGCGCAGAAGCTCGATATCGGTGCGCAACCGCGCATCCCCCGGGCCGACCCATGGATCAGCGGCGGCCGGCGCTGCCATCAGCAGGAACAGCGCCGCAAGCCTTCTCATGCCGCTCTCCACTCGTCGCGCGCCAGCTTCAGCGCGCGCGCATCGTCCACATCCAGCCAGGGGGCATCGCCAATATCCACCGCCTGCGCAAGTCCGGCCCCAGCCAATATGGACACACCGTCCGACAGGCCCGGCGAACGGAGGCTGTCCAGCGCCGAGACCAGTTCCGGGCCGATGCGGAACAGCCCGGTGTCATAGCAGTCGTAAACCGCCAGATGCTTGCCGATGGCGCGAATCCGCCCATCCCCGGTCCGCACCCGGGTGACGTCCGCCTCGTCGACATGGGGATGGCCGAGCCGCCGGTCCACGCCCAGCGCCAGAGGCAATGCCGCCCCCTCCACCAGCCGCCGCACCAGTTGCGGCGACAGCAGATGGTCCGCCATCATCAGCAGGCTGCCAGGGCCGATATGCGCCCGCGCCGCCAGCAGGGAAACGCCATTGGGCGTGGTTTCCCAATGCGGATTGTGCACGAAGTCCACCGGCAGTCCGGCGCCCGATGCTGCCGACGCCGCCGCCGCCTCGATCGCCTCCGCCCGATAGCCCAGCACCACCACCGCCCGCGCCGCGCCGCCCGCCTGCATCGCCGCCAGGGCATGGGCGATCAGCGGCCGCCCGCCCACATCCACCAGCGGCTTCACGGGCGCGACGGAGCGCAGGCGGGAACCTGCGCCCGCTGCAAGAATGATGGCCGCAGGGCCCGACACGGCGGTCGTCATCCGGCCGGACTAGGGTCGCTTTATTGCGGATCAGTGACGGGTGACGGCCGCCGGCACCGCATCCAGCTCCTCGCCCCGGATGAAAGCCTCCAGCTGGCGATGCGCCTCGGAATCCGCGAGCTGCACGGGCGGATGCTTGCAGAAGGACGAGGCCGGAGCGGAAATCACCCCGCCGATCCCGCGCGCGCGGGCGAGCGCCGCGCAACGGATGAGGTCGATGGCAACCCCGGCCGAGTTCGGGCTGTCCTCCACCGACAGGCGAAGCTCGATGTTCATCGGCACGCCCCCGAACAATTGCCCTTCCATGCGCAGGAAGCAGACCTTGTTGTCGTTCTGCCAGGCCACATAGTCGGACGGGCCGACATGGATATTGTCGTCGTCCAGCCGCCGGTCGGTGGCCGACTGCACGGCTTCCGTCTTCGATTTCTTCTTCGATTCCAGCCGGTCGCGGGCCAGCATGTTCAGGAAGTCGGTGTTGCCGCCGGTGTTCAGCTGATAGGTGCGGTCGAGGCGGACTCCCCGGCGCGCGAACAGGTCGGTCAGCGTGCGGTGGACGATGGTCGCCCCCAGCTGCGCCTTGATGTCGTCGCCGATCAGCGGCACGCCGGCTTCCGCGAAGCGCTTCGCCCAGTCGGGATTGCTGGCGATGAACACGGGGATGTTGTTCACGAAGGCGACTCCGGCCTTCAGCGCCGCCTCGGCGTAGAATTCCGTCGCCTTCTGGCTGCCGACCGGCAGATAGTTCATCAGCACATGCGTCTCGCTGCGCTTCAGCGTCTCGATCACATCGTCGAGGTTCGGCTGCGCCGCATCGGCCACGCGGAAGCTGCGGTCCTCGGAAGCCTCCAGCATGTGCGGCGCCACGCCGTCCAGCACTGGCCCCATCCGCACGAGGGTGCCGGTCGGCGCGACATGGTCGCAGAAGATGGTGGTGCAATTGGGCTTGGCGAAGATCGCCTCCGCCACGTCGAGGCCGACCTTGCGGCGGTCCACATCGAAGGCGGCCACGATGCGCAGATCCTTCGGGCGCCAGCCGCCGACATCCCAGTGGCTGAGTCCGATGGCTTCATTGGCGCCACCGTTGGAATAATGGGCGATCCCCTGAACGAGCGAGCTGGCACAGTTGCCAACGCCCGCAATCGCGACATTGATGGGTGTCATTAAGGGGGAACCATCCTTTCAGAAAACAGCCTGCCTGGCTGCCGGAAACCATTGCTGGAAATCGTTGTCAGAAAATCGAAACAATTCTTCAACTAGCTTCTGGGTCGGCCTTCGGCAAGAAATCATAAGCGGTTCCGGCGAAATTGCGACGAACCTCCTCGCTGACGCTGCGTCCATAGGCGCCGATCGCATGGCAGAAGCGCCATTGGGTCACGGCGAAAGTGATTGCGGCATAAGCCAGAATCATCAGGAAACCCGGCCACCAGGCACCTGCCAGACCGAAAGGCAACAGGGTCCAGAAAAAGGTGTTCCGGCGGCCGCCAATCAGCCGGAACCGCCGCTCGAACGGCCCCCAGTCGTCCAGCTGGCGGCCCGAAAAGCGCCGGAAGAACTCGCCGGAGGCGGCTTCCGCCAGCGCGAAGATGATGATTCCCCCCGCCGCCAGCCAGGCGGCAAGCCCGTGGCTTTTCGACAGCCAGACGGCGAGCGCCAGGAACCAGCCATATTCCAGCACCTTGTCCAGCACATGCTCCAGGTCGCCCCAGCGCGAGAACTGGTGGCGCACCCGCGCCAGCTTCCCGTCCACGCCGTCCAGAGGCCCGACGATCAGCACCAGCGCCAGCGCCCACATCGGCTGCCCCACGGCGAACAGCCAGATGGCGGCAAAGCCCAGCACGCCGGTGAAAAGCGTCACCATGTTCGGGCTGACGGGGGTGTTCATCAGCAGCCGCACGAGCGCATTCTCGACCGGCGGGTGGATGAACCGCGCCGGCCAGTCGAGGCAGCCCTTCTGCGCGGCGGCGATCAGCGATTCGGTCGCCTTCGCCCGTCCCGCCTCGTCCTGCGGCCGCGCCCAGATCATCGGCGCATCGCGGCGACGCGCCGGCGCATAGGTCGGTATCTCCTCGACGATCAGCCGCCCCGCCCCCGCCTCCACGGCGGCGCGCACCAATGTGCCCGACAATTCCCAATCGCCGAGATCGGCGGCCACCTCCGCGACCAGTGCCGCGGGCAGCAGCGCGGCGCCGGCCCAATGCGTCTCGGAATCCAGCCGCTCCGCGCCCGCGGGCGCTGCGCCGCCGAAGGCCAGCAAGGCCGGCGCCGCGCGATCCGTCACCAGATGGCTGACCAGCCGCTCGTCTATCAGCAGGCCCGGCGCCAGATGCAGCACGCTCCGCGTCTCGCCGGCCAGCCGCTCGCCCAGCGCCTCCGCCGTCGGCACCCGCCAGAGCCTGGGATCGTCCGAGAGCCTGGCCGCAAGATCGGAAGGCAGCGCCGGCGCCACCAGCCACACCGCCTTCGCGCCGGCCTTCAGGGCCATGCGCACCTGCCGCTCCAGCAGGCTGATGCCCCCCACCTGCCCCAGCCCTGACGGCTGTTCTCCGGGCAGGCTTTCGCCGGCCATCAACAATGCGATGAATCCCATGGCAGCCGTCCTTAACCGGCGCCGTTCGGGCTTGCCAGCGGGAAAGGTCGTGCGCAGTGTGACACTTCCATGCAATCTGCACGCCCTGTCGAAATCGAACCACTGTCCAACCGGTTCCTCGTCCATCCAGTCGCCGCTGGGCTGCTTCCATCGGCGATCCGGCTGGGGATCCACCCCAATGCCGTCACGGGCGCCGGACTGGGCTTCGGCCTCCTCGCCGGCCTCGCCTATCTCCACTGGCAGGACTGGCGCTTCGCCACGCTCGGCTTCGCGCTGATGATCGGCTGGCATGTGATGGACGGGCTGGACGGGCAACTGGCCCGCGCCACCGGCAGGACCAGCGACATCGGCCGCCTGCTGGACGGAGTCGCCGACTATGCCACCNCACGCGCTGCAGTCGCAATTCTACGAAGGGGAGCGGGCGACCTACATCCGCCGCCTCTCCGGCCGATTCGAACCCGTGGCCCGCCCGGAAGCCGGCGGCTTCGTGGAACGACTCTACAATCGCGGCGAGGCGCTGCTGGGCAATCGGGCGCGCCCGCTGGATGTCGCCCTCCAGAACGCCTCCCCCGCCGAACGGGAACGGATGCTGGCCCAGTGGCAGCCGGCCGCCGCCCGCACCCTGCGCTGGATGTCGCCGCTCAGCGCCAACGGTCGCACGATCGCAATCTGGCTGGCAGTGCTTCTGCAACAGCCTATGCTCTACTGGATATGGGAAATCCTGCCGCTAACCCTGTTCGCGCTTGCAGCAGCCCGCGCTCTGAGGCAGGCGGAAGCCGGAGCAATCGTTAACGCCCGGCACGGGTGCTGACGCTCAGTTCCGGGGGCAAACAGTTTGAGGAAGTGACGGACATGCCTGAAGAAACGACGTCGATCCGAACGTCTTTCCTAGTCGTGAGCCTGTTGTCGCTGGTTTGGCTCGTCTTCGCAAGCTGGTCGCTTTTCCGGGAAGGTTTCCAGCCCGACAGCGTGTCCGACATTCTGCAGATCATGGCGATCCTGCTGTCGCCGGTAGCCGCGCTCTATGCGCTGGCCTCGGCGCTCAGCAACCGCGAGCGGCTGCCGACCCTGCGCGCGCCCGATTCGCTGGAGGAAACCGAAAGCCGCCTGTCGGGCGTCGCCACCCGCATCGAGGCGCTGCGCGGTTCGCTCGCCGGCGAGCTGGAGGGGCTGGCCAACGCCGCCGCCGCGCTGGAAGCGCAGTCGAAAGCCGCGCAGAAGCTGGTGCAGGATCTGGCCAACGCCAGCGCCGCCGCGACCGACGCCAGCCGCTCGCTGCAAGCGATCGTGCCCGACGCCGTCGAGGCCGCCGAGACTCTGCGTGGAACGCTGGCGGCGACCGGCTCGGAAGCCGAGGCGCAGGCCAGCCGCGCGGAGCTCGCCGCCTGCACCTTGGGCGAAAGGCTGGGCCTTCTCGGCAGCCAGGGCGAAAGCAGCACGGGCGCCCTCACCCAGGCGCTGGCGCAGCTGGAAGCCCAGGCCGAACGCAGCCGCAGCCAGAGCGAGGCGGGAATCCGCGCCATTCGCGGCGAGGCGGACAGCCTGTTCGAAGTGCTGGAAAACACGCTGGTCGCCAAGCGCGACACCCTGTCCCGCCAGGGCGAATCCATGGTGCAGCAACTGACCGACGCCTATGGCCGCCTCGAATCACTCGCCAGCGCCTCGGCCGGGCAATTGTCCGCGCGCCTCGATGCCCTCGGCGAACGGGCGGAGGCGATCGAGGGCCGGCTGAAAGCGCAGACCGCGATCACCGAATCGCTGGCCACTTCGGGCGAGCGCGCCTTCCAGTTGCTCGACGCCCGCCTCGCCCACAGCAGCGAAACCAGCCGCACCTCGCTGGACCGGCTTTCCGCCCGCGTGCAGGATGTCAGCAGCGAACTGAACCAGCTGACGCAGCCGCTGAAAGACACGCAGGGCGCGGCGCAGGAACTGGAAACCGCCGTGCTTTCGCTGCGCGAAACCGCGCTGCAGACCGTCGATGTGCTGGGCCAGACCATTCCGGAACGCACCGTCCACGCCAGCCGCGCCGCCGAGACGCTGGCCTCGGACCTCAATGACCTGATCCGCGCGCTCGACGCCGCCCACGCCCGCGCCCTCTCGCTCGCCGACCCGGTCGCCGAAACCCGCGCCGCGCTCGACGCCGCCAGCGCCGATTACAGCAGCCAGCGCAACGCCATCGAAGCCGCCGGCCAGGCGCTGGTGGTGGAGCTGCAACAGGCCCGCACCCTCATCGGCGAAGTGGAGGAGCAGACGCGCGACACCTCGCTTTCGGCCGCCACCCGCCTAGTCGACGCCATGGCCCGCGTGCGCGAAGTCGCCACGCAGACCACCGGCACCATGCGCGAGATGCTGGACGGCCTGCTGGCCGAAGCGCGTGAAAGCCTCTCCACCGCCGCCGACGAGGCGATGCGCCGCAGCTTCGCGGAACCGGTCGCGCAGCGCGCCCGCGAAGCCGAAGCCGCCGCCGCCGCCGCCGCCGAACGCACCGCCGGCAGCATGGCCGCCTTGGCCAACACGCTGAAGCTGCTGGAGGAAAAGACCAGCGAGCGGGTCAGCAAGTTCGAGGACGCGCAACAGGCGGACCTGCTGGCCGCCGCCGCCCTGCTGACCGACCGGCTCTCCAGTTCGTCGGTCTCCATCGCTTCGGCGCTCGGCCGGCCGATGGACGACGTCGACTGGGCGCAGTGGCGCAAGGGCGAGCGCGGGCTCTTCAACCGCCGCGCGCTGTCGCTGCTGGAAAAGCGCGAAGCGAAGGAGCTGCGCGCGCTTCTGGAAAACGACCCCGAATTCGCCCGCACCGCCCGCGACTACAGCGCCGCCTTCGAAGCCCTGATCCGCCGCTTCGAAGGCCAGGCCCCGGCGCTTGCGGCGGCGATGCAAGGGTCCGATCAGGGCCGGCTGGCGGCGGCGCTGAGCGAGGTTCTGGAAAACTGAACGAAACCTTCTCCCTCCCCCCATCGGGGGGAGGGTCGGGGAGGGGGAGCGGCGCGCGCAAATCTTATGCCGCCGATTCGTTGCAAAAGACCCACGCACACCCTATCTTCCAACCGACCGAATCGAACGATTCGCCCATTTGGAAGCCACTATGCAAACCATCACTGCGAATGAAGCCAAAACCCGCTTCGGCGAGCTGATCGACCGGGTGCAGCGCGAACCCGTTCGGGTGACGCGCCGCAACAGGGTCGTGAGCGTGATGGTTTCGGCGGCGGATTATGCTGCCATGCGCGCCTTCTATGCAGACCGGCTTGCGCGCAACTTGCAGGAAACCGCCCGCGAAGCCGCCGACAAGGGGTTGACGGCCGACGAGCTTGACCGCCTGCTCGCCGATGAAGGGTGAAGCTTTCGTCCTCGACACCAATGTCCTGATCAGCGCGGCGCTTGCCGCGAATTCCCCTCCAGCTCAAGTCACGCTTTGGGTGATCGCGTACGGGCGTCTGCTTTTCTCCGAGGAAACCTTCACGGAATTCCGGACTCGCCTGTGGCGCCCGAAGTTCGACAAATATCTGACGATCGAGCGGCGTAACCAACTGCTGCACGACTTCAGCGCCATCGCCGACTGGGCCGACATAAGCCAAATATCCACACCCGCCCCCAGCCGCGACCCTAACGACGACATGTTCGTGCAAACAGCAATCGCCGGCACAGCACGCTGGCTGGTGAGCGGTGACAGGGATTTGCTGGAGATACCGCCATTCGAAGGCGTGACCATCTTGTCGCCGGCGGATTTGTTGGGGAAGATACTTCCAAAATAGGAAGCATATTGAATATCTTATGAAAATATACTATAAACTAACGATAAATATTTAAATTAAGGATTTTAGAGGTGGCTTCGTGTGATTGAATGGATACTCGGTCAGTTACGACGTCTATTACGACGCCCATCTTCAACAGGAGCAAAAGAACGGCTATCCGAACAAGGCTCCGGGAGTGAGGAAAATAGCAAGACCTACGGCGCGTCTTCACCACCACCAAGCACATCCATAAAATATATGAGACAACCAGCGCATTCAGCAAAATCGGATGGCGCCAACGACTCTTCGAAAAAAGCGACAGAAAAGAACACTTCATATTACAATAATAAACAGAAATCGAAAGGGGAAAAATCGAAAAAATCCAAGAAGTCTAAATATACTTCGACCGGATCAAATTCTTCCTATTTTTCTTCAAACACTATTGATAATCTAATAGACGGTCTTCCAAATAGGACAATGAGTGAACTTAGACAACAGTGGTTGAATGCCGTACGCCATCCAAATAACAACCCTCAGATTATAAGATTTCGAAAAGCCCTATTGGACGAATGGGCAAAACGTGCACGTTATGCAAAAACGCCTGCCGACTATTTTCGCTGGCCATCTACGAAAGCAGGAAGCGGTGCTGGTTCAAGCTCCATTGACTATAGAGAGCAAGGTCTTCTCAAATTCATGGGCTATCAAGTGGGTGCTGTCGATGGGGAAAGCTCACACACTCGACAACAAATTTTGGATGCTGTTTTTACAAGTGATCTCCCACCTGTAAACGATATAAACTATATGAAAGCATGGGGTGATAGCCGTTCGCCACAACGCCTTAAGCGACTTGCTGAGGAATTGGCGCGGTTTTCGAGAAATGCAAAAAGCAAGCGTTCAGCTAATATGGATATTGCAGTAGCAGATTGGGAGGAAGATCTCACCTATTTATATGAAAATTATTACAAAAGAAGATTTAATTTTTCATGGCCGCAGTGAGTTTATATATTTAATTGTCAGTTTAATTAATTGAATTTATCTTTATTCCTGTCCTCAAAACAGCGTAACCGTTTCCAAATCCGCCCGCGTGATCCACCCGAACTCCCAGTTCAGCCAGAACAGACCGAACAGCAGCGCGGAAATAAGTGTCGTCCACAACAGCTTCCTCGGCATCGAAACCGAATGCGGAGCGCTCGGCGCCTGCCCCGGCACTTCCGCCTCGCCCAGCTCGGCGGAGGTCTTCACGCCATAGGGCAGCACCAAGAACAGGGTGAACACCCAGAACAGGAAGTAGATCGCCAGCGCGGAATACCAGGGCATGGCCGGCCGCCTAGACGCTGATGATCTGCACGTCGGTCGGGGGCTTCTTCCCCGTCCACTGCCGCGCCACGCGGCGCACCGCGATCTTCAGTTCGTCCTCCAGCCGCCGCCGGTCCTTCAGGCCCACCTTGGCGAAGGTGGTGGCGGCGGCCTCTACGGCCTCCGCCAGAAAGGCTTCCTCATCCTCTTCCACCGGCACGCCCTTGGCGATCACCACCGGCTCCGCCGCCAGCCTGCCCTTGCCGCCCACCACCAGGGTCACCACCATATGGCCTGACCACGCCATCTTGCGGCGACTGGCGATGGTGGCGCCATCGGCCGGCAGGATCACATCGCCGTCCAGCACCAGCCGGCCATGGGGCTCATGGCTCACCACTTCCGGCTTGCCGGGCGCCAGCCGGATGGCGGCGCCGTTCACCGGCACGATCGCCTGCGGCACGCCGGCTTCCAGCGCGATTCGGGCATGCTCTTCCATATGCCGGCGCTCGCCATGCACCGGCACGGCGATCCGGGGCCTTATCCAGCCATACATCGCTTCCAGTTCCGGCCGCCCGGGGTGGCCCGACACATGCACATGCGCCTGCCGGTCGCCGATAATCTCGATTCCGCGCGCCGCCAGCGCATTCTGCACCCGGCCGATCGCCAGTTCATTGCCCGGAATCTGCTTGGAGGAATAAACGACGAGGTCGCCCGCTTCCAGCTTGATCGGGTGGGTGCCCTCGGCGATGCGGGCCAGCGCCGCCTGCGGCTCGCCCTGCGTGCCCGTCGCCACCAGCAGCAGCTTTTCGGGCGGGTGCGAGGCGGCCGCCTCCCAGCTCATCGGCTCGGGGAAGTCGCGCAGATAGCCGGTCGCCTTCGCCACTTGCAGGATTCGCTCCAGCGAGCGCCCCACCAGCACCAGCCGCCGCCCGGTCGCCTTCGCCACTTCCCCCAGCGTGTGCAGCCTTGTGGCGTTGGAAGCGAAGGTGGTCACCAGCACGCGGCCCCTGCGGCGGCTCTTCACCAGCTGCATCAGCCCGTCGAACACCTGGCTTTCCGATCCGGAGGGCAAGGGATTGAAGACATTGGTGGAGTCGCCCACCAGCGCCAGCGTGCCCTCCCCGCCATTGGCGCCGATCGCCATCAGTTCCTCGGCGCTCGCCGGGTCGCCCAGGATCGGCCGGTCGTCCAGCTTCCAGTCGCCGGTGTGGAACAGCCGGCCGTGCGGCGTGTCGATCACCAGCCCATTGCCTTCGGGAATGCTGTGCGCCAGCGCCACATAGCGGGCGCGGAACGGCCCCAGCGCCACCTCGCCGCCCATCGGCACCACATTCAGCTTCACGTCGCCCGCCAACCCCTCATCCTCCAGCTTGCGGCGGATCAGCCCGGCTGTGAAAGGGGTCGCATACAGCGGCACGCCCAGATCGCCCGCCAGATAGGGGATGGCGCCGATATGGTCCTCATGGCCATGCGTCAGCAGCACGCCCAGCAGATCCTCGCGCCGGTCCTCGATGAACTGCAGGTCGGGCAGCACCAGCTCGATCCCCGGCAGCGAAGGGTCGCCGAAGGTCATGCCCAGGTCGCACATGATCCATTTGCCGCGACAGCCGTAGAGATTGACGTTCATGCCGATCTCCCCCGAGCCGCCCAGCGGCAGGAAGATCAATTCATCGCCTGGTTTCAATTCCTAATCCTTGCGGTTGCGCGCGTGAATCCGGACGAGGCCCTTCACCGTCAAGTCCGGGTCCACATGCTGGATTGCGTCGCTATGACGGCTGAAGAGCGTTGCGAGGCCGCCCGTCGCGATCACCGTGGTGGGTCGGCCGATTTCCGCCTGCATGCGCTTCACGAGGCCTTCGATCAAGCCCACATAACCCCAGAACACGCCCGACTGCATCGCGTGCACGGTGCCCTTGCCGATCACCCCCCGCCCTTCCGGCGGCGGCTCGACGGCGATGCGCGGCAGCTTCGCCGCCGCCTGGTAGAGCGCGTCCATGGAAAGATTGATGCCCGGCGCGATCACCCCGCCCTCATAACCACCGGCGGCGGAAACCACGTCGAAGGTGGTGGCGGTGCCGAAATCTATGATGATGAGGTCGCCCGGCCATTGCAGATGCGCCGCCACCGCGTTCACGATCCGGTCGGCGCCCACTTCCGCCGGGTTCGGCAGGTTCACGGGCATGCCATAATCCACCCCCGGCGCGCCCACCACCAGCGGCTCCACATTGGCGAAGCGGCGGGAAAGGCCACGCAGGTTGAACAGCGTCTGCGGAACGACGCTGGCGATCACCACGTCGCGGATCGCCGAACGCTCCACCCCCTCCATCTGCATCGACTGGTTCAGCCACACGGCATATTCGTCCGCCGTGCGCTTGCTGTCGGTCGCGATCCGCCAGCGCCAACGGATCGCCTCGCCCTCCACCAGCGCGAACATGATGTTGGTGTTGCCAACGTCTATCGCCAGAAGCATCAGCCATCCTCCCGGGGCGGCGGCGCGCCCCAAATATCGCCCGCGTGAATCACATGCCGCCGCCCGCCCGCCGCATCCAGCAGCAGCGCGCCATCGGCGGCGATGCCTGCGAACCGCCCCTCGATCCGCCCTTCCGGCCCGGTCGCCCAAAGCGCCGTTCCAACGGCATGTGCCCGCGCCAGCCAGTCCGTTCGAATGGCCTCGAATCCCTCGCCCCGCCATTGCGCCCGCCGTTTCGCGAAGCTTTCGGCCAGCCGTTCACCGAACGCCGCCGCATCCGCGGCAACCCCGAAATCGGCAAGCGCCGCGGTCGGCCTGTCCGGCAGCATCGGCGCCTCGGCCAGATTGACGCCGACCCCCAGGATCAGAACATCGCCTTCCCGCTCCAGCAGGATGCCAGACATCTTGGCGCCCGCCAGCAGCACATCGTTCGGCCACTTCAACTGCAGCAGCGCCGGGTCCAGCAGAGAGCCGGCCAGATCGTGCAGCGCCAGCGCCGCCACGAACCCAAGCTCCGCCGGATTGCCTTCCCCCGGCTGCGGCCGGATCAGGCCGGACATGGCGAGATTGCCCTCCGGCATCCGCCAGGCCCGCCCCATGCGCCCGCGCCCGGCCGTCTGCCGGTCGGCGCGAACCCACTGGCCGTCTCGCAGATTGTCGGCATTGGCTCGAATCCAGTCGCTGGTCGAGCCGGTTTCTGCGAGGTGAAGGATCAGAAGAGGCTGCCCGCCGCCGCGCGCGTGGCGGCGGAAAGCGGCCCCAGCAGCAGATAGCCGATCGGCGAGCAGAAGATCGCCGCCGCCAGCATCAGGCCGTTGTTGACGACAGCCCGGCCCTGCCCGTCGGCCACCACCACATCCGCCGGCGGATCGAAGAACAGGATCTTCACCACGCGCAGATAATAATAGGCCGCGATCACGCTGGAAAGCACGCCCAGCACCGCCAGCAGCCAAAGCCCGGAATCGACCGCGGCGTTGAACACCGCCAGCTTCGCCATGAAGCCGAACAGCGGCGGCAGGCCGGCAAGCGACAGCATGAAGATCGAAAGTGCCGTCGCCAGCCAGGGCCGCGCGCGGGCGAGCCCGGCCAGATCGTCCAGCGTTTCCACCGGGCGGCCATCCGCGTCACAAAGGGCCAGCACCACCAGGAAGGAGCCGACCGTCATCACCAGATAGATGGTGAGATAGAGCAGCACCGCCGAAGCGCCGGCCGAACTGGCGGCCGCCAGCCCGATCAGCATGAAGCCGACATTGTTGATGGACGAATAGGCCAGCAGCCGCTTGACGTTGGACTGGCCGATGGCGCCCACTGCCCCCACCAGCATCGAGGCGATGCTCATGAAGATGATGATCTGCCGCCAGTCGGCCACCAGCCCCTGGAAGGCGTCCAGCGCCACGCGCAGCAGCAGGCCCATGGCGGCGATCTTCGGCGCCGAGGCGAAGAAGGCGGAAACCGGGGTCGGCGCGCCTTCGTAAACGTCCGGCGTCCACATGTGAAACGGCACGGCCGACACCTTGAAGGCAAGTCCCGCCAGCACGAACACCAGCCCGAACAGCGCCCCCATGTTGCGCTCCTCGCCGGCCGAAAGCCCGGCGGCGATCGCGGTGAAATCGGTGGAGCCGACGAAACCGTATATCAGGCTGACACCATACAGCAGCACGCCGGACGACAAGGCGCCCAGCACGAAATATTTGAGGCCCGCTTCCGTCGAGCGCTGCTCGTCGCGGTGGAAGGCCGCCAGCACATAGGCCGAAAGGCTCATCAACTCGAGGCCGACATAGAGCGTCAGCAGATTGTTCGCGCTCACCATCACGAACATGCCCAGCGTCGCCAGCACGATCAGCACCGGGAATTCGAAGCGGCTGGCGTTCACCCGCTGCAGATAGGGCAGCGCCATCAGCGCCGAGGCGCCCGCCCCCACCAGGATCAATATCTTCAGGAAGGCGGACAGGCTGTCGGCGACATAGAGGTCGTTCCAGGCCAGCAGCCTGTCCGGCGCGTCGTCCACCACCGTCAGCGCCGTCAGCGCGAACAGGATGACCGCGCCCCAGGAAAGGCCGGTGAGCGAGTCGTCGCCGCGAAAGACACCGATCAGCAGCAGCACGATCGCGCCCGCGGCCAGCATGATTTCCGGCGCCCCGATGGCAAGGGATTGCGCGAGCGTCACTTCGTGTCTCCATCGCCGGCGGCGGCCGGCAAAATATCTTCATGCCCGGCGGCGGCCAGCGCCGGTTCCGTGGCGGAAGCCAGTTGCACATCGCCGCGCGCGATCTTCGTATGCGGCGTCTGCGGCGGGTTCGCCCGCTCCACCCGCGCCATCAGGCTTTCGACCGGCGCCTTCAGCGGCTCCAGGAAGGGCTTGGGATAGATGCCCATCCACAAGGCCACCACGGCCAGCGGCACCATGATCGCCCACTCCCGCGCGTTCATGTCCGGCATCGCCGCCGCATCGGCGTTCTTCTGCGCCCCGAACATCACCCGCGCGAACAGCCAGAGCATATAGGCCGCGCCCAGAATGATCCCGGTCGTCATCACGAAGGCCACCCAGGTCTCGGCCTGGAACACCCCGCTCAGCACCAGAAACTCGCCGACGAAATTGGCGGCGCCGGGAAGCCCGACCGAGGCCATGGTGAACAGCAGGAAGAAGACGGCGTAGCGCGGCATGTTCGTGGTCACGCCGCCATAACGGTCGATGTCCCGCGTGTGCAGCCGGTCGTAGATCACGCCGACGCAGAAGAAGAGCGCGGCCGAGACGACGCCGTGCGCCAGCATCACCACCATCGCCCCTTCCACCCCTTGGGTGTTCAGCGCGAACAGGCCGCCGGTCACGAAGGCCATGTGTGCGACCGAGGAATAGGCGATCAGCTTCTTCATGTCGGTCTGCACCAGCGCGACGAGACTGGTGTAGACGACGGCCACCATCGACAGCCCGAACACCAGCCACATGAACTGCACGGACGCATCCGGGAACATCGGGATGGAGAAGCGGATGAAGCCATAGCCCCCCATCTTCAGCAGCACGCCCGCCAGGATCATCGAGCCGGCGGTCGGCGCCTCGACGTGGGCGTCGGGCAGCCAGGTGTGCACCGGCCACATCGGCATCTTCACCGCGAAGCTGGCGAAGAAGGCCAGCCACAGCCAGGTCTGCGCCTGCAGCGGGAAATCGTGCGCCATCAGCGCCGGAATGTCGGTGGTGCCGGCCTCGCGCGCCACCCACAGCATCGCCAGCAGCATCAGCACCGAGCCGAGCAGCGTGTAGAGGAAGAATTTGTAGCTGGCGTAGATCCGCCGCTTGCCGCCCCAGATGCCGATGATGAGATACATCGGGATCAGGCCGGCCTCGAAGAAGATGTAGAAGAGAAAGATGTCGAGGGCCGAGAAGACGCCGATCGTCATCGCCTCCATCGCCAGGAAGGCGGCGATATATTCGGGCACCCGCGTCTTCACGCTGTCCCAGCCGGCGAGGATGCACAAAGGCATCAGGAACAGCGTCAGCAGCACCAGCACCAGGCTGATCCCGTCTACGCCCAGATGCCAGCTGAACAGGCCGCCGAACGGCTCGGCCCGCTCGATATACTGGAACGCCGCCGTCGAGCTGTCGAAACCCGCCCAGAGCACGAGGCCGATGGCGAACAGCAGCAGCGTTCCCCCGAGGCCGACAAGCTTCGCGAGGCGCGCCTTCTGCGCCTCGTCTCCGGGAAGGAACAGCACCACAAGCGCAAGCGCGAGCGGCAGGAGGATCATGGCCGTCAACATTTATACTACCTCACCGGACCATGAACCAGGTGGCGAATGCGGCGACGCCCACCAGCATCACCAGCGCATAGGAATAGACGAGACCCGTCTGGAAGCGTTTCGCCGCCACCGCGCCTTCGGCGACCAGCCCGGTCAGCCCGTCGGGGCCGAAGCGGTCGATCAGGCCCTGGTCGCCCTTCTTCCAGAAGAGGCGGCCGAACCACTGCGCCGGCCGCACGAAGATCAGGTCGTAAAGCTCGTCGAAATACCATTTATTGTAGAGGAAAGCGTGGAGATGCTTCCACTGCGCCTTGAATTTCGTCGAGAAGCCCGGGTTGCGGATATAGACCAGCCAGGCCGTCAGCAGGCCGATCAGCATCACGATCGCCGGCGCCCAATGCACCAGCGCCGGCACATGGTGCAGGCTTTCGAAGAACGCGCCATGGTGGACGATGGTGCCGTTCCAGAAGGCGGTCTCGTCGCCGCCGACGAAGCGGCTGTTGAAGATCGCGCCCGCGAACAGCGCCCCGAAGCTCAGAAGCGCCAGCGGGATCATCATCGGCAGCGGGCTCTCGTGCGGATGATAGCCGGCCGTGCCGGTCACGGGCGCATGATGCGCCTCATGGTCATGCCCATGCGCCCCGTCATGCGCCTCATCATGGTGATGATCATCATGCACCGCATGCTGGATATGCTCCGACCCGGCCCAGCGGGCTTCGCCGAAGAAGGTCAGGAAGATCAGCCGCCAGCTGTAGAAGCTGGTCAGCAGCGAGGCGGTGATGCCCACGAAGAAGGCGACACGCCCCGGCTCGGTCGCCGATTCCCAGGCCGCGAACAGCACCGCGTCCTTCGAGAAATAGCCCGAGGTGTAGTTCACCCCGGTGATGGCGATGGTGCCGATCACCATGGCGAAGAAGGTCAGCGGGATCGCCTTCCGGAGCGCGCCATAATAGCGCATGTCCTGCTCATGGTGCATCGCGTGGATCACCGATCCGGCGCACAGGAACAGCAGCGCCTTGAAGAAGGCGTGGGTGAAGAGGTGGAACATCGCCGCGCCATAGGCGCCGACCCCCGCCGCGAAGAACATGAAGCCCAGTTGCGAGCAGGTGGAATAGGCGATCACCCGCTTGATGTCGTTCTGCGTCGTCGCGACCGTGGCGGCGAAGATCGCCGTCAGCGCGCCGACATAGGTGACGACGGTGGAAGCGGTCACGCTCGCCTCGTAGAGCGGCGACATGCGGCAGACGAGGAACACGCCCGCCGTCACCATGGTGGCGGCGTGGATCAGCGCCGACACCGGTGTCGGCCCTTCCATCGCGTCGGGCAGCCAGGTGTGCAGCGGCACCTGCGCCGACTTCCCCATGGCGCCCACGAACAGCAGCAGCGCGATCGTGGTGATGGCGTCCACCTGCCAGCCGAGGAACGTGAAGGTCGCCCCCTTCGCCGCCGGCACGCCTTGCAGGATGGTGTCGATGTCCACCGTGCCGAACAGCATGAACAGCGCGAAGATGCCCAGCATGAAGCCGAAGTCGCCCACGCGGTTCACCACGAACGCCTTGATCGCGGCGGCCCAGGCCGACGGCTTCTTGTACCAGAAGCCGATCAGCAGATAGGAGGCGAGGCCCACGCCTTCCCAGCCGAAGAAGATCTGCACCAGATTGTCGGCCGTCACCAGCATCAGCATGGCGAAGGTGAACAGCGACAGATAGGCGAAGAAGCGGGGCTGGTCCGGATCCTCCGCCATATAGCCCCAGCTGTAGAGGTGGACGAGCGCCGACACCGAGGTGATCACCACCAGCATCACGCCGGTGAGGATGTCGACCTTCAGCGTCCAGTTGACGGCCATCGCGCCGCTCGAGAACCATTCGGCGACCACCACGTCGCGCGCCGGATCGCCGGACATGAGCCCGATGAACACCACCCACGACAGCGCGCAGGAAATGAACAGCGCGCCCGTGGTCACGGCCTTGGCCGCGGTGTTGCCGATCGCCCGGTTGCCGATTCCGGCGATCAGGAAGGCGAGAAGCGGAAGGAATACAATTGCCTGGATCATGGGATCAGCCGCGCATCTGGCGGACATCGTCGACGGCGATGGTCCCGCGTTTCCGGAAATAGATGACGAGTATGGCAAGGCCGATGGCGGCCTCGCCGGCGGCGACCGTCAGCACGAACATGGCGAAGATCTGCCCCACCAAGTCGCCCAGGAACACCGAGAAGGCGACGAAGTTGATGTTCACCGCCAGCAGGATCAGCTCGACCGACATCAGGATGACGATGATGTTCTTGCGGTTGATGAAGATGCCCAGCACGCCGAGCGTGAACAGCACCGCGCCTACTGCCAGATAATGGCCGATGCCGATCATTTGACGCCCCCGTCCGTATCGACGCCGGCGCCCACCTTCGGCCGGGTGACGGCGATGGAGGTTTCCGGCGTGCGCGCATTCTGCGCCGCCACATTCTGCCGCTTCACGCCCGGCCGCTGGCGAAGCGTCAGCACGATGGCGCCGATCATCGCTGTCAGCAGCACCATGCCGGCCAGCTGGAAGATGAAGACATAGTCCGTGTAGAGGATCGTGCCGATCGCCTGGGTGTTGCTGAGCCCGGCGTTGGCGCCTGGCGCTGGCGCCGCCCGGGCCTGAAGCGCCAGGTCGCCGAACTCCCAGAAGAAGCCGACCGTCACCAGTTCCACCGCCAGCACCAGCCCCAGCAGCGCGCCGAACGGCAGATAGCGGGAGAAGCCGGCCCTCAGCGAGGTGAAGTCGATGTCCAGCATCATCACCACGAACAGGAACAGCACGGCGACCGCGCCGACATAGACGATGACCAGGATCATCGCCACGAACTCGGCGCCGATCACCAGGAACAGGCCCGCCGCATTGAAAAAGGCGAGGATGAGCCAGAGCACGGAGTGCACCGGGTTCTTCGCAAGGATCACCATCAGGCCCGAGAGGACCACGACAGCGGCGAAGAGATAGAAGACGGCGGCCTGGATCACGGACGGCCTCGATTAGGGTTCAACATCTTGGCTGCCTGCCGTTAGCGATAGGGGGCATCGGCGGCAAGGTTGGCGGCAATCGCACGCTCCCACCGCTCGCCGTTCGCCAGCAGCTTTTCCTTGTCGTAGAAAAGCTCCTCGCGGGTTTCGGTTGCGAACTCGAAGTTCGGCCCTTCGACGATGGCGTCCACCGGGCAGGCCTCCTGGCACAGGCCGCAATAGATGCACTTCGTCATGTCGATGTCGTAGCGGGTCGTCCGCCGCGAGCCGTCGGCGCGCGGCTCCGCCTCGATGGTGATCGCCTGCGCCGGGCACACCGCCTCGCACAGCTTGCAGGCGATGCAGCGTTCCTCGCCATTGGGATAGCGGCGCAGCGCATGTTCGCCCCGGAAGCGCGGAGAGATCGGCCCCTTTTCATAGGGGTAGTTCACCGTGATCTTCGGCCGGAACATATATTTCAGCGTCAGCCAATGCCCCCGGACGAGTTCCAGAAGCAGCAGCGACTTGGCGGCGGCCAGAACGCTCATGCGGCGCCTCCCGAAAAATGCCCGGTGAAGACCAGCCAGCCCGACACCAGCACCACCCAGAGCAGCGACAGCGGCAGGAAGACCTTCCAGCCCAGCCGCATCAACTGGTCGTAGCGATACCTCGGCACCGTCGCCTTCACCCAGGCGAACACGAAGAACATGAAGACGATCTTGACGAACAGCCAGATGAGGCCAGGCACATAATAAAGCGGCGCCCAGTCGATCGGCGGCAGATAGCCTCCCAGGAACAGGATGCTCGTCAGCGCGCACATCAGAAGGATGTTCATATATTCGCCCAGGAAGAACAGGGCGAAGGTCATCGAGGAATATTCGATCTGGTAACCGGCGACCAGTTCCGACTCCGCTTCCGGCAGGTCGAACGGCGGGCGGTTGGTTTCGGCGAGCGCCGAGATCAGGAACACCACCGCCATCGGGAACAGCAGCGGGTTGAAGATATTGCCGTTCAGCAGGCCGAAGATATTGCCGCGCTGGCTCTCGACGATATCGGTGAGGTTGAAGCTCGACGCATAGAGCACAACCGTCACGATCACGAGGCCCAGCGACACTTCGTAGGACACCATCTGCGCCGCCGAGCGAAGGCCGCCCAGGAACGGATATTTCGAGTTGGAAGCCCAGCCCGACATGATGATTCCGTAAACGCCCATCGAGGAGACGGCGAAGATGAACAGCATGCCGACATTGATGTCGGCCAGCACCCAGCCCGCGTCGAAGGGGATCACCGACCAGGCGACCAGCGCCAGAACGAAGGTGATGATCGGCGCGATGAAGAACACGCCCTTGTTCGCGCCCGAAGGCACGATGGTTTCCTTCAGGAACAGCTTCAGCCCGTCCGCGAACGGCTGCAGCACACCGATCGGGCCGACCACGTTCGGGCCGCGCCGCAGCATCATCGCCGCCCACACCTTGCGGTCCAGCCAGGTGGAAAGCGCCATGCACAGCATGACCGGAAGCGCGATCAGCAGGATCAGGATCAGATGGGCGAGGAACCAGCCAAGCCCATAGCCCAGATGCGTCTGGAAAAACTCAACCATTACTCCGCGGCCTCCAGCAGGGGCTCGCGGCCCTCCAGTATCTCCGCCACACAGGCCCGCATGGTGGGGCTGGCGCGCAGAATCGGATTGGAACTGTAGAAATCGCTCTCGCGCGGCTTCGCGGCACCCGCCGGCTTGCCGGCGCCGGGCGCAGCCGCTTCCCATGCCGCCGGGGTCAGCGCTTCCGCGCCCAGTTCCGGCCACTCGCGGGCGATGCGCGCGCGCAACTGCTCCAGATTGTCGTAGCCCAGCGTGATCCCCAGCACGTCGGCCAGCGCCCGGAAGATCGTCCAGTCCTCCCGCGCGTCGCCCGGCGGGAAGGTGGCGCGCAGCGCCCGCTGCACCCGGCCTTCCATGTTGAGGTAAGTGCCCGGCTTTTCCGACCAGGCGGCCGCCGGCAGGATGATATCCGCCACCGCCGCGCCGCGATCGCCATGCGAGCCGACATAGATTTTGGTGGAACCGGCGAAACGCGCCAGCGCCACTTCGTCGACGCCCAGCAGGAACAGCACGGCGGGCGGGTTGGCGGCGAGCGCTTCCACGCCCTCCCCGGCCCAGCCGACCGTCAGCGCCCCCACGCGCGAGGCCGCGTCGTGCAGGATGTTGAAGCCGTTCCAGCCGTCCTTCACGAACAGGCCCGAAAGCGCGTGCGCGGCCGCCAGCACCTCGGCGGAGGCGTTGCGGCTGCCGATCAGGATCGCCGGCCGCTCGGCCGCTGCCAGCTTCGCCTTCACCTCGGCCGGCAAATCGGCCAGCAGCGAAAGATCGTCGCCCAATTGCGTCACATCATAGACGGGATCGCTGCCCGCGCCGATGCGGAACACCGCCGCGCCCCGGCGACGAACTGCCTTGCGGATGCGGCTGTTCACCAGCGGCGCATCGTAACGCGGATCGGCACCGACCAGCAGGATCACATCCGCCGTCTCGATGCCGGCGAGCGTGCTGTTGAAGCGCCAATGCGCGGCCGGCCCTTGATAGGCGGCGCCATCGGTGCGGCTTTCCAGCCGGCTGGCGCCAAACCCGGCCAGCAGATCCTTCGCCGCCACAAGCTCTTCCACCGCCGACAGATTTCCGGCAAGCGCCGCGATCCTCTCGCCCGGCACATCGGCCAGCGCCGCCTTCACGGCGGCGAAAGCCTGCCCCCAGGTCGCCGGCTGCAATTCGCCGTTCACCCGCACCCAGGGCCGGTCCAGCCGGCGCTCCTTCAACCCGTCGACGCCGAAGCGCCCGGTGTCGGCCAGCCATTCCTCGTTCACATCGTCGTTGACGCGCGGCGTCACCCGCACCACCGCCCCGGAACGGCTGCCGACGACGATGTTCGTCCCCACCGCATCCATCACATCGATGCTGTCGGTGCGCTTCAATTCCCAGGGCCGGGCGTTGAAGGCGGTCGGCTTGGAGGTCAGCGCCCCCACCGGGCAAAGATCGATCACATTCCCCGAAATCTCGGAGGCGACCGCCTGCTCCAGATAGGAAGTGATCTGCATATTCTCGCCACGATAGAGCGCGCCGACTTCGTTGGTGCCGGCCACTTCCTCGATGAAGCGGACGCAGCGCGTGCAATGGATGCAGCGCGTCATCACCGTCTTCACCAGCGGCCCCATATGCTTTTCGGTGACCGCGCGCTTATTCTCCTCGAAGCGGCTGCCGCCCCGGCCATAGGCCATGGCCTGGTCCTGCAGATCGCATTCGCCGCCCTGGTCGCAGATCGGGCAGTCGAGTGGGTGGTTGATGAGCAGGAACTCCATCACCCCTTCCCGCGCCTTCTTCACCTTCGGGCTTTCGGTCAGGATCACCTGCCCCTCGGCGGCCGGCAGCGCGCAGCTCGCCTGCGGCTTCGGCGGCCCGGGCGACACTTCCACCAGGCACATGCGGCAGTTGCCGGCGATCGACAGCCGCTCATGATAGCAGAAACGCGGGATTTCCTTGCCGGCCGCTTCGCAGGCCTGCATCACCGTGGCGCCAGCCGGCACCTCCACTTCGATCCCGTCAACGGTTACCTTGGGCATGGTCTACTCCGCCGCCTGCGGCAGTTCCGGCACGGCCGCAAAGCCGCGACGCTTCGCAATGCGCGCTTCGATTTCAGGGCGGAAGTGGCGGATCAGCCCCTGGATCGGCCAGGCGGCCGCATCGCCGAGCGCGCAGATGGTGTGGCCTTCCACCTGCGTCGTCACTTCCAGCAGCATATCCACTTCGTGCGGCTCGGCGTCGCCGCTCACCAGCCGCTCCATCACCCGCCACATCCAGCCGGTGCCTTCGCGGCACGGCGTGCACTGGCCGCAGCTTTCATGCTTGTAGAAATAGCTGATGCGGGCAATGGCGCGAATGATGTCGGTGGACTTGTCCATCACGATCACCGCAGCCGTGCCCAGGCCCGACTTCAGGTCGCGAAGCCCGTCGAAATCCATCGGGGCGTCGATGATCTGGTGCGCCGGCACCAGCGGGACCGACGATCCGCCGGGGATCACCGCCAGCAGATTGTCCCAGCCGCCGCGAATGCCGCCGCAATGGGTGTCGATCAGCTCGCGGAAGGGGATGCTCATCGCCTCCTCCACCACGCAGGGGCGGTTCACATGCCCGGAAATCTGGAACAGCTTCGTGCCCTGGTTGTTCGGCCGGCCGAAGCCCGCGAACCAATCAGACCCGCGCCGCAGGATGGTGGGCACCACCGCGATCGATTCCACATTGTTGACGGTCGTCGGGCAGCCATAAAGACCGACGCCGGCCGGGAAAGGCGGCTTCAGGCGCGGCTGACCCTTCTTGCCTTCCAGGCTTTCGATCATCGCGGTTTCTTCGCCGCAGATATAGGCGCCCGCCCCCCGGTGCACAAATACATCGAAATCATAGCCGGAGCCGCAGGCGTTCTTGCCGAGGAAGCCCTTGGCATAGGCTTCCTCGACCGCCGCGAACAGCACCTCCGCTTCGCGGATATATTCGCCGCGGATGTAGATATAGGCCGCCCGCGCCCGCATGGCGAAGCCGGCGATCAGCGCCCCTTCCACCAGCTTGTGCGGATCGTGGCGGATGATCTCCCGGTCCTTGCAACTTCCCGGCTCGGACTCGTCGGCGTTCACCACCAGGAAGCTCGGGCGGCCGTCCTTCGACTCCTTGGGCATGAAGCTCCACTTCATGCCGGTCGGGAAGCCGGCGCCGCCGCGCCCGCGAAGGCCGGAATCCTTCACCTTCTGGATGATGGCATCCTGCCCCAGCGCCAGCAGTTCCTTGGTGTCGGCCCAGTCGCCGCGCTTCATCGCATGGTCGATCCCCCACGGCTGGAAGCCGTAGAGATTGGTGAAGATTCTATCCTTGTCGGCCAGCATCACGCGGTCTCTTTCAAGGTCGCGGTCAGGCTGGTAGGCCCACCCTCGGGGCAACTGGCCGTGCGACCGATCTGGCTTCCAACCTTCGGAGTCCGCCCGGCGATCAGCTCTTCCAGGATCGCGGTCATGGTCTCGTAGGTCAGGTCCTCATAATTGTCGTCGTTCACCTGCACCATCGGCGCATTGGCGCAGGCCCCAAGGCACTCCACCTCGGTCAGCGTGAAGAGGCCGTCGTTCGTCACCTCGCCCTTCTTCAGCCCCTTGTCGGCGCAGGCGCGCAGCACATCGTCGGAGCCGCGCAGCATGCAGGGCGTGGTGCCGCAGACCTGCACATGGAAGCGGCCGACCGGCTTCAGATTGTACATGGTGTAGAAGGTCGCCACTTCCAGCGCCCGGATCTTCGGCATGCCTATCTGGGCGGCGACAAACTCGATCACCGGCAGCGGCAACCAGGCCACGCCCGTCTGCGCGCCCATCTGATATTGCGCCAGCCACAAGAGCGGCATGATCGCGCTGGCCTCGCGCCCCTTGGGGTAACGGCCGACGATCCGCTCGGCCTCGGCCTTGTTGGCCTCGGTCCACTGGAAGTCGACGAAGTCGATAAAGTCGGTCGAAGCTGTCATTTCTCGCTCCGAAAATAGCGTACGATGGGCTGAATGAAGTCTGATGCCGACAGAAGCATCATACAGAATATCCAACCCAGGGGAATAAGCAGTAAAAGGGTGCCGATCAGTTGGTAGCCGGCATAAATAAGTCCGAATGCAGCAATCAGAATAGGAATCATTGGCAGCAGACTGCGCGAAGTCCACAGGTTCACATCCTGGTGACGAACCGACCATTCATGCCACTTGCGAATGGGATCGCTCACCGGTCCACCTCACCGAAAACGATGTCGAGGCTTCCCAGCACCGCCGGCGCATCCGCCAGCATGTGGCCCTTCAGCAGGAAGTCCATCGCCTGAAGGTGGCTCATCCCCGTCGCGCGGATATGGCAGCGATAAGGTTTGTTGGTGCCATCGGCCACCAGATAGATGCCGAATTCGCCCTTGGGGCTTTCGGTCGCCACATAGACTTCGCCGGCCGGCACCTTGAAGCCTTCGGTGTAAAGCTTGAAGTGATGGATCAACGCTTCCATCGACTGCTTCATCTCGCCCCGCTTCGGCGGCGCCACCTTGCGGTCCAGCGTGGCGATGGGCTCGCCCTGCAGATGCTTCAGCCGGTCGAGGCACTGCTGCACGATCTTCACCGACTGGCGCATTTCCTCCATGCGCACCATCCAGCGGTCGTAGCAGTCGCCATTCTTGCCGACCGGCACTTCAAACTCCAGATCGGCATAGATTTCATAGGGTTGCGACTTGCGCAGGTCCCACTCGATGCCGGAACCGCGCAGGCAGGGGCCGGTGAAACCCCAGGCGATCGCGTCCTTCGCAGTGATCACGCCGATGTCCACGTTGCGCTGCTTGAAGATGCGGTTGCCGCCGGCCAGCACCATCACATCGTCCAGCACCTTGTGGAACTGCCCGGCCCAGTCGCCGATATCCTCGGCAAGGCCGGCCGGCATGTCCTGGTGCACGCCGCCCGGGCGGAAATAGGCCGCGTGCATCCGCGCGCCCGACACCCGTTCTGAGAAGCGGTAGATCTTCTCCCGCTCCACAAACAGCCACAGGATCGGCGTCAGCCCGCCCACGTCCATCACATGCGCGCCAACGTTCATCAGATGGTTGGAAATGCGCATCAGTTCCGCCCACAGCACGCGGATCACCTGCGCGCGGATCGGAACATCCACCCCCAGAAGCTTCTCGATGGCCAGCACATAGCTGTGCTCCATCGACATCGGGCTGCAATAGTCCAGGCGGTCCATATAGGGCAGCGCCTGAAGGTAGGTCTTGTATTCGCAGAGCTTTTCCGTGCCCCGGTGCAACAGGCCGATGTGCGGGTCCACCCGCTCGATCAGCTCGCCGTCCAGCTCCATCACCAGCCGCAACACGCCGTGCGCGGCGGGGTGCTGCGGCCCGAAGTTGATCATGTAGTTCTGGATCTTCGTCTCGTCCGACACCAGCGTCGGGTCGAAGATCTGGCCTTCCTGCAGCTCGGCGGTAATCGTCTCGGTCATTTGCCCGCCTCCGGGTTTTCGGCCTTCTCGTCGCCGGGAAGCTGCCACTGGCCTTCCCAGGGGCTCAGGAAGTCGAAGTTGCGGAAATCCTGCTTCAGCTTCACCGGCGCATAGACGACCCGCGCCTGCTCCTCGGAATAATGCAGTTCCACATGCCCCGTCAGCGGGAAGTCCTTGCGGAACGGATGCCCCTCGAAGCCATAGTCGGTCAGGATGCGGCGCAGGTCGGGATTGCCCTCGAAATAGACGCCATAGCAGTCCCACACCTCGCGCTCGAGCCAGCCGGCGTTCGGGAACATGGCAACGATCGACGGGATCGGATCGACATCGTTCACCAGCACCTTCACCCGCAGGCGGCGATTGTGGCGCAGGCTCAGCAGATGGTAGCTCACGTCGAAGCGCTCGGCCCGCTCCGGCCAGTCGGCGCCAGCAATGTCCAGCATCTGGTCGAAGGCGAGGTCGGGGGCGTCGCGCAACTGCTCCAGCACGCGATAGAGGCTCTGGCGCTTCACGATCAGCGTCAGCTCGCCGACGGCTTCCACCACCGCCACGAGATTGTCGCCCAAAAGGCTCCGGGCACGCTCGACAACGCCCTCGTTGCCGGCGACTGCGGGAAGGTGCGACATGAACCTATCTCTCGAAGCTGCTGGCGCGGCGGATCTTCCGCTGCAGCGCCATGATTCCATAGAGCAGCGCCTCGGCGGTCGGCGGGCAGCCGGGCACATAGATATCCACCGGCACGATCCGGTCGCAGCCGCGCACCACCGAATAGCTGTAGTGATAATAGCCGCCGCCGTTGGCGCAGCTGCCCATGCTGATCACATAGCGCGGTTCGGGCATCTGGTCGTAGACGCGGCGCAGCGCCGGCGCCATCTTGTTGCACAGCGTGCCGGCGACGATCATCACGTCCGACTGGCGCGGCGAAGCGCGCGGCGCCGCGCCGAAACGCTCCATGTCATAGTCCGGCATGGAGGAGTGCATCATCTCGACCGCGCAGCAGGCGAGGCCGAAAGTCATCCACCAGAGCGAGCCGGTGCGCGCCCAAGTCGTCAGATCCTCCAGGCTGGCGACAAGGAAGCCCTTGTTCGAAAGCTCGGAGCCGACGTCGGCGAAGAACTGGTCCTGCCCGGCCACGTCCCGCGCAAGCGGAGAGCCATCGGGTTTCAAAAGAAGGTTCGTGCTCATTCCCAGTCCAGAGCCCCCTTCTTCCACTCATAGATGAAGCCGACCGTCAGCACGCCCAGAAAGACCATCATCGAGCCCCAGGCGAAATACAGCTCCGGCCCCATATGCGCCAGGCTGACCGCCCAGGGAAACAGGAAGGCCACTTCCAGGTCGAAGATGATGAACAGGATCGAGACCAGATAGAAGCGCACGTCGAACTGGCCGCGGGCCGACGAGAAGGCGGGAAAGCCGCTCTCATATTCGCTGAGCTTGTCGGCATAGGGCTTGTTCGTCGCCGTCACGTTCGAGACGAGGATCGGCAGACCCGCGAACACCAGCGCGAAGGCGATGGCGACGCCGAAGAAGAGAAGGATGGGGAGATATTCCCGCCCGATGTCGGCAAGCTCTGGCATGGCGTGTCTCTAGGGAAGGCCGCGAGTCGCGGCAAGCCTCGCGATGGTCGCATATGACAGGAAAAACCTGTTTCTGCGCATCGGTTTAATGCTAACGAATTGCAGTTGCGATCAGGCGGTGAAGCCGCGAGTGGAGCTGGTCGTTGGCGGCGATAAGCTCCTGCCGATCCAGCATCTTTTCGCCGCCCCGGAAGTCGGAGACGAAGCCGCCGGCTTCCTTCACCAGCAGTATCCCGGCGCTGACGTCCCAGTGCGACAGCCCCTGTTCCCAGAAACCGTCGAAACGGCCGGCCGCAACCCAGGCCAGATCGAGGCTCGCGGCCCCGAAACGGCGCACGCCGGCGACTTCCGGAATCACCTGCCCCAGGATCGACTCGAACTGCGGCTGGTCGCCATGGCCGCGATAGGGAATGCCGGTCGCCAGCAGCGCCTCGCCCAGGTCGCGCCGCCCGGAAACCCGCAGCCGCGCGTTGTGCAGCCAGGCGCCGCGGCCGCGCTCCGCCCAGAAGGTCTCGTCGGTCAGCGGCTGATAGACCACGCCGGCGACCCCCACCCCCATGTGCTCCACGCCGATCGACATGGCGAAATGCGGGATTCCGTGCAGGAAGTTGGAGGTGCCATCCAGCGGATCGATCACGAAACGCGGGCTGTTCTCTTCCTCGCCCGGAATTTCGCCGCCCTCCTCCAGAACAAACCCCCAGCCCGGCCGCGCCCGGCGCAACTCTTCCACCAGCGTCTGCTCGCAGGCATGGTCGGCCTGGCTCACGAAGTCGGACGGGCCTTTCTTCGAGACCTGAAGCTGCGCGACTTCGCCGAAGTCGCGGCGCAGGCGCGGCGCTGCCTTGCGGCAGGCGCGCTCGATCACGGTGATGATGGCGGACTGGGACATGGTAGGCTTACTCTCTGCCGGTCGCGGGCTCAGTCGGCCCTGCGGACATAGGCCTGTTCATAGACGTCGACGACGATGCGCGTGCCGGCGCCGATATGCGGCGGCACCATCACCCGCACGCCATTTTCCAGAACGGCGGGCTTGTAGCTGGAAGAAGCCGTCTGCCCCTTCACCACCGCGTCGGCTTCCACGATCAGCGCTTCCACCTGCTCCGGCAGCTGCACGGAAAGCGGACGCTCCTCGTAAAGCTCCATGGTCACGTCCATGCCGTCCGTCAGGAAGGCGGCAGCCTCTCCCAGCAGATCCTTCGGCAGCGTCACCTGATCGTAGGTGTCCTTGTCCATGAACACCAGATTATCGTCTTCCGCATAGAGATACTGGAAGTCCTTGGTGTCGAGGCGAACCCGCTCCACCGTCTCCGCCGAGCGGAAGCGGACGTTGGTCTTGCGCCCGTCGATCAGGTTCTTCATCTCGACCTGCATATAGGCGCCGCCCTTGCCCGGCTGGGTGTGCTGGGTCTTCACGGCGCGCCAGATGCCGCCTTCATATTCGATGATGTTGCCGGGACGAATGTCCACGCCGCTGATCTTCATGGGTTCACCTGTACATATGGAAAGAGCGTCGGCGCCCGCTCTAGCGATGCGCGGAAGGCCATGCAAGAAGCCCCGGATCGCGCGGAAGTTACCAACCGGCAACCATAATGCCCGCTAAAGGTAACCTGATCGCCATTTTTCCATCCTAATCCACACCCATCCAACCGCACCCGCAACAGGAAGGGACTTTCACCATGCGTCGCACCATGCTCGCGCTTTTCACCACCATGGCTTTCGCGCCCGCCGCCAACGCCGCCGTGACGCTCGACTTCAACGAGTTCCGCAGCCCGCAAGGGAAACGCACCTATCTGCAGGCGCCCTATGTCAAGGACGGCTTCAAGATCAGCGCCAGCAATCCCCAGGGCGGCTATCATTTCATCAGCACGCAATATGTGCGCTCCGGGCTCGACAGCGGCCTCAACGCATATGGCAATTATGTCGGCCAAGGCGGCGCGCTGGTGAACTATGGCGGATCTTCCACCAGCACCCTCACCTACAACGACGGGCAGGCTTTCCGCATCAACGAGATCGAGGTCGCGCACAACTCCGGCAATTCGAGCGGCCTCAATCCGTTCGACTGGTACACCGTCATCTTCACCTTCGACTATGCCGACGGCACCAGCAAGGTGGACGAGCGCACCCTTTCCAACGCTGCAGGCAACTGGCTGAACGCCACCACGATCGAGTTCGACGAAGCCCCGCTGGTCGCCTTCTCCTGGAAGCCCGGCAAGAACACCAGCGGCTTCCTCCAGTTCGACAATATCGTGCTGAACAACAACGCGACCGTTCCCGAACCCGCGACCTGGGCGCTGCTGATCGCCGGTTTCGGCCTCACCGGCACGGCCTTGCGCCGCCGCCGCGCTATCGCGGCCTGAGGCAAAGTGAAAGGGGCGGCGAAACCGCCGCCCCTTCCTTCCTGCCCTTACTGCGCTTCCGCCGGGAAGCCCCGCTTCTTCAGCAGCGCCCCCACCTCGGCGTCGCGCCCGCGGAACTGCCGATAGGCCTCCGCCCGGTCCGTCTCGTTTCCGGTCGACAGCAGAATGGTGCGGAAACGGTCCGCCACGCCCTTGTCCCAGACCGAGCCGCTTTCCTGGAAGGCCGCCCAGGTGTCGCCGTCCATCGTTTCCGACCAGAGATAGGAATAATAGCCGGCCGAATAGCTGTCGCCCGAGAAGAGGTGGCTGAACTGCGGCAGCCGATGCCGCATCACGATCTCTTTAGGCATGCCGATCGCGGCAAGCGTCTCGCGCTCGAACCTGTCCGGGTCCACCACACCGTCGGCCAGCGTGTGGAGCTTCATGTCGACGATGGCCGACGACAGATAGGAAACCGTCGCATAGCCCTGGTTGAAGGTCTGGGACTTCTCGATCTTCTCCACTAGCGCCGCCGGCATCGGCGCCTTCGTCTGATAGTGGCGGGCATATTTGTCGAGCACGTCGCGCGTCAGCAGCCAGTTCTCGTTCACCTGGCTCGGATATTCGATGAAGTCGCGCGGCGTATAGGCCAGCCCCGGATAGGTCACATCCTGCAGCAGGAAGTGGATGGCGTGGCCGAATTCGTGGAACAGCGTCTCGGCATCGTCATAGCTGATCAGCACTGGCTCGCCGGCCGAGGGCTTGGCGAAATTGTTGTTGTTGGAATTGATGACCGTCTGCACCGTCGGGAACTTGCGCTGCAGGCGATAGGTGGTGTGCCAGGCGCCCGAACGCTTGCCGGTGCGGGCGAAATCGTCGCGGTAGAACAGGCCCACATGCCGCCCGTCCGGCCCGGTCACTTCATAGACGCGCACGTCCGGATGGAACACCGGCACCGTTCCCGTCACTTCCTTGAAGTTCAGCCCGTAAAGCCGATTGGCGGCGTAATAGCTCGCCTCGATCATGTTGTTCAGCTCGAAATAGGGCTTGGTCTCGGCCGCCGAGAGGTCGAAGCGCTCTTTGCGCACCTTCTCCGCGAAATAGAGATAGTCCCAGGGCTCGATGGCATGGCCGGCGATCTTCTGCATATCGGCCACTTCCTCGCCCACGCGGGCGACCGCCGGCCCCCACACGCGCAGCATCAGCGCTTCGGCCCGCGCCGGATCGACGGCCATGGTGTCGGCCATGCGCAGATTGGCGTGCGTCGGATAGCCCAGCAGCTTCGCCCGGTCGGCGCGCAGCTTCACGATCCTGGCGATGGTGGCGTTGGTGTCGTTCGCGTCGCCATTGTCGCCCCGGTTCACAAAGGCGCGCCACACTTTCTCGCGCACGGCCCGGTCGTCGGCGAAGGTCAGGATCGGGTCGACGGCGGAACGGGTGTTGACGATGGCATAGCCGGGCAGCTTGCGCTCCTCGGCCGCCGCGCGCGCGGCCGAGCGCACGCCGTCCGGCACGCCCTTCAGTTCCGCCTCGGTAACGGAGATCGCCGTCTCCTCATCCTTCAGCAGCTTCTCGTTGAACTCCGTGAACAGCTTCGCCAGTTCCTGGTTGAAGGCGGAAAGCTTCGCCTTGTCCGCCGCGTTCAGCTTCGCGCCCGAACGCACGAAATCGGCGTGCGTGCGCTCCAGCAGCCGAAGCTGCGTGGGCGACAGTTTCTGGCTCGCCCTTCGGGCGTAAAGCGCGTCGATCCGCGCGAACAGCTTCGGGTCCAGGCTGATCTCGTCGGAAAGCGCCGCCAGCTTCGGCCGCCATTCGCGGCTAAGAGACTGATATTCCGCGCTGTTCATGTTCGACGTCATCACGTTGAACAGGCTGGAAACCCGGTTCAGATCCTCGCCGGACGCCTGCATCGCCCCGATGACATTGTCGAAGGTCGGCACCGCCTTGTTCCCGGCGATGGCGCGCGTCTCGGCGCGCAGCTTGTCGGCGGCCACGGTGAAGGCCGGCGGGAACATCTCGGGCTTCACCTTGTCCCACGGCGGCACGCCGCCATGCGGCCCGGTCCAGGGTTGCAGCAGGAACGGCATCTGCTGCGCGTCGGCCGGGGCCTGTGCGGCGTCGGCAGCGGCAGCCGGCACCGCCAGCAGCAGCGCGGAGGCAAGAAGAAGGGATTTCATGGGCAAACTTTCGAAAATTCAGCAATGCCATATCGGTAACGACCCGGCGCCGGCGCCGCAATCTCCGTTCAGGCCGTCCGCATCGCCTCGGCAAAGCGCCGCACCGCCGCAGCCGGCCCATCCGCTGCCGCCCAAACGGCGGCGCTGACGGCCAGGAAGTCGGCGCCGGCGCGCACCAGCGGCGCGCAATTCTCGGCCGTGATGCCGCCGATCGCCACGCAGGGAATGGGGCTCAACGCCGTCCACCAGCGCAGGATCTCCGGCTCGGCCATATGCTCAACGGTCTTAGTGCTGGTCGGGAAGAAGGCGCCGAAGGCCACATAATTGGCCCCGCCCTCACCCGCTTCCATCGCCAGATGCCGGCTGTCGTGGCAGGTCACGCCGATCTGCGCCTCCGCGCCCAGCAACCGCCGGGCGTCGGCAAGGCTGCCGTCCGTCTGTCCCAGATGCAGGCCGTCGGCGCCGGCGGCCTTCGCCAGATCGGCCCGGTCGTTCAGGATGAAGGCCACATCCGCCTGCCGGCAGATCGGCAGCAGAACCGCCGCCGCCGTCAGCACGGCGGCATCGTCCACGCCCTTCAGCCGCAACTGATAGGCGGCGACCTCCCCACCCGAAAGCGCTTCGCCCAGCGCAGCGGCGTGCGCCTGCGGATCGAAGGCCGGCGGCGAAATCAGATAGAGCTGGCAGGGAGGTCGCTCCTCCCTGCCGAAATCCTCCAGATGGTCAGCGTCGCCCAACCATCACTCCTTGTTCAGATAGATGCGCACGATCCGGTCCAGCAGCGCCAGCGCGTCCTCACGCGGCCGCTGGAAGCTGTTGCGGCCGATGATCGAGCCGTTGCCGCCACCGTCGCGAATGGCGCGCGCATCGTCGTAAACCGCGTCAGCACCCTTGGTCGCGCCACCGGAGAACACCACGATCCGCCGGCCGTTGAACGAGCTCTGGATCACGTGCGCCACGCGCTTGGCCTGCGTCGACCAGTCGCCGCCCTCATAAGCCTTTTGCGCGTCCTTCTGCTCGATATGGTCGCTCGGCAGCTTCACCTTGATGATATGGGCGCCGGCCAGCGCGGCGATGTGGGCGGCGTAGGCGCCCACGTCCAGCGCCAGCTCGCCGTCCTTCGAAAGCTTCCCGCCGCGCGGATAGGACCACAGCACGGTCGCCAGCCCGACCGACTTCGCTTCTGACGCCAGCTCGCGGAATTCCTCGAGCTGTTCGAAGATGTTGTCGGCGCCCGGATAAATGGTGAAGCCGATGGCCGAGGCGCCGATGCGCAACGCGTCGTCGACGGTGCCGGTCACCCCCTGGTCGATCGAAGTCGCCCAGCTGTTGGAGCTGTTCACCTTCAGGATCAGCGGGATCTGCCCGGCGAAAGTGTCGGCGCCGGCTTCCAGCGCGCCCAGCGGCGCGGCATAGGCCGAAAGCCCGGCGTCGATCGCCAGCTGGAAATGGTAATGCGGGTCATAGGCCGGCTCGTTCACGGCGAAGCTGCGGGCCGGGCCATGCTCGAAGCCCTGGTCCACCGGCAGGATCACCAGCTTCCCGGTGCCACCCAGCCGGCCGGCGCCCAGGATGCGGGCCAGATTGGCCTTGGTTCCGGGATTGTCGCTTTCGTAATGCGACAGAATCTTGCGGACGGTCTTGCTGGTCTTCATCGTCATCTATCCCCTGTCAGTGCCTGCACGCCCGGAAGGGCCTTGCCTTCCATCCATTCCAGAAAAGCGCCCCCGGCGGTGGAAACGAAGGTGAAATCGCCGCCCACCCCGGCGTGGTTCAAAGCGGCCACGGTATCGCCGCCGCCGGCCACGCTCACCAGCGTGCCGCCGGCCGTCAGGGCGGCGGCCGTCTTCGCCAGCGCCACGGTGGCCTGGTCGAACGGCTCCAGCTCGAAGGCGCCCAGGGGCCCGTTCCACACCAGCGTCGCGCAGGTCTTCAGCACGTCGCCCAGCGCTTCCACCGCGTGCGGCCCCAGGTCGAGGATCATCTCGTCGTCGGCCACCTCGTTCACATTGGCAACCCGACTCGGCGGATTGGCGCGGAATTCCTTCGCCACCACCACATCCCAGGGCAGATGCACGGTGCAACCGGCAGCCTCGGCGCGGACGAGGATGCCGCGCGCGGTGTCGGCCAGATCATGCTCGCACAGGCTCTTGCCGACGGAAATCCCCTTGGCCGCCAGGAAGGTGTTGGCCATGCCGCCGCCGATGATCAGATGCTCCACCTTGCCGACGAGGTTCGTCAGAACGTCGAGCTTCGACGACACCTTGGCGCCGCCGACTACCGCCGCCACCGGCCGCTTAGGCGCGCCCAGCGCCGCATCCAGCGCCTTCAGCTCGGCCTCCATCGACCGCCCGGCATAAGCCGGCAGCACATGCGCCAGCCCCTCGGTCGAGGCATGCGCCCGGTGCGCGGCGGAAAAAGCATCGTTCACATAAAGATCGCCCAGCTTCGCCATGTCGGCGACAAGGGCCGGATCGTTCTTTTCCTCACCCGCATGAAAACGGGTGTTTTCCAGCACCGTCACGCTGCCATCGGCCAGCGCCGCCACTTGCGCCACGGCCGCCTCGCCGGCGCAATCCGCCACGAAGCCCACCGGCCGCCCGAGCACGTCGGAAAGCGCCGGCACCACCTGCTTCAGCGAGAACTCCGCCGAGGCCACACCCTTCGGACGCCCGAAATGCGCCAGCAGCAGCACCTTCGCCCCCCGGTCCGCCAGCGAGGCGATGGTGGGAACGGCGGCCTCCAGCCGGGTCGCGTCCGTCACCGCGCCGTCCTTCATCGGCACGTTGAGGTCGACGCGCACCAGCGCCCGCTTGCCCGCGAGGTCCGCGGGCAGATCGTCGAGCGTCCGGAATGGCATCAGAGGAACTTGCCCATCTCAACCGCCGTGTCGGCCATGCGGTTGGAGAAGCCCCATTCGTTGTCGTACCAGGAAACCACGCGCACCAGCTTGCCTTCCAGCACGGCGGTCTCAAGGCTGTCCACCGTCGACGAGAAGGGCACATGGTTGAGGTCGATGGAAACCAGCGGCTCGTCCGAATAGTCGAGGATGCCCTTCAGCGCCCCTTCGGAGGCCGCCTTCAGCGCCGCGTTCACTTCCTCCTTCGACGTCTCGCGGCCCGGCACGAAGGTCAGGTCCACAAGGCTGACGTTGGGGGTCGGCACGCGCACGGCGGAACCGTCGAGCTTGCCCTTCAGTTCCGGCAGCACTTCGCCCACCGCGCGCGCGGCGCCGGTCGTCGTCGGGATCATCGACATGCCGGCGGCCCGCGCCCGGCGCATGTCGGAATGGATCTGGTCGAGGATCTTCTGGTCGTTGGTGTAGGCGTGGATCGTCGTCATCAGCCCGCGCTCGATGCCGACGAGGTCGTTCATCACCTTGGCGACCGGCGCCAGGCAGTTGGTGGTGCAGGACGCGTTGGAAACGATCTTATGGTCCCCGGTCAGCTTCTGGTGGTTGACGCCATAGACCACCGTCAGGTCGACGCCCTTGCCCGGAGCCGAGATCAGCACGCGCTTGGCGCCGGCCGTCAGGTGGGCGCCGGCCTTGTCGGCGTCGGTGAAGAAGCCGGTGCACTCCAGCGCGATGTCGACGTCCAGTTCCTTGTGCGGCAGCTTCGCCGGATCGCGCTCGGCGGTCACGCGGATGCGCTTGCCGTCGATGACGATGTCGCTGCCGTCGGCCTCCACGGTGCCGGGGAAGCGGCCGTGCACGCTGTCGCGCTTGAACAGCAGCGCGTTCGACCTGGCGTCACCCAGGTCGTTGATAGCGACCACCTCGATGTCGGTGCGGCCCTGCTCCAATATGGCCCGCAGAACCAGCCGTCCGATACGCCCGAAGCCGTTGATCGCTACCTTCATCGCATCGCTCCTTAATATAGATTATTTTGCCGATTATTTTCGGGGCTTACGCCCGGGACTTGAGTTCGGCGCGCACCCGCCCGGAAATTCCGTCCGGGGTCAAGCCGAAATGTTGGTAAAGCGCACTCGCCGGCGCCGAGGCGCCGAACTGGTCGATGCCGATCCGCAGCCCGTCCGAGCCGACGATCCGCTCCCAGCCGAAGGTGCTGGCCGCCTCGATGGAGACCTTCAGCACATCCGCCGGCAGCAGGCCCCCGTCTCTTTTCTCGGCGTCACCCTTCTCGGCGAACAATTCCCAGCACGGCATGGAAATCACGTCGGCGCCGATCCCGTCCGCTTCCAGCAGCTTCGCCGTTTCCACCGCGATCGCCACTTCCGAACCCGTCGCCACCAACACCACCTGCCGACGCGCGGTCGCCGCTACCAGCCGATAGCCGCCATCGGCCGAACGGTTCGCCGCCACATCGGTGCGCAGCAGCGGCAGATTCTGCCGCGACAGCGCCAGGATCGAGGGCCTCGTGCGGTCGGCCAGCGCCAGTTCCCAGCACTCCGCCGTCTCCACCGCGTCGGCCGGGCGATAGACCGCCACATGGGGCATGGCGCGCAACGAAGCCAGATGCTCGATCGGCTGGTGCGTCGGCCCGTCCTCGCCGAGGCCGATCGAATCATGCGTCATCACATAGATCACGCCCTGCTGCTGCAAGGCGGAAAGGCGGATGGCGCCGCGCGCGTAATCCGCGAACACCAGGAAGGTGCCGCCATAGGGGATCACCCCGCCATGCAGGCTCATGCCGTTCATGGCCGCCGCCATGCCGAACTCGCGGATGCCATAATGCAGGTAGCGGCCGCCATAATTTGCGGAGTCCAGCACCGCCTGCCCGGCCGAACGGGTGTTGTTGCTGCCCGTCAAATCGGCGGAACCGCCAATGGTCTCGGCAAGCTGGGCGTTGATCGCATCCAGCGCCATTTCCGAGGATTTGCGGCTGGCAAGCGGCTTCGCGTCCGCCACCAGCTTCGCCTTGAATTCGGCGAGATTGAGCTTCGGCGCCCCGCCCGCCATCCGGCGCAGCAGTTCATCGCCCTTCGCATCGCCGGAGACCCGCGCCTTCCAGGCGCCATGCTCTGCCGCCCCGCGCGCGCCAACCTGCCGCCAGGCGGCGGCAATGTCGGCCGGAATCTCGAACGGCGCCGCCGTCCAGCCCAGCTTTTCTCGGGCGCCGGCCACTTCGGCCGCCCCCAGCGGACTGCCATGCGTCTTCTCGCTGCCCGCCTTGGTGGGGGCGCCATAGCCGATCACCGTGCGGCACTGCACCAGGCTCGGCAGCTCGGACGCCACCGCCTCGTCCAGCGCGGCGCGGATCGAGGCCGGATCATGCCCGTCGCAGGAAACCACATGCCAGCCGGCGGCGCGGAAGCGCGCGGGCACATCCTCGACCGAGGTCAGCGAGATCGCCCCGTCGATGGAAATGCCATTGTCGTCCCACAGCAGATTCAGCCGGCCGAGCTTCAGATGCGCGGCCAGCCCGATCGCCTCATGGCTGATTCCCTCCATCAGGCAGCCATCGCCGGCGATCACCCAGGTGCGATGGTCCACCAGCGCGTCGCTATAATGGGCGTTCAGATGCCGCTCGGCGATCGCCATCCCCACCGACATGCCGAGCCCCTGCCCCAGCGGCCCGGTGGTGCACTCCACGCCCGGCAGCTCGAAATTCTCCGGATGGCCGGCGCAGGGGCTGCCAAGCTGGCGGAAGTTGCGAATGTCGTCGATCGTCGGCCGCGCATAGCCGCTCAGGTGCAGGAGCGCGTAGATCAGCATCGATCCATGGCCGGCCGAAAGCACGAACCGGTCGCGGTCCGCCCAGCGCGGGTCGGCGGCGTCGAACTTCAGATATTCGCCCCACAGGATGGTCGCCACATCGGCCATCCCCATCGGCATTCCGGGGTGGCCGCTGTTCGCCGCCTCCACCGCGTCCATGGCGAGGGCGCGAATGGCATTCGCCATCGCGGCCACATTCGTGTCGGCCAGCCGTTCAGATGCCATCGGGCGCTTATCCTCAACAACCCAGTTGAATTCCCGGGCTTTCCCGCCCGAATCGCTGGCCGCCCCCGGGTCCGGGTGCGGCAAAGCGTGGCGCCCTCCTTGCAAAGCAGCCGTCAGAAATCAACTTCACAGGGCACAAACCGTTACATTCCCATTGTTGACGCAAGCGGAAACAAGCTCTTAACTGGCATCGTCAAGATGTCGATATAAGATTCGACCAATAGCCCACTTGACCTTTGGAGCGGATTCATGGTGCGAGACACGAAGGGGGTATTAGAGATGACCGACGTGCTCGCGCGGATCGAAGCCGCGCTCCAGCGCGGCGAAGCTGCTGCCGAGCGGCTGGACCGCAGACACAGCCGCTTGAAAAAGGCCGCCGAATCAACCATTTCCGGCCTGGACAGGCTGATCGAGACCGAGCGCCGGAGGGCCAATGGCTGAAGTTAGCCTGACCATCGGCGGCCGCGCCTACCGCCTCGCCTGCCGCGACGGCGAGGAGGCCGACCTCCGCGCCGCCGCCGGCCTGCTGGAATCGCGCGTCGCCTCGCTGATGCAGGCGCATGGCGCCGTCGCGGAACCGCGGCTGCTGCTGATGGCCGGGCTGCTGCTTTCCGGCGAGCTGCTGGAGGAACGCGCCAACGCCCAGCGCCTGAACCCGGGCCTGAAGCCGGTTCCGGCCTCCGACGCCGCCAGCTTCGACATCCAGGGGCTGGAAGCGCTGGCCCGCCGCGCCGAAGCGCTTGCGCTGAGGCTTGAGGAAGCGGCCACCACCGCCTAGATTGGCGGATGGCGGGCTCTGCCCGATGCGCGCAATCGAGCATCCCTGAGGCGATAAACACATCCAAGGGGGCTGTCCCTGCCAGGCTTCCGGGCCTGACCATATGGCTCCCACCTGACGTTCTGGCGTCAGTGGATCTTCATGCAAACGGTCGATGCGGACCCGCCACCGCCTTCCCGCTGCCGAAAGGGGGCCGCGCCGATGCCAGAGCCGACACCCTTGTTCCCGCCCCCCGGCGCGGACCATTCCGCCGAGACGCGCAAGCGCCTGCGCCAGGCGGCCCGCGCCGCCCGCCACGCCTTCGCCGCCGGCCTGAACCCGCTCACCCGCCGGGCGCTGGAACAGGCGCTTTGCGCGCAGATCCTGCCGCATCTGGGCCCGCCGGGCGTGCTCGGCAGCCACGCCGCCATCGGCGACGAGATCGACCCCCGCGCCATCGAGGATGCGGCCAGGGCGTCCGGCTGGCGACTCGCCTTCCCGCGTGTCGGCGAAGGCCCGCTTTCCTACCACCGGGCCGGCCGCGCCGACCTCGCGCCGGGCTACAAGGGCATTCCGGAACCCCCCGCCGAAGCCCCCCTCGCCCGGCCGGACGTGCTTCTGGTGCCGCTGCTGGCGGCCGACCTGCGCGGCAACCGGCTGGGGCAAGGCGGCGGCCATTACGACCGCACGCTGGCGGCCTTGCGCGCTTCCGGCCCGGTGCTGGCGATCGGCATAGCCTTCGATCTGCAACTGGAAGCCGGGATCCCCGCCGCCCCCTGGGACCAGCCGCTGGACGCCATCGCGACACCGACGGCCTTCCACCTGACCCACGGCCCGGCTAGACGGGCGCCATGACACCGCACATCCGGCGGCCACTGGGGATTCTCGCCGTTCTCGTCGGAATCCTGGCCTACGCCCTCTTCGCCGTCTGGCTTTTCGAGCCGGTTTCCACCCTGCACCCGCTGCTGCAGCTGCCGATCTGGGCGGTGCTGGGGGTGGCCTGGGTGTTCCCGCTGAAGCCGGTCATGATCTGGATCGAAACCGGCCGGTGGCGGCCATGAGGAAAGCGCCAGAGGAATGCCGCAGCATGGCGGAAGTCCGCGCCGGCGTCGATTCGCTCGACCGCGAGCTGGTCGCGCTGCTGGCCGAACGCTTCCGCTTCATGGACGCCGCCGCCCGAATCAAGCCGGAGCGCGGCCAGGTGCGCGACGAAGCCCGCAAGCGGCAGGTGATCGACAACGCCATGGCCGAAGCCAAAGCGCGGGGCCTCAGCCCGGAAACCATCGGCGCCTTGTGGGACGCGCTCGTCGAGGCGTCGATCGCCCATGAGCTGCGGCAGTGGGAGAAGATGCGGGCGGCTGCCGGATAAGGCAGCCGCTCCAGCATCTTGGAACCTCGGCTCGATCGCGGCGGATCCAAGTCCAAAGTGGCGCGAGCGACGGGGCTCGAACCCGCGACCTCCGGCGTGACAGGCCGGCACTCTAACCGACTGAGCTACGCCCGCGCACTTTGGAGGCGCGGCTTTATGCGCCCCGCCCCCGGCTGTCAACAGCCGCGTCGCCGGCTTTTTCCTCCCGGCCCGAGGTTGCCCATGCTCCCCCGCCATGGCACGAGCCCCGGCGATGACCCAATTCGACGAACAGCAACTGGCGGCGGAAGGCTGGTTCCGCTCCCTGCGGGACCGGATCACCGCCGAATTCGAAGCGATCGAGGCGGAGGGCGCCGCCCTTCCCGCCCTGCCGAACGCGCCCGACGCCCCGGGGCGCTTCCAATATACGCCGTGGGAGCGCGCCGACCATTCGGGCGCCCCGGGCGGCGGCGGCACCATGGGCGTGATGAAGGGCCGCATCTTCGAGAAAGTGGGGGTCAACATCTCCACCGTCCACGGCCAGTTCAACCCGGAATTCGCGAAATCCATCCCCGGCGCGGCGGAAGACCCGCGCTTCTTCGCCACCGGAATCAGCCTCGTCGCGCATATGGCGAACCCGCATGTGCCGGCCGTGCACATGAACACCCGCTTCCTCGTCACCACCAAGCGCTGGTTCGGCGGCGGAGCCGACCTCAACCCCGCCCTCGAACGCGCCGACGACAGCGCCCTCTTCCGTTCCGCCTTCGAAGCCGCCGGCAATCGCCACGACGCGGATTTCTGGCCGAAGCACAGCGCCTGGTGCGACGAATATTTCTTCATCCCGCACCGGAAGCGCGCGCGCGGCATCGGCGGCATCTTCTACGACTGGCTTCCGGCCGACACCCCGGCCGAATTCGACAAGCATTTCGCTTATACGAAGGATGTCGGCGAAACCTTCCTCGCCACCTTCCCCCGGATCGCCCGCCGCCGCATGGCCGAACCCTGGACGGCCGACGAACGCCACAGCCTGCTGAGGTATCGCGGCCTCTACGCCGAGTTCAACCTCGTCTACGACCGCGGCACCACCTTCGGCCTGAAGACCGGCGGCAACACCGACGCGATCCTGATGTCGCTTCCGCCCGAAGTCGTCTGGGAATAGCGCCTCAGACGAATTTCCCCGGCACCGTCGGATGGCTGGAGGAAAGCCCGCCGTCCACCGCGATCGCCTGCCCGTTCACATAGCCCGCCGCGTCGGAGGCCAGGAACAGCGCCACCTCCGCCTGCTCCTCGGGCGTCGCGTAGCGCCGCAGCGGGTTCAACTGCCCCAGCCGATCTTCCTTCCCCCGCGCCCGCGCGCCGTCGAACAGCGGCGCCGTCATGCCCGTTTCCGTCAGGCCCGGGCAGATGCAGTTCACCCGCACCCCGGTGCCGCCCAACTGGTTCGCCGCCGTCTGCGTCAAGTTGATGACCCCGGCCTTCGAAGCCGAATAGGGCATGCCCCCCGCGCCCGAGCGGATGCCCGCGACGCTGGCGGTGGCAACGATCGCCCCCTTCCCCTGCGGCACCATCACCCGGCTGCCCTCGCGGATCGCCAGGAACACGCCGATCAGGTTCACGCGCAGCACCTTCTCCCACTCCTCCACCGACACGTCCGGCAGCAGGTTCAGCCCGCCGGAAATGCCAGCGTTGGCGAACAGCGCGTCCAGCCGGCCATACTCGCCGACGGCCTTGTCCACCGCCCCCTTTACGAACGCCTCGTCGCCCGCATCGCCCACCAGCGCCTGCGCCGTGCCCCCGGCGGCCCGCGCCGCCTCCACCGTTTCCGCCACCGCGTCCGACCAGTCCGCCGCCAGCACCCGCGCCCCTTCGCGCGCGAACTGCAGCGAAGCCGCCCGCCCGATCCCGGAAGCCGCCCCCGTCACCAGCACCACCCTGCCCTCGAACCGCATATGCCTCTCCTGCTGCGCGCGCCCATCCTGTTGCAAGCACCCAGCATCGGCCCTTGCCCAACCCCGCACAACCCGCCAGCAATGGGAGCCATGGAACCGCTCATCCTCGCGCTCGACTCCGGCACCACCTCCACGCGGGCGCTCGCCTTCGACCTTTCGGGCCGCATCGCGGACGTGGCGCAATATCCGCTGACCCAGAGCTTCCCCGAGCCCGGCCGGGTGGAGCATGACGCGGCCGAAATCTGGGCGCTTACCCTGAAAGCGGCGCTGGAAGTGATGGGCCGGGTCGGCGAACGGGTGCAGGCGATCGGCCTCACCAACCAGCGCGAGACCATCTGCTTCTGGAGCCGCCGCAGCGGCGAGCCCCTCGCCCCCGCCATCGTCTGGCAGGACCGGCGCACCGCCGACCTCTGCGCGCAACTGAAGCAGGCGGGCCACGAAGCGATGGTGCAGGCCACCACCGGCCTCCTCCTCGACCCCTATTTCTCCGCCACCAAGATCCGCTGGACGCTCGACAACCGCCCGGAGGTGCGCGCGGCGGCCGAAAGCGGCGACCTCGCCATCGGCACGGTCGAAAGCTGGCTGCTCTACAAGCTGACCGGCGCGCATCTGACCGACGCCAGCAACGCCTCTCGCACGCTGCTGATGGACCTCGAAACCCAAAGCTGGTCGCCGGAAATGCTCGACCTCTTCGGCGTCCCGCCAAAGGCCCTGCCGGCCATCGCCCCCACGGCCAGCCTCATCGCCGAAACCCATAGGCTGGGCCGCCCGCTGTTCGTCTCCGGCCTCGCCGGAGACCAGCAGGCCGCCACCATCGGCCAGGGCTGCGACAAGCCCGGGCTCGCCAAATGCACCTATGGCACCGGCATCTTCCTGCTGGCGAACGCCGGCAGCCGCCCGCCGCTCAGCCGCAACCGCCTGCTCTCCACCTTCCTCTCCTCCAGCCCGCGGGCCTATGCGCTGGAAGGCTCGATCTTCGTCGGCGGCGACGCCGTCAAATGGCTCCGCGACGGCCTCGGCATCCTCGACGCCGCCAGCGAGACCGAGGCGCTCGCCCGCTCCGTCCCCGATTCCGGCGGCGTGGTGTTCGTGCCCGCCTTCGCCGGCCTCGGCGCCCCGCACTGGCAGCCGCTGGCGCGCGGCACCCTGACCGGCCTCACCGGCGGCACCACCCGCGCCCACATCGTCCGCGCCACGCTGGAAGCGATGGGCCAGCAGACGGCCGACCTCATAGACACCTTCCGCGCCGACGGTGTCCTCCCCTCGGCGCTCCGCGTCGACGGCGGCATGGTCGCCAACGAATGGCTCTGCCAGGACATAGCCGACGCCACGGGCCTCCCCGTCGAGCGCCCGCGCAGCATCGAGACCACCGGCCTCGGCGCCGCCATGCTGGCCGGCGTCGGCACCGGCCTCTTCGCCGATCTCGCCGAGGCTGCCGCCGCCATGGTCCACGCAGACCGCCGCTTCGAGCCCCGCGCCGACGAGCCGGCCCGCGCCGCCCGCCGCGCCGCCTGGCAGCGCGCCGTCGCGCAGACGCTGGCGGGGGTGGCAGCCACGCCCACCGCCTGATAAGGCCCCGCCCATGCGCATGCGCGAACTGGAAAAAGCCTCCGGCGTCTCCCGCGAGACGATCCGTTTCTACATCCGCGAGGGCCTCCTGCCCGAGCCGGACCGCACGCACCGCAACAGCGCCACCTACAGCGACGACCATCTCGCCCGCCTCCTCACCATCCGCCGCCTGCGCGACGAGCGCTTCCTGCCGCTCTCCGTCATCCGCTCCCTGTTCGAAGGGCAGCAGACCGGCTGGCTGGAACCGCAGATGCTGCCCGAGATCGACCATCTGCTGCGCGCCCGCCTCGATTCCGAGGAAGCCTGGGTCAACGCCGAGGCGTTCATCGCCGACATCGGCGGAGAGCCCGAGCATCTCGCCAACACCATCACCGCCGGAGTCATCGCCCCGGCGCCGGACGGCGGCATTTCCCCCCGCGACCAGCGCATCCTCAGGCTGCTGGTGGACGCGGCGAAGATCGGCTTCACCCGCGAGCGCGGCTATGCCGACAGCAGCATGGGCCGCCTCGCCGCCGTCATGCACAGCCTCGCCGAAATGGAGGTGAAGGACTTCTTCGCCAATGTCGCCCCGCATGTCGGCGAGCTGGAAGCCGCAGACATGGCCGAGCGCGGCATCGGCATCCTCAACCAGCTGATGGCGGAATTCTTCACCCGCGAGGTGCTCGCCCTGCTTTCCGAGCGCCGCCGCATCGCCAACGACAACCGCACCGCCCAATCGGCGAACCATCCCGCGAAATCCGCGCCCGAATGAGCCAGCCGCCCGGCACCCACATCCGCTACGACCTCTCCACCGCCCGCATCGCCCCGCCCCGGGGCTTCGGCGCCGAAGTCTACCGCCGGGCCGCCCGGCTGTTCCTGGCGCTCTCCGGCTGGAAGACCGCCGGAGACTTCCCCGCCACGCCCAAAGCCGTTGTGCTGGCAGCGCCGCACACCAGCAACTGGGACGGCGTCTGGATGATCGCCGCCGCCGGCAAATACCGCATCCGCCTGCACTGGATGGGAAAGGCCAGCCTCGCGCGCGGGCCGTTCGGCTGGCTGGCGAAGCTCTCCGGCCTGATCCCCATCGACCGCTCCGGCGGCAAGGATCTGGTGCGCGCCACCGCCGACGCGCTGGAACAGGCCGACAGGCTGCTGATCGCCATCGCGCCCGAAGGCACGCGCGGCTCGGTCGGCGAATGGAAATCCGGCTTCTACCACATCGCCCGGCTCGCGAGCGTCCCCATCGTCTTCGCGGTGATGGACTATGGCAGCCGCACCATCCGCATCTCCGGCGAACTCTGGCCCAGCGGCGACTACGAAGCCGACCTCGCCCTCATCCGCACCCACTACGCCGACGCGCGCGGCCGCCACGCCGGGCGCTTCTCGCTGGGCGGAGGAAAACAGACCTAACTCGATAACCCGCAGAAGCAATGAACATATTTTCCGTCACCCTGACGAATACACGCCCCGTCACCCCGGGCTTGACCCGGGGTCCAGCTTTCCCGCCGGCGGGGCAGGAAGCGGGATCCCGGGTCAAGCCCGGGGCCAGGAGTCCCCAACCCGGTTTTTCGCCTCCGGCGGCCAGGGCTTTGCCCTGGACCCAGCAGGGAAATGATTTCCCTGCACCCTCCTTTGCTGGCGTCGGCGGACTGACGGCTCCGTTGTGCGCTTGATGGGTTCGATGCCTGCGGCGCCGGGTCGGGTCTAGAACTCCCCGGCCACCGTCACCACCGGCCCCGATCCCGGAAGCGCGTTGCCCGCCGCGCGGAAGCGGTAATCCAGTTGCGCCCGAAACGGCCAGGGCTGCACCTGGAACTGCGCCGAGGGGCCGACATCCAGCCTGGAGACGGTCAGGCCATAATCCCGCTGCGCCGCCCCCCAGACACCCCCTCCAGCGTTCATCGCCACCTTGCCCAGGGCCATCACCGGCGTCGCCCCACGCAATTGCGCCCCGGCATAGAGCGCCGGCTCCTCGTCGAAGCCGATCACCCCTGCCTCGCCATAGCCCTCCAGCATCAGCCGCCGGCCGGCCAGCTTCGCTTCGCCGCTGGCCCCGCCCGACAGCCGCGCCGCCCAGGCGTCGCGCGAATAGGTGCCCAGAGCGAAGCGCCGCTCCACATCCACCGCCACCGGCACCCGCCGGAACGGCTGCACCCGCACCCCCAGCGCCGCTTCCGCCGTCTCGCCGTCCAGCCCGCCGTTGGGGCCGGCGGCTGCGCTCAGCCGCCCCATCAGCGTCACCCGCGCCTCCCCCAGCGGATTGAGGGTATAGCCAACGGCCGCCCCCGCCTGCCCGCCGCCCAGCACCGGCGAGGCGGCCAGAGGGTCGCCCACGCCACCGCCGCGCGAAAGCACATAGCCCGCGACCGACCAGCGGCGGGTCAACTGCCGCGCGTCCGCCGCCCATTGGGTGGCGCCGGGCGCATCCGGCGCGATCCGAACCGCCTCGGTCAGCAAGGCAACGGCCCGCCGCCGGTCGCCGGCCTGCAACGCCGCATAGCCGTTCGTCGCCACCACATGCGCCCGCGCCCCCGCCGCATCGACCGGCGGCGGCGCGGGCGCGGGCGGCACGGGAACCGCGCGCGCCTCCGGGGCGGGCGCGGCCAGCGGCAAGCTCCACATCGGCGCGGCCGGCGCCGCCTCGGAAACCACCCGCACCACCGTTTCGCGCGGCGGCCCGGCCTGTGCCACCACCGGCAACGGCCCGGCTTCGCGCGGCCCCCAGCCGGCGGCGATCAGCCGCTGGATCGTCTCGTCGGCCACCTGCGCGGCCACCCTTGCCGCCACATCCGCGGCCAGCAGCACCGTCTCGTCCTGCGGCGGCGAGGAAGCGAAAGCCGGCCGTTCCAGCCCGATCGCCTGCTCCAGCATTGCCCGCTCGCGCGCATTCTCCGCCACCAGATCCGGCCAGCGCCCGGCCAGCCACCCCAGCGCCAGCACCAGCAGGATCTGATAGACGCGAAGCGCATAGCCCTGGCGCACAGGCGTCTCAGCCATTCGCGCCCTCCCCGGCCGGGAAGCGGTGCGGCGTCTTGTCCCAGCGCACGGCATGGCCGCTTTCCAGCGCCGCCCGGTAACGGTCGACCGCGCGCAAGGCCGAAAGGAAGTTGATTCCATTGCCCATCACCGCGCGCGGAACGGCGCGCAGCCCTTCGGCCCAGCCATAGTCCCGCGCCGTGAATCCCGCCCGCAGCAGCAGCCGCCACGCCAGCAGCCCGGCGTTCAGGATCAGGAAAGCGCACAACGCCACGCCCCCCTCCCCCATCAGCGGCGGCAGCGCCTGCCCCGTCTGTTCGGCCAGCATCGCCCGCATCGCCATCTGAGTCAGCATCAGCAGGCTAGCGCCATAGGCCAGCATAGTGACGGCGGCGGTGAACAGCCCCTTCCTGTCGCGCAGCAACATCCAGCGCTCGCGCCAGCCGCCGCTCCAGCCCAGCCGGTCCCATCCGGCGAGCGCGATCCCCGTCAGCCAGCGGGACTTCTGCCGGATCGCCCCTTCCAGATCGGCAGGGAAGAATTCCCGGGTGGCCACCAGCTCGCCCTTCACCCGCACCCGCAGCATCCGCCCTTCCAGCCCCATGCGGTGCAGCTTGTGGCCGATCTCATAATCCTCGGTCAGGCTGCTCGCATCGAACGGCTCCCCCGCCGGCCCGGCGATGCGCTCCAGAACCGCGCGGTCGATCGCCGTCCCCACCCCGGCCGAGGGCACGGGCGCGCGCAAGGCCGCGCGCACCATCATGTCCTTGGCGTGGGATTGCGCGAACTCGTCGATATAATGTCCGGAAATCCAGCGCGAATTCCGATCGACCAGCGGCAGCACCGGCAATTGCACCATCGCCAGCCCCGGAATCGCCCGGTCGTAGAGCCGGAGCGAAAGCGGGTGCACCAGATCCTCGGCGTCGTGCAGCACCACCGCCTTGAACCGCCGCCCGCTTTCCGCTTCTTCCGCCAGCACCGCCCGCCAGAGCCGGTTCAGGCAGTCGGCCTTGGTGGTGGGGCCGGCATGGCCGGTCGAAACCGCCTGCACCCGGCGATCCCCCATCGCCCGGATCGCCGCCTCGGTCTCCGGGTCATTGGGGTAATAGCCCACGAACACATGGTAATCCGGATGCTCCAGCGTCGCCAGCAGCCGCGCCAACATGGCCCCGATCACCGCCGACTCATCCCAGGCCGGGATCAGGATGGCGAATCGCCCGGCCTCGGCCGGCTCCGGCGGCAAAGGCGGTGCCTTGCGAAACGCCACCCGCCACAGCCAGACGAAATCCACCGCCAGATCGTCCAGGCTGGAAAGCGCGATTCCCGCCGCGCACAGCCACAAAAGCTCGCGCGTCAGCACGGCGAGCAGCGCCATGGCGGGAATCAGCGCCTCGGGCGTCAGCACGCCGGCTCACGCCTCAGGGCGGGGAAAAACGCTGGAAACAGAAGCAGAAGGAACCTCGCGCCCCATCACGGGTTGTCGATCAAGTTCCGGCCCCGGCCCCATAGACCAGCGCCCTTCGCCGGACACAAGCGATTCGGCGGCGCCGCTTGGAGGAACCCGCCGCTTACGCTAGCAACGGGGTATGCAGCCCCACCCCGAAACCGCCGTCCTCGATCTCATGCGCCAGGTCTGGGAACAGGGCAGCGAAAGGCGCGACCGCACCGGCGTCGGCACAAAGGCCCTGTTCGGCGCCACGCTCCGCTTCGACCTGTCCGACGGCACCGTTCCTCTCCTCACCACCAAGCGCATCTTCTGGAAATCGGCGGTGAAGGAACTGATCTGGTTCCTCAGCGGCGACACCAGCATCCGCCCGCTCGTCGCGCAAGGCGTGCACATCTGGACGGACTGGCCGCTGGACAAATACCGCCGCGAAACCGGCGTTGAAATCGACCGCGACACCTTCGAAGCCCGCATCCTGGAAGACGACGCGTTCGCGGCGCAATGGGGCGACCTCGGCCCGGTCTATGGCAAGCAATGGCGCCGCTGGCTCGGCCCGGACGGCCGCACCCACGACCAGATCACCGCGCTCGTCGAAGGGCTGAAGGCGAACCCCGCCAGCCGCCGCCACATCTTCACCGGCTGGAACGTCGCCGAACTCGGCGAGATGGCCCTGCCCCCCTGCCACATGACCTACCAATATTTCGTCGAACCGCGCGCGCAAGGCCCCGACCGGCTTTCCGGCATCCTCTACCAGCGAAGCTGCGACATGGGGCTGGGCTTTCCCTTCAACATCTTCGAGGCCGCCCTGCTGCTGCGCATGCTGGCCGACCAGACCGGGCTCGCCCCCGGCGAACTCATCTGGATGGGCGCCGACGTGCATCTCTATCTGAACCACGCGCATCTGGTGGAAACCCAGCTGTCGCGCGAGCCCCGGCCTTTCCCGCAACTGGCGCTGAAACCGGCGCCGAGCCTCTTCGGCTACACGCTGGAGCATGTCGAAATCTCGGGCTATGACCCGCACCCGCACATATCGGCGCCAGTCGCCGTCTGAGAACAAGCCGTCTGAAAACAAAGGCGCAGGGAGGATAGAATGAGCACCCCCGTCATTTCCGCCACCGGCCTTTTCACGCCGGAGGACAGCATCTCCAACGCCGAGCTGGTGGAAAGCTTCAACCGCCATGTCGAGCGCTTCAACGCCGACAATGCCGAGGCCATCGCCGCCGGCACGGTCCAGCCGCTTGCCCCCTCCTCCGTCGAGTTCATCGAGAAGGCGAGCGGCATCAAGGCCCGCCATGTCCTCTCCAAGGCCCCGATCCTCGACCCCGAAATCATGTGCCCGCGCCTCCCCGAGCGGCCGGACGAGGAGTTATCGGTCCTGGCCGAAATCGCCGTGAAGGCCGCGCAACAGGCGCTGGCAGCCGCCGGCCGCGACGCGAAGGACGTGGACGCGGTGCTCTGCGCCTGCTCCAACCTGCAGCGCGCCTATCCGGCGATCGCCATCGAAGTGCAGGCGGCGCTCGGCATCGAGGGTTTCGCCTTCGACATGAACGTGGCCTGCTCGTCCGCCACCTTCGGAATCCAGACGGCGGCGGACTTCATCCGCGCCGGCCATGCGAAGAGCGTGCTGGTGGTGAACCCGGAAGTCTGCTCCGGCCACCTCAACTGGCGCGACCGCGACAGCCACTTCATCTTCGGCGACGTGGCGACGGCAATCCTCGTCGAAGCGCAGGAGATCGCGCCGGAAACCCATTGGGAAATCCTCGGCACCCGGCTGCTCACGCAATTCTCCAACAACATCCGCAACAATTTCGGCTTCCTGAACCGCGCCGCGCCAGACGGCATCGGCCAGCCCGACAAGCTGTTCCGGCAGGAGGGCCGCAAGGTGTTCCGCGAAGTGGTGCCGATGGTCTCGACCCTCATCAGCGGCCACATGGCCGACCTCGGCCTCTCCGCCGACGATCTGCGCCGCCTCTGGCTGCACCAGGCGAACGCCGGCATGAACCGCCTCATCGCCGAGCGGGTATTGGGCCATGAAGCCAGCGCCGAAGAAAGCCCGACCGTGCTGGACACTTACGCCAACACCTCGTCCGCCGGCTCGATCATCGCCTTCCACCTGAACAGCGCTGACCTGAAAGCCGGCGAGATCGGCCTCATCTGCAGTTTCGGCGCCGGCTATTCGGCGGGTTCGGTGTTCCTGCGCAAGGCCGGCTGAATCCCGCGGCAATTCCGCAAATCCCCGCTTGAACCGCGCGCCCACCCCTGCTAGGGCGCGCGCTCACCAGTTGGCGGGGCTCCCGTCAGACATCGGCGTGCGGTCGTGGCGGAACTGGTAGACGCGCAGCGTTGAGGTCGCTGTGGCCGAAAGGCCGTGGAAGTTCGAGTCTTCTCGACCGCACCATTATTCCTTGAAAAATAAATATTATTTCGGATGTCTGGCACAGCTTGGCACATTGCCCGTGCTGCCAGGCCTTCAAAATGCGATGCCTGATGTGCTGACATGGGCGATTGCCGCAATGGCGGTTGCGGCACTACAGCGCCGCGCGGATTTCCACGAATATCCTGATATGTGGATCTCCGGCTGCCACTGGAAACAGGTCACTTCGACACATGGTTTTCCGATGCCGTCCGTCCATGGGCATCGATGCCATCGAGGATCTGCTCCATCATGCCGGAAAAGACCGCTTCGGGAGCAAGCTCGCGATAGAGTCCGATCGCGGCCTTAAGACGAGGGTAGCGATCCGCGGGCAAGCGCTCGATCTCGTCAGCTTCGGTCGCCGTCAGCGGGCGCACGAGCCCGGCCACCTCACCGACCGCGAGGCCGGTGATCGCCGCATACCATCCGATGCAGACGGTCGGGATATCCTGCACCGGGATACCAGCTTGCTCCAGCGCCTCATGCACCATCTCCATATGGCCGTAGTCGGCGTGCCCGGTGCTGGCGAAACGCTGCATCAAGGGGAAACTGTTGGGGTATCGCAGCGCCAGGCTGCGATACTGGTCTGCAAGATGGCGCAGCCGTTCCCGCCACGGAAGCTGCGCGGGCGACGGGAGCAGGCGCGTCTCCATCCAGTCCGCCATGGCGTGGAACAGGCCGTCCTTGGATTTGAAATGGTAAAGAATGGCCATGGCGTCGCAACCGACCCTGGCGCCCAGCTTGCGAAGCGTGAAGGCGTTCTCGCCGACTTCCTCCATCAGCGCGATGGCCGCCTCGACGAGCACGCTTTTCGACAGGCCGCGCGGTCCCGGCTGCGTTCTGGATCTGGAAGACGTCGTCAATGCGAAGGAGCCTCTTTTCCGCCGGCGTCGGCAGGAAATAGCTTCCCCGCCAACGCCGTTCAACACCATGGGAACCGCCAGAGAGGCCAAGGTCGCCGGCGCGCGGATGTCAAGCAAGACGCAGCAGGAATATCCCGCCCAGCATCAAGGCGATGCCCGCGAAGCCGGGAGCCTTGATGCGCTGCCCGAAGGCGAACCAGGCGATCAGGCTGGTGAACAATATGCCCGAACCGCCCCAAAGCGCGTAGGCGACCGACAGATCGATGCCCTTGACCGCCTGGGAGAGCGCCGTGAAGGAGGCGAGGATGCTCGCTATGCCGAGCAAGCCGATCCATCGCTTGCGAAATCCATCGGAGAGCTTGATCAGGATGTTCGCGAGAACCTCAAAGCCGATGGCAATCGCCATATAGATGAGGTGGATGGTTTCCGCGCCGCTCATTGCCCGGCTCCCTGCTGTTCGGGATGTCCGGCTTGGTCTTCGCCGTCGACGATGCCGAAATTGACCAGCACGATGCCGGCGATCAGCGCGGCGATGGCGAGGATCTTGGCCGTCCCCATTCCTTCCCCCAGGAAAGAATAGCCGATGATGGTGATGACGGTCATGCCGACACCTTCCCATACCGCATAAGTGGCCGCGACGGGAATGAAGACCATGGCTTTGGACAGGAAATAGAATGACAATCCGATCATCGCATACATGAAGACGAAGCTTGGGAGCGTGGCGCTCTCAGCCGCGAACTTCATGGAAACGACTCCGGTGATCTCGGCGACGATCGCCGCGGCCAGAAACAGCCACGGCCTGAGCCGCAAGGCCTGCGAGTTTGACATGGATATTGCTCCGATGGGCGAGACGACAGGCAGGATGCCTTTGTCGCCACAGAATTTCTACAATGTAGAAATAACTGTTCCCCGCCTTAAGTCAAGCCCTCAACCCGACCGAAGCAAGCTTCCATGAGCATCGAGAGCATCGAGCATGGCTGGCAGCCGTTCATCGGGCGGTCGCCCCGGAAGCGCGCCACGCGCTCGGGCTCATGCCCCGCGCCTTGCGGAACGCGGCGTTGAAGGTGGACTTGGAGTTGAACCCGGCCTCCTGGGCGACCGCAAGAGCGGTCATGTCCGAGCCGGACAGCATCGCGCAGGCCGCCTCGATCCGCCAGCCGTTCACATAATCGAAGAAGCTGATGCCGCGCCGCTGGTTGAGCGCCTGGCTGAGATAGCCCGGGCGAACGCTCGCCGCATCGGCCAGATCCTTCAGCGTCAGCATCGGGTCGGACCAGAGGCGCCGCTCGGCCATCGCCTAAAGCGGCTTTCGAACCGGTTTCCCGGGCGACACACCATTCACCAGCCAGTTGCCAGAGGCATGGTAACGCCAGTCGTTGGCGTCATGCACGGTGTGGGTGCGGGCGTTACGCCAGTGCCGGTTCAGGTTCAGCCCCTCGTCTGTCGCGCTGCTGCCCAGTAGGGCGAACAATTCGCTGGAGATTTCGATCGAGACCTGCTCGGCAAAAGCCTTCGCTTCGCCGACTTCGACTGCGGCGCGCGCATCACCCTCTTCGCTGATCTCTGCCGCAACACTGTCGAGCAGATTCGCCGCCCGCGCCAGCAGCGCTTCGGCCGCGTGTAGCTTCGTCGCCAGCTGCCCCACCCGCGCCAGCAGCAGCGGATCCTCATGCGAGGACGCGACTGCGGCCCCCAGCCTCGGCCGGGCGCGGGCGCGAATATGGCTGACGGCGTCTGCCAGCGCATTGGCGGCGATCCCCACGTCGATGGCGGCGTGCAGCAGCACGCCATAGCTGTGGAACACGCCGGGTCGCTCGAAGATCTTCCAGTGCGCCACCACCTGCCAGTCTTCGATCGGCACCTGCTGCAGCGTCACCGTGCCGCTGTAGGTCGTTCGCTGGCCCATGGCGTTCCAGTCGGCCTCCACCGTCACGCCGGGTGCATCTCGCGGCACGAACACCAGCACCTGCCGCTGCGCCTCGTCGAAGGCGGCCACCGGAATCCAGTGCGCCGTCAGCGCGCCGGTGCAGTAATATTTGCGCCCGTGCAGCCGGCGTGTGCCATCATCCGCGCGGCTGATGCGGGTGGAGAGCCCGGTCGCCGTGCCAGCATTGCGCTCGGCCTGAGCATTGCCGAAGCGCTTGCCCGCCAGCAGTTCGGCAAAGAAGAAGCGCTTCTGCTCGTCCGTGCCATCCTGTCGGATCGCTTCCACGAAGAAGAAATGGTTCTGCGGCAACTGGCCAATGGCGGCGTCCGCCGCCGACAGGATGCGAAATATTTCGATCACGGTGGCGAAGCTGACATCCGCGCCGCCGTGCGAACGCGGCACCGTGATTCCGAACAGGCCGAAGTCAGACAGCAGGTCCAGCTCGGCGGTGGGGATCGTCCGCGCACGATCCCGGTCAGAGGCTCCCGGCACCAGCAGCGCCGCGGCTTCGTGCGCAACCGCAATCGCTTCCGCGTCGCTGCCGATCAGCCGCGTTCCGTCTGCGGCGGCCCTGGGCGCGCTGCTCATTGCGCGGAAACTGCGGCTGGTCTCGATACAAACGGCACGCTGGCGGGGGGGGCTGCAACCGCATTGGGATGCTGCCATAATCCATCGCGCCGCAGGATCGGCAGCACGCCCTCGGCAAACCAATAGGCCTCCTCCAGATGCGGCACGCCCGAAAGCACGAATTCCTCGATCCCAACTGCCGCATAGTCCTTGATACGCTCGGCGATCTCGCTGTGGCTGCCCACCAGCGCCGTGCCCGCGCCGCCCCGCACCAGCCCCACGCCCGCCCACAGATTGGGGCCGACGAGCAGATTTTCCCGGCGTCCGCCATGCAGCGCCAGCATCCGCTTCTGCCCTTCGGATTCGCTGCGGCTAAGCCCCGCCTGCACATTGGCTATGGTGTCGGCATCAATCGCGTTCAGCAGCCGGTCGGCTTCCGCCCAGGCAGCTTCGGAGGTGTCGCGCGCGATCACATGCAGGCGGATGCCGAACCGAACCTTGCGCCCCTGCGCGGCCGCCAGCTCGCGAACCCAGTCCACCTTCTTGCGCACGGCCTCCAGCGGTTCGCCCCATGTGAGATACACATCGCTGTGTCGCGCGGCGACATCGCCCGCCGCAGCCGAAGAACCACCGAAATAGAATGGCGGCAGCGGATCCGGCGCGCGTGGGATGGTTGCCCCCTCCACCGTCACATATTTGCCGGAGAAATCGACCTTCTCGCCCTGCCACAGGCGGCTCACCACCTCCAGCCATTCGTCGGCGCGGGCATAGCGGCTGTCCTTGTCCAGAAAATCCCCATAGGCGCGCTGTTCGTGGGATTCGCCGCCCACCACGATGTTCAGCAACAGCCGCCCCTTCGTGAGGTTCTGATAGGTCGCCCCCATCTGCGCTGCCAGCGTCGGCGACATCAGGCCGGGACGGAAGGCGACGAGGAACTTCAGGCTTTCCGTCACCTCGTTCAGCAGCGCCGTCACCAGCCATGCGTCCTCGCACCAGCCCCCGGTCGGCGTCAGCGCCGCGACATAGCCCAGCTGCTCGGCGCTGCGGGCGATCTGCCCCAGATAGGCGATGGTCGCCGGACGTGCGCCGCCCGCCACCCCGGCGGGCACGCCATGGCCGCCGCCCACGATGAAACGACTGTCCCCATAAGTAGGCAGGAACCAGTGGAATTGCAGAGACATGGGATAATCCTTTCGAAAGCCGGGATCAGGCCGCGTCGGCCTTCACGGGCGGTTCAAAGCGAAGCGGCGGCGCGGGCTCGGCCAGCGCACGCGGGTCGCGGTAACGGGCGGCGAAATGGCTGTCGGGCAGGCGGGCGCGCCCCGCGCCATACAGGCGCTCGCGCAGCGTCTCTCCGGGCACATAGGCCTCGCGGAAGCGCCCGCGGCGGCGCAGTTCCGGCACCACCAGTTCGATGAAGTCGCGCGCCGTCTCGAAGCTCAGATATTGCCGCAGGTTGATGCCATCGATGCCGTCGACATCCAGCCAGCGCTCGATCTCGTCGGCGACGGTGCCCGGCGTGCCCGCCACGAAAAAGCGATCTTCGTTAAAGCCCGCCAGCTGGTCCAGCACATCGCCCACCGTCAGCTCCGCCTTCGAACGGTCGATCTGCGTGCTCCACGGCTGCGCGCCCACCACCTTGATCTCCGATACCTTCGTGTCTCGCGGGTAGGCCGTGTAGTCGATGACGGACTGGCTGTGCGCCAGCCGCCCCTCCACGCTCAGCAGCGCGCGATATTTCGCGACCTTGTCGGCCACTTCCACATCATTGCGGCCCACGATCACGCCGGCCTGCACGATGAAGCGGATGTCGTCCGCCGGACGGCCGTGCGCCACGGCCTTTGCCCGCATGTTGGCGATGTTGCGCCGGACGGCCTCCGTCGTCAGCCCGCCGGTGAACACAACCTCTGCGTGGCGGCCGGCGAACTCCATGCCTGCGGGCGATCCGGTGGCTTGAAACAGCACCGGCGTGCGCTGCCGCGAAGGCTGCGTCAGGTGCGGCCCCGCCACACGGAAATGCGCGCCGGCATGGTCGATGTAGCGCACCTTCGAAGGATCGGTGTAGACCCGATTGACCCGGTCCTGAATCACCGCGTCGTCGTCCCACGAGCCTTCCCACAGCTTGTACAGAACATCGCAATATTCATCCGCGATTTCATAGCGATGGTCATGCGGCACCTCAGCGTCATAGCCGAAGTTGGCGGCGGCGTTCGGCAGGTAGGAGGTCACGATGTTCCACCCCACCCGGCCCTTGGTCAGATGATCCAGCGTGCTCATCCGCCGCGCGAAGGCAAATGGCGGCTCGTAAGTGGTGGAAAATGTCGCACCGAACCCCAGCCCCGATGTCACCGCCGCCATCGCCGGAATCACCAGCAGCGGATCGTTGCTGGGAATCTGCACCGCCTCTTTCAGCGCCGTTTCCGGCCCGCCCCGGAACTTGTCATAGGCCCCGATCACGTCCGCCAGAAAGATCGCGTCGAAGGTGCCATGCTCGCAAAGCTGGGCGACTTCCGTCCAGTAATCGATGTCGTTGAAACGATGCCGGTTGTTCTCCGGATGAACCCACAGGCCATGCACGATATGGCTCACGCAGTTCATCTCGAACAGGTTGACGTGCAGTTGTTTGGGCGAGCGATCAGGCATTGGCGGCTTCCCTCTTGGCGGTCACTGGCCTTTTGGCAGTCACGGGCAGCACGGCATCGACGAGCGCCCTTGTGTAGGGGTGGGCAGGATTGCGGAACACAGCAGCGACCGGGCCGGTTTCAACCACCTCGCCCCGGTGCATTACCGCGACCCGGTCGCTCACGCGGCGGATCACCCCCAGATCGTGGGAGATGAAAATGCAGGAGAGCGAGAGCCGCTGCTTCAGATCGGCCAGCAGCTCCAGAATCTGCGCCTGCACATAGACATCCAGCGCAGAGACAGGCTCGTCGCACAGCAGCACTTTCGGCTTCGGGGCCAGCGCTCGGGCGATGGCCACCCGCTGGCGCTGCCCGCCAGACAGTTCGATGGGGCGGCGATCCGCGACCTCCGGGTTCAGCTGCACCAGCTTCAGCAGCGCCTCGATTGCGGGCCGCGTCGCGGCAGACGGCCCGCCATGCACCTTCAGCGCCTCGCCAAGCACTTGCGCCACGCTGTGGCGCGGATCGAACGAGGCCAGCGGATCCTGAAACACCACCTGAATATTGCGGCGCGCAGCCCGACGATCGGTGCCCGCCATCGCAGCCCAGTCCCGCCCGCCCAGCCGCACGACGCCGCGATCGGGCGTTTCCAGCCCCAGGATCAGCCGCGTCAGCGTCGTCTTGCCGGAGCCGGATTCGCCAACGATTCCCAGCGTCTCACCGCTCTCCAGCGACAGGCTCACATCGCGCACGGCGGCGCGGGATTGCCCGTCCGGCCCGCGAAAACTCTTGGCGATTCCGGACACCTCGATCAGTGGTGTGGCGGGTTCCCGGCGGACGATAGCGGCACCTGGCACCTGCACGCCGCCATGCAGCAGCCGCGCCGCCCGGATCAGGCCCTGCGTATAGGCATGCCGGGGGTTCTCCAGTAGCTCGGCCGCCGATCCCTGCTCGATGATTCGGCCCTGCTTCATCACCGCGATCCTGTCCGCCAGCCGCGCGACCACGGCGATGTCGTGGCTTACCACCAGCATCGCCCGGCCATGTTCGCGCAATTGCCTCAGCAGCGCCACCACTTGCGCCTGCACGGCGGCATCCAGCGCCGTTGTCGGCTCGTCGGCGATCAGCAGTTCGGGATCGCAGGCGATGGCCGATGCGATCAGCGCGCGCTGGCGCTGCCCGCCCGACAGCTGCCCCGGCCGCTGCCGCACGCGCAGCTCCGGCTCCGGCACGCCCACAGAGCGCAGCAGTTCGATCACCCGCAGCTCGCGCGCATCACGGGACAGTGGCGTGTGCAGCCGCAACGTCTCGCCCACTTCCGCGCCCACCGTGCGCAGCGGGTCCAGCGACCCCAGCGCATCTTGCAACACAAAGCCGGCGCGCCCGCCCCGGATCGCGCACCAGTCGCGTCCGGCCCAGCCTTGTGTGTCTTCGCCATCAAAGGCGATACGCTCGGCCATGATCCGCGCACCCGGCCCCGTCAGCCCGACGATGCTGCGCACGGTCACGCTTTTGCCGGAACCGGATTCGCCCACCAGCGCCAGACATTCGCCGCGCGCCAGTTGCAGCGACACGCCGTCCACCCGCGCCGGGCCGTCCGCCGTGAATCGCACCGTCAGATTGCGGATATCGACAAGCGGCGTGTCCGCCGGAACCACCGCCAGACCGGGGGCGCTCATGCCTGCCGCCCCTCGCCCCGGCGGATGATCTCGCGGCCCACCGCCGTCGTCGCCAGCACCGTCAGCGTGATCAGCACGGCAGGCGCGATCAGCAGCCATGGGGCGAAGGGCACGAAGTTGCGCGACGTCGCCAGCATGGCCCCCCATTCCGGCGTTGGCGGCGGCGAGCCGAAGCCCAGAAAGCTCAACGTCGCCGCCAGCGCGATTTTGTCGCCGATGCCGATCACAGACAGCAGCAGCGCCGGCTTCACCGCATTGGGCAGGATGTGCCGCCACACCACGGCAACGCGGTGCAGGCCCAGCGTGGTGGCAGCCTCCACAAAGGGGGCGCGGCGCAGCTTCAGCGCCTCCACCCGCACAAGCCGGGCGTAGCGCGGCATCGTCGTCACTCCGATCGCCACCATCACCGTCACCGCATTGGCCCCCCACAGCGTGATCACCAGCAGCGCGAACAGCACCGAGGGGATCGCCGCCATGGTGTCGGCAAACCGCATCGACGCCTCGTCCGCGATCCGCCCGCCCAGCCCACCGATCAGGCCCACCACGATCCCCAGCCCCAGCGAGATCGCCATCGCCATGATCCCCAACCCCAAAGACGAGGTCGTGCCATGAACCAGCCGCGCATATTGATCGCGGCCATTCTCGTCGGTGCCCAACCAATGCTCGACCCCCGGCGGCAGGAAGGCCGCGCGCGAATCCGCTGCCAGCGGATCGATCCGGGTCAGCAGCCCCGGTGCCAGTGTCGCCACCAGCAGCAGCGCGAGGAAGCCCCCCGCCAGCAGCAGGCCGAGCCGTTGCGCCTTCAGAAATGCCGCAAGGCGGGAGACGGAATCCGAAACCCGCGTGTCCGGCTCTGCCAGCGCGATCTCGCCGGCGCCAGCCGTCAGGAACGGGGCAGGCAGATGGCCGGCGAAGCCATAGAGCGACCGGGCTTCAAAGAGAGGTTCGGGATCAGGGCTGGCGTGCAGGCTCGACATGGCGACTTTTCCTTCTCGTCTCTCTCAGGATGCGTCCTGCCTGCGCCCAGCTTCCGGGGTGGCGAACTGGCTGTGCGGATATGGCAGGCCCAGATGATCGCGCAGCGTGGTGCCGGTATATTCGTGGCGGAACAGCCCACGCGCCCGCAGGATCGGCACCACTTCATCCACGAAGATTTCCGCGCCGGAAGGGAACATGTCGGGCATCAGGTTGAAGCCGTCGGCGGCACCGGCGCGGAACCATTGCTCCATCGTGTCGGCCACCTGTTCCGGGCTACCCACTACCAGCCGGTGGCCTGAACGGATCCGACGGGAGAGCTGGCGCACCGTCAACCCCTCGCGCCGGGCGAGGTTCAGCTGCGCTTCCAGAAATCCATGCGAGCCGCGCTCGAAATCCACCACCTTGCCGATCTTCTCCCACGGCAGCGGCCCATCGAGGTCGAGTGCGGACAGCGGCAGCCCGGTTCGTTGCGCGATCTGCCCGGCCAACCCCTGTTCGCCCAGCCAGCTGTCCAATTCGTCGCAGCGCCGCTGCGCTTCCCCCTCGGTGCTGCCGATCACGGTGGAAATGCCGGGCATGATCTTCAGATGATCGGGGTTGCGCCCCCAGCCCCGCGCGCGGGATTTCATCTCCTGATAAAAGGCGATGCCGTCTTCCAGCGTCGTCTGGGTGGTGAAGATGGCATCGGCCCGGCGTGAGCCAAGCGCCTTGCCGCCTTCCGACGATCCGGCCTGCACGATCACCGGCCGCCCCTGCGGCGAGCGCGGCACGTTCAACGGCCCGCGCACCACGAAATGCGGGCCATGATGGTCGATCTCATGCACTTTGGCCGGGTCCGCATAGATCCCTGCTGCGGCGTCGCCGATGATGGCGTCATCTTCCCAGCTGTCCCAAAGCTTCACCACCACATCGACAAACTCGTCCGCACGACCATAGCGGTCGGCATGGACGGGGGCACCTGCCAGCCCGAAGTTACGCGCGGCGGCGTCGCCTGCGTTGGTCACCACGTTCCATGCCGTACGACCGCCGCTGATATGATCGACCGATTGCAGCCGCCGCGCGAGATTATAGGGGCTGTTGTAGCTGCTGGAGCAGGTGGCGATCACCCCGATGTGCGTGGTTGCCAGTGCCACCGCCGTCAGCAGCACGGTCGGCTCCAGCCGCCCGGCTGGCTGGCTGCCGACATCACCGCCAAGGGCCGGTCCGTCCGCCAGAAAGATGGCGTCCAGCGTGCCGCGCTCAGAAATCCGGGCGATATTCTGGTAGTAACTGACGTCCAGACAAGCCCTCGGCTCCACCTCCGCCTGCCGCCAGGCAGCCTGATGACCGCCATGGCCCAGAATATTCATCCCGATGCTCATATGTGCCTGTGCGGGCATGGCGAACTCCTTCGGGTGGGTAGGCTCAGCCGGCCTGCGCGACGGGTTCGCGCACGGCCTCCGGCGTGGCGGCTGCGTCGGCGGAATCCGCAGAGGCGCCGTCTTTCTTCCACGCCTTGGCCCATTCATCGCGGAAATCGATTCCGTTCAGATAATGGTCCCCCAGCACCCGCTCGCGCGCGATGGCCGGGTTGTGGGAGGCGAGCACGCGGGCGTTGCGCCAGTGCCGGTCCAGCCGGCGGCTCTCCTGCGCGGCAGAGGCGCCGCCCACTTCGAACAGCAATGTGGCCACCTGCGGCACCAGTTCGATCAGAACCTGCTGGCCCTGATAGGAACGGCGGTCAGTCTCGGCGAGCGGCTCGTTCAGGTCGGCCCCGGCCAGATAGGCCTCATGCGCCGCCTGCAGCGATTCCGATACGCTGTCGACGATGGCCTCGGCAGCGAACACCTGCGAGGCGATGCGCCCGATCACCCGCTGCACGAGCGGATCCTTGCGGGGCTCCGAAAGGCCTGGAACGCCGAATTGCCTCGTCTTGCCATGCACGAAGGCGATGGCGTCGCGCTTCACGGCCCGGGCGATCCCGGCCAGCGCCGCCAGATGGAACTGCTGGTAAAAGGCGGAAATATAGGAATCCGCGCGATACTCGCCGGGGTTGAAGCGGCGCAGGAAATTCTCCTCGAACACCTCGACATTTTCGAAACGGGTGGTGCCGCTTGCCGTTAAGCGCTGCCCGAAACCGTCCCAGTCGTCGATCAGGCTCACGCCGGGCGCGTCGGTCGGAACCAGCACCGAAACCCGTTCCTCGCCTTCCTTGGCGGCTGCCGACACCCAGTCGGCATAGAGCGTGCCGGTGCAATAATATTTCTCACCGTCCAGCAACCAGCGGTCGCCATCCCGGCGCAGGTCCAGCGTGGTTTCGGTGGCCGTGGTGCGCTCCGCCATGGCCGCTCCCACTGTCTGCCCGGCGACGATGCGGGGGAACCAGCGCTCCCGCGCAGCGGTGTCGTCGCTGTTCAGCCGGATTTCCACGAAGGCGAAATGCGCGCGGAAAATCTGCACGAGGTTGGAATCCGCCTCCCCCAGCTCCACCAGCAGGCGGAACAGCTGTGGCAGCGTCGCGCCCGAGCCGCCCTCCGCCACCGGGATGCGGATGGCCCCGAAGCCCGCCTCGCGCAGCGCTTTCGCTTCCCCGTAGGGCAGCTTGCGCTCGATTTCCCGCTCGACCGCCCCGTCGGCGATGCGCTGGAAGACCGGGCGAAAACGGGCAGCCAGCTCTTCATAGGCAGGCGGCGCAGTGCGGCGGCCGGGCAGGTCGATAACGGTCATGGAGATGTCCTTCGAATGGCGAACGAATGAACTGGAAACGGCGCTTCATGCCGAGACCGTCCGGGGGTCGATCAGCGCGCCGATCAGGTCGACGAGGATGCTGGCAACGACATAGGCGAGCGCCGTCAACAGCGTCACGCCCACCACCACGGGCAGATCGCCGGCATTGGCGGCGTCCACCATCAGCCGGCCGATCCCCGGCCGGGCGAACAGCGATTCCGTGATCACCGCGCCACCGATCAGGAGGGCCAGAAAGAAGCCCGCCAGCGTCAGCACCGGGGTTGCGGCATGGCGAAGGGCGTGGCGCAACCGCACCCCCGCATCTGAAAGCCCCCGGCTCCGCGCGGTGAGGATGAAGGGCTGTTCCAGCACATCTTCCAGCCCCTCGCGCAGGATCTGCGACATCACCGCCGCCAGCGGCAGCGCCATGGTCAAGGCCGGCAGCACCAGCCCGCGCCAGCCCGGCCCGTTCACAATGGGGAACAGCGGCAGCCACACCGAAAAGGCCAGCAGCAGCACCAGCCCGATCACGAACACCGGCATCGCGATCAGGATCAGCTCGCTCGTGGAGGCAATGGCCCGCCGTGCCTCGCCGCGCCTTCCGGGAAGCGGGCGCGCTGTTGCCACGGCGACAACGATCGCCAGCACCACCGAAACCGCAGCCGCACTCAGCGCCAGCGCGATGGTGGGCACAAGCTGGCGGCCGATGGCGTCGGCGACCGGAATGCGCAGGCGATAGGATTGCCCCAGGTTGCCCTGCGTCAGCCGCAGCAGGAAATCCCCATATTGCGCGACCAGCGGCCGATCGAGGCCGTATTCCGCGCGCACCTTGGCAATCTGCGCCTCGCTGGGCATCGCATCCGGCCCGCCCAATATGGCAATTGCGGTGTCTCCCCCTGCCAGATGCATCATCAGGAATGTCAGCGTCGCCGCCGCCCACAACACCACGGCGCCCGCGAGCAGCCGGGTGGCCAGGAACCGCGCAATCGTCACGAAGCTGACCGACCGCCAACGGGTCCTGACGGCATTCGCACGGCGCTGGGTGCATCTGGTATCATGCGCTTCCCCACATGGCAGCAACGGAAAACCGGGCGAACGGCAAGCCGTCCGGCGGCACCAAGAGGTGTCAGCCCGGTTCCGGGTGGGCAATCAAACATTCCTTAGTGAATTGATAGATTTTATGCATGTCGACAAAAACACTATCAGGCTTATCCGTGTCCCGTGCATCGAAGAATCTTAAGGGCAGAATGCAGTATCCGATCAGATCGAAGCAGGCCCGACGCTGCGATGAAGCCGATCAACCAGATATAGAGAAGCACGGATACGCAGCAGGATGACGGCAGCAGGAACAGGCGCGGCAACCAGCACCGGAGCGCCGGCCGCCACGTCCGTTTCAGGCGCGTTGGACGAGCTGGGAATCGACCGCGCCATCGCCCCGCGCACGCTGCGCCGTGTCGTCTCACTCGCCGGGCCCTATCGGCTGCGCTTCACGCTGGCGATGGCTGCGTGCCTCGTGGCGGCGCTGGCCAATCTCGCGCTGCCACTGCTTCTGGGCCATTCTGTGGACCAGGTTTCGCATATTCATCCAGGCGACGCCTTCGAACCCGGCCCGCTGTTGTGGACGGCCGGACTGCTGCTGCTCGCCACCGCGACGCGCGGCCTGTTCCAGATGATCGCGGGCTACCAGGCTGAAACCGTGGGGCAGAATATCGGGCGCGATCTGCGCCTCGCCTATTTCGAAAAGCTGCAACGGCTGGAGTACAGCTTCCATGACCGCATCCATTCCGGTGACCTCATCACGCGCGGCATGCTGGATCTGGAAGGCGTGCGCGGCTTTCTGGAAGTCGGCGTGCAGCGCATCGTGCAGCTGGCACTGTTGCTGGGCGTCGGCGGCTGGCTGATGCTGCGGCGCGACACCGTGCTGGCGCTGCTAATCCTGGGCTCGGTTCCGCTGATCGGCCTGCTGGCGGGGCGGATGGGCATTCGCCTGCGCCTCGCCTGGACCCGATTGCAGCAGCGGATGGCGGTGCTGACCAGGGTGATGGAGGAAAATCTGCAGGGCGCGCGGCTGGTGCGGGTGTTTCCCGCGCGGGACCAGCAGATGCAGCTGTTCGACGAGGCCGCCGAGGCGGCGATGGGCTATGCCAACCAGCGGATCGAGGTGCGCTCGCTGTCGATGGCGCAGATCAACGGCGTCTATTACGCGGCCATGCTGCTGGTGCTGGCCGTCGGCGCGTCACGCGTGCAATCCGGGCAGATCAGTGTCGGCAACTTCGCCGAATTCCTCGCCTATATGACGATCCTGCAAGTGCCGGTGCGGCAGATCAGCATGATCATGAACGCGGCAGCCCGCGCGGTCTCCTCGGGCGCGCGCCTGTTCGAGATCCTGGATCGGGAGCCTTCCATCCACGACACGCCCGGCGCCCTTCCCCTGCCCGTCGGGCCGGTCGCGCTGCAGGTCGAGCATGTCTCGTTCCGCTATCAGGGGGCCAATTATCCCGTGCTGCGCGATATCGATTTCACCGTCGTGCCGGGCCGGGTGCTGGGGATCGTGGGCCCGGCGGGTGCCGGCAAGTCCAGCCTCGCACATCTGATAGCCCGCTTCTACGACGTTACCTCCGGTGCCATCCGCATCGGCGACGTCGACATCCGCGACGCCACGCTGGATTCGGTGCGGCGGCAGGTGGCGATCGTGCAGCAGGATGTGTTCCTGTTCGACGACAGCCTTGCCGCCAACATCGCCTACGGCGAACCGCTCAGTCCCGGCGAGCGTGTCCGGCAATCGGCCGCCGTCGCCCAGCTGGAGCCGCATGTCGCGGCGCTTCCTCTGCGCTATCGCACACGCGTCGGAGAACGCGGCAGCGGCCTGTCGGGTGGGCAGCGCCAGCGCGTGGCCGTCGCCCGCGCCCTTGCAACCGACGCCTCGGTGCTGATCCTCGACGATGCCACCTCCGCGCTCGACGCCGCCACCGACCATGCCTTGCGAGACGCCCTGCGCCGATTCACTGCGGCCCGCGCCACCATCGTCATTTCCCATCGCGTCGCCTCCGTCGCTCACGCGGACGAGATACTGGTGCTGGAACAGGGCGCCATCGTCGAACGCGGCACGCATGACGAGCTGCTGGCACTTGGCGGCCATTATGCCGGCCTCCACGCCATGCAGACCCGGCGCGAACCCGACGACTCAACCCCCGCGACCTCGCAAGAGCTGGTGCCATGACCACCCTGCTCTCCCGCGACGCCGATGCCGAACTGGAGCGCGAGGACGAAGCCGCGCGAACCGCGCTGCTGTCCGAGCGCGAGCAGATCTTCGGCCGCTTCGAATCCGGCCTGTTCGGGCGGCTGAAACCATTCGTCCGCCCGCATCGCACGCTTCTGCTGGCGGCCATCGTTGCCATCCTCTGCTTCGTAGCGGCGCAGCTCGCCATCCCGCTGCTGATCCGTGCAACTGTGGACAGCATCACCGGCAAGGCGGGCAGCTATCCGCTGGCGTGGGTGTTCGCGGCGTTCGCGCTGCTGGTGCTGCTGAACTCGCTTGCCAATTACTGGAGCGACATGACGGCCTCACGCTTGGCCCAGCGCATCATCTTCGATCTGCGCCGCGCCATGTTCGCGCATCTGCAACTTGTGTCTCAGGGCGCGATGGACGGCAGCCATGTCGGCCGCATCATGTCGCGGCTGCAGGGCGATGTGAACGCGGTGCAGGAATTCTTCGAAACCTCCGTGACGGCAGTGGGCGATTTCGTCCTGCTGTTGGGGATCGTGATCGCGCTGTTCCTGCTGGAATGGCGGTTGGCCCTCCTCACCCTGCTGCTGGCGCCCATGCTGCTGGCGGTGCGTGCGCTGTGGCTGCCCCGCGCCCGTGCCGCCTTCACGGGCGCGCGCGACAGCAGTTCCATAGTGAACGGTGCCCTGGCGGAAAACATCAACGGCGTTCGCGTGGTACAGGGGATGCGCCGCGAGAAGCTGAACCTGGAGGATTTCGACCGCAAGGCGACCGCCAACCGCGATGCGCAGCTGCGCGCGGCCTGGTCGGCACAGGTGCTGGTACCGGCGGTGGACATCGCGACCGGCCTTGCCATGGTGATCGTCACGCTGGGCGGCGGCTGGCTGCTGTGGCAGGGCCGGATCGACATCGGGGTCGTCGTCGCCTTCATCTTCTATGTGCAGCGCTTCTTCGATCCCGTGCGCACGCTCTCCCAACAATATACCATGGCGCAGCGCGCCGCGACGTCGGCGCGGCGCATCTTCGAAGTCATCGACGTGCCGCTGGAGATCATGGAGAAGCCCGGCGCGCCCGCGCTCCGCGGCGATCCGCCCACGGTGGAATTCCGCGACGTACGCTTTGGCTACCAGCGCGGCCGCCCGATCCTCGACGGTTTCAACCTGACGGTCCACGCTGGAGAGACGCTTGCCATCGTCGGCCCCACCGGCTCGGGCAAGAGCAGCGTCGCGGCGCTCGCCTGCCGGCTGTACGACGTGTGGGATGGTGCGGTGCTGGTGGGCGGACAGGATCTGCGCGACGTGTCGCGACAGTCCATCGGGCGCAAGCTGCTGATGGTGTTGCAGGAACCGTTCCTGTTCACGGGCACCATCGCGGACAATATCCGCTTTGCCTCAAACGCCACGCGCGCGCAGATTGTGGCGGCTGCGAAGGCGGTGCAGGCGGATGCCTTCATCACCGCGCTGCCGCAGGGCTATGATACGCCCCTGGACCAACGCGGGCAGAATCTGTCGGTCGGCCAGCGCCAGCTGATCAGCTTCGCGCGCGCGCTGGTGGCCGACCCTGCCATCCTGATCCTGGACGAAGCGACCGCCAGCATCGACAGCGTGGCCGAGGCCCGCATCCAGCAGGCGCTGCGCGTGCTCCTGAAAGGCCGCACCGCGATCCTGATCGCTCACCGCCTCGCCACAGTGCGCGACGCGGACCGCATCATCGTGCTGCAGGACGGCGCTATCCTGGAACAGGGCAGCCCGATCGAATTGCTGGCGTCGGGCGGGCTTTATGCCGGGTTGTACCGGCACAATTTCGAATCCTTCGATGAGGCCGGGTAATGATGATCCTGCGCGACGCACTGCCCCGGGATTCCGATGCGCTTGGCGAGCTGCACGTCCACAGCTGGATCGAAAGCTACACCGGGCTCATCGATCCGCAGATCCTTTCCGGCCTGTCGGTGCCAGACCGGTCGGCAAGCTGGCGGCGGATGATCGAGACGCCCCAGCCGCGCAGCCGAATCCTCCTCCTGGAACGGGAGGGCGCGCTGCTGGGCTTCGGTGCCGCGGGCGCACAGCGCAATCGTTCGCTGGCTAGCCAGGGCTATGACGGCGAGATCGCAGCGATCTACCTGCTGAAGGCCGCGCAAGGCACCGGCGATGGACGGCGGCTGTTCACGGCGCTCGCGCAGTCGCTGGCGGAGCAGGGCTTTCGCGCCCACGCCCTCTGGGTCCTCACGGAAAACCGGCCGGCGCGCGGCTTCTATGAGCGGTTGGGCGGCCGGCTGCTCAGCCTGTCGCGACCGCTGCCGCATCTCGGCGGGCCAGAAGAGGTTGCCTATGGCTGGCGCGATCTCCGCCCCCTGCCTGCAAACCCCGACAATCCGAACTGCACCAACAGGAAAGGCACAGGATAATGACTGCATTCTCACGCGAAAGCATCGGCCTTCAGGGCTATGGCTGCATGGGCCTATCCAACAGCTATGGCCGGGCCGACGACGCCGCCTCCATCCGCACCATCCACCGCGCGCTGGAACTGGGCGTGACGTTGATCGACACCGCCAATGTCTATGGCGCTGGCCACAATGAGGAACTGGTCGGCAAGGCGCTGGCCGGCAAGCGCGACAAGGTGGTGCTCGCGACGAAATTCGGTCTGCGCCTGCCGAGCGACCCGGAAGAGCGGCGGGTGAACGGCTCGCCTGCCTATGCGCGCGCCCGGCTGGAGGAGAGCCTGCGCCGCCTGAATGTCGACTATATCGATCTCTATTATCTTCACCGGGTCGACCCGCTCGTCCCCATCGAGGACAGCGTAGGCGAGCTCGCGAAGCTGAAGCAGGAAGGCAAGATCGGCGCGATCGGACTGTCCGAAGCCAGCGCCGACACGCTGCGCCAGGCGCAGGGGGTGCATCCGATCGCGGCGCTGCAAAGCGAATTCTCGCTGTGGGAGCGCCATGTAGAGGCCGACATTCTGCCCACCGCCAACGAACTGGGCATTGTCTTCATCGCCTACAGCCCGCTCGGCCGGGGTTTCCTCGCCGGATCGCAGCCCACGGAAGCTGACGACCGGCGCCACCATCACCCTCGCTTCCAGCCCGGCGCCGTTGAAGCCAATGCCGCGCGTCGCGCCACCATCGAAGCGGTGGCAGCACGCCACGGCGTCAGCATCGCGCAGGTCAGCCTCGCCTGGGTGATTGCGCGCGCCACCGTGCCGATCCCCGGCACCCGCCACATCGCGCACCTCGAAACCAATCTTGCCGCCAATACGCTGGCGCTCAGCGCAGAAGATATCGCCGAGCTGGAAGCCGCCTTCCCAGTCGGCTCCACCGTCGGCGAACGTTATCCGGCAAGCGCGCTGGCGACGGTGCCGCGCGAACCCGTAGCGCAGGCCGGTTGAAAGAGAGTCTATCAGCCATAGTCAACCAGATTGATTGACAAGAATCGGGACCGCACACAGCTTTGGTCCCAATCTCGAAGCAGGAACGGGCATGGCGCGAAACCCAACAGGCGAAGGCGGAACTGGCGTGCTGAAGGCACGCAGCTCCTCCCCATCGGCTGCCGAAATCGCGCCGCTGGTCGCTCGCCGGTTTGAAGCGCTTGTTCAGCGTGAGCAGCTCGATCTGGACAGGCTGTCCCGTCTGTCTGGCATCCGGCAACCGTTGCTGGGGGCCATCGTCCGCGGGGAGGTTGAGCCTAGCGTTGACCTGCTGTGGAAGATCGCGAATGCGCTTGGGGTCCAGATCGGCGCCCTGCTCTCGCCCGGTCCTGCGCCCGATTTCGAACTCGTGCGCGCGGGCGAGTCCAGGCGCTTTTCCTCGCGCGACGGCAGCTTCATCTCCCGCCCGCTGTCGCCCTTCGCGGCCAGCTCTCCGGTCGAATTCTACGTCATCGCGCTGGAGGCGGGCGCGGAACAGCAGTTCCACGCCCACGCGCCGCGCACGACGGAGAATATCGTCGTCCATTCGGGCTCCGTCGAAATCCGCATCGGCCGGGAGCCGCCGCACCGGCTTGAGCCCGGCGACAGCATCTATTTTCAGGCCGATGTGCCGCACAGTTACCGCAATGTCGGCACCGATGAGGCTCAGCTCTATCTTGTCATGATTTACCGGAGCCTCCCCGGCATCTGAGCTGTCAATTGCCAGCTTTCGCACGGACGGCTATGCCCTCGCCTCCAGCGAGGCGGCCGATCAGTCACGATGTTATCGAACAAGTCGAAATATGGCCTGAAGGCCATGATGCATCTGGTGGGCGGCGAAGGGCCGATCCTGGCTGAAACCATCGCGCGTGAACGCAATATCCCGCGCAAATTCCTCGACCTGATCTTGCTGGAACTCCGTCGTGCGGGGCTGATCAACGGCAAGAAGGGCAAGGGCGGCGGCTACAGCCTTGCGCGGCCGCCCGAGCACATCACCGTCGGCCAGGTGATCCGCATCCTCGAAGGCTCGTTCGCCCCCATCGGCTGCACCAGCCGCACGGACTACAAGCCCTGCAAGGACTGCCCGGACGAGGCCGCCTGCCAGATTCGGGACCTGATGATGGATGTGCGCGACCAGATGTCCATGGTGCTCGACAACACCAGCATCATCGCTCTGGAGACGCGGCTGACGCGGGCGCAGCGACTTTAGCAGGGTCTTCGAGCCACACGCCCACGAACAAGGGCGTGTTGTGCGAGGTATCGAAGATCACGCCACGCACACGCTTGTTGTACGCGATCATATGGTGGCTCTCGGTCGAGGGCACTGCCGGCACCAGTTCCGTCAGCCGCCTCTGCGCCGCGCTGTAGAGCCGCTGCTGTTCGGCCTGATCCGTCGTCTGCCGCGCGGCATCCAGCAACCCGTCGAGTTGCCGGTCGCGCAGACGCGACCCGTTCTGGCCAATGACCGTGGCGCTGGGCACAGCGCTGCTGTGGTACATAATCGTCAGCCCGTCAGGGGTATTGGTGTGCCAGTAGCCGCCGCTTCCGGCATCGAAATCGCCCCGCCGCCGCCGCTCCATCGCGGTTGCGGCCGGCACGATCTCCAGCTTCAGGTCGAAGCCCACCTTCCGCGCATCGGACTGCACTGCCACCGGCAACTGGGGCGGGCCTCCTGCTTCCGCGATCATGAGCGTAGCCTCAAGCCGGCGGCCGTCCTTGACACGATAGCCCTCGGCGTCCCGCTGGGACCAGCCGGCTTCATCGAACAGCCGATTGGCCGCCTTCACGTCATAGGCCAGCGCCTCGGTGAAGGCAGGGTCGTAATGGCGGGTGTTGGCAGCCAGGAAATCGCTCTTCGGCACCTGCACCCCAAAGCCGAGGATGCGTGCCAGCCCGTCCCGGTCGATGGCCAGCGCCAGCGCCCTGCGGATACGCACATCGTCGAACGGCGGCCGCTCTACATTGAACGTGATGCTGCGGAACGGATTGCCCTTGCGCACGCGGGTTCGGAATATGAGGTTTGGGTCCGCCCGGATCTGCCGCGCCACCGGCGCGGGCGCATCCAGCGTGAAATCATGCTCGTCGCGCCCCAGCGCCCAATAGCGAGACATCGCATCGGGAATGATGTCCAGACGGATACCGTCCAGATAGGCCGGCCCCTTATGGCGGATGACCGTCGGCGACCAGTTGTAATCGGGTCTCCGGACAAAGGTCGCGCCCTTCTCCCGCTCATAGCGGGTCAGGATGAAAGGCCCTGAGCCTATGGGATGCTCGGCGATGGATTTCGGGTTTTCGCGAATCTGTTTCGGTGAAATCATGCTCAGCCAGGATTGCGCCAGCACATCCAGGAAGGGCACGTAGGGCTCGCTCAGCGTCGCTTCGAACGTATATTCGTCCACCACCCGCCCGCTCTTGTAGGGGCGGATATAGAAGGCCGCGAGCGGCGACTTGGTGGCCGGATCACGCATATGCTCCAGGTTCAGCAGCACCGCTTCGGCATTGAACCTCGTGCCGTCGCTGAAAGTCACATCATCCCGCAGGTGGAAGGTGTAGGTTTTGCCGTCGGGCGAGATGCTCCAGGATTTCGCCAGCCAGGGAGAGATGTTGCCGGCCTCGTCCTGATAGACCAGCGCATCGTAGATCAGCCGTCCGAGCCATTGGGTGTTGCCGTGCGAGATGGCATGGACATCGAAGGTGTTGGTGTCCAGCTGCACGGAAGCGCGCAACGTCCCACCCGGCCGGCCTCCTTCCGTCTGGTGGAAGTCTGACGCGGGATAGACCAGCACGCCGTTCCGGACCTCGCCGCTGTCCTTCCAGTCGTTCGGATTCAGCTCTCCGCCGGGGCGGTCAACCCCGGCGGAACAGCCGGCCAGCAGCAAGGCCAGCACGACAGGCGCAAAACGGCGCAGAGTCATCAGAAGTTGACTGTCGCACCGGCGAAGATGCCGCGCCCCTCGCCTGGGTAGAAGACATTGCTGTCGACACCGTTCAGCTTATATTGTGGTGAGATCGCAGACACATAGGCCTTGTTGCCGATATTGCGCAGGTCCACATAGAATTTGAACCTGTCCTTCGGATCTTCATAACCGGCCCGCCCCCCGAAAATCGCATAGGAGGGGGCGCTCAGCGAGTTCTGATAATCCACATAATAGCTGGAGGCCGCACGGATGTTGCCGCCGATGTAGAAGCCCTTCGCGTGATCGAATTGCAGCTCGGCCTGATAGACCCGGCGCGGAAGCCCGGGCAGTTCGTTGTTTCCGAACTCGGCATCGTCCCGATAGCGGAAATCGTTTAGCGTGAAAGCCTGCCGCAGGCTGAGGTTGCTGCCGTCCCTGCCGCGCCACAGCTTCGCGGTGAGCGCTGCTTCGATACCTTGGTGCAATGTATTGTCGGCATTGGCTTTCACGATCACGGCGTCGGTGACCTGCGTGGCCTGTGCCAGCACGATTGTCAGCAGTTCATCGGTGATATTGGCGCGATAGACGGTCAGGCTGCCATTGAAGATATCATTGGCCAGCCGGATCCCGGTTTCGAAGGTTGTCGCCTTCTGCGGCCTAAGATCCCGAACATAGGCCGTGGAAGACCCCCCAAGGCCCCAGGTCGACGAAGGATCGATGGAGCGGCTGATGTTGCCTACCAGCTGCAGATCCCGCGACAGCTGATACCGCAGACCCACCCGGGGTGCGAGCAGTGTGTCTGTCCGGTCCACTGCGCGCCCGAACGGCGTCCTGTTGGGGTTTTCGGGTGCGGAATAGATGACCCGGACATTCCGGCGTGCCTGTACCACCGCCAGCCCGGTGGAGAGCCAGAGGTCATTGGGACCCTTTACCAGTTCCAGGTCGTTGCTGGCGCTCCACACCCGATCGAACGAATGATTGTAGGCCACATGGTTGAACAGATAATCCGTCCCTCGATTGTAGGTCCGCGCTTCCCCGCTGGTGTTGGTGGTGTTGCTGAAGCTGAAGGCCGTGTTGCTCTCGAGCCCGAACCATGTGTCGGATCGGTTGTAGCGCAACGACAGCGTGAGGTCCTTCCACGTCCAATAGGCCGGACGGGCCGAATATCGCCAAGCATTGATGTGCGGGAAGTAGCTGAAACCGAACCCGATTTCGAGGCGGGAATCGTCTTCGAAATTGAAGCCGTTGGTCAGCCCAATCAGGAAGGACCCCTTCTTCTTGCGCGCGGAGATCACCGTCAGCTGCCGCGGATCGGCTTCCAGTTGCGCCAGCGTCAACGTCGTGCCGTTGACATATTGCTCGTTGCGATAGCGGAAGTTGAGGCGGACATCATAAACCGGGCTGAAGCGATAACCGACATTGGCGATGATATTGTTGCCCCGTCCCCAGTTGGTGATCGGTTCTCCGCCGTAGGTGCCTTCACGATAGCCGTCGCGGCGCTCATGCTTCACGGCCAGAAAATAGTCGCCATTCTCGGTGGTCAGCCCGACGCTCGCCTGCGCCTGCACATTGCCGAAGCTGCCGCCTGACACGCTGACCCGGAAGCCCGGCGCGGTCGCACCGGTGTGGGTGGAGTAGTTGATGGCCCCACCCAGCGTCGCCGCCGAGTAGCGGAAGGCGTTCGCGCCATAAAGCACTTCGGTGTAGTTCACCGCCGCGCCGTCCAGCATTTCATCAGGCGTCCCCCCGGGGCCGGTCAGCGGCAGGCCATCGTAGAGGAACTTGATCCCTTCGCGGAAATAGCCCGGCGACGTCTGGATGCCGGAGCCTCGAATTGAGATTTTGACTGCGCCGGTGCCGTCGGCCGCCTGCGCGAAGACGCCGGGCTGGAAGGCGAGAAGGTCTTCCAGATTGCCGGAGCGGCCCTTCTCCACCTCGGAACTGTCGATGATCGAAACAGCCCCGGCGGTATCTCGGGCGGCCTTTTTCGCTTCCGCCAGCCGCTCGCGGTCGCCAATCACCAGAATGTCCTGATCGGAGGAAGCAGCATTGTCAGCCGCTTCGAGCGCACCGGCCGCATCGCCGCCGTCCGTATCGGGCGCCGCATCTCCACGCGCCAGCACAGGGCCGGCCCAGGCAAGAGAAAGTGCGGTGGTCACCAGCATCGGCGATAGGGATGTGGAAAAGCGGCTGCGGGCGGTCGGGTGGCGTCGAATGCTGGACATTTTGGCAATATTCCCCCTGAGGACGCGCACGCCCCCCATGGTTGGACCCAATGGTTGAACTGGTCGTTTTGAACGCAGCGCGGCCGTTGTCGGGATACGCATGGGGCGGCGGCTCGCCGCGCCGCAGAGAGGTCTTATAATCTATCAAAACAGTCGATAATAAATTCCTATTATGCGCTGATAGATTTTGTTTTCTGTCGCTTATGTTTTAAAATTATGATGTATATCAATATATTGAATAATATTTTCCGCAATTCGAACCTGCGCGTCCGGCTGAACAGTATCTCGGAATAATATATTAATTCGAAAACCTGGCATGATGCGACATCGTTTGTGCGTCTATCTGAGAAGGCTTCAGTCCCTGGATTTTGGCAAGCGCGGTACTGGCCGCCGCGGTCAAGCGGCCTGGGTGATCGGTCGATCCGATGGTTCCCGGTTCCGCGCCATAAGTTCACCCAATCGGGATGCGCGACACGCTCAGCACGGCCCGCCGGATCTGCGTCAGGTCCATGTCCGGCTTAAGCTCAATGACGTCCGCGTCGATAACCGGGAAATCCGCATCAGCGGCTCCCAAGCGGCGCTGGCCAGAAGTGCCGCAGGAAGAGTAGCCAAAACCACGCCTGCGGCTCTCTTCATTTCTTCGGGAATGGCCGCCTCGTCCAATGCATTGTCCGAAACTTGCCATTGGTTCAGGCGCCAAACCAATTGAAGATGACAGGAACAGATTAGTGGACTCGCCTGAGCCCGATGGCACTGCCGCGCCCGATCGTCAGCCGGCCAGGATGGTGGCGCCGGTATGGATTACCACGTCGTCCTCGATGATCGGATGCCAGGCCAGCCGCGAGCCGGGATGGGTACTGCGCCAGCGCTCACGCGCTTCGCCGAGATCCGCGACGGCGAGATCGATTGTGGACGCGGGCATCAGACAGCTTCCGACCTGCGCTGCCGAGTTGGCGCGCGCGTGACGGCGGGCCGGGCGAGCCCCAGATGATCACGCAGCGTCCGCCCTTCATAGTCGGTGCGAAACAGCCCTCGCCGCTGCAGCTCGGGGGTAACAAGATCGGCAAAATCCTCGAGCCCGCCCGGCAGCGTCGGCGGCAGCACGTTGAAGCCGTCTGCTGCACCGGCCCGGAACCAGTCCTCGATCTGGTCCGCCACTTGCGTCGCATTGCCGACAACCACCCAATGCCCGCGCGCCGCCGTGATCCGGCCGACCAGCTGGCGGACCGTCAGATTGTCGGCCCGGGCGATGTCGGCGAACAATTGCTGGCGGCTTTGCCACCCTTGTGTCTTTGGCGCTTCGGGCAAGGGCCCGTCGAGGTCCGCGCCCGACAGATCCCAGCCGATCATCGCCGAAAGCAGGCCGACGCCGACTCGTGGGTCGACCAGCGCCTGCAGTTCCTCATAGCGCTCACGCGCCTCTGCCTCGGTCGGCGCGACATAGGCGGTGATGCCGGGCATCACCAGCACATCGTCGCGCCGGCGCCCCAGGGCCTCGGCCTGGTCCTTCAGCCCTTGCGCGAAGGCGATCGCATCCGGCTTCAGCTGCTGCGCGGTGAACACCACATCGGCCGTTTCGGCTGCCAGCGCCTGCCCGTCCGCCGAGGAGCCCGCCTGCACCAGCACCGGGTGCCCCTGCACCGAACGCGCCCACTGCGCCGGGCCGGCAACGTCGAAATACGTGCCATGGTGGGCGACGGGCTGCACCTTGCGCGTGTCGAAGAAGCGCTGGTTCTGCTGGTCGAGCAGTATGGCGTCGTCGTCGAAACTGTCCCACAGCTTGCGCACCACTTCCACATACTCCGCCGCCCGTTCGTAGCGGTGGGCATGCCCCAGCTGTTCTTTCAGGCCGAAATTGCGCGCCTCCACGTCGGTGCCGGAGGTGACGAGGTTCCACCCGGCCCTTCCGCCGCTCAGATTGTCGAGCGAGGCAAATTTTCGCGCGGCGTGATAGGGGGCGAGGTAGGTCGCGGACACCGTCGCCACCAGCCCGATGTGCCGGGTGACGGGGATCAGCGCCCCCAGCAGCGTCAGCGGCTCGAAATGATAGACAAGGGCTGACTTCTCCGCGAGCGGGTGCAGGCCGGCCAGCAGCCCCACGTTGTCGGCGAAGAAAAGCGCGTCGAACTTCGCGCGCTCCGCCGTGCAGGCGACCTGCTGGTAATGCTCCAGCCGGAACAGTTGCGCCGGATCGACCGAAGGGTGCGCCCAGGAGGCGAGGTGGTGCCCCACCCCCTGGATGAACGCGCCGAGGCGGAGCTTGCCGTCTGCTGCGGGCATCAGAAGCTGACCTTTGCGGCGACGCGATTGCTGCGCGGATCGCCCGGCAAGTCGATAGAAGGGGAAACCGCGTTCACGGTGCCGACGCCCACGAAATAGCTCTTGTCGAACAGGTTCCGCCCCCAGAAGCTGGGGGGCCAGCAGCCATCTGCCGCGCGCACGCCTTTTTCCGACACCTTGAACTGCATTCCCTGGCCCTTTGTTTTTGACGGCTATCGCTATTTGTTCGGGTGAATTATCGGCCGCGCCTGCCCCGGCCGAGCGGGCTGTTTCAGCATCAGATGCTCTCGGTTCGCCTCCTGCTGCGGATCGCCAGCACGGGCTTGCCCTGGCTGACGCTGCTCTCGGGAGGCACGTCCTGCATCAGCCAGACATTGCCGCCGATCACCGAGCCCGCCCCGATGACGACCCGCCCCAGGACCGTGGCGCCGGCGTAGATGATCACATTGTCCTCCACGATCGGGTGCCGGGCCTGTCCCTTGCGCAGCGCCCCGTCCGGCCCGGCGGTGAAACTGCGCGCGCCCAGCGTGACGCCTTGGTAGATGCGCACCCGGTTGCCGATAACCGCGGTCTCGCCGATCACCACACCGGTGCCATGGTCTATGAAGAAGCTGGCGCCGATGGTAGCACCCGGATGAATGTCTATTCCCGTGCGGCTATGGGCGATTTCCGAAATGATGCGCGCCACAAGAGTCGCTCCCAGCCGGTAGATGAGGTGCGCCAGCCGGTGGTGGATGATGGCGATGAGGCTGGGATAGCAGAGCAGCACCTCGTCCACGCTGCGCGCGGCGGGGTCGCCATCGAACGCGGCCTCCACGTCGGTGTCGAGCAGGCCGCGAAGTGCTGGCAGTTCGGCAGCGAAGCTGGCCACCAGCTGAGCGGCGTCCGGCCCGGTCGTGCCTTCCGACCAGTAGGCGAACTCCAGCGCAGTCTGCTGCTCCAGTCTCCGCAATGCGAAGGCCAGCGTGTCCGCGACGAAGCGGTCCTCATTTTCCGCCAGAAGGTCCGGCGGGCCCAGGCGCAGCGGGAACAGCGCCGCCACGAGCGCGTCCATCGCTGGCTCGATCACGCGGCGCGACGGGAAGGCGATGGCGCCCACCTCGCGGTGCTGGAGCTGCGAGGCGCGCCAGCGCGCACGCGCAGCCTTCAGGCGATCGGCGATGCCGGTGATATCGAGCGGCGGGGCGACCCCGCCCTCGCCATCCGCCAGCGCGGAGCTTTCCATTTTCAGGCCGCCCACCCTCAGGCCGTCGCCACGTCGGGGTCGATCAGCCGCAGGTGGACATTGCCCGGCTCGCTACGTGCGGGGCTCGCCGGCGCCAGTTCCACGCCCAGTGCCTTCAGCAATTCCCAGCGAAGCTCCTGAAAGGCCTGCAAGTCCGTCCGGCGCGGGCGTTCGAGGCCGATCGGCAGGTCCAGCGTGATGCGGCCCGCCTCCAGCACCAGCGCGCGATCCGCCAGCAGCAACGCTTCATCGACATCGTGGGTGACGAGCAGCACGGCCGGGCGATGCTCCTTCCAAAGCGCCTCGACGAGCCCGTGCGCGCGCATGCGGGTGAGCGCGTCGAGGGCAGCGAAGGGCTCGTCCAGCAGCAGCAGATCCGGTTCGCGAACGAGGGCGCGGGCCAGTGCCACGCGCTGTCCCTCGCCCCCAGACAGGGTGGCCGGCCAGGCGTCCAGCCGGTGCGCCAGCCCCACTTCGCGGAGCGCGGCCTCCGCCCGATGTCTGGGCGCCGCGCCCTTCAGACCCAGCGCGACATTTTCCCAGACGCGCTTCCACGGCAGCAGGCGCGCCTCCTGAAAGGCGATGGCGCGGGCCGTCGGCGCGCTCAACTCCCCGCTGTAATCCTGGTCGAGGTCGCCGAGCGCCCGCAGCAGCGTGGTCTTGCCGCTGCCCGAACGCCCGAGCAGCGCGACGAACTCGCCCGGCCGGATATCGAGATCGAGGCCGTTCAGAACAGGCGAAGGGCCGAAGCTGCGCGTGAGGCCGCGCAGCCTGACGACGGGCGGTTCGGCAGCAGGGATTTGCTCGCGCATCGGATCAGCCTTTCACGAAACTGGGGCGCCAGCTGAGCAGGCGGGATTCCAGCAGACGGACGACGCCGTCGGCGGCAAGGCCGATCGCCGCATAGACCAGCAGGCAGACGACGATCACATCGGTCTGCAAGAAGTCCCGGGCGTTGTTGATGAGGTATCCGAGGCCGGCCGACGCGTTGATCTGCTCGGCGATGACGAGGCTGAGCCAGGAGATCGTCAGCGCCATGCGGAAGCCCAGCAACAGGCCGGGCATCGCACCGGGCAGGATGATGTGGCGGATGAGCCCCCATTGCGAGAGCCCGAAGCTGCGCCCCGCCTCGACGAGCTTCGCATCCACCCCGCGAATGCCGCTGTAGAGGTTGAGATAGACCGGGAAGGTGACGCCGAGCGCGATCAGCGCGATTTTAGCGACTTCTCCGATGCCGAACCAGACGATGAACAGCGGAACCAGCGCCAGAAACGGAAGGGTGCGCAGCATCTGCACGGGCGGGTCTATGGCGACTTCGCCGCGCTTCGAAAGCCCGGCGACGAGCGCCAGCGCGATGCCGACGGCGGTGCCGATCGCAAGGCCCGTCAGCGCACGGCCTAACGACACCATCAGGTTGTTGAGAAGCTCGCCGGACGCCAGCAGCTCCAGGAAGGTGGAGAGCACCGCGCTCGGCGCGGCGAGGATGCGGGGCGGGATCACGCCGGTCCGGCTGCCGAGTTCCCAGAGCAGCAGCAGCACGATCGGCGAAATCGCCCGCGGCGGGATTCGCCAGCTGCTGCCTAGCGGCTCGACGCCGACCGGAGTGACCGGTTGGGATGCCATGCCCGTCTCCTTCGCTACGGCCGAGCGACGGCGGCCCGCCGCTCGGCATCCGCCAGCACGCGCAGCAGGTTTTCGCTCCACAATTTCCGGATGTCTGCGGCCGAATAGCCGCGCTTCAGCAGCTCGGCGGTGACGGCCGGCGCCTGCGAGACATCCGCCCAGCCGATGACGCCGCCGCCGTGGTTGAAGTCCGACGACAGCGCGACATGGTCGATGCCGATGCGGCGGACGGCGTGATCGACGTGATCGATCAGTTGCGCCAGCGTCGCCTTCGGCTCCTCGCCGCGGATGGCGTAGTAGGCCCTCGTGTATTCCGCCTGCCGTTCCGCCGAAAGCACTGGCCCGCCGGCCGCGTTCAGGCCGAACGAGCGTTGCAGCTCGGCGATCTTCCGCGTGGTGCTCGCGCCGTCGGGCCGCAGATAGGCGCTGAAGGCATTGATCGCGACGACGCCGCCATTGGCTTTCAGCAAATCCAGCTCCGCGTCACCGAGGTTGCGGCCGACGTCGACCAGCGCGCGTGCCGAACTGTGGCTGGCGAGGACGGGCGCGCCTGAGGCCGCGACCGCCTGCGCGAAGGCCTTCGATGAAAGCTGGCTGACGTCGACGACGACGCCCAGCCGGTTCAGCTCCGCGATCGCTGCCTTGCCGGCCGGAGAAAGCCCGCCCCAGCGCTCCGGTGCCTCTCCGCGCGGAAGAGAAGGACGGCTGCTGTCGGCCAGCGCATTGTGGCCGGCGTGCACCAACCCGAAGATGCGGACGCCGCGCTGCTGCCAGGCGGCGATCTCGCCCGGCGTGGTGGCGAAGGCGCCGCCGTTCACGATCGTCTTCACCACCGCCAGTTCGCGGCCGGCGTTGATCGCGCGGACGTCTCCGGCGCTCCGCGCCAGCCGGGCGCCGCCGGAAGCGACCAGTCGATCGATCGCGGCCTCGCGCGCCAGCGCCTCGGCCTCGGCTTTCTGCCGTTCCTCGGCCGTGTCGGGCCCTTGCGCCGCGAATATGGCGAGGCCGGCAGTGCGCAGACCGCCGCGCCGGGCCAGGTCCAGTGAAAACTGGCTCTCGGCGGGCGGCAGTGCGGAGAGGCCGAGGGACGGTGGAATGTCGATGTGCGGATCGAAAGGCTGGGCCGCGGCATGAACTTCGGCAACTTTCGCCGGGCTGAGCGCAGGATCGGGCGCTCCATAGGCTTTGCCTGTCGCCAGCAGAAGCAGCGCGAAAGCCGCCGTCCACGAGAAGCGCGGCGGGCGGACGGGAGGGGGGCCGCCCTCGTCCCTCGCACGGGCCAGCGGTGCGATCGGAAGGGCTGCGTCTGAGGAGGAGACTTCCCGGAGGATGGTCGCCATGCACATCTCCATCGGCTCGAGGGCCTTGCGGGGTGCCTGACGATGTCGTCTCAGCGGGAGCGGCTTTTCCGGCCGTGGGTGGAAGCTAGATCGGGGCGCGAAGCAAGGTAAAGAAAACTAATCTATTCAGTAGACAATAACCGCTACGGGGACTGTCGTCGGTCGATTTGCGATGCAGGCATCTTCTTGTGGGAGGCAGGGCGCATGATGGAAAGCCGTCGACGGTTTCTGGGAATTCTAGGCGGCCTGTCCGCTCTGCCTGCGCTTGCCGCCTGCACGCGCCAGGCGGAAAAGCTGGCGATCGGCTTCCAGCGCAACGGCATCCTCTTTATTGCCCGGCTTCGCGGAGAGCTGGACAAGCGGTTGCAGGCCCGCATCGGCGTGACGCCCCAATGGGTGGAGTTTCCCTCCGGCCCACCGCTCATCGAGGCGATGAGTGCCGGGGCCGTCGATTTCGGCGCGGTCGGGGACACGCCGGTGGTCTATGCGCAGGCCGCAGGGCTCAGCCTGAATCTGGTGGCCGGAAAGGTCTATGAAGGCGGCATCGCCAACTCATTCCTGACCGGGCCGCAGAGCGGCATCCGCTCCGCCGCGGATCTGAAGGGCCGCCGCATAGGCTACACCCGCGGCTCCTCCGCCGAGGTGACCGCGCTGGTGGCTCTGGAGGACGCCGGACTGAGCGCGAACGACGTGGAGCGGGTGTTCCTGGCGCCAGGAGACGGGGTGAGCGCGCTGGAGCGCGGATCGATCGACGCCCTCTTCACCTGGGACCCGTTCTTCAGCATCGCCGAAAAGCGCTTCGGCGCGAGGGAAGTCCGCTTCGATCGGGCGGGCCTGCTCGCAACGATCCTCTATATCGCGCGCACGAAGCTGGTCGAGCAGCAGGCGCCGCTTCTCTTCGCCTTTCTGGACGAACTGGAAGGAGAGGCGGACTGGGCCAATGCCAACCAGCCAGAGGCGCGCAAACTGCTGGCTACGGCCTCCCGAATGCCGGACGCGGACATTGCCGCGATGCTCGCCCGCACCGGGGCGAATCCGTTCGGGCTGGAACCACCTTCCGAAAGGCTGGTGAAGAACCAACAGCGCGTCGCCGACACCCTGCTGAAAGGCAGCTCCATCCAGCAGCCAGTCGATGTGCGGCAGATCGTCTGGCACGGCTGGAAGCCCGCGCAGCCCTGATCCGAAGGCATGTCCGCGGGCGAGGATGGGTCAAAAATGGGGAAAGGCCGGCAGCGGCCCGGACATCAGGGCCAGCAGGCCGTGGACGCTGACGACCGAAAGCAGCACGCCGACTGCAGGCACAAGGGCTGGCAGCCACTTCCGCGTCGGCTCGGCGATGACGATCCCGGCCATGGGTTCGGCGCTCGGGGCCGCCGCCATCTGGCGCCAGCGCACCGGGCAGGCACAGGATCTGACGGTGGACCTGCGGGAATCCATCTACAATGTGAATCCGCTGATCGGCGCCATCAAGCTGCTGGCACAGCGCGACGGGCTGGTCGCGGCCGCGAGCGACATCCCGCGCGACTTCGTGATCCCGACGGTGAACGGCCTGATGCTGCAAGCGCCGCTCGGGCTTGGAAACCCGGTCTCCTTCGTCCCCTTCGAAACGAAGGACGGCCGCTTCTTCAACCTCACCGGCATTTACCCGCACCTGATGGATCGCGCCCTCAACACGCTGAAGTCGCAGCCGGGTCAGGAGAATATCCGCAAGGCCTTCAAGCAGGTGAACGCCTTCGAGTTCGAGGAGGAACTGGCGGCCAATGGCGGCGTCGACGTCGTCCACCGCACGCGCGCCGAATGGCTGGCGCATCCCGAAGGCAAGGTGCTGGCGGCCACGCCGCTCATCGAGATCGTCAAGATCGCCGACGGCGCCCCCGTGCCCTGGAGCGCCGACCCGACGCAGCCCCTCTCCGGCCTCAAGATGCTGTCGAACACCCATGTCATCGCCGGCACCTGTTCGTCGCGTACGCTCGCCGAATATGGCGCGGAGGTGCTGCACATCGCGCGCGACCAGGCGTCGAGCATGAAGCGCTGGTGATCGACGTCAACGTCGGCATGCGCTCCACCTTCGTCGACCTGCGCAACGCGGAGCAGAACAAGCGGCTGAAGTCGCTGGTGCCCGAAACCGATGTGTTCGTGGAGAACTATCGGCTCGGCACGCTCGACCGTCTCGGCTTAGGCGCGCAGGAACTGGCGAACGGCCACAAGGGCATCATCTACCTGTCCTGCAACGCCAACAGCATGACCAGCCCCTGGGCCAATCGCGGCGGCTTCGACATGGAGGGGCTTTCCACCTCCGGCTTCACCGTCGAGGAAGGCGCCGGCGGCCCGCCGCGCTTCCCGCCGACGCTGGTGATGAACGACTATATCGCCGGCTATCTGGGCGCCGCCGGCGTCATCGCCGCGCTCCGCCGCCGGGCGAGGGAGGGCGGCAGCTACCATGTCCGCGTCAGCCTCACCCGTGCCGCCATGTGGTATGCAAGCCTCGGCCGCTTCCCGAACACAGGCTTCGACCTTTCCGGCGCGGACAATCGGCTGATCTCGCCCGAAATCCTCGTGGCGCAGACACCCTATGGCGAAGTCCGGCGGCTGGGGCCGCAGGTGAAGCTTTTCCGCACGCCGGGGCGCTGGCGCACGCCGCTGGTGGCCGTGCGCGGCGGCGACAAGGTGGCCTGGGCCTAAGGGAACCGACATGACCCGTATATTGCTGCTCTCCGCCGCTCTGGCGGCCGCCCCGGCGCTCGCACAGCAGGCCCCCTCGCCCGCCGTCACCGCAGACGCGACTTCGGACGCCGCCGCCGAGGCTCTGCCGCCACTTCTGGATGGCTCGCTTTCCGTCGAAGGCGATCTGCAAGAGGATTCCACACCGCAGACCAGCCTCACCAACGCCCACCCGACGCTGCCACCGTGGTTCGCCTTCAAGAAACGGTTCGAGCAGCGCACCGGCATCAGCTTCGGCGGCTCCTACGGCGTATTGGTGCAGAACTATTCCGACAGTCTGGTCGACGAGAAAACGGCGGTCGGCCACAAATTCACCTTCAACGCCTCCGCCGCGCTGCTGAACCGGGGCAAGCCGAACCAGCTCAGCTTCGACATCGCCATAGAAGACAGGCCGCCGATCTTCGGGTCGGACAATGCGCCTCTCGCCGGGGGCGTCCTCGCCGGCTCGGGCGTGCCTCTGGCCGCCACCTGGGGTGACTTCTCGCTGGGGATCACCCAGGCCTATATCCGCCAGACGGTGGCGGGCGGGCGGCTGCAATATACCGTCGGCAAGATCTTCGCGCCGAACTTCGTCAACGCCTATCCCTTCTTTGACGACAACCGCCAGTTCCTCAGCATGGCCTTTTCCACCAGCCCCACCATCGCCAGCCCGCTTCGCGGCGCCGGCTTCGTGGTGGCCGCCTATCCGGGCAGCGGCAGTCTTGGAAACCTCTATGTGAAGACCGGGATGTTCACCGCCAATTCCAGCGACACGGGCTGGACGGTGGACGACTTCTTCAGCCGCAACGAGCATTTCTACTTCGTGGAACTGGGAAGCAGCAGCTTCGCCCGACGCCCGGCGCCGATCCACGCGCGCGGCCCGATGGACCGCAACAACCTCCACGTCACGCTCTGGTACCGCGACCCGCTGAAACCGCGCGGCCCCGGCGACATCACCCGCCCGCAGGACAAGGCCTATGGCCTAGCGTTCAATATCAACCAGATGGCGAACGACAATCTGATGTGATTCGTGCGCGGCGGCCTCGGCACCGGCGGCTTCGCGGAAATCAACCTGACGGGCGGCTTCGGCTGGCGCCCCGCCAGCCGCACGGCGGACCTGCTGGGCGTCGGCATCGGCTGGTCGAAGCCGAACGACGCGCAGATCCCCCTGCCGCTCCCCTTCGACCTGCGCGACCAGGGCACGGCGGAAGTCTTCTATCGTCTGGCCATCACCCCGAATTTCGCCGTCACCCCGGTCTATAAACTGGTCGTCAACCCCAGCCTCAATCCCACGACGGATACGCTGTGGTGCTCAGCTTCCGGGCTCGTGTCGCCTTCTAAAGGCGAACGAACCCCGCAGTGGAGCCACGGCGAGGGGGCATGGAAGCGGTTGGCGCGCCGCCCGGAGGGGCTGGTGGCGATCGCCATCGCCGGGCAGGCGCTGGGGCTCCTCGTCACGCTGGTCGCGGCGCGGGCGTTCGGCGTCGAGGCGTTCGACGCCTATGCCCTTGCCGCTTCGCTGTTCATCCTGCTTGCGACCATGGCGCCGCTCGGCGGCGAAAAGCACGCTCTGCGCCATCTCCCCGCGCTGTTCGGCGAAGGCCCGCTCGGCAGGGCGCGAGGGCTGCTGCGCTTCGGCGCCGCCCAGGCCGGAATCGCCGCGCTCCGAGGGGAGCTCCTGCGGTGGCTGCTGCCGCTGGTCTTCACCCTGCTGTTGCTTTTCATCGGCTTTGCCGGCCCGATCCTCGCCCTGTTCCGGCCGAGCTTCGCCAACGGCGGCCAATAGCCGCTGCGGTTGCTCGCGCTTGCGAACGCCGTGACGGTGCTGCTGGCTCTCACCCCCACCCTGCTGAAGTTCCAGTCGCAAAGCCGCGCCACCTACCGCATCCTCGTCACCGCCGCCTGCGCGGAACTGCTGTTGCTGCTGTTCATGATCCCGCGTCTCGGCGCGACGGGTGCCGCCCTCGCCTATCTCCTCGCCATGAGCGGCATGTATGCCGCCTTCTGGGTGAAAGCCCGGCCAGCCTGACCAACCCCACGCGCCCGAACCCATGGCAAGGGTGCAAGCCGCCGCTTTTCAACGCCAACCAGCCGCCGCTAGATGAGGACCATGATGCAGCCACCCCCCGTCCAGCTTTCCGAAGAGTCGGATTGCCATGCGATGACGCTCTCCCTCGCGGAGGCGCGTTATCTCTTCGAGGCCCCCGCCCTCGACCCGATGGCCGGCAGCCATCTCGGCCAGTCGGGCGTGGACATGGTCCTGCAACGGCTGAAGCGCCAGAAGCTGCCGCGCGAAACGCCGCTTGCTCTCAGTATCCGCCTGCCCACCGCGCAGGCCGGCGCGGACAGCGAAGCCCAGTTGCAGGCGGCGCTCAGCGCCTATACCGCCGCGCAGATCGCCAGCGAGGAGGACGGGCTGAAGCTGCTGCGCCGGGAAACCGGGCAGTCCCTGCGGGTGGGCGGCCTGTTTCTGGCCGTCTGCCTCACATTGTCGGCGCTGGTCGATCTCTTCACCTTCCTGCCGCCTTTCGCGCAGACGCTGCTGCGCGAAAGCCTGGTCATCGCCGGCTGGGTCGGGCTCTGGCATCCGCTGGACCTGCTTCTCTATTCCTGGTGGCCCGCCCGCTTCCGCATCGGGCTGCTGAACCGCCTGAAGACGGCCCGCGTGCAGCTCCAGCCGGATTGACCCCGCCAAGCCCCGCCGCAACGGAAGCGACACGGATTTTACTCCACCGAAATATTATTACTCCATGCTGTTGCGAATGAGTTGCACTTATTCCCGGCAGGCGATAGCAGGCCATCATGCACGGCACTGCTGCCCCTCCCCCGGACAAGACCGCCAAGGCCAAGCGCGCCTTCTGGCTGAAGCAGTTGCACACATGGCACTGGATCAGCTCGGCCGTCAGCCTGGTCGGCCTGCTGCTGTTCACCGTCACCGGGATCACGCTGAACCACGCCGGCCAGATCGAAGGCAAGCCCGTCACAGTCGAACGGGAAGCGCAACTCCCCGAAACCCTGCGCCCTCTCGTCGCCGCGCGCGAAAGCGAAGGCGCGGACAAGCAGGAACGGCCGCTGCCGCCCGAAATCGCCGCCTGGCTGCGCAGCGAACTGGATGTGAAGCCGCGCGCCACCGCCGAATGGTCGGCCGATGAAATCTACGTCCCCCTCCCCCGCCCCGGCGGCGACGGCTGGGTGGCGATCGACCGGGAAAGCGGCGAGGTGCTGGCCGAAACCAGCTCGCGCGGGGCGATCTCCTATCTGAACGACCTGCACAAGGGCCGCAACACCGGCACCGCCTGGTCCTGGTTCATCGACATCTTCGCGGTCGCCTCGCTGGTGTTCGCGATCACCGGCCTCGTGCTGCTGTGGCTCCACGCCCACCGCCGCCCGTCCACCTGGCCGCTGGTGGGCCTGGGCCTGCTGTTGCCGCTCCTCCTCGCCATGTTCTTCATCCACTAGGAACAGCCATGCGTTCAGACCTGCTTGCCGCCCCCATCCTGCTGTTCGCGACTTCGCCGGCGCTGGCCGCCGGGCTGGATGTCTCGCTCACCATCCCCACGCTGAAGGTGGCGGAATACCACCGCCCCTATATCGCCATTTGGATCGAGCCGGAGGGCGGCGAAGCGAAGACGCTCGCCGTCTGGTACGACACCAAGCTGGCGGACAAGGAGGGCGAGAAGTGGCTGCGCGACATCCGCACCTGGTGGCGCAAGTCCGGCCGCACGCTCAGCTTCCCGGTCGATGGCGTCACCGGCGCCACCCGCGCGCCCGGCACGCACAAGATCAGCTTCACCGCCGGAAAGGGGCCGCTCGGCAACCTCGCGCCCGGCAAATATGAACTGCTGATCGAAGCCTCGCGCGAAGTGGGCGGCCGCGAGATCCTCCGCCTGCCCTTCCAGTGGCCGCCCAAGGGCGTCGCCACCGCCAAGGCCGCCGGCACCACCGAACTCGGCGCCGCCACCCTCACCGTGAAACCCTAAGCAAAACAGGGAGAAACAGATGTTCCGCAAGAGCCTTCTCGTCGCCGCGCTGCTCGCCGGCCTTTCCGCCACCCCGGCGCTGGCGCACCGCCAGTGGCTGCTGCCGTCCGCCACCGTGCTGTCCGGCGACAAGGCCTGGGTGACGGTCGACGCCGCCATCTCCAACGACCTCTTCTATTTCGAGCATTTCCCGATGCAGCTCGCCAATATGAAGGTGTGGCAGCCCGACGGCAGCGAGGGCAAGCTGCAGAACCCGGCGACCGGCCGCTACCGCTCGGTCTTCGACGTGGAGCTGAACCGGCCCGGCACCTGGAAGATCGGCACGAGCATGACCGGGGTGATGGGCAGCTACAAGGAAAATGGCGAGGAGAAGCGCCTGCCGCGCGGCACCGCCGCCGCCGACCTGCCCAAGCTGATCCCCGCCGGCGCCACCGACGTGAAGATCAGCGAGAACAGCTTCCGCAACGAAATCTTCGTGACCGCCGGCGCCCCCACCACCACCGTGCTGAAGCCCAGCGGCAAGGGGCTGGAAGTGGAATGGCTGACGCACCCGAACGACCTCGTCGCCGGGGAGAGCGCGAAGGTCCGCTTCCTGGCCGACGGCAAGCCGGCCGCCGGAATCGAAGTGGAACTGGTGCCCGGCGGAATCCGCTACCGCGACAAGCTGAACGACAAGGCGCTGAAGACCGATGCCAACGGCGTGCTGACGCTCGATTTCGCCACCCCCGGCATGTACTGGATGGAAGCCCAGCTTCAGGACGACAAGCCGAGCGTCCCCGGCGCCAGCCAGCGCCGCCTCGTCTACATCAGCACCATGGAAGTGCTGGCCCCCTGACGCTGGCCTTCGAACCGCGCGTCGCCATTCCGGCCACGCTGGCGCCGGATCTGTTCGCGGGTCTGGCGCCGGACGCGCCCGTCCGCCGGCTGGCCGGCGAAACGATGGGCACGAGCTGGTCGCTGGCGCTGGCGGGCGACCGTCAGGCGGGTGGAAGCGACGACGCGCGCGAACGGGTGCGGGCAACCCTGCGCCAGGTCGTCGCCGAATCCAGCTTGTGGGAAGGCGGCTCCGAAATCAGCCGCTTCAACCGCGCCGCCGCCGGAACCCGCCAGCCGCTGTCCGAAGGCTTCCGCACGGTCGTAGAGGCGGCGCTGCACCTCGCCGAGGCAAGCGAGGGCGCCTTCGACCCGACGCTGGGCGCCCTCAGCGAGCATTGGGGTTTCGGCCCGGCGGGCGAGCGCCCCTTCCCCACCGAAACCGCCCCACACGCCGCCGGCCGCTGGCGCGAACTGCGACTGACGGACGGCGCCCTGCTGCAACCGGGCGGAGTCCGGCTCGACCTGAACGGCATCGCCAAGGGCCAGGCGGTCGATCGGGTGGCGGAATCCCTGCTCGAAGCCGGCCACCGGCATTTCCTGATCGGCATCGGCGGCGAGTATCGCGGCGAAGGCGTCCGCCCGGACGGGCAGCCCTGGTGGGTGGATGTGGAGCAGCCCCCCGGCAGCGCCTTCCCACCGCTCCGCCTCGCGCTTGCCGGCCTCGCCGTTGCCACTTCGGGCGACTATCGCCGCGCGCAATTCCACGGCGGCCGGCGCTTCTCCCACAGCCTCGACCCCGCCACCGGCCGCCCGATCGAAAACCGCGTCGCCTCGGTCGCGGTGCTGGGCGCAAGCGCCATGATCGCCGACGCGGAAGCGACCGCCATCACCGTCCTGGGGCCGGACAAGGGGCTGCGCTGGGCAAGCGGGCGGGGCCTCGCCGCGCACCTCATCCTGCGCGAGGAAAGCGGCTTCCGCGAAAGGCTCACCCCCGCGCTCACCGCCATGCTCGGCTGAGGCACGCCCTGCGCCATGGTGGCGCAGGCGCGAAGCCGGCGGTTTACACGCCCGTAAACCTGCCCCATGGTCTGGCACGATTCCGCAAACCGGGGACCAATTCGTGCCGCAAACGACCGCCCAACTCAGCGCCCGGCCGTCCGGAGACCGGCATTGCGAGCATTGCGTGGTGAAAGGCCGCGCCATCTGCGCCGCGCTGGAACCCGATGTGCGCGACGCGCTCGGCCGCGAAGGCCGCATCCAGACGGTGCCGCGCGGCCGCACGCTGGTGTGGGAAGGGGAGGACGCCCTCCTCGTCGCCAATGTCATCGAAGGCGTGCTGAAGCTCTCCACCTCCACCAGCGACGGGCGGGAGCAGATCGTCGGCGTCGTCTACCCGTCCGACTTCATCGGCCGCCCCTTCGGCGAGCGCAGCCAGCACAGCGTCACCGCCCTCATCGATTCGCGCGTCTGCCTGTTCCCGCGCGGCGCCTTCGACCGTTTCGCCCACAGCCATCCCGAGCTGGAGCACCGCCTGCTGGAACGCGCGCTGGACGAGCTCGACCGCGCGCGGCGCTGGATGCTGCTGCTCGGCCGCAAGTCGGCGACGGAGAAGGTGGCGAGCTTCCTCCTCGAAATGTCGTCGCGCCTCGCCGAAGCCGGCTGCCAGCCCAACCAGCCGCTCGACACCTTCGAGCTTCCGCTGGACCGGCAGCAGATCGCCGACGTGCTCGGCCTCACGATCGAAACCGTCAGCCGCCAGCTTTCCGCCATGCGCGCCTCGGGCGTCATCGAGCTTCCGGGCCGCCGCGCCCTGCACATCGTCGACCGCTCCCGGCTGGTGGCCCTGGCCGGCGACTAGCCTTGCACGCAGAGGGCGAGGCAGAGCCCAATCCCGCTTGAACCGAACCAATCGTCACCCCGGGCTTGACCCGGGGTCCAGCTTTTTCACCGCCCGGCGCTCCGGGAGGAAAGCCGGCCCCGAGCCAGGCCCGTGGAGACGAGGTTCCGGAATTCCGCACCGACCCGCTGAAGCGAAGGGGTGGGGAAAACACCCCACCCCCCAACCTCAGAACCGCACACCGATCCCGAAGCCGATCACCAGCGGATCGATATTGATCCGAACCCGCTGCTGGCCGATCGCGGTGGTGTTCAGCCGCGCGGTCGTGTCGATGTCGATATATTTGATATCGAAGTTCAGGAAGATCTTCTCGTTGATCGGCACGTCCGCGCCGGCCTGCAACGCCCAGCCGAAGCTGTTCGACAGGCTGACGTCCGTCTCGCCGACGGCATCCTCCAGGCTGCCCGACGCGCGCGAATTGTAGAAGATGGTGTAGTTCACCCCGGCGCCGACATAGGGGCGGAACTTCGCTTCGGGCATGAAGTGATATTGCAGCGTCAGCGTCGGCGGCAGCACCCAGGTGTCGACCAGCTTGCCGATGGAGCCGGTGGTGCCGGTCTTGCCGAAAGCCGAATGCTTGGTGGTGGCGGCGATCAGCTCCAGCCCCAGATTGTTGGTCACCATATAGGTGATGTCCACTTCCGGCGCATAGGCGGTCTTCACCGTCACGCCTTCGTTCGGAAAGGCCGGCTGGATCTTCCCCGAGCTGTCCTGCGGGGCGACGGCGATGGCGCGGGCGCGCAGGATCCAGTCCCCGGCGGCGGCGTTCGCGGGCACCGCGACGGCGGCGGCAACAACCCCCATGGCGAGAATGGCGTGTGGCTTCATGGCTTTTCTGTCTCCTTGGCGTTGGGCCATCTGCTTTTTCGACAAGCCCGCTGGTGCGCCCTCCAGCGGCGGCCGTCGTTGATTGGGGCCAAGAAACGGCTTGACTTCGATCAACGAGGAAAATGCGCCGATGCGCCAGTCTCACGCCCATGTGGCCCTATCACCCCGAACTGCTCGAACGTGCCGTGCCGCGCTACACCAGCTACCCGACGGCGGCGGAGTTCCGGGACGAGGTGGGCGCCCCGCAGCAGGTGCAGGCGCTGCACGCCCTCGCCTCCGGCACCCCCGTCTCGCTCTATGCGCACATCCCCTTCTGCAAGGAGATCTGCTGGTATTGCGGCTGCAACACCAACCGCTCCAACCGCGTCGAGCGGGTGCAATCCTATCTGGAAGCGCTGGAGGCGGAGATCGACTGGCTCGCCCGGCAGGTGGCGGGCAAGGTGCGGCTCGGTCGCCTCAGCCTCGGCGGCGGCAGCCCCAACGCGCTTGACCCGCTGGGCTTCGTGCGGCTGATCGGCCAGATCCTCACCCTCTTCGGCAGCGAAGGCCCGGAAATCTCCGTGGAGCTCGACCCGCGCACCCTCGACCGGGAATGGGCGGGCCTGCTGGGCAAGGTCCGCGCCAGCCGCGCCAGCCTCGGCGTGCAGACGCTGGAACCGCATGTGATGCAGCGCATCGGTCGGGTGCAGCCGCGGGCGATGATCGCGGACTCGGTGGCGATGCTGCGCGACAGCGGTGTCACCTCCCTCAACTTCGACCTGATGTACGGCCTCCCCGGCCAGTCGATGGACGACCTGCTGCGCACGCTCGACTCGGCGCTGGAGCTGGCGCCAGACCGCATCGCGCTATTCGGCTACGCCCATGTCCCCGCGCTCATTCCCCGGCAGAGGCGGATAGACGCCAGCGACCTGCCGGACGTGGAACTGCGCTTCTGGCAGGCGGCGCGCGGGCACCAGAGGCTGCTGGCCGCCGGCCTCGAACCCGTCGGCTTCGACCATTTCGCGCAAGCCGCGGACCCGCTCGCCGCCGCCGCCCGCGAGGGCCGGCTCCGCCGCAACTTCCAGGGCTTCACCGACGATCCGGCGGAGGCGCTGCTGGGCGTCGGCGCCACCGCCATCACCTCGCTCCCCGAACGCATCGTGCAGAACGAGAAGAACCCCGGCCGCTACCGCATGCGCGTGCTCGGCGGGCAGCCGGCCGGCACATTGGGGGTCGAACGCAGCGCCGACGACCGCGAGCGGGCGCTGGTGATCGAAGACCTCCTTTGCGGCCGCGCCGCCGACCTTTCCGGCCTTCCCGGAGACAGGCTCTCCGAACTCCGCCTCACCCCGTTCCTCGAAGCCGGCCTCTGCCGGCTGGAGGACGACCGGCTGCAGATCCTGCCCGACGGCCTGCCCTATTCCCGCGCCATCGCCGCCTGCTTCGACCGCCACCGCGCGGCCACCGCCGGCCGCTTCTCCTCCGCCGTCTGAGGGCACCGGCCGCGAACCCCACGTCGGGCGGGGTCAGGAACTCATACCCCCTACGTCACCCCGGGCTTGACCGGGGTCCAGCTTTCCCGCCGGCGGCTGAAAGAAGCGGGCCCCCGGGTCAGGCCCGAAATGGCGGAAAACATATCAATTGCTTGTATGATTTCTCAACCTAGACTGCTTCCGATGGAGACGGTGCCCCTCCTTCAGCCGCTGGGCCATGCGCTGGCGATCGGGCTTCTGGTCGGCCTGGAACGCGGGTGGCAGGCGCGCGACGCGCCTTCGGGCCACCGCGTCGCCGGCTTCCGCACCTTCGGCCTGCTGGGCCTTGCCGGCGGCCTCGCCGCTCTCCTCGCCCCGCTCTTCGGCGCCATCCTGTTCGCTGCGGCGATGGTCGCCCTCCTCATCGGCTATGTCCGCGAAAGCAACCCGGAGGATCTCAGCGTCACCGGCACCGTTGCCGGCCTGCTGACGCTCGGCCTCGGCGGGCTCGCCGCCTCCGGCCAGCATGTGGCGGCCTATGCCGCCACCGCCGTCGTCGTGCTGCTGCTGGCCATGCGCCGGCCGCTCCACCGCTTCCTGCGCGGCATAGCCCGGGCGGAAATCGACGCCGCCAGCCGCTTCGCCATCGTCGCGCTCGTCATCCTGCCGCTGATGCCGGACCGGATGATGGGGCCTTACGACGCCTGGAACCCCCGCAGCCTCTGGACGGTGGTGGTGCTGGTCTCGGGCTTCAGCTTCCTCGGCTATGTCACCGCCCGGCGCGTCGGCGCCGAAAAGGGGCTGCTGGCGACGGCCGCCGCCGGCGCCCTCGTCTCCTCCACCGCCGTCAGCGTCAGCTACGCCCGCCGCCTGCGGCAGGAAAGCCCGGCCGAGGGCGCGCTCGTCGCCGGAATCTCGCTGGCCTCGGCGGTGATGTTCGCGCGGGCGCTGGTGCTGACGGCCATTCTCATCCGCCCGGCCCTCCCCTCGCTCGCGCTGCTGCTGGCGCCGGCGCTCGCCGTGCAGCTGGCGCTCGCCTGGCGCGCCGTCCGCAAAAGCCCCTCCGACCTCAAGGACGGCGACGTGGAACTCGGCAACCCGCTCGACTTCGGTCCGGCCCTCCTCCTCGCCGGCTTCGTCGCCCTGCTCGCCGTCGCCTCGCGCTGGGCGCTCGACGAATTCGGAAACATGGGGATCGGCCTCGTCATGCTGATCACCGGCCTCGCCGATGTCGACGCCGCCATCATCACGCTCGCGCAATTCCCCGAAGACCTGCTCACGCCGCGGCGCGCAGGCGCCCTCCTGCTCCTGCCGGCGCTCGCCAACACCGCCGTCAAGGCGATCCTCATCCTCTCCATCGCCCCCAACGCCCGGGGCTGGCGCGCCGCCTGGCCGCTCCTCGCCAGCCTCGCCGCTTCGGCCGCCGCCCTTCCCTTCCTGCTCGGCCTCTGACGCCCCGAATCGGGGGGTGTTGCATTCTGCCGCCCACAGGCCCAATCCACCGCCCGATGACCGAGACGGAAACCCCCCCGGCGATCGCCGACGACCGGCTGCGGCCGGAGCTGGTGCGCGCCGTCGAAACCGCGCTCGATCTCAGCGACGAAGGCGAAGTCCGGGCGCTGGTGAAGCCGCTGCACCCGGCCGACATCGCCGACCTGTTCGAGCAGATCGACAGCGACCACCGCAGCCGGCTCGCCAACGCGCTCGGCACCGACCTCAACGCCGACGTCCTCGCCGAACTCAACGACTGGGTGCGCGACGAGGTGGTGGGCGAACTCCCCGCCGCGCAGGTCGCCGAAGCCGTTTCCGAGATGGACACGGACGACGCCGTCGCCCTCATCGAGGAGCTGGAGCCGGCGGAACAGGAAGCCGTCCTCGACGAGCTCTCCGCCGACGACCGCGAGGCGATCGAAACCGCGCTTTCCTACCCGGAGGATTCCGCCGGCCGGCTGATGCAGCGCGAGCTGATCGCCGTGCCGGAGCATTGGACGGTCGGCGAAGTGATCGACCATCTGCGCGCCGAACAGAATGAAATCACCGATTTCTGGGAGATTTTCGTCGTCTCCGCCGACGACAGGCCGGTCGGCACCCTGCGGCTGTCCTGGATATTGACGGCGCCGCGCTGGATATCGGTCACCGACGTGATGCAGCGCCAGCAGACGCTGATCCCGGTCGACATGGACCAGGAGGAAGTGGCCCTGCGCTTCCAGAAATACGCCCTGATCTCGGCCGCCGTCGTCGGCCGCGACGGCCGGCTGGAAGGTGTGATCACCGCCGACGACATCGTCCACATCGTGGCGGAAGAAGCCGGCGAGGACATATTGAAGCTGTCCGGCGCCGGCGACGGCGACATCTTCGAGCCGGTGATCGACAGCTACAAGGCCCGCATCCGCTGGCTGGTCGCCAATCTCTTGACCGCCATCGTCTCCGCCAGCGTCATCGCCAGCTTCGGCGCCACCATCGAGAAGATGGTGGTGCTGGCCGCCCTCTCCCCCATCGTCGCCTCGATCGGCGGCAACACCGGCAACCAGACGATGGCCGTCATCGTCCGCGCGCTGGCCACCGGGCAGATGACGGACGCCAACACCCGGCGCACCATCGGCCGCGAAGCGGCGATCGCGCTGATGAACGGAGTCACCATCGCCCTGCTGCTCGGCGCCGGCGTGGCGCTGATCTTCAGCCATCCGCAACTGGGCCTGGTGATCGCCGCCGCCACGCTCTTCAACCTGCTGATCGCCGGCTTCGCCGGCGTGCTGGTGCCGCTCGGCCTGAAGCGCCTCGGAGTCGATCCGGCCGTCGCCTCCTCAGTGTTCGTGACGATGATCACCGATTCGATGGGCTTCCTGCTGTTCCTCGGGCTGGCGACCGCATCCGGCCTCGTGAAGTGACATGATTTGAGCCGCCTCGGCCTCACCCGCGTCGCCTATGCCTGCCAGTCCTTCGAGGACCTGCTCGCCCGGCAGGCGCTGTTCACCCATGGGGCGGGCGCGGAAGCGCATGTGCGCCTCACCTCCGCCCGAATTCCGCGCCGCGACCTCACGGGCGGCTCGCTTTTCTGGATTCTGAAGCACAGCCTCATCGCCCGCCAGCCTATCCTCGGCGTCGAGGAAGCGGCGGGCGCGGAAGGCCCGATCGCCGTCATCCGCCTGAAACCCGGCCCGATTCCCGTGGTTCCGGTGCACCGCCGCGCGCACCAGGGCTGGCGCTACCTGCCCGAGGAGCTATGGCCCGCCGACCAGTCGGGCAGCGAACCCCTACCGCCGGACCTCGCCGCGGAACTGGCCGGGCTGTCGCTCCTCTAGGCTGCAAACCCAACTTCCCCGTCACCCCGGGTCAAGCCCGGGGTGACGAAAGGACAGCGAATCCCCAACCCAAATCTTCTGCCGTTCGAATGGACTCATTCGAATGGCAGAAGGTCGTGGAAAAACAGCGGAATGGCGCTGCCGCCTAGCTGCAGCGGGTCGTCCCCGAGCCGGTCGTCCGCGTGGTACAGCGCGCGCCGCCCGTCACCACGACATTGCCCGAGCCGGTCACGTTCAGCGCCGCCGTGCCGGTCGCCTGCGCGTCGATATTCCCCGAGCCGGTCACCGTGGCGCTCACCGTCTCGCAACGGACCCTGGCGGCGTCGATTTCCCCGCTTCCGGTGGTGGTGAAACTCCCCTGGCCGCAGCGCCCGCCGCCGACATCGATATCGCCGGACCCGGACACCGCCAGGCTCAACGCCGGGGAGTCGACCGAAGCGATGTCCATATCCCCCGAGCCGCTGATCCGGCCGCCGAACGGGCCGCTGACCCGGTTGATCCCGATATCGCCCGAGCCGCTGATCGTGGCCGCCGAAAGCTTCGGCACGCTCACCCGCACCTTAACCCCTTCCCGCGATGACCACTTGCCGCTTCCCTTCTTCGTGCCGATCAGCAGGCGTTTGCCGTCCACCCGGATATCCATCCGGTCGAGGTCGGCCGCCGCCCCTTCGGCCACGACCGAAACCCGGCCGCCCGTCGTCACCCGCACATCGGTGGAACCGGTCAGCACGATCTGTTCGAAGTCGCCGACGGGAAAGCTGCGCTCGGCGGCAAGAGCGGGCGCGGCGGCGAAGGCAAGAATGAGGGCAAGCGAAAGGCGCAAGGATTTTCTCCCCGAATGCGTGGTCCCTCTCTCGCCCCGATCTACGCCGCGCAAGACCTCGGCACAAGCCCGGCAAAAGCCCTCCCCTTGCAGGGAGGGGCTGGGGTGGGGATACGCCACAAGCTCCAGCCCAAAACCCCACCCAGACAAAGAAAGGCGATCATGCGGTTTACAAACCAACTGACAAACCGACGGCAATTGTCCAGTCGCCGACCGGACAATGGACATTTCCAACACCCGTCACCCCGGGCTTGACCCGGGGTCCAGCTTTTCCGCCAGCGCAGCGCTTGAGGAAGACAGCTGGCCCCCGGGTCAAGCCCGGGTTGGCGAGGGCGTTGCATAGCCGCCGCTTCCCACCGGAACCGAGGTTCGCCGCCTGGGCTTGCAAACCGCACAATCACCCAAGGAAAGGGCGCGGAAGGCCTTTCCCTTCCGCGCCCCTACCTCGTTCAGCGAGATCAGGCCGCCTTCAGCACATCCTCGATCTCGCGCTGCGCGGCCGGCTCGTCGATATTCTTCATCGCCGCCACTTCGCGCGCCAGCCGGCTGATGGCCGCCTCGAAGATCTGCCGTTCCGAATAGCTCTGCTCCGGCTGGTCTTCGGCGCGGTGCAGGTCGCGCACCACCTCGGCGATCGACACAAGGTCGCCCGAGTTGATCTTGGCTTCATATTCCTGCGCCCGGCGCGACCACATGATGCGCTTGATGCGCGGCTTGCCCTTCAGCGTCAGCAGCGCGTCCTTCAGCGTGGCCTCGCTCGAAAGCTTGCGCATGCCCACCGACTCGGCCTTGTTGGTGGGAACCTTCAGCGTCATCCGCTCCTTGTCGAAACGCAGCACATAAAGCTCGAGCTTCGCCCCGGCGATTTCGCTCGACTGGATTTCGATCACCCGACCCACGCCGTGCTTGGGGTACACGACATTGTCACCCACCTGGAAGCTGAGTGCCTTTGCTGCCATTGGATTCGCTATCCTTTCCTGTGGCCCGAGTCCGGATCCGCCGCTTTCTTCATCGCCGCCATCTGGCCCGTGCCGGCGATGCCCGAGCGGGGCATCCTGAGGCAGGGGCAGGGCTTTCAGACCAGCAACTCGGCAAACAGGAACACCTGCGAAAAGGGTTCCTCTGCGGATACGTCCATGATCGGGCGTGATCGGGCGCTGGCTGAGGGGCGCTGACGAGGGGGCATGGGCAGAACCGGTCTCGCGCGACGACTTCTTGATCCCGGCGGGAGTTCCAAGCGAGACGCGGAACCCAACCGCCCGTTGACGATACCCGGGACAGACAAGCTAAAGAGCAAGGATCAAGGTGCAACGCACCCATACCCGGCCCGAAGCTATCCCGAGAGCCAAGCTCATAGCAGAAATATGACAGGAATTCCACCCTAAAGGGCGGATACAGGCCTTCCAGACGCCCAATTCGCTCGAACTGGGCGAGAAAACCCGTGGAAGTCCTTCCCGCCAAATGGATTCATCGAATGGCTCTTCGGCCCGGCAAAACAGTCATCGCGCATTCCCGAGGCAGAAAGACTCGGCAGACAGGTCCCGGCTACCGCCGAAGGTAAAGCAAACCCGCCCCGATGGAATCGCGGCGGCCTTGCGTCCGGGGCGTTTCGCCGCAAGCCTGCCCGCCCTGCCTCCGTGGCAGCGCCTTGCTTCAAAGATCGTCGTCAGGCTCCGGCCCGGCCATCAGCGCGTCCGAAACCCCCGCCGCATTGTCGCGGATCGCCGCCTCGATGCGGCTGGCGATCTCGGGGTTCTCGGTCAGGAACTTCTTGGCGTTTTCCCGGCCCTGCCCGATCCGCGTGCTGTCGTAGGAGAACCAGGCCCCCGACTTGTCGACCAGCCCCGCCTTCACGCCCAGGTCCAGAATCTCGCCGGTCTTGGAAATGCCGCTGCCATACATGATGTCGAACTCGACCTGCCGGAACGGCGGCGCCACCTTGTTCTTCACCACCTTCACCCGGGTCGCGTTGCCGATGATGTCGTCCCGGTCCTTGATCTGCCCGGTGCGGCGGATGTCCAGCCGCACGGAGGCGTAGAATTTCAGCGCATTGCCGCCCGTCGTCGTCTCCGGGTTGCCGTACATCACGCCGATCTTCATCCGCACCTGGTTGATGAAGATCACCACGCATTTCGACCGCGCGATGGAGCCGGTCAGCTTGCGCAGCGCCTGGCTCATCAGCCGCGCCTGCAGGCCGACATGGCTGTCGCCCATCTCGCCTTCGATTTCCGCGCGCGGCACCAGCGCCGCCACCGAGTCCACCACCAGCACGTCGATGGCGTTGGAGCGCACCAGCGTGTCGGTGATCTCCAGCGCCTGCTCGCCGGTGTCCGGCTGCGAGACGATCAGATTGTCGGTGTCGACCCCCAGCTTCTTCGCATAGATCGGGTCCAGCGCATGCTCGGCGTCCACGAAGGCGGCGACGCCGCCGGCCTTCTGCGCCTCGGCGATTACATGCAGCGCCAGCGTCGTCTTGCCGCTGGATTCCGGCCCGTAGATCTCGACCACCCGTCCGCGCGGCAGGCCGCCGATGCCCAGCGCGATGTCCAGCCCCAGCGATCCGGTCGAGATGGACTCGATCTCCAGCGTCTCGCGCTGGCCGAGCTTCATCGCCGAGCCCTTGCCGAACGCCCGGTCGATCTGCGCCAGTGCCGCTTCGAGCGCCTTTTCCCTGTCCATCTGAACCCCTTGCATACCGGCCCGCGCGAGCCTTGAGACCCTGCCAATCGCCTAGCCGCCACGGCCGCCATGCGCAAGCCCGCGTACCCTTTTTGTTCCCGCCCTGCAAGCGCCGCGTCGCAATCGCCTCAAATCAGCTCGCGCACCCGCTCGCCCAGCGATTTCAGCGTGAACGGCTTGGCAAAAAAAGCGATGCCCAGCCCGGGCAGGGCGGCGCGCGCCGCCTCGTCCGCGAAGCCGGACACCAGCAGCACCGGCAAATCCGGGTGCGCCGCCCGGGCCGCGCGGGCCAGCGCGACTCCGTCCATCCCCGGCAGCCGAATGTCGGACAGCAGCAGCGACGGCCGCTCCCCCTCCAGCCGCTTCAGCGCCGCCTCGCCGTCCCCGGCCTGCCGCACCCGATAGCCATGCCGCTCCAGCCCGCGCGCCACCGACATGCGCAGCATCAGATCGTCCTCCGCCAGCAGGATCACCGGCACCGGCGCCGCTGCCGGCCGCTCTTCGCGCAAGGGCGTCTCGGCCGCTTCCGGCAGATAAAGGGTGAAGCGTGCGCCCCCCAGCGCCGATCGGTCGTGCAACAGGAACCCGCCCGACTGCTTCACCAGCCCGAAGGCGGTGGAAAGGCCCAGCCCCTGCCCATCTGGGCGGGTGGAGAAATAGGGTTCGAAAATGCGCGCCGCATGCCTCGGGTCCACGCCCGGCCCGTCATCCTCCACGCTCAGCGCGCCATAGGGCTGCGCGGGCATGAAGCCGCGCCCGGCCTCGGGCCGCTGCCCCGGCGCCAGCCGCGCGGTGGAAAGCCGGATCCGCCCGCCCGGCCCCACCGCCGCCCGCGCGTTCAGCAGCAGGTTCACGACGGCCCGCTCCAGCGCCGTCGGGTCGATCCGAACCGAAACCGGGGCGCCCTTCTCGCGCTCGAACCCCGCCTGTTTCCCCAAAAGGGCTTCCAGCATCGGCGCGAAGCGGTCCAGCAGGCCGTCCAGCGGCGCCGTCACCGGCAGCAATATGTCCTGCCGGGAAAAGGCGAGGATCTGCCGGATCAGCCCGCTCGCCCGCCCGGCCTGGTCGATGATGGCGGACAGGTCGCGCGCATCCTCCCCGCCCATCGCGCCGCGCAATTGCAGCAGTTCGGCGGTGGCGACGATGCCGCCCAGCATGTTGTTGAGATCATGGGCAAGGCCGGCGGCCAACAGCCCCACCGCCTCCGTCCGGACCTTCGCCGGGCGGAAATCCGAACCGCCCAAATCCCCAACCGCCGACATGCCGCCCGCCCGACCTTTCCTGCCCTGATGCAAGTCGGTCCACGGCCAGGCGGCCAAGCGTTTAACTTCAGGCTGAAGCCCCATATTCCCTTCGTCACCCCGGGCTTGACCCGGGGTCCAGCTTTCCCGCCACCAGGGCAAAAAGCCGGATCCCGGGTCAGGCCCGGGATGACGCAAATATATCAATTACTTGTATGGCTTCTCAACCTGGGGGCGTTCAGCTTTTCAGGCTCAGCGCGCCATGCCGAAGGCTCTTCGCGCGCTGCCGCCGCTGCCAGCGCTGCCCCACCCAGATCCGCCAACCCAGATGCACGCCGAAAAAGCCGATGACCGCCGACACCAGCGCGAACAGCAGCAGCCCTACATAGGTCGGGCCGGCCAGCGTCACCATCCACATCAGGCTGCGCTCGATGACCCCGGCGTCGGGGGAAAGGGCGAGGATCGTGTCGGTCTGCAGCCGCAGCACCGCTCGCCCCACCTTGTAGGCGAGGAAGTAGATGAAGGGCACGGTCAGCGGGTTGGTCACGAAGGTGGCCAGCGCCGCCACCGGCAGGTTCGCCCGCGCGCCCACGGCGAACAGGGCAGCAAAGGGCGTCTGCGCAACGGGAACGGCGAAGCCGGAAAACAGCCCCAGCGCCGTGCCGCGCGCCACGCCGCGGCGGTTGAACCGCCAGATGAGCGGGCTGGACAGGTGGACGGCGAAGGGCTGCAGCCAGCGACTGGCCATCAGCTCCTCTCTCGTCGGTATCCTGAACCAGTCCCGCAACGCTTCGTCCTCTTAAGACCCTGCCGGGCCTCTTTTCATCGCTTCAAGGCTCGGCTGGCCCGACTTTACGGCAAAGATGTGACTGCCACGGCCGCTCTGCAACCGATCCGGCGATTTTTCCGACGGAATGCGTCGGCGGGGCTCGCCACAAGCGCCGAGCTGGCGGATCATCAACCACCGCCTCCCCCGTCACCCCGGGCTTGACCCGGGGTCCAGCTTTCTTGCGCGCCGGAGTTGGCGGATCGTCTTCGAGTGTCGGGCAAAATAGCTGGACCCCGGGTCAAGCCCGGGGTGACGGGCAAAGTCGATGCAAAGCGCCGCAGGCAATCAACAAATCCGCGCGCACGACCCGCCCATTTCACCACCACCCGAAAAAAAGAGGGTGCAGGGAAATCATTTCCCTGCCGGGGTGAAGGGGCAGAGCCCCTTCAGACATCCCAGTGTCGCCATCCGAGTGCGCCGGAGGCACACACCCCGCCTACCCCCGCTCGCGCAGCAACCGCCCCTGTTCGCGCTTCCAGTCCTTTTCCTTCTCGTGCGCGCGTTTGTCGTGCAGCTTGCGGCCCTTGGCCAGCGCCAGTTCCATCTTCGCCTTGCCGCGCTCGTTGAAATAGACGGAGAGCGGCACCAGCGTCATCCCCTGCCGGGCGACGGCGCCGTGCAGCTTGGTGATTTCCCGCTGCGTCAACAACAGCTTGCGCACCCGGCGCGGCTCATGGTTGAAGCGGTTGCCGTGGCTCCATTCGGGGATATGGGCGTTCACCAGCCAGATTTCGCCATTCTTCACCTCGGCATAGGATTCGGCGATATTGCCTTCACCCGAACGCAGGGCCTTCACCTCGGTCCCGGTCAGCACGATCCCGGCGTCATAGACATCCTCGAAGGCATATTCGTAGCGCGCGCGCCGGTTCTCGGCGACGGTCTTCACCTTGGTGGGGGATGGTCTGGGGCGTGCCATGCCAGTGATTTAGGGCGCGATGCCCGCGTGCGCCAGCGCCGCGTCCACGGCGGCGCGCGAGGCGGCCGAAGGCTCGACGATCGGCAGCCGCGTGTCGGCCTGCATCCGCCCGATCCCGGCCAGCGCATATTTCGTCGGCCCCGGCGAGGCGTCGGTGAACAGCGCCCGGTGCAGCGGGTAGAGCTGGTCCTGCAAGGCCAGCGCCGAGGCGAAGTCGCCGGTAAGGCAGGCCTTCACCTGCTGCGCGTTCAGCGCCGGCGCCACATTCGCGGTCACCGAGATGGCGCCATGCCCGCCATGGGCGATGATCCCCAGCGTCATGTAATCATTGCCGGACAGGATCAGGAAATCCGGCCCGCATTCCTGGCGGATCTGGGAAATCCGCTCGATATCGCCGGTGGATTCCTTGCAGCCGATGATGTTCGGATGATCGGCGAGCTCGGCCATCGTCTCGGTCGCCATGTCGATTCCGGAGCGGCCGGGGATGTTGTAGATCAGGATGGGCAGCGGCCCATGGTCGGCCAGATGGCGGAAATGCGCGATCATCCCGCGCTGGCCGGGCTTGTTGTAATAGGGGCAGACGACGAGGGCCACATCCGCCCCGGCGCTGGCCGCCGATTCCATATGGTGCAGCGCCACCGCCGTGTCGTTGGAGCCGCAGCCGGCGATCACCGGCACCCGGCCGCGCGCGGCCTTCACCGTCAGCGCCACCACATGGTCATGCTCTTCGATGGAAAGCGTCGCCGATTCCCCGGTGGTGCCGCAAGGCACCAGCCCGGACGAGCCCTCCGACAGCTGCCAGTCGACGAAGGCCTCGAACGCTTTCTCGTCCACCCGGCCGTCGCGAAAGGGCGTGACAAGGGCTGGGATGGAACCGGAAATGCTGAGCATGATCTGACCTTTGGGACCACAGGTGCCGAAAGCGGCGCGAATGCCGCCCCGGCAAAGCTTGGCGCGGGCGGCGGCTCTGCCTAAAGACTAACCCATGCCTGTGCAATATCGCTATCGCGCCACCTGCGCCCTCCTCGCCCTGCTGCTGTCGCCGGCGCCCCTCCTCGCCCAGGCGCCGGCCCCGCCGGCCCCGCCAGCCCCTATGCCGCAGGAGGCCGCCTCGCGCGCCTGGCTGCAGCAGCAGTTCGCCGCCTACGACGCGCGAAGCGGTGCCGCCCCCCAGGGCGCCCCAAGCCAGATCGCCCAGTCGCTCGCCACATGGGACTGGTTGCGCCGCGTTCCCGCCGTCGGCGCCGAACCGCCGCTCGACGCGCAGGCGCGTTTCCTCACCGCCCATGCCGACTGGCCGGGCACCACCGCGATCCGCCGCCGCGCCGAAACGCAGGCGGCCGACGCCAACAAAACCTCCGACGGCAGCGCCCGCGCCTTCTTCCAGCAGGTGGCGCCGCAATCGTCGGCCGGGCAGGCCCGCTACGCGCTGGTCTCCTCCGGCCCCGAGGCGGAAACGCTCGCCCGCGCCGCCTGGGTCCGCCCGTCCATCCCGGCGGAACTGGAATCGGCCCTGCTGACGCGCTTCGGCCCGGTCTTCACCGCCGCCGATCACGCGCAGCGCGCCGATGCCCTCATCTGGGCCGGGCAGACCAGCGCCGCCCAGCGCATCGTCCCCCTGCTGGACGACGAGAACCGCGCGCTCGCCCAGGCCCGCATCGCCCTGCGCGCCAACGCCGCCGACGCCGAAGCCCGCGTCGCCTCGGTCCCCGCGCGCCTGCGCCGCAACGCCGGCCTCGCCCACGACCGCGCCATCTGGCTGGAGCGCCGCGGCCGGCTTTCCGAAGCCGAGGCCCTGCTCGCCGCCGGAGACACCGATGCCGGCGCCACCGCGCCCGAGACCTGGCTGGAAAAGCGCCTGGCCATGGGCCGCGCCGCCATGCGCCGGGGCGAGCATCAGACCGCCTATCGAATCCTCGCCAACCACAAAGCCTATCCGGCCGGCACCAATCTTTCCGCCCTGCCGCTCTCGCAGCGCGTCGACCTTTCGGACACGGAGTGGCTCGCCGGCTGGATCGCGCTCCGGAAGCTCGCCCGCTTCGACAATGCGCAGAAGCATTTCAACGAATTCAACCGCGTCGTCACCACGCCGATCAGCCAGACGCGGGGCGACTATTGGCTGGGCCGCGCCGAAAAGGCGCGCGGGCAGCCGGCCGCCGCCCAGGCCGCCTTCGAACGCGCCGCCACGCATTTCGACTATTATTACGGCCAGCTCGCCACCGAGGAGCTGGGGCGCACGCCCGAATTGCCGATGGTGCCGCGAATCCAGGTCTCGCCCGCCGACCGGGCGAAATTCGAATCGAAGTCCGTCGTCCAGGCGCTGAAGCTGCTGAACGACATGGGCGCGGCCGAGCGCGCCTCGCTGTTCGTGCGCGCCGCCGCCGATTCCGCCGGCAACCCCGTCGAGGCGCGCGCGGCCGCCGAACTCGGCCAGCGCATGAACCGCCCCGATCTCGGCGTCTGGACATGGAAGAACGCCCGCCCGGGAAGCGACCTCGCCACCTTCGACCTCGCCTTCCCCCGCCTGCCGGCCAGCGCCCCCATTCCGGCGCGCGAGTGGATCATCAGCCACGCCATCGCCCGGCAGGAATCGAGCTTCGACCGCACCGCCCTTTCGCATGCCGGGGCGCGCGGGCTGATGCAGCTGATGCCGGCCACCGCGCAGGATGTCGCCAACAAGCTGGGCCTGCCCTACAGCCGCGACATGCTGTTCAGCGACCCGGCCTACAACCTGCGCCTCGGCAGCTATTACATCGGCTTGCGGCGGGACAATTTCTCCAACGCGATGATGGCGATCGCCGCCTACAACGCCGGCGCCGGCAATGTCCGCAAATGGATCGGCATGAACGGCGATCCGCGCGGCGCCACCGCCGCCGACCTCATCGACTGGGTGGAGATGATCCCCATCACTGAAACCCGCAACTATGTGCAGCGCGTCTCGGAAAACGCCGTCGTCTACAGCCTGCTGGAGCCGAAGCGCCAGGGCGCGCGGCCGCGCGTGTCCGACTGGCTGAAGAACCCCTGATGGCCGACCCGATCACGCCGGCCGGAATGGCGGCGCTGAAGGCCCGCTACGACCATCTCTTCGCCACGGAACGGCCGCAGATGGTGGAAACCGTCAGCTGGGCGGCCGGCAACGGCGACCGTTCGGAGAATGGCGACTATATCTACGGCCGCAAGCGCCTGCGGGAAATCGACCGCGAGCTGGCGCATCTGTCGAAGCGGATGGCGAACCTGCAAGTGGTGGACCCGCGCCGGCAGCCGGACAAGGCCCGCATCTTCTTCGGCGCCACGGTGAAGGTGGTGGATGAGGACGACCGCGAGCAGACGCTGACGCTGGTGGGCCGCGACGAGGCCGACGCCGGCCGGGGCCGGATCGCCTGGAACAGCCCGGTCGCCATCGCGCTGAAGGGCGCCACCGCCGGCCAGACCAGAACCGTCCGCCTCCCCGCCGGCGAGCGCCATCTGGAAGTGCTGGAAATCGCCTATCCGTCTTGAAAAACCCCTCCCCCCGCCATCGTCACCCCGGGCTTGACCCGGGGTCCAGCTTTTCGGCTGGCGCGGCACTGAAGGAAGAAAGCTGGCCCCCGGGTCAAGCCCGGGGCGACGAATGGGGATGCCCATCCTACAGCTTTTCCAGCCAAGTCTTTGAAACCACAATGTAGGATAATGTTCCACGTGGAACAACCAATGTGGTTTGCAATCCCGGGCCGGCTATTTCGGCTTCAGCTTCACCCGCAGCTCTTTCTCGGCCAGCTTCTTCAGCTCGGCGTCCAGCGGCGGATCGGAAAGGTCCACGCCTTCCGCCAGCCGGTCGGCGATGACCGTCAGCCCGGCGATGCGGGCCTGCTTCTTGCTGTTGGCGCCGATGATGTGCCAGGGCGCAATCGCCGTGTCCGTGCGCTCGAACATGTCTTCATAGGCTTCGATATATTTCGCCCGCTGGGCCCGGTTGCGGAAATCCTCCCGGTTCACCTTCCAGCGCTTCCACGGCTGCTCCAGCCGGTCGATCAGCCTCTTGTCCTGCTCGTCCTGCGTCACGTGCAGAAACAGCTTCACCACCCGCGTGTGGTTGGTGCACTGGGCGGCTTCCATGGCGTTGATCTCGGTGTAGGCGCGGCCCCATTCCTCGGGCGTGGCGAAGCCCTCCACCCGCTCCACCAGCACCCGGCCGTACCAGCTGCGGTCGAAGATGGTCCAGTTGCCGACCGGCGGCAGCTTCGCCCAGAAACGGCTGAGATAATGCTGCCGCCGCTCCTCCTCATTGGGGGCGGAAATCGGCACCACCTCGAAGAATCGCGGGTCCAGCTCGGACGTCAGCCGCTTGATCAGCCCGCCCTTGCCGGCGGCGTCCCAGCCCTCCAGCAGCACCACGGCCGAGCGCTGCTGCCGGTGGTAGGCGATCAATATCTGCGAAAGCCGATATTGCAGCGCCTTTTCCAGCTTCTCGTAATCGTCCGGCGCGCGCGGATGCTCCAGCTTCGGAAGCCGCCCCCCGCCCACCGATCAGGCCGCGGCTTTGGAAGGCTTGCGCCGCGCCTTTTCGGCGCGAGCCTTTTCCAGCTTCTTCATCACCATGTCCCGCTTCAGCCGCGACAGATGGTCGATGAACAGCACGCCGTTCAGATGGTCCATCTCATGCTGCAGGCAGGTGGCGGTCAGCCCGTCCAGAAGCTCGTCATGGGCGACTCCATTCTCGTCCAGCCAGCGGGCGCGGACGCTGGCCGGCCGCTCCACATCGGCATATTGGTCGGGAACGGACAGGCAGCCTTCGTTATAGACGCTGAAATCCTCGGACGGGTCCAGCAGTTCCGGGTTGATGAACACGCGGGGGTTCTTCGTGCCCTTGCCTTCCTCGTCCTCAGGGCCATCGCCCAGGTCCATCACCAGCAGCCGGATGGGCCGGTCCACCTGCGCGGCGGCGAGGCCGATTCCGGGCGCGTCGTACATCGTCTCGAACATATCGGCGATCAGCGCGCGAATCTCGTCCGTCACTTGGCGGACCGGCTCGGAGATGCGCCTGAGGCGCGCATCGGGCACTTCGAGGATGGGAAGAATGGCCATTCGCTTTAGCTAGGAACAGCAGCCGCGCCGGTCAAGATTGCACCGGCCGCCGCAGCCGCAGCGCCTGCGCCAGCGTGCCCTCGTCCAGATAGTCGAGCTCGCCGCCCACCGGCACGCCATGCGCCAATTGGGTGATGCGGGCGCCGGTGCCTTCCAGCGCCTCGGCGACGAAATGCGCCGTCGTCTGCCCTTCCAGCGTGGCGTTCATCGCCAGCACCACCTCGGCGACCGGCGGATCGCCCAGAACCCGCGCCTTCAGCGCCCCGATCGAAAGATCGTCCGGCCCGACGCCGTCGAAGGCCGAAAGGGTGCCGCCCAGCACATGGTATCGGCCGGGGAACAGCCGCCCGCGCTCCAGCGCCCAGAGGTCGGCCACGTCGGCCACCACGCAAAGGCTGGAAGGGTCGCGCTTCGGATCGGTGCAGATGCGGCAGGGGTTGCGGGTGTCGAGATTGCCGCAGATGCCGCAATGCGAAAGCTCGGCCCCCACCCTTTCCAGCGCCGCGGCGAGCGGCTGCATCAGCGTCTCGCGGTTCTTCATCAGGTGCAGCACCACCCGCCGGGCCGAGCGGGGCCCGAGCCCCGGCAGCCGTGCCACCAGCGCCGTCAGTTGCTGAAGGGCGTCGTCCATTCTATCGGCTCTGCCATGCGACTGGCCTTCATGGGAACCCCGGATTTCGCCGCGACCGCGCTCGACGCCCTGCAGGCGGCCGGGCACGAGATCGCCGCCGTCTACACGCAACCGCCGCGGCCGGCGAACCGGGGGCGGCTGACGCCGTCCCCCGTGCATCTCCGCGCCGAGGCACTGGGCCTGCAAGTGCGCACGCCCGAGCGGCTGAAGGGCGAGGAGGAACAAGCCGCCTTCGCCGCGCTCGACCTCGATGCCGCCGTGGTCGCCGCCTATGGGCTGCTGCTGCCCAGGGCGGTGCTGGAAGCGCCGAGGCTCGGCTGCCTCAACATCCATGCCTCCTTGCTGCCGCGCTGGCGGGGCGCCGCGCCCATCCAGCGGGCGATCCTGGCGGGTGACGTGGAAACCGGAGTGACCATCATGCAGATGGAGCGCGGGCTGGACACCGGGCCGATGCTGGCGATGGAAAGCCTGAGCGTCGCTCACAAGACGACCGGCGAGCTGACCGCCGAACTCGCGGCACTGGGCGCGCGCCTGATGCTGGAGGTGCTGGCGAAACTGCCCGGCCTCCCCGCGATTGCGCAGCCGGAGGAAGGCGTGACCTACGCCCACAAGATCGACAAGGCGGAAGCGCGGATCGACTGGGCGCAGCCCGCCGGCCACATCGACCGGCTGGTGCGCGCCATGCAGCCGAGCCCGGGCGCCTGGTTCGAAAGCGGCGCGGCCCGCGTGAAGCTGATCGCCGCCGAGCCCGTGGCCGGCGAAGGCGCGCCCGGCACGCTGATCGCCGGCGAGACCATCGCAGCGGGCGAAGGCGCCTTGCGGCTTATCACGGTGCAGCCCGAAGGCAAGCCGCGCATGGCCGCCGCCGACTGGCTGCGCGGGCGGCGGCTTGCCCCCGGCGACCCGGCGTGACGCAGCGCTTCCGCCTGACCGTGGAATATGACGGCCGCCCCTATATGGGCTGGCAACGGCAGGCGCATGGCCCCTCGGTGCAGCAGGCGCTGGAAACGGCGGTGGCGGACATAACCGGCGAGGAGGCGGTGGTTCACGCCGCCGGCCGCACCGACGCCGGCGTGCACGCCGTCGCCATGGTGGCGCATGTGGATATCGAAAAGCCGCTGGACGCCTTCCGGCTGATGGAGGGGGTGAACGCCCGGCTGAAATTCCACGGCGAGGCGGTGGCGGTGCTGGCGGCGGAGCAGGCTTCCCCGGATTTCCACGCCCGCTTTTCCTGCCTTGGCCGCGCCTATGAATATCGCCTGCTCTGCCGGCGGGCGCCGCTGACCTGGAACGAAGGGCTGGTCTGGCGCCGGCCCAACCCGCTGGACGTGGAGGCGATGCGGGTGGCGGCGGCGCATCTGCTGGGCCGGCATGATTTTACCACTTTCCGCCATGTCCATTGCCAGGCCGCCTCGCCGCTGAAGACGCTGGACCGGCTGGAGGTGGAAGCGCGCGGAACCGAAGTGGTTATCCACGCCGCCGCACGGTCGTTCCTGCACCACCAGGTGCGCTCGATGACGGGCGCGCTGGTGCTGGTGGGCGAAGGCCGCTGGCGGCCCGAAGAGGTGAAAATGGCGCTGGAAGCGCGCGATCGGTCGGCGCTGCGGCTGAACGCCCCGCCGGACGGACTTTGGTTCGTTGCGGCCACTTACCCGGAAAATGTCGGTTAGTTTTACATTTTATTGCACCGCCTTTGCCATAAGCGCTTGAAAATGAGCGGTTGTGAACTTGGCACAATTCCTGCACACTCATGAGGCAGGGGTCGCAATGAAGACGCTGGGTTTGGCTCGCAGGAACAGGGCGGATCATGGCTGAAGGTCCAAAAGCGGGGATGCGCAACGTATTGTTAGTCTGGATCATCGGCTTGACGCTGGGGATCGCGGCCGGTGCGGCGACCGCGATGCTGCTGATGCCGAAAGCCGCCACCGGCGCGGAATCCGGCCCGAACGCGCTGATCTCCAAACCCCAGTCGCTGTAGTTCCCGACCCATTGCGGGGCGGTTTCAGACCAGTTTCTCGATCGCCGGCGGATGGCCGAGAAAATTCTCCGGACTGGCGGTGCGCCCATAGGCGCCTGCCATGAAGACAGCGATCAAATCCCCCACCTTCGAGATGGGAAGGCTGGCCTTTTCCGCCAGCCGGTCGAGCGGGGTGCAGAGGCAGCCGACGACCGTTGCGGTTTCCGCTTCGCCGCCATCGCGGCTGGCGTTCGCCAGCGGATAGTTGCGGCGGATCACCGTTCCGAAATTGCCGGTTGCCGCAAGCTGGTGGTGCAGGCCGCCATCGGTGACGAGGAAGGTCTCCCCGCCGGACTGTTTGCGGTCGACGATGCGGCAGAGATAGACGCCCGCTTCCGCCACCAGCCAGCGGCCGAGTTCCAGCGCGAAACGGCTTTCGCCGAGGATCGCCGGGCGTTCGGCCAATATCGCCGCGAGGCCCCGGCCCAGCGCTTGCAGATCCAGTTCCCGGTCTCCGGGGAAATAGGGCACGCCGAAGCCGCCGCCCAGATTGACGAGCGGCGGCGCGGCAAGCTCGGCTTCCGCCGTCAGCTTCCCCGCCAGTTCGACCGATTGCCGCTGGCTTTCGAGGATCGCTTCCACCGACAGATTCTGCGAGCCGGCGAACAGATGCAGGCCTTCGAAGCGGAATTGCTGCGCCTGCATCGCCCGCAGCAATTCCGGCGCAGCCGCCGCGTCGACCCCGAAGGGGCTGGCGACTCCGCCCATCTTCATCCCCGAGCCCTTCAGCGCGAAAGGCGGATTGACGCGCAGCGCCACCCGCGCCTTTTGCCCGAGGCGGAGCGCGATGGCGCCGGCGCGGTCCAGTTCGCCGGCCGATTCCACGTTCAGGGCAACGCCGGCGGCGATCGCCGCTTCCAGTTCGCGGTCGCGCTTGCCCGGCCCGGCGAAGCTGATGCGTGTCGCCGGCATTCCGGCCGCCAGCGCCCGTTCCAGTTCGCCGCCCGAGGCGATGTCGAAGCCGTCCACCAGCCCGGCCATGTGGCGCAGCAATTCCGGCAAGGGATTGGCCTTGATGGCGAAATGCAGGCCGAGCCCTTCCGGCATGGCGGCGCGGAAACTCCGCGCGCGCGCGGTCAGCAGGGCGCGGTCGTAAAGGAAGAGCGGCGTGTCGCCGGCTTCCGCCACCCAGTCGGCGGCGCTGCGGCCGGCGATGTGCAACCGGCCGTCTGCGCCGCGCGGGAAGCCTTCGGGGATATGCCCGCTCATTGCCCGAAGCGCTCGCGGATGGTGGCACGGTCCAGCTTGCCGTTGGCGGAAACGGGGAAGGCGTCCAGCCAGACGATGGCGGCAGGCTGCATGAAGGGCGCGGCCTCGCGGCGGAAATGCGCGATCAGCCTTGTTTCCGCTTCCGCTTCGCTGAAACCGTCGGCCGCCGTCGCCACCAGGCGGATCTTCTGCCCGGCCAGCGCATCGGCCACGCCCAGCGCCACCGCCGCCGATACCGCGCCGCTCTGGTGCGCCAGTTCCTCGATTTCGGTCGGGGAAACGCGGGTGCCCATGGTCTTGATCGTCTCGTCCGCGCGGCCGACGAAGGTGAGGAGGCCATCCGCGTCGCGCACCACCGTGTCGCCGGACCAGACCGCCATTCCGCCCAGCTTCGAGGCGGCGGGCGCCGGGCGGAAGCGTTGCGCGGTGCGCTCCGCATCCCGCCAATAGCCCTTGGCGACCAGCGGGCCGCTGTGCACCAGTTCGCCCGCTTCGCCATCGTCGGTCGGTGTGCCGTCGGCGCGGACCACGAGGATTTCCGCATCCGGTATGGCGCGGCCGATGCTGGCCGGGTGGCTGTCCGCCAGTTCGGGCGGCAGCGTCGTCGAGCGGAAGGCTTCCGTCAGCCCATACATCAGGTGCAGCCGGGCGTCGGGGAAAAGCCGGCGGAGCGCCTGCACCGTCGGCACCGGCAGGCGGCCGCCGCTGTTGGAAAGGGTGCGCATCGCCGCCACCGCCTCCGCCGGCCAGTCGAGCGCCGCGAGTTGCACCCAGAGCGGCGGCACGGCCGCCAGTTGCGTGATTTCGTGGCGAAGGCAGGCCTGAACCACGTCGCGCGGGGTGAGATAATCGAGCAGCACCGCGCGGGCGCCGGCGTGGAAGGCGGTCGTCAGTTGCGAGAAGCCGAAATCGAAGCTGAGCGGCAGGACCGACAGCACGCGATCGTCGGCCTGCGTGCCGAGGTAGGCGGCGACGCTGCGGGCGCCGACCAGCAGGTTGCGGTGGGTGACCATCACCCCCTTCGGCCGGCCGGTGGAGCCGGAGGTGTAGAGCAGCGCGGCGAGCGCCTCGCCGCCCGGCGCGCCGTCGTCGGCCGGCTGGCCGGCGGCGAGTTCCGCCCAGCTGTCCTCAAGAAGGCGGACGGGGCATGGGCTGTCGGCCAGCATTCCGCCGCGCGGCCGGTGGGAGATCAGCAGCGCCGCGCCGGAATCGGCGAGGATATGCTGCACCTGCTGGCCGCGCAGCACCGGGTTCAGCGGCACGGCGATGGCGCCGGCTCGGCCGATGGCGAACATCAGCACCACCGCTTCCAGCGACTTCGGCAGCCAGACCGCCACCCGGTCGCCCGGCGCTACCAAAGCGCGCAGCGAACCGGCGACAGCCGACACCTGTTTTTTCAGTTCGGCGTAACTGAGACTGCGATCCCGGTCGACGAGCGCGGTCGTTTCCAGCGTGCCGCGATCCAGCAGATGGTCGAGCCTTTGCATCAGTCGTCGAACGGGTTCCGCCGCGAGCGCATGTTGATGCGGATCGGAATGCCCTTCAGGTCGAGGTCGTCGCGCAGGCTGTTCACCAGATAGCGGTTGTAGCTGGCCGGCAGTTCGTCCAGCCGGTTGCCGAAGACCACGAAGGTCGGCGGGCGGCTGCGGGCCTGGGTGATGTAGCGCATCTTGATCCGCCGGCCCCCCGGCGCCGGCGGCGGATTGCGCTCCTGCGCCGATTCGAACCAGCGGTTGAGGGCGGAGGTCGGCACCCGACGGCTCCAGCGCTCGCGGGTTTCGAAGGCGACTTCGATCAGCGTGTCCAGCCCCTTGCCCGTCAGCGCCGAGACGGTGAGCAGCGGCACGCCCTTCACCTGCGCCAGCCCTTCCTCCAGCGCTTTCCTGATGCCGTTGAAAAGCCGGCTGGCGTCTTCGGCCGAATCCCATTTGTTGACGGCGACGATCAGCGCCCGCCCCTCTTCCAGCACCATATCGGCGATTCGGAGATCCTGCGCTTCGAGGCCGAGCGTCGCGTCCAGCAGCAGCACCACCACTTCCGCGAAATCGACGGCGTGGCGGGCGTCGGCCACGGCGAGCTTTTCCAGCTTATCCACCACCTTGGCGCGGCGGCGCATGCCGGCGGTGTCGATCAGATGCACCTCCCGGCCCTGCCAGGCCCAGGGGATGCTGATCGAATCGCGGGTGATTCCGGCTTCCGGCCCGGTCAGCAGGCGGTTTTCCCCCAGCAGCCGGTTGATGAGCGTGGACTTGCCGGCGTTCGGCCGGCCGACGATGGCGAGCTTCAGCGGCGCGTCGGGCGCCGGTTCCGCATCCTCCGGCTCATCCTCCGCTTCCGCCGGGTCGGGGAGGATGGCGGCGAGCGCCTCGAACAGGTCGGCCAGCCCCTCGCCATGCTCGGCGGAAAGCGGCACCGGGTCGCCCAGCCCCAGCTCGAAGGCCTCCAGCAGATTCTGCTCGCCGGCTCGGCCTTCGCATTTGTTGACCACCGCGACGATCGGCACCGGCGCTTCCTGCCGCAGCCAGCGGGCGAAGTGCCGGTCCGCCTCGGTGAGGCCGGTGCGGCCGTCGGTGACGAACAGCGCGGCCGTCGCCCCTTCGAGCGCGGCGCGGGACTGGTGGCGCATGCGGTCGGAGAGGCTGCCGGCCTCGGCCTCTTCAAGCCCGGCGGTGTCGATCACCGTGAAATCGAGGTCGAAGATCTTCGCCTTGCCCTCGCGCCGGTCGCGGGTGACTCCGGGCTGGTCGTCCACCAGCGCCAGCTTCTTGCCGACCAGGCGGTTGAACAGCGTCGACTTGCCGACATTGGGCCGGCCCAGGATGACGACTCGTGGCAGCCCCCGGGCCTTGCCCATGGTTCAGCGCCAGGCCTGGAGCTTGCCGTCGTCCGTCAGCACATAGAGCGTTCCATTGGCGACGACCGGCGCGAGATAGGTAGGCGAGCCGAGCTTCACTTCGCCCTTCAGCTTGCCGTCGGCGGGCGTGTAGCAGGCCATGGCGCCTTCGGACGAGGTGACGATGAGGCAATTGCCGGCGAGCACCGGGCCGAACCACTGGATCGCCCCTTTGCGCTTCTTCTCGTTCTTCCAGGCGCCGAGGCTGGAAACCCAGCGGATCTTGCCGTCGGCGCGGGACATGGCGACCAGCTCGCCTTCCACCGTGACGGCGAACACCCAGTCGCCCGCGGGCCAGGGGGCGTTCACTCCGGCGAAATCCCGTTCCCAGATGCGCTGCCCAGTGGAAAGCTCCAGCGCCGCCATCCGGCCGCCGTGGCTGACCGCGAACACCCGGCCGCGGTCGATGACCGGAGAGGCGGTGATCCCGGACAGCGCGCCGAGCGCCGTGGTGCGGCCGCTGCGCGAAAGCTGATCCTGCCACATGGTGCGGCCGTTTTCGACGCGCAGCGCGAACAGCTCGCCCGAGGGGAAGCCGGCGACCACCGTGCCAAGGGCGATGGCAGGCGCGCCGGCGCCGAGGATGGAGGCGGGTTCGACCGTGGCGTTCGCATCCCAGAGCTGCGCGCCGGTGTCGGCGGCGAGCGCCGTCAACTGCCCATCCTGGCTGACGACATAGGCCCGATTCTCGTCGACGCCCGGGGCGGCGCGCAGCGGTGTGGGCAGGCGGGTGCGCCAGAGTTCCGCGCCGGTGCCGGCGTCGAAGGCGACCACCAGCCCGAAGCCGGTGGTGGCGATCACCCGGCCGTCGAGGACGCTGACTCCGCCGCCGAAGGCGGGGCGGCTGCCCTCGCCCTGCATCTGGATCGCCTTGCGCCAGAGGAGCGCTCCACCCTGCGCGTCGTAGGCGGAGACCTGCGCTTCGGTGTCCATCACGAACAGGCGGTTCTCGGCGACGACGGGCGGCGCGTTCAGCTTGCGCGTGGAGTCCGAGCCCTTGCCGATGGTGACCGTCCAGGCGCGGGCGGGCTGGGCGGCGAGCGCCAGATGCCCCATGCTGCCGGACGCGTTGCCGGCGGGCTGCGTCCAGTCCGCATTCACCTGCTGCGCGGGGAGGAGCACTTCCACGCCCTGAAGCTCCGCCTCGGGCTGCACCTGCTTTTCATAGTCCAGCACGGAAATCCGCTCGCCCATGGTGGCGGGCTTCTTGCCGGTCTTCTTGAAGGCGCCGCAGCCCGGAAGGGCGGCGAGCGCGGCCGCCGCGCCCAGCAGGAGAAAGGCGTTCCGCTTCCGGCCCATGCGCCTCATTGCGCCGCCGCTTCCGGCTGGGGTTCGGTTCGCGTGGCGTCCGCCGCGGCCTTTTCGCGGTCGGCGGCGATCTTCGTCACGTCCTGGCCGAGCGCGGAGGCCATCTGCTCGGCGCGGGCGCGCAGCGAGGCCGGCGCGCGCTCGTCGGCGGCGATGCGGTAGAAGAGAGGGCCGGCCTTGTCGGGCGCGCCGGCCTTCACATGCGCCAGCGCCGCCAGCTCGCCGGCGATCGGGAACCAGGGGCTGTCGCCGGCGATGAAGGGCTCGGTGCGCTTCAGCACTTCGGCCGGCGGAAGCTGGTCGAATTCGGCGCGGAGATATTTCATCGTCGCGGAATCGCGCAGCGGCTGCGCCGCCTTCGGATCGTCGGCCACGGCCTTGAACAGTTGCGCGGCCTTCGGCGCGTCTCCGCTGTTCAGGGCGATTCCGGCTTCCGCGAAGGCCGAAAGCGAGCGGTAGCTGGGGTTGCCGGACTTCGACAGCTCGGCGAGGCCTTGCGCGGCCTCGGTGGTGGAGCCGGTCTCGATCTTGTCGAGCGCGGCGGTGAACTGCTCGGACTTGGCTTCGACGCGGCGCACCTGTTCGGCCTGCCACCAGAGCCAGGCGCCGAGCCCGGCCAGACCCGTGCCCACGGCCAGCAGCAGCCAGCGGCCATAGCGCTGGAAGAATTGCTTCATCTCGTCCTGGCGATAGGCCTCGTCCACCTCGCGGATGAAGGCGTCGTCGCGCGGGTCCCTGCTCGCGGGGGGGGAAGGAGGTGTGGTTGCCAAGATCGGTTCCTATTGCATCAGCGCGGCGGGGCGACGGGCGCCACGGCCGAGCCACCCTTTAGAGATGGATTCACGGAAGCGCAAAGCCCGCTTCGCCCCCAGCCCGGCACTTGCCGGCCCGGCGATTGCCGGCGGATGAACGGCGGACTTCTCTCAACCCTTGGCCTTCGGCTGGTAGAGTTCGGCCGGGCCGGGAAAGCTGCGGTCGCGCACGGCCGCCGCATAGCCTGCGGCCGCCGCCGTCACCCGCGCGGCGACATCGTCGAAGCGGCGGACGAAGCGCGGCACGCGCTCGAACATGCCCAGCATGTCGTCCACCACCAGCACCTGCCCGTCGCAGGCCGGCGAGGCGCCGATGCCGATGGTCGGGCAGGCGATTTCGGTGGTGATGGCGCGGGCGAGCGGCTCCATCACCCCTTCGATCACCAGCGAGAAGGCGCCGGCGTCGGCGATCGCCCGGGCGTCGGCGGCGATCTTCAGCGCCTCCGCCTCGCTGCGGCCGCGCGCGCCATAGCCGCCGAGCGCGTTCACCGCCTGCGGCGTCAGGCCGACATGGCCGACGACGGGGATGCCGCGCTTCACCAGAAATTCCACGGTGGGGGCCAGCACTTCGCCGCCTTCCATCTTCACCGCCGCCGCGCCGGTTTCGCGCAGCACATGGGACGCGGTGGCGAACGCCTGTTCGGCGGACGCCTCGTAGGTGCCGAACGGCAGGTCGACGACGACGACCGAGCGGTAGCTGCCGCGCACCACGGCGGCGCCATGGGCGACCATCATGTCGAGCGTGACTCGCACGGTGGTGTCCAGCCCGTAGATCACCTGCCCCAAGCTGTCCCCCACCAGCAGCATGTCGCAATGCGGATCGAGAAGCTGCGCCATGCGGGCGGTGTAGGCCGTCAGCATGACGATGGGCTCGGCGGTGGCGCCGTCCTTCTTGCGGCCCTGGATGGCGGGCACCGTCAGGCGCCGCACGGGCTCCGGCAGCGGGTGGGCGCGGGAAGTGGAGGTGTCGAGGGTGAAGGTGGTGGACATGCGCCCTTCCCTAACCGGCGAAAGCGCCGCTGTCAGGCCCGGATTGCGGATCGGGCTGGATGGGCGCCCGAGTTTCCGCTGCCTGCGGTTCCACTGGTTGGGGTTCGGGCGGTTGCGCGACGGGCTGCGGATTTTCCCGGGCTTGCCGTTCGGCTTCCTTCCTCTGCCTTTCGGCCTCCTTGCGCTGGCGTTCCTCTTCCTTGCGGATCGCCTTGCCGCGATCCTCATCGGCCTCCTGCTGCGTCGTGGTGGCGGCGTCGACGGCGGTTTCCACCGCCGTTCCCGTCACCTTGACGGCGGTGCCGACGGCCGCGCCGGCGACCGTCGCCACGACACAGCCCGGGAGCAGGGCCAGAAGCGCGAGCAGCGCCGGAATTCGAATCATTCGCCACCCTTTTCGATCAGCGGCTTGCCATCTTCCCTGGTGAAGCCCTCCGGCAGCGGCCCTTCCAGCAGGTCCACGACCCGCTCGGGCGGGCGGCACAGCCGCACCCCTTTTGGCGAGGCGACAATGGGGCGTTCGACCAGCACCGGATGGCGGACCATGGCGGCGAGCAGCGCCTCGTCGTCCGCTTCCTCCAGCCCGGCCGCTTCCGGCGCCTTCGCCCTCAGCGCCTGGCGCGGGGTGAGGCCGGCGGCCGCGAACAGCGCCAGCAGTTGCGGGCGGGTCCAGCCCTCGGCCAGATAGTCGATCACCACCGGCTCGGTGCCGCTGGCGCGGATGGCGGCCAGCGTGTTGCGCGAGGTGCCGCACTTCGGATTGTGGTGGATGACGATCATCGGGGCCTTTCGCATTTTCCGGACATCCTCAGCCGCCTCTGGCTTTGCTGCCCCTGGCGCCTACTGCCCAATTGCCGGCGCCGCGGCAATTGGGCAGTGCCTCAGTTTGAATTTCCGCTTCCGCGCCTGATGCGGTCGTTGAGATTGCTGCCATCGTCTTCCGGAAGCAGTCGTTCGGCGGATCACGGATCGCCAACGCGCAGAGCTATCTCCCGCGCGCGACGCAGATGGTCTTCTGGCGTGTCCGTGTCCCCCGGCACCAGCAGTTCCGACGTTTTCACCGGCGCGCCGCAATAGTCGAAGATGCCCTGATCGATCTGGAGCTTCATCGCGCCGAAATAACCGCGCCGGGCGTATGTTCTCAGACCCGCTCCACCGAGCGCAACCAGATGGACCTGCAATCGCCCGAGCTTCTTCTCCAGCCTGCCGTCCCGACCATCTGCATAGGCCCAGCCGGTGATGAACACCCGGTCGATCCAGCCCTTGAGCAGCGCTGGCATCGACCACCAGTAGATCGGATAGACGAGCACCAGTGCATCGGCACGGTCGAGCCGCCCCTGCTCGGCCAGCACGTCGGGTGGCGGCGCGGCTCCGTCCGTATGGACGGCGATGTCGGTCGCGCCGAAGCGCGGGTCGAAGCCTTCCGTGGCAAGATCGGCCAGTTCGATTGTATGCCCCTCTGCCTCAATGTCTGCGGCAATCCTCCGCGCCACGGCTTGGGTGAGCGATCCCGCCACAGGGTGCGAAACGACGACGAGCACGTGCATGGGAGGCCTTTCGGAAGTTTCGTGGCAGACGGAAGCAAGCTATACTGGAAGTAAGTTACTATTAGTAGGTTTGCAATGCCTGATGTTCCGCCCCGCGCCCGCCTCTCCCGCGATCAACGACGGCGCCAATTGCTCGACGTGGCATGGCGGATCGTCGGGCAGGACGGTGCCGACGCCTTGACGCTTGGCACCGTCGCCAAACAAGCGGGTGTCACGAAGCCGGTCGTCTACGACCATTTCGATGATCGCGAGGGATTGTTGGTGGCGCTATACCGCGATTTCGACGCGCGCCAGACCGAAGTCCTGGATGCCGCCCTCGCGGCCGGGGATTCAAAATCGGAGGCACGGGCCGGAATCATCGCCGATGCCTATGTGGATTGCGTTCTCGCTCAAGGGCGCGAGATGCCTTCCGTTCTAGGCGCACTTGCTGGCTCGCCGGCGTTGGAACAGGTCAAGCGCAATTATCAGCGTGCCTTCATTGCCAAATGCCATGCCTTGCTGACTCCGGACGCAGCGGACGGACCAGCGACGGAAGCACGTTTCTGGGGGATGGTAGGCGCGGCGGATGCGCTGGCCAATGCCGCGGCGAACGGGCAGATTGAGGCGTCGGTCGCCAAGGCCGAGCTTCGCGAAACCATTCTGGTGGTGATCGCGCGGAGTTGAGAATGTCCTTTTCCTTGCTATTCCGGGCGGCCCATCGACACGCCCTTCCACCGCGATTTCCAGCCGTCGCAAAGGGCCTGTCGCTCGTCGCAAAGATCGCCGGTTGGAGGAACCGGGCCGGAGGCGTCTGGTTCATCTGAAACATTTTCCGGCGAGGCTGCGCGGACACCGATGGAGGGAGAGAAGGCATGACCGAGCAAATGGGCAACGACCTGCAACCGCCGCCGCTGGCCCCGCACCTGTGCGTGGACGGCGCCGCCGACGCCATCGACTTCTACACCCGCGCCTTCGGCGCCACCGAGATGATGCGCATGCCCGGGCCGGATGGGCGGCTGATCCACGCCGCCATCCTGGTGAACGGGGCGCTGGTGATGCTGCACGACGAATACCCCGACATGGGGGCGCTCGGCCCGAAGAAGCGGGGCGGCACCGCGGTGACTCTGCACCTGAACGTGCCCGACGCGGACGCCGCCGCCGAACGCGCCGTCGCCGCCGGCGCGACGGTGGTGATGCCGGTCGGCGACCAGTTCTGGGGCGACCGCTATGGCGTGCTGGAAGACCCGTTCGGCCACCATTGGTCCGTCGCCCACAAGCTGCGCGATGTGTCGGTGGAGGAAATGCAGGCCGGCACCGGCCTCTGAGGGAGAAGGGGCATGGCCCGCGACCTGATGCCCTGCCTCTGGTTCCAGTCCGAAGCGCTGGAGGCGGCGGAACATTATTGCGCGATCGTGCCGGGAAGCCATGTCGACGCGGTGACGCGCGGGCCGGACGGGCAGGTGATCCTGGCGAACTTCACGCTGGCTGGAAAGCCGGTGATGGCGCTGAACGGCAACCCGAATCCGGGATTCGTCGACGCCAGTTCCATGGTGCTGTCCTGCGAGGGGCAGGCGGAGCTGGACCATGTGTGGGACGGGCTGCTGCAAGGCGGCGCGGCCAAGGCCTGCGGCTGGCTGGCCGATCGTTACGGGGTCGCCTGGCAGATCGTCCCGGACAATCTGCCGCAATTGCTGGACCCGTCGGACCCCGAGGCCGCCGCCCGGGTGATGCAGGCGGTGTGGCAGATGATCAGGATCGATATCGCGACGCTGGAAGAGGCGCGCCAAGGAGGAGGAACGCAATGACCTATGTGGATGGATTCGTGGCTGCGGTGCCGACGGCGAACAAGGAAGCCTATCGCAAGCATGCGGCGGATTCGGTGCCCGTCTTCAAGGGCTATGGCGCGCTGGCCATGGTGGAGAATTGGGGCGTGGACGTGCCGGACGGGGAAGTGACCAGCCTGCCGATGGCGGTGAAGCGCAAAGAGGATGAAACCGTGGTCTTTTCCTGGGTGATCTGGCCCGACAAGGAAACGCGGGACAAGGCGTGGGAGAAGCTGATGTCCGACCCAGCCATGACCAATATGGAAATGCCGTTCGACGGGAAGCGGATGATCTTTGGCGGCTTCGAAACCATATTGGAGGCGTGAATTCCGGAAGCCCGGGGTGACGAAGGGGAATTATGAGTCCCCAACCTAGTCGAGCAGCGGATCCTGGTTGGCGGCGGCGGCGCGGTCCACGCCCGGAAGGGCGGCGAATCGCTCGCCTGCCGCCCATAGCCGGGGCGCGTGCGCCTGAAACCAGCCTATGCCGGGGCGCCAGCGGGTCATGACCGCGAGATAGGCGTCGATCGCCGACAGGCGGCCGCCGAGGAACCAGGGCTCCCCGGACGCCACCTCCACATGTTGCCACAGGCGTTGCTCATGGGCGTCGACGGCGGCCCGGAAGAGCTTGCGCGCCGCTTCCGGTTCCACGAAGCGGGCCGGGTCGTCCGCGAAGGTGAAGCAGGGGTAGATGTTGGCGACCAGGAATATGAGCCAGCGCAGGAAATCCGCGCGCTCGGGCGATCCGGCGGCCGGCACCAGCGCGTCCGAACCGGTGCGATCCGCCAGCCAGAGGGTGATGGCGGCGCTTTCGGTGAGGACAGTGTCATCGTCCATCAGCAGAGTCGGGATCTGCGCCAGCGGGTTCAGCGGGCGGACGGTTTCGCGGCCCTTTTCGGACTGGAACAGGTCTTCCACTTCGATCCGCTGATAGGCGAGGCCGTAGAAGGCGAACTGATACTCGACGATGGCGGACCCCCATCCGGGCCGGGCATAGAGTTTCAGCGCCATCCTTTTCCTCCCCTCGGGTTCAGGCGTTCAGCGCCCCTGCATAGACCTCCGGCTTGAAGCCGGCGAGCAATATACCCTGCCCTTCCAGGATCGGCCGCCTGATCATCGACGGCTGCGCCTGCATCAGCGCGATGGCGCGCGCTTCGTCGAGATCGGCGCGGTCGGCTTCGGGGAGCTTGCGGAAGGTGGTGCCGGCGCGGTTCAGGACCTTCTCCCAGCCGAGCGCCGCGCACCAGCGCTGCAGATCCTCCGGGCTTGCCCCTGCGAGCTTGTAGTCGTGAAAATCATAGGCGATTCCAGCCGAGTCCAGCCAGGCGCGGGCCTTCTTCATGGTGTCGCAGTTGCGGATGCCATAGAGCTTCAAGGCCATTGGGTTCACTCCCACTCGACTGTTCATTATTTTACAAGCACTTGAAAATAAAGAGAAGAAATTTTCTTCGCGCAATCATACCGTAGCCCAAGCCGTCAAAAAATTCTGCTTTTGATTTTAAAGGGAAATTTCGGCTTTTCTCAAAAAACTCGAATTCAGCCACAATCGACCACAATCCCTTGTGAATCCAGCGTAGCTTCACCGATTCTTTTATGCCTGAGGCTCCTGAACAGGGACCGATTCTCGCCCCTTCGCGGCCTTGGCGAGCTTACGGTCGAAGCTCAGAAACACCTCACAGCCCTCTGCCCTGGCGAGATGCAGCGCATCCGCGAAATCCATTCCCTCGCCCATCCAGTCAAGCGCCTGCGCCAGCAATGCCGGCTCTTCGACCGTGACGCCGGACAACCCTGCCAACCCCCTCAAGCTGGAGGCAATCCCAGCTGGGTCGAATTCATAGGCACTGCGCAGCACCCACTCGCTTTCGAGCAAGACCGTCGTCGATATGAATATGTCTCCGCCTTCGATCGCCGCGCGTGCCGCCCGGGCCTGGCGCTTGTCGTCGTTGGTCAGGAACCGGACGACGATGTTGGTATCAATCGCGCGCACGCCGCTTGGCCTCCGCTACGACGGCGGCGTCCATCTCCTCGATCGTCTTCGCTTTTCCCGCATAGGCGAGCGAACCAAACACTGCATCGATCGTGGCAGGCGCGAATATGGGCACGGGCTTGAGCAGAACACCATCAGGCGTATCTTCGACGCTCAGCCTTGTGCCAGCCGACCAATGCCGCTGATCGCGGATCGCCTTAGGCAGAATGACCTGTCCCTTGGTCGATACGATGGTCGTCAGCCTGTCCTGTACCGCTGCCACGACGAATCTCCTTTAGGTAAGACACGGGTAAGATAGGCCGTGCAAGCCGTGACGACAAGGTGATTGGACACAGGGCCGAGGCAAGCAAGGAAGGGCGTCACCTGAGGAGCCAAGCCTCAGGATTGCGAAGTAGCCTTCAACTCCCGGAACACGCGGTCGGCTTCGGCGAGATCGGCGCCGTCATGAATGGAGTCGCTGTCATCATCGGGATACCAGCCTGGCATCTCGATCGTGCGCGACAGCAAGCCAAACGCCACCTCCTGCGGACGAACGCCCCGCTTCAGCACCTTGCCGGTTTCTGGATGGATGTGGATCGCGGTCATCTCTGACCCTTTAACACCCATAGGCCTGTTCCGTCTCACGGTTTCATCTGCTGTGGGCAGGGATAGCGGACGTTCCTAGCGGCGAACTCGCAATTCAGCCTATGCCGAGTTTACGCCCGATATGACCGATTAACGCGTGTGGCTGCGGGTTAGTTTCGACAATGAAGTGAATGCGGCCTTCAGTGGGTGCGAGATCACAATGTTCCGAGAAAATGCGCTGATAGCCTTCGGCGTCCCTGAACTCTGCCAGTTTGCGTCGTGACCTGCTCCCCATTTTCAGGCCGCTGATAAGTTAGCTTTGGTGTCCTTATGCCCTTGG
>NZ_JAKLSQ010000025.1 GCF_022014495.1 Sandaracinobacteroides sayramensis
GCTTCGTGGCCGGCGACGACCGCACGCCTTTGAAGTTCCACATCGAGAAGTGGGCGCCGGCGGAAGAGCAGGCGCTGGTCTGGGTGGATGTGCAGGGCCTGCAGCCCGGGCAGGCGTCGGCGATCTACGCCTATTACGGCAACAAGGACGCGGCGTCCGGCCAGGATGTGGCGGGCAGCTTCGCCCCGGAATACCGGCTGGTCTACCACTTCGAGAATGCAGGCGCGCCGCGCGACGCCACCGCCAATGGCGCGCACGCGACCGGCGGCGAAGGGCGCAACGCCGGCGGCCTGATCGGCCAGAGCCTGGCGCTCGACGGCACGGCGCCGGTCTCGGTTCCGGCCTCGGCGTTCGCGCAGGGTCCGCTTTCGGTCAGCTTCTGGGTGAAGCCCGGTTCGGACGGCACACTGTTCAACCTTCCGGGCAGCGTCGGCCTGCGTTCGCAAGGCGGTCAGCTCTTCGTCGAGCAGGGCGGCGAGCGCTCGGCGGGCGCGGCGCTTGCCGGCGGGAGCTGGGCGCATGTGGCGCTGGTGAACGACGGCGCGAAGAGCGTTCTGTTCCTGAACGGCCAGCCGGCCGGCGAAGTGGCGGGCGCGCTTGGCACGCCCACCGGCCCGGCGCTGCTGGGCGAAGGCTTCACCGGCGAGATGGACGAGTTCCGGGTGGCGGGCGCGGCGCTTCCGGCGGCGGCGTTCCAGCTGGCGGCGGCTTCCGAGGGCCAGTCCCCGCGTCTGGCGCTTGCCGGCACGGCCGAGCAGGTCCAGACCGGCGGCGGCCACGACTATATGGGCATCCTGTTCAAGGCGCTGACCTTCGACGCCTGGGTGGTGATCATCATCCTGGCGATCATGCTGGCGATCGCCATCTGGATCATGATCACCAAGGGGCTGACGATCAGCCGGGTGCGCGGCGCCAACGAGGCCTTCCTCGACGCCTATGCCCGCCAGTCGCGGCGCTCGGGCGACCATGACGGGCTTCCGGCCTTCGATCCGGGCGCGGCGGCGGCTGGTTCCACCCTCAACAGCCTCTACCAGGTGGGCCGGCGCGAGCTGTCGGAGCGGCTGCAGGAAGGCAAGGCGACGGGTTCGCGCTTCGCCATCCGCTCGCAGTCGATCGCGGCGATCCGCTCGGCGCTCGACGCGACGAAGACCCGCGAGGCGCAGAAGCTGAACTCGAAGATGGTTCTCCTGACGATCGCCATCTCGGGCGGCCCGTTCATCGGTCTGCTCGGCACGGTGCTGGGCGTGATGATCACCTTCGCGGCGGTTGCGGCGGCGGGTGAAGTGAACATCAACGCCATCGCCCCGGGTATCGCGGCGGCGCTTCTGGCGACGGTTGCGGGCCTTGCGGTCGCGATCCCGGCGCTCTTCGGCTACAACTATCTTCTGTCGCGGGTGGAGGAGATCACCACCGACAACGAGATCTTCGCCGACGAGCTGGAAAAGCGCATCGCGGAAACCTGGCAGGACAACCCGGCTCCGACGGCGGGCTCCACCCCCACCGCCAAAGCGGCCTGAGGGGAGGGCTGTACCATGCAGGCAGGCTCCTCCAAGAAGCCCTATAACGAGATCAACATCACGCCGTTCGTCGATGTGGTCCTTGTTCTCCTCATCATCTTCATCCTGATGACGACGGCGGCGGTCCAGGGTATCCGGGTGGACCTGCCTTCGGCTTCCTCGGCGAAGACGCTGGAAGCGCAGAAGTCGCGGGTGATCTCGGTGTCGAACGACGGCACAGTGTCGATCGACGCGGTTCCGGTGTCGATGTCGGAGCTGGAGGGCGAGCTTCGCCGCTCCATCGCGACGACGCCGGACCTCGCGGTGATCCTGCGCGGCGATCGCGCCGTGCAGTACGACCGGATCATGCAGGTTCTGGACCTTGCTTCCAAGGTGGGTGTTCCCAGCCTCGGCATGGCGTCGACCCGTCCGCCCGAAGGCGGCGCGTGATGGCAGCGTCCAGTCTCGCCGAGCCGGGGCTGCTGGGCGGCACCGGCGGCCGGCGCTCCAGATCGCCGTTCACCTTCGGGCGGGTTCTGGCCGCGATCGGGCTCCTCCTCGTCGCCCTTCTGCTCTGGAATCTCTGGGGCCGGGTGACGGTGACGGAGCGTCCGAACGAGGTGAAGATGACGACGGTGGTGATCCCGCCGCCTCCGCCTCCGCCGCCGCCGCCGGAACCGGAGAAGGTCGAGCAGCCGCCCGAGCCGACTCCGGCGCCGCCGATCGACCAGCCGGTGGACACGCCTCCGCCGCCCGAGCCGCAGCAGAGCAGCGAGCCGTCGACCCCGGGCGACAACGCGCTCACCGCCCGCGAGGGCGCCGGCCCCAGCAATTACGGGCTGGCGGTCGGAAGCGGCGGGGGCACGCGCATCGGCGGCCGCCCTGGCGGCTCCGGCGACGGCTTCGCGGCCTATGGGGCGCTTGCCGCGCGCGAGGTGCAGATGGCGGCGCAGCGCGACAGGGAGCTGACCAAGGGCAGCTACCGCGTCCGCCTGGCCGTCACCGTCGACGAGGAAGGCCGCATCACCCATGTGCGGGTGGTCGAGGGCGGGGACGAGAAGCGCAACGCCCGGCTGCTCCAGGCGCTGATGGGGCTCCAGCTCTCCCGCCGCCCGCCGCCCGGCCTGCCGGTCGTGAACGTCGAACTCAACGCCCGCAGCGGAGCCTGACCGGATGGTCGTTCCTGCCGGCTCGTCAACTTCCAGAGGATAGGTTCTTATGTCTCGCAATCATCCCGTTACCCGAGCAAAGACGCTGCTGATGGCCTGCACGGCCGGCGTGGCGCTGACCGCGTCGTTTGCCGCCCCGTTCGCCGTCTCGTCGGCCCAGGCGCAAGGCGTCGACCCCAACAAGCTGCTGGAGATCATGGTCTCCAAGGGGCTGGTGAGCCGCGCCGAGGCGGACAGCATGCTGAGCGAGGCGCGCGCCGCCCCGGCTCCGGCCGCGGTCGTGCCCGTTCCCATGGGCGGGGTGGCGGCCGATGGCACGCACACCGTCCCCTATGTGCCGCAGGTGGTGCGCGACCAGCTGAAGGAAGAGCTGCGGGTCGAGCTCGGCAACCAGGCGCAGGCCGAGGGCTGGGCGAAGCCCGGCGAGACTCCGGAATGGACGCGGCGCATCAGCCTTTACGGCGATGTCCGCGTGCGCAGCGAGGGCCGCTTCTTCGACAAGCCCACCTACAACGACAAGGGCGAGTGGATCGGCGGCAACTTCCCCGAGTTCCCGGACTGGAACAGGATCAACCGCGGCAGCGGCTATCAGGTGAACGAGCATGCGCCCAACGGCAACCTGCGCCCGCCCTTCCTCAACACCGCCGAGGACCGCCGCTTCTTCATCCTGCGCGGCCGCGTCGGCCTGAAGGCGCAGATCACGCCAGGGGTCAGCGCCGATGTCCGCGTCGCCACCGGCTCCGACCGCTCGCCGGTCTCCACCAACCAGACGATGGGCGCCGACGGCACCGGCAAATATGAGATCTGGCTGGACCGGGCCTCGGTCCGCCTGACCCCGCTCACGGACCTGAACATCGACCTCGGCCGGTTCGCGAACCCGTTCGACACCAGCGACCTGTTCTTCGACGGCGACATGAACTTCGACGGCGTCGCCGTCTCGGGCAAGGCGGCGCTTGGGGACAGCGTCAGCTTCCGCGGCGCGGCGGGTGCCTTCCCGCTCTACAACACCAGCCTCAACTTCGGCTCCAGCGAAGCCGGCCCCTACAAGTCCACCGACAAATATCTGCTGGCGGTGCAGGGCGGGTTCGACTTCCGCCTGGGCCAGGAGCTGAGCGCGAAACTCTCGGCCGGCTACTTCCACTTCGACGGCGTCGAGGGGCAGTTCTCGTCGCCCTGCTACTGGAACGAGAGCGTCTGCGACACCGACGGCACGCGCCCGGCCTTCCAGCAGTTCGGCAACACCATGCGGCCGCTGCGCAACGTCATCCTGAACCCCGACAATCCCAGCGTCAGCCCGGAAGTGCAATATTATGGCCTGGCCTCGAAGTTCCAGGTCCTGCACCTGCGCGGGCAGATGCAGTATGACTTCAACGAGAAGCTCGGCGTGCGCGGGGAAGTGGAGTTCCTGAAGAACCTCGGCTTCGACCGCAACAAGATCTCTCCGCTCGCCCTCAACAACCATGCGCCGATCGTCGGCGGCCAGGGCGGCCAGTTCGACGGTGGCGACACCGGCTGGCAGCTGCGGGTGGTGGCCGGCAGCATGGAGCTGGGCATGACGGACGGCGGCTGG
>NZ_JAKLSQ010000026.1 GCF_022014495.1 Sandaracinobacteroides sayramensis
CTTTTCTGCTGGCGCTGCGGGTGAGGAAGAAAGCTGGACCCCGGGTCAAGCCCGGGGTGACGAAGGTGGGGTGGGGGAAATATGAGTTCCCCCCCCAACCTAGCGGAACTCCAGCTCCACCCAGGGCACCGAGCCTGCCATGCCGCGCGTCGCGGAAACCAGCGCCGGAGTCTTCCAGCCCTCCATCGGATCGGGAAGCGTCTGGTCCTTCACCCAGTCGCTGTCGGAAGCAATCAGCCGTCCCTGCGTCTGCCGGCCGAGCGCCGCCATCAGCTTGCCCGCCGGGAAGTCCTTCCAGCGGCAGCGGTTCAGCGCCACATCGGTATCCACCGGCACGAAGGCGATGAGATTGGCCGCGTCCATGGATTCCAGCGCGTCCTTCGCCGTGGCGTTGACGCTGCCATGGTGGCCGACCTTGTAGAAGGCCGTGCGGGCGACGAGATCGGCGGCGATCTTCCCTTGCCCGCCTTCGAACTCCACATCCTTCCAGCTTTTCCAGTTCCCGCCCTGCGCGTCGGCGGCGAACAGCAGCACATGGCCGCTTGCCTCCAGCTCGATGGCCAGCACCAGGCTGCTGTTGTTGGTGTTGCGGTCCAGCTGGAGCGCGAAGTCCAGCGCCGATCCCAGCCATTCGCCGTCGATCCGGCGGCGTTCCGCCAGCAGGTCGCGGCTGCTGCCGAGGGGAGCGGAATCTTCGAAATAATGCTGCCAGAAATGCGCCCGGCCTGCTTCGTCCAGGCCGGACCAATCGCCTTCCAGCACATCGCAAAGCCGCGCGCCCTGGTCTCCATCGAAGGGAGCATAAGGGTCGTGCTGGCTGGGAATCCGGCCTTCCGACACGCTGAGCGCGGCGGAAACGGCAGCGAAGGGGCCAGCCGCTGGCGCGCCGGCGCCGAAGCGATATTCGTTGCTCGGGTTGTCGTGAATCCTCAGCGTCTTCGCATCCCTCGGCGGGCCGAGAACGCGGATCCGCACGCCGTCGTGCAGGCCCTTCGCCGGCGCGTCGGTTCCGGGAAGCAGGTAGCGTGGCCGGCCATCGGGCGCGAGCAGGCGCAAGGCTTCGCGCGCGCTGCGCACCCGTTCTCCGGCGGCCCCGAACAGGAAGCCCATCAGCGAATCGACTCCGGCCACCAGCCCCTCGCCCACCCCGAAGGCGAGCGGCATCTTCGAGCGCAGGCCCGAGACGATGGCCGCGCCATCGCCTTTGAAGCGGTCGAGCTGTTTCGCCACTTCGTCGTCCGGGTCTTCCGCCCAGCTCAGCCAGACGTCGCCGACCGTGAACTTCGCCCAAGCCCCGCGCGCGGTGAGGAAGGCGGAGAGATGGTCCCAATGCTCATGCGTGCCGGCGATCACATCCAGCACGCCGTCCGTGCGCTCGTGGATGTCCTGCACCACCTCCGCCATCCGCTTGTTGCTGCCGGGCATCATCTGGTGGGCGCCGCAGTCGATCAGCAGGTGCAGCCGGCCGCCGTCGGCGCGCGGCAGGTCGATCAGGATGCAGTCGCCGATCCCCTGCGCATAGAGGCGGACCTTGACGCTTGCGGGCGAAGTGCTGGCCATCACGCCTCTCCTTCTTCGATCCGGCTGTGGACGATCGCGAATATCTCGTCGGCGCCGAACGCATCGGCCTGCCCTTCCGCCTGGCCGAAATAGGCGGCGCGCACGCCTTCCGAGCCGCGCCCGGCCCGCCAGTTGCGCTCCCGCTCCAGCCGGGTGGCGGAGAGCATCGGCTTCACGATCGAATAGCGGATTTCCGGCACGATCTCGTCGCTTCTGGTGGCGAAGGGGTCGACGATCAGCGTCGTGCCGCCGCGGAACCAGAAGCGCCCGGCGGACGGGTCGGCCGGGTCCACCCACTCCGGCCGGCGCTGGCGGATGCGGATGACGACATCGAAGGCCAGACGCTGCGTCGTCTGTTCGGACTGGCCGAGGTCGCGCATTTTCGGCCGCACATCGTCCACATAGACGCGAGTCGCCTGCGTTTTCCGCGCGAACGGCTCGAAATCCGGGCCATAGAGCGGCAGGCCGGGCTCCAGGCCCAAAAGCTCGTGCAGCCGGGTTTCGCCGGCCGCCAGCTCGGCGGCGAGCGCCTTGTGCAACGCCGAGGTGGCAAGATCGGCCCGCCGCTGGCTGAGCTGCTGCATGCGGGCGCGGCTGTAATCGGTGCCGGGGCGCAGATCGAAGCTTTCCACCAGTTCCGTCAGCCAGGGCGCGGTGCGCAGCGCCGGCTCGGGCCGGCGCCAGACCAGCGTTTCCTCCGACAGGGTGCGAAGCCCGCGCGGATATATGTCGAGCTGGCGAAAGGCTTCGATGATGGCGATGCGGTAGCCGGCGAGATCCTCCGGCCAGGCGTCGACGTCGGCGGTGACGAGGGCGCGCAGATAATCGCCATAGCTGATGTCGTTGGGCGGCAGATAGTCGAGCGCGCGGATGACGATCCGCTGCACTTCCGAGGCCGCCTTGCAGATCTCGCTGGTGAGGCCCTTCACCAGCACCGGGTGCAGTTCCCCGTCCGGCAGGCGGCCCGTGCCGCCGGTCGCCAGCCGGGTCAGTTCGCCGGTGCGCATGCCGGCGACCGCAAGGAATGCCTCGTAGACGGCGAAGACCAGCACCGAGCCGAGCTCGTGCACCGGCAAGTCTGTGTCATACTGGAGGGCGGGCTTATTCTCTCCGCGCGCCTTCTTCGGCTGATAGTCGCGCAGCGGCCCATCGCCGCCTCGCCCCTGCCCCAGTTGCAGGGCCAGCGTGCCGAGCATCCCCCCCATGGAGAAATCCCGCCCGCCGACCGCCACCTGGCTGGCGACGATATCCCTCAGGCGGAACTGCTCGAACAGGGCGACGATGTCGGCGAAGCCTTCGTGGAAGGCCAGCACGTCCGGGTTGCTGGCGTCGCGCAGCGCCGGGCTGATACCGTCCAGCAGCGCGTGGGTCATTTCATGGGCGATGACGTCGGCCGAGAGGCAACTGAACACCATCGTGCCCTGCGGCACGGCCGAGCGGGTATCGGCGTTGGACGGCGAATAGCCGAAGAGTATCGCCACCTTGTGCGGGCTGTAGAAGGCGTTCGCCTCGCGCAGCGCGTGCGGGTAGATTCGCAGGCGCTGCCGGAAGGCGGGGATTCGCCGCCGCTCGGCCGAAGTGTCGCCGGGCTGGCGGCCGCTCGCCCAGAGCATGCGGCGGCCGAGCGCTTCCTCGAACGCCTCGATCGTCCGCATGCCGACCGCATAGACCATCTGCTGGTGGAATTGCGGATTGCCCTCCGAAGGGCGAAGCCCGTCCGAAAGCGCGATCTGCACGTCGTTCAGGTCGACGGGCGGGTAAAGCCGGTCGGTCGGTGGATCGACATCGACGATTTCCAGATATTCGCCGACCGGGCCGGGCTTCAGATCCCGCTCGTTCACGACATCGACGGTCGAGACCAGTTGCGCGCTGGTGGAGAGGCTGGCCGCGAGCGACGGGTCGCGGGCGTAGATCCGCAGCCGCCGGCGGGCCGGGCCATGGGCGGTGTCGGCCGGCGGCGCCGGGGCGCGGCCCCTGGGCAGCCCCGCCGGCGCTGGCGGCGTGCGGAACGCGGGGCCGGCCGCCCCTTCGCCCGCCAGCCTGGCGCGCAGCGTCGCCCGAAGCGGCGCGGAGGCAAGGTCCGAGGCTTCCACCCGTTCGAGGACGCGGCGGACCGCCGCCACATCCTCCGCGTTCGCCGGATCGAGCGATTCCGGCTCCGGCAGGTCCGTCGTTGCCTGTCCGTCTTCGCCGGCCAGTTCGCGATGCGCTTCCAGAAGCTGGATCAGCTCCAGTTCGAACAGGGCGTCGCGTTCCCGATCGGCGAAGCCGACGCCCCGGCCGGAGACGAGCTTGAGGAAATGGAAGCTGGCGTCCGCCACCGGCGCCTTGCGCAGCTCCGCCTGCGGCAGCGGCGCGGTGGCGAGCAGTTTCGCCGCATCCAGCAGCCCATGGCCGAACTTGGCGTGCACCTTTTCTCCATCCACTTCCCTCGCGCTGGCGAACAGCGCCTGCCGGGCGGCTTCCCCGCGCTGCCAGGGAAGATAGTCCTTCAGCGCCGGCTTCCATTGCGCCAGCCACAGCGCGACGGCGGCGGCGATCTGCGGCGTCGCCGACGAGGTGCCGCCGGCGCGGCCGACCTTGTCCCCCGTTCCCAGTTCCGCCCAGGGAATGTCGGGCGTGAAGGCGGAAAGCGCATAGAGCATCTTCGCCGCCGGGCCGTGGCAGCCGGCCATGGGCTTGGAATTGGGCCATTCATAGGGCCGCCCATCCTGCATCATGCCGCAGGCCGCGACCACGCGGCGGAAGCGGGCCGGCCAGACGATGGTGGGAAAAGGCTTGTCGAAAAAGGTGTTGCCCGCCGCCGTCACCATCACCAGCCCGCGTTCGTAGGCGGCGTTCACCGCGTCCGCCATCGCTTTGGAAGCAAGGCCGCCCATGCTCATGGAGAGCACATCGGCGCCGCGCCTGATCGCCTCGCGGAAACCGGCCACGACGCTTCCGGTGGTCACCAGCACCACATCCTTGCCGACTCGCAGCGGCAGCAGGCTCGCATCCGGGCAGCCGCCGAAATCCGGGCCCGCCAGGATCGAAAGCGTGCCGGTGCCATGGCCGGGCTGTTCCAGCCCCGGCAGGCCGCCGCCGGGCGTGCGGGCGCCGTCCTGCGGCGAATCCCCCTTCACGAAGCTCCGGTGCAGCGGGTCGATGTTGCGGGGTTTCTGCCGGTGATCGGGGTCGAAGCCGGTGTCCAGATGCGCCACCAGCACATCCTTCTGCCTGTCGGCCGCCACTTGCGCCCGCGCCTTGTCGAGGCCGGTGCGTTGCAGGTGCCAGGCGTTAAACGCCGCGCTTCCGCTAGCGGGGGCGGGGCCTGCCGATCGAGTCCACTGGCGGTCCGGCTCGGCGGCGAGTACGGCATTGGCGCCGAAGCCCATGCCGCCACGGCGGGCAAGCTCATGCACCTGTTCCCAGACCTGCCCGCTCTGGTCGAAGCGAAGCCAGGTGGCGCCGGCATCCGCCACGCCCATGGAATCGGGGCCGGCCTCGGTTTCGAGGATCACCTCGCCCTGTCGGGCGAAGTCGCGCGCCGCGCTGGCAAAGCCCCGGGATTCCTGCCCGGAAAGCTTCACCAATGTGCCGACTATACGGTAATCCTGCCCGAAGGCATCGCCGCTTTTTCCCGCCATAGAGGTGCCCCTTCTCCGGACGCCAGACATTGCCCGCGCCGCTGCGCGTGAAACCATTCGCCTTCGATTGCGCCCCACCCGGCGGCCGAATCAGCTGGTGCGGCCGTCCATGCCCTCGTTAACCTTTTTGCAGCCGGGGCGGAATGCCAATCACCCGTTCGGGGGAGTCGGCGGATTTGCCGCTTCCGGTTGACGCGCCGGGGCCATTCGTCCGATCTCCTGCAACAGGATCGGGAGATGATCCGGGATGGCTTGGAAGGCGAGGATGCGGATGGGCTGGTGGACGATCGATCACACACATGAACCCAACGCCAGTTCATGGGTCGAAGGCGCGGACGGGCATCCAGAGTTTCCAGTGCAGAATCTGCCGTTCGGCCTGTTTTCCAACGGCTTCGCGGCCCCGCGCGTGGGCGTTGCCATCGGCGGCTTCGTGTTCGATCTGGCCGGCGCCGCCCGCGCCGGCCTGTTCCCGGACCTGCCATGGCTGGAAGATGTCGCCGAAGAGCGGCTGAACGAGCTGCTGGCGATGGGCGAGCATGCCCGCGTCGCGCTTCGCCACGCGCTGTTCGCGCTGCTGACGGACAGCGCCAGGGCGGAAACGGCTTCCGCCTTTCTGCTGCCCGTCGCCGAAGTCGAACTGCACCTGCCGTGCGATGTGGGGAACTACACCGATTTCTACGCCGGCATCCACCACGCGACCCGGATCGGCAAGCTGTTCCGGCCGGACAATCCGCTGACGCCAAATTACAAGCATGTGCCGATCGGCTATCATGGCCGGGCTTCCTCGGTGGTGCTTTCGGGCACGAACATCGTCCGCCCGCAGGGGCAGTTGCCGGGCACCGACGGCCCGCGTTTCGGGCCGAGCGAGCGGCTGGACCTGGAGCTGGAGCTCGGCGTCTGGATCGGGCCGGGCAACGACCTTGGCCATCCGGTGCCGATCGCCGAAGCGCATGAGCAGATCGCCGGCTTCTGCCTGCTGAACGACTGGTCTGCCCGCGACGTGCAGGCCTGGGAATATCAGCCGCTGGGGCCGTTCCTGGCCAAGAGCTTCGCCACCAGCGTCAGCGCCTGGATCGTCACGCCCGAAGCGCTGGCCCCCTTCCGCGGCCCCGCCTTCCCCCGCGCGGCGGGCGAGCCGCGGCCCCTGCCCTATCTGCGCGACGAGGCGGACGAGCGGCATGGCGGGCTGAGGCTGACGCTGGGCGTCTGGCTGCAAACCCGCGCCATGCGCGAGGCGGGGCTGCCGGAAGTGCGCCTGTCGGGCGGCAGTTCCGAGGCGCTTTACTGGACGGTGCAGCAGATGGTGGCGCACCACACGGTCGGCGGCTGCAACCTGCGCCCCGGCGACCTGTTCGGAACCGGCACCATCTCGGGCGAGGCGCAGGGCAGCGAAGGCTCGCTGCTGGAGCTGACGGAAGGCGGGCAGAAGCCGGTCGCCCTGCCGAACGGCGAGGAGCGGCGCTTCCTGCTGGATGGCGACCGGCTGCGCATTTCCGCGCGCGCGCAAGCGCCGGGCTTCGCCGCAATCGGATTCGGCGAATGCGTGGGGGAAATCATCGGCTGACAGGCCGGATTGTCGGCAATTGGCTGTTTCCGGCGCGGCGGCCCATGCTAAGGCCGTCGCGGATCGAGACAGGAGCAGCCCGTGCCGGACCAGACGCTCGCCGAAGCCCAGATCCTGACGCGGGAGCTGCGCGACAGCCTGTCGCCGCAGCAGGTGATCGAGCTGATTCTGGAAGGCAACGCCCGTTTCGCCTCCGGGCGGAGCACGCGGCGCGACTGGGTGGCGGAACAGCAGGGCACGGCCGAGGAACAGTTCCCGGCAGCCGTGTTCCTCTCCTGCATGGACAGCCGGGCGCCCCTGACCGCCATCTGCGACATGGGGATCGGCCACGCCTTCAACTGCCGGATCGCCGGAAACGCCGTGAACGACGATGTGCTGGGCTCGCTGGAATATGCGACGGCCGCCGCCGGCGCGAAGCTGGTGATGGTGCTGGGGCACAGCAATTGCGGGGCGATCCTGTCGGCCATCGACAATGTGCACTCCGGCAACATGACCATATTGCTCGCCCGCTTCCAGAACGCCATCGAGGAAACGGAATATGCGGGCGAGCGCACGTCCGCCAACCCGGCGTTCGTCGACGCGGTCGCCCATACGCATCTGCGCCGCACCCTGTGGAAGATACGCGAACGCTCGCTGACGCTGAGGGAATTGGAGGCGGCTGGGGCGATCGCGATGGTGGCGGCGATCTACGATCTGGAAAGCGGGCGCATTTCGCTGATTTGACGGGCGTCAACGCTTCGAGGCACGCTTGCGGTCTATTGGAAAGCGGAAAGAGAGGCCGAAGATGAAATCCATCCTGCTGCATGTGGCGGAAGACGCCCATTTCGAATCCCGCCTTCAAGGCGCGCTGGACCTTGTCCGCTTCACTGGCGGGCATCTGGAATGCCTGCAGACGCGGCGCGTTCCGGGCTTCCTGGGGGCCGATGCCGGCGGTTTCGCCGGAAGCGCCGCCATGGTGGTGCAATTGATGGAGGATGAAGCCAGGCTCGCCGAAGCCGAGCGGCAGAAGCTGACGGCGCGGCTGCAAGGCGAAGGCGTGCCCTTCAGCTTTGTCGAGGCGATGGGCGAGCCGGGGCAGACGCTGGTCGACCGCTCGCTGCTGGCGGACGTGATCGTGATGACGCAGCCGGGCGCAAGCGGCAGCGACCGGGACCTCGCGCAGGCGCTGGCGGCCGTGGTGACGCATGCCGACGCCCCGGTGCTGGCGGTGCCGGAAACGGCGAAGCGGGTGGAACTGGAAAAGCCGGTGCTGGTCGCCTGGAAGCCCACGAAGGAAGCCGCGCATGCGGTGAAGCGCTCCGTCACGCTGCTGAAGAAGGCGGCGCGGGTGGATATCGTGACGATCGACCCGACCGGATCCGGCGACTTCCCGCCCCTGGCCGTCGCCTCCTATCTCTCCCGCCATGGGATCAAGGCGGAACTGCATGAGCGCACGGCAGGCGGCGGCTCCACCTCCGACACGCTGCTGGCGACCGCGCGCGAGCTTGGCTCGGGCCTGCTGGTGATGGGCGGCTATGGCCGCAGCCGCGCCATGGAATTCCTGCTGGGCGGAGTCACCCGGCGGCTGCTTTCGGCGAGCGACGTGCCTTTGTTGATGGCGCACTGAGGGGCTGCAACGCCATTGCCGCAATTCCCTGCCAAGGATGGCAGGAAAGGAGACATGCATGACGGACAAGCTCGGGCCGGTCGAATTCCTGCTGCTGGGGTTCGAGGGCAATCGTTTCGACGGGCGGATCGCTCCGGCGCTCGCCGACCTCATCGGGCGCGGCTTCGTCCGCCTGCTCGACCTGGCCGTGGTGACGAAGGACGCCGACGGCGAAGTCGCCATCCTGGAAATGCAGGAACTGCCGGACGACGTCGCCGAAGCGCTGAAGACCCTGACCGGCGACATTCGCGGCCTGATGTCGGAAGCCGACCTGCTGGAAGTCTCGGACAATCTCGAGCCTTCGAGCACGGTGGCGGCGCTTCTGGTGGAGCATGTCTGGTCCACCCAGTTCGCCGACGCGGTTCGCGGCGCCGGCGGGGAATTGCTGGTGGCCGAGCGGATTCCGGGCGACCTGGTGGACCAGGCCCGCGCCACGCTGACCGCCATTGCCGATCTGACCGAAGGAGCCTGAAATGCTGGGATCGCGTAGAGATCGCCCGAGCCTGATCGGCCGTGCGGCCGGCACCGCCGCCCGCACCGCCGTCATCACCAAGACGGCTACCACCGTCGCCGGAAGCTCGGCCGCCAAGCAGCAATCGAAGATGCACGCCGCCGAGCTCGCCCATGCGGAAAAGCTGGCGGCGGTCGGCGCGCCCGCTGCCGCGGCGAACGCTGCGCCCGCTGAAGCCGGGGCCGATCCGCTGGACGCCCTGCGCAAGCTTTCCGCCGCGCACGACGCCGGCATCCTGACGGATGCCGAATTCGTCGAGAAGGTGAAGGAACGCCTCGCCTGAGTGTCGCGGGCGGGGAGCGCCGCTCCCCGCCCGTCTCGTCTAGATCTGAAGTTCCAGGCTCAGCGTGTAGGAGCGTCCGCGCGGATCGGCCACGCGCGGTTCCCAGCTGCTGCCCGAGCCGGTGTTGCTGTCATAGTTGATGGCGAAGGGCGGATCCTTGTCGAAGAGGTTCTTGATGCCCCCCGTCACACGGAAACGCTCGTTGATCTCGTAACCGACCGAGAGATTGTGCAGCACATAAGGGCGGACGTTCACATGCAGGTCCGACGGGCTGACCCGGCCCAGCGTCACCCCGGGAAGCTCCTGATTCCGGTAGCCGGAGCGGTAGAGCTGCGACAGCGAGGCCGACCAGCCGTCCTGGGCGTAGGTGAGGAAGATATTATGCTTCCACTTCAGGCCGAGATCGCCCGAGAAGGTGAAGCGGCCGACTTCGCTTTCGCCTTGCGGCGCGCCCGGAACCAGACGCGACCGTTTCTTCAGCAGCAGGCTGCCATCGAAGCCGAAGGCAAGGTTGCCGCTGAAGAGCGGGGTGCCGGCGCGGGCGGCGAATTCGATGCCGGAGGTGATCGTCTCGCCGCTGTTCACCCAGGTGCGATCGATGACGACGATCTGCCCCGAGCCGTCGCGGATGAACCGATCGGTGAAGATGTCGTAATTGGCGACCATGTCCTGGATCGTCAGCACGTCGATCTTGCCTTCGCGGCGGATATACCACCAGTCGGCCGACAGCATCACATTCGAAAGCGGTTCGAACACCACGCCGGCGGAGAATTGCCGGGCCGTTTCCGGGCCGAGGTTGGGGCGGCCTCCGGTCAGCACCGTCGGGTTGATGGCCTCGCAGCCCGGAATGCTGGTGTCGACACGCCCGCCCGGACAGGTGGTGGGATCGTAGATGTCCCGCGCGGAATAAGGCGATTCCAGCACGCCATTGTATAGCTGGTTGAAGGTCGGCACCCGGAAGCTGGTGTTGTAGGAACCGCGGAACATGATTTCCGGGATCGGCCGGTAACGGGCGGTGATCTTCGGATTGGTGGTGGTGCCGAAGCCGGTGTAGTCGTCGATGCGGAAAGCGCCCGTCAGTTCGAAGCCGGTGAAGACCGGCAGCATCACTTCGACATAGGCCGCCTTCACGTCCCGGTTGCGCGATTGCAGGATGTTCGCATCGTCGAACGGGGCGTTGAAGATATGCGGGCGATTGGCGGCCTCGCGCGCGTCGCCGTTGAAGCTGTACTGCTCCCGCCGCCAGTCGAGGCCGACCGCCGCCTGCACCGTGCCGCCCCAGATGTCGAACAGCGGCCCGGCGGCGGAGGCGTCCACCTGCCAGAGGCCGTATTTGCCGCCATAAAGCTTCACGCCTTTGGCCGAAATCGCTTCCAGAAGCGCCATCGCCTCGGCCGTCTGGCTTTCGCCCGGCAACAGGAAGGGGTTGATGTGGCCGGTCATGAACGCGTCGACCATGCCGTTCGCGAGGATGTTGCCATTCGCGTCGCGGACGGTGCGGGTGTAGAAATAGCCGGAGCCGAGCGTCGAGCTGGACTCGCTTTTCCCGTAGGAAACGCCGGCGTGATATTCCCATTCGCCGGCGATCGGGCCATCGGCGGTGAAGGCCAGACGCATCGTGTCGGTGCTGGTCTCGATCTCGCGCGGGCCGCATTCCATGCAGCGCCAGCGAAGCGCCATGGGCAGGCCGCGCTGCGGCTCCAGTTCCGGAAAGGCGGAGACGAGCTGGTTGAAAACCCGGTCGTAGACGGCGGCGCTGGCCGCGTTGCGGACATAGACATAGTTGAGCGCCGTCGCCGCCGCCGAAGCGCTGGAACTGAGCTGGTTGTTCGAGAAGATCTTGCGGGAATCGGCCTGCGAGCCGGTCAGCTCGAACTTCATCCGATGGTCACCGAACTGGCCCGTGGCGGCTCCGAAATAGGAAATGGTGCGGATCGGCTGCTGCAGCACGGCGGCGCGGCCGGTATCCCAGGCGCAGGCGAATTTCGCGGTGGGCGTATCCCACAGAAGCTCGTCATATGGCCCCATGCCGTCGATGGAATCGCACCCCTGCCCACCGGACAGGTCCAGCGGGTTGATCCCGCCGCCGGCCCGCACCGTGGCGCTGCCCGGAATATAGGGGGCGGTGGCGGCGGAATTGATGATGGTGCCGTTGGGGCTGTTGGGCGAGACGCCCAACGGGAAAATGGTGGCGAACGGCGTGCCGCGCGTGTCCACCGACAGGCCGCGATCGGGCTGGAAGGTGTTCACGAAGTCGCGCTGGTTGCCGCGCAGCATCTTCTGATCGGTGATCGAAGCGCCGAACATCAGGTTGAAGCGGTCCTTGTCCAGGTCTCCATGCCCGGCCATGAACGAGAAGCGCCACTGGTTCCCGCCGCCGGCCTCGGTCACGTCCATATTCGCCGACGCTTTGGCGCCCTGGAAATTCTCGTAGGTGATGAAGTTGATCACGCCGCCGACCGCATCGGTGCCATATATGGCCGAGGCGCCGTCCTTCAGCACTTCCACCCGTTCGACCACGCTCAGCGGAATCTGGTTGATGTCCACCACGCCGCCGTTCAGCCCGTGCGCCGGAACGCGGCGGCCGTTCAGCAGGATAAGCGTGGCGGAGGCGCCCTGCCCGCGCAGGTTCGCGGCGGAAGCGCCATTGTTTCCGCGCGCCGCGCCCGCCACCACATCGGCATTGGAAGAGAGATTGTCGAGGCCGTTGCCGTTCGAGGTCAGGAAGGAAATGAACTGCTCGGGGGAGTTGATCCCCTCCCGCCTCAGGTCGTCGGTGGTGACGATGGTCAGCGGCACCGGACTGTCTGCGATGGAGCGCTTGATACGCGATCCGGTGACGATGATCAGTTCATTATCCGCCGAAGCCCCTGTGCCGACGGATGCTGTGTCGACGGATGATGCCTGCGCGAAAACAGGCGCTGCAAGGCCGGTACAGCCGAGCAACGCCACAACGAGCCTCTTCATAACACACCCCTTTTCCATCGCTGGCCATTGTTGGCCATGCGTTGCCCGGGTTGACCCGAACATTGTGGCTGTATGACAGCACAATGAAAGCGGTTGCGAAAGAGGCTTTCGTGAACGGCGCATAAACTGCGGCAGCGCCAGTCGGAACAGCACGCGCCCAAGGCCGGGATCGGCCCTGAAGGACATTCGATAGTGTATTGAGGAAAAAGCAGAAGATGGTGGAGCCTAGCGGGATCGAACCGCTGACCTCTACAATGCCATTGTAGCGCTCTCCCAGCTGAGCTAAGGCCCCGAAACCATCTTCGTCATACCCGCCTGGGAGCGGGAGCGGCGCGATTAGCGCAAGGCGAAACCGGGTTCAAGCCAATTCCGCACCCGGCTTGCGTTTTTTTGGGCCGGCGTTTTTTTGGGCCGGCGATTCTTCGCCAGCCCGAAACTCTCGCTCAGCGATCCTCTTCGCGGTCTTCCACCACCACTTCCGACAGGTCGTCGTCGCCGCCGATGTCGACGTCGGCATCGTCCGACGGCTCGTCGCTGTCGGTGTCGTCGATGTCCAGATCGTCGGTTTCCAGCGCCGGCTCGGCCTGGGTGGCCGCGCCTTCCGCCTTGGCGGCTTCGAACGGAAGCGTCTGCTTCGACTTCAGGATCGGCTCCGGCACCCAGGCGTTGCCGCAGTTGATGCAGGTGACGGGATCGTCATGCTGCAGGTCGTAGAAGCGGGTTCCGCACTTCGGGCACTGGCGCTTGGTGCCCCATTCGGCCTTGATCACGATTAAAACTCCATTGGGCAGCAGGCCTGCCCGGCCTTTCGAGGGGCCGGCACGGCATCGCCAGAAGGCGCGCGCCTTGCCATAGGCGCGTGCCGCTGTCAAAGCCCGCGCCCATGCACGCGGAAACTCCCCATCCCCTCACGCTTGTCGCCGACGCTCCGCTGAATGGCCGGATGCAGGTGCCGGGCGACAAATCCATCTCTCACCGGGCGCTGATGCTGTCGGCGCTGGCGGTGGGCGAAAGCCGGGTGGAAGGCTTGCTGGAGGGCGAGGATGTGCTGGCGACCGCCGCCGCCATGCGGGCGATGGGCGCCGATATCGAGCGGCTCGGCCCCGGCGCCTGGCGCGTGCATGGAGTCGGCGTCGGCGGGCTGCTGCAACCGGAGGGCGCGCTGGAGATGGGCAACAGCGGCACCTCCACGCGGCTGCTGATGGGGCTGGTGGCGACCCACCCGATCACCGCCACCTTCGTCGGCGACGCCTCGCTCGGCAAGCGGCCGATGGGCCGGGTGATGGAGCCGCTCTCGCGGATGGGCGCTGCCTTCGAGGCCTCGCCCGGTGGGCGGCTGCCGCTGATGCTGCGCGGGGCGCAAACGCCGCTGCCGCTGCATTACCGGCTGCCGGTCGCCTCGGCGCAGGTGAAGTCGGCTATCCTTCTCGCCGGGCTGAACGTCCAGGCGGAAACCGTGGTGGAGGAACCCATCCCCACGCGCGACCACAGCGAACGCATGTTGCAGGGTTTCGGCGCCGACCTGACGGTGGAGCCGATGGCGGACGGCGGACGGCGCATTGCCGTGACCGGCTGGGCCGAACTGAAGCCGCAGCGGCTGGTGGTGCCGGGCGATCCCTCGTCTGCCGCCTTCCCGCTGGTGGCGGCGCTGATCGTCCCCGGCTCGGAGCTGCTGATCGAGGGCGTCGGCCTGAACCCCACGCGCGACGGCATCGTCCGCGTGCTGGAAATGATGGGCGCCGATATCGAGCGGCTGAACCCCCGGCTGGTGGGCGGCGAGCCGGTGGCGGATCTGCGCGTGCGCCATAGCGCGCTGAAGGGAATCGAGGTGCCGCCGGAAATCGCCCCTTCGATGATCGACGAATATCCGATCCTGTTCGTGGCGGCGGCGCTGGCCGAAGGCCGCACCGTGATGCGCGGGATCGAGGAATTGCGGGTGAAGGAAAGCGACCGGATCGCCACCATGGCCGAGGGGCTGCGGGCATCGGGCGTTTCGGTCGAGGAACTGCCGGACGGGCTGGTCGTCGAAGGGCGCGGCGGGGAGAAGGTGCCCGGCGGCGCCACGGTCGAGACGAGGCTGGACCATCGAATCGCCATGAGCTTCGCGGTCCTGTCGCTCGCCGCCGAGCGGCCGGTCACCGTGGACGACCGGGCGCCGATCGCCACCAGCTTCCCCGACTTCCTGCCGCTGATGACGGCCGCCGGCGCGCGCGAGGCCTGAGCTTCAGGCCGGGGCGGCAACCGTTTCCGGCAGAGGTTGGCGAACGCCGAGCCATCGCTCGATCGCCGCCGCGATCGACTCCCCCGTCCGCCCGTCGCCGAAGGGGTGAACCGGCTGCAAAGGCGCCATGGCCAGCAGGCGCTTCGCGGCGGCGACTATCCGGCCGGATTGCAGCGGCACCAGTTCCGAGGCCCCGGCGTCGATCGCCTCCGGGCGTTCGGTGCGCTCGCGCAGCACCAGAGTCCTGAGGCCGAGCGACGGCGCTTCTTCCTGCAGGCCGCCGGAATCGGTCAGCAGCAGATGCGCGCGCTGCATCATCCAGACCATCGCCACATGCTCCAGCGGTTCCATCAGATGCGCGTTTTCCAGGCCCTGGAGCTGCTGGCGCAGCACCCTGTGCACCGCCGGGTTCGGGTGCAGCGGCAGGGCGACGCGCAGGCCGTCGAAAGCCGCCAGATGCGCGAGCGCGGCGGCGATCGCCAGCAGGCGCGGGCCCTGATTCTCCCGCCGGTGCACGGTGGCCAGCAGCAGCGGCCGCCCCGGCTGCGCCGCGAAAGGGTAGCGGGCGGCAAGGCGCGCCTGCAGCCGCCTGTCGCCTGCCAGCCGGTCCCGCGTGGCGAACAGCGCGTCGATGCCGCTGTTGCCGACGACATGCACATGCTCCGCGGGGACGCCTTCGCGGCCGAGCGCTTCCGCGGCCCGCCGGCTGGGGGCGAAATGCAGGCTGGCAAGCGGCGCGATCAGCTGGCGCTGCATCTCCTCGGGGTGCGGTTCGTCCTGATCGCCGGTGCGCAGCCCGGCTTCGACATGCGCCACCGGCACGCGGGCGTAATTGCCGGCAAGGGCGCCGGCAAGCGCGCTGATCGTATCCCCCTGGACCAGGAGCAGCGACGGCCGCCAGGCCGCGACGAGCGGCGGAAGGCGGGTGAGAAGCGAGCCCAGAACCTGCGCCGGCCTCAGCCCCGCCGGGCCGGACGAAAGCTGCGCATCCGGCACGAGGCCGAATTCCGATAACATGCGGGGCGCGAGATCGGCGTGCTGCCCGGTCGCCACCAGCACCACCCGATGGCCACGGGCGCGCAGGGCCTTGATAACCGGGGACAGCTTGACCACTTCCGGTCGCGTTCCGCAAACCGCCATCAACGGCGACCTGCCATCCATGGGCGAAGGCATCCTTTTTTCCGATTGCCTTCAAAAGGCAATTCTGATGCCGACCCCGGATCGGGCATAACAGCTGGGGGGTGAAGGGGCCATCGCTTTCCGCCAGCCGATTGGCAAGGATGGTTAACTGCGGGCAATGAATCCGTTCGAATTTGTGATGAGCAGTTTCACAAAGCCCGGGTGACGGCGTGTAGGGGTTCGATTTAACCGAGCCATAACTCGACTGCGGCAGGCTGATGCGAATCGCTTGCAATGCCCCACCCTATTGAATATCAGTCGCAACAACTCATTTGCGGTGCGTGCTGCTGCATCCGGCCACGTTCCGCAGGTTGAAGCGCAAGGAAATTCGGCACGCCATGATCGTCTGCTCCTGCAATGCCCTTCGCGAAGCCCAGGTCCGGGAAATTGCGCGCGGCGGCGTGCGCTGCGAGCGGGAGGCGTATCAGCGCCTCGGCTGCCGCCCGCAATGCGGCCAGTGCCTGACCTATGCGCGGCAACTGGTGCAGGAAGAATCGGCGCGGGTTCCCGCCTGAAGAGCGGGGCGATCTTCGCCCCATCTTCCCACTCGTTCGAAAGCCTCAGCCGAGAAGGGCTCTGGCCGCTTCGGCGTCCATCGCGATCTGCGCTTTCAGCGCGTCCAGCCCGTCAAGCTGCATTTCCGGCCGAAGCCAGCCGACCAGTTCCACTTCGATTTCCGCGCCATAGAGATCGCCGGACCAGTCGAGAATCCAGGTTTCCAGCAATTCCTTCGGCGGATCGAACATCGGCCGGACGCCCAGATTGGCGACGCCCCGCGCTGTCCCGCCGTCCGGCAGTTTCACGCGAACGGCATACACGCCGTAGCGCGGCCTTTGATAGCTTCCCAGCAACTGGTTCGCGGTGGGAACGCCGATGGTGCGGCCGCGTTTGTCTCCATGCACCACAGGCGCGCGAATGGCGAAGGGGCGCGTGAGCAGGCGGGCGGCCTCGGCCATGTCGCCGGCCACAAGCGCCTCGCGGATTCGGGTGGAGGAAATGGCCTCCGCGTCGGAGGTGACGGGGCTGAGCGCCGCCGCCGTGAAGCCCAGCCCCTGCCCCAGTTGCCGCAGCGTCGCGGCCGAGCCGGAACGGCCCTTGCCGAAGGTGAAATCCTCGCCCGTCACGACATGGGCGACGCCCAGCCGTTCGGACAGCCACTCCCGCGCGAAGGCCTCGGCGGAAAGGCCGGCGAGCGCGGCATTGAACGGGATGACGATGGCCGCATCCACTCCAAGCCCATTCAGCAACGCCAGCTTCTGCGCCTTGCTGGTAAGCGCGAAGGGCGGTGTATCCGGCCGGAAGAACCGCGACGGGTGCGGATCGAAAGTGGCGACCAGCGCCGGACGGCCGGCGGCGCGGGCCGCGGCGATCGCCGCGCCGATCACCGCCTGGTGCCCCCCGTGCACGCCATCGAAATTGCCGAGTGCGACCGCGCCTCCCCGCATTTCCGCCGGAACGCGCCCGCCCTCTCCTTCCACCACGATCATGGAAGCACCGTTAGCGGCTGTTCCGCACAAAGCTCAAGAAGCTGTGTGCGGGCGCGGAGCCTTCCGCCGGATGATCTTCGCGGGCGACTTCCCGCCAGATCTCCGGCTCGGGCGCGGGGAAGAAGGCGTCCGCCCCCTCGGGCGACAAATGGATGCGGGTAAGTTCGATCCGCGTCGCCAGCGGCCGGGCGAGCGCGTAGATTTCGGCGCCGCCGATCACCATGGCCTCCGCGCCGGCCTCGGCCAGCGCTTCCGGTAAACCCGGAACCACGGTCACGCCTTGCGCGCTCCAGTCCGGCGAGCGGGTGATCACGATGTTCCGCCGCCCGGGAAGGGGGCGGCCGATCGATTCGAAGGTCTTGCGCCCCATCACCACCGGCTTGCCCAGGGTTAGGCGCTTGAAACGCCTGAGATCCGCCGGCAGGTGCCAGGGCATCTGCCCCTTGCGGCCGATCACCGCATTGTCGGCGGCGGCCACCACCAGCACGATTTCCAGCCCCACCGCTGCCGCTTCGCTCATGCGCTGTGGCGCGGCAGGCGTCGCAGGGTCTTCAGCAGGCTGGAATAGAAGCAGATGGAAATCACCCCCATCGCCGCCACCGCCGCCGCGCCGATCACTTCGAAGGCCCAGCGCCCGAGGCTCCACCCCGTTTCCGGCTGGCCTCCGGCGATGGTGCCGATCGCCCCCACCGCCACGCCGATCGCCAATATGCCGAAATAGAGGATGAACATCCCCAGCGTCAGGATCAGCAGGGCGCCGAGGATCTTCAGCGCATAACCTTCCGTCAGCCGCCAGCTTTCCTTCAGCGCCTCCAGCGGATCGTGCGGCCCGACGGAGACCGTCGGCAACGCCACCGAAAACCGCGCCAGCAGCCACAGGCCGGGGACGATCAGCAGCAGCAGCCCGACGAAAATGGCGATGCCCTGCATCAGCACCACCGCCATCGCCGGCAGCAGCAGCCTTGCGGAGCGCGCGATCACCTGCCCCAGCGTCAGGCCGGCGGTGCCGTCATGGACGGCGAGGAAAGCCACCGACACCTGCCCGACCAGCGTCGCCAGCAAGCCGGCCAGCCCCGCCGCCAGCATCAGCATGGCAAGCGCCATATCGGGCCCCATATCGGGTCTGGCGTTCGGCCCCTGCTCGGGCGTCACCACCGCGATCAGGATCTGCGGCAGGAACAGGAAAGCGGCGGCCAGCGGCCACAAAATCTCCCCATGGCGGCGCACGAGATCGAGCGTATCGGCCCAGAGCGGGCCGAAGCTCAGCGGATTATCGGAGGAGCCCGGCCCGGCGTCTGCCATGGGTGTGGAATCAGCCGGCCTGGATGCCGCTGTCGGCGATCAGCGCCTGCAGCTCGCCCGCCTCGAACATTTCCATCATGATGTCCGAGCCGCCGACGAACTCGCCCTTCACATAGAGCTGCGGGATGGTCGGCCAGTCGGAATAGCCCTTGATTCCCTGGCGCACGTCCTGATCCTGCAGCACGTCGACCGAGTGGAAGGGCACGTCCAGATGCTCGAGGATGGCGACCGCCCGGCTGGAAAAGCCGCATTGCGGAAAGAGCGGCGTGCCCTTCATGAACAGGACCACGTCATGGCCCCTGACGATGCCGTCGATGCGTTGCTGAACCGGGTCCATCATATTTCTCCTGCCGGCGCGGGGGCCGGCACCGAAGTGGTCAATTGCAGCGCGTGCAACTGGCCGCCCATGCGGCCGCCGAGCGCTGCGTAGACAAGCTGGTGCTGCTTCACGCGGCTGAGGCCGGCGAAGCTTGCGGAGACCACATGCGCCGCCCAATGATCGTCGTCACCGGCCAGATCGGTGAGCGTCACATCCGCATCGGGAATGGCGGTCAGGATCGCCGCTTCGATCTCATGGCCGGGCATCGGCATTTCAGCCGGCCTGCTCGATCTGCGCGCGGGCTTCCGCCGCGAAGCGGGAGAGCATCTCGCGAATCTCGATGTCGCTGGTTTCGACGCCGCCCTTGAGGAGGTCGCCGATCAGCTTGCGGATCACATCCTCGTCGCCGGTTTCCTCGAAGTCGGCCTGCACGACCGCCTTCGCATAAGCTTCGGACTCGGCTTCGGTGAGGCCGAGGCGGGCGGCGGCCCATTGGCCGATCAGCCGGTTGCGCCGCGCGGTGACTCGAAACTCCTTGTCCGCATCGTGCGCGAATTTCGCTTCATGGGCCTTTTCCCGGTCTTCGAACATCTTGCTCATTGGCACCTTCCGCGCCGCGCCCTTGTGCGCCAGCTTTCATGGGCGAGATAGGCTGCCCGCGAAGGGGTTTCAACCAAAGCTTGATCCCGGCCGCCGCAATCGCAAGACTGGCGGCGGCCGGATTCGCATATCCCGGCTTCTCAACCCGCCAACACAGGGGAAAAGACCGCATGGCGACGAAGTTCGAACTCTACAAGGACAAGGCCGGCGAGCATCGCTGGCGGCTGAAGCATTCCAACGGCAATATCATCGCCGCCTCGTCGGAGGGCTATTCGTCGAAGGCTTCCGCTCTTCACGGAATCGAGATCGTCAAGGCCAGCAAGGATTCGCCGGTAGAGGAAGTCTGATCGGCCTTCAGCCGATAGGAGATGTTTGATCGGCCTTCAGCCGATACGGGGCGGGTTGCCGCTGCGCGCCAGTTCGTCGGCAAGGGCCTGAAGGGCGGAGCGCAGGCCATCGTCCTTCACGCCTGACAGGGCATTCTCTCCCAACGGAGAAAGATTCGACTCCGCCGGCCGCTCGGCGGGCGGCGGAGCCGGGCTGGCCGGCGGCCGCGGCACTTCGCCCTGCACCAGCTTCAGCTTCGCCACCGCATTGTGGCCGAGGATTCGATTCACCCGCTCGATCAGTTGCGGGGCGACATGCTGCACCTGCAGGGCGAAAGGCCCCTCCACCCGCACGGTCAGCGTGCCGCCCACCGTCTGCCCGCGCGGGAAGCGCAGCGTTTCCGGCACCGACCACCGGGCGTAGACCGGCCCCACCACATCGCGCCAGCGGGCCAGCAGCGCGCCATGGGTGAAACCGAAGCGGCGGAAGGCGACGCCCCCCACCTCCGGCAGCAGCGCCCCCACCTCGCGCACGCCGTTGCGGCGGGGAGGCGCAGGGGCAGGCTGTTTCGGAGGCTTCGCCATGGCGTCAGCCTGTGCCAGAGAGCGGCCATGGCCGTCGACCGATTTTCCACGCAATTGCTGAACTGGTACGACCGGCATGCCCGCGCCCTGCCCTGGCGCCTGCCGCCGGGATCGCCCGGGCGGCCCGATCCTTACGCCATCTGGCTGTCGGAGATCATGGCGCAGCAGACGACGGTCGCGGCCGTCGAACGCTATTGGCGGCGCTTTCTGGAACTTTGGCCGACGGTGCAGGCGCTGGCCGGCGCCGACGAGGCGCAGGTGATGCGGGAATGGGCCGGGCTCGGCTATTACGCCCGCGCGCGCAACCTGATCGCCGCCGCGCGCGAGGTGGCGGCGCGCGGCGGCTTTCCCGAAACCGAAGCGGAACTGAGAGCGCTGCCCGGAGTCGGCCCCTATACGGCGGCGGCGATCGCAGCGATCGCGTTTGGCGAACGGGCAACCGTGATCGACGCCAATGTCGAGCGGGTGGCAGCGCGCTGTTTCGCGATTCGCGAGCCTTTGCCCGGCGGCCGGGCGCAGATCGCCGCCGCCCTCTCCCCGCATGTGCCAGCCGGGCGGCCGGGCGATTTCGCGCAGGCGCTGATGGACCTCGGCGCCAGCATCTGCACGCCGAAAGCGCCGCGCTGCCTGCTCTGCCCGCTGCAAGCCTTTTGCGTCGGCCATGCCAGCGGCTCGCCCGAGGATTATCCGCAAAAGGCCGCGAAGAAGGCCCGGCCGGTAAAGCAGGGCCTCGCCTGGTGGATCGAGCGGGATGGCAACGTGGCGCTGGTGCGCCGGCCGCCGCGCGGAATGCTGGGCGGCATGCTGGCGCTTCCGGGCACCGGCTGGTCGGAAGCGGAACAGGCCGCCTATCCTTTCGACGCCGACTGGCGGACGCTGCCAGGCCATGTCCGCCACATCTTCACCCATTTCGAGCTTCGGCTGTCGGTCGCCGTCGCCCCGGCGCCGGTGCGCTGGAACAGGCTTGGCGAGGAGCCGCTCTTCTGGACCCCGCGCGAAGCGCTAGCTGGCGCAGGCTTGCCGACGCTATACGCACGCGCCGTGACGCTTGCCCTGGAACTGGAACCCAGCCCGACATGACCAACACCGCAATTCCCATGGGCTTCACCGGCTCGCCGCTCGACAAGGCCGACCATCTCCGGCGCGACGCGGCGGCCATTCAGGCGGCGCGGATGCACCCCGCCGCCCGCTTCCTGATCCTGGAGGATATGAAGCCGCTGCTGAACGAGGCCGGTGACGAGCTGTTCTGGGCACGCCGGAGCGAGGCGCCTTCGGGCACCAGCATCTTCCTGGGGCTCACGGCGGACGGCGAGCCGCGCTTCGCGGTGGACGGCAAGGCCGACGACGACCTGCCGGCGCGCGCCGTCGATGCGCGGACGGCGGGGGCCAGCCTCGCCGAGGGGCGGGCGGCGATCGTCGCCCAGGCGCGTTCCGTGCTGGACTGGCACCGGCGGCATGGCTTCTGCGCCGCCTGCGGCTCGCGAACCCGGATCGAGAAGGCCGGCTACAGCCGGCTGTGCGAATCCTGCGGCGCCGAGCATTTCCCGCGAGTCGACCCGGTCGTCATCATGCTCGCCGAAAGGGAAGAGAAGGTGCTGGTGGGGCGCGGGGCGAATTTCCCGCCGAATTTCTTCTCGGCGCTGGCCGGCTTCGTGGAGCCGGGCGAGTCGCTGGAGGAAGCGGTCGCGCGCGAGCTTCACGAGGAGGCGGGAATCCGCGTTTCCAATGTGCGTTTCGGGGCAAGCCAGCCCTGGCCCTTCCCGTCCAGCCTGATGATGGGCGCCTTCGCCACGGCCGAGGGCTTCGACCTCAGCCTCGACCCGACCGAGATCGCCGACGCCCGCTGGGTCAGCCGGGAGGAGGTGCGCGCGGCGCTTCGAGGAGAGGCGGAGTGGAAGGCGCCGCCGCCGCTGGCGATCGCCCATTGGCTGCTGTCGAACTGGGCGGAAGGGTGCGCGGGCTGAACGGGTCCAGCGGCTCCACCAGTTCCAGAAGCGGGCGCGCCCGGTCCAGCAGGCGGGCGGCGTCCTCGGCCGGCATCGGCTTTCCGAAATAGAATCCCTGCACATGCGCGCAGCCGAGCCGGCGCATGGCTTCGAACTCGGCGCGGGTTTCGGCGCCCTCGGCGGTGGTCTCCATGCCCAGCCGCTCCGCCAGCGCGACGATGGCCTGGATAATCGCGGTCGATTCGCCACCATCGGTGGCGCTGGCGCGCACGAAGCTGCGGTCGATCTTGATCCGGCGGAAGGCGATCTTCTGCAGATAGCCGAGCGAGGAATAGCCGGTGCCGAAATCGTCCAGCGCGAAGCCGACGCCCATCTCCTGCAATTCCGCCAGCATCGCCGCCGTCTGCGCCCGCTCGTCCAGGAACAGGCTTTCGGTCAGTTCCAGTTCCAGCCGTTCGGGCGCGATGTTCCAGCGCCTGAGCGTGGCGCGCACCATCTCCACCAGCCCCGGATCGTCGAACTGCAGGGGCGATATGTTGACGGCGACGCGCACATTGCGCGGCCATGCGGAAGCGACCCGGCAGGCTTCGTTCAGCACCCAGGCGCCGATTCGGGCGATCTGGCCGGAATCCTCGGCGATCGGGATGAACAGCGCCGGGGATATCTCCCCCTGCTGCGGATGGCGCCAGCGCAGCAGCGCCTCGAAGCCCACCACCCGTTCGTCCAGCGCGTCCACCACCGGCTGGAAGGCCAGACGGAACTGCCCGCCCGACAGCGCGTGGCGCAGGTCCAGCTCCAGCGAATGCCGGTCTTCCGCCCGCTTGTGGATGGCGCGATTGTAGGCGCGAACGCTGCCGCGCCCCTTCGCCTTCACATCGTAAAGCGCGAGATCGGCGGCGCGCATCAGCGCCTCCACGGTGCTGCCATCCTCAGGGCCGATGGCAAGGCCGATGCTGGCGCCGATCACCGCCGGCTTGCCGGCGATCTGATAGGGCTGGCTCAGCCGCTCGATCAGCGTTTCGCCCAGCGCCACCGCATCCTGAAGGCTGGCCGAGCGCAGCAGCACGGCGAACTCGTCCCCGCCCAGCCGCCCGACCAGCGCGCGCGGGCCGGCGCCAAGCGCCACCTGCTCGCGCAGGCGCGCGCCCACTTCCGCCAGCAGCCGATCGCCGGCGCCATGGCCAAGGCTGTCGTTCACCGCCTTGAACCGGTCCAGATCGACGAACAGCAGCGCCACCCCCTGCCCTTCGGCGGCTGGGCCCACCGCCAGCGCGTCGGCCAGCGCCTGGTGGACGATCCGCCGGTTGACCAGCCCGGTCAGCGAATCGAAGGTTGCCAGTTCGGCGATCCGCTCGGCGGCGCGCTGGCGGTCCGTCACGTCGGAGCCTACGCCGCGATAGCCGGTCGGGCAGCCGTCGCGGTCGAACTTCGGCGTGCCCGAAAGCGACCACCAGCGGACTTCGCCCTCCACCTCCACCCGCAGCAATATGTCGCGGAACGGGTGGCCGCGGCGGACGGCTTCGAACAGCTCGCGCGCCGAATCCCGGTCCGACAGGAAGCGGGACCAGTGCTGGCCCACGACCTCGTCCACGGGCCGCCGCAAGGCTTCGGCGAAGCGGCTGGAGGCGAAGGTCAGCCGCCCGCCGGGGTCGAACTCGAACAGCCATTCCGAGCCATTGGCCTCGAATTCGTTCAGCAGCAGGCGCACCACCTCCTCCTGCTCGCGCACCCGCTCCTTCAGACGGATTCGCACCAGCGTGCCCTGCGTCGTCACCAGCGTGCCGCGCGCCATGAACAGGATGAAGCTCAGCATCACCACCGTTACCGGCCAGGCCTCCGCCCCGTGATGCCGGAACAGCCCGGCCATGGTGGCGATCGCCACCAGCCCCCACATGGCGATCGAGCCGAGCGGCCAGACGATGGTGGAGAAAGACATGCAGCCCATGCCGGCCATCGCCATCGCCACCACCAGTATCGCTTCCCCCGGCGCCGCCTGCCCCAGCGCCTGATGGAAGACGAGCGCCCAGCTCGATCCGACCAGCGCGAGGTTCAGGAGGGATCGGAAAACCGCGGCCCGGCCGACCGGCGCGGCGCGCTGCAGGCGGCGCGCCCGGCGCCGGCCCGAACCGAGCGCCAGAGCCAGCGCATGCGCCACCACCAGCCAGACGAGCGCGAAGCCGGGAAGCCGGCCGCCGAAGATTCCCAGCAACAAGGCGCCGTTCACCACCGCGATGGCGATGTTGAACGGCAGATAGCGATCGAAGAAGGAGAGTTGCGCCCGGCGCACCCGTTGCCAGAACGGGTCGCCTTCCGGCCCTACGCCGATAAGGTCCACCGCCTGCAGCCGCACCGACTGATCGGGCGGCTTGAACATCATCGACATGGCGGTATCCCGGCCGGGCACCGGCACATGCGATGGAAGCGATTGCGCGTGGCCGTCATCCCAGGGGAGAACGGCCGGGCTTCAGGAAGTTTAAGGCGCCGCGACTTCGGGCGGCACCATGGCGTAGCTTCCCAGCAGCCGCACCCATTTCGAATGAAACGCCAGTTCCTCCAGCGCCCGCGCCACCGCCGGGCTTTCCGGGTGACCCTCTATGTCGATCAGGAACTCGGCGGCGACGAAAGCCCCCCCGCGCAAATGGCTTTCCAGCCGCGTGAGGTTGATGCCGTTGGTGGCGAAACCGCCCAGCGCCTTGAACAGCGCGGCCGGCACGTTCTTCACTTCGAAGGAAAGCGTCGTCTTCACCGGCGCATCCTCCGCCCGGACGGCGCGCGGGGTGCGGGACAATATCAGGAAGCGCGTGCGATTATGGTCGGCGTCCTGAAGTCCGTCCAGCAGCAGGCTGTTGCCGTAAAGCTCCCCCGCCAGACGCGAGGCGATCGCCGCCACCCGGATGTCGCCTTCGCCGGCCACGGCCGCCGCCGCCGCGGCGGTATCCGCATAGCTGGTGGACACCAGCCCCAGCTCCCGCGTGCGCTTGCGGCACTGGCCCAGCGCCTGCGGGTGGGAAGTGACCTGCCGGACACCGGCAAGCATCGCCCCCGGGGGCCCCAGCAGGCAATGCTCCACCTTCACATAATGTTCGCCGACGATCGAAAGCCCCGATTCCGGCAACAGGAAATGCACGTCCGCGACCCGGCCATGCAGATTGTTCTCGACCGGAATCACCCCCAGGCGCGCCCGCCCTTCCGAAACGGCGGCGATCGCATCCTCGAAGCTGAAGCAGGGATAAGGCAGGCCGTCCGGCACGGTTTCGCGCACCGCCTGGTGCGAATAGGCCCCGGGCGCGCCCTGAAAGGCGATGGCGCGCGCCGGCTCCGCCTCGGCGGCGGCGCGCATCTGGTCGACAAGGGCTTGAGCGAGGGGCGGATAGCTTTGCATGCGCCGGGCGATGCCTTGGCGGCCGGGTCCAGTCAATCGCGCGGAATCGGCACGCGAGACCGGCGTGCGGAACCGGCCGCCGGCGCTGGCGCAATTTGCGAGTGGCCGGCCGTCGCCCGCCCCGAGACCATTGCCAAGCCGGACGCCGCTTTCTATGAGGCGCGGAACCAAGCGCGGCGGGCCCCGCGCAGCCCGGGCCCTTACCCGGTGGGGAAGGCCTGGCGCTGGCGCAACAGCCGGCACATTTGGAGTGCATCACAGGTGGACAGCTACGAGTGGAACAAGATCGCCGGCTGGGTTCTGACAGCGGCCGCCACGGTTCTGGGCCTGTCGATCCTGACGGGCGCGATGTTCCAGGCGCACAAGCCGGAAACGCCAGCCTTCATCGTGGAAGGCGTTGAGGAAGAAGGCGGATCCGCCGGCGGCGGCGCGGTCGCCGAAAAGCCGATCGCCGCCTATCTCGCCTCGGCCGACATCGCCAGGGGCGAAGCGCAGTTCAAGAAGTGCGCCTCGTGCCACACCATCGAAAAGGGCGGCGCCACCGGCATCGGCCCGAACCTCTATGGAATCGTCGGCGCCAAGCATGCGCACATCGGATCCTTCGGCTATTCCGAAGCGATGAAGGCGACCGCCGAGAAAAGCTGGGACTGGGACGCTTTGTCGCACTGGGTGGCCAATCCGAAGAAATACATCCCCGGCAACAAGATGAGCTTCGCCGGAATCGGCAAGCCGGAAGACCGGGCGAACCTGATCGCCTTCCTGAATTCCAAGAGCGACAACCCCCTGCCGCTGCCGGCGGTACCCGCCGAAGCCCCGGCGGCGGACGCCGGCGCCACGCCCGATGCCGCGCCCGCAGACGCCCCCCCAACCGAGGGCGGCGCGACTGCCGCTGAAGCGGCCCCGGCGGCGGATACACCCGTCAAGGCCTGACGTTCCGACATCCCCCCACCGCCATGTGCGAGGGGAGGATGAAAATCGCACGCGGCTGGTCCCAGCCGCGTGCGATTTTCCTTTTCCGGTCAAACGGCTTTGCTAATCTTGCCGGCATGTTCTGTTCGCGTCTGCTTGCCGCCGCTGCGGTATCCGCCCTTCTCGCCGCCTGCTCGTCCGATGGTGGCCCGGCATCCGGCCCGGGCGACACGGGGGTGACGCCGACTCCCGCGCCGACACCTGCGCCCACGCCTGTAGCGGGCTGCTCCTTGAGCGAGCGGAAGAACTGGGCGACGGCGCAGATGAACGAATGGTATCTCTTCCCTGAAACCCTGCCGGCCTCCCCCAACCCCTCAGGCTATTCCAGCCTCTGGGAATATGTGGATTCCTTGACGGCAATGGCCCGTGCGCAGGGGCGCGATCGCTATTTCACCTATGTGACCTCGATCCGCGAGGAAGAGGCCTATTATCAATCCGGCTCGACGGCGGCCTTCGGCTTTCGCCTGCAAATCGACACCGTCGCCCGCCGGCTGTTCGTGACCGAGGTTTATGAAAACACGCCGGCGGCCCTCGCCGGCTTCCGGCGCGGAAGCGAGATCCTGGCCATCGGCTCCAGTGGCAGCGACCTGCGCACGGTGGTGAGCCTGATCGACTCGGATGGCGAAGCCGGAATCTGGCAGGCGCTGGGCGCCTCCGATGCCGGGCTCGCGCGCGCCATCCGCCATGTCACCAATGGCGACACGGCGACGCCCATGGTCACCAAGCGGGAGTTCGATCTGCCGCCCGTGCCGCAGGACAATGGCGTGCGCGTTCTGGAAGAAGACGGCCGCAAGATCGGCTATCTGAACCTCAGAACCTTCATTTCCACCGCCGACCCTGCCCTTCGCAATGCCTTCCGCCGCTTCCGCGCCGAAGGAATCGACCATGTCATCATCGACCTGCGCTACAATGGCGGCGGCCTTATCCGCACCGCCGAGTTGCTGGGCGATCTGCTGGGCGGCGGCCGCAACGGCACGGATGTGCAGTCCTACACGGCATTCCGCCCCTCCAAATCGCAATATGACGAGACGCGGCGCTTCCAGCTCCAGCCCGAATCGATCTCGCCGGCGAAGCTCGCCTTCATCGTGACCGGGGACAGCGCTTCGGCCAGCGAAATGGTCATCAACGCCATGACTCCCTGGCTCAGGGAAAACAGCGCTATCATCGGTTCCAACACCTATGGCAAGCCGGTCGGCCAGATCGCGAGAGACCGCGCAGCCTGCGACGACCGGCTGAGGATCATTGCCCTCCAGATCCAGAATGCCGATCGGCGGGGAGACTATTTCGACGGGCTCGCCGGACGAACGGGCGCCAGCTGCCGGGCGGAGGATGATCTCTCCCACGCCATGGGCAGCGCGCAGGAGGCCTCCACCAGAACCGCGATCGACTTCCTGATGGGCCGCAGTTGCACGCCTGTCGCCGCAGGTTCGCGCGCCATGTCGGCCGACACCGCGCAACGCGCGCTTCTGGTGCCGAAGCGGCCGACGACCGCGCAGCGCGAAGCCCCGGGGACTTTCTAGGGCGGCCGTTGCGTTCGCCGTTCGAATCCGCCCGTCTGAACGGGGCCTGCCCCGGATGGTTCAGGCGGCCTTTGCCGTTTCCTCCGCGTGGCGACAGACATGGTCCCAGGCTTCGTCCGCCGTTTCGGTATAGTGGATGAGCTTCAGATCCCGGGGCGAAATCACCCCTTCGTCGGCAAGCGCCTGGAAGTTCACCACCTTCTCCCAGAATTCCTGCCCGAACAGCAGGATGGGAATCGGCGCCATCTTGCCGGTCTGCACCAGCGTCAGCAGCTCGAACAGCTCGTCGAACGTGCCGAAGCCGCCGGGGAACACCGCCACCGCCCGCGCCCGCATCAGGAAGTGCATCTTGCGCAAGGCGAAATAGTGGAACTGGAAGCTGAGCCCCGGCGTCACATAGGCGTTGGGCAACTGTTCGTGCGGCAGGATGATGTTGAGGCCGACCGAGGGCGCACGGGCATCGTGCGCGCCGCGATTCGCCGCCTCCATGATGGAAGGCCCGCCGCCCGAGCAGACGACATAGTCGCGCGGGCCGCCGATGTCGCAGTCGCGGCAGGACGCCAGGAAGGCGAGCTTGCGCGCCTCGTCGTAATAGCGGGACTTGGCGACCAGCCGCTCGACCACGGCCTTGCGTTCGGGCGTGTCGGCGCTGGCGCGCAACTCGTCGATCTCTTCCGGCCCGGGGATTCGGGCGGAGCCGTAGAAGACGAAGGTGGAGGCGATTCCCGCTTCCGCCAGAAGCACTTCCGGCTTCATCAGCTCCAGTTGAAAGCGCACCGGGCGCAATTCCTCGCGCAGCAGGAAGTCATTGTCCTGGAACGCCAGGCGATAGGCGGAATGTTCCGTCTGCGCCGTTGGGGTGGGGTTGGCCGCGAAATCCGCTTCGCGGGCGGCCGGCTCGAAAGGCCGGTGGGTGGTGATCTGCTCGTCCATTGTCCATCGATTTAGGCGCATGGGCAGGGAAATGCCACCTTGGCGGAGACGGACGGAGACGGAAAAACAGTCGGGGCCGCCGGCCTCGCGCCGGCGGCCCCGCTTTCAAAGCGCGATCGCTCAGGCGATGGCGGTGCGGCGACGGCGCATGGCGCCGCCGACCAGGCCGAAGCCGGCGATCATCATCGCCCAGGTGGCGGGCTCGGGCACCACGCCGCCGGGCTGGCCGGGGACATCCGGATCCTCGATGTCCACCGGGCCGCCGGAAGGCGCGAAGCTGGTGGAGATGTAGGAAAGGCGCGGACCACCGACATAATCCGCCACGTTGACCTGGCTGTAGAGAGTCACATCATTGCCGAGGAAATCGGTGAAGGTGCCGGTCGGCGCGATCGCCTGCGAGGGAACCGATGCCCAGTGGGCAAGAATGTCGGCCGGCGCCACACCCGCCTTGGCGTTCAGCAGTTCGGTCCCGGTGAACTCGCCGTCGGTCGACGGGCTGGTGATTCCGGAGAAGACGGCTCCGGCGAGCAGGCCGTTGCTGATATAGTTCACATCATATTGGAAGCCGGCATGGTCGGTGCCGAGAAAGATGCCGCCGCCACGGCTGGCCAGAGCATAGACCTGATTGACCGTGAGGTTGCCGCTGGAGTTGTTGGTGCCGGGGAAGATGGTCTCGGGAGAGAAGTTGATGCTGCGGATATAGAGATTGCCGTCATAGAGCAGGTTGTTCTTGCCGGCGGCGTAGAAATCCTTGACGGCCTGGAGATCGGCGGCGTTGAATATCTGCGCGGAGTTGGTCGCGTCCAACACGATCACGTCATAGCTGTTGCTCGCCAGATGGGTGGCAAGGGAGCCGCCGGTGAGGCTTGAGACATATGTGGCCTGGAACAGGCTGCCGCCGTCGAAAGCGGTCAGATAATCGGGTATTTTCTGCCGCAGCGCGTCGGGCGCCTGGCCGCCATAGTCCGGAGTCGAATCCCACCACAGCACGGAATATTGCGCTGCAGCCGCAGGCAGAGCGCCCAGCGCAAGTAGAGCGCCAGCGAGAAGCTTAAATTTCATGTCAATCCCTTTCCCTGTTAAGCAACAACACGAAATACACGAGAAGATATTCAGCAATAAACGTGCCACAATCATGTAAAATCTTTAACCATAATTTTTCAGCCGGTTGGCAACCTGGCTTCCGGTCTCCGCCAATCCGAAATGTAAAATTCTCCGACTGATCCGCCCGATCCGATCTGGTCAGCGCAGGCGGACGGCCGGCGGAGGGGCCTCTGCACCGGCCGCATTCCCGCCTCTTTCCTCCGAGGCTTTCCCTTGACCCGAGATGATTCCGCTTTATGAGCGGCGGCGGGCCACGCCGTCCCAACGCGGCGCGAGCTCTCTGAGAGGAGAGAATATGACTGTGAAGCCTGCCCCCGTGCGCGACGCGCACGAAAAGCCGCAACTGCGCCCCACACGTGCGCATTTCTCGTCCGGCCCCTGCGCCAAGCGCCCCGGATACGATCTTTCCACCCTCCCCACCGACAGCCTCGGCCGCTCCCACCGCGCCAAGATCGGCAAGTCGCGCCTGAAGGACGCGATCGAGCGCACCCGCGCCATCCTCGGCGTGCCCGCCAGCCACCGGATCGGAATCGTGCCGGCTTCCGACACCGGCGCCTATGAAATGGCGATGTGGAGCCTGCTGGGCGCCCGCCCGGTCACCGCGCTCGCCTGGGAAAGCTTCGGCGACGGCTGGGTGACGGACGCGGTGAAGCAGCTGAAGCTGAACCCCACCGTTTCCAAGGCCGATTACGGCCACCTGCCCGACCTTGCCGCCGTCGATCCCTCCCATGACGTGCTGTTCACCTGGAACGGCACCACGTCGGGCGTGCGCGTTCCGAACGCCGACTGGATCGCCGACGACCGCGAGGGCCTGACGCTGTGCGACGCCACCAGCGCCGCCTTCGCGCAGGCCCTGCCGTTCGAGAAGCTCGATGTCGTCACCTTCTCCTGGCAGAAGGTGCTGGGCGGCGAGGGCGCGCATGGCATCCTGATCCTGTCGCCGCGCGCGGTCGAACGGCTGGAAAGCTATACGCCGGCCTGGCCGCTGCCGAAGATCTTCCGGTTGACGAAAGGCGGCAAGCTGATCGAGGGCATCTTCGAGGGCGAGACGATCAACACCCCCTCCATGCTGGCGGTCGAGGATTATCTCGACGCGCTGCGCTGGGCGGAATCGGCCGGCGGCCTGCAAGGGCTGTTCGCCCGCGCCGACGCCAACGCCGCCGCGCTCAACGCCTGGGTGGACCGCACCCCCTGGGCCACCAACCTCGCCGCCGATCCGGCGACGCGCTCCAACACCTCGGTCTGCATCCGGATCGACGGCGCGCCGGAACTGCCCAAGGCCATGGCCACGCTGCTGGAAAAGGAGGGAGTCGCCTTCGACATCAATGGCTATCGCGACGCGCCGCCGTCGCTTCGAATCTGGTGCGGCGCCACCGTCGACACCGCCGATATCGAAGCCCTGATCCCCTGGCTCGACTGGGCCTATGCCACCGCGAAGGAGGCTTGAGACATGCCGAAGGTTCTGATTTCCGACAAGATGTCCCCCAAGGCCGCCGAAATCTTCCGCGCCCGCGGGATCGAAGTGGACGAGAAGCCCGGCCTGACGAAGGAAGAGCTGGCCGCCATCATCGGCGACTATGACGGGCTCGCCATCCGCTCCTCCACCAAGGCGACCGCGCCGATCCTCGACGCCGCGAAGAAGCTGAAGGTGATCGGCCGCGCCGGCATCGGCGTCGACAATGTGGACGTGCCCGCCGCCACCGCGCGCGGCATCGTGGTGATGAACACGCCGTTCGGCAACAGCATCACCACCGCCGAACATGCCATCGCCCTGATCTTCGCGCTGGCCCGCCAGTTGCCGGAGGCCGACGCCTCGACGCAGGCCGGCAAGTGGGAAAAGAACCGCTTCATGGGGGTGGAAGTCACCTCCAAGGTGCTCGGCCTCATCGGCTGCGGCAATATCGGCTCCATCGTCGCCGAGCGCGGGCTGGGGCTGAAGATGAAGGTGATCGCCTTCGACCCGTTCCTGACGCCGGAGCGCGCGCAGGACATCGGCGTGGAAAAGGTGACGCTGGACGAGCTTCTGGCCAAGGCCGACTTCATCACCCTGCACACGCCGCTGACCGACAGCACCCGCAACATCCTCTCGGCCGAGAATCTCGCCAGGACGAAGAAGGGCGTGCGGATCGTCAACTGCGCGCGCGGCGGCCTCATCGACGAGGCGGCGCTGAAGGCGGGCCTCGATTCCGGGCACATCGCCGGCGCCGCGCTCGACGTGTTCGTGGAGGAGCCGGCGAAGGAAAGCCCGCTGTTCGGAACGCCGAACTTCATCTCCACCCCGCACCTCGGCGCCTCGACCGACGAGGCGCAGGTGAATGTGGCGATCCAGGTGGCCGAGCAGATGTCGGACTTCCTGCTGACCGGCGGAGTCACCAACGCCCTCAACATGCCGAGCCTCTCCGCCGAGGACGCGCCGAAGCTGAAGCCCTATATGGCGCTGGCCGAGCATCTGGGCCACCTGATCGGCCAGCTCGAATCCGACGAGCTTCGGTCGGTGACGGTGGAGGTGGAAGGCGCGGCCGCCCAGCTCAACATCAAGCCGATCACCGGCGCGGTGCTGGCCGGGCTGATGCGCACCTTCTCCGACACGGTGAACATGGTGAACGCGCCGACCATGGCGCGCGACCGCAACATCGAAGTCGCCGAAGTCCGCCACGAGCGCGACACCGATTACCAGACGCTGGTGCGGGTGCGGGTGAAGTCGGCCGCCGGCGAGCGTTCGGTTGCCGGCACGCTGTTCGGGGCGGCGCAGCCGCGCCTCGTCGAGATCTTCGGAATCAAGGTGGAGGCGGATTTCGCCCCCGCCATGCTGTTCATCGTCAACGAGGACAAGCCGGGCTTCATCGGCCGGCTGGGCACGCGGCTGGGCGAGGCGGGCGTCAACATCGGCACCTTCCACCTCGGCCGCCGCGACGCCGGAGCGGAGGCGATCCTGCTGCTTTCGGTCGACTCGGCGGTCGATGAGGCGACGCTTGGCGATATCTGCCGTCTTCCGGGCGTGAAGACGGTGAAGTCGCTGAAATTCTCTTGACCGGAACCGCTTCCCTCCTGCCTTCGGGCTTCCGCGACCGGCTGCCGCCGGCCGCGGAAGCCGCGTCGGGGCTGGTGCGGACCGTGGTCGATGCCTTTGCCGCGCGCGGCTATGAACGGGTGGCGCCGCCGCTCGTCGAACATGAAGCCTCTCTGGCGCGCTGGCTGGGCAAGCCGCTGGGCGGCGCGCTTTTCCGCTCCTCCGACCCGGCGACCGGCGAAGCGCTGGCCATCCGGCCCGACATCACCGGGCAGATCGCCCGCATCGCCGTCACCAGGCTGGCAGCCGCCCCCAGGCCCTTGCGGCTGGCCTATGCAGGGCCGGTGTTGCGCGGCCGGGCTGGGCAATTGTCCCCCGAGCGGGAGCTGACGCAGGCCGGCGCCGAACTGATCGGAACCGACGGCGAATCCGCGCTCGCCGAACTGATCGCGACGGCACTGGAAGCCTTGGGCCGGGCCGGGGTGACCGGGCTTTCGGTGGACCTCACCACCCCCGAGCTGGTGCCGGCGCTCGCCGCCGGCCGCTGGCCGGTCGAGGATCCGGACGGGCTGCTGGCGGCGCTCGATGGCAAGGACTGGGGGGCGCTTTCCGGCAACGGGCGGCAGCCTTACCGCGCCCTTCTCGATCTCGCCGGGCCGGCGGAAACCGCCTTGCCCCGGCTGGCGGCGCTCGCGCCGGAACTGGCCGCCCGGCTGCAGGCGCTGATCGCGCTGTTGCCCGCCGTGCGCGTCACGATCGACCCGACCGAGCGCCACGGCTTCGATTACTATAGCTGGATGGGCTTCTCGCTGTTCGGGGAAGCCAATGGCGTGCCCCTGCGCGGGGAAATCGGCCGGGGCGGCGCCTATGCCGTCCGCCACCCGGATGGCCGGCGCGAGCCGGCGGCCGGCGTTTCCCTCTATGTGGACACGCTGGTGGACGCCGGGCTCGGCGCTTCCGCGCGGCAGCGGCTGTTCCTGCCGCTCGACACATCCGCTGAAACCGCCCACCGGCTGCGGGCCGAGGGTTGGGCGACGGTCGAGGCGCTTTCGGATACGGATTCGGCCGTCGGCTGCACGCATGTCTGGAATGGCGAGCAGGCTGTCGCTAAGGACTGACAGGAAAAAGGGACTTCAGGCGAACCGGCAGCTGTTCGACGCCCGCTCGGGCGGAAGACGGCGCGCGAATCGCGGCTCTCGAAGGATGGAATGTGGCAAACGTCGTCGTGATCGGCGCCCAGTGGGGCGATGAGGGCAAGGGCAAGATCGTCGACTGGCTGTCGGCGCGCGCGGATGTGGTGGTGCGCTTCCAGGGCGGCCACAACGCCGGCCACACGCTGGTGGTGGGCAATCAGGTCTACAAGCTGTCCCTCCTGCCCTCCGGCGTCGTGCGCGGCACACTTTCGGTGATCGGTAACGGAGTCGTCTTCGACCCCTGGCACTTCCGCGACGAGGTCGAGCGCCTGTCGGGCCAGGGGGTGAAGCTGATGCCGGAAGTGCTGCAGGTGGCCGAGAATGCGCCGCTGATCCTGCCCTTCCACGGCGATCTAGACGCGCTGCGCGAGGATGCGAGCGGCGCCGGCAAGATCGGCACCACCCGGCGCGGAATCGGCCCGGCCTATGAAGACAAGGTGGGCCGCCGGGCGCTGCGCGTCTGCGATCTCGCCGATCTGGAAGGCGCCGCGCCGCAGATCGACCGGCTGCTGGCCCACCACAACGCGCTGCGCGCCGGTTTCGGCGTGGAGCCGATCGACCGCGACCGGCTTCTGCGCGACCTCGCCGAAATCGCCCCTTCCGTTCTGCCCTTCGTCGCCCCCGTCTGGCAGACGCTCGCCACCAAGCGCCGGCAGCGCGCGCGCATCCTGTTCGAAGGGGCGCAGGGCGTGCTGCTGGATGTCGACCATGGCACCTACCCCTTCGTCACCTCGTCCAATGTGGTGGCGGGGCAGGCGTCGGCCGGTTCGGGCATGGGGCCGGGCGCCATCAACTATGTGCTGGGGATCGTGAAGGCCTACACCACCCGCGTCGGCTCCGGCCCCTTCCCGACCGAACTCGACGACGAGATCGGCCAGCGGCTGGGCGAGCGCGGCCGGGAATTCGGCACGGTCACCGGGCGCAAGCGCCGCTGCGGCTGGTTCGACGCGACGCTGGTGAAGCAGTCGATCGCCCTTTCCGGCGTGGACGGAATCGCGCTGACCAAGCTCGACGTGCTGGACGGCTTCGACGAGCTTCTGGTCTGCACCGGCTATGAGCTGGACGGGAAAGCGCTCGACCATTTCCCGGCCTCGGCCCGGCAGCAGGCCGCCATCCGCCCCGTCTACGAACGCTTCGAAGGCTGGAGCGAAAGCACGCAGGGCGCCAGAAGCTGGGCGGACCTGCCGGCGGCGGCAATCAAATATATCCGCCGCATCGAGGAGCTGATCGACTGCCCTGTGGCGCTGGTCAGCACCTCGCCCGAGCGGGACGACACCATCCTGGTGCGCGACCCCTTCCGCGACTGATATCAGCCCTTTCCGGCGAACTTCGCGAAGCCGGCGAGAAACCCGCGCAGCATCTCCTGCTGCTTCCCGTCGGCCAGCCCGCCTTCGGGGGTGAAGGCCAGATGCGCGCGCGACAGCAGGAACCGCCCTTCGGACCAGAAGCGCGTTTCCAGCGTGCGCAGCACCGGCAGCCAGGCGTTCTGCGACAGCAGCGTGCCGAAACCGCCGGGCGAGGCGCCGATCACCGCGAAGGGGCGGCCGCGGAAAACGCCCGCGCTGTCCTTCGGCGGGCGGCTGACCCAGTCCACGGCGTTCTTGAACACACCGGGGATGCCGTTGTTATATTCGGGCGTCACCAGCAGCACGCCATCGGCCTTGCGGATCGCATCCTTCAACGCCTCGACAGCGGCCGGGATGCCGTCGGCCTCTTCCACATCGCCATCGTACAGCGGGATGCCGTGCAGGGTGGCCGTAGTCAGCCGGCTTCCTTCCGGCATCAGTTCCGCCGCCAGATGCAGCAGGCGCGTGTTCAGCGACTCTTTGCGCAGGCTTCCCGAAATGCCCAGAATCTCGACCATCTTTCCACCCCGGCGTTAGAATCTGCTTCCGCCTGGAACATGCCACCGCCCATGCTGCCCTGCAACATGCAACGGGTTGCATGGCGCCAGCCGCGCCCTTACCGATTGGGCCATGCCAACCGCCCTCGCCCGCCTCTTCCGCCTCCTCGATGTCGAGGAAATCGAAGTCGATCTCTATCGCGGCGCCAACACCGACGCCGGCTGGTCGCGGGTCTATGGCGGGCAGGTGGTGGCGCAGGCGCTGGCGGCGGCCCAGCGCACCGTGCCCGAGGATCGGCCGGCGCATTCGCTGCACAGCTATTTCATCCGCCCCGGCGAACCCCGAATCCCCATCCTCTACAAGGTGGAGCGCGAGCGGGACGGCGCCAGCTTCACCACGCGCCGGGTCACCGCGATCCAGCACGGCCGCGCCATCTTCTCGCTGGCGGCGAGCTTCCAGATCCGCGAGCCGGGCTTCCAGCACCATGACCCGATGCCCGCCAGCGTCGGCCCGGAGGGTCTGCTGAGCGACCGGGAGTGGACGGAAAAAGCCGACGAGAAGATTCCCGAACCCTGGCGCTCGATCCTCGCCACGCGCGACCGGCCGTTCGAGTTCCGGCCGCTGCACCCCATCAACCCGATGAATCCGCGCGTGCTGCCGCCGGCCACGCAAAACTGGTTCCGGGCCGATGGCGAGGTGCCCGACGACCATCGCCTGCGCGCGGCCATCTTCGCCTATGCGACCGACATGACGCTGCTCGACACCTGCCTGCTGCCGCACGGCGTTTCCTGGACCGACCCGAAGCTGCAAAGCGCCAGCCTCGACCATGCCATCTGGTTCCACCAGGACACCGATCCATCCGAATGGCATCTCTACGACCAGCATAGCCCGGCGGCCTCCGGCGGTCGCGGGCTCAATATCGGAAAAATCTTCTCGCAACGCGGCCAGCTGGTGGCGACCGTCGTCCAGGAAGGGCTGATCCGCTACCGCGACTGACGCCGCCCGGACGCGCCACTCAGCGCCGCGCCGCGCAGGCTGGACATCCGCGCCTGCATGCGTTCCTGCTGCTCGGCGATTTCCGCCAGCAGTCCGGCCCGGTCACCCGCGCGGGCTTTCATCAGCAGCCTTTCCGCGAGTTCGGCGGCCGGGCCGCCATGCGGCGACCAGGCGAGCGGCTCCAATATGTTCGCAGCCTCGGGCAGGCGATTGGCGCGGGCGAGGGCCACGGCGGTATCCAGCACCACCTCTGTCACCTGCGGCGCCAGGTCATGGGCGCGCAGCAGCAGGTCCAGCGCATGGGTCGGCAGCGGCCGGCGCGCCGGCTGGTAAAGGCGCGCATAGGCGTGCAGCGTCCGCCAGTCATTCGGGGCGGCATCGAAGGCGCGGTCCAGAAATCTCTGCGATTCCGCAAGATCTTCCGCCGCCATCGCCCGCCAGCGCAGAAGGTCCGGGTCGTCCGGCTCCGCCACGAGCAGCCGGTCGAGGAGCGTCCGCGCCTCGGCCCGATTGCCGTTCTGCAACTCGACGAGGGCCAGCGCGCGGCTGGCCAGCGCATCCGGCCCGGCTGCCGCCGCGCGCGCCCGCACATCCTCGCGCGCCGCCTCGGTGCGGCTTTCCGGCAGCCCATGCTCCATCGACACCAGCCGCATCAGCAGGCTGCCGGCCGACGCCGGCAAGGGCTTGACGGCAACGGAGGCCGGCGTGCCCGCAGTGCGCGGCAGGCGGCTGAAGCTCGTCTCGTCCAGATAGCGGCGGAGCTTTTGCTGGAACCCCTGCAGATCCGGGTCGATATGGCTGCGGAAGGCTTCCACCGGATCGGCTCCGGCCGCCGTCGCCGTCAGATAGGCGACCAGCCGGTCGCGCATGCCCGGCGTGCGGAACAGATAATGGGTGAGAAGCCAGCTCTGGGCATAGAACATGGCGCTTTCGGAGTGGCGCTCCAGCGCCGGGGTGCGCGCCAGCAGCTTTTCCATGGGCAGCCACTCCGCCCCGGCCAGCCAGACGCCGCGATTGCCGCTGATCCGCCCGATCTCGATGGAATCCCGCCGGAAACGCGCGGTGGAGAAATATTCGGCGAATCCTTCCACATACCAGGGCGGATAGGCGACCCCGGCCGTGCCGAGCAGGAAATGATGGCCATATTCATGCAGCAGTATCTGCTGCCCGCCGAGCGCCGTGTCGGCGAGATCGTCATTGCCCTCGCCGGGATCGACCGCGATCACGGAAATCCGTCCGCGATCGGCGCGATAGAAGCCCGCGACATTGCCGCCGAGCTTCCGCCAGGGGGTGGCCTCCTGCAGATTCTTCACCAGGAAAACGTCCAGACGCGGCGCTCCGGCCGCCGGATGGCGACCGGTCCTGTCCTGCAGCAGGCGATGAAAATCCTCCAGCAGCGCGGCCTGCTCCACCAGCCGCTTTTGCGGCCCCTCGGAATAGACACGGAAATGCGCCGTTTCCGCCACCTTCCACCCAGCCAGCACAGGGGCCGGCAGGGCCAGCACCAGAAGCCACAACCATGCCATTCGCCAGTGCAGCATGGTGCAGCCTCGAGTCCCTTCCAGAATTTCCGCTACAGTTAACCAAGCCAGCCAGTCCGGGAAAGCGCGCACCGCCCTTGCAATTGTGAAGAAGTGCGAACCGCCTCACCCGGCCAGCATCGACCGGCCAGAATCTGTCGCCGCCTCTCGTCACCCCGGGCTTGACCCGGGGTCCAGCTTTCTTGGTCCAGCGCCTCGCCCGTGAAAAAAGCTGGACCCCGGGTCAAGCCCGGGGTGACGGATTGCGTTGTATCCAACTGAAGCCGGCTTAGCGAAAGCGCTCTTGCGCGAAGCGGGTTTGCCGCTAGCAAAGGCACATGACAGCCATTTTCAGCCTCATCAGATTCCTGGCGCTGGCAGCTCTTGCGCTGCTGGCCGCCGTGTTCATTGTCCGGGCGATCCAGGCGATGCGCGGGCCGCCGCTGCAATTGTGGCATACCGAAGCCCCCGATGAACCGTCGCCGGGCGAAATCGACAATATGGACTGGAAGGGCTGGCTGGCGCGCGAGCAACGGGTGTTCGCGCAGGTGAAATCGGAAGTGGTGGACAAGCTTCCGAAGGCGCAGCAGCTTGCGCAGAACCGCTATTGGGCCAACGCGCCGATGCACGCCCCGAAGCTGCCGACCGACTGGAACCGCAGCTTCGAACTGCGCCCCGCCGGCGAGCCCGCCGGCGTCGCCGTGCTGCTGCACGGGTTGACGGACGGGCCTTACAGCCTGCGCCATGTCGGCCTGCATTATCAGGCGCGCGGCTGGGCGGTGGTGGGCGTGCGCCTGCCGGGCCATGGCACCGTGCCCGCCGGGCTCACCAAGGCCAATGTCGAGCAATGGGAAGCGGCGACGAGGCTCGGCGTGCGCGAGGCGATGCGCGCGGCGCCGGGCAAGCCGATCCACCTCGTCGGCTATTCGAACGGCGGGGCGCTCGCCGTCGGCCATGCGCTCGACGCGCTGGAGAATCCGGCTCTGGGGCAGCCGCAGCAGATCGTCCTCGTATCGCCGATGATCGGCCTCACGCGCTTCGCCCGCTTCACCGGCCTTGCCGGCCTGCCGGCGATCTTCCCCGCCTTCGTGAACGCCGCCTGGCTGGATGTGATACCGGAATACAACCCCTTCAAATACAACAGCTTCCCGGTCAAGGCCGGAGCAGAAGCGCATCGGCTGACGAATGTGCTCGCGCAGAAGTTCGAAAGTGCGAAGCAAAGCGGCCGGGTGCAGAAAATGCCCCCAGTGCTGGCTTTCCAGTCCGCCGTCGATTCCACCGTCAGCTCGCAGGCGGTGGTTTCCGGGCTGTTCGAGCATCTGCCGGCCAACGGCTCGGAACTGGTGCTGTTCGACGTGAACCGCGCCGCCTATGTCGGCCCCCTCGTCCGCGCTTCGGCGGATCGGGCTCTTGAGGGCCTGCTGCCGCGATCGCCGCAGCCTTACCGCATCCGGGTGATCGCCAACGCCGCGCCGGGCAACGCGGAAACGGTGGTGCGCAGCTTCGAGCCCGGCGCCACCGGCTCGACCGACGCGCCGCTTGCGACGCCCTACCGCCGGGACTTCTTCTCGCTCGGCCATGTCGCCCTGCCCTTCCCGCTGTCGGACGGGCTCTACGGCGCCAACCCGGACCCGGCCGATGTGCAGGGCGTGTCCCTGGGCGCGCTCGCCACGCGCGGCGAGAATGGCGTGCTCAGCATTTCTCCGGCGGCGCTGGCGCGGGTCAGCTCCAACCCCTTCTTCCCCTGGATGCTGGAACAGATCGACACCCGGATGCAGCCCGCGGCATGAGCGCCATCGCCCTGATCGAAGCGGGGATCGACCGGCTTTCCGGCTTCGTCTTCGCCACCGTGCCCATCGGCGGCGTGGAGGTGCAGCTGGTGGTGCTGTGGCTGGCGGTCGCCATGGTCTTCATGACCTTCTGGCTGGGCATCCCGCAGGTGCGCGGCTTTTCCGAAGCCTGGCGGATCCTGCGCGGCCGCTACTGGGACCCGAGCGCCCCGGGCGAGGTTTCGCAATTCGCGGCGCTGACCACGGCGCTTTCGGGCACAATCGGCCTTGGCAACATCGCCGGCATCGGCGTGGCGCTGACGGTGGGCGGCCCGGGCGCGATCTTCTGGATGTTCGTGATCGGCCTCTTCGCCATGGGCCTGAAATGCGCCGAGGTGACGCTGGGCCTGATGTTCCGCGAGGAGCTGTCATATGGGCGGGTGCGCGGCGGCGCCTGGGTGACGCTGGAGCGCGGCCTCGCCTCCATCGGCCTGCCGAAGCTGGGGCGCGGGCTGGGGCTGTTCCATGCCTTCCTGATGATCGGCGGCTCGCTGTCGCTGTTCCAGGTGAACCAGGCCTTCCCGCCGGTCGCCCAGCAGTTCGGGGTGGAAAGCCGCCTCGGCTTCGGCCTGTTCTTCGCCTTCATGGTGGCGCTGGTGCTGCTGGGCTCGATCCGCTGGATCGGCCGCGCCACATCGGTGCTGGTGCCGGCGATGAGCCTCATCTTCATGGCCGGCTGCCTCACCATCCTCTTCGCCGGTTTCGAGCGGATTCCGGGCGCCATCGGCCTCATCGTCTCGGAAGCGTTCACCGCCGAAAGCGCCTTCGGCGGCATGCTGGGCGCCTTCGTCACCGGCATGCGCCGCGCCATCTACAGCTGCGAGGCGGGCCTCGGCACCGCGGTCGCCGCCCATGCGCAGGCGAAGACGCGGCAGCCGGCCTCCGAAGGGCTGGTGGCGCTGATCGAGCCGTTCATGGACACGGTGGTGATGTGCACCATCACCGGAATCGCCTTCGTGGTGGCCGGCACCTGGGATCCGGCGACCAACGGCGGCCTGCAGGGGGTGGAGATCGCCACCGCCGCCTTCGCCACCATTTCCAGCTGGTTTCCCATGCTGCTGGCGGTGGCGGTGTTCCTGTTCGCCTATGCCACCGTCATCGCCAACGGCTTCTATGCGGCGGAAGCCTGCCAATATCTGTTCGGCCATGGGCGCAAGCGGGAACTGGCGGTGAAGGCCGCCTTCTGCTGCATCCTGCCGCTGGGGGTGATCCTGGAAATGGGCAAGATCGTGGACTTCGTGGACTCGGTCTATTTCCTGATGGCGGTTCCGAACATCATCGGCCTCTATCTGCTGGCAAAACCCTTGCGGGCCGAAATGCAGCGCTATTTCCATGAACGGCAATTGGGGAACTGAAAATGGCCGAGAAGCTGACCACCGCCCATGTGCGCGAAAATGGCGACAGCCGCTATTCCGTGGCCATCCAGGTATCCGGCCATGACCTGCTGGGGGACGAGCCGCAGGATTACGCCGGTGGCAAGGATCTGGGGCCAGCCCCCTATGACCTGCTGACGGCGGCGCTGGGCGAATGCACCGCCATGACCATCCGCTGGTATGCCGAGCAGCAGAAATGGCCTCTGGAGCATGTGGAAGTGACGCTGACGCACCAGAAGGGCGGCGAAGGCGCCAGCAATGCGCGGCAGGACGTGTTCACCAAGCGGATCAGGCTGCAAGGCCCGGACCTGACGGCGGAACAGCACAGGAAGCTTATCGAGATTGCCGCCAAATGTCCGGTGCAGCGCACGCTGGAGGGAACGCCGCTGATCCGAACGGCGGAAGAATAGAAAGCCGTTCATCCGCGGTTCCGCCGGATTGTTCCAGGAATGCGCCATCCGCGAACCATCGCCAGGGACATTCCTTCATGCAGCGATCCAGCCGCTTGCCTCGGCGGGCGAATCTCATGCTTGCGTCTTTCCTCTGCCTTCCCCTGCTGGCAGGTGGCGGATGGTATGCGGCGTCGCCCTATTACACCGTGCACGCCATGCAGCGGGCCGCCCTTTCAGGGGATGTCGAGCGTTTTGCCGCCCATGTCGATTTCCCGCAACTCCGCGCTTCGCTGAAATCCGCCATTCGGGCACGCCTCGCCGCCGAGGCCGAAGCCGCACCGCCGAATTCGCTGCAAGCGCTGGGGATCGGGCTGGCGATGGGCTTTGTCGACCAGATGGTGGAAAGCGCGCTGTCGCCGGAAGCCATGGGGCTTGCGCTGGCATCCTTGCAGGCCGCCGGCGAATGGTCCGCGCCCGTGGGCCTGGAAAGCCTGGCCCTGCTGGCGGCCCCGCAACTGGAAATCGAACGCGAGGGCCTCGAGCGCTTTCGCCTGCAATTGGCCGAAGGCGAGGGACATCCGGCCCTGCTGTTCCGCCGCGACGGCCTTGGCTGGAAGCTGGACGGCGTGGACCTGCCGCATGCCCGGCCGCCGGCAGCCGGCGCCTGACAGGCTTCAGGTGGATATCCGGCCCGACTTCCGTTCCCAAAGCCATTCGTGGATATAGAAGACGACGGCCTGAACGGTGGGTTCCAGAAAGCCGATGGCCATGGCCACGGACAGGCTGCCCGTCAGCAAATAGGCGAGCAGAACTGCCACGGTGATATGCACGCACCAATAGCTGGCGGTTTTCGCTATACGGCGCATACCCTGGTCCTTCGAAGCTAGACGCGACTGGGCGCCTATTGCCCGGCGAATCTGGGTTCTGCCAACCATTTTTGCAACTGATTATCAGTTGGGAAATCAATATGCGGCGCGGGCGGAACCTGAATTCGGCTTTGCCAGCTTTGGCCGACCGCTAGAGGCCCGCCACGATAGGCAAGCCTTACACACCGCTGCCGTCTGGTACCCCCGGCCGGACTCGAACCGGCAAGCCTTGCGGCATCCGATTTTGAGTCGGACGCGTCTACCAATTCCGCCACAGGGGCCTGTCGCAGGCGGATTGCGCTAGCCGTTCGCCCAGCAAAAGAAAAGGGGCGGCGCAATATTGCACCGCCCCCTTTTTTTGAGATCAGCGGACCTCTCAGAGGCCGCGGAAGCTCAGACGCGCCCCAAGCCGAACCTGCCAGATCGAGATCGTGGACGAGTTGGTGAGCGAAGGGTTGCGAACGTTGGAGTAGATATATTTGCTGCCGTCCGCGTTCAGGGCCACGTTGGCGACGGTTGCATAATAGGGGAAGCTGACCTGGCGCAGCGAACCCCAATCCTTGTTCAGCATGTTCAGGACGTTTTCGAAGTCCGCGAACACTTCCACCTTGCCGCTGAAGACGAACGGGATTTCCTGGCTGATGTGCAGGTCCAGCTTGTTCCAGCGCGGCGAGCGGCCGATGTTCTTCGGCGCGATCTTGCCCTGATACCCCTTCAGATCCCCGTTCAGCACCAGGTCGCGCATCTTCTCATAGTCGGCCGTCGTCGCATATTGCACGAGCGGATCGGCCGTGGCGGACGACACGTCCGGCACATAGACCAGATAGCGGTTGTTGGTGCCCGTGGTGCCGAACACCGCCGAGCGCCCCGAGGTCGAGTCCTGGAAGGTGTAGCTGTAACGCTGACCCGAGGTCGAGTTGAAGAACAGGTCGATCCGGCTGACATTGTCGCCGAACAGCTCCTTCTGATAGCCGACGCCAAGCCGCCAGGCGTTGTCACGCTGGTAGTTGGAGATGCCATAGGCGGAGTGGTTCGGATCGATCGCCGCAGCGTTGCCGAAGTTCGAGCCTGCCGTGGACGAAGTGGCGGAGCTGACATCCCGCACGCGCTGCCAAGTATAGGCGCCGTTCACGTCAAGACCGAAGTCGAACCGCTTGTTGAAATGACCGACGATGTTCCAGCTATAACCCTTGTCGGTGTTGTAGATCAGCAAGTCCTGGTTGTTGCTGCCGGTGACTCCGGCCATATACTGCGGGCGACCGTCGGGCAGGAACTTGCCGTTCGGGGTCGAGCGCAGGTCGGTCCAGGTCCAGGCGTCCTTGACGCGCGACCAGACGACATCGGCACCGAAGTTCCAGTCATCACCCAGAGCGCCGAGGTTCGCCTCATAGTTGACCGAGCCGGCGACGCGCCATTGCGACGGCAGGCGCAGACTCGGGTCGATGGCGTTGGTGGCGGCGAGAGCCGGGCCGGCGGTGCGGAGCTTTTCCAGCAGGGCATTGGGAATGCCCGTGCCGCCGGTCACACCGTTCAGCGTCGCCGCACCAAGCGCCTGCACTTCTTCCGGCGTCAGGCCACGAATGTCGCTGATGGAGAACGTGCCATTGGCCGTCCGCTGGATGGTGCTGCTCGCCAGCAAGGGGCCGGGGTTCGAGAAGCTGTTCGAAAGCCAGACGTTCGGGCTGCCGCCGGCGAACAGGCCGGCAGACAGCCTTGCGGTCAGGCGATCGGTCGGCCGCCAGTTGGCGCCGAAGCGCGGCTGGAACACGCCGCGGCCATTCAGCGTCGACGTGTTGGTGAAACCGTAGCGATCGGTGAAGGCCTGGTTGAAAGCCGGCCGGTCGCCCATTTCGTAAAGGTCGTAGCGAAGGCCGAACTGCAGCGATAGATCGGAGGTCGCGTCCCACACATCCTGCGCGCCGAACGTCCAGGTGGTGGCCTTGAAGATCGCAGCCACATCGTTGATATCGCCGCTCACCGGAGTGGCAATGAAGAGGCTGTTCGCACGCTGGGCTTCCAGGTCCGCGAGAGAATCGAAGCGCCAGTTGCCGGAGACGTTTTGCGCGAAGAGATTGTTATAGTCCTGCTGGCGGCGCTCCACGATCAATTTCACATCATGGCGATCCTGCCGGTAGCGTGCCTGCAGTTCGGTTCCGAGCGTCTTCACCGTCAGTTCGTTAGCCTGCCGCGAGACGTCGGGACCGAATTGGATACGGCCAACGCCGCCAGCGCAGTTGGGTGACGTAGTTCCAACCGTCGGTGTATCGGTCAAGCAAACCTGGAACTGGCCGAAATCCCGGCCATTATAGGGCGATTGCAGGCGCTTGTAATCATTGTAGCTCACGCGAACCTGGGTCGAGAAGTTGGACGACCAGTCCGAGTTGAGTTGGCCGACCCAATAATGGTTGATCGAGCCTTGCGAATAGTTGTTCGATTGCAGCGACAGCGTCGGGTTGCTCGCCCCGACCTGGTTCGCACTGGTCTGGCCCGCAAGCAGATCGCCCTTGGAATAGATGTAGGTGAAGGCTGCCCGGTGGTTGTCGGTGATGTTCCAGTCGAGCTTGACCGCCAGCTTCTTGTCGTTCTCGTCCACCGATTCCGCGACATCCATCGCATCGTAATTGTAGACGCGGTTCGCGATTTCCTGAACCTTCGTCACATCCGCGCGGGTGACGGCCGCGAGTGTGTTGGCGAAATTCTCGCCAGCCGGGCCGACATCGGACGGCGTCTTGTTCTGCATCTGCTCATAGGTGACGGCGAAGAAGAGCTTGTCCTTGATGATCGGACCGGTCGCCTGCACGCCCCACACCGTCGACTTGTAGTCGCGATCGACGCGGATGTCGCGGGTGCGGGTGCCGCCCAGCTTGTCCGACGTGTAGGAATAGAAGCCGGTGAAATTATACTCGTTGCCGCCGGACTTGAGAACGCTGTTGACGGCGCCCCCCTGGAAATTGCCCTGCTGGATATCGGCCGGAGCGACTTCCACCGAGAATTCGCCGATCGCGTCCAGCGGAACCGGACCGCGCGACGAGGCGAGACCGCCGGCCTCAAGGCCGAAGGGGTCGCCAAAGGCGATGCCGTCCACGGTGATGCGGTTGAATCGGTTGTTCTGACCGGCGATCGAAATGGCGCCCGTGCCGTTCGTCGGGTCCAGCGACACCATCGGGTCGCGAGCCGCGAGCTGGCGAACGTCGCGGTTGATCGAAGCCACGCCAGCGATGTCGTTGGCCGACAGGATCGTCGCCGGGCCGCTGGCGAGCGTGACGTTCGAACGGCGCGAGGCGGTCACTTCGATCGTCTGCCCCGCCGGAACCAGAGTGACGGCGATGCGCTGCGGCTGGCCGGCCGCAAGGCTAGAAATGGTGGCCTTGGCTTCATCGAAACCGTCGGCGGAAACTGTCAGATCATAAGGACCGCCGACCCGAAGGTTCGGAGCGGAGAAGGTGCCGGTGGCGTTCGTCGTCTGCACCGAGCGGGTGCCCGACGGCGCGTGGGTGATGGTGACCGTCGCGCCGGCAAGCGGGTTGCCGGCGTCGTCCTGCACTTCGCCGCGAATGGTGCCAGTTACTTCCTGGGCGTGCACCGATGTGGCCGCCAGCGCGAGGACGGAAGCCGACGCGCCAAGGCGGAGACCCGCCAGCAGCATGGAAGTGAGCCTGAGTGCCATAGATTTTGAACCCCTGCGTATTGGGACGGATGTTGGGTCGCCCGATCTCCCGGCCGGGAAACGGCGACTCGCCAGCCACGAAAAAACCGTAACGAGCGATCGGGAGCGCCATTGGTCCGACACCATGACATTTTTGTTGCATCGCTGCGTCGAACCGATGAAGCCTGACATTCCGCACGCGGATTCCTGTGTCCGTTGCAGTGCAGCAACAGTTTCTTACAACTATTTGAAGGCCGCGATTTCGCAGCAGACGCTGCCCTGCCCCAAGGCGTGGAAGCCTGAACCGCGTGGTGGGTGGTGAGGGTTTCGAACCCCCGGCCCTCTCGGTGTAAACGAGATGCTCTACCGCTGAGCTAACCACCCACATTCGGTCGTTCCGCCTTTTTCTGGCGCGTTTGCGCTGCTACGCCAGTTCCGGCTCGATGCAAAGGGAGAGATATGCCGCTGAACCATGAGCGCCTGACGGCCATCGAAGGTTTTCTGAAATCCAGCTATCTGGAGCCTGCCCGCCTGCCCGGAACGCTGGTGCGCGTCCTGCATCGGGGCGAAACCGTCTATTCGAACGTCCAGGGCCATGCCGACATCGCCAGCGGCCGCCCGCTGGCCGACGACACGATCTTCCGCATCTATTCCATGACCAAGCCCATCACCTCCATCGCGCTGATGATGCTGGTGGAGGAAGGAAAGCTGCAGCTCGACGACCCGGTGCATCGCTATATCCCCTCGTGGAAGCATCTCCAGGTCTATGAAGGCGGCACGCTGAAGACCGGCTGGAAGACCGGCGCGCCCGCCCGGCCGATGCTGGTGATCGATCTCCTGCGCCACACCGCCGGGCTGACCTATGGCTTCCAGCTCAACGGCAATGTCGACGCCGCCTATCGCCAGCTCGGGATCGGCGAGATCGAAAAGGGCGATATGACGCTGGAGCGGATGATCGACCTGCTGGCGGACGTGCCGCTGGAATTCTCTCCCGGAGACTGGTGGAACTATTCCGTGGCGACGGACGTCGTCGGCTGGCTGGTGCAGGTGATCGCCGGCGAACCCTTCGAGCAGTTTCTGGAGCGGCGCATCTTCCGCCCGCTGGGCATGGTGGACACCGGCTTCCACGTCCGCGAGGGCCAGTCCCACCGGCTGGCCACCTGCTACCAGCCGAACCCCAAGGGCGGGCTCGACGTGCAGGATCAGGCCGAGACCTCGTCCTTCCTGGAGGCGCCCAACTTCATTTCCGGGGGCGGCGGGCTGGTTTCGACCGCTGACGACTATCTGAAGTTCGCGGAAGCGCTGCGCACCGGCAAGCCGCGCCTCGTCGGCCGCAAGACGCTGGAGCTGATGACGGCGAATCACCTGCCCGGCGGCAAGGATCTGCCGCAGCTTTCCCGCTCCGCCTTTTCGGAAGCCGCCTATGAAGGCGTGGGCTTCGGCCTGGGATTCGCGACGACCACCGGCATCCACAAGACGATGGTCGCCGGCAACAATGGCGATTATTTCTGGGGCGGCGCCGCTTCCACCTTCTTCTGGGTCGACCCGGCGGAGGAAATGACGGTGCTGTTCCTGACGCAGCTCATTCCGTCCTCCACCTGGCCGGTCCGCCGCCAGCTTCGCACGCTTGTCTATTCGGCGGTCGAGTGAAGTGGGGCCGTCAGGCCTTGGGGAAAACCTGGCGCCAGGCGGTCACCGCGACGCTCGCGAACAGGCCGGCCCTAGCGTAGGGGTCGTCGGCCGCGAAGGCGACGGCGGCGCGGCGGTCCGGGAATTCCATCAGCAGCATGGAGCCGATCGGAGTCCCCTCGTCGTCCAGCAGCGGCCCGGCCACCACCACCTGCTCCATCGCGCTTTCCAGATAGGCCAGATGCTCAGCGCGCGTGGCGGCGCGCAGCGGCTGCTGCATGGGTTTGTCGATACAATGGATCGCGTAGACGGGCACGGGCGGTTTATTGGCATGGCTGGAAAGACGGGTCCAGCCGTTCGGGCAAGAAATATGAACGCCTTTTCCCATTACTCCGCCTGAACATGGCGCGAGCGGCTGGTTTCTGGCCGATGGCGACGGGCCATGTTATCGAGGCCCGATGCATATTCCACCCGGTTTTCAGGAACGGGATCCGGCCGTCGCTTACCGGATCATGCGCGAGGCGCGCCTGCCCACGCTGGTGACCGCGACAGCGCAAGGCCTTGCAGCCACGCCTCTGCCCTTGTTCCTGGACGAGAAGAAAGGGGAGAAAGGCACGCTTTACGGCCATCTCGCCCGGGCCAATCCGCAATGGAAGCAGGCGCCGGCTGGCGAGGCGCTGGTGATCTTCACCGGAGCGCAAGCCTATGTCTCCCCCTCCTGGTATCCCTCCAAGCTCGAGCATGGGAAGGCCGTTCCCACCTGGAATTACGAAGTCGTGCACGCGCATGGCCCGGCTCGGTTTTTCGAGGATGAAGCCTCGCTGCTGGCCGTTGTGGAGCGGCTTTCCGACCTGCATGAGCAGGCGCGCGAGCGGCCATGGACGCTTGCCGATGCGCCCGGAGACTATATCGCAAAGCTGCTGCGCGGGATTGTCGGCGTCCGGATACCGATCACCCGCATCGAATGCGCCCGCAAGATGAGCCAGGACCGCTCCGCCCGCGACAGACATGGCGTGGCCGAAGGGCTGGCGCGAAGCGAACTCGCGACCGACCGGAAACTCGCCGGCCGGGTCGCTCTGGACTGAGTGGACGGGCTGTGCGGACAGGCTCTGCGGCAGCCTCCGGTTGCAGCGATCGGATGGGGATAAAACTTGACGCATGGGGTGGCGGGAGCTATGGGCCGCGCTTCGATTTTCGCTCGGCCCAGCCGCCGGGTTTCACGACACGAGTTAGATTCAAGGAACACCCACATGTCGCGCGTTTGCGAGCTCACGGGCAAGGGTCGGCAGATCGGCCACAATGTCAGCCACGCCAACAACAAGACGAAGCGCACCTTCCTGCCCAACCTGCAGGCGGTCACGCTGATGTCGGAGGCGCTTGGCCGATCGGTGCGCCTGAAGGTCTCCACCCATGGCCTGCGCTCGGTCGAGCATGTGGGCGGTCTCGACAACTGGCTGCTGAAGTCCAGCGATTCCGACCTCAGCCTGCGTGCCCGTCGCCTGAAGCGCGATGTGGCGAAGAAGGTTTCGGAAGCCGCCGCGGCCTGAAACCCCTTCCCGCCCCTGCGGGGCGGGTCGGCCTGCCTGATTGAAAGCCTGCCCGATTGAAAGAAAGGCCGCTTCGATCCGCTCGAAGCGGCCTTTCTGGCATATCGGCTATTCCGGCAGCAGCTCGAACTTCATCAGGATCGTGCGCTGCAGCCGGTTGAAATTGTCGTCCGACAGCAAATAGACATAGCGCCGCCCGCCCTCGGAGCGAATGGCGATCCCCTCCATATTGTCGACCGTCAGCGGCGGCGCCAGCCGGGCGATCTCCTGCCCCGCCACATGGCTGGCAATCGGCTCGTCGATCACCGCTTCCGAAATGGCCGCCGAAACGCCGGTGAAGGGCGAGAATCGGCGATGCACCACCAGCATGTGCGTCTTGCCGTCCGCGCCTTCGAACAGGTCCATGCCGGTCGGCTCATGCCCCTCGGGCGGGGTCCAGCGGAAAAGGCGGGGCACCGGCCCGTCCCCCGCTTCCAGACCCTGCCGCCCGCCGTCCGCCGCCGGCACCGATTCGGCGAGGATGATGAAGGACTGCCCGCGGGCCGCCGTCGCCTCCATCCCGCCATTCGCCGGCCAGCCTTCGGTGCCCGGGAACAGGCGCCGCTCCTTCGCCGGCAGCGCCAGAGAGGCGGGTTCGCAGGCGCTCACCCCATGGTAACGCTCGGCGCGGTGGTGTTGCTCGTAAAACACCCAGATGTCGCCATCCGCCGTTCGGGCGAGCGATTCGGCATCCGCCGCCGTCTTGCTGGCGGGCGGCGCGCCCTTCTCGTCCAGAAGCGGCGCAAGCCAGGCGGCTTTCAGCCCGGTCAGGCGCTCGCCCTGCTCTTCCGGTTCCAATATCGCCCAGTTTCCGGTGTCCGACACGGAGAGGAACCGCTGGCACCGGGGCTCCCACAACAGGTCGGAAAGGCCGCCAAAACGCTTGTCGGGCGACTCCAGCACCAGCGCCCCCAGGAACCGCAGCCGTCCCACACGGTCGGCGGCGGCATCGGCGGTGCTGAGGGGGACGGGTTTCGCGGCGACGGCAATCTCCCGCACCGGGCCGGAACCGAGCGCAGGCCCCGCCGCATAAACCCCCAGAAGCGCTCCGGCCGCCAGAGCGGCCGAGGCAAGCCCGTTTGTGATCCATATCCGCATGATGCGCCTCCTTGGAACGAATCCCGTTTTGATTGAATCAAAACGGCCGCTCTAACTCCTTGTTTTCCGAACAGGTTCCCGTTCCAACGATTCCATTTGGACGGGACATGCTCCAGGTCGAGAGCCCATACAAGGAATTGATATACTTTCCGTCACCCCGGGCTTGACCCGGGGTCCAGCTTTCCGGCCGGCTTGAGCCAAGAAGCTGGACCCNGAAGGGGAATATGAGGCCCCAAGCTAGCCGCCGCGGCGAAGCCTGTCTTGCCGATGAACGGCCGCTTCAGACTAGTGCAAGTGGCCTTATCGCAATCTTTTCCCACAATCAGGAAAGGGTTCCACAATGCAAAGGGCCATCACTTCCATCGCTGCCGGTCTCGCCGCGCTTTCGCTTGCCGGCCCTGCCTTTGCCGACGATCATCGCCGCGACCGTGGCCGTCAGGAATGGCGCGACAGCCGCGGCGAATCGAGGGCCTATGCTCAGGGCTATCGGCAGGGTGTCCGCCAGGACGCTCGCCGGGACGATCGGCGCGCCTATGCGCAGGGCTATCGCGACGGAGTCCGCGCCGACAGCCGCCGGGACAATCGCAATGGCTGGAACGGCAATCGCTACACGCAGAACGGCTGGAACAATGGTTCCACCTATTATGGCAATCAGAACTGGCGTGGCGCCAGTTATCAGCAGCCCTATTGGTGGGGCTCCAACGGGCAGGTGCATTGCCGCCGCCAGGATGGAACCACCGGCCTCATCGTCGGCGCGCTTGCCGGCGGAACGCTCGGCAATGTGATCGCCCGCGAAGGCGACAAGCGGCTGGGCAGCGTGATCGGCGGAACGCTGGGCGCGGTGCTGGGCAACGAGCTGGCGAAAGGAAATGTCCGCTGCCGCTAAGCGCGGCGGCGCTCAGGCACCAGCCCGGTAACGGGCGATGAAGAACCCGTCCGCCCCGCCGGCTTCCCCCCAAAGCGAAGGCAATGTGCGGACGGTGTTTCCAGCGGGCGACAGGCCCGGTGGAAGCTCGGAAAGGCCGACAGGGTCGGCCTGGAGCCCTGCGGGGGGCGACGCCCCCTCGCCCTCCGCAGGCTCCAACGAGCAGACGGCGTAGACCAGCCGCCCGCCCGGCTTCAGCCAGCGGGCGGCTTGCCGCATCAACGCGGACTGCAGCGCCACCAGCCGGCCGAGATCGAGGTCGGCCTTCAGATAGAGAAGATCCGGATGGCGGCGGAATGTGCCCGTCGCCGAGCAGGGCGCGTCCAGCAGGATGGCGTCGAACCGCCGTCCCGGTTCCCATATCAGCGCATCGGCTTCCACCACCTGCGCGTCGAGGCCAGTGCGTTGCAGATTGGCGCGAAGCCGCTTCAGCCTGGAGGCGGACAGGTCCAGAGCGGTGACACGCGCGCCGGCCGCCGCCAGTTGCAGCGTCTTGCCGCCGGGCGCGGCGCAAAGGTCCAGAACCTCCAGCCCCCCGACCGGCCCCAGCAGCCGCGCCGGCAAGCCGGCGGCGATGTCCTGCACCCACCAGTCGCCGGTGTCGAAACCGGGAAGCGCTTCCACCGCCTGCGAGCCCGGCAGGCGCAGATGCCCCGGCATCAGGCTGACGGCGCCCAGCTTTTCCGCCCACTCGGCTGTGCGGCCGGCATCCTTCAGCGCCAGATCGGTGGGCGGCACGCCGGCGAGGCGATGCGCGGCGGCGGCCACCTCGGCTTCGCCCCAGGCGTTGCCCCAACGCTCCGCCCAGATGGGCGGCAGCGACGGCGGCGGCAATTCCGCCCCTTCCCGGAACAAGGTGGAGAGCACGCCATGCACCAGCCGGCGCGGCCCGCCTTCCACCAGCGGCAAGGCCGTGGCGATGGCGGCGTGCGGCGGGGTATCCAGCAGCAGCCGGCCGGCCAGCGCCACGCGCAGCACCTGCCGCGCCCGCGCATCCGCCGGCAGCGGCTTCGCGCAGGCGGAATCGATCAGCGAATCGAGGCCCGGCATATGCCGCAGCACTCCGCCCGTCAGCGCCCGCGCCAATGCCCGGTCGCTGGGCGAAAGCCCGGCCAGATGCCGGTCGAGCTGCCCGTCCAGCGGGCGGCCAAGCACGGTCACGGCATGCAGCAGATGCACGGCCGCGCGCCGGGGCGCCAGCCCCGGCACATCCTCCGGGCGCGCTGCCCGGCTGTCAGCCCCAGGGATTGCGGCGCCTTTGTTGGGCGTTCGGGTTGAGGGCGCTCGGCCTGCGCTCCAGCGCCGGCGCGACGGCCACGGGCGGCAGCAGGCTGCCGGCCATTTCCTCCAGCGCGGCGATGCGGTTTTCCGGCGCCGGATGGGTGCTGAACAGATTGTCGCGCACCCCGCCCAGCCCCGGCTCGATGATATAGAGCGCGGCCGCCGCCGGATTGGCTTCGGCGACGGGGTTCGGAATCCGCTCCGCCGCGCCTTGCAGCTTCGCCAGCGCCGAAGCGAGCTTCAGCGGCTGGCCGCTGATGTCCGCCCCGATGGCGTCGGCGCCATATTCGCGCGTGCGGCTGATCGCCATCTGCACCAGGGCCGCGGCGATCGGGGCGACGATCATCGCCACCAGCGCCACCAGCATGTTGGACTGGCCGTTGCCGCGGCTGCCGCCGAAGAAGAAGGCGAAATTCCCTAGCATGGAAATGGCGCCGGCCAGAGTCGCGGTGATGGTCATCACCAGCGTGTCGCGGTTCTTCACATGCGCCAGTTCGTGCGCCATCACCGCCGCCACCTCGTCGCGGTCCAGCATGCGCATCAGCCCGCTGGTCGCGGCGACGGCGGCGTTTTCCGGGTTGCGCCCGGTCGCGAAGGCATTGGGCTGCGGCTGCTCGACGATATAGACTCGCGGCATCGGCAGTTCGGCGCGTTCCGCCAGCGGCTTCACGATCTCGAACAGCGGGTGGCCCGGCCCCACTTCCTGCGCCTGGTGCATCTTCAGCACCATCTTGTCGCTGTTCCAATAGGCGAACAGGTTCATGCCCGCCGCCATCAGGAAGGCGACCGTCATGCCGGACTGGCCACCGATCAGCCAGCCGATGCCCATGAAGAGGGCGGCCATCGCCGCCATCAGCATGAAAGTGCGAATATGATTCATGGCTCAGCTATTTGGGGGAAGCTGGCGGAAAATCAACGGCCTTCGCCGGCCCCCAGAAAATGGCCGATGCGCTTCCAGTAGCTTACCGGGAAAATCCGCACCACCCAGTCGACGAAGCGGGCGTCCGGCCCGATCAGCACCCGGTGCCGGCCCGCCTCCATGCCGCGCAGGATGGTCTCGGCGGCGTCCTCGGGCGTGGTGCGGGCGGCTTTCTCGAACGCGGCGGCGCTGTCCAGATCGGCGGGCGTGCCCGGCATATGCGCGACCACCTTGGCGTTGCGGGCAACATTCGTCTTGATTCCACCCGGATGCACGCGGATCACCCGCACATTGGGGTCGGTCTCAAGCAATTCCAGATGCAGCGCCTCGGTGAAGCCGCGCACGGCGTATTTGGAGGCGTTGTAGGCGCTTTGCGTGGGGTAGCCCATCAGCCCGAACACGCTGGAGATATTGACGATCCACCCCGCCCCTTGCGCGGCGGCGCGCGCCTTCACATGCGGCAGCGCCTGCCGGCAGCCTTCCACCACCGCGTCGAAGTTCACCGCCATCACCCGGTCGAAATCGCCACGCGGGCAATCGGCGAACGGGGCGACGACCGACAGCCCGGCGTTGTTGACGATCCCGTCCAGCCCGCCGAACTCCGCCGGCACGGCGTCGATCCAGGCTTTCAGCGCGGCATGATCGGTCACGTCGAACACCCTGTAGCTGCAAGGGTAATTGCCGAGCAGCCGCACGGTTTCGGCGAGCCCCGCCTCGTCCCGGTCGGCCAGCGCCACGGTCGCGCCGCGCCGCGCCAGTCCCAGCGCCAGCGCCCGGCCGATGCCGCTGCCGGCCCCCGTCACCGCGATCACTTTTCCCTGCAGTTCGCTCATGCCGCGTCCCACCCCTTCTTATCCTGTCCGAACGCATGCTAAGGGCTGTGCCATGCGCGATAAAGACACCCCCCAAAAGCAAGAGGCACAGGATGTGCCGCAAGCAACGCCCGGCAAGCCGAAGCCGCTGCCGCCCGAAATCGGCGGACGCGACGGCCCGGAGCCGACCCGCTACGGCGATTGGGAAAAGAACGGAATCTGCTCGGACTTCTAGGGCCGGGGGTTCATATTCCCCTCCCCCTCGTCACCCCGGGCTTGACCCGGGGTCCAGCTTTTTCTGCTGGCGCAGCGTTCGAGGAAGAAAGCTGGACCCGGGTCAAGCCCGGGGTGAAGGGAAACTATAACAACGGCTCGTATAGCTTCCCAACCTAGCCGAAACGCGGCCGCGCGGCCTTCAGCCGTTCCAGCACGGCGTCGATGGTCTGCGGCGCCTTCGCATGGCAGAAGCGCACGACGTTGGAAGGCGCGCCCTCCCCTTCGAAAAACGCGCTGACGGGAATGGCGGCGACTCCATGCCGGTCCACCAGTTCGGCGCAGAATTCCACGTCCGTCCTGGCGATCCCCGAAGCCGCGAGGTCGATCGACAGGAACCAGGTCGCCTCCGAGGGCAGGACGGCATAGCCGGCCGCCGCCAGCCCCTGCGCCAGCCGCGCCCGGCTCGCTTCCTGCGCGCGGCGCATGCCTTCCAGCCAAGCCCGTTCCCCCGCCAGCCCTTCGGCCACCGCCTGCTGCAAGGCGGGCGATGTGGTGAAGGTGAGATACTGGTGGGTGGCGGCGATCCGCGCGGCGATGGGCGCGGCGGCCAGCGCCCAGCCGACCTTCCAGCCCGTCACTTCGAAAATCTTGCCGGCCGAGCCGATCTTCACCACCCGCTCCCGCAGCAGCGGGTCGGCCGCCAGAGAGACATGCGGGCGCGCCGCCGGGCGAACCTCTTCCCACACCTCGTCGGCGACGATCAGCAGGTCGTGCGCCCGCGCCACTTCGCCGAGGATGGCGCGCTCGTCGGAGTCCAGCATGCGTCCGGTCGGGTTCACCGGATCGTTCACCAGTATCGCCCGGCACTTCGGCGTGATCGCCGCTTCCAGCGCCGCCCGCCCGACCCGCCACTCCGGCGGTTGCAGGCGGACGAAGCGCGGAGTCGCCCCCGCCCGCCGCACCAGCGGCGCGTAGGCGTCATAGGCGGGCTCCAGGATCACCGCCTCGTCACCCGGCGCCAGCAGCGCGAGGATGGCCGACGCCAGCGCCTCGGTCGCGCCGCTGGTGACGACGATCTCGGCCGCCGGATCATAGGCGAGCGCCTGCGTATCGGCGTAGAAACCGGCGAGCGCCGCCCGCAACGGCTCCGTCCCGCGCATGCGCGGATAATGGTGCGGCCCTTCCAGCAGCGCCCGCGCCGCCGCCTGCCGCACCGAGTCCGGGCCGGCGCCGTCCGGGAACCCCTGCCCCAGGTTGATCGCCCCGCGCTCCACGGCCCGAGCCGACATATGCTCGAAGATGGTGGTGCGGACCGGGATCGGGTCGGCCGGCAAGCCGCTCATTTCGAACGGAGTTTCGAGAAGGGGTTGGTCGCCGCCTTCGCCTGCGCCTCCAGCTCGGCGGCTTCCTCCTCGCTCAGCAGATGCCGCCGGGCGCGGGCCAGCACCTCTTCCGAAGCGCGCGGATAGGGGTCCAGAGCCAGCAGCAGAGACTGCGCGACCGCCTCGGCGAGATCGACGCTCTCGCCCTCCAGCGGCAGCACGTCCAGCGCTTCTTCCTCCAGCTCGATCTCCTGCCCCGGCGCGGCGATGTCCGGCTGGAATTGCAGCGCGATCGCCTCCGCCACATGCGCGGCCACCGGCTCGCCCGAGACGATGCAGGTCTGCGCCACATCCGCCTCGAACCGCCCGGAGACGCGGGCGCCCTGCCCCTCGCGCGACACTTCCAGATCGGCCACAAGCCGGTCGAGGCCGGCCAGGCCGAACCGCTCCACCAGCCCGGCGCGGACCACCGCATCCGCTTCCAGATGGAAGGGCAAGGGCCGGCTGCCCAGTTTCGCCAGCGGCACTTTCAGGCTGAACTGGCCTGTGCCACCCTTCCCGCCTTCGCTCATGCCACATCTCCCGCCAGCAGGGCGGCATCCGGGGTCGCGGCGATGCGCGCGGCCAGCGCCCGCACCGCCTGCGCCAGATCCAGGGCCGCGCCCTCGGGCGGCTCGCCGCGATAGACGTTGCGCGCCAGCGACTCGGCGAGCGGCGCGTCGCCTTCCTCCACCAGCGCCGCGCGATAGCTGCCCAGCCGGCCGCCGAGCGCCCCCATCACCCGCCCCATATGCTTGCCGATCACCATGTCGCCGATGCCGATGTCCCTCAGCGACCCGTCCATGTCGTCCACGAAGCGCTCGGTCAGCACCGAGGTTTCGGTTTTCAGCCCCCGCCCCTCCATCTCCAGCATCACCAGCGCCGTCACCAGCGCCACCATGTCGAAGCGGCCGTCCACCGTGTCGGCGACGGCGTGGCGGAGATACCAGCGCGGCTCGCGGGCGGTCGCGGTGATCCAGTTCCACAAATCGGCAAGCGGCGGCGGCGGCGGGTTCAGGATGCGGGACAGGAAGGACATGAAGGCGGAAATCCTTCGGTTCAGGGGCAATTCATTGGCTGGCGCGATAGTCGGGAATCGAGCCAGCCCGGCACCCTTGCTTGCAAGCGCGCCTTTCCCGCCGCATATGGCCGGGAGAGAGGCGCCTATCAAGCGGACGCCCGAGCATCCTGACGGAGCCTTTGCCCGAATGTCGCCCAAGACCAGCCTGATCCTTCTGCCCGCCCTCGCCGCCGCTCTCGCCGGCTGCAGCACCTCGAAGCAGATGATGAACAATCAGGGCTATATCGCCGACGAGGAACTGGTCGCCTCCGTGCAGCCGGGCGTGGACAACAAGGAGTCGGTGCAGAAGGCGCTCGGCCGCCCGACCATGGCCGCGCAGTGGAGCGACGACACCTGGTATTATGTCTCCCGCAACACCAAGCAGCTCGCCTTCGCCCGGCCCAAGCCGGAGACGCAGCGGGTGCTGATCATCCGCTTCGACAAGGCGGGCAATGTGGCGGGTGTCGAGCGGCGCGGGCTGGAGCAGGTGGCGAACATCTCGCCCAACAGCGACCGCACGCCGACGCTGGGCCGCGAGGCTTCGCTGCTGGAGGATCTGTTCGGGAACCTTGGCACGGTGGGGTCCATGCCGGGTGCGGGGGGTGGCGGGCCTCAGTGACGAGGCCGAAGGCGGCTGCGGCCTGGAGGAGGATTTCGTAGAAATCGTCCGAAGGCCCGCAGACTCGCCGCAGGCACGGCCGGCGGAGTCGCGGCTCTCTAGCCGCGGCCCGTCCGACGGGGAGCGGCTTTGCCGCGCTTTTTTTCTTCTTCCCTGCCCTTCCGGCCGGACTCGGCGGCTTTGCCGCCGGCCGGCTCTCGCTCCGGCCAGCTTCGGTCTTGTTGCACGAACGGCCGCGCGGCCAAGCCGCGCGAGTCCGTTTGGGCGCAGGGAAGGAAAGAAAGAAAAAGCGCGGCTAAGCC
>NZ_JAKLSQ010000027.1 GCF_022014495.1 Sandaracinobacteroides sayramensis
GCTTCGTGGCCGGCGACGACCGCACGCCTTTGAAGTTCCACATCGAGAAGTGGGCGCCGGCCGAGGAACAGGCGCTGGTCTGGGTGGATGTGCAGGGCCTGCAGCCCGGGCAGGCGAACGCGATCTATGCCTATTACGGCAATGCGAAAGCCGCCGCGGCCCAGGACGTCGCCGGAACCTTCGGGCCGGACTATCGGCTGGTCTACCACTTCGAGAATGCAGGCGCGCCGCGCGACGCCACCGCCAACGGCGCGCACGCGACCGGCGGCGAAGGGCGCAACGCCGGCGGCCTGATCGGCCAGAGCCTGCTCCTCGACGGCACGAACCCGGTCACCCTGCCGGCCTCGGCGTTCGCGCAGGGTCCGCTTTCGGTCAGCTTCTGGGTGAAGCCCGGCGAGCCCGGAGCCGGTGGCGGCACGCTCTTCACGCTGCCGGGGGCGGTGAGCCTCGTCGCGCAGGACGGCCAGCTTTACATCGACCAGGGCGGCAGCCGCTCGGCGGGGGGCGCGCTCGCGGCTGGCGGCTGGGCCAATGTCGCGCTGGTGAACGATGGCGGCAAGAGCCTCCTCTACATCGACGGCCGGCCCTCGGGCGAAGTGGCCGGGGCTCTCGCCGCCGCGACCGGCGCGCCGGTTCTCGGCCAGGGTTTTGCCGGCGAGATCGACGAGTTCCGGGTGGCGGGCGCGGCGCTGCCGCAGGCGGCGTTCCAGCTCGCGGCGGGCAGCGAGGGCCAGTCGCCGCGGCTGGTGACGGCCGACACGCCGCAGCAGGTCGAGACTGGCGGCGGCCATGGCTATATGGGCATCCTGTTCAAGGCGCTGACCTTCGACGCCTGGGTGGTGATCATCATCTGCATGCTGATGCTGCTGGTCGCCATCTGGATCATGATCTCCAAGGGGCTGCTGATCGGCCGGGTGCGGCAGGCCAATGAGGCGTTCCTGGAGGCTTATGCCGGGCTGTCGCGCCGGGCGGGAGGCCATGAGGGGCTTCCGGCCTTCGATCCGGGCGCGGCGGCGGCCGGCTCCACGCTGGGCCGGCTCTACGACATCGGCCGGCGCGAGCTGACCGAGCGCCTTCAGGAAGGCAAGGCCACCGGCAGCCGCTTCGCCATCCGCTCGCAGTCGATCGCGGCGATCCGCTCGGCGCTGGATGCGGGCCGCGTGCGCGAGGGGCAGAAGCTGAACGCGCGGCTGGTGCTGCTGACGATCGCCATCTCCGGCGGCCCGTTCATCGGCCTGCTCGGCACGGTGCTGGGCGTGATGATCACCTTCGCGGCGGTCGCGGCGNGCGACGGTCGCCGGCCTTGCGGTCGCGATCCCGGCGCTCTTCGGCTACAACTATCTGCTCAGCCGCATCGAGGAGATCACCGCCGACCACGACATCTTCGTGGACGAGCTGGAGAAGCGCATCGCCGAGACCTGGCAGGATGCGCCGGCGCCCGCTCCCATCCCGGCCAAAGCGGCCTGAGCCCAGGGCATAAGGAGACTTACGCCATGGGTATCCAGGTCGGGGGCGGCAAGAAGCCCTATAACGAGATCAACATCACCCCGTTCGTCGACGTGGTGCTGGTGCTGCTCATCATCTTCATCCTCATGACGACGGCCGCGGTGCAGGGCATCCGGGTCGATCTTCCGACCGCCTCCTCGGCGAAGACGCTGGACAGCCAGAAGAGCCGGGTGATCGCGGTGTCGAACGACGGCACGGTGTCGATCGACGCGGTTCCGGTGTCGATGTCGGAGCTGGAGGGCGAGCTTCGCCGCTCCATCGCGACGACGCCGGACCTGGCGGTGATCCTGCGCGGCGATCGCGCCGTGCAGTACGACCGGATCATGCAGGTGCTGGACCTCGCCTCCAAGGTGGGCGTTCCCAGCCTCGGCATGGCCTCCACACGGCCGCCCGAAGGCGGCGCGTGATGGCCGCTTCCTCCCTGATGACGCCGGGCGGCAGCGGACCGCGCCGCAAATCGCCGGTCACCTTCGGCCGTGTCCTGGCGGTCGTCGGCCTGGGGCTGGTGGTGGCGATCGTCTGGAACATGCTGAGCTGGCAGTCGGTCAGCGACCGGCCCAACGAGATGAAGACGACGCGGGTCATCCTGCCGCCGCCGCCGCCTCCACCGCCGCCGCCGAAGCCCGAAGAGGTGGAGCAGCCGCCCGAGCCGACGATCGCGCCGCCGCTCGAGCAGCCGCTCGACACCCCGCCGCCGCCCGATCAGGCGCCGTCGCAGGATAGCGCGCCGGGCGACAGCGCCCTCACCGCCCGCGAGGGTGCGGGCCCGTCCGACTACGGCCTGCAGCGCGGCACGGGCACGGGAACGGTGATCGGCGGCCGCGCGGGCGGCGGCATGGGCGACGCGCATCGCGCCTATGCGGCGGTCGCGCAGCGCTGCGTGCAAGGCGCGCTTCAAGGCGATCGGGATCTGACCCGGAGCCGCTACGCGATGCAGGTCGCGGTCACCTTCGAGCCGGACGGCCGCATCGCCGCTGTCCGCCCGACTTCGGGCGGCGAGGAGCGCCGCAACGCCCGCGTCCAGGAGGTCCTGACCGGCCTCCAATGTCCGCCGCCACCGCCCGGCCTGCCGGTGGTGCGGCTCAATCTCAACGCCCGCTCGGGAGGCTGACCGATGTCCGCGCAGCTCACCGACGCTTCAACTCCCAGGGGGATCCATCTCATGTCCGCTGCCTTCATCCGTAACTTCAAACCCGCGCTGATGGCCTGCGCCGCAGGCGCAACACTGGCAGCCGCGCCGGCCTTGGGGCAGAGCGACGAGGGGGTCGATCCGCGCGCGCTGCTCGACCAGTTCGTCGCCGAGAAGCTCATCAGCCAGGAACAGGCGGAGCGCATGCTGCGCAACGCCCGTGCGGCCTCGCCGCAGCCGCAGGTCCGCGCGCCGCTGCCGCCGGGGGGCGTCGACGCCGACGGCGCCCAGGTCATCCCCTATGTCCCCGACGTGGTGCGCGAGCAGATCGTCGAGCAGGTGCGCACCGAGCTCGCCGGGCAGGCGCAGGCCGAGGGCTGGGCGAAGCCGGGCGAGACTCCGGAATGGACGCGGCGCATCAGTCTTTATGGCGACGTGCGCGTGCGCGCCGAAGGCCGCTTCTACAATGAGGAGAATTATCCCGACTTCCCCAACTGGGGCGCGATCAACGACGGCGGCGGCTTCCAGGTCAATCCCGACACGCCGGGCTACGTCAATCCGCCCTATCTCAATGTGAACGAGGATCGCCGCCGCTTCCGCCTGCGCGCGCGTCTCGGGGTGCGCGCCGAAGTTGCCGACTGGATCCGGGCCGATGTCCGCCTCGCCACCGGCGCCGACAACGGCCCGGTCTCGACCAACCAGACGCTGGGCGGCGACGGCACCGGCAAATACCACATATGGCTGGACCGCGCGTCGCTGCGGCTCACTCCGGCTTCCGGCTTCCAGGTCGATCTCGGGCGCTTCGCCAATCCCTTCTGGACGTCGGACCTGGTGTTCGACAACGACATGAACTTCGACGGGCTGGCGATCTCGGGCCGGGGCGCGGTGTCGGAGCAGTTCGGCCTGTTCGGCTCGGCCGGGGCCTTCCCGGTGTTCAACACCGGCATGAACTTCGGCTCGCGCGATGCGGGGCCGTTCAAATCCACCGACAAATATCTGTTCGCGGCGCAGGCCGGCCTCGACTTCCGCCCCGCCGAGAATATCCGCGCGCGGCTCGCCGTTGGCTACTTCCATTTTGATGGCGTCCAGGGCCGGTTCTCCTCGCCCGGCCGCTGGGACCAGGACGTGTTCGACACCGACTATACGCGGCCGGCCTTCCAGCAGTTCGGCAACACCATGGTGGCGCTGCGCCAGATCACCGCCGATCCGAGCGTCCCGGATGGCAGCAGCCCGGAAGTGCAGTATTTTGGGCTCGGATCGAAGTTCGAGATGCTGAACCTGCGCGGCCAGCTCGAATATGATGTCTCCGAGCGTATCGGGATCCGGCTCGAAGGCGATTATGTGAAGAACCTCGGCTTCGACCGCGCAGCGATCACGCCTCTCGCCCTCAACAACTTCTCGCCGCGCACGACGATCGGCGCGATCACCACCGGCGGCGAATATGAGGGCGGCGACAGCGGCTGGCAGCTGCGTCTGGCGGTCGGCAGCCTCGCCATGGGCCATGGCCAGGGCGACTGGTCGGCCGAGCCCGGCGACTGGAGCTTCCATCTCGCCTATCGCCACCTGGCCTCCGACGCGGTGATCGACGGGTTCGCCGACTCCGACTTCGGGCTGGGCGGCACCAACGCGAAGGGCTGGCTTGCCGGGGCGAGCTACGGCGTCGCCAGGAACGCGCTCTTCGGCCTGCGCTGGGCGTCGTCCGACGAGGTGGCGGGCCCGCCGCTCTCGGTCGATCGCCTGTTCCTCGACTTCAACACGAAGTTCTGAGCCGGCGATGTCGACGGCAGCGCGCCTTCCTGTCACGGCCCGGTCGAGCGGTCGCGCCCTTGTGGCCGCCGGCCTGGCCGCGCTCGCGGCTCCGGGCCTGCCCGCAAGCGCTGCCGGGGTGCAGGACAGGCCATCGGCGCCCGGCCCGGTCCTGCCGGCCCTCAACCTCGGGGCTGCGGCGGAGCCGGCCCTGGAGCCGGCGCCGGTCCGCATCGGCGGCAAGCCCGCCGACAGCGCCCACAGCACCCCTTGCGTCGTCGTCGACATCGCCGGCGAGCGCGCCGGGCATCTCGACTGCGCGACGCAGGCGCTCACCGAGGCGGCGCGGATCGCGCAGCGCGAGGCTCAAGCTTCGCGGGACGTGTCTGTCGCACAGGCCGGCTCGCCCGATCTCGAGGTCGGCGTCGCCAGCCGATCCGGCACCCGCCTTCGCTTGCGCGAGAATTTTGGTGTGTCGATCCGGCCGCCCGCCGTGTCGGCCCCCGTCTCCACCAACCCGATGGGGCGCCGGCCATGATCCGCCGTCACGAACCTGTCGCTCATCCC
>NZ_JAKLSQ010000028.1 GCF_022014495.1 Sandaracinobacteroides sayramensis
CCAGCTTTCCGCCTCCACCGCCGTGCCCGCTCAGAAGCTGGACCCCGGGTCAAGCCCGGGGGGACGGGGTGGGAGGTTGGTTGTCTGAACGGCTCGGCCGGTCTGGCGCTGCGTCGAGAATAGGAGGTGCAGGGGAAACATTCCCCTGCTGGGTCCAGGGCAAAGCCCTGGCCGCCGGAGGCTCCCCAGGCTGGACGACTTCAGCTTATACGGCTGCCCAGCGACGCTCGGGCGATGGCGCGGACGGTTCGGAAGGTAAGGAGCCGGCCCCGGCCGGTTTCGATCACCACGTCCGCCAGTCGCCGCTTCCGCGCGTCGGGCATCTGGTGCTTCAGGACGTTGTGGAACTTTTCGCGCGTCATGCCGGGGCGGGCGAGGACGCGGGCGCGCTGGACATGGAAGGGGGCGGAGACGACGGCGATGAGGTCGACGGTTTTCCAGCCTTCGCCCTCCAGCAGCAGCGGGATGTCGAGCACGATGGCGCGGCGGCCGCGGTGCTTGCGGCGGAAGCGCCGTTGCAGTTCGCCGACGGCCGGGTGGACTATCTTTTCCAGCTTCCTGAGGGCCTCCGGGTTGCCGAAGACGGCGGCTCCGAGTTTTGCCCGGTCCACGCCGGCGGGGCCGGTGGTGCCGGGGAAGGCGGCTTCGATCGCCGGGAGGGCGACGCCGCCCGGGCCTTGCACTTCGCGCACGGCGGCGTCGGCGTCGAAGACCGGAAGCCCGAGGTGGCGGAACTTGCTCGCGACCTTCGACTTGCCCATGCCGATGGAGCCGGTCAGGCCGATGACGATGGGGCGCCTGGGCTTCATTTCGCTTCCCTCAGCAGCAGTTGGCGCAGTTCCGGGTCGCGGTCGCGCGGGGGGGCGGCGCCGAAGAAGCGTTCGAAGGCGATGGCCGCCTGGCCGATCAGCATTTCCAGGCCGTCTATCGTGCGCAGACCATGGGCTACAGCCTGGGCGAGCAGCGAGGTTTCCAGAGGGGAATAGACCATGTCGAAAACGATGGTGTCGGGATAATAGGCGGAGAGATCCACGGGCACCGGGTTTTCGCCGTGCATGCCCATGCTGGTGGCATTGATCAGGATATGGCTGTAGCGCTGCTCGGAGGCGCCGTCCGTCGGGTTGCGAACAGGTCCCAGCGATTCCAGCGGATGGCCTTTGCCAAAGGGCGAGCCTGCCAGTTGCGCCAGGACGTCGGCTCTGGCGGGAGAGCGGTTGAAGATGTCGAAATCGCCATAACCTGCTTTCACGGCCCCCAACACGGCCGCGCGGGCCGCGCCGCCGGCGCCAATGATCTGCACATAAGTCGCCACATGATCGGGATAATCGCCGATCCGGTGCCTGGAGAGCGGTTCCGCGACACCATCCACATCGGTGTTGCCCGCCACCAGCAGGCCATCCGGGCGCCTGACGATGGTGTTGGCGGCGTTCAACCGCGCCGCAAGCTCGTCCGCTTCATCGACATGCGCCAGCACCGCTTCCTTGTGCGGCATGGTCACGTTGCAGCCCGCCCACTCCGAGTCGAGACGCCTCGAGCGGAAATAATCGGCGAGGTCCGCCGCCTTGACATGCACGGCGCGATACTCCGCCCGCAGACCCAGCGCGCGAATCCAGAAATCGTGGATCAACGGCGATTTCGAATGCGCGATCGGGTCGCCGATCACCTCCGCGAACCTCAAACCTGCAACTCCCCCGCTTCCCTGAGCCAGCCGAGCACCGCCAGCAGCGGCAGGCCGCGCACGGTGAACTGGTCGCCTTCGATCTTCGTGAAAAGCTGCGCGCCCAGACCCTCCAGATGATAGCCGCCGACGCTGCCAAGAACCTGCTCGCCGCAGGCGGCGACATACGCCTCCAGCCAGTCCTCGCTGAACCGGCGGACCGTGAGGCGGGCGACTTCCACATGCCGCCAGAGCGGCTCGCCGTCGCGCGCGATCACCGCCGCGGAAATCAGCCGGTGCGCGCGGCCTTCCAGTTCGCGGAGCTGCATTCTGAGCCCTTCGAGGCTGCAGGGTTTTTCCAGCCAGCGGCCGCGCTCTATCTCCAGCATGGAATCGCTGCCAAGGACGAAAGCGCCCGGATGCTGCTGGCTGACCTTGCGGGCCTTCAGTTCGGCCAGACGGTCGGCGACGTCGCGGACCGGGTGGCCGCGCAGCTCCTCGGTGATTCCGGATTCGTCTATGCGGGCGGGGTGGGAGGTGTAGGTGACACCCGCTGCCGTCAGCATGGATTTGCGGGAGGCGGATTCGCTGGCGAGGATCAGCATTCATTGCCTCCGGCGGCCAGGGCTTTGCCCTGGACCCAGCAGGGGCGTGACGCCCCTGCACCCCCGGTTCTCGGGGTGTGCGGCGGGGTTGGGCTGATGGGAGGGTTTATGGCCTGCGGCGCTGGGTGGTTCGAGCGCCGCAGGCAATCGGAACCGGTTGCGGGCGCGGCTGTGTTGGGGGGTTTGATCGGCAATGGCCATTCGTGACCCCGGGTCAAGCCCGGGGGGACGGGGTGGAAGGTTGGTTGTCTGAACGGCTCGGCCGGTTTGGCGCTGCGTCGAGAACAGGGGGTGCAGGGGAAACATTCCCCTGCTGGGTCCAGGGCAAAGCCCTGGCCGCCGGAGGCTCCACGAGCTGATTGTCCGGCTCATCGGCCGGTTACGCCGCGCATGCTGAGCATGTTCACCAGCTCCGCGGCGGTTTCTTCTATGCTTCGCCTCGTCACGTCTATGGCCGGCCAGCCCCGGTCGGCGAAGAGGCGGCGGGCGGCGGCGACTTCGCGGGCTATGGTTTCCGGGTCCGTGTAGTTGGCGCCGAACTGGGCGGCGTTTTCGCCCAGCATCCGGGCGCGGCGGACCTGGCTCAGGCGCTCGACGGAGACGGTCAGGCCGACGACCAGGGGCTTTTTCAGCTCGAAGAGTTCGGGCGGAAGGGGGCGGGTGGGGACGAAGGGCATGTTGGCGACGCGGTAGCCGCGGTTCGCCAGATAGACGGAGGTGGGGGTCTTGCTGGAGCGGCTGACGCCGACGAGGACGAGGTCGGCGTCCTCCCATTCGTGCGGCATCAGACCGTCGTCGTGGTCCATGGTCCAGTGGATGGCGTCTATGCGGCCGAAATAGGCGGCGTCCATGCGGTGCTGGCCGCCGGGGCGAGAGGCGGCGCGGGTGCCGAGCATGCGTTCGAGGCCGGCGATGACCGGGTCCATGACGGCGATGACGGGGAGGCCGAGCGCGGCGCAGCGGTTTTCCAGGCGTTCGCGGACGGAGCGGGCGACGAGGGTGTAGAGGATGAGCCCGGGGACGCGGGCGACTTCCTCCAGCACCCGGTCCAGATGGCCTTCGGAGCGGACCATCGGCCAGTAATGCTTGACGGCGTCGACGCCGGAGAATTGCGCGAGGCCGGCCTTCACCAGGCTTTCCAGCGTTTCGCCGGTGGAATCCGAGACGAGATGGAGATGCAGGCGGGTCACGCCTGCTCCCATGCCCCGGCCGATTGTCATAATCCAGAGCGGCGGCGACGCCTGTGGAAAAAACGGCGGAAAAGCGGGCCGAAAGCCGGCACGAATCGATGGAAAAGCGGGGTGAAGGGCGGGGCTGGTGCAATCGTCCCGGAGTTCGCGCGGGATTCCGCATGGTTTTTCCGCATGTGGAGCAATTTCCAGGGCCTATCCACAAGGGTTGGAAAAGCGCGATTCCATGGGCAAGTCCAGAAACTTGGAAATGCCCCGCCATGTGGATTGGCCTGTGGACAAAAAACGATCCACGGGACTCACAGGCCCACTACTGTCATCAAATCTATATAAATCTTTTACTTGTTCTGAAGAAACCGCCGCGGATTTGCGCGCCGCACGGGGGGCCGATAAGCGGGGGGGCATGAACGCTGCCCTTACCGTGCTGTCCGGCCAAGCCGTCGACCCGCCGCCCTTCTGGATGATGCGCCAGGCCGGGCGCTACCTGCCCGAATATCTGCAGCTGCGGGCGGAGAAGGGCAGCTTCCTGGCGCTGGCGACCGACAGCGACGCCGCCTGCGAGGTGACGATGCAGCCGATCCGGCGCTTCGGCTTCGACGTGGCGATCCTGTTTTCCGACATCCTGATCGTGCCCTGGGCGATGGGGCAGGATCTGGGCTTTGCGGAAGGTGAGGGTCCTCGGCTGGCGCCGCCGCTGAAGGCCGCGCGGCTGGAGGACTTGCAGCCGGAGCGGAGCCGTTATCTGCCGGTGTGGGAGACGGCGCGCAAGGCGCGCGCCGAGCTGGCGGCGGACAAGGCCTTGTTCGGATTCGCCGGTTCGCCCTACACGGTGGCGACCTATATGGTGGCCGGCGGAGGATCGAAGGACCAGGCCGACGCGCGGCTGATGGCCTATGCCGACCCGGCGCGGTTCCAGGCGCTGATCGATGCCATCGCGCGGGAAACGCTGCACTATCTTTCCGGGCAGGTGGATGGCGGTGCCGACGCGCTGATGCTGTTCGACAGTTGGGCCGGGAGCCTGGCCGTGCAGGAGTTCGAGCGCTGGGTGGTGGCGCCCACCGCCTGGCTGGTGGACGAGTTGCGCAAGCGGCATCCGGGCGTGCCGGTGCTGGGCTTCCCGCGCGGCGCGGGCGAGAAGGCGCCCGCCTATGCGCGGGAGACCGGGGTTTCCGCCTTGTGCGTGGATGAGGCGACCGATCTGCGCTTCGTGGTGGCGAACACGCCGGATTCGCTGCCCTTGCAGGGGAATGTCGACCCCCTGGCCTTGAAGGCCGGGGGCGAAGCGCTGCGCCGGGCCGTGGCGGATGTGCGCGAGGCCATGCGCGGGCGGCCGCATATTCTGAACCTCGGGCATGGGATCGATCGGTTCACGCCGATCGCACATGTGGAGGAATTGGTGCGGTTGGTTCGGGGGTAGGGGCTTTTTGCCTCCGGCGGCCAGGGCTTTGCCCTGGACCCAGCAGGGGCGTGACGCCCCT
>NZ_JAKLSQ010000029.1 GCF_022014495.1 Sandaracinobacteroides sayramensis
GCCGCCCGCCTTCAGCTCGTCGTAATAAGCCTGACGGGTGAAAATGCCACGCTCCACGGGCTGGAGACGGTTGAAATAGTCGATCGCCTCCTGCGGGCTGCCGGTTTCATAACCGTAGCGGTCGGCCAGCCATTTGATCAGTTCGGCCTCGTAGGTGTGGGCGACCTTTCCTTCATTTTCCGGGTGAACCAGCGGATATTCCGGGTTCGCGCGGTTCGCGGGATTCAGATAGAGGCTGGCGAAGGCGTCGTAGCTCGGCCCGCCGGCGCCGACGCCGGTGAGAACCGTGATCGCCGCTCCGCCCATCCGCGTTTCCGGGTTCAGGTCGAACAGCGGCCCGACGCTGGTGAAGCGGCCCCTGTCGCCCTGATAGACGTGACGGCCGGCTTCCACGATCATGTTGCCCGGCCCCGCCACATACATGTTGGCGTAGATGATGTCGCGGCCGGCGGAGATATAGGTGATGTCGCGCGGGTCGTTGTGGACGACCAGGCCGGCCACATGGAACGGGCCGCCGGGGATATAGTAGGTGCTGCGGCAGATTTCCGGGCCAGTGGGTCCGCAACCGACCGACGGGATCGTGCCAAGATGCACGATATCCCGACCGGCGCGGATCCGGGCGGAGCCCGAGCTCATGTAATAGGGCTCCTGCTGGTTCCAGCCGATCATCCCGAAGGCGAAATCGCTGATGTCGCCACCCGTCGCATAGAAGAGCGCCGGATCCTTGAGGCCGGTGAACAGGCGGCCGCGGTTGCTGTCGGTCTGGAACGCGAGGTTGCTGCCGATAGCGATCGTGTTGCCCGAAAGGGCGGGCGCATTCGGGCTGCCGACGCTGGTGCGCGCGTACACGCCCCTCCAAGCCGGGCGATAGAGGTTCGGCATCAGTTCGGGGCTGTTGGACATCCCCGACATGGCGATCGGCATCACCGAGGGGAAGGTTCCCCAGCCATCCTGGAACAGCAGGCTGTTGCCCATGATCGAGCCGCCGGCCAGGAACTCCACCCGGCCTTCGGGCGACGCCTGAAGCTCCAGCGCCGGGATGCCGTTGCGGCAATCGTTTCCACAGATCGGCGCCGACCAGTGGATGTTGCCGCCCGGGGCGGTGACCGTCAGCGTCGGCGGATACCAGAAACGGTTGTCCCGAAGCGCGGCATTGCCGGTTCCCATCGAGACGGGGGAGACGTCCCCGCCGGCCGAGAAGAGATGGATGGCCGTGTCGTCGCGCCAGGAGGTGAAGGAACTGCGCAGCAGCCCGCCGTCGAACCGCGTCGTGGACGCGGGGTGATCCACCGTCTCCATGCGGCAGTCGCCTTCCGTCGAGCAGGCCCCCGACAGCAGATAGTCCTCGGGCACCGGGCTTCCGGCCGGCTCCCACCAGCTGTTGTTTTCCAGCCAGTAATAGGTGGTCGTCGTCCTCGCCGGACGGACTTCCAGATAGGAGACCCCGGTAGCGTCCAGTTCCTGGATCGAAGTCGGGTCTCCCACGCCGGCGATGTTCAGCACGCCGCGGGTGTTGATCCGCACCCGGCTGTCGCCCGGCACGAGGGTGATGCCGCCCAGACGGCTGTTGCGGATGATGTTGATGCCGGACAGAACGCGCGGCTCCGTCTGCGTGCTGTAGAAGCTGTAGCGGTGGCCCCGGCCGATCTCGCGCGCGGAAATGTCGATGTCGCCGCGCAGGTTGGTGAAGCTGCCGCCCATGTCGCTCTGGTCTTCGACCGTGGGCGACATCGGGTTCAGGCTGCCGCCGATGCGGACCTGCATCTCGCCGCCGCCCGTCAGCTCCACTTCGCCGCCGGTCACGAAGCCGGCCACCCGGTCCACCCTGGTCACGCGGCCGGTGCTGGCAACGGCGAGGTTGATCCCCTCGCTGCTGACGGTGCCGCGCGTGCGGTTGGACGAGGTGTCCCCGGGCGCCATCCCGAAATCGCTCTGCATGCCGGCATTGCCGCCGGCGATGACGGTGAGGTTGCCGCCGCCGAGCGTGCCGATGCCCATGAAGCCGGTCAGAAGCGGCGCATTCTGGCCATAGAAGGCTGTCATGCTGTCGGCGTGCGCGGCGTTCGGCGCATAGGTGCCGAAGTTGATCCACCAGGCGGTCGGGATATCGGCGCCCAGATTGGGCTGGCTTCCTTCCGCATTGCCATAGGCGCCCTGCCGCCACAGCCAGTTGGTGACGTTGGCGCTGCCGACCCTGAGATAGCTGATATTCTGCCCCGTCATGAAGCCGCTGAGGTCTCCCTGCACCGAAAGCAGCATATTGCCGCCATGGTCCGGATACCAGGCGCGGTACTCGCGCACGGAATCGGCGTAGCCGTCGAACTTCTCGCCGATCCAAGGGTTCGCCAGATTCTCCGCTCCGGCAAGGGTCATCCGGGGCTGGGCATAGGCATTATGGCCATCTGGCGTGGTGGTGCCGATATCCGCCGTCTGGGTGCCTGCGGTGTAGACGCCGAACAGCGAATATTGCCGATAGGATCCGCCCGCCAGCAGATCCAGCGAGCCCGTTCCCGTGCGCAGCACGCTGAACTGCTGCACCGACCGCATGCGCGTCAGCCAGTTGCCCGAGAAGCCATCCGCCGCCGTCACATAGGGATTGAGATAGTGGCGGTCGGACAAAGTGATGTCGCCCGACTGGCCGGCGAGCGCCAGTTCGCCGCCCGCGCGCACGGCGCGGCTGTCGGCCGAGGCGAGGTCGGCGCCGGCGGTGAAGCGCATGGACCAGCTTTGCGAGCCCGCCGCCAGCATCGGCGCCGCGCCCCACATCCGCCCCTGGGTTCCATCCGCCTGCGTCGGGCGCATCTGCTCCATCACCCCGCCGACCGGCTGCAGATTGACCCCGGCCGGGATCACCGTGCCGGCGGCGACCGTGATGTTGCGGTTCAGGTTGATTGCCGCGGTGTTGAACAGATTGAGCGGCGTGCCGGCTGGCACCATCGTGGCGCGGATGGAGAGATTGCCCGGGTTGGTGGCGTTCAGAGCCGGGATCCTGGTGCCGGCGCCGAAATAATGGCCGGTCGCCAACGAGACGAACACCGTTTCGCCAGCGGCGAAGCGCGGGGCCTCATTGGCCTCGAAAGCCATCTTGCTGGCCCAGATCGGCGCCGTCGTCGTCCAGCCGACCGCGATGGCGCCGATCGCTCCGTTGGATTCGAAGCCGAAGGGAAGCACCATGTTGCGGCGCACCTGCGTTCCCTGGCGGACTTCGATGCCGAAGCCCAGCACCGCCGTCGAGTTGACGCCTCCGGGGAAGGTGGTGACGCCCGCGAGCGACGGGTCGCCCAGCAGCTGGTAGCTCGACTGCAGGGTCACCGCCTGGGTCATCAAACCGAACAGGCCGTCCAGCGCGATGATGCTGTCGCGCGGGATGAGGTCGCCCGCCTGAAGCTGCGTCGGCGCGGAAAGCGTCAGGTTGGCGGGAAGCGTCTTGCCCTTCGGCCAGGTCATGGCCTGCAGGCTGGCGTTGACCGGCAGCACCGTGCCGGCGCCGAGAATGGTGTCCGCCGGAAGCTGGGTGCCCATCGGCAGGATGCTGCCGCTGGCGAAGGTCGTGCCGTCCGGAAGCTGGATGGCGGCGGTCGCCGTCCACTCCCGCGGCAGCACGATCGCCTGCGACAGGCGCGTCTCCGCCTCGATCTGCGTGCCGGAGTTGACGGTGAACCCGTTCACGGGAAGGTCGTAGCCCAGATTGGAGCCGACCGGCAGCCGCGCACCCGCGCCGAGGCGCGTGGCGACCGGCACCTTATAGTCCTGGATCCAGCCGTCGTTGACCCCTTGCGCGCCCGGATAGAGCACCCAGCCATTGTCGTCCGGCGTGCGGGCGGGAACGCCGAAGCCGTCGGTGATGGAGCCGTGGATGTCGAGGTCGTCGGCCGCGCGGATCAGCAGCACGCCCGCCTCGCCCGAGCCATATTGCGGCGACAGATGATCGGCGTAGCCGGCGCCGCGCACTATGTTCGGGTTCAGGCTGGCATAGCGGTAACCCGCCATGTTGAGGTCGCCGGACACGCGCAGGCTGCCGCTCGCCGCGCTCGCCAGTTCGACGCCGGGGCGGAAGTGGAAGGCGCCGGCATTGGCGCCGCCGCGCAGGCCGTCCATGCGGGCCAGCAGCGCCTGGTTGGCGATGGCGGCGTTGATGTAGGCGTCGCTTTCCAGATGGATATCGTCGAGCACGGCCTGCGTGATCGTGCCATCGGCGGGCACATAGGTTTCGAAGGCGTTGACGGCGATGCTGCTGGCGCCGTTGATCGTCAACTGGCCGCCGGCGTCTATCGCCGCGTCGTTGGCGCCGAGGCGGGCGACGTTCAGCTCGATGTGGCCGCGCTTCACGCCGTCGGGCGAAGCGAGGTCCAGCGTGGCGCCATTCTGGAGGGTGAGGGTGCCGTCGGCGCTGGTCAGTTCGATGATGGCACGGTTGGAGGCTTCGATCGGCTTGCCATAGCCGTCCACCTGCAGCGCGGTGCCGCTGGCATCCAGTTCGGCCGTTCCGGCGACGAGGAGATTGTCGCGGGCGGAAAGGCGGATGCTGCCGGGCTTTGCGCCGCTGGCGTCGATCCGGCCGTTCACCGTCAGGCTGCCGCCATCGGCGACGATGCCGACATGGCGCGCCTTCACTTCATCGCCGATCGTCAGGTCGCCCTGCTTCACGAGGATGCTGCGCGTCTCGGTCATGTCGCTTTCGTTCAGCAGCCGGTTGACCGCCGCGAAGTCCGCCAGCGTTCCGGCCCTGAGGTCGAGGCTGCCGTTGCGATGATCGGCGCTGGGCGCATTCCCGCCGTTGCGGGCCTTGCCCTTCAGGCTGACCCCGTCGAGCCGCACCGTGCCGTCGAGCGCCGTCAGCTTCAGGAGGCCGGCATGGTTATGGTCGGCGCTGAGGTCCACCAACGCGCCCGAGCGCGTGCCGATGGAGCCGGTGACCGATTCGATCTCCACGTCTCCGCCCCAGCTGTAGCGCGTCTCGTCGAAGAAGTCCGTCGCGCGGCCGGCCATGTCGAGCCAGGCGTTGCCGCCCAGCGTCACGTCGCCGTCCATGGCCTTCAGAAGCAGCCGGCCGCTGGGCAGCGCCACCTGCGTGTCGACCAGCAGGGACTGGCCGGCGAGGTGGATTTCGCCGCCCAGTTCCGCCCCGGCCGCCTGTGCCGGGCGCTGATAGCCTTCGGGCGCGACCAGCCGCATCTCGCCACCGGACTTCAGGCGCACGTTGGAGCCGCCGGCCGCCGTCAGCAGCGGCGTGACGAGGTTCACATGGCCGCCGGTTCCCGGCTGGCCGAAGGCGGCCTGGGATTGCCAGATGGAAATGCTGGACCGCTGGTTCATCTCGATTCGGTCGGACGCCTGGAAGTTCACCGTGGCGAAGCCCAGAGCCAGCCGATCGAGCTCCAGCTCGCTCGGCAGGGCGATGCCGTCCTGATAGCCGAAGACGATCCGCTCGGCGACGAAGTTGAGCGTGCCGCTGCCGGTGCCGGGGCCGTTGGCGATCACCCCGCCCGGAGGCGCCACGACCAGCGGCGCGTTGAAGGCGGTGCCCGATTTCGTCAGCATGCCGTTCCACACCAGCGTTCCGCTGCGGACGGTGGCGACATCGCCCGCCGAGCCATGGCCATAGAGCGCTGGCGTGTTCAGGATGAACTGCAGCTTGCTCTGGCTGCCGGCATCGAGGTTGACGGAGCCGTAGAAATTGACCGACTGGCTGGCGCTGAGCGTCAGCCGCTCCAGCGCCGGAGCGCCCGTGGAGCTGTCCCCTTTCATCAGCCGGTCGAGCACGCTTTGCGTCAGCGCGATGCCCTCCGGCAGGATGCCCGCGGCCGCCGCTTCGGTCAGGGATTCATTGGAACCGACGTTCGCATAGCCGGTGGAGAAGCCGAGGTAGCGTGCGCCATAGTTGACGTCTTCGCCGAGAACCACCGGCCCGTTGGTGACGAAGGCCAGCGTGCCCTCGGAGTAGAGCGAGGCGCCATTGTCGATCCGGATCTGCCCGCTGTTGCTGCTGCTCGAGGCGGCGGACAGTTCGACGAGGCCATTCGACAACAGCATGAACGCGGCACGGGAATTGGTGATGTTGTAGCCCATGTTGGTGTCGAAGGTGGGAGAGCCCCTGCCCAGCGTCGACAGGGTCGCGCCGGACTCGACCGTCACGCTGGAGGTGCCTTCGGTGATGAGGAATATCTGCGCCGCCGAAAGCCTGGCCCCCTCTTTCACCGTCAGGGTCTTGAAGCTGTTGAAGGAGAGGCTGGCGACGTTCGGCTGCGCGCCGACGCTGGCGCCGCCCGGCACGATGGAGATGCTGGGGACGATGCCCCCCGAAAGCATCACCCGGCCGCCGATCGTCAGCATGTTGGCGCCCACCGCGCTCAATTGCGAAGCGTAGAGGGAGACGTGGCCCGGAGTGGCCGTCGCGCCGTCCGCAAGGATCTCGAGCTCCATGCTGTCGGCATTGTCATAATTGCCGGGCACCACGGCCATGGAGCCGCCCAGACGGCCCTTTTCGGCCGTGAACAGGCCGGTGCCTTCGAAGACGAAGGAGGTTTTCCCCGATTCCGGATCCGGCTTCGCGAACGCCAGGAGGAATTCCTTCCCGTCGCCCGGCAGCAGGGGCAAGGGATGCCCGAACACCGACGTGTTCGGCCGGCTGATCAGGAAATTCTCGAAGGTCATCTTGTCATACTGCGAATGCAGGTCGACGGACTTCGAAGGCGTGAGGATCACCTTGTAGGGGGAGGCCGACTGGCCCTCGATATGGGCGATGCTGGTATGGGCGTTGAGCGCGAACGACCCATCCGGCAGCCTGGTGACATTGTTCACGCCCGGTGGGGAGATCTTGCCCATCTCCACCCGATAGGCGCCTTCCAGCGTGGCGAACTCGGCTGGCAGCAGCATGTAGGCGCCGGCCTTCAGGCCCTCCACGCCCTCGGGGATGACGATCTGCTGCCCGAACACCGGCTGGCTGTGCCCGTCGATCGCAGCCGGCGCAGCCGAATGCTGATAGGCCGGCACGATGGCGTAGACCTTGCTGTCGGGATCGCTGAAGCTGCGGTAGCCGGGGTTCACATTGCCCAGCGCCGTCTGCAGGATGTCGACCGAGCCGCCGCGGCCGGGAATGAAGCCCGCGCCCGTCGGCGTGCCGCCCCCGGACAGGTCGACGACGGAGCCCTTCTCCGCCTTGAAGTCGCCGATCACGACCAGACCCTGCTGGTTGCCGGTGGTCGCCACTTCCTCGCCGTTGCGATACCAGGTGAGGCCGTCCGTCGTGCCGCCGAACGGGATGTTCAGCCCCTTGGCGCTGACCGAGGTGAGGCTGTTCGGAAGCAGGTTGATCTGCGTGCTGGTGATGTTGTTGCCGTTCGGCCACCAGCTTGCGCCTTCCGGCAGTTGGTCGAGCCCCGGATAATAGCTGTTGCCGCCCAGGCCCATGATGATCTGGCCGAGCGGGGCGACGAGATTGCCGCCCTGGTTGATGATGTCCGCCCCGACCCACAGCGTGCCGTAAAGCGACAGCGGCGCAGCCGGCGTCACCCCTTCCAGCTTGTGGAAGTTGATGCTGCTTCCGGGAACGATGGTGCTGACCAACAACGTGCTGTTGGGCATCCGATAATTATAGACACCGGCGAGGATGCTGGCCCGCGCGTTGGTCACCGGATAGATTTGCGCCGCCGTCAGATCGATGCTGCTCTGCGCGTAGACCGTTCCGCCGGTCAGCCGGATGTCGCTCTTGCTGACGATGTCGATCAGCCCGGGCGAGCGATAGTCATATTCGAGCTGCCCGTCCGCCCACAGGCCGATGGAGCCGCTGGCGCCGAAGCCGATACCGGCCATGTCGACGAGGCCGCCGACGATCCGGATCGTGCCCTTGCCCGGTTCCGGCAACGTGCCTCCCCCGGCAAGACCCTTGTTCTGGTAAGTGATGTCGTTGCCCCACATCAGCCCGCCGCCGGCGAAATTCACATAGGCGGCCTCCAGATGCACGTCGGCGTCCGGATCGAGGTTGGCGACCGTCCCGAACAGCGTCAGGTTGCGGCGGAGGTTGATGTTGGTGTCGCCGTCGAACAGGATGACATCGTCCGTCCGCAGGTTCAGGCTTTCGAAGCCGCCCGCCTTCAGTTTGTCCATGCCGATGCGCGCATTGCCGACGACATCGGGGCGGCCTTCGTTGGTGGCTTCGGCCTCGGCCATGGTCTGCCCCGGAGCCCAGCAGCCGGCGATGCAATCGCCATAACGCAGCGAGGCCGACAGCAGCGATTGGTGCTCCTGCTCCAGGATCATGCTGCGCAGGCGGCGCATGAATTCCGGTACGGCGCGCGGAGGATTGCCGGTGGCGGCGGGATCGAACAGGATGGGCGTGGAAAGCTGCACGGCCAGTTCGCCGCCGAACGCGCCCTCGCCGCCGGCGGTCGCGCGGATATCCCCGTCCAGGAAGATGCCATATTGCGAATCGAAGGCGATGCGGCCGCCGTCCGTGGCGATCAGCTGGCTCTCGCTCCGCCTTGGCAGGCTGGAGGAAAGATAGTCCACCTCGGCCGACGCCCCGGAGGCATCCAGCAGCGCATTTTCGCGCACCACCACATAGGCCGCCGTAAGCTCCCTCGGCTCGTCCAGGCCGCGCGGCTGCTGCCGCACGCCGCCCACATGGATACGGCCGCCCGCCGAGACATGGGCGTAGCGCAGGCCCTGGTTGTCGACCGCCTGGACCGCCCGGCCGGACACGTCGATGACGCTCCCGGATTCCAGCCAGATCGCGCGGGTGGAGTCGTAGAGGATCGGCGTGCTGGTCGTCTCCAGGCGGTTCATGTTCTCGGCCGGGCCGGCCTCGAGGTTCACCGAGCCGCCGCGCGCCTCGATCCGGCCTTCGATCAGCATGCGGTCCGCCGCCGTCACATGGATGGAGCGGCCGTCGTCGACCCGGAGCAGCGTGTCGGCGCCCAGTTCGAACTGTCCGATCGACAGAGCCCCGCGAATGACGGCCTGGCCCGGATAGGGGCTGGGGCGGCTCTGGTCGCCGAGGCCGCTGGCGATCAGCCGCAGATCGGCGCCCTTGCGCTGGACGAAGCGGCCGTTGACGGCGTCTTCCTGGAACATCGGCGCGGTCCAGAGCGACATGGCGTCTTCCGGACGGGCGCCGGATTGAACCGCGAAGCTGTCGGCCGTCACGCGGCGGGTGGGAGCGAACACCTCGATCGCCTTGCCGCCGCCGACGATCATGTCGCCGCCTGCCCGCACATGATAGGCGCCGAAGCCCTTCTGGAAGAAGTCCGCTTGCAGATGCAGAGGCTTCGCCACCCGTGCGTCGACCCCGAGCGATTGCCCCTTCCTGATGGTGAACCCGGCGGCGATCGTCACCTCGCTGTCCAGCACGCCGGCCGGAATGGTCTGGGTGATGGCCGTCGCCAGCGAAATGCCGGGCCTGCCGTCGAAGTTCTGGAACACGCCCTCGGGCACCTTGAAGCCGACCGGAAGCGTGCCGTTGCTGACGCCGGTGCCGAAGGAGCGAAGCTGCGTTCCAGCCGGAACGAGGCGGCCGGCCGTATAGGTCGTATTGGTGGAGGTGGTGGTGGAGCGGACCGTCATGCCCGCCGGGACGATCCAGTCCTTGAGCACGGTCACGAACTGGGTGTTGTTCAGCCGAGGCATGGCGCTCACGCCAAGCGTGGTGCCTTCGTTCAGGAAATCCAGGGTCACCGACAAGTCGAAACCGAGAACCGAGCCGGCCGGAAGCAGCAGATCCTCCGTCACCTGCAGGTCTGCCGGGGATTCCTCACCGGCGGCCAGAACATCGCCTCCGTCCAGCAATTCTTCGCCGATGGAGATGACGCGGCTGCCCGACACCAGCATCAACCGGCCGCCGCTGTTGTCGCCCGAGCCATAGGCGCGGATTTCCCCGCCCAGCACCAGATCGTTCATGTTGGAGCGCGGCAGGCTTCCCGTCGCCAGCACCACATTCCCGCCAGATGCACCGATCACCTTGTTGGTTTCGGTGATGGCGCCGCCGGCCGACACGTCGATCAGGCTGCCTCCGCCAAGGCGCAGCGAGCCCTGCGCGCTGTCGATATAGATGTTCCCGCCGGCCAGATGCGCCAGGTCCCGACGGTCACCGCCGGTCGCCAGATTGACCCACAGGCCACTGGCGTCCAGCTTCACGCCATCCGCCACATTCACATCGGTGACGAAGGCTTCGCAGCCCGAGATGCAGTTGGAAAGCAGGCCCTGCAGCATGATGGTTCCGCTGCGCGCGCTGATATTGCCCCCTACGTTGATCTTGTCGCCGCGCAGCAGCACATTGCCACCATTGTTGACCGCAAGGTCGCCTTCGAGCTTCACGCCCATGCCGCTGACGCGCACTTCACCGAAGCCCGCCTTGTTGATCGCATCGAGCGACAGCCCGACTTCGCCCGCCATCCCCTCGGGCAGAACCGAATCCGCCGTGAGGCCGGCGGTGATATCCGTGCCTTCGCTGATCGTGACATTGTGAAAGAAGCTGCGCTCCTGCCCCTGATTCGCGCCCGGCGCGACATGCAGCCTGTTCCCGACGTTCAGCGTCGCGGCCAGCGGCGCCACATTCTGCGGCAGCTTGTAGCCGTCCGTCCGTTGCCAGAGCTTGTGGGGAAGATTGCCGCTTTCGAGGACATCGACCGGCACGTCAGGGCGCGCAACCGTCTGATGCTCGCCGGTGACGACTCCGGCGAGGACTGTGCCTTCCATCACCATCGTCGGCACCGAGAGGGAGAGCGTGCCGGCGTCGCGTCCGACCGTGTAGCCCTCATGGTAGCGGCTGGAGGTCACCCGGCTGAACGGAGTCACGAAGTATTCGGTGTAGCGCTCGCCCCAGCGTTCGTGGCGGCGCATGAAGTTGGCGCCGATCGCCACCAGCTTCACATTGGCCGGCGCCTGACCGGCGCTGTAGAGCTTGCCGTCCGAGCCGAGATACATGGTCGACTTCAGGAAGCCGGAAGCATAGTCGAGGCTGCCGCCGGACAGGTCGAGGATCGCCCCTTTCTGGACGATCAGCTCCCCTACGTCGGTGAAGGTCGTGCCCTGGTTCGTCCAGCCCGTGCCGCTGGCGAAGGCGATGCTTCCGGCCGTGGCCGTCCATTCGCCGATCTTGTGCGGGACGTTGCCGAGATGCCCGGAGACCTCGATCAGGCCGCCCGGCGTGTAGTAGCGGTCGCCGTCGTGGCCGCCGGTGCCGCTGGGCAGCAGCTCCAGATCGCGGATATCGATCCAGATATCCCGGCTCTTCAGCACTTCGATGTCGCGGTTCACGCCGCTGTCACGGAAATCATAGGGCTGGATGAGGCTGACCAGGAGGCTGTTGGACTCCATGTCCATGGCGACGCCCTGCACGCCGGAGACGTCGAGCACGGCGCCGTCCGCGACGAACGTGCGCTTGCGGGCCATGACGCTGATCTGCCCGCCCTGGGCCATGGTGAGCGAGCCGCCCTCGAACAGGGCCGTGCCGGCGGTCATGATCTCGACCCGCGACTGGTCCAGCCGGTCTGGCTGGCGGTAATCGAAATTGCCTTCTTTCTGGTTATTGAGACCGAGGTTCAAACCGCCCGTGGCCGGCGTGAGCAGCGCGTTTCGCTGGGCGTCTGTTGCGGTTTCGTCGCTGTCCAGTTCGGGAAGGATGAGGGTCAGGCTGTTCTTGGTCAGCGTGACGCTGGTGCTGTCCTTTTTGGTGTCGGCCACATTGGTGAGCAGATGGATGGTGCCGCGGGTGTGGACACTGGTGGTGGAGACCAGCACGCCGTCCTGCACCACATGCTCGCCGACGAGGGTGATGTCCCCCTGCTTCGCCTCGATCACACCGCTGTTGATGACGAGACCGGCTTCACTGTCCTCCGACACCTGGACGGCGACTTCATTGCCGCGCGTGGTCGAACGCTGGTTCTGTTCCGTGCCATAGCCGGCCTGGACGAAGAAATCCTGCCCGGCCGCCAGCACGGTCTGCCCGCGTTCGGTCACGATCTTGCCGGCATTTTCCACCTCGCTGCCGAACAGCATCACGAACCCGCCCGATTCCACCACCGAGGTGGGCTTGTTCGTCTGGATGAGGGCACCGGCTTCCACCTTCACCTTGCCCTCGGCGCCGGTCCAGGTGGGTGTCAGGATGGGATCGCCCCAGCCTTGGGGGTTGTCCATCATGCGCAGATTGATTCCGAAATCTCGGAACTGTTCGTTTGTGATATTAGCGGTTGCTGCGATGAGGTTTCTTGTGTTGACGGTTGA
>NZ_JAKLSQ010000003.1 GCF_022014495.1 Sandaracinobacteroides sayramensis
GCCAAGGGCATAAGGACACCAAAGCTAACTTATCAGCGGCCTGAAAATGGGGAGCAGGTCAGACGGAATCCAATCATTCAAATATTTTCTTATAGTATCAAAAAGTTAGTTTAGAATAATCTCACAAATCCACCAAACAAAGCCCCATGTTAAAGTAGGTTGTCATCCATTCGTTGCCTCAGGCTAAGAGGCAACAATCAGGCGTAAAGGGCCATCAAACTCCGCTTGTCGGCGAAAGTGTCCATAGCGTCGATCCCATTCGCCAGACGATAGATCGCGCGTCAGTTCCGAAACAAAATGTGCCACGGCAGCGGGCGGAACAAAACTCCATCCGGAACATGCCAGCCGCGCCTCCGCAACGAGTAGCTGTTCTGGCCGACCGTAATAGGCTTCGTTGAAACCATCCCGACAGTTGAATGGGATAGGCACATGTTGAATCTCCGCGCCGCCCAAAGCCTCTGCAATAGTGGCAATTTTCGGATAGCGAGCACTTTCAGCCTCGGTCACCTCCAGCGCATATTCATGCAGCCAGAAATGATCCAAAGCATCGGGATCACATGTCAGGATAACCACTGGTCCGCGCGTGACCCGACGCATTTCATCTAGCCCGCGCAGCATATCGCGCCACTGATGAACGGTGAACGTAGCCATGCTGGCGTCAAACTGCTTGTCCGCAAAAGGGAGGTCCTCCGCCGATGCGTCAATTGCCGGCGTCCGGGATGGTGCCCTTTGCTCTCGCATCGAAGCTGAAGGTTCTACCGCGACAACGTCCCGATCTATTGGCTCATAAGAGCCGGCGCCAGCGCCGATATTCAGGACCGTGCGGGCGTCACCGAGCGCAGCCCATATTCGCTTCTCGATGGCAGGCTCAGGCTGGCGGAATCGCGAATAGCTCCCGCCTATCTTGCCGTAGTCGGCATCACCGGCACTGCCGTCCTCATGATCGGATATGACCGCCCTGCCCAAGAGACATAACCTAACCTCCAGCGCAGCAATCTGCCGCAAATGGAACATCTCCGGACGCTAAATGCCTTTGCTCGGCGCGCTAGCCAAGCCTGAGAGAGGGATAGGCTGCCAGGACATTCATCCCATCGCGGCCCACGCAGCCTTATCGGCGGCGGGCGCGGGCATAACGGCCTGTGGGATAACGGTTTTCACCTTTCCGGTGCGTTCGTTGATCGCGGATACCAGCTTGTCGCGATTGTTGGCGAAGATGGTAGCCGATTCCTTCGTGCGGGATATGCGCGCGTAAAAGGATTTCTGATCGACAAGGTGGGGGCCTTGCTTCTGCGGGAGCTTCGCGAGGCCTCAAAAAGCCCCGATCATCTGCGGCCGCAGGCAAATGGGGACAGTCACCGATAACCGGAGATTGACCTTAACCTAAGGAAAATCAGGGATTTTTCAACTTTTGGCGGTAACATCCTGGCCGAGCCGGAATCCAATTCCAAACAGTTCTATCTGAATTTTCAAATGCTTATTAAATATGAGGTGAGCGATAGGCCCCAAAAAAGGCCCCAGTTCGGCCCCGCTGCAATCGGGAATCACACCCAACGCGCCATACCTATATCACAAGCCGCGAACGAAGGGAGCAGCTCGCGTAATCACCACAAGGGCGAAGATATTCACCGCATACCATGCGGTCAATAAAGCGGTTAATCACCGCATTGATCGTGCGGGCTAGTTTGCAAACCCGCGCCGTATCAGGCTGCCCTGCGCGGGTGGAGTCCTTCCTCCCGCGCCTTGTCCAGTATCTCCATCAGGATGACGCACTGCTTCTCGGATGGCACCTTGCCAGGAAGCTGGGCCGCCACGTTCATGATTCCGATTTCCTTCGGAGTGAGAAGGCGGCGGGCCGTCATGCGACCGCGCAGGTCCTGCCAGACATTCCCCGGAATTTCGATGATCTGACGTTGTGCCTCGATACCGTTGTCGATCTTCTGCGTCCGCTTTGCGTCCTTGGCATCCGACTTCGTTTCGTCGCCTGAGACAAGGCTTGTCAGGAACTCTTCGGAGAGACTGTCGGCGATCTCGTCGCACTTCGCGGTGAGCCGTGTCCAGCACCCCTCCTTCTTGGCCCATTCCGAAATGTTGGAAATGCCCTGAGGTGGCTGGATGATGTCCTCGTTCACGGCAGCAGCGATGATAGCAAGCGCGTCCGTGAGGGTCTGGTCGATGGCCTGCGCAGCCCAAATCTGTTGAAAATCGACGGATGCCTCGCGCTTTTTCGCAATATCTCCAAGAACGGCAAGCGTGTAGGCGACAATGTTGGCCCGATAGCCGCCGTTATACCAAGGCTGGGCGGAGACAAGCTTCTCGGTCGCACGGAACAGGATTCCCCTGGCGATGGCACGCTTGAAATACAGTTCATTGAAGCCGTTTGATGACTTCTCCCATTCTCTGCCGATACGCAAAGCATAACGGGCAAAGTTCTTCTGGCCGCCAAGGTTGACCCACTTGGGATGGTCGTCAAAGACGTTCTCGAACTTGGCGAGATCAGTCTTCGTGAACATTTGCGGCTTCGGGTATTCCGCCTTGAAACGCTTCTGCTCGGCAGGTGTGAGCTTTGATTGGGCGTCGATATACTGACCTCGCGCCCGTTCGTAGAACCATTTCGTTTCTCGCTGGGCACCCTGTTGGGCCGGTGCCCAGATGCGCCGCGAGAAATCCGCCATCCGCACATGAAAAGGATGGTTGGAGAAGAAGTCCGCCGCGTTGACCCGGTTCTGCGTGTTTGCATACTCCGAAATGCGCGGCACGATCATTTCGCTCTGTTCGCTGTCGATCACGGACAGCTTCATCTGAACGAAAATCCCGGAAAGATCGGCTTTATCCTTCCGCTGGGTATGAAATAGCGATGCAGTTGTCTGACCGCCGTTGACGATCTGGAGGTCCGTCATGCGGACGATCTGGAGATGGCCGTCCTTGAGTCTCGTCTCCACCTCCTGAGCCGTCGCCGTGATGCCGTTGTTGTATGCAAAGAACATCTGCGGCTCGGTGAGAATCGTTGCGCGGATTCCCTTGTTCACCTGGGCGCGAGCTTGAAGGAACGTGCGGACGTTCTGCTCCAGAAGCCTTGCGCTGTAGCGGTCATACAGTTTCGCGAGGATCGGGGCGGGCATCACGATCAGAAACGACTGGTAGGAGTCCGACCCCAGATTGGCGGGCAGGCAGTTGATCCCGTCGCCGAACATTTCCACGAAGTCGATATTCAGGGCTTCTTTATGCCCACGCGAACTCCGCTGGCTGCTGGGCGCTAGCAAACTGACTCGTTGCAGCGAGACTGAGTGACTCGATCCGGCTTGGTTGACTCGCCTTTCGGGTTTTGCACCTTTCATGCGCGACAAGCGTGAAGCTTCGCGGGAGGTCAGCGGTGAGCCGGGGTGGCGCGGAGTTTTCCACACAGCGCAGCTCCACCCCGGCTCTGCCCACCGAGTGAAGGGCAGCTCCTTTTTCTTCCCTCCGCGAACTTTTTCTTCCTTCCGCGAACTTCGCTGCACAATGCAACCCAAGGCAACCCAAGTGCGATGTCCGAGCCGCAACTGGTGTCAGGCCAGATCTCATAGTCCCACGAAAATCGAAAAGAGCGAAGTTGCCCGCTGGCCGGTTCAATCCATTCGTTGAAATTGATCAATCACGATCTAAACTCACGCGACAACAATAGGCTAGGGGGGAGCTCATGCAGCTCGAAAAAGTCCACGTCACCAACTTCAGATCGGTCGATGACAGCCAGGAATTCACGATAGATCCGGTGACGTGTCTCGTAGGGAAGAACGAGGCCGGTAAGAGCGCGATACTCCTAGCCCTAGCTGCACTAAATCCGCACCCAACGACACCGGCCGTATTCGATAAAGAGCGCGACTATCCGCGAAGGCTGCTCACCCAATACGAGGAGCGTCACGGGAACAAAGAAGCACTCGCCATCTCGACTAAATGGCGCCTCCAGGCTCGAGACATGGCTAAGATTGAGGCTACCATCGGAAAAGGCGTGATCAAGAATGATTTGGTGTCCATCGAGCGCCGCTACGGTATAGAGATTGAGGTCAATGCGCAGCTTAACTTCGCGGCTGGGTTGGCCAACCTGTACGACCGGTTCGCGTTGGACGAATCGGAACGTGCTGTTCTCGCCCAGGTAACCAATACATCCGAGTTGATCAGCACTCTCGCAAAACTCTCATCACCGACGGCGCGACATCAGGAACTCAAGGCGCACATGGCTGCCAACGGCACCATCACGTCCCAGGTTGGCAGTCTGATCAAGTCAATGCTGCCAAAGTTTATGTACTTCTCGTCCTATGATCGCATGGATGGCGCAATTCAGTTGGAGCAGACACGTCAGCTAATAGCGAACGGTCAGATCAATACCGAGATGAACCGCGGGGCAAGGCTCTTTTCCGAGTTTCTCGACTATGCCGGAGTATCGATCGACGAGATAACGAACGTCACCACCTATGAGACGTTCAACGCCCGGCTTCAGGCAGCGTCGAACAACATCACCGACCAAGTGCTGGAGTATTGGACCCAGAACCCGGACCTCAGCGTCGCGGTTCGCGTGGAGCAGGCGCGCTCGGGAGACCCAGCACCGCTCAACTCCGGCACAATCGCTTGGGCACGCATTAACAATCACCTTCACCGTGTCGATACGCCGTTCTCGGAGCGCAGCGCAGGCTTCGTCTGGTTTTTCTCGTTCCTCGTGAAATTTGCGCAGGTGAAAGACGAAGAGACACCAGTCGTATTGTTGCTCGATGAGCCCGGCCTCACTCTGCACGGCAAGGCTCAAGCTGACCTGTTGCGCTTTTTCAAGGACAAGCTCGCACCGCACCACCAGATCATCTACTCGACCCACTCACCCTTCATGGTTCCCGCAGATGAGTTGGCTTCTGTCCGCATTGTCGAGGATCAGGTGGAAATGAAGGGCGTGCGGCGTATGCCGCTCGGCACGAAAGTGCGCAGCGATGTACTTACCCGCGACCCTGATACTTTGTTCCCCTTGCAGGGCGCGCTGGGGTACGAGATCACCCAATCGCTGTTCGTCGGCAAGCATACCATGCTTCTCGAGGGCCCCGGCGATATCCTCTATATCCAAGCACTGTCGGATGCGCTCAAGCGACGCGGTCGGACAGGTCTCGACACCAGATGGACCCTTTGCCCAGCGGGCGGCATCGACAAGATCCGACCGTTCGTCGCGATGTTTTCGGGCAATGCTCTACATATCGCGGTGCTTTCCGACCAGGCTAAGGGCGACAATCGCAAGGTCGACGACCTGAAACGTGCTGAAATCCTGAAGGCTGGCCATTTCTACACCATGGCTGATTTCATGGGCCGCCCAGAAGCGGACATCGAGGACATATTCGAGCCGGAATTGTTCGCGGCAATCCTCAACGGGACCTACGGGTTTGACGATACGCGCAAGCTGACTGCGGCATCGCTGAAAAAGGCGGGAAACGGCACGGATCGTCTCGTAAAGCAGGCTGAGGCAGCCTTCGCGGTAATGTCCACCGATGCCCCCCTATTCGACCACTTTACGCCTGCCGCTTGGCTCATCCGAAACCCCAAAGTGCTCGATCTGAAGACGGGCCCGGTACCAAAGACACTCGATAGGGCCCAGACAATATTCGATACGTACAACGAGCTGCTCTAGATCGCCATCACAAGCGGCTACGGAGGCTACGCTACGCTAAGCGCGAAGCGACAAGCTCTTCGCAAACGTTGGGCTGATCGAAGTAATAAGTGTTCGGGTAGTCCTGAAGAGCGTCAAGATCTTCAATTGACTGCAACTCAATTGTCGCTGTTGCTGCTTCACTAGGGGGCTCACCCGCCGGCAAACCGTCCGGTTCGTGGCGCACAAGTAGACGAAATGCGTCGAGCCTAACCGGCACTGTTGCACTGCCCGCAACGAGAAGGGGCGGCGCCTTGCGGCGCCGCCCCTTTCGTCATGCTACGATCTGTCAGGCAGAAACGGCCAGTTTGCCGCTGCGCCGACGCATCGCGGCGCCCACCAGGCCGAAGCCCGCGATCATCATCGCCCAGGTGGCGGGCTCGGGCACCACATCCTCGGTGCCGCCACCCGTCTGGTACAGCACCCAGCCCGAACTGCCGTTGGTGGCGAACGGAATGGTCGTCGTGCCGGCGCCGGCATCGAATTTGTAGAAGGCCGTCACATTGCCCAGCACGCTGCCACCGCCGAAGTGGATGCCGAAGATGGTGATCCCCGTCATCAGCGGTGCAGGCGGAGACGTGACATCGGCGCCGTTCAGGCTGTCGATCTTGAAATAGCTGTTGAAATCGAAGCCGGTGACATCGAAGCCCAGCGCCGCCAGCGCATCCTTCTGCGAATCCACGCCGTTGGCGCTGTTGTTCAGGACATTCTTGTCATAGCCGCCCGAGCACTCGAGGTAGCTGAAGGGCGCATCGAACACCCCGGCCGTGCCGCAATTGCCGTAGTTCGTCACGACAGCCGCCATGGCGCCGGACGCAGGGAACAGGGCCGCGCATGCAAGCGCACCTGCCGTCAGAATATGTTTCATGGTTCCAACCCTCAAAACGAAGCCGGCACGGATCCACCCCATATGGATCGCGAACCGCCAAAATCCGTATAAGGGAAATTCATAAAATGAAAAAGGCGGAATATTATTAATGATCTTTCATTGTTTTCAGGTGGTGAGTATTGCAAAAGGTGGCGTCCAATAGATCCGATTGCCCAATCTTAATATTGATTCTCATCTGCACTTAATGGTGCGAACTCTCTAGCTTTGTGGGTGACTAGCAATGCTGCACCAAAGCATGGCTGCAGAATCAAGTCTGCTGGCAAAAACTGCCTTCCATGCCATGGCGCCACGCAGGCATTGACAACAGTTGTCCGTCTGGCAAATCTCCACGTATGGGGCTTGCGATCTCCCCATGAGGCTTCGTGCTGAAGTATCGTCTCCTGACCTGACTTGGGGACGCGCATGCCTGCACCGAATGCCATATCTGCGGACAAGCTGAAGCGCCTGATCGGCCTGCCATCAGGGCCGCTGATACTTGATGTGCGCGCGCAACACGACGGACAGCTTCTGCCAGCCTCGGTCGCATGGCCCGAAGGACATGGTCCAAGTCCGCACCTTCCGGAGGGGCGTGGCGTCGTGGTCGCCTGCGGGGATGGGCGGGCGCTGAGCCAGAGTATCGCTGCCCTGTTGCGACAGCGGAGTGTGGCGGCCGAAGTGCTGGAGGGTGGTGTCTCGGCCTGGGCGGCTGAAGGGCTACCGCTGATCCCGTCCAGCCTCTTGCCGCCACGCGATGCCTTGGGCCGTACGCTCTGGGTCACACGCGCCCGGCCCAAGGTGGACCGTATCGCGTGCCCCTGGCTGATCCGCCGCTTCGTCGATCCGCTGGCGGCCTTCCTGTTTGTGCCTCCCTCCGATGTTCCGGCTGTCGCCGTGCGGCTGTCAGCGGAACCGTTCGATATCGAAGGTGTGCGCTGGAGTCATTCGGGTGACAGGTGCAGCTTCGACGCGCTGGTGGACGGCCTTGGCCTAGGCGCCTTCGAAGCGCTTGGCCGGCTGGCGGTGGTGGTGCGCGGGGCCGACACCGGGCACCCCGAACTGGTGTCCGAAGCTGCGGGACTTCTCGCCGCCTCGCTCGGCCTTTCGCGCATGTTCGACGACGACAATGCGCAGCTCGAAGCGGGCATGCTGCTGTATGACGCCCTCTATCGCTGGAGCCGCGACGCGACCGGCGAGACCCACAATTGGGACTCGCACCAGCCGGCAAGCGCACGCGGGCGTGGAAAGGCACGACCATGAACCGCTCCGCCGAAGTGTCCGGCTCTGCGATTGACTTCCGTCCGCCCAAGCTGAGCTATCCCGCGCTGTTCTGGCGCTTCCTGAAGTTCGGCGCGATGGCGTTCGGCGGCCCGGTGGCGCAAATCGCCATGATCCGGCGCGAGTTGGTGGACGAGGAGAAGTGGATCTCCAGCGGCCATTTCAACAGGCTGATTGCGGTGATGCAGGTGCTGCCCGGTCCGGAGGCGCATGAGCTGTGCGTGCATCTGGGCATTCGGGCAAAAGGTCGTCTCGGCGGCCTGCTGGCGGGGCTGGGCTTCATGCTGCCCGGCCTGTTGCTGATGCTCGCGCTCGCCTGGGCCTACACGCGCTTTCCCATCGATGGGACGGTGCTGGGCGCCTTGTTCCTTGGGGTGCAGGCAGCGGTCATTGCGCTTATCGTTCGCGCCGTGCACCGGATCGGCGAGCATGTGCTGGCAGACCGCTGGCTGTGGCTGACGGTGGTGCTGGCGGCTGCCGCATCGCTGGCGGGAGCCAGCTTCTGGATCGTGCTGTCGGCTGCCGGGATTGCCTATGCCTTCGCCGCCTCTGGCAGGCTGTGGTGGGCGGCGCTGGTGCTGGCACTTGCGGCTGTGGTGGCGACCGCCCTCCATCTGGGGCCGGCAGGCGCCATTCAGGCAAAAGTCGCCGCCGCATCCCCGACGCCGCTGGCGCTGTTCTGGTCCGGCCTGAAAGGGGGTCTTCTCACCTTTGGCGGGGCCTACACCGCCATCCCGTTCATCCGCAACGACACGGTGGGACGTGGCTGGATGACCGACGCCCAGTTTCTCGATGGCCTTGGCCTCTCCGGTATCCTGCCTGCCCCGCTCGTCATCTTCGCCACGTTCGTCGGCTTCATCAGCGGCGGATTGTGGGGCGCGCTTGCCGTCACGGCGGGCATGTTCCTGCCGGCGTTCGCCTTCTCACTGTTGTTCTATGAACGGCTGGAGGCCGTTGTGGACGACAGCCGGTTGCAGCATGTCCTGGCAGGCGTCGCGGCCGGCGTGGTCGGGCTGATCGTGGTCACTCTCATCAGCCTTGCACGTTCGGCGGCCGAGGCGAGCAACAACATCTGGATCAGCCTGGGCATCGCCGCGGCATCGCTGCTTCTGCTCTACCACTGGAAGCACAGGCTCGTGCCGCTCGCGGTGGTCGGGCTGGGGGCGTCGGCAGGATTGCTTCTGCTCCGCTAGGGGGGGCGCCTAACCGGGCCAGCAGGGATGAATTTCGTCAATCACATAGGCGTGCGAGGCGCGCCCGTCGCCATGGCCTTCCCGCAGGTGTGGATGATCTGCTGGAAGGTCATCCTGATGATGCTCGACGATGTCCGGATCGGTGGCCGGCCAGAGCATCAGCGCGACGATTGTTCCCAGAAGCGCCAACGCGGCAGCGCCGCCGAGCGCGACACCTATTCCGAACTTCGCGCCCGATTGCCCCGCCAGCGGATAGGCCGCCCTTCAAGTCAACCGCGCATTCTCCTCTTCGAGAGTCCGCAGATGTCATGTCCGGGATACCCTATCGTCAGGATGCGGTCAGGTTCGCCATGTAGCCAGCATGGGGTGACGGAAGCGATACTGTCGACAAGACCAATGATAAGCATGCTTTGGCCCCAGGCTGAGGCTTGCAAGTGAATGATAGTCGGATCGGAAGAAGCACCGGAATATTGGTTCAGAGCCATGCGCCGGCCAGCTTGGGCGTATGTTCCCTCAAACCTTAAACGAGACCGAGGCGATGTCGGAGGCGGAGCAGTATGATGAGCGGAAGCCTAAAACTCGAACGTTATGGCGGTCTGAGCATCGCGCTGCATTGGCTAATGTTGCTGCTGATTGCGGCCGTTTACGCCTGCATCGAGCTACGCGGATTCTATCCCAAGGGGAGCGACATCCGAGAAGGAATGAAGGCGTGGCATTTCATGTTGGGCCTGGCAGTCCTGGCCTTGGTCATCATCCGTGTGATCGCGCGTGTCGCTGGCACGACACCTCGGATCACGCCCGAACCAAAAGCATGGCAGAACTTCCTGGCGCGCTCCGTGCATCTGGCATTGTATCTTTTCATGATTTGCATGCCGGTAGCCGGCTGGCTGGTTTTGAGCGCATCGGGAAAGCCAATCCTATTCTTCGGTCTCGCCCTTCCTCCGCTTATAGGAGAAAACAGAGATGTCGCTGGCCAGATCAAGGAATTGCACGAAGCGGTGGGGAGCTTTGGCTATTATCTCATCGGCATTCATGCCTTCGCTGCACTCGTCCATCACTATGTCATGAAGGACGATACGTTGCGCAGGATGCTGCCGTGGCGCACCTAGACACTAAGCCAAGTCACATCGGGACGAAGCCATGAGCAGACTACGAACTCATCCCGAGCGCCACGCTGTGGGCCGCATAGGCTGGTTGCGGGCTGCCGTGCTGGGCGCCAATGACGGGATCGTGTCGACGGGGAGCCTGATTGCCGGTGTCGCTGCCTCCGGCGCAGGCAAGGCCGACATTCTGATTGCAGGCGTCGCGGCGCTGGTTGCCGGCGCAATGTCCATGGCAGCGGGTGAGTATGTTTCTGTCAGCTCGCAAGCGGACACTGAGGAAGCCGACCTTGCAAAAGAGAAGCGCGAACTCTCGGATCAGCCTGTTTCCGAACGTCAGGAATTGGCGAATATCTATGTCGCACGAGGACTCGATGTTGATCTTGCCATGAAGGTTGCGGATCAACTCATGGCCAAGGACGCATTGGGAGCGCATGCTCGCGACGAACTTGGTATTTCGGAAGTCTCGACCGCGCGCCCTCTACAAGCGGCGCTCACCTCGGCGGTGACCTTCAGCGCCGGAGCTGCGGCGCCCTTGGCCGTCATCGCGTTAGCCCCGCAACAGTCACTGATCCCGCTGGTGATTGTCACATCGCTGGTTTGTCTGGCTGTGCTTGGCGTGCTCGGTGCCCAAGCGGGCGGAGCTGCGCCTGTCCGCTCTGTTATCCGGGTCACTTTCTGGGGGGCGCTGGCGATGGCTCTGACGGCGGGTATCGGACATCTGTTCGGGACATCTCTTTGAATTTGGCATCGCATTGAGAGGTCTCTTTCGGTTCGGATCTCCAACGTCAGATTGACGTCAACTTTGAAATGACATGGCGACGAGAGTCCTTCGTCCAAACTTGCTGGCAGCGTTGAATGCTGATCATCTTCTCCCGAGGGTCAGCCGGTATCCATGCGATTTCCGTCATGGTGATCGAACAACGCAGGTCGAAACACTACAGAGTCTGAACTGTAGATTGGAGAGTTCTCCCTCATGAGGGTGCTTATCGTCGAGGACAATGACCGACTGGCAAAGCTGATGGCCGAGGGGCTTCAGCGCCGTGGCTTCTCTTGCGACGTCGCCGGCAATCTCACCGATGCGGACAGCGCTATGGATGGAGCCGCCTACGACGCGATCATCCTCGATCTTGGCCTGCCGGACGGTGATGGCATCGACTGGCTTGGTGCAAGACGCCGCGCACAACATGTCGCACCGGCGCTCATCGTGACGGCGCGCGGCGCGCTGGAGGACAGGGTCGCGGGACTCGATGGCGGCGCGGACGATTATGTCGTGAAGCCGATCGAGATCGAGGAACTCGCGGCACGGGTCCGAGCACTGCTGCGCCGTCCCGGTCCACGAGCGCAGACTGTGATAGAAATAGGGGCGCTAAGTTTCGACACGGCGGCCAGAGCGGCGCGTTACGAAAACAATGCGATCGACTTGTCCCGCCGTGAAGCCGATCTTCTGGAACTGCTGATGCGGCGCGCGGGCACGGTTGTCCGACGCGGCGCCATCGAGGACGCGCTCTACAGCTTCAACGAGCCAGTCACGCCTAATGCGGTGGAAGCCGCAATGTCGCGATTGCGACGGAAACTCGACGAAGCTGGGGCGGGCGGCAAGCTGAATACGATACGGGGCATAGGCTACATGCTGCGAGAAACGGCATGACGCATCGGCGATCCGTTTCCCGGCGTCTCGCGAGAGGGCTCGGTCTGGTCGGATTGATCGGCTCGATCCTTTTGCTTGCTGCCGTTGTCTTCTTCTACCGCCTTTCATTTGTCGATCTCAACGCAAAGCAGGCCACGGCACGCGCGATCAATGAAATGCTTGAACATGTCGGTCTGCCGGTCCTTGTCCTGATGGTGCCAATGGCGTTTGTCGGTCTCAGGGTCATCCGGCAGGCCTTCATGCCGCTGGAAGAGGCCGCCGTGGAGATCGAGGCGGCGCGCGGGCATGAGCGCGGATACCGGATCGACACGTCGCGGATGCCTGCCGAAGCCTTGCCGTTCACGGATGCCGTCAACGATCTGCTTGCGCGGCTGGACGACGCGGCGGCACGACAGGAAGCGTTCGCCGCCGATGTGGCGCACGAATTGCGCGCCCCGCTCGCGGTGCTATCGCTCGAACTCGACCGGCTCGACCATACCGAGGCAAGTCGCCTGAAAACCGATGTGGCGGCAATGCGACGGCTGATCGATCAATTGATGCTGCTCGCCCAGATCGACGCGGCGACGGCGGCGCAACTGGCACCCGAGGCCGTGCCGTTGACCGATGTAGCGACCGATGTCGTTAGCTTATTGGCGCCGGGCGTGATCGCGGCCGGCAAGACGATCGCCCTGGAAGCCGGGGCGGAATCGCCTATCGTGCGTGGCCGGCGCGAAGCGATAGCGGCGGCGCTCCGCAATCTGGTGGAGAATGCGGTGCGCGCAACGCCTGCTGGTGGCGCCGTGCAGGTGTTCGTCGGCCCTGGGTGTGCCATCCGGGTCAAGGATCAGGGGCCGGGCCTGTCTTCTGATCGGCTGCATGATCTGATCCGGCGCCACAGCCGCGCTGACCATGCCAGCAAGGACGGCGCGGGCCTCGGGCTCGCGATCGTCGAGCGGATCATGGCCGCGCATGGCGGCTCGCTCACCACCGATCCGGGCGCACGCGAACTGACATTGCGGTTTCCGGAGAGTAGCTGAATCTCCTTGCCGTCAGGGAGCCGTCAGTTTGCGCCTCTAGGCGAAGGGCATGAACAGCCGAGCCTATCTTTCCTTTGGCGCCATAGCAGCGGTCGGCATCGTATCCGGCGTGTGGTGGATCGCTGGAGACTTGAACTCGCCGACGGCCCCTGCGGCGCGGCCGGGGACGGTCCAAGAAAATGCAGGAGCCGTCCCCGGCGATCTTAGAGTGAATGTCAAACAGGCGGCACAACTGGACATCCGGCTGGCTCCTGCGGTCGCTGTTGAAGACGCGCCGCTGGCGATCGTGCCGGCGGTGATCCAGCCTCCCGCGAATGCGCGTGTCGCGGTGGCGGCGACCTTCCCCGGCGTGGTGATGCGCACGCTGGTCGTCGAGGGCGACACTGTGCGGCAGGGACAGCCGCTAGCGGTTATTTCCAGCCGCGAGGTGTTGATGATGGGGGCTGATCTGACGCGCGCGAATGCACGTCTCGGAATCGCCAGGTCGAACGCCGCCCGCCTGTCACAACTCAGCCGCGAGGGTATCGTTGCCGGCGCTCGCGCCGACGAGGCCAGCGCAATGGCCGTGGAAGTCAACGCCGACGTTTCCGAGAAAGTGCGGATCCTGCGCATGGTCAACGGTCATAGCGCGAGCGGCACCTATACGCTGACGGCTCCCATCGCAGGCCGTATCACGACCGCCAGCATCCAAACAGGAGGTTCGGTGGACGGAACGACCGCGCCTTATGTGATCGACGCGGTGAACCGCTACGAAGTGCTCGGCCAGTTGCCCGAACGACTGGTGGGGCTGATCCGCCCCGGAATGACCGTGCGGATCGACCCAGACATAAGGGGGCGCGTGACGGCGGTAGGATCGACGATCGATCCGGCAACCCGATCAGCCAGTGTGAAGGCCGAAATCGCCGCTGGTTCAGGCATCATGGCCGGGCGGGCGATCAGTCTGTCGATTGCTGGCCCGGCGCCTGCCGGCGCGGTTGGCGTGCCGGCTACCGCAATCGCCACGGTGGACAACAGGACCGTCGTCTTCGTCGCCACCACGGGTGGCTTCGCAATGCGCGACGTAGAGATCGGCGGGACGGGCGGCGGCCAGGCCGTATTGCTGTCCGGCGTGAGGCCCGGCGAGCAGGTCGTCATCGCCGGCACGAGCGCGCTCAAAGCGCTCGCCCTGTCGCGGTAATCGGCCAATGCTTCGCTCGCTGGTCGCGACTGCCCTGTCCTATCGTCTGCTCGTTCTTGCTCTGGCCCTGACAGTTGCGGGTCTCGGTGCCTGGGCATTCGTGAACCTGCCGGTCGATGCCTATCCGAACATCGCCCAGACGCAGGTCAAAATGATCCTGAAGGCACCCGGCATGACGCCCGAGGAGGTGGAGAGCCGCGTCATCACGCCGATCGAGATGGAGATGCTCGGCATCCCCAACCAGGCGATCCTACGCTCGACCGCCAAATATGCCATTGCCGACATCACTATCGACTTCACCGATGGGACCGACATCTACTGGGCACGCCAGCAGGTCGCCGAGCGCCTCTCCGGCGTGCTGGCCGACCTGCCGGCTTCGGTCAGCGGCGGCCTCGCGCCGATTTCGACGCCGTTGTCCGACGTCTATATGTTCACGATCGAAGGGCCACTCAATCTCCAGCAGAAGCGCGAGTTGCTCGACTGGACGATCCGGCCCGCGCTCAGGACCGTGCCCGGCGTCGCCGACGTCAATGCGCTGGGCGGTTATGTGCGGACATTCGAGGTCAGGCCCGATCCGGTGGCGCTCGCCAGCGCGAAGCTCTCGATCGCCGACGTGCGCGGCGCGATCGAGAGCGGCAACCGCAATGACGGCGCGGGCCGGCTCACGGCCGGCGAGGAATCGCTGATCGTGCGCGCTGTCGGCGCGATCCGCACGGTCGATGATCTCCAGTCGCTGGTCATCGCCAGTCGAGACGGCCGCATCATCCGTCTGGGCGATGTCGCGGCAGTCGGAACCGGCAGTCTCACTCGCTACGGCGCCGTCACCAAGAACGGCAAGGCCGAGGCGGTCGAAGGACTGGTCATTGCTCTGCGCGGCGCCGATGCCCGCCAGGTCGTCGACGGGGTGCGTGCCCGGCTGGAGGAAGTCGAAAAGACCCTGCCGGCCGGCACCCATATCGATGTCTTCTACGACCGATCCGACCTCATCGGCCGCGCCGTCGGCACGGTCGAGGAAGCACTGCTCGAAGCCACGATCCTCGTCGTCGTCCTGCTCATCCTGTTCCTGGGCGACTGGCGAGCCGCCGCGATCGTCGCCGCGACCCTGCCGATGGCGGCGCTCATCACCTTCCTGTTCATGCGCGGCATGGGCCTGTCCGCCAATCTGATGAGTCTGGGCGGCCTGGCCATCGCGATCGGGATGCTGGTCGATGGCGCGGTGGTGGTGGTCGAGAATATCGTCGAGCGGCTTGGGCGCGCGCATGAGGAAGGCCATCCGCGCCTCAATCAGATTTTCCAGGCGTCAAGCGAGGTCATCGTGCCGGTCTCGGCTGGCATCGTCATCATCGCACTCGTCTTCCTGCCGCTGCTCGCTCTCCAGGGTCTCGAAGGCAAGCTGTTCGCGCCGGTCGCACTCACCATCGTCTTCGCGCTCGCTGGATCGCTGCTGCTGGCGCTGACGCTGGTTCCCGTCCTGTCGTCGTTCGGACTCAAGAGCGGTCATCATGGCGAGCCGTGGATCATGCGCCAGCTCTCGCCGCGCTATCATGCGCTGCTGGAAACTGCGTTCGCCCACAAGCGGGTGGTCTATGGCCTGGCGGCGGCGGGCCTGGTGATCGCCGGCATGGCCTATGGCGCGGTCGGCAAGACCTTCATGCCGACGATGGACGAGGGCTCGGTGATCGTCCAGCTCACCAAGTTGCCGTCGATCAGCCTCGATCAGTCGGTGACGGGCGACATGGCGGTGCAGCGCGCGCTGCGCGCCGTGCCCGAGGTGCAGGATGTGATCGCCCGCGTCGGCTCCGACGAGATCGGTCTCGATCCGATGGGGCCGAACGAGACCGACAGCTTCGTGCGCTTGAAACCGCAGTCCGAGTGGCGCGGCGATAAGGACTTCGTGGTCGGCGAAATGCGCAAGGCGATCGAGGGACTGCCCGGCATCCAGCCGAGCTTCACCCAGCCGATCGAGATGCGCGTGTCCGAGATGTTGACCGGCGCGCGCGGCGATCTTGCCGTCAAGATATTCGGCCCGGACCTGGCGACGCTCGGTGATCTTGCCGGGCAGGTCCAACACGCGCTCTCGGGCATAAGCGGCGCCTCGGAAGTCCTGACCGTCGCCAATGACAGTGTTGATTATCTTCAACTCGACATCGATCGCGCGGCCGCCGGACGCTTCGGGATGCCGGTCGACCAGATGCAGGATGCGCTTCGCGCTCAGGTCGAGGGGGTTCGGGCCGGCATCGTCGCCGAGGGACAGAAGCGCGTGCCGATCGTCATCCGTGGAGACGAGAGCCTGCGCTCCGATCCCGCCCGTTTTGCCGACCTGCAATTGCGCACGCCGGATGGAGGGTTGGCGCGCATCAGCGACATGGCTCGGGTTGAGACGACACAGGGTCCGGTCAAGCTCGATCATGAGAACGGCTCCCGCTTCGCGCTGGTGCAGGCGTTCGTGTCTGGCCGCGATCTGGTGGGTTATGTCGATGAGGCCAAGGCGGCGGTCGCCGTAAAGGTGAAGCTGCCGGCCGGATACCGCATTGTCTGGGGCGGCCAGTTCGAGAACCAGCAACGCGCCTCAGCCCGGTTAATGCTGGTCATCCCGGTGGCACTGCTGCTGATTTTCTTCGTGCTCCTGGCGACGCTCCGGTCGCTGCGCGCCGCGATCCTCATCCTGCTCAACATCCCGTTCGCGATGGTGGGGGGTGTCGTTTCGCTCTGGGCGTCGGGCGAATATCTCTCGGTGCCCGCGTCGGTCGGGTTCATCGCTTTGCTCGGCATCGCCGTCCTCAACGGCCTCGTGCTGGTGGCCTATTTCCGCCAACTGCTGGCCGAGGGCTACGGCATGGCCGAGGCCGTTCGGCAAGGTGCGGAGCGCAGGCTGCGCCCGGTGCTGATGACAGCGAGCATCACTGCCTTCGGCCTGGTGCCGCTCCTGTTCGCCAGTGGGCCGGGATCGGAAATCCAGCGTCCGCTTGCCATCGTCGTCATCGGCGGCCTCATCACCTCCACGCTACTGACGCTCGTGCTGTTGCCCATCCTGTTCGAGCGTTTTGGCGAGAGCGCCGGGGAAACCGAAAATGCCTGACCTGCTTCTGACCTTCCATTGCGCGATCCGGGATACGGAGACGATCGTGGAAGCAATCCGCACCGTCGCGCGCGCGCCGATCCACGTCCGGGAAGATGCGGTGCGCGGCCGGGATTTCAGCGACGCGCGAACCGCCGAGCAGGTGACGGGCAATCTCCGGCGAAATGCGGTCGAGTTGATCGTCGCGGACACTATCCAGGACGATGTGATCCGCGCGGTGACGAACTCACGCCACGAGCGCCCGGTGCGTTGGCGCGCCGTATCGGTCGTCAGTTGCGGGAGGATCGCATGAGACTGACCGCACTGGCTCTGGCCATGCTGCTGATGCTTGCGCCGGGCATGCTGCATGCCCGACGGGCCGACCTACCGCCGGTCGAGAAAGTGAATGAAGCACTCGACAACCATCCGACCGTCATGGCCGCCGCCGCACGGGTCGAGGCGGCGCGCGCACGGGGGGACATGCTGCGTAAAGGCGCCCATGAGACGACGGTCGCGGGCGGCTATGTTCGCCGCAGCGTCGACCGCGACGGCGGCTATGATGAGTTTGACGCGACCCTGTCCCGTCCGTTCCGTCTTCCCGGCAAGGCTGCGCTTGACCGCGAATCGGGTTCGGTGGGTATCGAGGTCGCGGAAAACCAGATGGAGGATGCCCGCCATCAGGCGGCGTTGATCCTGTCGGCACTCTGGCATGATTGGTTGACCGCTGGCAGCCACTATCGCAACGACCTCGACACGGTGCACTCGCTGGAAGCAGCTCTTACCGCCTTGCGTCGTCGCGTCCAGCTACGTGACGCCTCGGCGCTCGATCTCGACCAGGCGTCTGCTGCGCTGGCGCAGGTTCAAGCTCAGGCTGCTGCATCGCTCTCTACGCGCGAGCAGGCGCGCGTGATTCTGGTCGCGACGTTTCCGGAGATACCGCTTCCTCCTGAGCCGGACGAACTCGCCTTGCCCGAACTGCCGACACAGAATCTCGAAACCATGCGGGCGCTGGTTGTCGAGCGCAGTCACGAGATTCGCGCCGCTGATCGCGAGGCGCAGCGATTGGCCGTCGTTGCGCGGCGGGTTCGGGCAGATCGGATAGCCGATCCCTCCTTTGGAGTCCGCTTGTTCAGCGAGCGTAGCGGCATGGAGCGAGGAGCAGGTGTGGTAGCATCCATCCCGTTAGGGGGCGGCTATCGCCGGGCGGCCACCGATGAGGCTTCGGCCGAGGCGAATGCCGCCCGTCTCGAACTTGCGAATATCCAGCGATCGGTCGCGGCTATCGCCGACGCGGACCTGTCCAATGCACGCACCCGACTGGAGGCATGGCGAAGCGGGCAGGCATCGGCGCAAAGCGCCGCCGCCGCCGCCGGGAGGATGGAACGCGGCTATCAGCTAGGCCAGATCGATCTCGTCGACCTGCTCTATGCCCGTCGCCAGGCGAACGACGCCCGCCGATCCGAGATTGACGCGCGATCGGAAGCGTCGCGGGCGCTACTGAAATTGCAGATCGATTCCCACAGTATTTGGGTTCCCGATGACGACCAAAATTGAGCTGATCTGCCCCCCAGCTTCGTCTTCACCTTGCGCCTGGCGTCCAATTGCGATTGTCCATACGGTCGCCTGACGACCTTCGATACTGCTTATACCGCAGTTTGTCAGGAAGTTGGGCTACAACTGATCAGCGCCATGTAGCTTTCACCTCCATCTCGGTTTCCTGCGCAGGGTCACTCGGTCCAATCGAGCAGCCACGGTTCGGCAGGAAACAAGTGCGCCTTGTCCGGTAATTCTGACCGCCAACATCGGCCTCCATGGCGCGCTCTCCCATTTTGCGAACGGTATACATAGACTATGGGTGGAAAACAGGTGTTCAACTCACTCATCGGCCAAGGCGGCCGTCGTCGCTATTGCGACACCATCCTCCCGAACCCTATCTTCTGTATAGCCGACACAGTTTTAAGCAAGGCTCAGTGGACAAATGGGCCAGATGCCAACCGTCAGTAGCGGCTACGAACGAGCCAATTTCGCGAACTCAACCGGTGTATCCACCGGTTCATTCCTGTCTTTCCTTTCGGAGTAACGATCAACCATCTGGACAGCATGCGGCCGCAGCAACACTGTGAACCGCACAAGCTCCTCCATCACATCGACGATCCGGTCATAATAGCTGGACGGCTTCATGCGCCCGTTGCCGTCGAACTCATCGTAGGCCTTGGCGACGCTGGACTGGTTGGGAATGGTGACCATCCGCATCCAGCGGCCGAGGATGCGCAGATTATTGACGCTGTTGAACGACTGCGAACCGGCATTGACCTGCATGACCGCAAGCGTTCGGCCCTGCGTTGGTCGAACCCCCTTCATAGCAAGCGGCAGATGATCGATTTGCGCCTTCATGATGCCGGTGATCTGCCCATGGCGTTCCGGGCTGCACCAAACCTGGCCTTCCGACCAGATCGAATGCTCGCGCAGTTCGTGGACCGCTGGATGATCATCGTAGGCGATGAGATCGGGGGGCGGGAGGTCGGATGGATCGAAGATGCGCGTCTCGCAACTAAACAGTTGCAGCAGTCGCGCAGCCTCCTCCACGGCGAGCCGCGAGAACGAACGATCCCGCAGCGAGCCGTAGAGTAGCAGGATGCGCGGTGGTGGGTCGAGTTCGCCAAGACCCAGCGCAGGCAGGCGGTGCACATACTCGGGCCTCAGAGCCGGAAAATGATCGGGGTCCGGAAGTGTACGCAAACGGCTCATGCAATATCCTTGGCGGAAAGGCTGGGCGTGGTAGCGGGGAACCATCGGCGGCCCAGCCAGAAGGCGACGTTCACCAACAGGATCAGCACCGGCACCTCGACAAGCGGGCCGATGACGGCTGCAAAGGCGACCGGCGATGCAAGGCCAAAGGCCGCGATGGCAACGGCAATTGCCAGCTCGAAATTGTTGCCGGCTGCTGTGAACGCAACGGCGGACGTGCGGGGATAATCCGCCTCGATCAGTTTCCCCATCCAGAAGCTGATGAGGAACTGGACAACGAAATAGATGACGAGCGGGATGGCGATGCGGATCGCGTCACCCGGCAGGGTCAGGATATCCTGACCCTTCAGGCTGAACATGGCGACGATCGTGAACAGCAGCGCCAGCAGCGTGACGGGGCCGATCTTTGTAAGGAAGCGCTGTTCATACCAGTCGTTGCCCTTGCGTGCGACCAACACGCGTCGGGTTAGGAAGCCGGCAGCGAATGGGATGCCGAGATAAATGAGGACCGCCTGTGCAATGGTCCAGAAGCTGATGTCGATGACACTGCCTTCCAGCCCCAGCAGCGGCGGCAGGAACGCGAGGAAGAACCAGGCGTAAATACTGAAGAAGAGGATCTGGAACAGCGAGTTGAACGCGACCAATGCCGCTACATACTGGTTATCACCCTTCGCCAGCTGGTTCCAGACAATCACCATCGCGATGCAGCGGGCGAGGCCGATAAGGATCAGCCCGGTCATGTATTCGGGGTGATCGCGCAGGAAGATGACGGCGAGCGCGAACATCAGCACCGGGCCGATGATCCAGTTTTGGACGAGCGAGATGGCCAGAATGCGCTTGTCGCGGAACACCAGGGGCAGTTCCTCATAGCGAACCCGGGCGAGAGGCGGATACATCATCAGGATGAGCCCGACGGCGATAGGCAGGTTGGTGGTGCCGATGCTGAAGCTGTCGATCGTTGCCGGCAGCGCCGGAAACAGCGCGCCAAGGGCGACGCCCGCCGCCATTGCGAGGAAAATCCACAGCGTCAGATAGCGATCGAGGAAGGAGAGACGTGCGCGGGCAGAACTGCTCATGGTTGCCCAGGCTCCAAACGATTACCATCGGCGTCGATGACTTGTTCGCCGTCTTCCTTGGTGAACGCGCCCTGCTGTGGCGCTGGCAGTAGGTCGAGCACTTCCTCTGACGGACGGCACAGCTTCACACCCAATGGCGAGACGACGAGCGGTCGGTTGATGAGGATCGGGTGCGCCATCATGGCGTCGATCAGCTGTTTGTCAGTAAGTTCGGGGTTGCCAAGGTTGAGGTCCGCATAGGGTGTCCCCTTCTCCCGCAGCAGGTCGCGGGGCGTAATGCCGGCCCGCTCGATCAGGCTTTCCAGCAGCGTCCGTGACGGCGGGGTCTTCAGATACTCGATGACATGCGGCTCAATCCCGGCGTTACGGATGAGACCGAGCGTGTTGCGCGACGTTCCGCACTCGGGGTTGTGATAGACGATGATATCGGTCGCCATCACGCAGCACTCACGCGCGGCGAAGACGCGCCCTCAGCCTTTCCGATTTCATTTATCTTGGCGTGCAGCGTTGATGCCTGCAGCTTGTCGATCGGCAGGGCCAACAGCAGGCTGATGCGGTTCTCGAGATATCGAAGCGCCGTCGCGAACGCCTGCACACGCTCTATCTCACTGCCTTCAACTCGTGATGGGTCCTCTATACCCCAATGGGCGGTCATCGGATGGCCCGCCCAGACGGGGCAACTTTCCCCTGCAGCGTCGTCGCAAACGGTGAAGATGAAATCCATTTTGGGTGCGTCGGGGCCGGAAAACTCGTCCCAGCTCTTCGAGCGCAACCCCTCGGTCGGATAGTCTAGACCCTTGAGCAGCCGGATCGTTTCGGGATGAACCACTCCTTTGGGAAAACTGCCGGCCGAGAAGGCGCGGAACCGATCGCCCCCGTTTTTCCGCAAGGCGCTTTCAGCCAGTATGGAACGAGCAGAATTGCCGGTGCACAGAAAGAGAACATTAAACGGCTTATCGGACATGCTTCACTCCATCAGCAGCAGGTGAGTTCTGCCAACAGCGGCTCGCAAAGCTCGGGGCGCCCCTGGCAGCAGTCTTTGGCAAGAAACAACATCAGCGCCCGCAAGCCATCGACATCAGCGCGGTATTGGATGACGCGACTATGCCGTTCGGATGTGACGAGACCGGCTCGCGAAAGAATGGCCAGGTGGGTAGAAAGAGTGTTGGCCGGCACCTGAAGATCGCGGGCAATCTCGCCCGCCGGCAAACCGTCAGGCTCGTGGCGCACAAGCAGTCGAAATGCGTCGAGCCTCGTCTCCTGAGAGAGGGCCGCAAGGGCGTCGAGTGCGTTCTTTGAATCCATAATTCCGGATATATCGAAATATCAGGGAGGCGCAATAGGCGCCATGCTTTGCCGCTCCACTGCCTGCAAATTGTCGACATCCTGCCCAGAGTCAGTCCGCTCTGCCGCTCCGACGCAAATTCGCTGCAATTCGCAACAACTGCCAAGGCAGCTGGACTGATGACATCATAGCATCAGGCTGCAATAAGACCGTTGCTGCGGCGCACATGGCTGCAGTGGGGCTTGGTAACCCCGACGCGCGACTGAGGCTTGGCCAGGTTCTGGCCGGGTCGCCGTCGTGCATGTCCAAGGCTTCGCCCAAAGACGGCGGCGCATTCGGACTCAGTCGCGGATGTTACCAAGGCCCGGCTTTCTGGGTCTGGGATATGGCGACGTATGAAGATCACACTCGGCGGTCGATACACGATAGCGGAATTTGCTGATGTGCTGGCCGAAACGCTCTTCGCGCTTCAGGACAATGGGGTGGAAGAGGTCCAAGGTGCCAGCCTCTACCTCCAAACCTATTCGGATCGGCGTCAGTTCTTCCTGCTGAACGAAAGTGGCCGGCGCATTGAGCATCTCGATTATGATGGGGCACATGCGCGCACGTATCAGAGTAGATCAGAGCATCTGAACGTTGTGGAGGAGGGGCCCGTTGAGCGCCGCTTCTCGGATCGCCGCGGTGCCAAGTAGCAAATATTATGAGTCGTCGATCTGGACCGAGTATTTTTTGGTCTCTGGGTTGCGAACGATCTTCGCCTTGTGCCCTGCGGCGCGGATAGCGAGAAACTCCCTGTTGAGACGCGAGACCTCGTCATATCCTCCGACCTTGTTAAGAAACTTAACGAACTTCGCCTGATCTGATGGCGACACTGGACGAATGCATATCCCTCGCATGGTCGAAAACCTAGGTCGTCGAATTGCGGTTGTCCATGTGCCCCTCTGGCGAAGCTGAAAAGCAGATTATGTCGTATTTTATCAGACACTCGGCATGCATCTGATCAGCGCCTAATTGGCCGGCACCTCAATCTCGATTTCCTGCGCCGGGTCACTCGGTCCAATCGAGGATCCCGGGTGCAGAGGGAAACAAGTGCGCCTTGTCCGGCAGTTCCGATCGCCAGGGGAAGAATACATCGAGCTTACGCGTCGAGCGGACAAACAGCCATTGCCTGTAGCGATTGCCGATCGCGTCAAAGAGATGACCAAAATTTGTATCGAGCGCCGGTATCTCCGAAATGCGTCGCAAATTGCCAAAGTAGAGATCAATCGCCTTTATGCGCAGGTCATGTGAATTGATCGTTTGCGAAAGCTCGAGATAGAGGAGCGTCAACTCCAGCAGATCCAGCCCGTCAATTCGCCCGATGGCCGCTACTGCTATGTCGTCGAGCTCGGCGAGTTCCCAAGCGGGCGCCCAATGCTGCTCGAATAGAATGGGGCGCAGAAGCTCGTGAGCCCAGAGGGCGGCCTCGACATCACCGCGAGTCAATTTTCCTTCCAGGGCATTCCAGATCGGGCTTCTGAACCAGCGGGCTGTGCCAGCTGCCGCGGCTTCGGCCAGATTGACGGAATTGTCATCATCGTCTCGATCAATCGGGACACTCTTGCCCGCTTTGTATTTGTCCCACTTGCGGGGCCGAAACACCCCATCGGGTCCGGCCTTGACCTTGTCTGGTTCCAGGCGGCGCTCCACGGCATAGGAGGACGAAACTCCCAGCCCCAACTCGACGGAGCGGTACCAAATGCGAGTCCGCAGTCGCCGCACCTCGGCGGTCTTCCGTCGTCCGCGCGCCGGCTTCTCCCCGGGATTCATGGGGTACAGAAAATCAACATTTCGGTTCGGGTTTTAGCGAATCGAAATCCGGGCGCAACCAGGCGCAACCGAGCAGCGGAGAGCGCACATGACCGAAAGCAAGGCAAACAATCATGCCCACCTCGCCGATACGCATGGCCGACTGCGAGCGGAGTTCCTCGAACTTTATGGTCCGGTCGTAGGCGGAGCGGATTTGGTGCGGGCGCTCGGCTACAGCAACGCGGCGGCTTTTCGCCAGGCACGTCGTCAGGGCCGCATCAGCCTCAACATATTTACGCTGCCGGCCCGCCGCGGTTCATTCGCGCTGAGCACGGATGTAGCCGACTGGCTCATCGCCGCCCGCCAAACTGGGAAGGAGAAGGACATGCCATAAAGCTCGACCATTCGCGGAGTTCATCCGCCAGAAGCCGAACATTTCGAGCTGGAAAATGCGACGGGCTTCGATGCGACAACATCGAAGCCCGGCAACGAAGGTCCAAACCTTACACCGACCTTCTCCTCGCATCACCGGCAGATGTCAAGCTGGGACGCTGTCCCGGAATTGGAAGGGCGCGCCCTGGCCGCCCGGAGGAGTAATATCGTGCAATCGAACCTGAGGGCCGTTCTACGGCAGATTCTTACCACAAACCATTCGCCCAACTTCATCGCCGAACAGAGAGGCATGTCACACAATACCGTGCGTAATTGGCGCAGGATCCTGGAGGAGAAGGAGATCACCTCCACGCAGCTTGATCTAATGACTGACCAGCAACTGGATAGTTTCATCCGCCGCCGTAGGCCCGCATTGAGGGGTACAGCGTTGCCAGATTGGGACGACGAGGTTCGGGCCATTCGTTCTGGCCTCAACAGGCTGGAAACCCACGCGATCTACGTGGGTCGGGTAGGTGAAGATTGTGCGATGGCTTACCGCACGTATTGTGAGCACCTTCGCCTTCACCTGCAAGCACTTGATCCGATATTGCGTCTTGATCATGTCCCAGGCTACGCCAATCAAACTGACTATGCAGGCTATATGCCGGAGGGTCGAGAAAACGGCGGGCACGAGCGCCGAAAATTTAAGCTCTTCGTTGCAGCCCTACCGTTTTCGCGGCTGATTGCCGCCGCGATCGTTCGCAGCGAAACCGTCGGCGACCATATCGAAGGCAATCAGCGAGCGTTGCACTATTATGGTGGCGTGCCGGCCATCCTGGTTCCCGACAATCTGAAAGCGGCGGTGATCTCAAGGCCCAAGTACGGGCCGCCGAGGCTGCAGGAACAATACCAGGCCTTTGCTGACCACTATGGTGCTGCAGTGGTACCGGCACGTCCCGGCCGACCGCAGGACAAATCGGCAGTCGAGAATTCCGTTAAGTTGGTGCAGCGGCTGCTCGGTATTCGCCTATCCCAGCGGCCGCTGCTCGAAATCGACGAGATGCAGCGCGTGCTCGACGACATCGTGGAGCAGTTGAACAATCGGCCGATGAGGCGCGCGAACGGACATTCGCGTCGGTCATTGTTTGAGGCTGAAGAACGGATGCACCTGAAACCGCTCCCCGCACAGCGGTTCGAACTGCGTGAGCCGACGGTCTCCCGCAAGATCGCGAAGGACTATCACGTCGAGTACAAATCCAACTACTATTCCGTCCCGCATCGGCTTGTCGGCCAAAACGCAGACGTGCGGGCTACCGGGAGCCTCGTCGAGCTGTTTGTTGATGGGCTCTCGGTTGCCGTCCACACGAGAGCCTATTCGCTTAACTGCAGGATCACGAACGACCAACATCGGCCACCAAGCCACTCCTTTGCCTCCCAGACAGACCTCATGGAATGGGCAAAACGCTACACGGCCGACGTCGAAAAGCTGGCCGAAGTTGAAGTCATGCGGACCGAACTTCCTGAGATCCAGCGGCGCCAGCGCATTGCATGGATACAGAACCTGCCGAGAATCCACGGACGGCAAAGATTCGAGCAAGCCTGCCGGCGGGCTAACAGCTTCCAGGACCTTAGGTTCGATCACGTCCGCAACGCGCTCGACAAAGGCATTGAGTCCTCGATGCCGGAGCCTTTGGCCCAGGCGGCGCCGCCAAAGCCTCAGCGGAACGTTCGGGGCGCTCGCTACTTTGGCAAGAAGGGGTAAGGCGATGTACAGCACAAGAGAGCGACTTGTGTCGCTACACCTCGCAGGCATGGTGAAAGCCTTTGATCAGCAGTTGGGCTCATCCGCGTTTTCGGCGATGCCGTTCGAGGAACGGCTCGACCATCTTGCCGCTATGGAGGAGCACGAACGCGACCATCGGACACGTCGACGGCTTCTGCGGCAAGCCAAGTTCAAGATTGTGGCTGACCCGCGTGAGATCAACTTCGAGGCCCAACGCGGCCTTGATCGCGCCTATGTAGCGGAATTGCTGACCTGCGGGTGGATCCGACGCTGCGACAACGTACTGATCACCGGCCCGGCCGGCTCCGGGAAGTCATTTCTCGGTTCCGCATTCGGGGCGGCAGCGATAGATTGCGGCCTGTCGGTTCGCTACGTTCGCACCAATCCGATTCTCGAACAGATGGCGCTGGCGCACATCGATGGCTCGATCAGCAAGCTGCGCCATTCCCTGATCTCAGCATCGTTGTTGATCTTGGACGATTTTGGGATCGCGCCGATCACCCTCCGCGCCAAGGAGGATTTACTCGAACTGTTAGAAGGCAGGATAGACGCAGGATCGACCATTGTTATGGGTCAGCTGGCCCCTGAGGAGTGGCACGACTATCTCGACGCGCCGCACCTTGCCGACGCCATCATTGATCGGCTCTTTCAACGGTCACACCGTTTTGCACTGAAAGGCACATCAATGCGAATGCGGCTGTGATTGCGGGGCAGACCTGCTGCGGCGGCACTGCCGCCACGGCAGGTCTGCTCGCAACGCTAAGTCAGCAACGCCACGTCGAGTCTCGATACCGCGCAACATGGAGTCATTCAGCCCGCCGCCGCTAACTGGCGCTGAAACCGGGCAATGTCCCAGATATGATGGGTGGCTCGAATGCCGCCAATGGTGTTGTCCGGGAAAGCCTGAAAGCGGTCGCTGAGGACGCGCTCTGAAACGAGGAAGAAATTGACCTGTCGGATCGCGGCGCGACGGTCGGCGATCTGCCGAACGAGGCCATATTCCGGGGTGGTCACGTCCGGTTCCAGCGATCCGTCAAGGCTCGCCTCGAAGAAGTTCATCACCCGCTTGAAGATGGCGTCAACATCCGTCCGGGTGAGCGTTTCAAGTTCCCTGCGGCAGTCGAAATCGGCAATGAATATGTCAACGGCACCTTCGTCATTGAACCAGTATCCATCCACACGCATCCCCTTTGGAGCGCGGTAATGGCAATGTTCGAAGCCTTCGACGAAGCCGGTTTCGACAAGTTCATTGGAAACGGAGTCCATGAACGCTTCAAGCTGATAGGTGCTTCCGGCCTCTGCATCGGCCAGCATTTCCTGCCGGAAGCCATGAAAGAATTCTTCAACCGTCTGTTCCATCAACCGCTCCGAAAACAACATCTCCGCTGCAACTATACGGCTCGATACTTTCCAATCTTATATCATAACCGATGCGCCCGACGCCTGCCGGTATCTGCGACCGGACCAAACGGGGAAAATCGCCTTCGACGCAATATGTGCGGACCTCACTGACAACGAAACGCGGCTCGTCATATTCGGGAAGTGGTGCATAGGAATGGGCCACCAGCTTGCGGTCGAACGCTTCGACCGCCTGCGCGTCGTCGAGCGCCCGCTGCACCTCCAGAATGATCTGATTCAGGGAGCGGGCGGCGGGAGAGTCTGGAAGATCACTCAACCGATAGATACGGAGGTAGAGCATGTCATTCAGGGATTCGAGTTGATCCTCAGAAGAGATGCGGACCGTGTTTCTTTCGGCTCCCGATAGCGATTTCACCTCGATGGAGGTATTCCCAAAGATGAAATCCTGATGCGATTTTTCCGGTCCCATCCATGAATCGACGGCGGACGCTGCCGGGCGATGGCCAAGCAATTCCAGCAGAAAGACAAGTTCGGCGAACAGACCCCGGACCTCCTCGGCGGACAGGTGCTGGCCGCGACCGGACATGAAGGTTTTCCACCGTTTCAGGTGCGCAAGAGCTATCGCCAGCGAAACGGCTGAGGTTCCGGCATTTTCAAGTGATCCGGTGAGTGTCCGGCACAACCCCTCGAAAAGATCGCGGTCGACCTGTTTTTCCAGTGTCAGCACAAGTCGTTGCTGGCCGCCTTCGGTTCGTAGATCCGTTCCGATACCGTTGACCCGGACGGCGTTCTTCCGAAACTCGGCGGCATGGTCGCCTTCAAGTTCCATGATGAACAGGCAAGCACCGGAAGCATCCCGCCCCCAATAACAGGGGACAGCCATCGTTCCGGGAACAAGCTTCACATGGTAGCCCGCTTCTGGAATGCCGATGTCATCCCAAGGCGATGGCTCAGGCATCGTAATCCTCTTCGTCGTCGGGGTCGTCGGGATTCCCCTGCATCTGCTCCAACCATACCTGGTTCGCCACGACTTCGATTTCCGTGTCGTAGTGTCCGGGCGGGAAGCTGACGCCGAAGGCGGCAATTGGCCCCATCACTCGGGTTCCGTCGCCCGGTTGCAAGCTGTGGATCATCAGGAGAGGCTTGTTTCGGATTTCCCTGTAATGCGTGTCCGAAGGTTCGACCGGCTTCGGGCCGGAAGCCGCCAATGTTGCGGCCTTTGCCTGCTCGTCGTCGGTGAGGCCCAGTTTCTCGTCGCCCCGCGAGGCGACACGATCCTTGTTCAACTGCCAGGCTGTTCCCGACAGCCTTTCGACCGCTCGAACCTGATTGTTCAGGGTGAAAGGTTCTTCGTTTCCGCCGCGAGGCGAGATGAGCAGCACATCTCCGACCGGGTGCCGCTCCGCCAGCGTCCGCAGATAGGCGATGATGTCCGCCTTGCGATCCGCGAAATTGCTGTGGGCCTCGAATTTCAGGAGAAAATCTTCGATCTGCTCCACGGAAACATCGCGGAGAATGAAACCTTTGGTGGTTGGCTCAACTTCCCTACCGCCGAATCCGCCCTGCCATGCGCGCTCTATCAGTGTGAAATTCCCAGCGTTCACGTCAGCGTCCGTGGACACGATGTAGCTTTCGAGCATTCGCCCGCTGAAATTCTGCCGGAACGTAACCTTCTCACCCGCCCTCATCTTGTTCGTCGCGGTAATCAGAAGCCGGTCGGGGTGGGCCATGACGTATAGGCCGAATTGCCTCGGACTGAGGCCGTCCCGGCGCATTCGCTTGACCTGCTGCGTCAATTCCTCCGCCGCGTTGGCGATATGAGCATACCAGTTGATGGAATCCCTGGAGAGATGGACGCGGCATAGGTCCTCGAAATTCGGACGATACCCGAACCAGCGGCCCATCTGCATGAGCGTGTCATACATCCGGGTATTCCGATACATGTAGCTGTTGGTCAGACCTTCGATGGTCAGACCGCGTGATAGGCTCAGGCCGCCGATGGCGATGGCAGTCAGCCCGACACCTTCCTTCTCATATTTCGTGTAGTCGAGAACCTCGTCACTCTTGCTGTTGATGACGTAGACGTGAAGATGATCGAAAACGCCGTTCAATGCGGCCTTGACCTGTTCCCACGAAAATCCAGCATCGCTGAACTCGGAATCATAGGTTTCCCGAAGTTCCCGCATGTATGTGTTCTGGGAGGAAACCGATTCCGGCATCATGTAGTTCGCCTTTACGGCCTCGCTGATCTTCTTCTCCCGGAGGCTGATAAAATCCCGGACTGTTTTCTGAACCGCCACGAAGCGGGAGACATTGACCATCATTGAGCAATGTTTCTTCGCTTGCCCACGAAGGTTGCGAATAGCCCGAGCGACAATGAACTCGTTCAAGGCCCGGTAAAGGCTGGGCGGTAGCTCGGGAACCTCATATTCCCGCTTGTGCGAATAGGGCAGCAGGTCTTCGCAATCGTCGATGGGTTTGACGATTGTGGAACTTGTATCGTCGTTGAGAAAAACCTTCTCCGCACCGAAATATGTTGTCGGCGCGTCCAAGCAGTAGATGAAATCACTTGGAAAAAGCTCGTTTCTTACATCCTCGTCATAGGCTTCTGGATTGATGAAGATGTTGGCAAACGGCGTCGCCGTATAGCCAATATAACAAGACTTGGCGAACAGGCTGAGAATCCGACGGATCATCGCGTTCGTGCGGGTCGGGTCCAAGTCCTCTTTGTTGGTATTGATCGACGCATTATCGGCTTCGTCGTCGATCATCAGCATCGGCACATCGGAAATTCGCCCGTCACCCGAGGCATTGAGTTCCTTCAACCATTTGTGAAGCGCGCTGAGCGTGGTGACGTTTTTCTTGATGACAAGGATGATCGGCTTGCTGAAATCGTTGATCTTCCAGCCGCTCTTTTCGTCCGATTTCTTGTTGAAATCCTCGTTGATATTGGTGAGCGTCGCAGGGTGCGGATAACCCGGCGCTGTCCCGACGCCGATATTCCGGCGGTCATTAGGGTCACTTGACCGGCCGATGAACGCCTCGTCGATGCGCTCCTGCGTCTGCTTGCGCAGATTGTTGTGGATGCCGGCAATGACGATGATGAACTTGTAGCCCGCGTCGGCGGCGCGGGCGATCAGCCCCGTGTAATTCGCAGTCTTACCGGACTGGACATGGCCGATGACCAAGCCCCTCCGGTCCCAAGTGGTCCCTTCGCTGGTCGGATCTTGCAGATGTCCCAGAATCCGGCCCGTGACGTCACTGAGGGACTGGACCATCTGGGGAGGCCAACCGTCCTGCCGGAGAAATTCCTCATAGGCGCTCGAATAGGTCCAGCTTATGTCGTCGCGCTTGTGGACCCACTGATCGTCATGTTGCGCGGCAACGTCCACGAGAGACACGCCCGCGCCCATGCTGGTCACAACGGAAATCATTGCCTGCCCGACGACGTTCCGCAAATCCCCATCATAGCCGAACAGAGCCGCGAGGCTCTGCGCCTTTTCCTCGACCTGCTCCTGCGTCGGGATGTCGGGCAGAAGCGCAAGAGCCGAAATCAGGGCGTTGGTAAGATTCTTCTCCTGCGCAGATTCGGCAGTCATGCAAAAGCCTCTCTTGAATATCTCTCGGCAGTATCGAGTTGCCCGTCGAAGAGTCGAGTGGAGCGCACGACCTGCATGAACGCCTGCGGATCGCCGGGGCCGTCGCCGAAGATCGCATGATGCAGGCCCTTGAGCCGGTCGATCACCTCGATCTCATCGGTCGGGCTTTGACTGACTTCTCGCGGGTGGGTGGAATAGTCGGAATAGATCATCTCGACCGGAAGCGATGCGGCTATCGAGTCCATCAGCACCTGAAAACCGCGCGCGTCGTCCGATGACATTTTTGCCGTAAGCGACTGAATCAGGGGATGCTGCATGTTGACGGCGTATCGGATACCACCGTGGTCGGCGTATCGCTCCCAGACGGGAGCTTGCGTCTCCTGAAAGAGCTTCACTCCGCGTCCCCGGTGAACGGTGACGCTGCGGGCGGTGATCTTCTGAATGATCTGACGCAGACGTTCGCGCACGGCGACGGGCGGACGCGCGCGGGATTTCTTGATGTCGATGGTCCAAGCTTCGTCCAAGCTGTTAGAGAAGTCGATCTGAACTCTGGCAAGCTTGGTGGGTTCGCCCTTTGGGACCAACCGGAACCAGTCGCCCCAAGCCATGAGCCGCCCGTTGCGATAGACATAGGCTCCCTGGTTGGAGATGAAATCGCTGCGGTTCTGATAGAAGTCATATTCCGACGCAGACAGACGGCTGTGATGCGGAAGAATGTAGGGCTGCATCACCACGGCGGCGTCGCCGATCCAGACGGTTTCTTCCGGCAGCATCTGCGTTGCTGGATTCTTCCGGCAGAAGGGATCGAAGGCAGCAACCGGATGCCCGTTGATGCTGATTGAGATTTTCTTCCGGCCCCTGACATCCCCGGAAAGGAAGCGATGAAACACCAGCGAGAGGTGACGCTCGACGAGGTTCAGCTTCTCATTGACGATTTCATCGCGCTTCTGGCCTGTCTCGTCCTCGAAGAGACGGTCAAGATCGCGCCAGATGACGATTGTGCCGGTGTCCCCGAGGGTTTCGATGAAAGGCTCGTCTGCGATTTCGTCCGGTTCCAGAACGGAAACAAACCAGTCATCCACGTCCTCCAGCTTAGTCAGATTCCATTCCGCGCCGCTGCGTTCCCCATTCCGGCTGCTGATGACGGTCAGCCTGCGGCATTGGGAGAACGAAGCCGTCTTGAGTCCAAGCCCGAACCTGCCCAGGTCTTTGGGGCTGCGCTCCTTCCGAGGATCGGTTGAGCCGTGACGCATGGCGGCGATCACCTCGGCCTCGTTCATGCCGCGCCCGTTGTCCGTGATCGCCAAGGCGGGCGTGTCCCCGCTGGCAACGCAGAATATCCTGATGTCGGTCGCGTCGGCGGAGATACTGTTGTCGATCAGGTCGGCAACAGCCGTTTCCAGCGAATAGCCGAGGTCACGCAGGGAGGCAGAAAGCGAGGCCGCGCTCGGCGGAAGATGAAAAGGCTTCGCCATCAGTCATCCCCTCTCAGCGCAACCGAAAGGCGCTGCACGACCTGCTCAGGATCGGCTTTCAGTTCACATTCCCATACGGTGAGAACATTCCAGCCTGCGGCTTCCAGGGCAGCACTGTTTCTCGCGTCGCGCTCCACATTGGCGTCAAATTTATCCTGCCAGAACTCGCGTCGCGTCGATGGCGTGGTGGCGTTTCTGCAACCGGGATGACGGTGCCAGAAACAGCCATGCACGAACACGGCGGCATGGTATTTCGGAAGAACGATGTCCGGTCGCCCCGGTAGTTTCGCTGCGTGGAGGCGAAAGCGGAATCCCGCCTTGTGCAGCGCGGAACGGAGCAGAAGCTCGGGCTTGGTGTCCCGGCTTCTGATGCGAGACATATTCTGGCTACGCCGCTCGGCGGAGATGGTATCAGCCATCACTGCCGAACCTTGATAGCGGCAAGGACTTCCGCGACGATCTCCGCGATCTGTCGTGCGAGTTGCGGCGGCACGGCGTTCCCGACCTGATGATATTGAGCCGTGCGCGGCCCAGCAAAAAAATAGTTATCGGGGAATGTCTGCAACCGCGCAGCTTCTCGCACGGTCAGACTCCGGCACTGAGCCGGGTCATAGTGAATGAAGTAGTGTCCATCCTTTGAGATATGCGAAGTTATGGTGGTCGAAACCTGATCGGCAAGCTGGACCCGGAAGCGATCCGAGAACATCTTGCCGGTTCGACCGAGTTCTACATTTTTATGGTTGGGTAGCAGCGTCGCCGGAAAATCGGCCAGTTTGGGGCTTTGCCCGGTTTCCTGAGCAAATGTCGCGGCAAACAAGTATCGCCGCAAGTCAGATGCCATGTGTCCGCGTGCTTCGTGCGAAGTGAGAACGGGCAGCCGATCATCATAGAGACTGCTGAGAACGGGATGGTTGGGTTTGCGTAATGGATAGTGATCGGATGCGCTCATTTGCGGTGAACGCATATCGGCCAGACTCTCTAAGCTGAGGTTACTGGCAACGTCGCCCGCATAGCGCGCGCCATTTAGCTGACGGCGGATGTTCATGTCGGAAATGCTTCGGATTTCTTCCATCCAGGCGGCATAGGTGTCCTTCCCTCTGGACAGGCCGCTGCGGATGGATGGAAGGGAACTGATGGTGTCCTTTACGGTGGGGCTGTCCAGCTTTTTCAGGATGCCCGGCCTGACCGGAAGGTCGCCACGGATACCGACGATGAACATCCGGTGCCTCGCTTGAGGGATTCCGTGTTCCTCTGCGCGGACGATGAAAAGGCGAGGATCAACCTCGCCCTCCGCCATATCCTGCTCGGACAGAGAATAGAGCTTGTAGGTGAGGTCGCCCGGAGCGCCATGAATGGCACGTCCCGGTTGCGAAAGGTCCGCCACGATCCGATTAATCGCGGACTTGCCTTCGATGGTGGCGGAAAGCAGCCCCTTCACGTTTTCCATGACGAAGACGGGTGGGCGGTGATCCACGATAATGCGGAGATATTCGAGATAGAGGGTGTGGCGCTCGTCCCGCTCGAAATCGGGCTTGCCCATCATGCGGGAGCGTCCGACAAGGGAATACGCTTGGCAGGGCGGGCCGCCGACAAGCGCCCATTTTTCGGCCCCCGCCAGCCGATCGCGGATTACGCGCCGCACTGTGGAGTCAGAATCTGGCCCCAGCGTGATTTTCAATGCGCTTTGCTGAGCGTCGGCATGTGCGTCAGGATAAGATGCAAAGAGTTCGTTCAGCGAAATGCGGCGGGCGAGAAAATCATAATACTCGTCCGGCGCTTCACCGCTGGAGAAATGCCGGAAGAAATGTCGAAGCAAGAGAGTCTGATGGGAAAAGTCATCCTTCTCGATGGAAACCACGCTGCGAAAACGGGGCTTTCCATCGGGAGCGAGTGCGGACGCAAAACCCTCGCCCAGCCCACCGGGGCCTGCGAAAAGGTCGATCACCGGGAATGAAGTCGTCGATTGCGGACGGCGATTATTCCGTCGCGTTTTATGGTTCACCCATTTGACCCTGTGCTGATGCCTCCAGTCCTTCATTCTAAACATCGACCTTCAAAGTATATCCTGCTGCGCCGCGTCGCGCCTGTTTCATTATCTTATGAAGACTTAAAATTCTTGTTCGATCAGGCCGCAACGTGCGGCTCTACCGGCTTGCCTTTGAACGGCATCACCTTGATCTCGCCTTCACGCTTGCGGGTCTGCGCGATGTCGTAGCTGCTTTGCATCCGCACGAGGGTGTCCATCGACACGCCGAACGCCTTTTCGATACGCAGCGCCATTTCCGGCGACAGGTTCGCGCGCTCATTGAGCAGGCATGAAAGCGTCGCGCGCGTCACGCCCAGCACGTCCGCCGCCGCCGTGACGGACAAACCCAGCGGCTCGATGATCTCATGCTTGATGAAACCGCCGGGATGCGCCGTTTCCTTCAAGCGAATGTCTGCAATCGTGGCCATAGCCACCTCCCCCTGCATCGTGCGCCGTTCGGCGACGCTATACAGAAGTCGGAGGACGGACAAACCCTATCTTCATCCCAGCCCGGCCCCCGCCGCCTTGTCGGCGGCAGGCGTCGGCATGACGGCCTGTGGTGCGATGGCGGTCTGCACCTGTCCGGCGCGCTCGTTGATCGCGGATACCAGCTTGCCGCGATCGTTGGTGAAGATGGTGGCGGATTCCTTGGCGCGGGAAATCCCGACATAGAAGCTCTTTTGATCGACAAGGTTGGTCGCCTTGCTGTCGGCATGGATCATTACATGATCGGCGGTGCGGCCTTGGGTGGCGAAGATGGTGTCCACATAGGCATGGACAATATGCCGGTCGCGGGCCGCATCGAGATTAAGCGCCTCGGTCCTGCCGTCCGGGGTCTGGATGGTGGCGGTGCGGGTCTGCTCGTCCACCGCGATCACCTCGCCGCGCCCGCCGTTGATCCGGCCCGCCTCGCGGTCGTTGCGGGTGAACCGGATGGCATCGCCGGTTTTCAGGTCCATCGGCTGCGGCGTGAAGGTCTGCACCTTGCCCGCGCCCCATTGCCGCAAGCGCCAATCCACCTCGCGCCCATCCTCCGATTTCAGGGTTATCGCGGCTTTCGCCGGGTCGATGCGCTCCACCCTGTAGGCTTCGCCCCGCGTCACACCCTTATCGGCATAGTCGCGGGTGAAGAGGACGACATCGCCCTTGTCGTAATTTAGGGGATCGCGGGCCTCGGCGCGGGTCAGCCCCTTGCTGGCAAGACTCTCCACGGCGACGGCGGGGCCGGTCAGCGCGCCCGATCTGGTGAGGGCATCACGAATATCGGCGGTCAGGGCGTCGCGCCCTTCGCGCGACGGCTCTATAACAAGAGTGCGGGCGCGACCGGCCTTGTCCAGCGCCGCATATCGCTCGGCAATGGCGGCAAAGCGTGTCGAGCGGTCGGCACTTTCGATGATCCGGCCGCCGCCCCGATCCAGCGCGGCCAGCGCCTTTCTGGCGTCCCCCTCGATGGACGCCAGAACCGCGTCTTTCGTCGCCGCGTTGGTCTGCCGCACGATTTCGGCCAGCTTCGCGGTTTCCATTCCCGCGCCCTGCAACTGGGCGAAGGCCGCGCCTGCCTCGACCGAACCCAACTGCTTCACGTCGCCGACAAGGATGATGCGGGCATCATGCTTGTCGGCCAGGTCGAACAGCCGCGCGGTATCGCGGGCGGATAATAAGGAGGCCTCGTCCACGATCCACACGGCGGGGCGTGTGGGGTCGGGCCGCTCCGGCGATAGCAGATGACGGGCGACGGTATCGCCGCGCGTGTCCAGCGCTCCGCCCAGCACCATCGCCGCCGATGCGGTCGGCGCAAGCGCGACGATGGACACGCCCCGTGCTTCGGCCTCGCGGGAGAAGGTTGCAAGAACGGTTGTGGTCTTGGCGGTGCCAGCATAGCCCTGCAAGGCGGTGACGCGGTTGCGGCTGGTCAATAGCTGCTCGGTCGCGCTGCGCTGGTCGGCGTTCCAGCTATGGCCCGCACGCTCCGATTGCGCGGCGGCGCTGGCGATGGCCTTGGCGGCGGCAAGGTCCGACGCGATGGGGGAAATTGCGCCGCGTCCCTCCGCCTCGATCCGCAACATCTTCGCTTCGGTTTCGACATTCTGCCGGGTGGTGAATCCGGCGAACTCCGCGCCGCGCCGGTCCTGAAAGGTCCGGTCGATCAAGTCGCCCTGTTTGGCCGCGGCCTCGATGGCGGCCCCGATCTGGGCATAACCGATCTTGCCCAGCCCGATACGCCCCGCTTCCTCCTGCAAGGCGGCGGCGGAAAACACCGATTGCCGTTCGCCCAGCTTGTCGGCGGCATGGGCGACGGCGCGGGCGGCGGCACTCTCGCCCTGCATGTCTATGGCGGCACGGTGGGCGGGATCGGCGGCTTTCGCTTCGGCCTCCCTAACTATCGCCAGCCGCGCCTCCGGCCCGAACCCGGCTCCGCTCGCCGTCTCCCGCCAGTCCGCGACAAGGGAAGCATGATCGGCGGCGACCTTGGCTTCGCGGGTGTCGAGCGCGGCAACCTGCTTTTCCAACGCGCTGGCGGCCTCGCGGGACGTGCCGCGTTCGGCAAGCGCCGCCTCGATCTCGGCGCTGCGGGTGCTGAACGCCTCTATCACCTCGCCGGAAACGCCCTTGATCTCGAACATGGACTCTTTCTGCGTCTCGATCTCATAGCCCAGTTCGCGCACCTTCACGGCCAGTTCCTGCCGGTAGATCGCCCCGATCTGCTTTTGAAGCTGATAGAGGGCGCGGGGTTCGAGACTACGCCATGTGCCGTCCCCGTCCCGCGTGGCGTTCATGATGACGTTGTGGGTATGAAGCTGCGGGTCTTGCGCGCGGCTGGTGCCGTGCTGGAAGCTGGCGATTATCAGATTGCCGGTGGCCTCGCGGGCGACGGTGCCGCCGTCACGAATGCGGGTGGCGGCCATGTGCTTTTCTATATGGGCCATCGCGGTTCTGACCGCTTCGCCATGCGCCGCGACCAAGCGCCGGTCGCCCGCGACCTCGGCCATGATCGACACCGACTTGGGGGCGCTCAAGGTCACATCCCAGCCGGGGCGATGCTCAAGCTGGCCGTCGCGATAGGTGCCAAGCTGCTGATCGCCGATCCTGCCGTCCAGCAAGTCCCGGAACTGCTCGCGGTCCACCTCGCCGGACAGGCCCAGCGCCTCCGCGCCCGCGCCCTGCCATTCGGAAGGCGACAAGCCGCCTTCCGAATAATAATCGTCGGCCTCGTAATAGCTGGCGGCCTGCGCCGAACTGGTGAGCGCGGAAACGGACGCGACCATTACACCGGCCCCTGACTGGTGGGCGGTGGAGGCGGCGGCGATGGTTGCGGTGGGGCCAGCCCCATTTGCTCCCAAAGCGTCATGCCCGGTTTGCCCGCGACGAATCCGGGCTGGCGGGCAGGCCCGCGCCGTTTGACATGATCGGCGGTCAAGCTGATCTTTGCTACGGGCAGGCCATCGGGGAACAGCAAATACCCCTGATAGGCTGGAAGCCGCAATTCGCTTTCCAGCACAGCGGGCCGGTCCCTGCGTATCCGGCCCAAGGTGGTGCGGGCGTCGTTGTCCCCATCGGCCAGCGCGTCGGTCATGGTCTGGATCTCGACTTCCTGACTGCCAATGGCATCGCTCGCCCACTGCCGGGTTTCCGCGTCGATGGTTTGCAGGAACAGCTTGGTGTTGCAGCAGCCCAGCATCGACTCCGCGATCTGCGGGCCATAGCGGTTCTGCATCTGGCCCAAAGCCTGAAAGGTCAGCACGACCCCCGCACCGAACTTGCGGCCTTCGGGCAGCAGCCGCGCAAGGTTATCGACGCGAGGCAAGTCGGCCAGCTCGTCCAGCACGAACCAGATGCGCCGGTCGGGCGATGGGGGAAGCCCAAGCACGGCGCTGGCCGCACATTCCAGCCAGCAGGCGAGCAAGGGTTTCGACGCCTCGAAATAATCCTCCTTGCGGGGGACGAATATCCACGGGCGCGGGCCTTCGCGTTTGTCCAGCCCGTGAATGAAATTGCGGAAGGCGAAGGGCTTGCCGCCGCTGTCCTCGACGCGGAGAAACTGGATCAGGTCAGCGGCCTTGGCGAGCATGAACAACACGCTGCCCGTTGCCCGGTCGGCGTCGTCGGCGAAGGTGCGGGCCGACGACGTGCCTTTCAGCCGTTCCTTCAATTCCTCCTTGGTCATATTCTGCAACATGGTCAGCAGGTCGGCCAATGAGGGCCTGTCCTGTGTGGGCTTGTCCTGCTTCCAGAGGTCGCGAAGGATATTGGCGACAAGGATGCGGCTGATCTCCACCCATACATCGTTATCGTGCTGGCCGTGCGCGTCGGTGATGAAATGGTGCGCGATGCGGGCCGCGTCGGCGGGATGGGCGATCTCGGCAAAGGGCGTCCAGAAGGCGCAGCGATCATCGAAGGGATTGAGGATCACGTCGCCGCGCGCCGGATTATAATAGTGCGCGATGAACTCACCGCTGGTGTCATAGACCAGCGCCGCCTCGCCGCGCGCCTCGATCCCGTCGAGCAATTGCCGCAAGGCCGTGGTCTTGCCGCTGCCGGTCGTGCCGATCATCGCCATGTGGCGGGTTTCCAGCTTCGCGGGGATTGGCACCTTGCCGATGGCGAGTGCATGGGGACCTGCTTTCCCGATGGTCAGCTTCGCCAGCTTCTTCTCCGGTATCACCCGTGTTCCGGTGATGACGCGATCCTGCAAGGCGCGCTCGCGCCGCCGCCGCATGGCTCCATGAAACAGGAACAGGCCGGACAGCCACACGGCAAAGCCCAGCCAGCCGCCGCGCATCATATAGGACAGGGTGAGGTTGACCGACTGGCGATAATAGGGATGCGCGATGGTCGCGCGGACGGACTTGCCGTCAAGGGTCTGGCCTTGGAAGCGAATGCTGATGGGAGCATCGGCGTTCCTGCCGAACGTAACGGCCAGCTTGGCCTTTGCCGTGGCATAGGCGGCTATGGCGTCCGTGCGGTCCTCGTCCAGCATTACATAGGGCACGGCGACCGCGCCCAGGGCGACCGATGATGCCATGATGACGCAATGCCGCTTGAAGCGGTCCCACTGGCTCTTGCGATATTGCTGGCGCAAGGCATCGGCATGGATGCGCCGGTCATGGGGTTGGCTGCGCGCGGTCATCGGCGCTTCTCCTGTGAAAGCCGCCGCTGGCGGTCATAGGCCGCGTTGATCTCGGCGGTGATGGTGTCGTCATTCGTGCGCGCGCCCAGCGCCGCGCTGCGGGCGTAGCAATAGGCGGCGCAGGCGGTGAACAAGGCCCGGTCCAGCATCCGCTCAACATCGACAATGCGGGTGCTGACCGATGCCAGTTCGGCAACGATCTCGCGGGTGTCGATCTGGTTGCCGGTCCCGTGAATGAGGCTCGCAAGGCCCGCGTCCACGACACGGGCGAGCATCGCGTATTCGCTCAATCCGCGCTGCTTGGCGAAGGCGACAAGGGCGCGCTGCTGCGGCGGGGTGAGCCGCACGGTCTGGGCGCGGGCGCTCATCGCACCGCTCCCGGCGAGATGCTATTAGCCATCGCATGAAATGGCGGAATTGCGCCATTTCTCCGCCGCTGCATTTGGGGAGATGCTATCAGCATCTCGTCAAACCCGCAGAAAAGCTGGATGCACCCGTGCGTGAGGTGTGTATCTGAATTGCTGGCTCGATGCGTAGCATCGCAGCCCCACAACCTTGCCTTACGGCGCTCCGGCTCAACCATGATCCGGCCCTTCCGCGTCGTCATCGGCAACCGGGCGAATCCGCTCCTGCCGCGCCGCCCAGTCCGCGATTTTCGCCTTGGCTTTGCTGTTTGCCTTGCGCCGGTCGAACTCCACCGGGACCGGGGCAAGGTCGTGAAGATCATGATCGGCGATCCATTGCCGGATGGCCTGCTCGACGGCCCATTCCATATGCTCTTGCAGTTCCCGCGCCTCGAACGGGTCAAGGTGAGCGGTAACGCCGGGGGAGAGGATCAACCCGCCCAGTGGAAAGGAACGATCCTTCACCCACTGGCGCGGGCCGTCGATCCGGCAAAAGCTGGTCTCGCCATGATAGAGGGCGAGCGGCGGGCGTTCGGCCCTGCGCCAGTCGGTCAGCGCGGCGCGGTAGGTCACGCCGTCCTCATCCTCGGCCAGCATGGCGTTGATGATCGGCAAGGCGAAACAGGCGGTGCGATATTCGGCGACGAAGCGCAGATTGATCTTGCGACCCGTCCAGCGCCAATCGGCGATCCGGTCCAGAACACGGTGAATGATGGACATAGAAACTCCTCTCGTGAATCTCACGATTGTTCGGGTTCATGGGATGGGGGGTGAGCCGCAGGCGCGGAGCGGCCCGCCAACTCAAAAGGCTGGGGCCGTGGAGCGCCTGCGGGTCAGATGACGGTTCGGGATTGAGCCAAGCGCCGGATGGATTCGGTGGTCAGCAGGGTTCGCCTGCCGATCTTGATGGCGTCCAGTCCACCGGACTTTATCAGCGCGTAAACTGACGATCTTCCAACGCCCAGCGCCTTGGCGGTGTCATTGATGGATATGGCAACGGGTTCCATGTGCGTCTCCTTGCTTGCCGATTCGCTTCGGGAGACACGTCCATTTGCAGACGTTCGCGAACATTTCCAACGGTGTGCCAAAGTCTCGGAAACAGCCGGTAACGCGGCTTCCTCGGTAATTACTCCGTAATCGCGATGGCTGATTTCCGCCATTTATCGACATTGGAGTCAGGAATCCGCCGCGCGATTTTTCACAATGACGTCCTGAATCATCGACGCATAATGGCCCAGTCGTTCGTCACTCGGAGATGTCTGTCGCTTTCCGACATACCAATCTCGTAGAAGGCCGACGATTTTGGTCTTACTGCCATGTTTGCGCGGGTCGATATTTCGAATCACCGGATGCTCGATCAAGGACATAACCGCATCGGTGTAATCATATGTCTTTTTCGGCCCCGCACGATTCGGCTTGGCTTTGGCTTGCGCGATCAAAGCGGCAACATCGGCTTCCATGAAAAGCTCGCGGGAAAACCACGCGCCGCCGGGAGAAAAGAACATATCCCGAAACGGCTTCTCCTTGGACACTAACGCCGCGCGCAGGGTGCCAAAGAAATAGCGTTCGTCGATATGGCAAACCCCTCCGTTCTTTAGCCGGTAGAACGTGCGAGGCGTGGTTTCCAATTGCAGCAGCGCGAAGAAGCGTTCCAGATTACGCACGGTGGGGTCATCAGGGTCCGCGTATATTGCTGTTTGTGGCTTGCGCGCGGTCATGCCGCCATATTGGAGGATACGCCAGCGGCAAAGAATCCCAAATAAAAGGCCAAAGGGGATCAACCCTATTAGCGCCACAACGTCGCCGCCCTTGACGCCGAGAAAGGTAAAGGCAATCCCCGGAAGCAAGGTTATAAGAGTAGCAAACGCGGCTACCGTGAGTGCGGACCAAAAGCGCATATATTGCCAGTAAACGCGGCGATATATATCCGCTGTGATACGGTCTATCTCATCTAAGCCTTCCTGCTCGTTGGTGCTGATAAAGCGAGCCGCAATAACTCTAAGAGGGAGAGTTTCCTTCTGATTATCCATGATGATCTCCTCCGTGATGGAAATTGACGTTACCTCCATCCCGCAGTTCATCCAGATAGTCGCTCCACCATTGCGCCATTTCAACGCGCTCTCGCCAATAGGCCGATTGGTTGTAGATGCGCCGCACGCTACCCGCGACCATATGCGCCAGCGCCCGCTCAATGGCGTCGGGGTTCCATTTGCCGGATTCGTTCAGCAACGAGGAGGCTGACGTGCGGAAGCCGTGCGCGGTCATCTGGTCCTTGGAATAGCCCATGCGCCGCAAGGCAGCGTTGATCGTGTTATCGCTAATCGGCCTTGCCCGTGTCCTGATCGACGGGAACACATATCGCCCGGAACCGGACAGGGAGCGCATATCGGTGAGGATCGCCAGCGACTGCCGGGACAGCGGCACCGAATGGGGCTGGCGCATCTTCATCTTTGCGTCCGGGATGATCCAGACCGCCTTATCAAAATCCACCTCCGTCCATTCCATCTGCCGGATTTCGCCCGGACGCTGGAAAACATGGGGTGTCAATTTCAGGGCATACATTACGGCAGGATCGCCCTGATAATCCTCGATGGCCCGGAGCAATGCGCCAAAAGCGACCGGATCGGTGATCGCGGGGAAATGCTTGACCTTCGCTGTCGTCAGCGCGCCAATTAGCAGTTGGGCCGGGTCGCGCTCGGCCCGCGCTGTCGCCACGGCATAGCGAAACACGCGGCTGGCGAACGCCCGGAGAAGATTCGCCGTCTCCAACCGGCCCCGCCGCTCATGCTTGCGCAGTTCATGCAACAATTCCTGCGGCGTGATGTCCGTGACGGGGCGCTTGCCGAAATCACCGCCAAGCAGCTTCACGAACCAGCGCATCTTTTCCAGCGTCGGCTCCGCCAGTCCCTCGCGTGTCTTCTTCTCAATCAGTTCCTCGGCCACAGTGGCGAAACTGTTGCTGGCGCGGATACTCGCCTCAATCCGGGCCTGCCGCTTGGCGACGTTGGGATCGACCGCATGGGCGAGTTGCCTGCGCGCCGCATCACGCGCCGAACGCGCCTCGGCCAGTGTAATTTCAGGATACGACCCCAGCGCCAGCTTTCGCTCCACGCCGTTGATCCGATATTTCACACGCCAAAGTTTGCTGCCCCTCGGATTGACCAGCAGATAAAGCCCCTGCGCGTCCGTGACTTTATAGGGCTTTTCTTTGGGCTTGGCGTTTCGGATTGCGGTGTCGGTCAGCGCCATTTGGGGGCCTCGCTTCTGCGGGGGCCTCGCGAGGCCCCCAAAAAAGGCCCCCATCATCTGCGGCTATAGGCAAACAGAGGCCATCACTGACAACCAGCGAATGACCTTAAACTAGCGGAAATCAGGGATTTTTTTCAACCATCAGCATACACTGGCTGACAGGATTTTGGAGGCCCGAGCCGGAATCGAACCGGCGTGCACGGATTTGCAGTCCGCTGCGTCACCACTCCGCCATCGGGCCTCACGAGAAGTGGAGGGGGCCTTTAGCAGGCGGTTTGCGCCATGCAAAGCCCAGATGCGCGCGGAGGCGTTGACACGATCCTGTCCGGCCGCCCCAGTTCAGGCGCGGCCGGGGATTCAGGGGTTGGCCTTCAGATGCGCGCCGATCTCGTCGAAGAAGCGCTCAAGCTGGTGCAGGACATTCAGCTTGAAAGCGTAGTTCACATCGGCGGAATTGCTTTCGATGATGGTCGATTCGTCCACCTTCTCGGCGTAGGCGTCGGCCAGGCTCTGCACATAGGCCGCGTTCAACTCGATGTGGCCGCGCTCGGCCAGCAGGCGAAGCTGCACCACCATCATCTGGCGAACGAGCATTTCCAGCGTAGTGATTCGCGCGACGATCACAACCGGGTCGAGTTCGATCTGCTCTTCTGGGCGATCGTCGGACATGGGCTGCTCCTACCAGTAACGCAGCGCCCATATCTGGAGCGCGATGAATGTGCCGATAATGGCCCAAAGGGCGATGATGATCGCCGCCCCAAGCCGGCTGACCGGACGCTGGACCGCCACGTCCGCCGCATCGCGGAATTCCGCCATCAGCGGCTTGGGCACCAGCATCACGGCGATCGCCAGCCCGATCGGCACCAGGATCAATTCGTCCAGAAGGCCCAGTATCGGCACGAAGTCCGGGATGAAGTCGATCGGGGAAAGGGCGTAGGCGGCGATCAGCCCGCCCACCAGCTTCGCGGCAAGTGGCGTGCGCGGATCGCGCGCGGCGATCCACAGCATATGCGCATCCCGCCGGAGGCGGTGGGAGGTTCGTTTGGCCCAACTGACAAGACCCATGGCTTCTCCCTAGCGGCGCCGGCGTCCGGGCGCTAGGCATGGAGGCCATGCGGGAGTTGATTGCGCGCATCGAGCGCTGGGAAACGGCCAGACCCTTCGTGATTGCGCGGGGCGCGAAACACCATGTGGACGTGGTCGTGGCGGAAATCCGCGACGGCGCGCTGCTGGGGAGAGGCGAGGGGACGCCCATCTATTATAAGGGCGACACGCCGGAGCTGGCGCTTGCCGCCTTGCAGGCGATGGCCGGTGCGATCGCCGACGGCACGGGCCGCGTGCAGCTGCTGGATTTGATGCCTCCGGGCGCTGCGCGCAACGCTCTCGATTCGGCGCTTTGGGATCTGGAAGCGAAACAGGCGGGAAAACGTCTCTGGGAGCTGGCCGGGCTTCCGGCGCCGAAGCCGTTGTTGACGGCCTACACCATCAGCCTGGGCGAGCCGGGCGAAATGGCCGATGCCGCCCGTGAGGCCTCTGGGCGGGAGTTGCTGAAGCTGAAGCTGGGAGGCGAAGGCGATGTGGAGCGGATAGCCGCCGTCCGCTCTGCCGCGCCGGATGTGAGGCTTATAGCTGATGCGAATGAATCATGGAATAATATTGATATTGAAAAGATATGTTCTGAAATTCTGCCTTATCGCGTGGAGTTGGTGGAACAGCCCTTGCCCGCCGGGCGGGATGGCGATCTCCGACATTTGAGCCCAGCGATTCCCTTGGCGGCCGACGAAAGCCTGCAAAGCCGGGCCGAACTGGGGGAGGTGGTCGGCCGCTATCGCTTCATCAATGTGAAGCTGGACAAGTGCGGCGGCCTGACGGAGGCGCTGGCCCTTTCGCATGCGGCGCGGCTGCGCGGACTGGGGCAGTTGACGGGGTGCATGCTTTCAACCTCGCTGGGGGTGGCGCCGGCCTTTGTGGCAGCCTCGCAAGGGCATTATGCCGATCTCGACGGGCCGTTGCTGCTGGCGAGGGATCGGCCGCACGGCCTTTGCTTCCATGGCAGCGATGTCGATCCGCCGGAGGTTGCACTCTGGGGCTGAGCCTTTAGAGCGGGGCGGCGTGAAGCCCGAACGGGCCTGCCTTTCAGTACAGGAGCCAGCATGACCGCCATCGTCGATCTGATAGCCCGTGAAATCCTCGACAGCCGGGGCAACCCCACCGTGGAAGTGGACTGCGTTCTGGAAGACGGCAGCTTCGGCCGCGCGGCGGTTCCGTCCGGTGCCTCCACCGGCGCGCATGAAGCCGTGGAAAAGCGCGACGGGGAAAAGGGCCGTTACCTGGGCAAGGGCGTGCGCGAGGCGGTGGCCGCCGTGCATGGCGACCTGTCCGACGCGCTGATCGGCATGGACGCCGAGGAGCAGGAGGAAATCGACGCGCAGATGATCGCGCTGGATGGAACGCCGAACAAGGCGCGCCTGGGGGCGAACGCGATTCTGGGCGTGAGCCTGGCGGTTGCGAAGGCGGCCGCCGACGCGCGCGGCCTGCCGCTTTACCGCTATGTCGGCGGGACGGCGGCGCGGGTCCTGCCGGTGCCGATGATGAACATCGTGAACGGCGGGGCGCATGCCGACAACCCCATCGACTTCCAGGAATTCATGGTGATGCCGGTGGGTGCCGAGAGTTTCTCGGAAGGGCTGCGCTGGGGGGCGGAAATCTTCCATACGCTGAAGAAGGGGCTGCACGATCGCGGCCTGTCGACCGCGGTTGGCGACGAAGGCGGCTTCGCCCCCAATCTTTCGAGCGCCACCGAAGCGCTGGATGTGATCCTGCAAGCCATCGAGCAGGCGGGCTTCAAGGCCGGAACGGATGTGATGCTGGCACTGGACTGCGCTTCCACCGAATTCTTCCGGGACGGGGCCTATCATATGGAAGGGGAGGGCAAGACACTCTCCTCCGACGAGATGGCGGCGTTCCTTGCCGATCTGGTGGGCCGTTATCCGATCATCTCGATCGAGGACGGCATGGCCGAGGATGATTGGGCTGGCTGGAAAGCTCTGACCGATAAAGTCGGGGCCAACACCCAACTGGTCGGCGACGATCTGTTCGTGACCAACGCCGTGCGGCTGCGCGAAGGTATCTCCAAAGGCGTCGCGAATTCCATTCTGGTCAAGGTGAACCAGATCGGCACGCTTTCCGAAACGCTGGAGGCCGTGAATACGGCACAGCGCTCCCGTTACACGGCGGTGATGAGCCATCGCTCCGGGGAGACCGAAGATGCCACCATCGCGGATCTCGCGGTGGCCACCAATTGCGGTCAGATCAAGACGGGCTCGCTTTCCAGATCGGACCGGCTGGCCAAATACAACCAGCTCCTGCGGATCGAGGCGGGGCTGGGCGAAGCCGCCATCTATGCCGGCCGGGATGTCGTTCGCGGGTGAGTTGACCCCAAGGCACGAGAGCAGAAAATCTTCATATTTTAGTTTAACTAAAAGTTATTCAATAAAATCAATTTATTGATTTAGTTTATTTGATCCAAATATCCGAATTTGATGACGAGCGCGCAGCAATCCGTGCTCATGGGTTTTCGGAAAAGGAAATGGGCCCGGCGGACAGGGATCGCCGGGCCCGAATTTTATTGTTGGTTACTCAGGGTTGGAAGGTGCGCTCAGGCTGCGACCGATTGCCTGCGCGCAGCAACACCGACCAGGCAGATTCCCGTGATCAGCATTGCCATTGTGCCGAGTTCCGGCACTGGCGACATTTGCTTGCCGCTCTTGCTGTTAACGGCCGTTGTTTCGACCGATTGTTGAGCCGCCTGATAGGTGACGGTCTGGTATTGGGCCTGGTTGCCGGCCGCCAGGTCTGACGCCTGGATCTGAGCGGCAGCCAAAGGAACATTGGCCAAGAAGAGAGCGACGGCGGCGCCTGCCTTAACAGCTTGAATGAACATGGCGTTATCTCCGTTCTCGCGGGGCGACCCTTATTATCTTTCGCCCTCGCCACCTCTTCTAGCGGATGATGAACGGACGTTAAAGATATGAAATTGCATATTTACACTGGTTGACGTTTGGCGGTTTTTTGTGGTGCAAATATGCAACATATTAAAATTAATATATTAAAAACAATGTAATATGATCAATTGTGAATGTTAATCTTCTCATTTTGGATGAGCTTTCCTTTGGCCGGGTTGGTTAACTTTTTGTTGCCATGGGCTCCGGTTGGAAAATTATGTCTCATGAAATGCCGTTTGTGCGAATCGAGTCGCTTCTCTTTTTGAAGCCTCTTTTGCTCCATTCCGGACGAATCCGCCGGCCCGAGTTGTGGGGCAGCTTGGCAGCCATGCCCTTGACGAGGAAGGGCGCCCGTGATTCTGTGGGCCATGCAACCCGTGGCCCTTCTGGATTTGATGAAACGCGCAGCGCTTCCGGCGCTGTGCCTGCTCATCATTCTCTATTTCGGGACACATGCTCTGGTGGGCACCTCCGGTTATCTGGCGCTCGACGATATCCGCCAGGATCGCGCCGAGCTCGAAGCGCGCAAGCTCGTGCTCGAGAAACGCCGCGCGGCGCTGGAGCGGGATATCGCCCTTCTCGATCCGAAGGGGGCTGACCCCGATTATGCCGATGAACTGGTCAGGCGCCATCTGGGCGTGATCCGCCCGGACGAAGTGATCGTGCCGATCCAGCCGCAAACAGGCGGCAAGTAGAACGCCGCTTCATCGCCTTACCGCGAGGTCGCCGGGGGAGGCCGCAGTGGCGGGTTCCGCGATTGCCTGACAATCAATTCTGTCGACCGACGTTTCCGCGAGGTGGCGGTTGAAAGTTGATGCGCTCCGGCTAGAACGGGCTCGGACGAGGTTGAAGACGCCGGCCGGCCGGTGGGGCTTCATCGCACAGTATGAAGGGAAAGCGTCTTGGCAAAGGCGAGCGTGGCGAGCACGCGGCGCGGGAGCGCTGGCAAAGGGGGCCTGGAAAAGCTTCCGAACATCGGGCGGCACTCGGCCTCGCAAGAGGAGTATCGCGACTTCTATCAGATGATGCTACTGATCCGCCGCTTCGAGGAGAAGGCCGGACAGCTTTACGGCATGGGGCTGATCGGCGGTTTCTGTCACCTGTATATCGGCCAGGAGGCCGTGGTGACCGGCCTGCAGGCCGCCATCACCCCCGGCAAGGACAGTGTGGTGACCGGCTATCGCGACCATGGCCATATGCTCGCCTGCCATATCGACCCGAAGGTGATCATGGCCGAACTGACGGGGCGCGCCGCCGGAATCAGCCGCGGGAAGGGCGGCTCGATGCACATGTTCTCGGTGGAGCAGGGCTTCTTCGGCGGCCATGGGATCGTCGGCGCGCAGGTGCCGATCGGCGCCGGCCTTGCCTTCGCGCACAAATATAAGGGCGATGGCGGCGTTTCCCTTGCCTATTTCGGCGATGGCGCCGCCAACCAGGGGCAGGTCTATGAGGCCTTCAACATGGCCGAGTTGTGGAAGCTGCCGGTGATCTTCGTGATCGAGAACAACCAATATGCCATGGGCACCTCGGTGAACCGGGCTTCCGCCGAGGACCAGCTTTATCGCCGGGGCGAAAGCTTCCGCATCGAAGGGTTGCAGGTGGACGGGATGGACGTGCTCGCCGTTCGCGACGCGGCGACCGTCGCCCTGGACTGGGTGAAGAGCGGGCGCGGGCCGATCCTTCTGGAAATGAAGACCTATCGCTATCGTGGCCACTCCATGTCGGACCCGGCGAAGTATCGCTCGCGCGAGGAAGTGCAGTCGGTCCGGGAGAATCGCGATCCCATCGAGCATGCGAAGCGGGAAATGCTGGAACTGGGCTTCGCGGACGAGGCCTGGTTCAAGGAAGTCGAAAAGCAGGTGAAGGCGCAGGTGGCCGAGGCGGCCGACTTCGCGGAGCAGGCGCCCGAGCCGGAAGCCGGCGAACTCTACACCGACGTTCTGGTGGGGAATTACTGATGGAGATCAAACTGCCCGCCATGTCCCCGACGATGGAGGAGGGGACGCTTGCGAACTGGCTGGTGAAGCCCGGCGACGAGGTGAAGCCCGGACAGGTGATCGCCGAGATCGAGACCGACAAGGCGACTATGGAACTGGAAGCCGATGAGGGCGGAACGGTCGTCAGCCTGGAAGTGGCCGCCGGCACCGATGGGGTGAAGGTGGGAACGCTGATCGCGGTGATCGCCGGCGAAGGCGAAGAGGTGGCGGCGAGGCCGGCCGCAGCGCCGCCGGCCGCGAAGGCCGAGCCTGAGCCGGCGCCGACTCCTGAACCGGAACCATCTTCCAAGCCGGAGGCCGGGGCAGAAGCTCGGCCAGAGGCGCCGAAGCCGGTGGAGCTGACCCCGGCGACCGTGGCGGCCTTCTCGGGCGCGACTCGCAAGCAGACGGTGCGCGAAGCGCTTCGCGACGCCATGGCCGAGGAAATGCGCGCCGACGAAACGGTGTTCGTGATGGGCGAGGAAGTCGCCCAGTATCAGGGCGCCTACAAGGTAACGCAGGGCCTGCTGGACGAGTTCGGCGACAAGCGGGTGGTGGACACGCCGATCACCGAATATGGCTTTGCGGGGCTGGGCGTGGGCGCGGCGATGGGCGGCCTGAAGCCCATCGTGGAGTTCATGACCTTCAACTTCGCCATGCAGGCGATCGACCACATCATCAATTCCGCCGCCAAGACCAACTATATGTCGGGCGGGCAGATGCGCTGCCCCATCGTCTTTCGCGGGCCGAACGGCGCCGCCAGCCGGGTGGCGGCGCAGCACAGCCAGAATTACGCGCCCTGGTATGCCAATGTGCCGGGCCTGCTGGTGATCGCGCCTTATGACGCGGCGGATGCCAAGGGCCTGCTGAAAAGCGCCATCCGCTCGCCGGATCCGGTTGTGTTCCTGGAGAATGAGCTTCTCTACGGCCACAGCTTCGAGGTGCCCGAGGGCGAGCATGTGGTGCCGATCGGCAAGGCGCGCCTCTATCGCGAAGGCAGCCATGTCACGCTGGTGTCCTACTCCATCGGCGTGGGGGTGGCGCTGGAAGCGGCGGCGCAACTGGCCGCCGACGGCATCGAATGCGAGGTGCTGGACCTGCGCACCCTTCGTCCGCTGGACGAGGCGGCGGTGCTGGCGTCGCTGAAGAAGACAAATCGCATGGTGGTGGTGGAGGAGGGCTGGCCGGTGTGCAGCATCTCCAGCGAGATCATCGCCATCGCCATGGAAAAGGGCTTCGACGACCTGGATGCGCCGGTGCTGCGCGTCACCAACAAGGACGTGCCCTTGCCCTATGCCAATAATCTGGAAAAGCTCGCTCTGGTGAAGGCGGCCGATGTGGTTGCCGCCGTCCGCTCGATCGTCTGAGGAGGCGAAATGGCCATTGATATTACCATGCCGGCGCTTTCGCCCACGATGGAGACGGGCACGCTTGCCAAGTGGCACATCAAGCCCGGAGACAAGGTGAAAGCCGGCGACGTGATCGCCGAGATCGAGACCGACAAGGCCACCATGGAAGTGGAAGCCGTGGACGAAGGCGTGGTCACCGAGATTCTGGTTCCGGAAGGAACGGAGGATGTGAAGGTGAATGCGGTGATCGCGCGGCTGGCCGGCGAAGATGAGGATGTGAAGCCGGCGGCGGCCCCGAAAGCGGCGACCGACGCGCCCGCTGCTCAGGCTGCGCCCGAACCGGCCGCCAGGCCGGCGGCCGAAACCGCCCCGGTCGCCCCCGCGCCAGTTCCCGCCGCGGTTCAGGCCGCCCCCCGTTCGGGCGAGCGGCAGATCGCCAGCCCGCTTGCGCGCCGGGTGGCGCAACTGGCGGGTGTCGATCTGGCGAACGTGAAGGGCACAGGGCCGCATGGCCGGATCGTGAAGGCCGATGTGGAAGCCGCGGCCGGCAAGGCGCCGGCGCCACAACCCGCCGTCAGCATCGCCCCCGCCAGCACTCCGCCGGCAGCGGCCAGCGCGCCGCTTGCGCCGACCGATGTGCCGTTCGAGCCGGTCAAGCTTTCGAACATGCGCAAGACGATCGCCCGCCGCCTGACCGAATCGAAGCAGACGGTGCCGCATTTCTATCTGACGGTGGATGTGAGGCTGGATGCGCTGCTGAAACTGCGGACGGAACTGAACAAGGCGCTGGAACTGCAAGGCATCAAGCTGTCCGTCAACGACATGCTGGTGAAGGCCGAAGGGCTGGCGCTGGCGCAGGTGCCGGACGCGAACGTCAGCTTCGCGGGCGACCATCTGCGCAAGTTCAGCCGGGCCGATGTCTCCGTTGCCGTTGCCATCCCGGGCGGCCTCATCACCCCCGTGATCCGCGACGCCGCCAACAAGCGGCTGAGCCAGATCGCCACCGAGATGAAGGATCTTGCCGCGCGGGCTAAGGAAGGGAAGCTGCAACCGCCCGAGTATACCGGCGGCACCGCGAGCATCTCCAACCTCGGCATGTTCGGAATCAAGCAGTTCGACGCGGTCATCAATCCGCCGGAAGGGCTGATCCTGGCCGTGGGGACGGGCGAGAAGCGGCCCTATGTCGTGGACGATGCGCTGGCGATCGCCACCGTGATGAGCGCGACGGGCAGCTTCGACCATCGCGCCATCGACGGCGCGGTGGGCGCGGAGTTCATGAGCGCCTTCAAGGCGCTGGTGGAGAACCCCCTTGGTATGCTGGCTTGACGGGATCGGTATCCCTTTCAAATCTCATACTGATCGTTGGGATCGTTGCCGGGCTGGCTTTGATCCTGGGCGCGGGGCTGCGCCCGCTTCTGGAGGATCTGCTCGACAGGTTGAGCCGGCGCTTGCGGATCGAGGTGCGCGACGACCGCAAGCTGGTGCTCTATATTCCAGACGGCATCGACCTGCTGTGGCGCGGGGCACATCTGCAGCGCGTGGTGCAGCAGGAAGTGATCCTGGAGAACAACACGCAGGTGGTGTTCGACAATGTGCGGCTGCGGCTGCGCTTCAAGCCCTACAACGCCGCCGCCCTGGGCGAGAAGCTGTTGCTGGGCGCGGTGATCCTGCCCTCGCCGGAGGCCGAAGCGGTGCTGCTGCCCGACACGGCCGAGGGCGAGCGGATCATGCAGTTCAAATATATCTCGCCGCAATCCCGGGCCGAGATGCGCGTGTTCACCAATGTGGACGGTGAGATCGAGTTCGACACGCTGTGCGACAAGGAAGTCGTCGTGCGCCATACCGGCGTGATGTTCTCGGAAACCGCGCGCAATGTGATGCCGACATGGATGGCCGTGCTGAAGCCGGTCGTCCTTCCCTTTACGATCGTGGCCGTGTTGCGGCAGCGCCTGCGCAGGAGCAGACAGAAATGAGCGAGCAGTTCGACCTGGTGATCATCGGCTCCGGCCCCGGCGGTTATGTCGCCGCGATCCGGGCCAGCCAATTGGGGCAGAAGGTGGCCATCGTCGAGCGCGAGCGGCTGGGGGGCATCTGCCTCAACTGGGGCTGCATTCCGACGAAGGCGCTGCTGCGCTCGTCCGAGATCAAACATTATCTGGACCATGCTTCCGCTTACGGGTTGAGCGCCGGCGCGGTGGGCTTCGATCTGGTGCAGGTGACCGAGCGCAGCCGCAAGGTTGCCAACCAGCTGAACGCCGGCGTGAAGGGGCTGATGAAGAAGAACAAGGTGACGGTGGTGGAGGGCGTCGCGACATTGGCGTCGGCAACCTCTGTGAAGGTCGGCGAGCGGACTCTGGTGGCGAAGAATGTGATCGTCGCGACCGGCGCCCGTGCCCGCGAACTGCCACATCTGAAGGCGGATGGCGAACGGGTGTGGACCTATCGCCATGCGCTGGTACCGCCCGCCATGCCGACCGAGCTTCTGGTGATCGGATCGGGGGCGATTGGGGTAGAGTTCGCCAGCTTCTACAACGATATGGGAGCGAAAGTTACCATCGTCGAGATGCTGGAGCGGATCCTGCCGGTCGAGGATGAGGAGGTGTCAGCCTTCGTTGAGAAGTCTTTGAAGAAACAGGGGATGGATATCCGCACCAAGGCTTCGGTCGAAAAGCTGGAAGTGAAGGCGGACGGGGTGACGGCGACCATCAACGGCGAGGCGCATCGCTTCAGCCATGTGATCGTCGCCATCGGCATCGCCCCCAACAGTGAGAATCTGGGGCTGGAAGCGCTGGGCGTGAAGCTGGACCGTGGCCATATCGTCACCGACGAATGGGGCCGCACCAATGTGCCGGGCCTCTGGGCGATCGGCGATGTGACGGGCGCCCCCTGGCTGGCGCACAAGGCGAGCCATGAAGGCATTGTGGCGGTGGAGAAGATCGCGGAAGCGCCGCACGCCCATCCCATGGACAAGTCCAACATTCCGGGCTGCACCTACAGCCGGCCGCAGGTGGCCTCCGTCGGCCTGACGGAGGCGAAGGCCAAGGCCGCCGGGCATGAAGTGAAGGTGGGCCGCTTCCCCTATATCGGCAACGGCAAGGCGATCGCGCTGGGCGAGACCGAGGGATTCATCAAAACGGTGTTCGACGCGAAGACCGGCGCGCTGCTGGGCGCGCATCTGGTGGGGGCCGAGGTGACGGAGCTGATCCAGGGCTATGTGATCGCCCGCCAGTGCGAGGCGACGGAGGCCGAACTGATGGCCACCATCTTCCCGCACCCGACCCTGTCCGAAATGATGCACGAAAGCGTGCTCGACGCTTATGGCCGGGTGATCCACATGTAGCACTGGAGGGGCAGGGCGCCCCTCCGCCACGACAGGCCGTCCTTCAAATTCCCCCTGCCTTCCCCAGATCGGGAAGGCAGGGGGTTTCCTTTAGGGAGATGAAGGCATGAAACTGATCGAGAGGTTGAAGCTCCGCCACGCGCGTCTGGAGCATGAACTGGCCGTCGAACAGGCGCGGCGCCTGCCCGACGAGGAGCGAGTAGCCCGGTTGAAGAAACTGAAGCTGGCCGTGAAGGACCGGATGCAGGCGCTGCTGCCGAACCCGGGCCGGCATCCGCTGCCGGCCTGAGGCGTCAGAGATCGATGGCGACGGGCTTGAACTGGCCCGTCGCGCGGTCCAGGATTTTCAGTGCGCCTTCGCCGATATCGAAGATGACTCCGTGCAGTTGCAGCTGTCCGGCCTTTTCGGCGTTGGCGACGAACGGATAGCTGCCCAGATTCTCGATACCCAGCCGCACATTGGCCTGTTCCAGCGCCCTTTGGGCATCGACATCGGGCGAGAGCGCGCAGGCGGCCTTCACCGCATCCCGGGCGGGGGCGATGAATTCCATCCAGGCATGGACATGCTTGCCGGCGACCGGATTGTCGAAATCTCCGGCCAGCGCCGCGGCGATCCCGCCACAGCGCCCATGCCCGAAGACCACGATATGCTCCACCTTGATGCCGGCAACGGCATATTCGACCGCCGCCGCGACGCTGGACTGGCCGGAAATGGCGGAGAAGGGCGGCACGAGATTGGCGATGTTCCTGAGCACGAATATCTGCCCGGGCGCGGCGTCGAACACGCGGGTCGGGTCGACGCGGCTGTCGGAGCAGGCGATTACCATCACCTTGGGCGACTGGCCCTGGGCAAGCTGGTCATAGCGTTCCCGCTGCTCGCGATAGGGGCCAAGGCGGAAGCGGCGATAGCCGTCGATCAGCACATCAAATTCGGACATGCGCCGCCTCATGCCGGAGACATCGCTTGAGGGGAAGGGGCAATGGGGCGGCTCGAATCCGCGGGCGGCCGTTTTTGCCGGCCCCCTTCACCTTTTGCCAAATCCCGTCACCCCGGGCTTGACCCGGGGACCAGCTTTCTTCCTCAGGCGCTGTGGCGGCAGAAAAGCTGGACCCCGGGTCAAGCCCGGGGTGACGTCTGGTGCGATTTGAATCGGCCCACTATTGGGAAAGGCTGAACCCTGCCCTCAGGCTTTCTGCTTCTCCGCCCTGCGTTCGGCGGCGGAACGCAGGATTTCATAGGCCGCCTGCGCAGCCTGGAAACGCTTTGCCGCCTCTTCGTCGCCGGGGTTGAGATCGGGGTGGTTCTCCTTCGCCAGCCTCCGGTGCGCGGCCTTGATCGCCGCTTCGTCGGCGTCGGGCGGCAGGTCCAGATATTTCAGCGCATCCAGTTCCGCGCGGGTGCGGCTGCCGTCGCCTTCGCCCCAGGCCCAGTGGCGCGCGCGTTCGTAATTGCGCTGGCCGCTTTGTTCCTCGGCCTCCTGCGCGGCGGCTTCCTCTTCCGTCAGCGCGGCGAAATAGTCCCACCCCCTGTTGTATTCGGCGGCATGCTCCTCGCAGAACCACCAGCGCTCGGGGCGGTTCGGGGCCTTGGGGGCAGGGCAATTGCCCGGTTTCGAGCAGCCGACCCGGTCGCACAGGCGCTGCGCTTCGGGCGCCTTTCCGGCCCCGTCATAATCCCGCCAGCGGGGAAAGCCCCAGTCGTTGCTACGCCGCGCGCGCGCCATCGCACTTTCCCGGAGAATCGAACTGGAAGGCAGAACAAGGCATCATGCGAGGTTCCCACGAGCGAGCGCCGGCCTTCAACCCCAAAGAGCGGCCCAGATAGGGGAAAGAAGGCCCAAACGGAAAATCCGGCGGAAGACCGCCGGATTGCCGATTCCATACCGACAGGGCGAGCCCGCGCTCGCCCTGCTGCAATTCAGGCGGCCGTGGGGGCCGCTTCGCGCACGCCCTGTTCCACATGCGCCTCGAACTGGGCGAAATTCTCGATGAACATCTTCACCAGCGCGCGGGCCTTTTCGTCATAGGCTTCCGGCGTCGGCCAGGTGGAGCGCGGGTCGAGGATGGCGCTGTCCACGCCGGGCACGCTGACGGGCACGTCGAAGCCGAAGAAGGGATCCTTGCGGAATTCGGCATTTTTCAGGCTGCCGTCCAGCGCGGCGTTCAGCAGCGCGCGGGTCACCTTGATCGGCATCCGCTGGCCGGTGCCATATTGCCCGCCCGTCCAGCCGGTGTTCACCAGCCAGCAGTCGACTCCGCCCCTGGCGATCCGCTCCTTCAGCAGATTGCCATAGACCGAGGGGTGGCGCGGCATGAAGGGCGCGCCGAAGCAGGTGGAGAAGGTGGCGTCCGGCTCGGTCACGCCGATCTCGGTGCCGGCGACGCGCGCCGTGTAGCCGGAGAGGAAGTGGTACATCGCCTGATCCGGCGAGAGCTTCGCGATCGGCGGCAGGATGCCGAAGGCGTCGGCCGTCAGCATGATGATGTTCTTCGGAACCGGGCCGAGATTGTCCTTCGACGCGTTCGGAATGAAGTCGATCGGGTAGGAGCCGCGGCTGTTCTCGGCCAGGCGGTTGTCGTCCAGGTCGATTTCGCGGCTGTCCGCGTCGATCACGACATTTTCCAGCACCGTGCCGAAGCGCCTGGTGGTGGCGAAGATCTCCGGTTCCGCCGTGGGCGAGAGGCGGATCATCTTGGCGTAGCAGCCGCCTTCGAAGTTGAAGACCGCCGTGTCGGACCAGCCATGCTCGTCGTCGCCGATAAGGGTGCGCGAGGCGTCGGCCGAAAGCGTCGTCTTGCCGGTGCCGGACAGGCCGAAGAAGACGGCGGTGTCGCCATCGGGGCCGATGTTCGCCGAGCAGTGCATGGGCATCACGCCCTTCACCGGCAGCAGATAGTTGAGGATGCCGAATACCGACTTCTTCATCTCGCCGGCGTATTTGGTCCCGCCGATCAGGATCAGCTTTTCGGTGAAGTTGACGGCGATCACCGTTTCCGAGCGGCAGCCGTGGCGCTCGGGATCGGCGCGGAAGCTGGGCAGGTCGATGATGGTGTATTCCGGCGCATAGCTTTCCAGCTCGGCCGCCGTGGGGCGAACCAGCAGCGTGCGGATGAACAGCGAGTGCCAGGCGAGTTCGGTGATCACGCGCACGTTCACGCGATGCTCGGGCTGCGAGCCGCCGAACAGATCCTGGACGAAAAGCGTCTCCTTCCGGGCGACGGCGGCGAGGAAATCCTCCTTCAGCGCGGCAAAGTGCGCGGGTTCCATCGGCTTGTTGGACTTGCCCCACCAGACGCTGTCGGCGGTTTCACCGTCCTTCACGGTGAATTTGTCGTTCGCCGAGCGGCCGGTGTGCTGGCCGGTTTCCACCACGAAGGCGCCATCCCTGGAAAGCAGCCCTTCTTCGCGGTTCACGGCCTGCTCGATGAGCTGGGCGGTGCCGAGGTTCCAGTTGAGACGAGCCCCGGTCTTGATGCCCTGGGATTCGAGGCTGACGCCGGTTGTCTTTGCCACGGTATATTCCCTCCAGTTGGAACCGCCGGCCTCGTTGGTGAAGGGCAGGTCGGTTGCAGTGAGACTGCGGTAGCCATGCAGCAGCCGCATATATATGCGCGCCACCCCATATCGAAGCGACAGGTTTCTGTGAAGCTTTCTGAAGTTGAACCTTTGGAACCGTCGCCGTTAGCAGCTATACGCCAGCGGCATGACCAGTCGTGCCGCATGAAGGGTGACAGCTTGTCCAGCGAACAGACCCCCACGATCGCGCTCGTCGACGACGACCGCAACATCCTCACTTCGGTCAGCCTCGCCCTGCAGGCGGAGGGCTTCGCCACCCGTGTCTATGCCGATGGAGCGGCCGGGCTGAAGGGCTGCCTCGAAAATCCGCCCGACCTCGCCGTCGTCGATATCAAGATGCCGCGCATGGACGGGATGGAAATGCTGAGGCGGCTGCGCGAGAAGTCGGACCTGCCGCTGATCTTCCTCACGTCCAAGGACACCGAGATCGACGAGGCACTGGGGCTGGCGATGGGGGCGGACGATTATATCGGCAAGCCCTTTTCCCAGCGGCTGCTGATCGAGCGAATCCGGGCGGTCCTCCGGCGGACGGCGAGCCGCAGGGGCAATGGGGCGGGAGAAGAGCCTGCGGCGGAGCCGATCGTGCGCGGCCCGCTGGAGATGGACCCGGCCCGCCATCGCGTCCGCTGGCACGGCAAGGACGTGGCGCTGACGGTGACCGAGTTCCTGATACTGGACGCGCTCGCGCAGCGCCCCGGATTCGTGAAATCCCGCGACCAGCTTATGGATGTCGCCTATCAGCACGACAGCTATGTGGACGACCGGACGATCGACAGCCATATCAAGCGCCTGCGCAAGAAGTTCCGCGTCGCCGATCCCGCCTTCAAGGCCATCGAGACGCTTTACGGCGTGGGCTATCGATTCGATCTGGACGAATGACGGCGTGATTTCGGGAAAGGTCCAGTAAACGAGGCCAGTAAACGAGGTTGTGAGCGAGGTTGTGAACGGGGTTCCTCCACAGACGGACATGCTGCGCGCCCGCCGGCGGAGCGGCGGCGCTCCGCGCTTTTCCGGCTGGTCGTCGCTCGTCACCCGAATCCTGGTCGTGAACCTGCTTGCCATTCTCGCGCTGGCTGGCGCGCTTCTCTACATCGAAAGCTTCCGCACCCGGCTTCTGGAGACGCGGGAACAGGAGTTGCTGCGCCAGGGCGAGATCATGGCGCATTTCCTGGAGAATCAGGGGGTGGAAAAAGGCCGCCCGGCGATCCTCGACCTGTCCAGCCCGCGCGGCACGCGCATCCGGCTCTACGATGCGTCGGGCCGGCTGGCCGCGGACAATTGGGACAACCCCGAGACCACGCGCTTCGAACTGGTGGACCCGACGACGGAAGGTTTCCGCCGCGAAAGCGCGATCGTCATCGACCGGGTCATCGACTTCATCACCGGCCAGCGCGAATTGCCGCCGCTCGACGAGCCGGAGGACGACCGGCGCGGCATCTGGCCGGAGGCGGAGGAGGCCGCGATAACCGGCGCTGCCGTCACCCGCGCCCGGCAGACGCGGGATCGGCTGGTGGTGCTGCAGGCGGCCGTGCCGGTGGAAATCCCCGGCGAATCGCGCCCCTTTCCCGTCGTGCTGCTGACGGTAGATACGCCGGACGTTATCGATCTCGTTCGCCGGGAGCGGATGACCTCCTTCCTGGTGTTTCTGAGCATTCTCGGCTTCAGCCTGGCCCTCAGCCTTTATCTCGCCCGGATCATCGTCGTGCCGCTCAGGCAACTCGCGCTGGCGGCGCATCGGGTGCGACTGGGGCGGCAGCGCGATGTGGTCGTGCCGCGCCTGCCGCATCGCCGCGACGAAATCGGCGGGCTGGCGCGGGCGCTCGCCGACATGACGGCGGCGCTGCGGCAGCGAATCGACGCCACGGAGGCTTTCGCCGCCGATGTGGCGCATGAGCTGAAGAACCCGCTCGCCAGCATACGCTCCGCGATCGAGGCGCTGGGAAGCGTGCGGGACGAGAAGGCACGGGCGCAGTTGTTCGGCCTGATCGAGGAGGATGTGCGGCGGATCGACCGGCTGATCACCGATATTTCCGCCGCTTCCCGGCTGGACGCCGAACTCTCCCGCGCGCGGCTGCAGCCTGTGGACGTGGGGCAACTGGTCGAAGGGCTGGTGGCGGCAAGGACGGCCGCCGGACCGCTGTGCAATGGTGTCGGCCTGTTCGTGGAACCGGTGCGGAAAGGCGAGGCAGTCGCCACCGCGGATGCCGACCGGCTGGCGCAGGTGGTGAACAATCTGCTGGACAATGCGCAGAGCTTCTCGCCTGAGGGTGGGCGCATCGACGTGAGAGTGCAGCGCAGGGGGCCGATTGTGGAGATTCGCGTGGAGGATGAAGGACCGGGGGTGCCGCAGGAGGCGCGCGACGCGATTTTCGAACGCTTCTATTCGGAGCGGCCCCGGCATGAGGATTATGGCAAGCACAGCGGGCTGGGGCTGTCGATCGCCCGCTCCATCGTCGAGGCGCTGGACGGACAGATTCGCGTGGGGGACCGCAAGGACGGCCGGACCGGCGGGGCCTTCCTCGTGACCCTGCCGGCGATCTGACATGGCCGAGCTGCCTGAAACCCTGCCCGAAACCCTGCACGCCACCGCCATCGACATCGAAGGGCAGGGGGTGCTGCTGCTCGGCCCGTCGGGCAGCGGCAAGTCCGATCTGTCGCTTCGCCTCATCGATCGCGGCGCGAAGCTGGTGGCGGACGATCGGGTGATCGTCAGCGCTGCCTTGGGAGGGCTGAAGCTGTCGGCGCCGCCGAACATCGCCGGCAAGATGGAAGTGCGGGGCCTCGGCGTGCTGGAGCTGCCGGAATCGCTGGTGAGCGAGGCCACGCTCGCCCGGCTGGCGGTCGATCTGTCGGCCGCGCCCGAGCGCTTGCCGGAACCGGAATATTTCGAACATCTGGGCGTGGCGCTGCCGCTCATCCGCCTCAGCGCTTTCGAGGCGTCCGCGCCCATCAAGCTCGAGTGGGCGTTGGCACTTCAGCTCGGGGGCGGCTAGAAGGCCCGCATGACCAGCCCGGACAGCATGCGCGACGAGCCGCCCCCGCCCGTGTTGCTGGTGACCGGCATGTCCGGCGCCGGCAAGTCGACGACGCTGAAGGCGCTGGAGGATCTGGGCTATGAAGCGGTGGACAATCTGCCGCTGTCGCTGCTGGAGCCGTTGCTGGCGCCCGGCGTGCATCAGAAGCTGGCGATCGGGATCGACACCCGCACCCGCGCCTTTTCCCCGGCCATGGTGCTGGAAGCCATCGCCGCCCATGCGTCCGAGGGGCGGACCATTCGCATGCTGTTCGTCGACTGTTCCGGACCGGAGCTGATCCGCCGTTTCTCGGAAACGCGCCGGCGCCACCCGCTGGCGCTCGACCGGCCGGCCGGCGACGGAATCGCGCTGGAGCGGGAGTTGCTTTCCGAACTGCGGCGGGTGGCGGACGTGGTGATCGACACCACCGATTTCAGCAGCAACGACCTGAGGCGCGCGGTTTCCACCCGCTTCGGCCGGCCCGATGGCAAGGCTTTCACGCTGACGTTGATGAGTTTCGGCTATGCCCGCGGCGTCCCACGCGACGCGGATCTGGTGTTCGACATGCGTTTCCTGCGCAACCCGCACTGGGTGCCGGAATTGCGCCCGATGACCGGCGTGGAAGCCCCGGTGCAGGGCTATGTGAAGGCCGACCCCGCCTTCACGCCGGCTTTCGACGCGATGATGGGGCTTCTAACCCTGTTGCTGCCGGGCTATGCGCGGGAGGGTCGGGCCTATCTGACCGTTGCCTTCGGTTGCACCGGCGGCCGGCACAGGTCCGTGGCGACGGCGGAGGCGGCCGGCGCCCGGCTGGCGGAAGCCGGCTGGAGCAATGCCGTGGTGCACAGGGATCGGGCGCATGGCCCGGAACAGGATGCGCTCGAGATCGAGGCGCTGGAAGAGCAGCGCTGAGATGCGGGCAGGGAAGGGGTTGCAATGATCGGTTTGGTGCTTGTGACTCACGGCCGGCTGGCGGCCGAGTTCATCGCCGCCATGGAGCATGTGGTCGGCCCGCAGCAGCAGTGCCTGGCGGTCTGCATCGAGGCGAACGACGACATGGAGGAAAAGCGCGCCGAGATCGACCGCGCCGCGGCCGAAGTGGATTCGGGCTCGGGCGTGGTGCTGCTGACGGACATGTTCGGCGGCACGCCGTCCAATCTCGCCATCTCGCTGCTGGGCAAGCCCAATCTGGAAGTGATCGCCGGGGTGAATCTGCCGATGCTGATCAAGCTCGCCAGCGTCCGAAAGGCGAAGGGCGTGGGCGAGGCGGTGGATCTGGCGCAGGAAGCGGGGCGCAAATATATCAGCGTCGCCAGCCGTCTGCTCGGCGAAGCTGCCTGAGGGCGGGGATGGCCGGGCCGGTCCTGCTGGAAATCCGCAACCGCCGGGGGCTGCACGCCCGCGCCAGCGCCAAGTTCGTGACACTTGCCACCCAGTTCGACGCCACCGTCACCGTCTCCAAGGACGGGGCCGATGTGCTGGGAACCTCCATCATGGGCCTGATGATGCTGGCCGCCGCCACGGGGGATTTCATCGAAGTGCGGGCGGAAGGGGCCGATGCGGAAACCGCGCTCTCGGCGCTTGTCGAGCTTGTGGAAGGCAAGTTCGGCGAGGAGTGAGGCTACCGGCCGCCGGAAGCATCGAGCCCCGGCAGCCGGCTTTCTTCAGCGGTTGTCCAGTTCGCTTCGCACCAGTTCCAGCCCGCGCCGGGTGATGCGATAGGGCTGCCCACCGGTGGAGGCGATCGCCCGCCGGCGCTTCAGCTTTCGGAACATGGCGAGATCGAAGCCAGAAAGCTTCCAGCCCTCGCGCGTGAAGCAGTCCGCGCCGATGATATGGCCGCGCGCGTCCTTGACCGGCCTGATCGCGCCGCCTTGCGCCATCAGGTGCAGGATCCGTTGTTCGGATCGGGAAATGTCCATCGGGATTGTCCGTGCCGTGGGCAGAGTGCCCCATTGCCATTTGCCCTGCTCGCCGGGACGGCAGGGGGCTCAAATGGACGCCTCACTCGACAACGAGTGAGGCTTTAGCGAAGCTCGGACGATTTCATGGACACGCCACGCATATAGGGCGTTCACATGCGCGGGCCAAGCCTGCGCATGTTTCGGTAATGGGTCGGTTCGAATTGGTGGAGAGCGGCTTTCGCCCCGTCACCCCGGGTCAAGCCCGGGGTGACGGAGTGCTTGGTTCTATTCGAACTGCCCCACTCCGCATCTTCCAGTCGTTCAGGAACCGGCGGCTTCCGACTGGAGCTGGATGTAGTTCTGCAGCCCCTGATCCCTGATCATCTGCTGCTGCGTCTCGATGAAGTCGATATGCTCTTCCTCGGCCTCCAGGATTTCGCTCAGCAGTTCGCGGGTGCCGAAATCGCGGATGGACTCGCAATAGGGAATGGCTTCCTTCAGCAGGTTCAGCGCTTCATACTCGAGGTCGAGGTCGGCTTGGAGGATTTCCGGCACATTCTCGCCGATGCGCAGGCGATTGAGAGTCTGCAGATTGGGCAGGCCGTCCAGATAGAAGATGCGCTCCATCAGCTTGTCGGCATGCTTCATCTCGTCGATCGACTCATGATATTCATATTTCGCGAGCTTCGCGACGCCCCAATTGTCCAGCATGCGATAGTGCAGGAAATATTGGTTGATGGCCGTCAGTTCGCCCTTCAGCACCGCGTTGAGATAGTCGATTACCTTCTTGTCGCCCTTCATGGCCGCATTCCTTCCAATATCCGATTGGCGCCAGAATAGGCATTTTAATGATCAAAATCAAGTAAAAACAATATGTTAGTTGCGAACGGCTTTGACTAGCATTCGCAAGGCAGCGGCTTGCAAGGGGCGCGGGATGCTCTAAAGCGTGGCGCCCATGACCGAGAGCAAAAAGGCGGCAGATTACCGCCACACCGTATTCCTGCCCGAGACGGGCTTCCCCATGAAGGCAGGCCTTGCCCAGACCGAGCCGCGCCTGCTGGAACGTTGGGCGGCGGAGGGCGCGCACGAGAAGCTGCGCGCGCTTCGCACTGGCGCTCCGCGCTGGATCCTGCACGACGGCCCGCCCTACGCGAACGGGGACATGCACCTCGGCCATGCGATGAACCACATCCTGAAGGATTTCGTGGTCCGCACCCGCAGCATGCTGGGCTTCGACAGCCCCTATATCCCCGGCTGGGACTGCCACGGCCTGCCGATCGAATGGCGGGTGGAGGAACTGAACCGCGAGAAGGGCATCAGGAAGGGCGACATCGAGCCGATGGCCTTTCGCCAGCAGTGCCGGGACTATGCCGCGCACTGGGTGAATGTGCAGCGCGCGCAACTGAAGCGGCTGGGGGTGTGGGGGGATTGGGATAATCCCTATCTTACCATGGATTTCTCATCCGAAGCTACGATTGCGTCGGAGCTGATGAAGTTCGCGGAAAGCGGCCAGCTCTACCGTGGCGCCAAGCCGGTGATGTGGTCCCCCGTCGAGCAGACGGCGCTGGCGGAAGCCGAAGTCGAATATGAAGAGATCACGTCCACGCAGGTGGATGTGGCGTTCGAGATTATGGAAGCGCCGAACGCGCCGGAACTGGTCGGCGCTTACGTTGTGATCTGGACGACAACACCTTGGACGCTGCCGGTTAACCGGGCTTTGGCATATGGGGAAGATGTAGATTACAGTTTGCTGAAACTATTCGATGAGCAGATGGGAGGACTTGGCGAATATCTGGTTGCGACATCGCTGGTCGATGCTTTCTTGAAGCGTATTGGTCGCGATGGCGCTTTGATCTGGCAGGGCAAAGGCTCTGCTCTCGCCGGCGCCATCGCCCGCCACCCATGGCACCCTCTCGGCGGCTTCTTCGCCGAACCGCGCCCGCTGCTGCCCGGCGAATTCGTCACCACAGATGCCGGCACCGGCCTCGTGCATATGGCGCCGGATCATGGCGAGGACGATTTCCATCTCTGCAAGGCGCATGGCATCGACCCGAAGTTCGTGGTCGGGCCGGACGGCACTTATCAGGCCGACTGGCCGGTCGTCGGCGGGCAGCACGTCTATAAGGTGAACGATCCGGACGGGCCGATCTGCTCGGCGCTGCGCGAAGCCGGCGCCCTGCTGGCGGCGACCACCGACTATCGCCACAGCTATCCGCATAGCTGGCGCTCGAAGAAGAAGCTGATCTACCGCTGCACGCCGCAATGGTTTGTGGCGATGGACCGGAACTTAAGCGACGGCAGCACGCTGCGCGGCCGGGCGCTGAAGGCCATCGGCGAGACGAAATGGTTCCCCAGTCAGGGCGAGAACCGCATCCGCGCCATGGTGGAAGGCCGGCCAGACTGGGTGCTCAGCCGCCAGCGCGCCTGGGGCGTGCCCATCACCCTGTTCGTGAAGAAGGGCACGGGCGACTATCTGCGCGACCGCCAGGTGAACGAGCGCATCGCCGAAGCCATCGCACGGGAAGGGGCCGACGCCTGGTGGACCCGTGACCCGCAAAGCCTGCTAGGCAACGCCTACGACGCCGGGGATTATGAGCAGGTAACGGACATCCTCGATGTCTGGTTCGACAGCGGTTCCACCCATGCCTTCGTCACCGAAGCCCGCCTGCACGCGGAACAGGCCGATCTTTACCTCGAAGGCTCCGACCAGCATCGCGGCTGGTTCCAGTCCTCTCTGCTGGAAAGCTGCGGCACGCGGGGGAGGGCGCCTTACAAGGCGGTGCTCACCCATGGCTTCGCGCTGGACGAGCGCGGCCGCAAGATGTCGAAATCGCTCGGCAATGTGATCGACCCGCTGAAGCTGATCGACGACAGCGGCGCGGACGTGCTGCGCCTCTGGTGCGCCAGCGTCGATTTCGTCGAGGATGTGCGGCTCGGCAAGGCGATGCTGCAGACCGCCATCGACAGCTATCGCAAGCTGCGGAACACGCTGCGCTATCTGCTCGGCGCGCTGAATGGCCATGCGCAGGAGGATAGCGTTCCCGCCGCCGAAATGCCGGAGCTCGAACGCTATATTCTCTCCCGCCTCGCGGCGCTGGACATGGAGCTTCGCGCCGCGCTGGAGGTGCATGGCTATAATCGCTACATCTCGGCGCTGATCGGCTTCGTGAACAGCGATCTTTCCGCCTTCTTCTTCGATGTCCGCAAGGACAGCCTTTATTGCGACGGGCCTTATTCCAGCCGCCGGCGCGCCTATCGCACGGTGCTGGCGAAGCTGTTCGACGCGCTGAACGCCTGGCTGGCGCCGGTGCTGGTCTTCACCACCGAGGAAGCGCATGAGCATCGGCACGGGGCCGGCGGCTCGGTGCATTTCGGCACCTACGCCACAATTCCCGCCGAATGGCGCGACGAGGCGCTGGAAGCCCGTTTCGACCGGCTGCGCGAACTGCGGGCGCTGGTGACGCAGGCGATCGAGCCGATGCGCAGGGAAAAGCAGGTCGGCTCTTCCAACGAGGTGGCGGTTCGCCTGCATCTGCCGGCCGAAGATGCCGCCCTGGTGCGGTCGGTCGATTTCGCGGAATTCTGCATCGTCTCGGCGGTCGAGGTGCTGGAAGGCGCGGACGAGCCGCATGTGGAAACCTGGGCCTCCGCCGATGCGCGCTGCGCCCGTTGCTGGCGCCATCTGCCGGATGTGTCGCCCGAATCCGATCTTTGCGCCCGCTGCGACGAGGTGGTTCTGGAGCATGACGCATGATCCGCTTCGCCTATGCGCTGGCGGCGATCGTCTTCCTGCTCGACCAGTTGGTGAAATACTGGATCATCCATGTGGTGAAGCTGGAGCAGGCGGTGACCATCCCGCTCCTGCCTTTCCTGTCGCTGACCTGGGTGGAAAATCGCGGCGTTTCCATGGGGATGCTGACGGCGGACACGGAAGTGGGCCGCTGGATGCTGGTGGGGCTGACGGCGGTCATCGCCATCGTCGTCGCCTTCTGGATCCGCCGCGAACGCGCCTGGCCGGAAGCGCTGGCGCTGGGGCTGGTGCTGGGCGGCGCGATCGGCAACATCGTCGATCGCGTGCGCTTCGGCTATGTGGTGGACTTCGTGCATTTGCACGCGGGCCCCTGGTCCTTCTATGTATTCAACATCGCGGATGCGGCCATCACCATCGGCGTGGTGATCCTTCTCGTTCGTGCGCTCATCGGCCGTTCAGACGGCCAGTCGGAAAGAAGCAAAGATGCGTAATGCCCTGATCCTCCTCGCCGCGCCCGCCGTGCTTCTTATCGGCTGCAAGAGCAACGACATCGCCGACCGCAAGCGGCCGGACGAATTCGCCGTGGGCAAGCAGGCGCCGCTGGTGATTCCGCCGGATTATGCCCTGGTGCCGCCGCGCCCCGGTTCGCCGCGCCCCATTGCCGCCGACAGCCAGCAACAGGCGCTGGAAGCGCTGTTCGGCCCCGGCGTGCAACTGCCGCCGCGCTCCGAGATCGAGAACAGGCTGCTCTCAGACGCGAACGCGCTTCGCACCGACCAGAGCGTGCGCAACACCGCGACCGACCTCACCGGCCAGCACAATGTGGCCGTGGTGGACAAGGGCCAGTTCCTGCGCGAACTGCTGGACGCGCCGGCCGCCACCCGCAACGCCGATATCGCCCGGGTGACCGTTCCGGGCGCCTGAGGCGCGGACGAAGGGAGCCTGCCTCCCTGATTGCAGTTTACCCACCAACGGCAATTATACGGTCGCCGAGCTGGCACCGGACATTTCCAACAGCCGTCACCCCGGGCTTGACCCGGGGTCTTGCTGTCTTCCTCAAGCGCGGCGCCGGCAGAAAAGCGGGACCCCGGGTCAAGCCCGGGGTGACGAGGGAGTTGTATAGCCATCGCTTCCCACTGGAACCGCCGTTCGCTGCGTGGGTTGCATCCTATCTTTTGCGGAACAGGCCTCCCAGCACGCCGCGCACGATGCTGCGGCCGGCCTGCACGGCGACTGCCGTCGCGGTGGCGACGGCCACTTTTTCCGCTTTCCCCATCGGCGAGTTGCGATAGGCCCGCTGCGCAGCGGCATCTTCCTTCGCCTTCTGCGCGGCGGCTTTCTTCGCATCCGCCTCGGCCCTGGCCTCGGCCTTTTCCCTCTGCACGGCTTCCACCTTCGCGGACAGCACTTCGAACGCCGACTCCCGGTCGACCGTCTCGTCATATTTGCCGGCCAGCGGTGAGGAGGTGAGAAGCACCTTGCGTTCGGCCGACTCCAGCGGCCCCACGCGCGAGGCCGGCGGGCGGATCAGCACGCGCTCCACAGGGGAGGGGGCGCCATCGGTCATCAGCAGCGAAACCAGCGCCTCGCCGGTCTTCAGCTCGGTGATTTCCCGTTCCACATTCACTTTCGGGTTCGGGCGGAAGGTCTGTGCGGCGGCCTTCACCGCCTTCTGGTCGCGCGGGGTGAAGGCGCGGAGCGCATGCTGCACGCGGTTGCCGAGCTGGCCGGCGATATCCTCCGGCACGTCGATCGGATTCTGGGTGATGAAATAGACGCCGACGCCTTTCGAGCGGATCAGGCGGACGACCTGCTCCACCTTATCCAGCAGCGCTTTCGGCGCCTCGTCGAACAGCAGATGCGCCTCGTCGAAGAAGAAGACGAATTTCGGCTTGTCCGGGTCGCCCACTTCGGGAAGCTCTTCGAACAGCTCGGACAGCATCCACAGCAGGAAGGTGGCGTAGAGCTTCGGGCTGGACATCAGCTTGTCGGCGGCCAGGATGTTGACCTGCCCCCGGCCGTCGTCGGCCAGCCGGATCATGTCGGTCATCACCAGCGCCGGTTCGCCGAAGAAGCGGTCGCCGCCCTGCGATTCCAGCGCCAGCAACTGGCGCTGGATGGCGCCGATGGAGGCGGAGGTGACATTGCCGTAGCTGGTGGCCAGATCCTTGGCATTGTCGGCGCACCAGGTCAGCATCTGCTTCAGGTCCTTCATGTCCAGCAGCAGCAGGCCCTGATCGTCGGCGGCCTTGAAGGCGATGTTCAGCACGCCTTCCTGGGTTTCGTTGAGGCCGAGAAGGCGGGCCAGCAGCAGCGGCCCCATTTCGGAAATGGTGGTGCGGACAGGGTGGCCCTGCTCTCCGAACAGGTCCCAGAAGACGGCGGGGGTATCGGCATAGGGGTAGCTGCCAAGGCCGATGTCGGCGGCGCGCTTCTGGAAGGCGTCATGCGTCTTGGCGGTGGGAGAGCCGGGCATGGCGATTCCGGAGAGATCGCCCTTCACATCCGAAAGGAACACCGGAACGCCGGCCTTGCTGAAGCCCTCGGCGAGGATCTGCAGGGTGACGGTCTTGCCGGTGCCGGTGGCTCCGGCGATCAGCCCGTGGCGGTTGGCGCGTTTCAGCACCAGGGCCTGCGGCGCTTCGCCGCCCGCTTGCGCGCCGATGAAAAGGGTGCCGTCGGTATCGGTCATCATATCCCCACTGCCCGGTTTGGTTCCCGGGCAGTGGTAGCTTCCTCGAACGGCGATTTCACGCCTTTATTGGCGGTTACTGGACTTTCACGCCCACGAAACGGCCGGGCGCGTTGCCGCGCTGGACGAACAGCAGAACCGTGTCGCGGCCGGCCTTGCGGGCGGCGGCCACGGCGTCGGCCGCCTGCTGTGGGCTGGAAACCGGCTGCTGGTTGACCGAGACGATGATGTCGCCGCGCTGCAGGCCTTCCTCGGCGGCATTGGAGGACGGGTTGACGTCGGCGATGACGACGCCCGTCACCGTGTCCGGCAGGCGGAGCTGGCGGCGGATTTCCGGCGAGATGGCCTGCAGGGTGATTCCCAGCGATTTGCGCGTGGCATCCGATCCGGCGCTCTTCTCATCGGGCGCGGGCTGCTCGGGCTGGCCCAGAAGCGACGCTTCGGACGGACGCTCGCCGATGGTGGCGGTCAGCGTCTGGCGCTTGCCGCCGCGGATCACTTCCACCGGGATTCGCGAGCCGATGGGCGTGTTGGCGACGATGTAGGAAAGGTTGTTGTCGGGCGTGACGTCCTGCCCGGCCACCTTCACCACCACATCGCCCTGTTGCAGGCCGGCGGCGCGCGCCGGGCCGCCGGGCTCGACGGAAGCGATGATCTCGCCCCGGTCCTTGGGCAGGCCGAGCGAGGCGGCGATCGCGGGGCTCATGTTCTGGATCTGCACGCCCAGATAGCCGCGGCGAACCTTGCCCGAGGTGCGGAGCTGCTCGATAACCGGTTGCGCCAGTTCCGCCGGAATGGCGAAGCCGACGCCGACATTGCCGCCGGTCGGGGAGAAGATCGCCGTGTTCACGCCGATCACATTGCCGTTCAGATCGAACAGCGGGCCGCCGGAATTGCCCTGGTTGATGGAGGCGTCGGTCTGGATATAGCGGTCGTAGGCGCCGCCGCCCTGGATGCCGCGGTGCAGCGCCGAGACGATGCCGGCGGTGACCGTGCCGCCAAGGCCGAAGGGGTTGCCGATGGCGATCGCCCAGTCGCCGACGCGGGTGCCTTCGCTGTTGCCGAACTGCACATAGGGCAGGTTCTGGCCGTCGATCTTCAGCAGCGCGAGATCGGAAAGCGGGTCGCGGCCGATCACCCGCGCGGTGTATTCGCGGCGGTCGGACAAGGTGACGGTGATGGTGTCCACCAGCTTCTGGCCGTCGCGGCCGGAAATCACATGGTTGTTGGTGACGATATAGCCGTCCGCCGAGATCAGGAAGCCCGAGCCGAGCGACTGGGCTTCGCGGGTGACCGGCTGGCCATCGTCCCCCTGCTGCTCCTGGAAGCGGCGGAACAGGTCCTCGATGTTGGTGCCGGGCGCGAAGCGCGGGAAACGGCCCACTTCCACCCTCTGCGTGGTGGAGATGTTGACGACGGCCGGTTGCAGCTTCGCCGTCAGGTCCGCGAAGCTCATCGGCGCGCCGCGCGGGGGCAGGGCGAGCGGCTGCTGGGCTGGCTGCGCGGCGGGCGCCGCCGGGTTCTGGGCAGGCGTCTGCACGGCGGTTTGCGCGAACACCGGAATGGCGGTCGCCACCACGGCGGCGATGCCGGCCGAAAGACCTGCCGTCAGGAAGCCGGCGCGCCGGGAGCCGGTTTTTTGAGGGGCGGGTTGATCAGTATTCGTCTGGGGAAGGCTGTCCGTCACTTGGGACTCCGCATCTTTGGTCATCGGTCAGCCTCTTCGGGACTTTTGATTTAATCTTGGATGAATGGTGCCATTGCCACGATCAATTGTTGCAATGGCCCCTGGTTCGATGGGTGGCTAGTTGCTGCGCCGTCCGTTGAACTCCCGCAGGAACTCGTTGGACGGGCTGAGAACGACGGAACTGTTCCCTTGCGCGAAGCTCTTCCGATACGCCTCCATCGAGCGATAGAAGGAATAGAATTGCGGATCCTTGCCGAAGCTCTCGGCATAGACCCGCGCCGCCTGCGCATCGGCTTCGGCGCGGATGATCTGCGCGTTCTTCGCGCCTTGCGCGCGGATGGTCAGCGCTTCCTGTTCGCGCGCGGTGCGCATCCGCTCGAAGGCGGCTTCCAGCGGCGTGCCCGGCGGCAGGTCGGCCCGCTTGATCCTGACGTCGATGATCTCCGCGCCATAGGCCTTGGCCGAGCGGTTCACCGCATCCTGGATATTGTCCATCGAGCGGCCGCGCTCGGGGGACAGAAGCGCGTCGAAGCGTTGCGCGCCAAGCTCGTTGCGGATTCGCGACGAGAGGATTCGCGACAGTTCCTCGGTCAGCCGGTCTTCCGTGCGCACGGTCTGGTACATGCGCACCGGATCAACGACGCGGAAACGGGCATAGGCGTCCACCACCAGCCGCAACTGATCGGTGGAGAGCACCGTCTGCGGCGGAATGTCGAGCGACATGATCCGCTTGTCGACGAAGACCGCATTCTGAAGGAAGGGCGTGCGCAGCACGAGGCCGGCGCCGGTTTCCCCGAAACTCTGGTTCGGCTTATAGGTGTTCACCGTCGACACCGGGCGGCCGAGTTGCAGGATGATCGCCTGCTTGTCCTCCGGCACGCGCAGCACCGAAAGCGCGAGCCCCACGCCGGCGGCGGCAAGGACGGCAGCGCCGATCGCGATATTGCGCTGGTTCATCGCTGCGCCTCCTCGGCCTGGGCGGCACGGTTGCGCCGCTGAATTTCCGGCAGCGGCAGATAGGCCTGCACACCGGGCGTCTCGATCACCGTCGTGTCCACCTTGCCGAGCACATTTTCCATGGTTTCAAGATACATACGTTTGCGCGTCACTTCAGGGGCAAGGCGATATTCCTCATACACCTTGTCGAAGGCGGCGGTGGCGCCGGCGGCCTGCGCCTGGATCTGCTGGGCGTAGGCGCGGGCCTGGTTCAGGAACTGCTGCGCGTCCTGCTGGGCGGCCGACACATCCTTGAAGGCTTCGTCGACGGCGTTCGGCGGGTCGGCCTTGTTGATGTCCACGCCCTGGATCAGCACACCGGCGCGATAGCTGTCGAGGATTTCCTGCACCCGCTCGCGCACCTGCTCGGCGATCGCGGCGCGCTCCGGGCCGATGGCGTTGTTGAGGGTCGAGCGGCCGATGATCTCGCGCATCGCCGATTCGGTGGCGTCGCGCACCGTCGCTTCCGGGTCGGCGACCTGGAAGAGGAAGTCTTCCGCGTTCTTGATCCGCCAGCGGACGGCATAGGCGATGCTGATGACATTGCCGTCTCCGGTGATCATCAGATTCTCATTCTCGCCATCGACCGTGCCGATGAGGGTGGTGCGGATATCCTCGAAGCGCACCTTCGTCACCTGGTCGATGGGGGCCGGCAGCTTCAGGTGGAAACCCGGATTGCTGGTGGAGGAATATTGCCCGAAGCGGGTGACGACGCCGCGCTCGCCCGCGCCCACCTGATAGGCGGAGGTGGAAGCGAGAAGGATCACCGCCAGGCCGCCGCCGATCAGCCCCCAGGGAATATTGGGCGCGGAGCGCCCGCCGCCGCGTCCACCGCCGCCGCCCTGGTTGCCGCCGAGGCCGCGAAGCCGCTCCTGGCTGCGGCGGATGAAATCGTCGAAGTCGGGCGCGCCATTTCCGCGCGGGCGCCCCTCGTTGCCGCCGCGCGGGCCTGTGGGTTCGCCCCATGGGTTGCGCGGGCCGGAAGACGGTTCCTTGCCCTGCCCACTGCCCTGACCGCCGCCTTGCGAGCCGCCGGGCATACCCCAGGGGTTGCGGCGCTTGCCGTTCTCCCCGTTCCGGCCGGATTCCTCGCCGTCCTCATTGTTCTGCCAGGGCATGTACGCCTTTCTGTCCCTTCCGCTGACCGGATTGCAGGTCCCTTCAGGGCGATATAGGAGCCTCGCTCAGAGAAAGCGAGGCGTCAATCGTGGACAGGAACAGCGCAGCCACTCTGCTGGAGCAGATGCCGGACCCGAAACGCACGGGATCGCTGATGGCCGCCGGGCGGGTTTCCGGCCTGGTGGCCCGAGGCGACGGCAACGTGGGGCTGGTGCTGGACGTCGCGGACCTGACGCGCGCCGAAGCGCAGGCGCTGGAAATCGCCATAGGCGAGCGGCTGCGCGCCGGCGGCTTCCAGTCCGTCCGGGTGATCCAGACGGCGGAACGCGGGGCGATGCCCGTCGGGGATGCCGCCGTCATCCCGGGCGTCCGGCATATCATCGGGGTGGGCGCCGGAAAGGGCGGAGTGGGGAAGTCCACGATCGCGGCGGGGCTGGCACTGGCGCTTTGTCGCCGGGGGTTGAAGGTGGGGCTGCTGGATGGCGATATCCAGGGGCCGTCGCTGCATATCCTGCTGGGCGTGAAAGAGCGGGCGCGGGCGACGGCGGAAAAGCGCCTCATTCCCATGGAGGCGCATGAGCTGAAGATGCTTGGAATGGGCGTGATGGCCGATCCGGACAAGGCCGTCGCCTGGCGCGGGCCGATGGTGGCAGGGGCCATGCTGCAGATGGCGACGGTCGCCGACTGGGGCGAACTCGACATATTGGTGATCGACCTGCCGCCCGGAACCGGGGATGTGCATCTGTCCCTGGCGCAGAAGCTGAAGCCTAGCGGCGCACTCGTGGTTTCGACGCCGCAGGAACTGGCGCGCGCCGATGCCCGCCGCGCGGTCGCCTTCTTCGAACAATTGATGGTGCCGGTGCTGGGCGTGGTGATGAACATGGCCGGCATGGCGGGGCCGGACGGCAGCACTTTATATCCCTTCGGCCGGCCGGAAGGCGAATTGGCGCCCGGCGCGGAAACGCTGGCGGAACTGCCGCTGGACCCGGCGGTGGTGGAAGCGTCGGACTCGGGCCGGCCGCTGGCTGACGGCCCGGTCGCGCAAGGGCTGGACCGGGTGGCGGAGGCGGTGGCGCGGAAACTGCGGCTCTAGGTTGGGGTCTCCTATTCCCCTCCGTCACCCCAAGCTTTATTACCCCGCGATCGTCATCCCATCCACCCGAATGGTGGGGGCATTCGACGCCTGGCGGAACTGCAGGTCATTCGCCGGGCGCAGGGCGCGGAACATTTCCAGCAGGTGGCCGGCGATCGTCGCTTCGGCGACGGGCTCGGCCAGCCGGCCGTCGCGTATGCGGAACCCGCCGGCGCCACGGCTGTAATCGCCCGTCAAAAGACTAACCCCCATTCCAATCAATTCATTGACATAAAGTCCGTCCTTTACATCCGATATAAGCTCCTCCGGGCTTTCGCTGCCGGCCTCCAGCCAGAGGTTCGACGCTGAGACACCGGGCGGGCCGCTGCTTCCCCGGCTGGCATGGCCGGTGGGGGCAAGGCTCAATTGCCGGCCGGAGGCGCTGTCGATCAGCCAGCCGGTGAGGCGGCCGCCGGAAACGAGGCTGCGTGGCGCGGTGGGCAGGCCCTCGCCATCGAAGGCGCGGGAGCGCAGGGCGCGCGGCAGGTGCGGGTTGTCGTGAATGGCGATCCCGGGCGCGAACAGCGACTCGTCCTCACGGCCGATCAGGAAGCTGGTTTTCCGGGCGATGGAGGAACCGCTGATGGCCCCCAGCAGATGGCCGATGAGGCTGGCGGAAACGCGCGGATCGAAGACCACGGGCAGGGCGCCGGTGGGCGTCTGCCCGGGATTCAGCCGTTTGACCGTGCGCTCGCCAGCCTCGCGCCCGATATCCGCCGGCGATTCGAGATCGGAGAGATGTCGGGCGGAATGCCATTCATAATCGCGCTGGCGGCCGGCACCATCGCCCGCGATCACCACCGCCGAGACGGAAACCGATGTGCCGCTGGCCGCTCCCCTGAACCCGTGGGAAGTCGCGAGTGCCGAAACGCTGAGCCCCGCGCTTGCCGAGCCACCCTCGCTGGTGCTGATCCCGGGAACGGCGCGGGCGGCGTCTTCCGCCTCCAGCGCCATCGCCTTCAGCCGTTCGGCGGGCAATGCCTCGACGGCCGGGTCGAACAGGTCGAAATCGGCGAAGGGGCCTTTCGCCAGCCGTTCCTGCGGGGCGAGACCGGCATAGGGGTCGGACGTGGCTTCGCGCGCCATGGAGAGGGCGCGCTGGACCGCTTCGTCCAGCGCCTGCGGCGAGAGGTCCGATACCGAAACCTGCGCCGAGCGGTCACCCAGGAACAGGCGCAGGCCGATTTCCTCGCCTTCCGAGCGGCCGATATCCTCCAAGGCGCCATGGCGCACGCCGATTCCGGTGGAGGCTTCCCCGAAATAGACGGCGTCGGCCTTGTCGGCGCCGGACTTGCGGGCGGTGCCGAGCAAATGGTCGAGACGGTCGAGAGCCTGGTCTTGTGTCAGCATGGGAGGGGCTTAGGCCCCGGCTTCGATGGCGGCAAGCAGGATGGGCAGCAGCAGCAACGGGCCGGTGAACTGGTTGGCGCGAAAGCGCTTCAGCGCCGATTGCGTGTCGGTGGGTTGAAGGGTGACGGCCTGCCAGCCCAGATGCGCCGCCGCCGGAATCAGGCTGGCGATGACCGGCCAGGATGCGCCCCAGCGCCACAGCGCCAATGCCATAAGCGCAACCGTCAGGGCATAGAAAAGGCCGACGCCCGGCTTCAGCCAGGCGCCCATCGCCCGGGCGGAGGATTTTACCCCGGCGAGCGCGTCATCCTCCACATCCTGCGTGGCGTAGATGCTGTCGTAGCCGAGCGTCCAGGCGATGGCGGCGCCATAGACCAGCAGCATCACCGGCAGGTCGGCGCGCAGCGTCGGGTCGGCGGCGGCCCAGCCGACGGGAATGCCCCAGTTGAAGGTCAGCCCCAGCCAGGCCTGCGGCCACCAGGTGATGCGCTTCATGAAGGGGTAGCCCGCCACCAGCATGAGCGAGGCCAGAGCCACCCATTGCGCCTGGCGCGGCAGGGCGAGGAGCACGCCGAGCCCCACCAGCGAAAGCAGCAGCAGGAAAAGCCGGGCGCGCTTCACCGAAATGGCGCCGCTGGCGACCGGCCGGCTGGCGGTGCGCGCCACCTGCGCGTCCAGATCGCGGTCCACTATGTCGTTGTAGACGCAGCCGGCGGTGCGCATGGCGACGGAGCCGAGAAAGAACAAAGGCCACAGCGGCCACCAGCCGGCAACGGGCGCCAGAAAGGCGCCGAAAAGGCAGGGCCAGAACAGCAGCCAGATGCCGGCCGGCCTGTCGAACCGGCCCAGCCGCGCGTAAAGAGCGGCGCGGGGCGGCAGGCGGTCGACCCAGTTGGCGATGGCGTCGGGGGTCATGCGCCAGCTTTAGGCCAGGCTGGCGCCACCATGGAAGGGGCGTTCAGGCCGCGACGTCGAAGGGCACGATTTCGCCCGACAGGTAAAGCTGGCGCGCCTTCACCCGGCTGAGCTTGCCCGACGAGGTGCGCGGCAGGGTGCGCGGCGGCACCAGTTCCACCACGCAGCTCATGCCGGTGATGGAGCGGACCTTGTTGCGGATCGCTTCCTTCAGCCGGGCGCGCTCGTCGAGGTCCGTCGTGCGGCATTGCACCAGCACGGCCGGCGCTTCCTCGCCCTGCGGCGTGGTGATGGAGAAGGCAGCGATGTCGCCGGCCTTGAAGCCTTCGAGCTGCTCGATCGCCCATTCGATATCCTGCGGCCAGTGATTCTTGCCGTTGAGGATGATCATGTCCTTGGCGCGGCCGACGATGAAGAGATGGCCGTTGACGAGATAGCCCATGTCCCCCGTGTCCAGCCAGCCGTCCGCCGAAAGGCAGGCGGCGGTCGCTTCCGGGTCGCGGAAATAGCCCTGCATGATCCCCAGGCCCTTCACCAGCACCCGGCCGATCTGCCGGTCGCCCAGAATCTGGGAATCGTTGCCGCGAATCTCGATGGAAAGGCCCTTCAACGCCACGCCGCAATCGACGATGGCGCGGTAGCGGACGGGTTTGGCAAGATCTGAAGGATTGTCGGCAAAACCTTCGCCTGCAAGCTTTTTCTCATCGATGAGATCGCAGACGATCCCCTGGCCGGCAGGGGCCACGGTCACCGCCAGCGTGGCTTCGGCAAGGCCGTAGCTGGGGGTGAAGGCTTCCGCGCGGAAACCGGCCGGCGCGAAGGCGTCGACGAAGGCCTGGCAGATGTCGGGCCGGATCATGTCGGCGCCGTTGCCGGCGATCTTCCAGCGCGACAGGTCGAAGCGGCCGGCCACGTCCGTCTGGGTGGAGACGCGGCGGGCGCAGATGTCGTAGCCGAAGGTCGGCGAGTAGGAGAGGCTGTTGCCCGGATTGCGGCTGATCAGCGTCAGCCAGCTGAGCGGGCGGCGGGCGAAATCGTCGGTGGCGATGAAGTCCACCGAAAGCTGCACCGCCATCGGCGACAGGAAGGTGCCGACGAGACCCATGTCGTGATACCAGGGCAGCCAGCTGATGCCACGGTCGCCGACGGCCAATTGCATGGAAAGCGCGTGGCCGTTGAGGTTGGCCATCACCGCCCGGTGCGTCACCGCGACGCCGTGCGGGAAGCGGGTGGAGCCGCTGCTGTATTGCAGATAGGCGATGGCGTCCGGATCGGCTTTCGGAAGCGCGGCGGCCGGCGCGGGCAGGGCGGCGAACTCCTCCCAACCCATGGCGGGCGCCAGACCTTCGGCGGCCTCGGCGAACATCGCCTTCAGGCTGTCCGGCCCGAGGACGAGGACAGGATCGCAACTGGAAAGCTGCACGCGGATCTGTTCGACATAGGCCTGCCGGCCGCCGAACGAGGTGGGCAGCGGCAGCGGCACGGGCAGCACGCCGGCATAGAGGGCGGCATAGAAGGCAGCGGCGAATTCGGCGCCGGTTTCGGCGATCAGCGCCAGGCGTTCGCCGGGCTTCACGCCATGCGCGATCAGGCGCAGCGCATTTTCGCGGGCGTCGCGCGCCAGTTCCGCAAAAGGATAGGCGCGCAGCAGGTTGGCGCGGGCGTCGTAGAAATTATAGCCGGTCGCGCCGGTCGCCGCGTAATCCAGGGCGTCGGTCAGCGTTTCGTATCGGCCCGTCACAAACGGGATGCCGGAAAGAAGAGGCGTCGGCTCCGGCCCGTTCGGGGCGTCGGTCGCGGCTTCGTCCACAGCTGTCATTCCTGGCGTACCCTTAACTGCTGGTGCCCGGTTGCCGGCACCCTTCGCGCACAACCCATGGCGCAGAATAGCACAGGTTGCACGCTGCATGTGGATGCCATGCTGGTTCAAAAGAGGCCCGAACTGTGGCAGCAAGGTGGCAATGGCCTCGAAAACGCGGGAACGACGGGAAAGAAAGCCGGCTGCGCCGCTGGACGCGGGCGCCCTGCAAGCCGTTGCGGTTCGCTATGTGGAGCGATTCCAGACCAGCCGGGCACGGCTCATCCGGCTGCTGGAGCAGAAGCTGCGGCAGCGCGGCTGGGAGGAGGGGGGGGCACCGCCCGATCTCGACGCCATCGCCGACCGGATGGTGGAACTGGGCTATGTGAACGACGCGCTGTTCGCGGAAAGCCGGGCGCGAGGGCTTTCGCGGCGCGGATTGGGGCAGGCACGGGTGCGGCAGACGCTCGCCGCCAATGGGATCGACGGGGATGTTCAGGCCTCGGCACTGGAGCAGGTGGATGCGCTGGAGGCGGCGCTGCTGTTCGCGCGGCGCAAGCGGCTCGGCCCGTTCGGCCCTCCGCCCGAAGATCGCAGCGCCGAGGAGAAGCAACTTGCGGCTATGGCGCGGGCCGGCCATCCGTCGGTTCTGGCGCGCGCGATCGTGCGGGCGCGCAGCGAGGACGAGTTGCCCAACGCCTTCGACTGAAGCTGTGGGTCAGCCCGGATTTCGACCGAAGTCGGGGGCGGCCGTGTCCTGCCCCGCCTCGACGATGGCCCGGCGGATATCGCGGGACTGGCTGAAGCGCTGGAACAGCGTATCGCCCTCGCCCCAGCGGATGGCGCGTTGCAGAGCGGCGATGTCCTCGCTCACCCGGCCCAGCACTTCCAGCACCGCATCCTTGTTGGTCAGGAACACGTCGCGCCACATGGTCGGGTCGGATGCGGCGATGCGGGTGAAATCGCGGAAGCCGCCGGCCGAATATTTGATCACTTCGCCCCGGGTCACGCCTTCCAGATCGGCCGCCGTGCCGACGATCGAATAGGCGATCAGGTGCGGGATATGGCTGGTGACGGCCAGCACCAGATCATGGTGGCGGGCGTCCATGACATCCACCTTCGAACCAAGCCTCGTCCAGAATTCCGCCAGCCGGGTGACGGTCGATTCCGGGGTGCCGGGTTGCGGTGTCAGGATACACCAACGGCCTTCGAACAATTGCGCGAAGCCGGCGTCCGGCCCGGAACGCTCCGTGCCGGCGACCGGGTGGGCGGGCACCAGCTGCACGCCATGCGGCAGCAGCGGGCCAAGCGTGTCGATGACCGTCTGCTTGGCCGAGCCGACGTCCGACACAAGCGTTCCGGGCGAAAGCTCGGGCGCTATCTCCGCCCCGACGCTGGCGAAGGCGCCGAGCGGCACGGCCAGGATCACAAGATCCGCGTCGACCACCGCAGCGCCCGGCGAGTCGGCTACATCGTCCACCAACCCAAGCTCGTGCACGCGAACGCGCACGGCCTCGTCGATGTCGGTTCCGGTCAGGTGCACGGTCGGCATGTGCTGGCGCACGGCGCGCGCCAGCGAAGAGCCGATGAGGCCGAGGCCGATGATGGCGACGCGGGAAAAGGGCAGCATCAGGCAGCTTCGGCGATGGCCCGCAGCGCCGCGATCACGCCGCTGGTTTCATCCTCTGTGCCGACGGAAATCCTGAGCGCATGCGGCAGGCCCTGGCCCGGGAGCCAGCGGGTGATGTAGCCCGCTTCCGCCAGCCCTTTGTGGATCGTCTCGGCCGTCAGCGGCCCGCTTTCCGGGCAGGTCATCAGCACGAAATTCGCCTCGGACGGGACGGCGTTCAGCCCCTTGTTGCCAAGCTTGCCGATCGCCTCCGCAAGGCGTGTGCGCTGTTCGCGATTCCAGGCCCGGCAATTCGCCACATGCTGCTGGTCGAGCGTCGCGGCTTCCGCGGCGGCCAGCGCCGGCACCGAGATGGGGAAGGGCGCGCGCACCCGGTTCAGTTCGGCGACAATGTCCGGGTGGCCGGTCGCCCAGCCGACCCGCAGCCCGCCCAGCCCATAGATTTTCGAAAAGGTGCGGGTGACCAGCACATTCGGATGCGCGGCGGCCAGCGCCAGCCCGCCGTCCGGGTCGGGCGAGTCGAGATATTCGGCATAGGCCTGGTCGATCACCAGCAGCACGTCGGGGCGGAGCGCGGCGTGCAGCCGGGCGACTTCCGCCGCCGAAACCATCGTGCCGGTGGGGTTGTTAGGATTGGCGAGATAGACCAGCCGCGTATCCGCGCGGACGGTCGCCAGCAGCGCGTCGATGTCGGCGGTATAATCCCGGTCGGGCGCGGCCAGTGGCTCCGCCCCGGCGCGGCGGGCGGCGATCGGATAGACCATGAAGCCGTGGCGCACATAGGCGACGCTGTCGCCCGGCTTGCAGTAGATCATGGGCAGAAGCTGCAGGATCTCGTCGGAGCCGGTGCCGCAGACGATCCGCTCCGCGTCCAGCCCGTGCAGCGCGGCGATCTTCGCGCGCAGGCCGGCGGCGGTGCCGTCCGGGTAGCGGTGGCTTTCGCCGGCCCCGGCCCGCAGCGCCTCGACCGCATGCGGACTCGGCCCCCAGGGGTTCTCGTTGGAGGAGAGCTTGACGGGCGGCTTGCCGCCCACGCCCTTGGACGAGCCGGGAACATAGGCCTGGATTTCGCGGATCCACGGGTTGGCGATCGGAGCAGTCATGCGCGGTTCCCTAGGGGCGGCGGCCCGGCCCGGCAAGTGCGCGGGGGCTTTGCCAGAGCCGCCCGGCGCTGCTAACGCGCGCATCGTGCCCCCTGCCATTCCCCATCATGTCGTGCACCTGCATCAGGATGTGCCGCTCGACAGCGGCCTGAAGCTGCCGGCGCCGGCGATCGCCTTCGAGGCGATCGGCGAACTGAATGCCGACCGCTCCAACGCCATCCTCATCTGCCATGCGCTGACCGGCGACCAATATGTGGCGACCGAACATCCGCAAACCGGCAAGCCCGGCTGGTGGAACCGCATGGTGGGGCCGGGCAAGCCGATAGACCCGGAACGGCATTTCATCATCTGCACCAACGTCATCGGCGGCTGCATGGGCAGCGAGGGGCCGGCAAGCCCGCACCCCGGCGACGGCGAGCCCTGGGGGCTGAGGTTCCCGGTGATCACCATCGCCGACATGGTGCGCGCGCAGGCGGCCCTGCTGGATCGGCTGGGCATTTCGAAGCTGCGCGCGGCCGTCGGCGGATCGATGGGCGGAATGCAGGTGCTGCAATGGGCGGCGAGCTTTCCCGGCAGGGTGGAGTCGGTGGTGGCGATCGCCACCGCCGCCCGCCACAGCGCGCAGAACATCGCCTTCCACGAAGTCGGGCGGCAGGCGATCATGGCCGACCCGAAATGGAAGGGCGGGGCCTATGAAGCCGGCGCCGGCCCGGCCAAGGGGCTGGCGGTGGCCCGCATGGCGGCGCACATCACCTATCTGTCCGAAGCGGGGCTGACCGAGAAGTTCGGCCGCAGATTGCAGCGGAAGGACGCGAAGAGCTTCGGCTTCGACGCGGATTTCCAGATCGAATCCTATCTGCGCCACCAGGGGATGAGCTTCGTCGACCGCTTCGACGCCAATTCCTACCTCTACATCACCCGCGCGCTCGACTATTTCGATCTGGCGGAAAGCCATGGCGGGCAACTGGCGGCGGCTTTCGCGGAAACCCGGGCGCGCTTCTGCGTGATCTCGTTCGACAGCGACTGGCTTTACCCCACCTCGGAATCGAAGCGCATCGTGCAGGCGCTGGTGGCCGCCGGCCGGCATGTCAGCTTCGTGGAATTGAAAAGCCCCTTCGGCCATGACGCCTTCCTGCTGGACACGCCGGGCCTCAACACGGTCGTCGACGGCTTCCTGCGGGCGGGGGAGGCCGGGCGGTGAACAGGCTTTCCATCCGCCTGCAGCAGGTCGCCTCGCAGGTCGAGCCGGGGGCCAGCGTGCTGGACGTCGGCTGCTCGGATGGGCGGCTGCTCGCCTATCTGCGCGATGCGAAGCAGGTGGACGGCCGGGGAATCGAAATCGACTCCCGGCGCGTGGCGGCCGCGGTGGCGCAGGGCCTGTCGGTGGTGCAGGGGGACGCCACGCGCGATCTGGCGGCCTTCCCCGACCAGTCGGTCGATTATGCGATCCTCTCGGAAACGCTGCAGGCGATGGACCGGCCGGCGCATGTGCTTTCCGAACTGGTGCGGATCGGGCGGCAGGCGATCGTCGCCTTTCCGAACTTCGGCTACTGGCGGGTGCGCGCCAGCCTGCTGCTGAAGGGGCGCATGCCGATGACGCGCACATTGCCGGTAAGCTGGCACGAAACGGAGAATATCCACTTCTGCACGATCGACGATTTCCGCATGCTGGCGGCGCAGATGGGGCTGAGGATCGAACGCGAAGCCTATCTGGACGAGGAAAGGCGAGTCAGGGTCTGGCCGAATCTCAGGGCCGACCATGCGATGTTCCTGCTTTCAGATCAGCGACCGGATCTGATCGGCGCAAAGCACCACGAACAATAGCGTGGCGGCAGCCAGCAGGCTGTTGGAAAACCAGCCGGAGCGCCATTCGGCCGGCGTGCGCGCCGAATTGAGCAGCCACATCAGCGTGATCGCCAGAAACGGCATGAAGAAAGCCCCGAAGGCGCCATAGGCGATGATGAGCGCGAAAGGCTGGCCGAGCAGCAGAAGCAGCATCGGCGGGAAGGTGAGCCACAGCAGATAGAAGCGGAAAGCGGGGCTGGTTTCCAGCTCCGCGCCAAGGCCTTCATCCTTTCCGGGGCGCAGGTTGCGGACGAAATCGGCGAACAGCATGGATACGCCGTGCCACACCCCCAGGATCGACGAGAAGGTGGTGGCGAAGAAGCCGATCAGGAAAAATGTCGCGACCGGCTTGCCGAAACGCTGCCGGAGCACATCGGCCAGATCGAGAAGGCCGCGGTCGCCGCTGGAAAGCGCGATTCCGGCGCTGTGCAGCAGTTCGGCGCCGACGATCAGCATGGCGACGACGAATATGCCGGTCGCGGTGTAGGCCACGCGATTGTCCAGCCGCATCATCGGGATCCAGGCCGGGCTGCGCCAGCCTTTGGCGTTCACCCAATAGCCATAGGCCGCCAGGGTGATGGTGCCGCCCACGCCGCCGATGAGGCCCAGCGTGTAGATGGCGGAGCCGGAGGGCAGGGTGGGGGCGAGTCCATTCAGCGCCGCGCCGAAATCGGGGGCGACGAGGATCGCCAGCCCGACGACGGTCAGGAACATGAGGGCGATGAAAAGCTTCATCACCATTTCGAAGATCGCATAGCGGTTGAAGAAGACGAAGGCCGCGCCTGCCATGCCGGAAAGCGCGCCCCAGGCCCAGAAGGGCAGCCGATCGGGAAACAGGGCGGCCAGAGGGAGGGCAGTCGCGCTCATGGCGGTGCCACCGTAAACGAAGCCCCAGAGCAGGATGTAGAGACCGAAATACCAGCTGGTCCAGCGGCCCAGGGAGCGCCAGCCTTCCAGCATCGTGGAGCCAGTGGCGAGATGGTAGCGTCCGGTCGCCTCGGCCAGGGCGATCTTCAGGATGCAGCCGATGACGGCGGCCCACAGCAGGGCGTAGCCGAAGCGCGCGCCGGCGATGAGGGTGGCGACGAGGTCGCCGGCGCCTACCCCCGTCACCGCAACGACGATTCCGGGGCCGATCAGCTTCCAGCGGGCGAGCCCGGTCGGCGGCGGAACGCCGGTGTCTTCAGATGGCTGCCGCGACTTCGGTTCCTTTGCGCCATAAAGGGTCGCGGGCGGTTTCCCGCCCGCGACAGCGGAAGGCTCAGACCGTGGCGGTGGCCAGCTTTTCCCAGACCTGCTTGTGCAGCCAGATGTTCATTTCGGCGCTGCCGTCGAGCGCGCCGGTGTAGCCCAGTTCCTGCGCCAGCTCCTTGCGGGCGGCGAGCGAGCTGTCCATGCCGACGAGCTTCATCAGGTCGACGATCGAGGTCTTGTAGTTGGACGGCTGGCCGCGCTTTTCCGCCATATAGGCCAGCGTCTTTTCCAGATCGACTGGCTGGGGCGGCGGCGGGGCGGCGGGCGTTGCCGCCGGCACCGGCGCAGGGGCAGGGGCAGGCGCCTGGGCTTGCAGTTCCTTGGCTTCGGCGCTGCCGAAAATCGCATTCTTGAGTGTCGAGAACAGCCCCATGTTCAACTCCTTCACTTTGGGATTGATAGCCGCCGGAGCATGGGCGAAATCGCCCGCAGCGGCAAGTTTGGCGCGGCCGGAAGTGGCGGGAATCCGCCCGGTCGGCGGGCTTTCTTCAGTGGCTTCGGGTCAACTGCCGCATCGCCCTGTCCAGCCCGTCCAGCGTCAGCGGGAACATGCGGCCTTCCATCAGCGTCTTCATCATCTGGATCGACTGGCTGTGCCCCCAATGCTGCTCGGGGATGGGGTTGATCCACACGGAGGAATGGTAAACCCCCGTCAGCCGCTTCATCCAGACTTCGCCGGCCTCCTCGTTCCAATGTTCCACGGAACCGCCGGCATAGTTGATCTCATAGGGGCTCATGGAGGCATCGCCCACGAAGATCAGCTTATAGTCGTGCGGATATTTGTGCAGGATGTCGAAGGTCGGCGTGCGTTCCGACCAGCGCCGCTTGTTGTCCTTCCAGAGCGCCTCATAGGGGCAGTTGTGGAAGTAGAAATATTCCAGATGCTTGAATTCGGATCGGGCGGCGGAGAAGAGCTCCTCCATCACCTTGATGTGCGGGTCCATGGAGCCGCCGACGTCCAGCATCAGCAGCAGCTTCACGGCGTTGTGTCGCTCGGGCCGCATCACGATATCCAGATAGGCCTTGCGCGCGGTGCCCTTGATGGTGGCGTCGAGGTCTAGCTCGTCGGCGGCGCCTTCGCGCGCGAACTTCCGCAGCCGGCGCAGCGCCACCTTGATGTTGCGCGTGCCGAGCTCGACGGTGGAATCGAGATTCCTGAAATCGCGCTTGTCCCAGACCTTCAGCGCCTTGCCGTGCCGGCCCTTTTCCTGGCCGATCCGCACGCCTTCCGGGTTGTAGCCCTGCGCCCCGAACGGCGATCGGCCCGCGGTGCCGATCCACTTGTTGCCGCCCTCGTGCCGGCCCTGCTGCTCTTCGAGACGCTTCTTCAGCGTCTCCATGATCTCTTCCCAACTGCCGAGCGACTGGATTTCCGCCATTTCCTCCGGCGTCAGATAGAGTTCCGCCAGCTTTTTCAGCCACTCTTCGGGTATTTCCGATTGTCCGGTTTCAATATCGCTTTCAATACCTTTGAAAACTTTCGAGAAAACCTGATCGAAACGGTCCAGAAGCCCCTCGTCCTTCACATAGATCGCGCGGGAGAGATAATAGAAATCCTCCATCCGCCTTTCGATCACGCCTTCCTGAAGCGCCTCCAGAAGCATCAGATGCTCCTTCAGCGAGGCGGGAATTCTGGCGGAGCGGAGTTCGTCGAGGAAGTGCAGGAACATATGTGAAGATTAGGGTGACGGGATCGTTCCGTCACCCGTCAAATTCGGCCGGCCCGAGCCCTTATTGCAGGCGCTGCGGCAGCGGACGGGCGGGGGCGGAGTCGGCAGGCGAATCGTCGCGGGATGTCGCGCTGCCCGCCGTGACGACGATCTTCGTCACATCGTCATCCTCGGAACGGGAAATGGCGATCAGCACCCCTTCGCTGGAATCGCCGCTTTCGCCGCCGGAACGGCCGAAAGTGCGCACGGCGCTGTCTTTCTCGTTCACGAACATCCCGGGCCTGACGCCGGCGCGCCGGGCCCGATCGTCATAGAAAGCCACGACCTTTTCCACCGGATCGGCCGTTTCCAGAACCCACACGCCGCCCGCCGCGCCGGCCCCATCGTTGTTCGCGACCTTGGTCTTGATGACAGCGCCGGGGTAGGCCGGGGCGAAAGCGGGCATTTCATCCGCGAGATCGAGGGATTCGCCTTCGTCGGCGACCGTGACGGACGTCCTGCCGCCACCCGTATGCACCGTCTTGCCGCCGCGCTCGACGGCAACGTCGGATTTCTCGGAACCGCAGGCCGCAACGAGGGCGCCAAGCGAAAGAATCAAGGCCGTCGAAAAGAGGGCGAGGGAACGGGAAAGCATGGAGTGCTCCTCACAATATCCGGCTGTTGCCAATATGGTCCCCTCGGGCAGGTTCATGGCCGAGAATGCCGCTGCGGGCAAGAGCATGTCCCTTGCCATGGCCTTGGCGTCAGCGCCGGGCTTTGGTTTCCGCTTCTTCCTGCTCCTTGTTCAACTCACCCACGCTTTGCGAGCGGGCGACCGGCGCCGCCGTGGCCGCTTCCGCTGCCTGCACATCGGCGACAGAGCGCTCCAGGCCATGCTGGACATCCCCGCCGGCCGTAGGCGCCTGCTGCTTGTCGCAGCCGGCCAGAGCCAGCAATGCCAGGGTGGCGAAGGGTAAAAGCTTCATCGTCACATCCTTTGACGGGCATGGGTGGCATTGGGAATGGGTGATCACTCGTCCGGGCCTGGCGACTGTTCGGCGGCGGGTTCCGCCGGCGGGGGCGGCAGGTCGTCCAGAAACTCGTCTTCGGGCTCGTCCGGCAGAACGCCGTCGAAAATCTGGTAACGCCGCAACTGCAACCAGGCGGAACGCGCGGTGGCATAAGGGTCCGCCGCGCCCACCAGCAGCTGCTCGCCCTGGTCGCGCAGGCTGGATCGCGTGTCCAGCACCCGGAAACCAAGGGCGATGTAGCGTTCCTCGCGCGAAAGCAGCCTGGTTTTCACGAGGTCGGCCGGGTCGAAGATGAAATCGACCAGGAATCCTATGCCGTCCCGCACCGTGTTCGGGCCCAGCAACGGCGTGAAGACATAAGGGCCGGAAGGCACCCCCCAGACGGCCATGGTCTGGCCGAAATCATGCTCTTCGGCCGGAAGCCCCATGTCGGTCGCATGGTCGGCGACTCCGAGGCCCAGCACGCCGTTCACCAATATCCGGTCCAGCGCCCGAAAGGCGCTTTTGCCCTTGCCCTGCAGCACGGCATTGGCGAGGTGGGTGGGTTCCTGCGCGTTGTTGTAGAAATTGCTGATGCCCCGTCGCGGCGCTTCGGGCACCACCGTGCGATAGCCTTCGGTGATCGGAACCAGAACATTCCGATCCACCTTCATGCTGAAACTGTAGATTCGGCGGTTCGTCGTTTCCCACGGATCGTCGACCGCCCGTTGGGTGATCGCCACCCGATCCAGTTTTTCGCCGCCATGGGCGCAGGCGCCAAGCGCAAGCAAGGCAAGCGGAAGCAGGAAACGGGCATCGGGCATGGCTTTCGCTAGGAGGAAGCCGCGCCCCGCACAAGCCCGGCCTGCGCCGGAAGCAGGGGCGTCCGTTGCCGAAACGGCAAGGCGGGCCTCTTCTGCGCTTGACCGGATATAAAGACATATTTAAGTCTTTCACCGTGACTGCCGCGCATGACATTTTTGCCGCTCTGGCCGACCCGACACGGGTGAAGATCCTGCTTCTGGTGCGGGATCTGCAACTGTCGATCGGCGAACTGGCGGATTTGCTGGACCAAAGCCAGCCCCGCGTGTCGCGCCATGTGCGCATATTGGCGGAAGCCGGCCTCGTCCGCCGGCAGAAGGAAGGCGCCTGGGTCTTCGTCGGGCTTGGCGAGGCGGCGCTGGCGGCGGATCTCGCGGATCTGGCGGTGCGGGCGCAGCCGGGCGCCGACCCGATCGCCGCCGAACGGGCAAGGCTGGGCCAGGTTCGGAGCGAGCGGCAGCGGGTCGTCGATGAATGGTTCGAGGCGAATGCCGGCGAATGGGATCTGCTTCGCCGCATGGGCGGGCAGGACGAGGCGGTGGAGGCCACGCTTCTGGAGTCCGCTTCCAGCCCGGCGATAGGCCGGCTGCTGGATATCGGCACCGGCACCGGCCGCCTGCTGGAGCTGCTGGCGCCGCTTGCCGACGGGGCGACTGGAGTCGACCGCTCGCCTGAAATGCTGCGTCTGGCGCGTGGCAAGCTGGCCGCGGCCGGCAACCAGTCGGCCGACCTGAAGCAGGCCGACATGCGCAGCCTGCCGTTCGAGGATGCAAGCTTCGACACGGTGACGATGCAGCAGGTGCTGCATTTCGCCGACGATCCGGCGCCGGTTCTGGCCGAGGCGGCGCGGGTGCTGGCGCCGGGTGGCAAGATTCTCGTCGCCGACTATGCCGCGCATGGCCATGAGGAATTGCGCGCCCGCTATCACCATGCCCGCCTGGGCTTCGAGGAGGAAGGGCTGCTCTCGCTGCTGGCGGGCGCCGGGCTGCGGCCCCGGCTGGTCGCCCGGCATGCCGGGCCCGAACTCTCCGTGCTGCTCTGGGAAGGGCGAAAGGACTGATGGCTTCCAATTCCGAAATGCTGGCGCGCGCCGCCGATGCCTCGCTGTTCGCGGACCTGCCCGGCGACATCGAGATCAGCTTCGAATTCTTCCCGCCGAAGACGGAGAAGATGGCGCAGACGCTGTGGAATTCGGTCGAGACGCTGGCGCCGCTGAAGCCGCGTTTCGTGTCCGTCACCTATGGCGCGGGCGGTTCGACCCGAGAACGCACGCATGCGACCGTTTCGCGCATCGTTTCGGAAACCGCCATCCCGGCCGCCGCGCACCTGACCTGCGTGAACGCCGGCCGGCCCGAGATCGACGAGGTGCTGGACCAATATTGGAATGCCGGCGTTCGCCATATCGTGGCGCTGCGCGGCGACCCGCCCGGCGGTGAAAGCCGCTTCACCGCAAGGGCCGACGGCTATGCCGATGCCGCCGAACTGGTGGCGGGGGTGTGCGCGCGGCATCCGTTCGAGGTCTCGGTCGGCGCCTATCCGGAAGTGCATCCGGAGGCGGTTTCTCCGGCTTCCGACCTCGAGCATCTGAAGCGCAAGATCGACGCGGGCGCCAGCCGGGCGATTACGCAATTCTTCTTCCAGCCGGACACCTTCCTGCGCTTTCGCGACGAGGCCGCAGCGGCCGGCATATCGGCGGAGATCGTGCCGGGGATATTGCCGGTCGCGAATTTCGCCGCCGCGCAGCGCATGTGCGCGCCCTGCAATGTGGCCATCCCCGGGTGGATGGGACGGCTGTTCGAAGGGCTGGACGACAAGCCGGACGCGCGCCAGCTCGTCGCCGCCACCGTCGCGGCGGAAATGGTGCGCAGGCTTTACGCCGGCGGCGTCCGGCATTTCCACTTCTACACCTTGAACCGGGCAGAATTGACCTACGCCATCTGCCATATGCTGGGGGTCCGCCCGCAATGATCGCTCCTTCGGCGGCCGAAGCCGCCTTCCGCGAGGCGGCCGCCTCGCGCATTCTCGTGAAGGACGGGCCTTATGGCACCGCCATCCAGAAGCTGGCGCTGACGGAGGCCGATTATCGCGGCAGCTTCGATCTGGGCCACGACCAGAAGGGCAACAACGACATATTGAACCTGACCCTGCCGGGCGCCATCGCCGGCATCGGGCGCAGCTATATCGAGGCCGGGGCCGACCTGCTGGCCACCAACAGCTTCAACGCCAATGCCATCAGCCAGGCCGATTACGGCGCCGAGGGGCTGGTGCGGGAAATCAACCTGGCCGCCGCGCGCATCCTGCGGACGGAGATCGACGCCGCCGTGGCGCAGGACGGCGTGCCGCGTTTCCTGGCCGGCGCGCTTGGCCCCACCAACAAGACGCTGTCCCTGAGCCCGCGCGTGGAAGACCCGGGCTTTCGCGAGGTGGATTTCGACGGTGTGAAGGCCGTCTACCGCGAGCAGATCGACGCGCTGCTGGACGGCGGCGTGGACTTCATCCTGATCGAAACCGTGTTCGACACGCTGAACGCCAAGGCCGCCGCCTTTGCCGCCATGGAAGCGGAGGAAGACCGGCAGAAGCGCGTGCCCATAATGCTGTCGATGACGCTGACCGATCTTGCCGGGCGAAACCTGTCCGGACAGACAGTGGAGGCCTTCTGGATTTCGGTGAAACATACGCGGCCGCTGACCATCGGCCTCAATTGCAGCTTCGGTGCGACCGAGCTTCGCCCGCATGTGCAGCAGCTTGCGGCGCAGGCGGATGCGCTGCTGATGGTCTATCCCAACGCCGGCCTCCCCAATGCCTTCGGCGGCTATGACGAACTGCCGCAGACGACGGGCGGGCTCATCCGCCAATGGGCGGAGGCCGGGCTGATCAACGCCGTCGGCGGCTGCTGCGGCACCACGCCCGCGCATATCGCCGAGATCGCGAAGGCGGTGGAGGGATTGCCGCCGCGCCCGCTGCCGCATCCCGAATCCGCGCTGCGCCTGTCCGGCCTGGAGGCGGCCATCTTCGCATGAGTTCCACCCGTTTCATCAACATCGGCGAGCGCACCAACGTCACCGGCTCGGCGCGCTTTCGCAAGCTGATCGTCGCCGGCGACTATGCGACGGCGCTGGAAGTCGCGCGCGAGCAGGTGGCGAGCGGCGCGCAGATCATCGACGTGAACATGGACGAGGGGCTGCTGGACAGCAAGCTCGCCATGGAAACCTTCCTGAAGCTGCTGGCGGCGGAGCCGGACATCGCCCGTGTGCCGCTGATGATCGACAGTTCCAAATGGACGGTGATCGAGGCCGGGCTGAAATGCGTGGCCGGAAAGGCGATCGTCAACTCCATCAGCCTGAAGGAAGGGGAAGAGCAGTTCCTCGAACAGGCGCGGAGCATCCGCCGCTATGGCGCGGCGGCGGTGGTGATGGCCTTCGACGAGACGGGGCAGGCCGACACGGCCGCGCGCAAGCTGGAAATCTGCGCCCGCGCCTACGACCTTCTGGTCGCCGACGGCTTCGACCCGTCCGACATCATCTTCGACCCCAACGTCTTCGCGGTGGCGACGGGAATCGAGGAGCATGACCGCTACGCGCTGGACTTCATCGAGGCCTGCCGCGCCATCAAGGCGCGCTGCCCCGGCGCGCGCATTTCCGGTGGCCTCTCCAACTTGAGCTTCGCTTTCCGCGGCAACGAGACCGTGCGCCGCGCGATGCACTCGGTGTTCCTCTATCATGCGATCCCGGCCGGGTTCGACATGGCGATCGTCAACGCCGGGCAACTGGATGTGTATGACCAGCTCGACCCGGAACTGCGCGAGGCGGCGGAGGATGTGATCCTCGCCCGCCGGCCGGATGCGACGGATCGGCTGATATCGCTGGCATCGCGTTTCAGCAATCAGGTTCAATCAACTGAAAAACAAACGGAAGAATGGCGATCTTTTCCGGTCGAGAAACGCCTTGCCCATGCGCTTGTGAACGGCCTCGACGCCCATGTCGTGGCCGATACCGAGGAGGCGCGCCTGCGCGCCGCGCGGCCGATCGAGGTGATCGAAGGGCCGCTGATGGACGGGATGAACGTCGTCGGCGACCTGTTCGCCAGCGGCAAGATGTTCCTGCCGCAGGTGGTGAAATCGGCGCGGGTGATGAAGAAGGCGGTCGCGCATCTGGTTCCTTTCATCGAGGATGAGAAGGAGGAAGGCGCCGCCCCAAAGGCGCGGATCGTGATGGCGACCGTGAAGGGCGATGTGCACGATATCGGCAAGAATATCGTCGGCGTCGTGTTGCAGTGCAACAATTTCGAAGTGATCGACCTGGGCGTGATGGTGCCTTGGCCGAAGATATTGGAGACGGCGAAGGCGGAAAAGGCCGACATGATCGGGCTCTCCGGCCTCATCACCCCTTCGCTCGACGAGATGGTGACGGTCGCCGCCGAGATGGAGCGGGCGGAGTTCCGCATGCCGCTGCTGATCGGCGGGGCCACCACGTCGAAAGTGCATACGGCGATCCGGATCGCCCCAGCCTATTCCGGCCCCACCATCCATGTGCTGGATGCAAGCCGCGCCGTGGGCGTGGTCTCCAACCTGATGTCCGACACGCTGGCCGAGGCTTTCGTGGCCGATGTGGCGGAGGATTATGCCGGAATCCGCAGCAAGCGGCAGGGCGGGCAATCCGCGCTCGCGCCGCTGGCGGACGCGCGGGCGAACGGCGTGGCGATCGACTTCGCGGCGGAGCCGCCCGTGGTTCCGGCAGGGGTTGGGGAATGGGTGATCGACGACTGGCCTCTTGGCGACCTGATCCCCTTCATCGATTGGACGCCTTTCTTCCGCGCCTGGGAACTGCACGGGAATTTCCCGCAGATCCTGGAAGACAAGGTGGTCGGCGATGCCGCGCGCACGCTTTGGCACGACGCGCAGGCGATGCTGGAAAAACTGGTGGCGGAGAAATGGCTGACGGCGAAAGCGGTCGCCGCGATCTGGCCGGTCCGCCGGGAAGGCGACGACATATTGGTGTTCGCCGACGAAAGCCGCACGACGCCGATCGCGCGCTTGCCCATGCTGCGCCAGCAGGTGGCCAAGCGCGAGGGCAGGGCCAACGACTGCCTCGCCGACTTCGTGTCGCCGCACAAGGACTGGATCGGCGGCTTCGCCGTGACCGCCGGCCATGGAATCGAAGCGAAGCTAGCCGAGTTCAAGGCGGCACACGACGATTTCTCCGACATCCTGCTGAAGGCCCTGGCGGATCGCTTCGCCGAAGCGGCGGCCGAAGCGCTGCACTTCCGGCTCAGGACCGAATATTGGGGCTATGAAGCCCAGGCCGAGCCGGACTTTCCGGCCCTTATTCGCGAGCGATATCAGGGCATTCGCCCGGCACCCGGCTATCCGGCCTGCCCGGATCACAGCCTGAAACCGTTGTTGTTCGATTTGCTGGGTGCGACCCAAAGGACAGGCATTTCCCTGACCGAAAGCTTCGCCATGTATCCGACGGCTGCGGTCTCGGGCTTTTACTTCGCCCACCCGCAAAGCCATTATTTCGGCGTGGCGCGGATCGGGGAAGACCAGTTGGCGGATTATGCGCAGAGAAGGGGCGTCACCCTCGACCAGGCGCGCCAGTGGCTGCGCCCCAATCTCGACTGACGCCCTCGAGTTTCAGCTCGGTCGCTCAATTTTTCATGCTTTCCCGGCCGGCTGATTCAGCCGGCCGGGGCGCATGCCTCAACCCGGCAGGCGGGGGGTTTCGGGCTTGGGGTTGCCGGATTCGTCCGTTTTCGAACTCTCATCGGGCGACGGCTGTTCTCCCGAGGTGGGAGGCGGGCTGCCCGGAGTCGGAGCCTCGCCCGGCTGGGGCTGCGGCGTGGGTTCCGGGGGGGTCTGTTGGCTGAATGCGGGCGCAGCGAGCAGCAGGCCGGCTCCGGCCGCAAGGCCAGTCCAGGTGATTTTCATGTCTACATCCAATCTTTTACAAGCGGTCCCTCATATACCGCTGAAGCCTATATTGGGATTAATTTCCGCTCTGTCGCCCCTTTGTCGATGATCCGGGCAAAGTTGGAGGCGAATGAAGCCGGCTGTCGACGAACCGAATGGACTTGGCCGACCAGCCGTTGCCGAATAGACTACAGGGCTGATTCGGGATTGTTCCTTGTCCAGCGCCAGAAGGGACGGGCGGCATGTCCACCTTCAAGGCGGGTCTCGACCACATCCAGGACTGCGCGCGTGACATTGGGCAGATCGAGGTCGCGGCATTCGCCGAGCGTGAACCAGGCCACTTCGCCCAGTTCGCGGCTGTCCTGCGGTTCCAGCGATTGCAGTCGTTCGGCGTCCGCCATCAGGAAGCGGGCGTCGAACCGCTTGTGGCGGGCGGGCGGGGTGATGGCGCGGGCGATATAGGAAAGCGCCCCCAGATCCGCTTCCAGCCGGCCGACGTCTCCGCGGCCGATGACGAGGCCCGTTTCCTCGAAAGTCTCTCTTACCGCCGTCCGCGCCAGCGCCCGGGCAAGCCTGCCGCCGTCCTGCCGTTGCAGCCGGGCACTGGCCGCCAGATCGGCGGCGACCTCCGGCTGCAGGTCGGTGAGGAGCGGTCCGCGATAATCGGCCCTGTCGATGCGCCCGCCTGGAAAGACCCACTTGCCGGGCATGAAGTCATGCCCGCCGGAGCGGCGCCCCATCAGAATGCGCGGCGCGGCAGCGTCGCGGCGCACCAGCACCAGGGTAGCGGCATCGCGAGGTCGAACGATCGTCATGGCAGGTGAACTAGGCCGAACCGGCGGCAAGGCCAAGCTGCGGCATTCGTCGAAAGTATGCGGCCTTTTCCAGTTCAGGAGAAAACTGCGTAGCTTGAAATCGTTAACGACATAATCTGAGTTTCCTTACGAGCTGCCTGCCAGCCTTTCTAAGAATCATTGACAAGAATGGCGCTGTGGATAACTCTGCACCTTCGCAAATCAGGGGTCTCCAACATGGCAGTCAGGCGTTCTTCGCCTCGAACCTGGCAGATCTGGGTGGCGCTTCTATCGGGAATCGCCACCGGCTACGCATTGTGGTTTGGCGCATTCCTGCTGTTCGGCTAGAATTCGCGATCGGCTCACGCTGGCCGGCAGCACAAGTCATTGCCGGGCGTTTCTGAAACGCTTAAGGCCACACGGTCATGACAATCCACTTCCACGAGAATGATCTGCCGGGCGATGTGTTCGTGCCCGGTCCCATCGCTGTCGATACCGAAACCATGGGGTTGAACCCCCTGCGCGACCGGCTTTGCCTGATCCAGCTTTCGGATGGCGAGGGCGATGAGCATCTGGTGCGTTTCTCAGGCGACTACAGCGCCCCCAATCTTCGCCGCATCCTGGCCGATCCGGCCCGGCTGAAGCTCTATCACTTCGCCCGCTTCGATCTGGCGGTGATCCGCCACTATCTGCAGGTGGTGGCCGCGCCCGTCTATTGCACCAAGACCGCCAGCCGGATGATCCGCACCTACACCGATCGCCACGGGCTGAAGGATCTCGTGCGGGAGCTTCTGGGCGCCGAAATCTCCAAGCAGCAGCAGTCGAGCGACTGGGGCGCGGCGACCTTGACCGACGCGCAGAAGGATTATGCCGCATCGGATGTGCGCTATCTTCACCGGATGATGCCGATCCTGAACGAGCGGCTGGAGCGGGAAGGGCGGACGGAGCTGGCGAAAGCCTGCTTCGACTTCCTGCCCTGGCGCGCCGAGCTCGATCTTCAGGGCTGGCCCGAGATCGACATCTTCGCCCATGTCTGAGCGCGCCGATCGCGAGCGCGAGGCACGCCGGCGGTCGATGCTGCCCGGCGGCCCGCGCGATGCGTTCGTTGCTGTGGCGAAATGGGGTTTTCCCGTTGCGTCCACCATCCTGTTCGCGATCCTGGTGGTGCTGCCGCTTTCGGCAACGCAGGAGTTCAGCTTCCTCCTTTCCAAGGACAGCGCCGCCCACGCCGGGGAGAGGATGCGAATGCAGGAGGCCACCTATCGCGGCGAGACGGCCAAGGGCGAATCCTTCGAGATCGTCGCGCAATCGGGCGTGCAGAAAACCAGCGCCGTGCCCGTCGTGGTGATGACCGGCCTTTCCGCCAGGCTGGACCAGCAGCAGGGGCCGGCCATCGTGACCGCGCCATCCGGCGAGTTCTTCATCGACCAGAACCGCCTGCTGGTGAACGGCCCGGTCGAGGCGCGCTCCGCAAGCGGCTACAGCCTGGACGGCCATGCCATCCAGGTGGACATGAACAGCAACCGCGTCTCGACGCAAGAGCCGGTTTCCGGCACCCTTCCCATGGGCAAGTTCCAGGCCAACGCCTTCGCCGCGGACATGGAAGGGCGCACCGTCAGCATGACGGGCGGCGTCAAACTCAGAATCACCCCGAACCGGACCGCTCGATGACCAGATTCTCCCCCAAGGCCGCTCTTCTCGTCCTGCTGGCGCTGGGCGCCGCGCCCGTTTCCGCGCAAGGCCTGACCAGTTCCGCGTTGAAGGGGCTGGACAGCCGCGCGCCGATCGATGTCGATGCCGACCGGATCGACGTGCTGGACCAGCAGAATCAGGCGATCTTCGCCGGCAACGTCCGGGTGCGGCAAAGCAATCTGACGCTGGAGGCGGACCGGATCAAGGTCGCCTACAGCCGCCCTGCGAAGGGCGATCCGGTCATCCAGCGGCTGGACGCCGACGGCAATGTGCGGCTTGCCACGCCCAGCGAACGCGCGACGGCGCGGTTCGGCATCTACGATGTGGAGAAGCGAATCCTGACGCTGATCGGCAATGTGGTGCTGACACAGGGCACCACCAAGGTGCAGGGCAATCGGCTGACGATCGATCTGGCGACGGGCCGCTCCACCATCGATGGCCGCAGTTCGACCGGGCAGCCGGGCAGCCGGGTGACAGGCCGCTTCGCGGTGCCGGATCGCAATAAGTAAGAGAGGGGTTTCCCGCCGCGCGGGGCGCCTGGGTTGGGGATGCGCATTCCCCCTTCGTCATCCCGGGCTTGACCCGGGATCCCGCTTCTTTCCCACGCCGCCGGAAAGCCGGACCCCGGGTCAAGCCCGGGGTGACGGGCAATATGCCAATTATTTCTGTGGGTTCTCAGCCTGGATACGGGTCGCCTTGCCGATGTAGTTGATGCTCGTGTCGGCGGAGATATGGAACCCGCGCGCGGGCGACCAGCTCAAGCCCCGCACATCCTCCACCCGCAATCCGGCTTCCGCCAGCTTTTGCGTCAGTTCGTCGGGAGTCACGAACTGTTTCCACTCATGGCCGCCATCGGGGATCAGCCTCAGCAACCGCTCGGCTCCGGCGATCAGCACGGCCCAGCTCTGGGGCGTGCGGTTCGGAGTGGAGAAAAGCAGCAGCCCTCCCGGCTTCAGCAGCGCCGATATTGCGGAAATAAATGACTTTGTATCAGTGACATGTTCAATAACTTCAAGACAGGTTATGAAGTCGAGCCGGCCAGCGTTATAGGCGGCGAATTCCAGAAGCTCCGTGCAATGGTAGGGGATGGCCAACCGTTGCGCCGCCGCATGGGCGCGCGCCACGGCGATCACCTCTTCGCCCGCGTCCAGCCCTTCGACATTTGCCCCCATGCGGGCCAGCGGCTCCGCCACCAGCCCGGCGCCGCAACCGATGTCCAGCGCGGTCAGACCTTCGAGCGCCCGACGCTTTCGGGGATCGCGGGCGAAATGCGCGATCGCAGCTTCACGGATATAGCCCAGCCGCGCCGGGTTGATCCGGTGCAGCAGTTTCGAGGCGCCTTCGGGATCCCACCAGTCCTCGGCGAGCGTTCCGAACAGCGCGACATTGCCGCTGTCCTGCGTGGCCCTGGCGGAATCCTGAAGGGAAGGGGGGCTGGTCATGGGAAGCGGAATAGCGCTTGCCGGCGTCTCAGTCGATGGTGGCGAACTGCCGCTGCCCCCCCGATTGCGGCGCGGGTGCAGGCATCAGCCGCCAGCCCTGGGAAGTGAGCATCTCCAACGGGCTGAAGCGGCGCTTGTAATCCATCCGAGGCGAGCCCTTCACCCAATAGCCGAGATAGACATACCGCAGCCCCACCTCGGCGGCGCGCTGCACATGATCCAGGATCATGTAGGTGCCAAGGCCAGGGCGCGCGTCCGTCCCGGTTTCATAGAAGCTGTAGACCATGGACAGGCCGTCGGACTGCTTGTCGGTCAGGCAGGCGCCCACCAGCTTGCCGGGGCGCCCGTCCACGCCGGGCTCGCGATATTCGACGACGACGGTGTTCACCGGCGACGTCTCGATCATTTCCGCGAAATCGTAGCCGTCCATGCTGGCCATGCCGCCATGCGGATGGCGCGCTTTCAGATAGCGGCGGAGCAAGTCGAACTGCTCCTCGGTCGCCCAGGGATCGCAAGCGGCCACGTCGAGATCGGCGTTGCGCCGGATCAGCCGCTTGTGGGACTGGCTCGGCTGGTAATGGCTGGCGATGATCCGCACCGAAACGCAGGCCGTGCAGCCATCGCAACTCGGGCGATAGACCACATTCTGGCTTCGCCGGAAGCCGATGCGGCCGAGCCCCTCGCTCATCCGCTGCGCGTCCGGCCCACGCAATTCGGCGAACACCTTCCGCTCGATGCGGCCGGGCAGATAGGGGCACGGGCTCTCGGCCGTGACGAAGAAGCGGGGAAATCGAGTCGGCTGCTCGGTCATGCCGGCAACGCCCTCAGCCGAAGGGTCACAGGCAGGTTTTGCCCATGGGCTTGCCCATGCGGGAAACGGCAATGCGGCAAAGCGATATTCCGCAGCGGTTGAGCCCTCACGTCCACCTCACGACCTTGCGCCCCGGCTCCGCCAGGGAGCGCGCGGCAATTCTGCACAAGTCATGAGGGGTGCGCAACGCCGGACTCGAGTATGTTGCCGGCCCATCGATGTTAATGCGCCATAGCCGCCAACATCGCGAACCTCCGGGCTGCCCTTGCAAGAGCAGCTCCGGTGCCTGCGCAGGCCACCTTCCGACGGGCGCCTGAACCATATCGACGCCAGTGGCAAGGCCCGTTGGAGCAAAGGCCAGCTGGCAAATCCGATTTGCAACACGACCGCCTCCGCCGTGCGACCGGGCGGTTCTACGCCGGCGAAGGCCCGCTAGCCAATGCCCCCACAGGGCGAATGCAACCGAAGTGGCGGCAACTGTTCAGTCCAGTTCCACCCGGTTCACATCATAGCCGGCGCCGCGCAGGGCTTCGATCAGCCGGGCCAGATGGTCGTCGCCGCGGGTTTCGCACTCGATCTCGGTCACCAGCCCCTTGGCGGGCAGGTTGGTGAAGATGCGCTGGTGCGACACTTCCAGGATGTTCACCTGCTGCTGGTCGAACACCCGCGCCACACCGTAAAGCTGCCCCGGCCGGTCCTTCAGGCGAATGCGCAGGCGCGCAAGCCGGCCCGCGCGCACCAGATCGCGCAACAGCACATTGGCCAGCAGCCGCGTGTCGATATTGCCGCCGGCCAGCACCAGCCCGACATTGCGGCCCCGGAACCGGCGCCCATGGGCCAGCAGCGCCGCGAGGCCGGCGGCGCCGGCCCCTTCCACAACGGTCTTCTCGATCGCCAGCAACATGGAAACGGCGCGTTCCAGATCGCGCTCCGCGACCAGCAGGATTTCGGACACCAGCGCCCGCACCACCGGCACGGTGTTGGAGCCGGGGAATTTGACGGCGATCCCCTCGGCCAGCGTGTCGCCGTCGGCCACGATGGGCTCGCCGGCGACCGTCGCCTTCATCGACGGGTAGAGCTCCGCCTGAACGCCGACGATGTCGAGATCGGGCTTCATCGCCTTGCCGATGGTGGCGCAGCCGGAAATCAATCCGCCGCCGCCGATCGGCACCACCAGCGTGTCGATCTCCGGCGCATCCTCCAGCATCTCCAGCGCGGCCGTGCCCTGGCCGGCCATCACCAGCGGGTCGTCGAACGGGTGGATGAACACCAGCCCGCGCTTCCGCGCGATCTCGTGCGCATGGTCGGAGGCTTCCTCCAGCTTCTCGCCGTAGAGCACCACTTCCGCGTCATGGCTTTCCGTCTGCTGCACCTTCACCACGGGGGTGAAGCGCGGCATCACGATGGTGGCTGGAATTCCCAGCCGGCGCGCATGGAAGGCCAGCCCCTGGGCGTGATTGCCGGCCGACATGGCGATCACACCGCGTTTGCGCTCTTCCTCCGTCAACGCCAGCAGGCGGTTGAGCGCGCCACGCTCTTTATAGGCGGCGGTGAACTGCAGATTTTCGAACTTCAGGAACACGCGGGCGCCGGTCAACTGCCCGAGCGTCCGGGATTCGAGCGTGGGGGTGCGAATCACCTGCCCCTTGATGCGCATCGACGCGGCCCGCACATCCTCGGCGGCGATAGCCAGCGGTTGCGACGGGGCAGGAGCGTTCATCGGCAAATTCCTTTCAGTGTGGAAGCGCTTATCTCCGGCGTCGGGGAACCGCAATACAGCGGGCGCCATGCCGCGGGGCTGCTTGTAGGGGATCGGGAAAAGCGTGTATGAGCAAGCTGTCGGCAGCGGCCGACGGGGCATATACACAGGGGAACTCAACATGCGTGTTGCTATCATCGCGCTGGCAGCCATTTCGGCCACGCCGGCGTCGGCGCTTTCGCTTGTCTACAATGATTTTTCCAACACCAGCGGCCTGTCGCTGAACGGCCAGTCCTCGACCGCCGTCGACGCCGCCGGCCGCGACGTGCTGCGTGTCACGCGCTCCGCCTACAACCAGAGCGGTTCGGTCTTCTCGACCACGCCGGTGACGCTGGGCGCCGACGTTTCGTTCAGCACCCGCTTCACCTTCAACTTCAACACGCCCCTGGGCGGCGGCGCCGACGGGCTGGTGTTCGTCGTGCAGACGAACAGCAACGACGTGGGCGGTTACGGCGGCGGAATCGGCTACCAGGGCGTGCCCAACAGCGTCGGCATCGAGTTTGACACCTGGGACAACGGCCAGGGCTGGGGCGACCCGGATGCCAACCACGTCGGCATCGACCTGAACGGCAACATCTCCTCCGTGAAGGTCATCACCTCGCCGTTCACGCTGGACGAGGGCGGCGACCTGACCGCCTGGGTCGACTATAATGGCGCCACCAAGCTCCTCGAAGTGCGGCTGGCCAACAGCCTCACCCGCCCGGCCGAAGCGCTGCTGAGCTACAGCGTCGACCTCGTCTCGGTGCTTGGCACCCCGGACGCCTTCGTCGGCTTCACCTCGGGCACCGGTTCGGCGGCCGCCAACCATGACGTGATCAGCTGGATCTTCAACGACGACTACAAGCCCATCGTCGGCGGCGTGCCCGAGCCCGCCACCTGGGCGATGCTGATCGCCGGCTTCGGCCTGGTGGGCGCCGCCGCCCGCCGCCGCCGCGCGCTTTCGGCCTGATCTTCCGGACCGTCTNATGGCACGGATCGCATTCGCAGGGCTTGGGGTGATGGGGTGGCCGATGGCGCGCCACCTGTCGGCCGCCGGGCATGAGCTTCGCTTGTTCAACCGCACGCGGGAAAAGGCCGAGCGCTTCGCCGCGGCCTATGGCGGGAAGCCATGCACCAGCGCCGCCCAGGCCGCCGATGGCGCGGATGCCCTGATCACCTGCGTCGGCGATGACGCTGATGTGCGGCAAGTGACGGTCGGCGCCGAAGGCGGATTCCAGAGCCTGGCCGATGGCGCGCTCTTCATCGACCACAGCACGGTCTCCGCCAGCCTCGCACGGGTGCTTGCGGCGGAGAATCCGAGGCTTTTGTGCGTGGATGCCCCGGTGTCGGGCGGCCAGGCCGGCGCGGAATCCGGGCAACTGGCGGTGATGTGCGGGGGAAGCGGGGAAGCGGTGGATGCCGCCCGGCCGTTGATCGCGGCCTATGGACGCCGCATCGTCCGCATCGGCCCGGCCGGCCATGGCCAGCTGGCGAAGATGGCGAACCAGATCGCCATCGCCGGCGTGGTGCAGGGCCTGTCGGAATCGCTGCATTTCGCGATGAAGGCCGGGCTGGACACCGAGGCGCTGCTGGACGCCATCGGCAAGGGCGCGGCGCAAAGCTGGCAGATGGACAATCGCGCGAAGACCATGGTGGAAGGCCGGTTCGATTTCGGCTTCGCGGTGGACCTGATGCGCAAGGATCTGGGGCTGGTGCTGGAGGAAGCGAGAGCGGTCGGCGCCAGCCTGCCGGTGGCGGCGCTGGTCGATCAATTCTACGCCGATGTTCAGAAGCTGGGCGGTGCGCGTGACGACACCTCGTCGCTGATCCGGAGGCTGGCATGATCCGCGGCCTGCTGCTTCTGGCAGCCGTTTTCGTCACGGCTCCGGCGGATGCCGCCAAGACGCTGATCGTCAACGCCAATGGCTATACCTTGGAGCAGGAGGGCGGGCTTCGGCGCTTCGCCGGGCTGCTGGTGGGCGACGACGGCAAGGTGCTGGCGATCCTTCCGCGCGGCGCGGCCGAGCCGAAGCTGGCGGCGGGCGACTTCAAGCTGGACGCCAAGGGGCGCACGCTGATCCCCGGGCTGATCGACGCCCATGGGCATGTGCTGGGGCTGGGAATCGGCCTGAGGCAACTCGATCTGAGCGCCACAACCTCGCTTACGGACGCGCAGACGAAGATCGCGGCTTATGGCCAGGCCAATGCGGCGCAGGAATGGGTTCGTGGGCGGGGATGGAATCAGGTTCTCTGGGGCCTTGGCCGCTTCCCGACCGCGGCCGAGTTGGACAGCGCGCATGCGGCTCGGCCGGTCTGGCTGGAGCGGGTGGATGGCCATGCGGGCTGGGCCAATTCCGCCGCCATGAAGCTGGCGGGAATCAACAAGGCCACTAAGGATCCGGCAGGCGGCAAGATCGTGCGCGACGCGGCCGGCAACCCCACCGGCGTTTTCATCGACGCGGCGATGGCGCTGGTGGAGAAGCATATTCCGCCGCCATCGGCGGGTGAGAAGGAGAAGGCGCTGGAAGCGGCGCTGGGGCATCTCGCCTCTCTGGGGCTGACCGGCGTGCATGACATGGGCGTCTCGCCCGATGCCTGGGCGCTCTACCGCAGCTTCGGGGACGAGGGGCGCCTCACCATCCGCATCACCGGCTATGCGGCCGGCATGGAGGCGATGGAAGCCATTTCCCCATTGCGCCCGACGCCCTGGCTTTATGAGGACCGGCTGAAGCTGCAGGGGATCAAGCTTTACGCCGATGGCGCGCTGGGCAGCCGTGGCGCCTGGCTGCTGGCGCCCTATACCGACGAAGCCGGCGCGCGCGGGCTGCAATTCCTGAACGACACGAGGCAGAAGAATCTTTTCAGCCGCGCGAACTTCCTGGGCTATCAGGTGGCGGCGCACGCCATAGGCGACGCGGCTAACCGACAGGCTTTGGACAGTTTTTCTGAAATACGACCGACTTACGGTGATAAGTTCAGAAATCGTATCGAGCATGCGCAGGTGATCGATACGGCGGACATCCCGCGTTTCGCCGAACTGCGCATCATCGCCTCGGTGCAGCCGACGCACGCCACGTCCGATAAGGGCATGGTGGAGGAGAGGTTGGGGCCGGCGCGACTGGAAGGCGCCTATGCCTGGTCGGCGCTGCGGAAGGCTGGCGTGCATCTGGCCCTGGGCTCGGATTTTCCGGTGGAGCCGGCCAATCCCTTCTATGGCCTGCACGCGGCCGTGACCCGGCAGGACCGGCAGGGCCAGCCGCCCGAAGGCTGGCGGGCAGGGGAGGCCATGACCTTGCAGCAAGCCTTCGCGGGCTTCACGACCGATGCCGCCTGGGCGGGCGGGGCGGAGAACAGGGTCGGCACGCTGGAGCCGGGCCGCTGGGCCGACTTCATCCTGCTGGACCGCGACCCGTTCGCCATCGCGCCGGCCGAGCTGTTCCAGGTGAAGGTGGAGGAAACCTGGCTCTCGGGCCGAAGGGTATTCCAGAAGAAGCCCTGATGAGGCGTTCAGCTTTCGGGCTGTCGCTTGGATTGCGGCGCGGGGCCGGGGCTTGAAGGGCCGGAGCTTGAGGGGCGGGGTCCGAAGGGAAGCAGCGGCGCCATCTCGGACGGATCGTCGATCCCATAATTGGGTGGGAAATGGTCCGGCAGATGGTGGGTGCCGAACAGCCTGTCCATGATCGGCAGCAGCGTGGCGTAATTATGATCCCGCCATTCGTCGTTGGTATGGTGCCAATGGTGGAAGGCCGGGGTCACCAGCAGCTTTTCCAGCGGCCCCAGCCGCCAGCGCACATTGGCGTGGATGAAGAAGGACCAGAAGGCCGCGAACAGCAGCAGCAGGATCGGGATCAGATTGTCCCGTCCGGCGACCGGCTCCGCGAAGCCCAGCGCATACAGCGGGAAAAGCGCCGTCATCCGCGCCCAAAGGATGTCGACGGGGTGGTTGTGGCTGTTGGTCAGCCAGTTCACCTGTTCCGGCTGGTGGTGGCGGGCGTGGAACTGCCACAGCAGCGGCCATTCATGCGACAGCCGATGCCCCCAATAGCTGCAAAGCTCCGACAGGAAGAGGCTGACCACCAGCTTCAGCGCGAAGGGCATGGAAGCGAGAAGCTCCAGCCAGGCGGCCGGCAACAATTGCCGCGCGGTGGCAGCGACAAAGGCGAGCGGCGCGGCGAGAAGCATGGCCGGAAGGAGATTGTTCAGGAAGTAATAGCCGACTTCTCCGGCCAGCGGCGATTTCGGGCCGCGTTCGGGATTGCCGAAAAACCGCTCCATCGGCACGAACACGGCGGCCAATATTCCCAGCCACAGCGTCAGCCGGGCGAAATCCAGCAGAAACTGCTGCAGGAAGGGAAAAAGGCTGGACATGCCGGGGCGGGAAAGACCGGGCGGCGCGATCTGCGCCGCCCGGCCCTTTATCCTTCAGCCTGTCAGGCGCTGACGGCCGTGGCGGCCGCGCGGCGGCGAGCCGCAAAGCCCACGGCGCCGAAGCCCAGCAGCATCATCGCCCAGGTGGCCGGCTCGGGCACGCCGCCCGTCGCCTGCAGCGAAACGCCGTCCAGGAAGGAGATCGGCGGAGCGCCGCCCGGCGTTCCGACGGCGAGGAACTTCAGGACCTGCGAAGTCGCCGTGGCGGTGAAGAGCATCGTCTGCTTTTCCCACGGCCCGACACCGCCTTCCGGCAGTTCGAACAGGCTGGACAGCTTCACTTCGTCGCCGAAGCTCACTTCCCAACGCTCGGTGGTCGGCCCTTTGAAGTCGAGCTGCTGCCCGGCGGCTTGCCAGAAGTTCAGCTCATAGGTCTGGCCAATGGTCAGGCCTTCGATCGTCTGCCAGAAGGCGCCGGCAAACGGCGGATCACCATCGGCGAGCACGAAGTCGCCACCGTCCGGGCTGGTTTCCGGGAACGGCCCGTAAACGGCCAGATACTTGCTCGGATCATCGGCTGTGCCGGGCGAAGCGATGAAGGTGAGATTGGCTCCACCCGACCAATGCTCGACACCGGACTGGGTGAAATATTTCTTGTCCCCGTCGTTGACGTTGTTCAGTTCAAACGAACCGTTCTTCACCAGTTCGACGGCAGCGCTCGCCGGCATGGCGATAGCCGCTGCGACGGCAGCGATCACAATTTTCCGCATAATGCCCCCATGTTCAGGCAGAGCCGCCGACCCATTCGGTGGCCTGTGACGCCAATAGAAGCGGAGGATGAAATAGCTCAACGGCAAATTCGCGCAGAGTTGCCATAAGCTTGTATAAAAGACGGTTAACGCCGCAGGAATGTGAAACAGTGATCGAATGCCTAAAATATATCTTCCAAATAGTTAACAAATATTAGGCTTAAGATCGTTCGCTAATGCCATGATTATTGGCCGGCTGCGTCATCCTGTGAGGCTGGATTGTCCGTCGCGGCTTATTTTCAGCCGGGATGCGCCCGGGCCAATTGCCGGCAGGGCGTCGACAATGGCCCTGGCAACGGTATCGGGGGTCTTCAGCGTTTGCGGGTCTTCGCCGGGATAGGCTTTGGCGCGCATGCTGGTGCGGGTTCCTCCGGGGTCGACGATCAGCGCATTCACGCCAAGCGCCTGCATTTCGGCCGCATAGACTCCGACGAGGCTTTCGAGCGCCGCCTTGCTGGCGGCATAAGGCCCCCAATAGGCTTCGTGCCGGCCGGCGACGGAGGAGGAAATGGCGACGACCGTTCCCCGCGCCCGGCGGAGCATGGCGTCGAAATCGCGGATCAGCCGCCATTGCGCGGTGACGTTCAGCACCATCACCTTGTCGAATTCCTTCGGGGAAACATGCGCCAGCGGCGCCAGCTCGCCGAGCGTCGCGGCGTTCAGCACCAGGAGGTCGAGCTTTTCCCAGCGGCCGGCGATAGCGGCCGCAAGCCGATCCACTTCCTCGCTTTTGGTGATGTCGAGGGGGGCGATGGTGGCCGAGCCGCCGGCGGCGTGAATCCGATCCTCGGTCTCGATCAGGCCCGCTTCCGTGCGGGCGGTCAGCACGACATGGTAATCGTCCGCCGCGAGGCGCTCCGCAAGGGCGGCGCCGATGCCGCGGCTGGCGCCGGTTACCAGCGCGATCTTCTGCTCCGCCATCAGGCGATCCCCCGCGTCAGCAGGCCGAGTTGCGGCGCGGCTTCCTGCGCTTCATGGTCGGTCAGCCGGGTCGGATAGTCGCCGGTGAAGCAGGCGTCGCAATATTGCGGGCAATTGGCGACCCGGGACTTCTCGCCGAGCGCGCGATAGAGGCCGTCGATGGAAATGAAGGCCAGGCTGTCGCAGCCGATATAGTCCCGCATCTCGTCGACGCTCATCTGCGCCGCCAGCAGCTTGGAGCGTTCCGGCGTGTCGACGCCGTAGAAGCAGCTGTTGGTGGTAGGCGGGCTGGCGATCCTCAGATGCACCTCGGCGGCGCCTGCCTCGCGCAGCATGGTGACGATCTTCACCGAAGTGGTGCCGCGCACCACGGAATCGTCGATCAGCACCAGCCGCTTGCCGGCGATCATCGCGCGATTGGCGTTGTGCTTCAGCTTCACGCCCAGGTGGCGGATCTGGTCGCCGGGCTGGATGAAGGTGCGGCCGACATAGTGGGAACGGATGATCCCCAGCTCGAATGGGATGCCAGCCGCCTGGGCATAGCCGATCGCCGCCGGCGTGCCGGAGTCCGGCACCGGCACGACCATATCGGCTTCGACCGGCGCCTCGGCCGCCAGTTCGGCGCCGATCGACTTGCGCACCTGATAGACGGAAAGCCCGTCCGAGAAGCTGTCCGGCCGGGAGAAATAGACCTGCTCGAAGATGCAGGGGCGGGGCTTGCTCGCCTCGAAGGGCTTCAGCGATCGCAGGCCTTGGTCGTTGATGACCACCAGCTCGCCGGGCTCGATCGAGCGGATGAAGCTGGCGCCGACGATGTCGAGCGCCACCGTTTCCGAGGCGAGGATCCAGGCGTCCCCCAGCTTGCCCAGCACCAGCGGGCGGATGCCCAGCGGGTCGCGGCAGGCGATCAGCCCCTCGGCGGTGAGGCAGAGAAGGGAGTAGGCGCCTTCCACCTGCTTCAGCGCGTCGATGAAGCGGTCGAGCAGGGTGCGGAAGCTGGAGGTGGCGACCAGATGGATGATCACCTCGGTGTCCGAGGTGGACTGGAAGATGGAGCCGCGCCGGATCAGCTCGGACTTCAGCGTCATCGCGTTGGAGAGATTGCCATTGTGCGCGACGGCGAAGCCGCCGCAGGCGAGATCGGCGAACAGCGGCTGCACGTTGCGGAAGCCATTGTCCCCCGTCGTCGCATAGCGGTTATGGCCGATGGCGGCGGCGCCCGGCAGGCGCTCGATCACATCGTTGCGGTCGAAATTGCCGGCCACATGCCCCATGGCGCGATGGACGTGGAATTCCCCATCGTCGAAGCTGAGGATGCCGGCGGCTTCCTGCCCCCGATGCTGCAGGGCGTGCAGGCCGAGCGCGGTCATCGCCGAGGCCTGCTGGCCGCCCCACACGCCGAACACCCCGCACTCCTCGCGCAGCTTGTCGTCGTCGAACGGGTCGGTGCCCATAGGAATCGCCTGTGGGAAGATTCCGCCGCCGGAAACCGCTGCCATCTTAACCTGCCTGTCTTGTGAGCCGCTCGCCGGGCCGCCATAGGGCCTTGGGCCGCATTTGTCGCTAGCAGTTGTATGCGCTGGTGTCATTAAACCGCCATCTGTCATCAAAACGCCATGTGCCATCAGAAGGTGATTTTTCAAGTTATGGCAGACATGTTCGAACCCAAGCTGGATGCGGCCGGATTGCTGACGGCGGTGGTGACGCACGCCGAATCGGGCGAATTGCTGATGGTGGCGCATATGAACCGCGAAGCGATCGCCCGCACGCAGGAGACGGGGAGGGCGCATTTCTGGTCCCGCAGCCGCCAGTCGCTGTGGCTCAAGGGCGAGACCTCCGGCCATTTCCTGGATGTGCGCGAGATATGGGTGGACTGCGATCAGGACTGTCTGTGGGTGAAGGCGATCCCCGCCGGGCCGGCATGCCACACCGGCGCGCCGAGCTGCTTTTATCGCAAGCTGGATGGCGGGGCGTTGCAGCCGATCAAGGGTTAATGTTCATTAACTATTGAGCGAAACCTGCCATGAAACGGGGCAGGTCGGTCACAATAAATGACTAAACAGAATCGCTTTCGGGCCGTATGCTGGGCTCAGTGGCGAGGCGGTGTTCAAGTCCGCACGCACTCGCTTTCAGGGTCGGACTTCACCGTTCCGCCGCCCGGGTCTTGTGGCCCGGGTGGCGGACGGCAGGCCTGATTGCCCGAACAGCTTTCAACATAATCGCGCCCCTTTATGGGAGGGGGCCATCTTTACCCGTTGTCACCATGCGCAGGTAGTGGAAGTGCTTGAATCAATTTAGGCACTCCGTCACCCGGGGGCGGCTTTCTTCCTTGAGCTTTTTGGCTGTGGAAAAGCTGGACCCCGGGTCAAGCCCGGGGTGACGAGGGGCGGTGGAGGCCGCGGCCAGAAACTCAAACTGGCTCGAAGTCTATACATCATATCAGTTGACGTGAACGTAAAGGTAATATATGTTCGCTCTCATGGGAGATGGGAGTGACCAGAAGGTGCGAGCCGCCGGTGCCGGCCCGGCGCCCGAAAGCTTTTCGATCACCGATCTGGCGCGGGAATATGGCGTCACCTCCCGCACGCTGCGCTTCTATGAGGACGAGGGGCTGATCCACCCGACAAGGCGGGGGATGACCCGCATCTACTCCCGCGCCGACCATGCCCGTCTCGGCTGGATTCTCCGCGGCCGGTCCGTGGGCTTCACGCTGGCCGACATCCGCGAGCTTCTGGACATGTATGCTCCCGGCGAGGCCCGGCGGGCCCAGTTGGAAGCCGCCATCGCCAAGAGCCGCGAACGCATCGCCGCGCTGGAAGGCCAGCGCGCCGCAATCGACGCCACCATCGCCGAATTGCAAGATTTCTGCCGCACTGTCGAAGCGCGGCTCTGAACGAAGGAAAAGACCATGCCCGCCAGCTATCGCGCGCCCGTAACCGACACCCGCTTCGTGCTGAAGCATGTGGTGGACCTGGAGCGGTTCCGCAGCCTGCCCGGCTTCGAAGAAGCTTCGCCGGACATGGTGCAGGCCATTTTGGAAGAGGGCGCGAAGTTCGTCGAAGGGGTATTGTCGCCGCTCAACCAGGTGGGGGACCAGCAGGGCTGCACCCGCCACGCCGACGGCAGCGTGACGACGCCCGATGGCTTCAAGGAAGCCTATCGGGCTTTCGTCGAAGGTGGCTGGGGCACGCTGATGGCGCCGAAGGAACTGGGGGGCCAGGGGCTGCCGCATGTGCTCGGCTCGGCCTTCGCCGAATATCTGGGATCCGCGAACATGGCCTTCGCCATGTATCCGGGGCTGACCGAAGGCGCGGTCTCGGCGATCCGGGTCGCCGGTTCCGACGAGCAGAAGCAGACCTATCTGCCCAACATGATCGCCGGCCACTGGACCGGCACGATGAACCTGACCGAACCGCATTGCGGAACGGACCTCGGCCTTATCAAGACCCGTGCCGATCCGCAGCCCGACGGCAGCTACAAGGTCACCGGCACGAAGATCTTCATCTCCGCCGGCGAGCATGACCTTTCGGACAACATCATCCATCTGGTGCTGGCGAAGACGCCGGGCGCGCCGGACAGCGTGAAGGGCATCTCCCTCTTCATCGTGCCGAAGTTCCTTGTGAACGCCGACGGCTCGCCGGGTGAGCGCAACAGCCTTTCCTGCGGGTCGATCGAGCACAAGATGGGCATCCATGGCAACGCAACCTGCGTCATGAACTATGATGGCGCCACCGGCTGGCTGGTCGGCGAGGAAATGAAGGGCATGAAGGCCATGTTCATCATGATGAACGTGGCTAGGCTGGGCGTGGGGATGCAAGGCTTCAGCCAGTCCGAACTGGCCTATCAGAACGCCGCCATCTACGCCCGCGACCGCCTGCAGGGCAGGGCGTTGACCGGCCCCAAGAATGCGGAAGGCAAGGCCGACCCGATTCTTGTCCACCCCGATGTGCGGCGCATGCTTCTGGATGCCCGCGCCTTCAACGAAGGGGCACGGGCGCTGTGCCTTTGGGCGGCCTTGCAGGCCGATCTCACGCACAAGGCCGAAACCGCCGAAGAGCGCGAGGTCGCCGACGATCTGCTGTCGCTGCTGACGCCGGTGATCAAGGCCTATCTGACGGACGAGGGCTATGCCCATGCCACCAACGCCCAGCAGGTGTTCGGCGGTCATGGCTATATCGCCGAATGGGGCATGGAGCAGATCGTGCGCGATGCGCGCATCACCATGATCTACGAAGGCGCCAATGGCATCCAGGCGCTGGATCTGGTCGGCCGCAAGCTGGCGCAGAATGGCGGCCGGGGCCTGCGCGCTTTTCTGGCGCTGGTGGACGGCGGCATCGAGGCGGCGCGCGCCGACGAGAAGCTGAAGCCGTTCGCGGATTCGCTGGCCATCGCCAAGGCCGAACTGGAAGGCGCCACTTTCTGGCTGATGCAGAACGCCATGGCCAATCCCGACAACGCCGGCGCAGGCTCGGTCGCCTATCTGCGGCTGATGGCGATCGTGGCCTTCGGGCATTTCTGGCTGCAGATGGCGAAGGCCGCCGATCAGGCGCTTGCCGAAGGCGGTGGCGACTTCGATGCGCAATTCCTGGAGGCCAAGCGCCTGACCGCGAAACATTTCTTCGAATGGCAGATACCGCTGGCCGCCGCCGAGGCCGCCCGGGTGAAGGCCGGCGCGGAGACTCTGATGGCCTTCCCGGATTCCGCTTTCTGACTTTTGCGTGAGCTTGCCCCATGGCGGGGCAGGCCTATCTCAGCTGCAACATTTCACTCGGAGAAACGCCATGGCCGAAGCCTATATCTACGATGCCGTGCGCACCCCGCGCGGCAAGGGCCGCAAGGACGGCAAGCTGCACGAAATCACCCCCATCCAGTTGGCGACGCAGGTGCTGCAGGGCCTGCGGGACCGCACCGGAATCGACACCGCCGATGTCGACGATGTGGTGCTGGGCTGCGTCTCGCCGGTGGGCGAGCAGGGGGCGGATATCGCCCGTGTCGCGGTGCTGAACGCCGACTATGCCGAAACCACCGCCGGCGTGCAGGTGAACCGCTTCTGCGCCTCCGGCCTGGAGGCGGTGAACATGGCGGCGGCCAAGGTGATCTCGGGCGAGGCGGAATTCGCCATCGGCGGCGGCGTCGAAAGCATGAGCCGCGTGCCGATGGGCTCGGATGGGGGCGCCTGGGCGACCGACCCGGCGGTCGCCTTCCACAGCTATTTCGCCCCGCAGGGGATCGGCGCCGACCTGATCGCCACCATCGAGGGCTTCAGCCGCGACGATGTGGACGCCTATGCCGTCGAATCGCAGCGCCGCGCCGCGCTAGCCTGGGCGGAGAAGCGTTTCGCGAAATCCATCATTCCGGTGCGGGACGTGATCGGGGAAATCGTCCTCGACCATGACGAGCATATGCGCCCGCAGACCGACATGCAGTCGCTGGCCAGCCTCTCGCCGTCGTTCCAGGCGCTGGGCGAGCAGATGCCGGGCTTCGACGAGATCGCCAAGCTGAGATACCCGGAAATCGAGCGGGTGAACCATGTGCACCATGCCGGCAATTCCTCGGGCATCGTCGACGGGGCGTCGGCCGTGCTGGTCGGCAACAAGGAGATCGGCGCGAAATATGGCCTGAAGCCGCGCGCCCGGATCAAGGGCATGGCCTCCATCGGCTCCGAGCCGCTGATCATGCTGACCGGCCCCGCCTATGTCACCCAGAAGCTTCTGAACCGGCTGGGGATGACGGTGAACGACATCGACCTGTTCGAGCTGAACGAGGCCTTCGCCTCGGTGGTGATGCGGATGATGAAGCATCTGGAAATCCCGCACGAGAAGATGAACGTGAACGGCGGCGCCATCGCCATGGGCCACCCGCTGGGCGCGACCGGGGGCATGATCCTCGGCACCGTGCTCGACGAGCTGGAGCGCACCGGCAAGCAGACGGCGCTCGTCACCCTGTGCGTCGGTGCCGGCATGGGCACCGCCACCGTCATCGAACGCATCTGAGCGACCGGAGGATATCATGACCGAACAAGCCATCCGCCAGGAGCTCGACGCAGACGGCATCCTGCTCCTCACCATCGACTGCCCCGGGCTGTCGATGAACGTCATCAACGAAGCGCTGACCCGCGACCTGACCGCCGCCGTCGAGCGCATCCGCACCGACGACGCCGTGAAAGGCGCCGTCATCACCTCGGGCAAGGCTTCCGGCTTCGTGGCCGGGGCCGATCTGAAGGGCATGAACTTCGCCGAGGCTTCGGCCTCTTCCGGGAAATCGCGCGTGGCGCAATTGTTCGACGGCGTCTTCGTGCTGAACAAGCTGCTGCGCGACCTGGAAACGAGCGGAAAGCCGGTGGCGGCTGCCGTTAACGGGCTGGCGCTGGGCGGCGGGCTGGAAATCGTCCTCGCCTGCCACCACCGGGTGATCGCCGACAATCCGAAGATCGTGCTGGGGCTGCCCGAAGTGCTGGTGGGTCTGTTCCCCGGCGCCGGCGGCACGCAGCGCCTGCCGCGCCTGATCGGCGTGCAGCCGGCCCTCATGTTCCTGCTGCAGGGCAAGAATATGAGCCCGCAGGAAGCTCTGGGCCTGGGTGTAGCGCAAGCGGTCGTGCCGGCGGACCAGCTGCTGGAAACCGCGAAGGCCTGGGTGAAGGCGAACCCCCAGGGCGGTGTTCAGCCGTGGGACCACAAGGGCTTCAAATTCCCCGGCGGTGTCGGCGCCACCAACCCCAATTTCGTGCAGACCTTCATGGGCGGCACGGCCATGGCGCACAAGCAGACGCTTGGGAACATGAATCAGGTGAAGGCGATCCTGTCCGCCGTCTATGAAGGCACGCAATTGCCGATGGATACGGCCATTCGCATCGAATCCAAATATTTCGCCAAGGTGGTGGCCGATCCGCAGGCGGGCAACATGATCCGCTCGTTGTTCGTCTCGAAGCAGGCGGCGGAAAAGGGCGCGCGCCGCCCCGCCAATGTGCCGCCGATGCCGGCGAAGAAGATCGGCATGCTGGGCGCGGGCCTGATGGGCGCCGGCATCGCCATGGTCTCGGCGCAGGCCGGGATCGAGGTGGTGCTGCTGGACCGCGACATCGAGGCGGCGAACAAGGGCAAGGCCTACACCGAGGAGCGGCTGAAGAAGCGCCGCACCGACGAGAAGAAGCTGGCCGAGATCCTGGGCCGCATCCATCCGACGACCGACTATGCCGACCTGAAGGGCTGCGACCTCATCATCGAGGCGGTGTTCGAAACCCGCGAGATCAAGGCGGAGGTGACGAAGGCGACTGAAGCTGTGGTCGGCGCCGACACCATCTTCGGCTCCAACACCTCGACTTTGCCGATCACCGGCCTCGCCGAAGCTTGGTCGAAGCCGGAGAATTTCGTCGGCATCCACTTCTTCTCTCCGGTCGAGAAGATGCCGCTGGTCGAGATCATCGTCGGTAAGAAGACCGGTCCGGAAGCCATTGCCAAAGCGCTGGATTATGTGGCGCAGATCCGCAAGACGCCGATCGTCGTCAACGACAGCCGCGGCTTCTACACCAGCCGCTGCTTCGGCACCTATGTGCAGGAAGGGCTGACGCTGCTGGGCGAGGGCGTGAAGCCGGCGCTGATCGAGAATATCGGCCGGCAGATGGGCATGCCGGTCGGCCCGCTGGCGGTGAACGACGAAGTCGGCCTCGACCTTTCCTATAAGGTGGCGCAGCAGACGAAGCAGGATCTGGGAGACGCCTACAAGCCGGGCGCCGGCGAAGCCGTCATCGAGAAGATGATGGAACTGGGGCGCCATGGCCGGAAGAACGGCAAGGGCTTCTATGCCTATCCGGAAGACGGCTCGCCCAAGCATCTGTGGCCCGAGCTTTCGGCGCAATTCCCGGTCGCCGCCACGCAGCCGACCCCGGCCGAAGTGAAGGAACGGCTGCTTTACCGGCAGTTTGTGGAAACCGCCCGCTGCTTCGCCGAGGGCGTGCTGGAGACGCCGGAAGATGGCGATCTGGGTGCCATCTTCGGCTGGGGCTTCGCGCCTTTCACCGGCGGCCCGTTCAGCGCCATGGATACGATCGGGCTGGAAACCGTGGTGCAGACTCTGGACCGCCTGGCCCAGCAGCATGGCGAGCGCTTCACGCCGCCGCAGTTGCTGCGCGACATGGCCGCGAAGAAGGAAAGCTTCTACGGCAACGCCGCGAAGGCAAAGGCGGCCTGATTCACGCCTGAAAGTCGAAAGGCGGCAGGTTCGGCAAGGACCTGCCGCCTTTTCCCTTCGCTTTTGGGGAGGTTGCGCCCTCCCTGGCCGAATGGCTTCGCTGGGTCCGGGATGGATTTGAGGGACGCGCGATGATCAGGACGGCAATCACCGACATGCTGGGGGTCGAGCATCCGATCCTGCTGGCTGGCATGGGCGGCGTTTCCTACGCCGATGTGGTGGCGGCGGTTTCGGAGGCTGGCGGCTTTGGCACGCTGGGCATGGCCGGCACCGCGCCGAAGTTCATAGAGTCGCAGATGCGGCGCGTGCGGGAATTGACCGGAAAGCCGTTCGGCGTCGATCTGCTTTCCGCCCAGCCGGAAAGCCTGACAGCGGCGGTCGATGTGATCATCGCCAACGGCGCCAGGGCTTTCGTCGCGGGGCTTGGAGTTCCCTATCCGATCGTCAGGCAGTTGAAGGACGCCGGCGTTCTGGTCTTTGCGATGGTCGGCAAGGTGGAACATGCCCTGAAGGCCGAGCAGGCGGGCTGCGATGCGGTCATCGCCCAGGGCACCGAAGGGGGAGGGCATACCGGCTCGGTGGCTTCCGTTGCGCTCTGGCCGCAGGTGGTGGATGCGGTGAAGATTCCGGTCGTCGCGGCCGGCGGCCTTTACGATGGGCGCGGTCTCGCCGCCGCGCTGGCAATGGGGTGTGAGGGCGTCTGGATGGGAACGCGCTTCATTGCCTCCACCGAGGCGCACGCCGGGCAGCTTTACAAGGATGCGATCGTCGGGATGAGCGAGGCGGACACCGTCATCTCCCGAGGCTTCACAGGCAAGACCCTGCGCGCCTTGAAGAATCGCACGACGGAGCAGTTCGAGACGGAACAGGCCAGGCCCTTCCCGCAACAAGTCGTGGAATCGGTGCAGTTGAATCGCCTCGGCCCGATCGCCGGGATCACCGAGAATCTGGATCGCGATACCCAATGCTTTGCGGTGGGGCAGGGCGGCGGCGGAGTGCGCGAGATATTGCCCTGCGCGGAAATCGTGAAGCGGACGCTGGCGCAAGCGCAGGCGACCCTTGAGCGTATGGCGAAATACGCCGCTTAATCCACCAGCTTCACAAGCCGGCGGGTGGCGGGAGCCAGTACGGCCGTCAGGTCGTTGCCGCGTTTCAGCGTCTGCCCGGCTTCGCCCAGCAGGCTGTATTGCCCCTGTTTCAGCCGCAGGGTGGGATCCTTCACCAATTTGATCTCCGGTCGCTCCGACGCGCGCCGGAAGGCGGAAAAGGTGGCGGTGCGGGCCGTGAAGAGGATGGCATAGTCGCGCCATTCGCCGGCGGCGACCATCCGGCCGTAAAGTTGCAATATGCGGTCGAGTTCCGCCCGGTCGAAAACGATCTGCTGCGCTGTCGGAAGCGGGATGACGCTCAAGCCGCCTCACCGCCTGACTTGCGGGCTTCCTTTTCGAAGCTGTCCAGCCGGGCGCGCAGGGCTTCCAGTTCGCACTTCAGGATTTCATAGCGCTGCGTCGTCGGATCGAACTTGTCCGAACAGGGGGTGCCGTAGGGCACGAAGGCGGGTGCCTCCTTCACCAGAACCGGGACCGGCTTGGCCGGGATGCCGATCATCGTCGCGCCCGGCGGCACATCCTTGGTGACGACAGCGCTGGCGCCGATCTTGGCGCCTTCGCCAATGGTGATCGGCCCCAGAACCGCTGCCCCCAGCGAGATCACGACATTGTCGCCGACGGTCGGGTGGCGCTTGCCGCCGACACCGTTGGTGGGGTTGGTGCCGCCAAGGGTCGCGCCTTGGTAGATGGTGACATTGTCACCGATCACCGAGGTTTCGCCGATGACGACAAAGCCATGGTCTATAAACAGATTGCGGCCGATCCGGGCGCCGGGGTGAATGTCGATCGCGGTCAGGAAACGGCTGAAATGGTTCACGATCCGGGCCAGCAGGAACAGGTCCGCTCTGTAGAGCGTGTGCGCGACGCGGTGCAGGCCCAGCGCCCAGACGCCGGGATAAGTCAGAATTTCCCAGCGCGATCGCGGCGCGGGATCGCGGTCGCGGATGCTGGAAAGATATTGGCCGAGATTCCCGAACATGCCTTTGCCTTATATGTCTTCTGCGCGTCCTATAATCCGTTGCCGCGCCCAACTCCAGAGAGGCGGAAACAGGGGGGTGGCGTGAGGTTTTTCTAGCGATCCGCAAAGCAATGTTTGTCGGCCGGCAGGTGAGCCGCATCTTGCGCTGCCGGGCGCTGGCTGCCAGCAATGGCCGCCATGGAACTAGGCAGCGAATTCTACACCTTCGTCTTGGTCGGCTTTCTGGCCCAGCTTGTCGATGGCGCGCTGGGGATGGCCTTTGGCGTGATTTCCACCAGCGCGCTGGTGGCGCTGGGTGTGCCGCCGGCCGCCGCGTCGGCCGGCGTCCATGCGGTGGAGACCGTGACGACAGCGGTTTCAGGCACCAGCCATGCCGTTGCCCGCAATGTGGACTGGAAGCTGTTCCGCCGGATCGCCATTCCCGGCGTGCTGGGCGCGGTGCTGGGGGCCTATCTGCTGACCAGCATTCCCGCCGACAAGGCCAAACCGCTGATCCAGGCCTATCTGGGCGTGCTCGGAATCTGGATCTTCTGGCGCGGCTTTCGCCACATCCATGTCGAACGCGAGCCGAAGGTCGTCGAACCTCTGGGCCTGGCCGGCGGCTTCCTCGATGCGGCCGGCGGCGGCGGATGGGGGCCGATCGTGACTTCCAACCTGCTCGTGCAGGGCAAGACCCCGCGCAAGACGATCGGCACGGTGAATGCGGCCGAGTTTCTGGTCACGCTGAGCGCTGCCGCCACCTTCATCTACCATCTGGGATGGGAAGTGGTGACGACGGCGACGCTGGGCCTGCTGGCAGGCGGCGTGATCGCGGCGCCGTTCGGGGCCATCGTCGCCAAGCGCCTGAAACCGGACGTGCTGATGATCCTGGTCGGAATCGTGCTGATGATCACCAGCAGTGTCGGGATCTGGCGCTATTTTAACTGATCGGAACGCCGGACAGGCGGCATCAGATTGCAGAGGTCGGCGCCGCCGGCAGGGCCGATGAAGAAAGCATCCTTACGGTTGGCGCGCGCCTGAATCCAGCGCGCGAAACTGGCACTCTCGCTTTTCAGCACTTCGAAATGCGGCCGTTCCGCGGGTGGAAGGCTGCCGGCGAACCGGGCCTGCACCAGCGGCACGCGCTGCTCGGGCTTTTCATACATCCCCAACGGGCCGGTGCCGCGCGGGAGGGCGGAGATATTCTCCATCCCTTCCAGCACACGCCCGACCAGCGCGATATTCCTGTCCAGATGGCGGGGGCCATGGCCGATCACCACATAAAGTTCGGCGCCGCTTCCCGTATCGGGCGCCATGTTCCGGCCTACGCCCAGCATCGCCGGACAATGTGGCAGCCAGTGTGCCTTTCCATCGGCCGCGATCGGCCAGCCGCCGGCATGGCCGATGCTGGAGGCATAGGCATCGCGATAGGGCAGGGGGTGGTATCCAGGTGCCTCACCGGCGCGTTCATAGCCATCGTCGGGGCTGGGGATCAGGCCGGCCGGCAAGGGCGCCTTCTCGCTGGGATCGCCCCATTGCACCACATAATTTTCCTGAACCCGGACGATGGCCGCATTGCGTTCGAACCAGCCATCGGCCACGAGCTTGCGGATGTTGGCGATGTGGCCGGGGGCGAACGCCGGCGCCAACTGGATGGCGAGCGTCCGATTGCCGGCGAACTCCAGCAGCAGCAGATCTTCCGCCGGCACCGCCTGCCAGTCGGCGGCGGGGGCGGAGGCCAGGATTTCGCCCGGCGTCGGCATGGATTGCGTGGCGGCCGAGGAAGCGGCGACCAGCAGGGCGGCGACAATAGCGGCTTTCATAAGGGCCGAGACTGCCACGCAGCCGCCATCCCTTCCAGCCCCGTTTCTGATCGACCCGGCAAATCACCTGCCATTGAGAAGATCGAGTGCGGCGATTACATTCCCTCCATGATCTACATGCCGACGATCAAGCAGCTGCAATATCTGGTGGCCCTTCAGCGCAGCGGCCATTTCGGCAAGGCGGCCGAGGCCTGCTATGTGACGCAATCGACGCTTTCGGCCGGAATCCGCGAACTGGAGACGCTGCTGGGCGTGACGCTGGTGGAGCGCAATCGCCGCGTGGTCCGTTTCACGCCGCTGGGGGAACAGGTGGTGAAACGCGCCTGGCGGCTTCTGGCCGAAGCGGATGCCATAGCCGAGCTGGCCCGCGCCGCCGGCAAGCCTTTGGCCAGCGAGCTTCGGCTGGGGGTTATTCCAACGATCGCTCCATTCCTGCTGCCGGCGATGCTGCCCGAGCTGCGGGCGCGCTGGCCGGAACTGAAACTGTTCCTGCGCGAAGAACAGTCCGGCCCGGCCTGCGAGGCGCTGGCGCGCGGGCAATTGGACTGCCTGCTGCTGGCGCTGCCCTATGGTTGCGGCGATATCGAATATGAGCCGCTGTTCGAGGATCCCATCCGGCTGGCCTTTCACCCCGGCGATTTTCCCCATCCGCCCGCCCTCGTCGACCCGCAGGGAATCGACGAGACCCGCCTGCTGTTGCTGGAAGACGGCCATTGCCTGAAGGACCATGCCCTGGCGGCCTGCAGCCGCGCGACGTTCCGGCCCGACCAGTCGGTTCTGGGCACATCGCTGCACACGCTGGTGCAGATGGTCGAGAACCGTATCGGCATGACATTGCTGCCGCAAATGGCGATCGATGCCGGAATATTGGCGAACACGGCGATTGAAACCCGCCCGCTCGCCAGCCCGGAAGCGAAGCGCGAGATCGCGCTGGCCTGGCGGCCTTCCAGCCCCCGCGCCGAAGAATATCGGCTGTTCGCCAAGGCGCTGCAGGATGCGCGACGGCCCCGTTAACGCCGTCGGGCGGCCGCCTTCAGTTCCGCATAGAGTTCCTTTGCCGAAAGCGGCTGCGCGCCTTTCTCGGCGGCTTTCACCAGCCGGACCATATGGGCGTTGACAGGCGCGCTGCGGCCCAGCCTTTCGGCCAGACGCACCAGTTCGCCTTGCAGATAATCCACTTCGGTCGCCCGCCCGCGCGCGAGATCGTCGGCCATGGAGGAGCGGGCGTGCGGGTCGACCCGCACCTTGGCGCCGCCGGCCGCCGCGACGACGTAGAAGTAGATGGAATCCGGCAGGCTCATGATCTGCGGCATCAGTTTCAGCGGCATGGCAATGGCGTCCACCGGCTCGATCCCCGCAGCCTTCAACAGCGCAAGCCCCTCTTTCAGCGACAAGGCCCAGGCCCGGCGGTAGTCCCTCTGCCGCAATTGCTCGGCCAGGCTGACGCCCGAAAGCGCGTTGACCGCATTGTTCAGGTTCACCAGCAGCTTGCCCCATTGCACGCCCGGCATGTCATCCCTTGTCTGCAAGGGAATCGAGGAGGTTGAGAACAGTTTTTCATATGCTGAAAGAGCTTCGGATTTCTCCACCATCAATCCGCCCCCGGTGCCCCGGTGGAAATGATGGGGGGTTCGCTGCGCCACGTTGAACGGCACCATGCCCGCGAGCACCGTCCGGCCCGGCAGCCGTTCGCGCAGCAGCGCTATGTTGGAAACCCCGTTCTGCAAGGAGACGATCAGGGCGCGTTCCGGCGCATGACGGGCGATGGCGTCGGCGGCATCGCCCGTCGCCATGCTCTTCGTCGTCACCAGCACCAGTTCCGCGTCCGCCAGGGCTTGCGGCTCCATGCTTCGCTGGAAATCGTCCGGTTTCAGTTCCAGATCCAGCCCGTCGGCGTCGGTCAGTTTCAGCCCTTCGGACAGGGGGTCGAGCATGGAAGGGCGGCCGATGAAGCGCACATCCGCGTGCCTCGCCAGCAGGCCGCCGACATAAAGCCCGATCATTCCCGCGCCGAACACTACGACTTTTGGGCGTTTCTCAGCCATTGCATCCGCCTCCTGCCTTTGCCTATCTGCCCCCTACTGGAGCGAGGGAGCAATTGATGAAAGCGTTGGTTTGTGTGGAGCACGGCCCACCCGAGAAGCTGGTGGTGCAGGACCTGCCTTCGCCGGAACCCGGCAAGGGCGAAGTGCGGATTGCGATGAAGGCCGCGGGGGTGAATTTCCCGGACGCGCTGATCATCCAGAATCTCTACCAGTTCAAGCCGTCGCTTCCCTTCTCTCCCGGCGGCGAGGCCGCCGGTGTGGTCGATGCGGTGGGCGAAGGCGTCACCCGCTTCAAGGTGGGGGACAAGGTGATTGCCATGCTGGGCAATGGCGCCTTCCGCGAGCAGTTCCTGGCCGACGAATCGCGGGTGATGCCGATCGAGGGCGACATGGCCTTCGACACGGCGGCGGGTTTCACCATGACCTATGGCACCTCGCACCACGCCCTGAAGCAGCGGGCGCGGCTGCAGCCGGGCGAAACCCTGCTGGTGCTGGGGGCGGCGGGCGGAGTCGGCCTTGCGGCGGTGGAACTGGGCAAGCTGATGGGCGCGCGGGTGATTGCCGCCGCCTCGTCCGACGAGAAGCTGGCCCTCTGCCGCGAATATGGGGCGGACGAGACCATCAACTACTCCCAAGAGGATTTGAAGGAGCGGGTGAAGGAATTGACCAACGGCAAGGGCGTGGACGTGATCTACGACCCCGTGGGCGACAAATATGCCGAGCCCGCTTTCCGTTCCATCGGCTGGAACGGCCGCTATCTGGTCGTCGGTTTCGCCGCCGGCGAGATCCCCAGGCTTCCGCTCAACTTGCCGCTCATCAAGGGCGCTTCCATCGTCGGTGTTTTCTGGGGTGCCTTCACCGTTCACGAACGCAAGCTGCATCAGGAAAATATGCGCGAGCTGATCGGCTGGTTCGGCGAAGGCAAGCTGAAGCCGCATATTTCCGCCCATTTCCCGCTGGAACGCGGCGCGGAGGCAATTCGCCTGCTGATGGACCGGCAGGCCAAGGGCAAGGTGATCATCACCGCCTGACCGGGAACAGGCCCGCCGCGCCTGCGGCGGGCAACCGCTTTCAGCCCGGACTTTCGTCCGTCATATGCTTCAGCCCGACGCGCAGATAATCCCAGCCGGTCACGAGGGTCAGCAGGCCGGCCAGCCAGAGCGTGACGATGCCGACGATGTGCGAGGGGAGGGCGGGCCACCAATGCGCGCTGGCAGGGGCCAGAATCAGCGCGCCAAGCGACACCATCTGGAATGTCGTCTTCCATTTCGCCAGTTGCGAGACCGGCAGAGAGACCCGCGCGGTCGCCAGAAACTCCCGCAGGCCGGAAACGGTGATCTCGCGCAGGATGATCACCAATGCGGGGATCGTGTGCCAGCCCTGGATCTGGCCGTTGTGGATCAGCATCACGATGACCGCGGCCACCATGATCTTGTCGGCGATCGGATCGAGGAAGATGCCGAGCTTCGAAACCGTGCCCTGCGCCCGTGCCAGATAGCCGTCGATGTAATCGGTGAGCCCCGCGACACAGTAAAGGACGAAGGCTGCGGTATAGCCCACCCAGCTTGGCTTCCACATCAGGATAACGAACAGAGGAACCGCCAGAATTCGGCTCAACGTCAACAGATTGGGGAGGCTGGACAGCATGGGCCTTCCTTAGGCAATCGTCGCGTCGCAAACAACTGTCAGGGGAAGCCTGGATGAATATCTCGGAAGCGGTCGCCAGCCGCCGGTCGGTTCGCGGATTCCTGCCGACTCCGGTGGACGCCGCCGTTATCCGCCGGGTGGTGGAGAAAGCCGCACGCGCGCCTTCCGGCGGCAATGTCCAGCCCTGGCATATCGATGTGGTGGGGGGAGCGCGGCTGGAGGAACTGAAGTCCATCATGGCGCGGCGCGTGCTGGAGGCGCCCAAGGGGGAAGCGACGGACTATGATATTTATCCGAAGCAGTTACCCAGCCCTTATCGCGATTACCGCTTCCAATTGGGAGAGCAGCTCTACGGCAGCCTCGGCATCCCGCGCGAGGACAAGGCAGCCCGGCTGATGTGGTTCGCCCGCAACTTCCAGTTCTTCGGCGCGCCGCTCGCGCTGTTCTGCACGGTGGCGCGGACGATGGGGCCGCCGCAATGGTCGGATCTCGGCATGTATCTGCAAACGTTGATGTTGCTGCTCAGGGAAGAGGGGCTGGACAGTTGCGCCCAGGAATGCTGGGCGATCTATCCGGAAACCATCACCCGCTTCCTGGAAACGCCCGCCACCCGGATGCTGTTCTGCGGCATGGCGATCGGCCATGCGGACGAGGGCGACAAGGCCAACCAGTTTCGGGCGGAACGGGCCGAACTGGAAGCATTTGCGACATTTCATGGAATATGAAGCAATGTCGGAACTTTTTGTTGAAAAGGCATGTCCAGATTCGAAAAGAATATGCTCTTTGACAGAATAATGTAATAATGTTGCAACATATTCATCTTGCCTTGGCAAGGCAGGCTGTGACGTAAAGCCGCATTTTCAACATGTCCGTTGACAATTTCCCCGTCTCCTTCTACCTGCGCCTCCAGGGTTCGTGCAGGTCATTATTCCGGGCTTGATCTGCGCCTTTGCTTCGAGTCGCTCGGGAGGTTCAGGAGGATTTCATGAATTTCCGTATGCTGTTCGGTGCCTTGGCTGGCGCTGGCCTTCTCTCTGCCGCCCCGGCTTCGGCCGTCGTGGTTTTCGAACTGAAGAATGTGACGCTTCAGGATGGCGGCCAGCTCACCGGCACGATCACCACGAGCGACGATCTGAACACGCTGGTCGGGCTGGAGATCACGTCCACTTCGAACCACAACTGGCCCTACGGCAATTTCATCGGCCGCACCTACAACTTCGCCGATATTCTGCCCGGGTTCGTGTGGAACACGGCCCAGGGCCTGCAAGCGTGGTTCGCCGGCCCGACCGCCCGGCTCGACATTTTCTTCGCCCAGCCGCTGACCCTAGCTGGCGCCGATCTGGCCGTGAGCGCCAATGAATGGCAGCAGGCCGCCGGTGCGCGCGCGGTGGTGTCCGGCTCGCTCGGCGTCGTTCCCGAGCCGGCCGCCTGGGCGATGATGATCGCGGGCTTCGGCCTTGTCGGCGCCTCGATGCGCCGCCGCCGGGCGATCGTCGCCAACTGATCGTGGGGGCGCGCTGGTCCGCCAGCGTGTTTTCCGCCTGAACATGCGCCGCAGCCCTTCGGGACTGCGGCGCATTTTCTATTTCCGTGCAACCGCAATGTGCGGAGTCTCGCAGGCTGCCATGCGCCATCGCAAGCGTTGCCGGGGCAGGCCTAACAGCTTATGTGCTCGTGGATGACAGACGCTTCCTCGACCTCCGCCCAAACTGTCCGCGCCCGCAAGCCGGATTGGCTGCGCGTGCGGGCGCCGACGTCGCAAGGCTTTGCCGAGACGCGGAAGCTGATGCGGCGCCTCAACCTCAACACCGTGTGCGAGGAGGCCGCTTGCCCGAACATCGGGGAATGCTGGCAGCAAAGCCATGCCACCGTGATGATCCTGGGCGACACCTGCACCCGCGCCTGCGCCTTCTGCAATGTGAAGACAGGAATGCCTGGCAAGGTGGATCCGCTGGAGCCGGTGCATGTTGCGGAAGCTGCGGCCGAACTGGGGCTGAAGCATATCGTCATCACCTCGGTCGACCGGGACGATCTGCCGGATGGTGGGGCCACCCAGTTCGTTCGCGTGATCGAGGAACTGCGCAAGCGCACGCCCAGCACCACGATCGAGATACTGACGCCTGACTTCCGCAACAAGGCTTCCGAAGCGGTCGCCCGCATCGTCGACGCCCGGCCGGACGTCTACAACCATAATCTGGAAACCGTCCCCAGGCTTTACCCCACCATTCGCCCCGGCGCGCGCTATTATCACTCGCTGCGGCTGCTGGAACAGGTGAAGCGGCTGGATCCGACCATCTTCACCAAATCCGGGCTGATGGTGGGCCTGGGCGAAGAGCGCAATGAAATGCACCAGGTGATGGACGACATGCGCTCGGCCGATGTCGATTTCCTGACCATCGGCCAGTATCTGCAGCCGACTCCGCGCCACACCAAGGTGATGGAGTTCGTCGAGCCCAAAGCTTTTGCCGGCTATGCCGCCATCGGCCGCGCGAAGGGTTTCCTGCTGGTCGCTTCCAGCCCGCTGACCCGTTCCAGCTACCATGCCGGAGACGATTTCGCCAAGCTGCAGCAGGCCCGCAATGCCCAGCATGGAAGGGCAGGGGCGCTTGCCAAGGCATAGTGAAACCCGTCATCTGCCCTGGACGCCTGAGGAGCTTTTCGACCTCGTCGCCGATGTGCGCCGCTACCCGGAGTTCCTGCCCTGGGTGGCGGCCGTCCGTATCCGGTCGAGCGAGCCGGGGCTGCTGGTGGCGGATATGGCGGTCGGGTTCAAATCGCTGAAGGAGACCTTCACCAGCCGGGTGAATCTGGACCGCCCCTATTCGATCGAGGTGGATTATATTTCAGGCCCGCTGAAACGCCTGCACAACGACTGGCGCTTTCAAGCCGCCGAAAAGGGCGGCACCAATCTGGAATTCCATGTGGATTTCGAATTCAAATCCAAGATTTTTGAAAAACTTGCGGGCGCTTTCTTCCACGAAGCTTTCAAGCACATGGTGGCCAGTTTCGAAACCCGGGCCGCGAAGCTCTATGGCAGCAGGAGCCTGAGCGCCACCAGCGCCGCTTGACGGCGGATTTCAGCTCGCCCCAGGTCGCCGAAATGGTGCGTGTCGGCCACCATCGGGCCTTTCGCTTCGTCTTTCAAGGCACGGGCAAAAACCACTGTTCCGACAGGTTTTTTCTCTGTTCCGCCACCCGGGCCGGCAATTCCCGAGATCGCCACCGTCACATCGGCGCCGCTGCGGCTGAGGGCGCCCTGCGCCATGGCCCAGGCGGTCGCTTCGGATACGGCGCCCAATGTTGCCAATATATCCTCCGAAACGCCGAGCATCTCGATCTTCGCTTCGTTGGAATAGGTAACGTAGGCCCGGTCCAGCACGTCGGATGCGTTGGGGATCTCGGTCAGGGCAGCCGCGACGAGACCGCCGGTGCAGCTTTCCGCAGTCGAGATTCGGCGGCCGGCGATGCGGTTTTTCTCAACGACTTCTTTTGCAAGATCAGTGAGTTCTTTATCGAAATTCATTTTTTAGTTCCAGGATGGAAGGCGAATGGTCGCCAGGGCCTGGGCGGCGATGCCCTCGCGCCGGCCGGTGAAGCCCAGGCCTTCGCTTGTGGTCGCTTTCACGCTTAGCCGGGGGGCATGCGCTTCCAGAATGCCGGCCAGACGCTGCAGCATCGCCGGGCGATGCGGGCTCACCTTGGGGGCTTCGCAGATCAGGGTCACATCGCAATGCAAGATACGCCCACCGGCTTTCGCTACCAGTTCGGCCGCATGCGCGAGGAAGCGATCGGAACTGGCGCCCTTCCACTTCGGGTCGGTGGGGGGGAAATGCGTTCCGATATCGCCATCGCACAGCGCGCCCAGAATGGCGTCGGTCAAGGCGTGCAGTCCCACATCGGCGTCGCTATGGCCGACAAGCCCGGCGCTGTGCGGCACCTGAATTCCGCACAGCCACACATGGTCCCCGGGCCCGAAGCGATGCACGTCATAACCTGAACCGGTCAGCGTCGCCCAGTCGAGCAGGCGCTCGGCGGTTTCGAAATCTTGCGGCAAGGTCACTTTCATCGCCCGTTCGTCACCCTCGACCATGCGGACAGGATGGCCTGCCGACCGCAGCACTTCCGCATCGTCCGTCGCCCCGTCCGCCACCCGCGCATGTGCGGCGCTGATGAGCGCATAGTCGAAACCCTGGGGGGTTTGCACCCGCCATAAGCCGTCGCGCGCCACTTCGCCATTTATAAAGCCATCCCCCTTGCGCAAACTGTCCACCACGGGGAGCGCGGGGCAGGCGCCCGGGGCTTGGGACAGGCCGTCCAGAACACGGTCGATCAGCTCGCCGGAAAGCAATGGGCGGGCGGCATCATGGATCAGCACCTGTTGGGGGAAGGCGCCTTCAAGCTGCGCCAGCCCACGCTTTACCGATTCCTGTCTGGAGCCACCGCCGACGCCAATCGAGATCGGCAAGCCTTCGAGTAATGCGGCCGCCCGCGCCTCCTCGCCTTCCGCCACGACGATGTGAATGGCGCCTATACGCGCATGCCGAACGAAAGCCTCGGCAGACCAGCGCAGCAGCGGCTTGCCAGCCAACAGCCGATATTGTTTCGGCACCTCTCCACCGGCGCGAACGCTGCGGCCTGCCGCAACGATCAGGGCGGCGGTCGAAGAGGCTTCAGGGTCACTGGCAGTCATTGCGCCGCCATAGGCGCTTCGCCTCTTGCCGAAAAGGGGGCCTTCGCTTATGTGCGTGCCTCTTTTTTGGGCAGAACATGGCAAAGCTTCCTCCTCTCAGCATCGGGCCGGTGACCGTGGAATCACCGGTGATCCTCGCGCCGATGACCGGCGTGACGGATCGACCGTTTCGCACGCTGGTGAAACGCTTCGGCGCCGGGCTGACCGTGACGGAGATGATCGCTTCCGAAGCGATGGTGCGCGAAACCCGCCAATCGCTGCAGAAGGCAGCCTGGGATCCGAGCGAAGAGCCGGTTTCCATGCAACTCGCCGGATGCGAGCCGCGGGTGATGGCCGAAGCGGCCAAGCTGAACGAACAGCGCGGCGCGGCGATCATCGACATCAACATGGGTTGCCCGGTAAAGAAGATCGTGAACGGTCAGGCCGGTTCTCACCTGATGCGCGATCTTAAGCTTGCGGCACAATTAATTGATTCTACGGTAAAGGCTGTTTCGGTTCCGGTCACATTGAAGATGCGAATGGGCTGGTGCCACGAAAGCCTGAACGCGCCCGAACTCGCACGAATCGCCGAGGATCTGGGCGTGAAACTGCTGACCGTCCATGGCCGCACCCGCAACCAGATGTATTCGGGAACGGCGGACTGGGCCTTCGTGGCGCAAGTAAAACAGGCTGTTTCGCTTCCCGTCATCGTGAATGGCGACATCTGCTCTCCTGCCGATGCGCGCGAGGCCCTTCGCCAGTCCGGCGCGGACGGGGTGATGGTGGGGCGTGGCGCTTACGGCAAGCCATGGCTGTTGGGGCAGGTGATGGCGGAACTGGCCGGCGGCGAGGTTGCCGAAACACCATCGCTCGCCGCCCAGCGCGACCTGGTGCTGGAGCATTATGAGGAAATGCTTGCGCTTTACGGCCGGGAGCATGGTGTTGGCATCGCCCGCAAGCATCTTGGCTGGTATACCAAGGGATTGCCGGCATCTGCTGAGTTTCGAAATAAAGTTAACATGATTGGCGATGCCGAGCGGGTGCTCGAAATGCTGGGCGCCTTCTACGCTGATCAATTGGATCGCGCGGCAGGCTCGACCACAACAGCGCTCGATCGGGCGGCATGAAACCTCGCCCGGCGACGCTTCCGCACCCTGCGGACATCTGGAATGCGTTGCCGGCCCCGATGCTTTTGCTGGCGCCGGAAGGGCGGGTGGCGCTTGCCAACTCCGCATCGGAGACCTTCCTCAACGTCAGCCAGCCGGTTCTGGTCGAGAAAGGCTGGGAGGGGCTGTTTCCCGACGACAGCCCGCTTCGCTCGCTGGTGGCCGAAGCGCGGGCCAGTCGCACGGACATTGCCGCTTATGATCTGCTGATCGAATTCATCGGCGGAAGACGCGTAAGGGCGGATGTACTGATCGGCCGCTTGCCGGACAGGGAAGGGTGGCTTGCGCTCAGCTTCCAGCCGCGCGCCGTCACCTCGCTGGTGGATCGGCAGATGGGCCAGCAGGGGGCGGCCCGCTCGGCGGTCGGGGTGGCGGCGATGCTTGCGCATGAAATCAAGAATCCGCTTTCCGGCATTCGCGGCGCGGCGCAGCTCCTGTCGGAATCGCTCGACGAGGACGGGCAGGAATTGACGGGGCTCATCATCTCTGAAGTCGATCGGGTTCGCGCCCTCATCGACCGGATGGAGGGCTTCACAGACACCCGCCCCCCGCAACTGCAACGGGAGAACATCCACGCCATCCTGGGCCATGTGCGCCGCCTCGCGGAAGCTGGATTTGGGAAAAACATAGCTTTCAAAGAAAGATATGATCCATCCTTGCCACTACTTCTGGGAAACCGGGATGCGCTGGTGCAAGCGTTCCTCAACCTGCTGAAGAATGCCGTCGAAGCCTCGCCGCCGGGTGGAGCGGTCACTTTGACAACGGCTTACCGGCAAGGCTTGCGGGTTCGCGCGCAAGGCACCGGCGCGCGCGTGTCGCTGCCGCTGGAAGTCTGCGTGATCGACGAAGGGGAGGGGGCTCCACCAGCCATTGCCGACCATCTGTTCGAGCCATTTGTCAGCGCCCGGCGCGAAGGCACAGGGCTGGGGCTTGCCCTGGTGGCCAAGGTGGTGGGGGATCATGGCGGGATCGTCGAATATGATCGGCGCGAGGGCCAGACATTGCTGCGCGTTCTTCTCCCGCTGGCGCCCGAGATGGCGCAATGAGCCGGACGGGAACAGTGATCGTTGTGGACGACGATGCGGGCATTCGCACCGTCGTCCGCCAGGCCTTGCAGCGCGCGGGGCACAGCGTCCGGACGACGGACACCGCAGCCGGCTTGTGGAAGCTGATCGAGGAAGGGGTGGGCGACGTGCTGGTCACCGACGTCCGCCTGCCGGATGCGAATGGCCTCGACATGATCCCATTGGTGACCGCCCGCCGCCCCGGTTTACCGGTGATCGTGATGAGCGCGCAGAACACCCTTTCCACGGCCGTGCGCGCGACGGAACAGGGCGCCTTCGATTATCTGCCAAAGCCATTCGATCTCAATGAACTGACAAGAACTGTTCAGAGCGCGATTGAAAATATTTCCGAAACCACGCAAGCCGATCCCCATGAGGAGGAAACCGAGCCGCTGCCGATGATCGGGCGTTCGGCGGCCATGCAGGAAGTCTATCGCACGCTGGCCCGCGTCGTGCCCACGGACCTGACGGTGATGGTGCTGGGCGAAAGCGGAACCGGCAAGGAACTTGTGGCGCGCGCGCTCCACGATCTCGGGCCCCGCCGCACCGGCCCCTTCGTCGCCATCAACATGGGCGCCGTTCCGCGCGAATTGATCGAGACGGAATTGTTCGGCCACGAACGGGGGGCCTTCACCGGAGCCGCCGCCCGCTCCTCCGGTCGTTTCGAGCAGGCGCAGGGCGGCACCTTGTTCCTGGACGAGATCGGCGACATGCCGATGGACGCGCAGACACGCCTGCTGCGGGTGCTGCAGTCTGGCGAATTCACCACCGTTGGCGGCACGCGGGCGCTGAAGGCCGATGTGCGGATCGTGGTGGCGACGCACAAGGATCTGCCGCGCCTGATCGATGCCGGCCTGTTCCGGGAAGACCTTTACTACCGGCTGAACGTGGTGCCGATCCGCCTTCCGCCTCTGCGGGCGCGTAGGGAGGATATTCCGGAACTGGCCCGGCATTTTCTGGATCGGGCCTCGGCCGAGGGCTTGCCGCGCAAGCTGCTGGATAGCGGGGCGACCGCCTGGCTGATGGAGCGGAACTGGCCTGGCAACGTCCGCGAACTGGAGAACGCCATGCGTCGCCTGGCGGCGCTTGCCCGCGACGAGGTGGTGACAGCGGGTGTCGCCGAACTCTGGATCGCGCGCGCCGACGGCGGGGCGGGGGAAGGACCTGCCGCGCCCGGGCGCAGCCACGCGCTGCCTCTGGAGACATCGCTGGAAGCGCTGGTTGGCGAATGGTTGCAACGGCATGTGGCGCAGTTGCCGGAACTGCCGGAAGATGGGCTTTATGACCGATTGCTGGCGGAGTTCGAGCGGCCGCTTCTGGAAACGGCGATGCTGCTCACGCGGGGCAACCAGTTGAAGGCGGCCAAATTGCTGGGCGTCAATCGCAACACGCTGCGCAAGATGCTGGCGGAGCGGGGGGTGGAGACAGCTACCGGACGGCGCTGAGCCGGTTTTCTGCTGCGGCAGCCAGAGTCACCCATAGGTCACGCTGTGCCCGGATATGTGTTTCTTTGGCAACGCATCTCTGCTAGTCATTCCCTAGCATGATCACGTCTGCCGGATCCCTGGGCCAGCGCGCAGCCGTTCGTTTCCGTCTCGCGCGCCGGCGATTTGGTCGCTGGGCCGCTACGCCCGGCCAATCTGCGGGGCTGGAGATCGCCTTCGCGGCCGTGGCGCTGCTGGTTGGCCTTTCCTCCTACGCATTCCTTACCGGGCAGCGCGCACCCGCCGAGGGTTTTTCGCCCTCTCTGGTGGCGCTGCTTCTGGTGGCGAACCTGCTGCCGCTTCTGGCGCTGCTGTTCCTGATCGGCCGGCGCGTGGCCATCCTGATCGGCAATCGGCGGGCCGGCAGGGCGGGGGCGCAATTGCACGTCCGCCTGGTCGCGCTGTTCGCCGCATTGGCGGCCGCGCCTACGATCCTTGTCGTCATTTTCGCGGCCTTGCTGTTCCAGTTCGGCGTGCAATTCTGGTTCTCGGACCGGGCGAAGACCGTGCTCGACAACGCCGACCGCGTGGCACAAGCCTATGTGGACGAGAATACGTCGCGGATTCTGGACGACATCGTCGCCATGGGGCGCGATATCTCGAAATATTCCGCCGACTATGGCGTATCTTCCAGCATGTTCCGCGAGGGGCTGGAGTTTCAGGTGGCGGCGCGCAACCTTTCGGAAGCCGCCGTGTTCCAGACACGGGAGGAAGGCCCCGCCATCCTCGTTGCCGCCAGCCTGGACGAACCCCTGACCCCCGCCCGCGTGGCGGCCTTGAACGTGACGGGTATCCGGCCAGGCGAGGCGCGAGCCATTGCCTCCGCCAAGGACCGGGTCGAAGCGATCGTTCGCCTGCAGACCACGGAACCCATTTTCGTCTACACCAGCCGCAAGGTGGAGCCGCGGGTTCTGGAGCAGGTCGCCCGCACGCAGGCGGCCATCAGCGACTATAAGGCGCTGACCGAGCGTTCGCGCGCCATGCAGTGGCGCTTCAACCTGATCCTGATCGTCGTATCGTTGCTGGTGGTGGCAGCCGCCGTCTGGTTCGCCATTCTGCTGGCGACGCGCATCGTCGAACCGATCGGCGAACTGGCCGAAGCCGCCGAACGGGTGGGGAAGGGGGATTTGAACGCGCGGGTCAACCCGCAAGGCACTGGCGATGAAATTGGCGCACTTGCCCGTAGTTTCAACAGGATGACGGCACAACTTAAAGCACAGCAACAGGCTTTGATCGGGGCGAACACACAGTCCGAGATGCGCCGGCGTTTCATGGAGGCGGTGCTGTCCGGAGTCTCGGCCGGCGTGCTTTCCATTGATGCGCAAGGGGTGATCCGGCTGGCGAACGCCAGCGCCGAAGCGCTTCTCGATTGCGGGCCACAAGGTCTGATCGGCCGGTCGATCGGGGAAGTCGTGCCCGAGTTCGCCGAGCTGCTGGATACGGCGCGAACGGAAGGGATCGCCGCCGCTGAAATCAGCCGGCTGCGGCCGCATGGGCGCAGCGGCACCGAAACGCAGACGCTGGCGGTTCGCCTGACGGCGGACGCAGGGCAGGCGCGCAACTATATCCTGACCTTCGACGATATTTCGCAGCAACTGGCGGACCAGCGCCGGGCCGCCTGGTCCGACGTGGCGCGGCGGATCGCGCATGAAATCAAGAATCCGCTGACCCCGATCATCCTTTCGGCGGAGCGGCTGAAGCGCCGCTTCGGGCCGGAGATCGGGCAAGGGAAGGACGTGTTCGACGAACTGACCGACACCATCGTGCGCCAGGTAGGCGATCTGCGCCGGATGGTGGACGAGTTTTCGGCCTTCGCGCGGATGCCGGCGCCGACCTTCCATGAGGAATCACTGGCGGAAATCGCCCGCCAGGCGATTTTCCTGGCGGAGGTGGCCACCCCCCATGTGCGCTTTCAGCTGCATGTGCCGGAAACCCTCCCGCCGTTCGTCTGCGATCGGCGGCAGATCGGCCAGGCTTTCACGAATCTGCTGAAAAATGCGTCGGAAGCCATTGTTTTAAAATCTGATCACTCCAAGGGCGAAGTCGATCTCACCATCCGATTGGATGGGAATGCGCTGGTCGTGGAAATCGCCGACACCGGCTGCGGAATCCCGCCCGAACTGCGCGAACGGCTGTTCGAACCCTATGTCACGACGCGCCAGCGCGGCACCGGGCTCGGCCTCGCCATCGTGAAACGCATCGTCGAGGACCATCACGGCCGGCTCGAAATCTCCAACCGGGATGAAGGGGGCGCGCTTGCCCGGATGGAATTCGACCTTGCCGCCAATCGCGCCCTTATTCCAACCCCCGAACCCGAACAGGTGACCAGCTAGATGCCGCTCGACATTCTCGTCGTCGATGACGAAGCCGATATTCGTTCCCTGATCGCCGGGGTGCTGGAAGACGAGGGCTATCGCCCCCGAACCGCCGCCGACAGCGATGCCACGCTGGCAGCACTGGCCGAACGGCGTCCGTCGCTGTTGATCCTGGACATCTGGCTGCAGGGCTCGAAGCTGGACGGGCTCGAACTTCTGGATGTGGTCAAGGAGAAGGATCCCGGGCTTCCGGTCCTCATCATTTCCGGCCACGGCAATCTCGACACCGCTGTGGCTGCGATCAAGCGGGGCGCCTGGGATTTCATCGAAAAGCCGTTCCAGGCCGACCAGTTGCTGATGGCGGTCGCCCGGGCGACCGAGACGGAGCGGTTGCGGCGCGAGGTGGACGAACTGCGCAATCTGGCCGGGCTGGAGAATGAGCTCACCGGGTCCAGCCAGGCCATCAACGCCGTGCGGGCGACCATCAAGCGGGTCGGGGCGACTGGAAGCCGCGTGCTCATCCAGGGGCCGGCGGGTTCCGGCAAGGAGGTGGCGGCGCGCCTGCTGCACCGCTGGTCCGGCCGGGCGGATCGCCCCTTCGTCGTGGTGGCGGCGGCGCGGATGGAGCCGGACCGGGTCGAGGAGGAATTGTTCGGGGAAGAGCAGGGCGGCGAGCTGATCCGGCCCGGCCTGCTGGAAGTGGCCGATGGCGGCACGCTGTTCATCGACGAAGTCGCCGACATGCCGTTGACGACACAGGCCAAAATTCTCCGTGTGCTGACGGACCAGAGCTTTCAGCGCGTTGGCGGCACAAGGTCGATCAAGGTCGATGTCCGTGTGGTGTCGGCGACCGCGCGCGATCTGGCGGCCGAAATCCAGACCGGACGTTTCCGCGAGGATCTCTATTATCGCCTGAATGTCGTGCCCGTGCGCCTGCCGGCCCTTGCCGAGCGGCGGGAGGATATTCCGCATCTCGCGGAATATTTCCTGGCCCGGCTCGCGAACGAACGGCGGGTGAAGACTCCGGCGATCAGCGAGGAAGCGGTGGCGGCGCTTCAGGCCTATACATGGCCCGGCAATGTGCGGCAGCTTCGGAACATCGTGGAGCGCACGCTGATCCTGGCGCCCGCCAACGCCATGGAGCGCATCGACCTGGAGCAGCTTCCCCCGGAACTGACGGCGGAACCGGCGCGCCTCCTGCCGGACCAGGCGGCGCGTTCCATCATGGGCACGCCGCTGAGGGAAGCGCGCGAGGCCTTCGAGCGCGAGTATCTGAAAGTCCAGATTCGCCGTTTTTCCGGCAATATCAGCCGGACCGCCGCCTTTATCGGCATGGAGCGCTCGGCGCTGCACAGAAAGTTGAAGGCGCTGGGAATTTCCGAGCATGACCGCGATGAAATCGAATGAGCCCCGGTTGTGCGAATGCCTCTGGCCGACTAAATAGCGGCTGAGCGCATCAGGGATGCGATGGCCGACGCCGGGCAACGGCGCGGGTGCGGGCGCCACTGCCCGCCAAGACCGAAAGAAGGCAACGGATGGCCGAGAAGGCGAAGGCGAACGACAAGGCGAACAATTTGCAGGATGTGTTCCTGAATGCCGTTCGCAAGCAGAAGATTCCCGTGACGATGTTCCTGGTGAACGGGGTCAAGCTTCAGGGTGTCATCACCTGGTTCGACAATTTTTCGGTCCTGCTTCGCCGGGATGGCCATTCGCAACTTGTCTACAAGCATGCGATCTCGACCGTGATGCCGGCCGCGCCGGTGCAATTGTTCGATCCTGAGCGGACGGACGAGGAAGTTTGATCGAAACGACTGGCCCCACCGCCGGGGTTGAATTTCGCGGAACGGATTCCGCGATTGGTATCGACCGGCGCGGGTTCGACCAGGCGCTGGGCACCAGCTTCGGCGCCCCGGCCGTCGTCATTCATCCGGTGATGCCGGGCCGGGCGGTCGGCTCCGCCCGCTCCCCCGAGGCGCGGCTGGAGGAGATCGTCGGCCTCGCGGCGGCGATCCGTCTCGATGTGCGCGATTCCATCCTGTTTCGCCTGCGAACCCTGTCTCCCTCGACATTGCTGGGCAAAGGCCAACTCGAGCGCCTGTCCGCCGCGGTGCAGGCGCATGAAGCGGAGGTGGTGGTGGTCGATGCCGCCATCACGCCCATCCAGCAGAAGAATCTGGAAAAGGCGCTGAAGGCGAAAGTGATCGACCGGACGGGCCTGATCCTGGAAATCTTCGGCGAAAGGGCGGCGACTGCCGAAGGGCGGTTGCAGGTGGAACTGGCGCATCTGGAATATCAGGCCGGGCGCCTCGTGCGGAGCTGGACCCACCTCGAGCGGCAGCGCGGCGGCTTCGGCTTTCTGGGCGGCCCTGGCGAAACGCAGATCGAAACCGACCGGCGGTTGCTGCGCGACCGGATTTCGCGGCTGAAGAAGGAACTGGAATCCGTCCGGCGCACGCGAACCCTGCATCGCGCCCGCCGGCAGCGCGCGCCCAGCCCGGTGGTCGCGCTGGTGGGCTACACCAATGCCGGGAAATCCACTCTGTTCAACCGCTTGACCGGAGCGGAGGTGATGGCGAAGGATTTGCTGTTTGCCACCCTCGACCCGACCATGCGGGCCATCCACCTGCCGGGCTCGACTCCGGGCGGGAACAAGGTGATTCTCTCCGACACGGTGGGGTTCATCTCCGATCTGCCGACGGAACTGGTCGCCGCCTTTCGCGCCACGCTGGAAGAAGTGATGGAGGCGGACCTTCTGGTGCATGTCCGCGACCTTTCCCACCCCGACAGTGAGGCACAGGCCGCGGATGTCGAGCAGGTTCTCGCCTCCCTGGGCGTGCTGGAAGGGGAGGGCAGGATTCCGATGATCGAGGCCCTGAACAAGGCCGATCGCCTGGATCCCGAAACGCATGAGGCCGCGATCGAGCGGGCCGCCCGCGACCCGGATGTAGTGCTGGTGTCGGCGCTTACAGGGCAGGGGATGGAAGCGCTGAAGGCGCTGGTGGCCGACCGGCTGCAAGGGCCGGGCGAAGTGCATGAGGTGGAACTGCATCCGTCGGATGGCCGTCGCCTCGCCTGGCTGCATGCCAATGGCGAAGTGATCGAACAGCGCGAGAAGGGCGGGCAGATACAGGTGAAGGTCCGCCTGACGCCCGATTCCGAACGCCGTTTTCAGGCGCTCTGAATGCTATAAGCGCTTGGAACTCTGCCAAAGCGCCTCTTGTTCGGACAAGGATAATTTCGAAAAATCAGGTTCTTTTTCGATTTTTCTAAATCGTTGTTCGAACTTTCTGTTGGCAGCCCTCAGCACAGCTTCCGGGTCCACCCCCAGTTTGCGGACATAGTTTGCGGCGGCGAACAACAGATCCCCGGCTTCTTCCTCCAGATCGGCAGGGGTTTCGGCCTGCGCCACTTCCTCCAGCTCTTCATGGATTTTGGCAAGCGGGCCACTCGGGTCGGGCCAATCGAAACCTGTGCGGGCCGCGCGATTCGCCAGCTTTTCGGCGCGTGTCAGGGCAGGGAGGGTTAGTGCGATTCCGTCTAGAACGGAATCCCTAGGTTTTTCCGCTGCCTTGATCGATTCCCAGTTCGCTTTCACCTCTTCGGCGCAGAGCGGGATGCTGGAGCGGAAGATATGCGGGTGGCGCCGCTCCATCTTGTCGCAAATCCCACGCCCTACATCGGCCAATGTGAAATGCCCGGCTTCGGCCGCCATTTGCGCATGGAATACCACCTGCAGCAGAAGGTCGCCCAGTTCTTCGCACAGATCGGCCATATCCTGGCGGGCGATCGCATCGGCCACCTCATGCGCTTCTTCAAGCGTATAGGGGGCGATGCTCGCGAAATCCTGGGCGCGATCCCATTCGCAGCCATCAGGGCCACGCAGCCGCTCCATGATGTCTGCAAGCCGGCCGAATTCGGCGAGCGCCTGGCTCTTGTCCTTGTCTGCCATCATCTTTCATCCTTCCGACCGGGGCGAACGGGATGTCCGCCATATCCGCCGGAAGCGCGAACGGAAACAGGGAAGGGCGATCAGCCGCCGGCGTCAGGACGCGCGGAGGCCTCCAATTGCGCCGCCATCAGTTGATGCAGAAGGTTGATGGCTTTCAACGGCCGCACCATTATCTTGAAATGGGTTATAAGCCCTTCGGAATCAAAGCTGATCATATCAACGCCGTTGATCGCGATGCCCTGAATTTCAGTCGTGAATTCCAGGATCGCGCCATTCTCGTTCAGCCATTCGCCGACATAGGCAAAGCCATCGCCGCCCAGCACCTTCTCGGCGCTGGCCAGATATTTGAACGCTATCTCCCGCCCGCGCTGCGGCGTGTGGACGACCGGGCTTTCAAACACGACATCCGGATGCAGCAAATCCCAAAGGACCTGCCTGTCGTGGTTCCGGATAAAGTCATGCCAGTGCCGAACATGGGCGCTCGTTTTCGATGTATCGCTCATCGGGAGACGATAGCGAAAGGGGAAGGCGGTGAGGACTGGCAAAGAGGATGGCTGTCTTCGCTTACCTTTAATCCGATAATCTATATTATGTTAATAAACATATTCCAGAAACGGATTTGGCTGCCCCCTGTTGGTGCTGGCCCATGGCATGCGCTACATCTTCCAGGATGCACTATCTGCAACGCTCCCATTGCCGCCAGAAGCAAAGCGATCCGAGCGCGATGAGGAGAAGTAAATGAGCTGGAACCGCCGCAAGGCCATCGATTCGGTTGCAGATGTGGCGGAACACCACAAGCTGACTCCTACCCTCGGCTGGCCGCACCTCGTCGCGCTGGGCGTCGGGGCGATCGTCGGCACCGGTATCCTGACGCTGATCGGCGTCGGAGCCGACAAGGCCGGGCCAGCGGTGATCCTTTCCTTCGCGATCGCCGGGCTGATCTGCGCCTGCGCGGCGCTTTGCTATGCCGAGATGGCAGTGATGATCCCCGCTTCCGGCAGCGCCTACACCTACAGCTATGTCGTCATCGGCGAGCTTTTCGCCTGGGTGATCGGCTGGAGCCTCATTCTGGAATATAGTCTGGTCGTCAGCGCCGTCGCGGTGGGCTGGTCGGGCTATGCCGCGCCGCTGCTGGGAGCCATGTTCGGGGCATCGATGGACTGGATGCAGGCCCCCGAACTGGGCGGCATCGCGAATCTGCCGGCCATCGCCATCATCATCGTGGTCGCCGGCCTGCTGCTGGTGGGAACCCGCGAAAGCGCGACGCTCAACGCGCTTCTGGTGATCGTGAAGATCGTGGCGCTGCTGGTGTTCGTGGCGGTCGCCCTGCCCGCATTCGATTCGCAGAATCTCAGCCCCTTCATGCCGTTCGGCTTCGGCAAGGCCATCGATGCCGGTGGCGCCGAACGCGGCGTGATGGCGGCAGCCGCCATTATCTTCTTTGCTTTCTATGGCTTCGATGCGATCGCCACGGCCGCGGAGGAAACCAGGAATCCAGGCCGCAACCTTCCGCTTGGAATCGTCGGCTCGATGATCGCCTGCATCCTCATCTACATGGTCGTCGCGGCGGTCGCGGTGGGCGCCCTTCCCTTCAGCAGCTTCGCCAACAGCCCGGAGCCGCTGGCGCTGATCCTGCGGGAGCTTCAGAAGCCATGGGCCGCCACCTATCTTGCCGGCTCGGCCGTCGTGGCGCTCCCCACCGTCATCCTCGCCTTCCTTTACGGCCAAAGCCGGATCTTCTTCGTGATGGCACGCGATCGTCTGCTGCCGCAGGGGCTGGCGAAAGTCTCCAGCCGTGGAACACCCGTGCGCATCACCCTCTTCACCGCCACCATCGTCGGCCTGATCGCCGGCTTTTTCCCGCTCGCCGAAATCGCCGCGCTGGCGAACGCCGGAACCCTCGCAGCCTTCGTGGCGGTTGCCGTCTGCATGCTGATCATGCGCCGCCGCGCGCCGGACATGCCACGTCTGTTCCGGACACCGGCCGCCCCTCTGGTGGGGGGCGTGGCGATCATCGGCTGCCTCTATCTGTTCTTCAGCCTGCCCAGCAGCACGCAGCTTTACTTCCTGCTCTGGAATCTCATCGGAATCCTGATCTATCTGCTCTTCGGCCGGCGAAGAGCCAACCCTGCAGGCTGATCGGCTCAGGCAAATCCCAGCAAGCGCACGACAAGGAACAGGGCAACCAGGATAACCGCCCAGATGAGCGCCATGCGCAATAGGGTGCCAGACCCCATTGCCTGGAAACGGTTCCAGTTCAGCGCGAGCACCAGCGCCAGCGACGCCAGCACGGAAATCAGGGCCATGGTCATCCGCCGTCCTCCCAGATTCGCCCGTCCCATCCGGGCGAGACGCCGGCGGGCAATTCTTCGATCAGTTCCGCATGATCCATGCTCTGGTCCATATGCGTCAACCAGGCTTCCGCAGGTTTTGCCCGTTCGATCCATTGCAGCGTCTGCGCCAGATGGCTGTGCGTCGGGTGCGGAGCCCGGCGAAGCGCGTCGACAATCCACAAATCCAGATTCCGAAGATGTTGCCACGCCTCCTCGGGCAACTGGCTGACATCCGTGGAATAGGCGATCGCCCTGCCCCCGGCTTCGAAGCGGTAGCCCATGGAATGCACAGGCCCATGCTGCTGGAGAAACGGAGTCACGCGGATCTCGCCGAAGCGCATCTCCGACGTCAGGAGATGCGCTCGGGCCGTCGGTGGATAGCCGGCGCGGCCGGCAAAGACATAGGAGAAGCGCGTGCGCAGGCTCGCGCGAGTCGCCTGGTCCATGTAGCAGTCGATCTCCGCCCCCTTTGCGTGGAAGAGCGGCCTCAGATCGTCTATGCCATGGCAATGATCGGCATGGTCGTGGGTGTAGAGCACCGCCGTCAGCCAGCCGACACCCGCATCCAGCAACTGCTCGCGCAGGTCGGGGCCGGTATCCACCAGAAGACGCGTTTCGCCATGTTCCAGCAGAATGGACACGCGCCGGCGGCGGTTGCGGGGATTGGCGGGGTCGCAGCGGCCCCAATCTTCGCCGATGCGCGGAACGCCCGAAGACGTTCCGGAACCCAGCATGATCAGCCGCAATTTTCTGACATCTTGCTGAACAATTTCAATGTATTGTTAACAGTAATTGATTCCAAATCCTGATAATCCTCGCCTCGGAGGTCTGCCAGGAAGCGGGCGGTGTGCACCACATAACCCGGCTCGCAGGTCCGGCCCCGCATCGGCACCGGGGCGAGGAAAGGGGAATCCGTCTCCACCAGCAGCCGGTCCGCCGGGATCAGCCTTGCGGTCTCCTGAAGCGCCGCCGCATTTCGGAAGGTGACGATGCCCGAGATGGAGATATAGGCGCCAAGGGCCAGACAGGCCTCCGCCAGCCGCGTCGAGCCGGTGAAGCAGTGGATCACCATCGGGAAGGCGCCTTCCGCCATCTCCTCGCCCAGCATCTCGATGGTGTTGTCCTCCGCATCCCGCGTGTGGACGATCAGCGGCAGCTGCGTCTCGCGGCTGGCGGCTATGTGCGCGCGGAAGGAACGCCGCTGCCGCTCCCGGTCGGACTTGTCGTAATAATAGTCGAGCCCGGTCTCTCCGATGCCCACCACCTTGGGATGGCCTGCGGCAGCGACCAGGCGCGCCGTGTCGATATCGGGGTGCTGGTCCGCCTCATGCGGGTGTATTCCGACGGTCGCGAACACATTGCGGTGGCGCTCGGCGCCGGCGATCACCGCATCCCATTCGCGTTCCCGCGTCGAGATGGAAATCATCGCCCCGACACCCGCCTCATGGGCGCGGGCGATCACGGCCTCTTCATCCTCGACCAGGCCGGGGTAATTCAGGTGGCAATGGGAATCGATCAGCATCGGCGTCATTTGGCGCCATGGCCCTGCGGTTTCAATCCAGCACTGTCCGGGGGTTCACAATTGCGCGTTGCGCAGGCAAGGAAAGGCCATGCTCCAGATGCTGAAGAAAGTGCCGTCCGAGGCATGGCCCGGAATCGTCCTCCTCTTGTCGGCGACAGTCTCCATGTTCCTGGCGAATTCGGCCTGGGCGCCGATGCAGAGCGGCTTGCTGAAAAGCGTCGGCACCGTCAGCTTCCACGATATCACCATCTCCATGACGCTGACGGAATGGGTGAAGAATCTGCTGATGGCGGTGTTCTTCTTCTATGTCGGGCTGGAACTGAAGCGCGAGCTTCTGGAAGGCGCCCTTTCCAGCGCATCAACCGCGCTGATGCCGCTGATCGCCGCCATTGGCGGCGTTCTATGCCCTGCCCTCATCTATCTGTTCATGACGAACGGCACCGGCTTCGAGCATGGCTGGGCCATCCCGGCCGCGACCGATATTGCCTTTGCGCTGGGCGTGGTGGCGCTGCTCGGCAGCCGCGTTCCGCCGGCCATGAAGATATTCCTTCTGGCCGTCGCCGTCGTCGACGACCTGATCGCCATATTGGTGATCGCCTTCTTCTATTCCGACAGCCTGCACATGGGCTGGCTGGGCGGGGTGGCGCTGTTCTATCTGCCGATGCTGCTGCTGATGCGCCAGCGCAAGAACTGGCACGGCATGTATATGCTGCTGGCGATGCCCATGTGGGTCTGCATGCAGATGAGCGGGATCAACCCGACGATCGCCGGCGTGCTGGCGGCGCTCGCAATCCCGATGCGCAACGAGCGGGGGGAATCCCTGCTGATCGAGCTGGAACACAAGCTCCGCCCCTATGTGCATTATGGGGTGATGCCGGCCTTCGCGCTTGCCAGCGCAGGAGCTGCGGTGGGCAGCGGCTTTGCGGCGGCGATCCAGCATCCGGTCAGCCTGGGCGCGGGGCTGGGCCTGGTTCTGGGCAAGCCGATCGGCATCACATTGGGCACGATACTGGCCGGCCTTTTGCTCCGGGCGAAGCTGCCCGGCAGCATTCCCTCCATCGTCGGCATCGGCTTCGTCGCGGGAATCGGCTTCACCATGAGCCTCTTCATCGGCAAGCTCGCCTTTGAGGGCGCGAAAGTGGAACTGGCTGTGAAGATGGGGGTTTACGGCGGTTCCCTACTGGCCGCGCTGATCGGGCTGGCCATCCTCGCTTATGTGCATCGCACGCCCGTGTCCGCCGGAACGGACGAGGCCGACATCTTCACCGGCGGTGGAGACGCCGGCCGCATTCACTGAGCGGCATCTTCCTCCGGCTCCATCCAGCGCGGGAATATGCCTTGTGGTCCAGGCAGTTGCGTGCCGGGTTTCAGACACTTTGCGAAGGCAGCGAAATCGCGATCCGTTTCCGCCACCGAAAGCTGATCCAGCAATCTGGCGGCGCTTTCCGGCATGGCGGGCTGCACCAGGATGGCGATGCGCCGAATGCACTCGGCGGCATGGTAGAGCACCACATCCGCCCGCGCCGGGTCGGTCTTGCGCAGAGACCAGGGCGCCATTTCGTTCAGATAGGCGTTCACATCCGATACCCGCGCCCAGATCGCATCCAGAGCGAGGTCGGGGCGGACGGCCGCATGCGCCGCCCTCGCCTCTTCCAGCATGGCTGAAACCTGCGTCACCAGCGCCTCGTCTTCGGGCAGGGCGGGGCCGTCGACGGGCACCTCGCCGTTGCAATTCTTGGCGATCATGCTGAGCGTGCGTTGCGCGAGATTCCCCAGATCATTGGCGAGATCGGCATTGATGCGGCGGGCGATGGCCTCATGGCTCCACTCTCCATCCTGCCCGAACTGGATGGCGCGCAGCAGATAGTAACGAAGCTGGTCGACGCCGAAACTGTCGGCAAGGCCCATCGGCTCGACGATGTTGCCAAGCGATTTGGACATCTTCGCGCCACGGTTCAGCACGAAGCCGTGGCCGAACACCTTGCCCGGAAGCGGCAGGCCAGCCGACATCAGGAAGGCCGGCCAGTAGATGGCGTGGAAGCGGACGACGTCCTTGCCGATCACATGCAGGTCGGCGGGCCATTTCGCTTCCCAGCCGGCGGCCGGCCAGCCGGACGGCGTCAGATAGTTGGTCAGCGCGTCCAGCCAGACATACATCACATGGTTGTCGGAGCCGGGCACGGGCACCCCCCAGTCGAAGCTGGTGCGGCTGATCGAAAGATCTTTCAATCCTCTTTCAACAAAAGCCCGCATCTCGTTCATTCTATTAGACGGCTGAACGAACTCCGGCTGGTCGGCATACAGCTTCAGAAGCGGCTCCTGAAAGCGGGAGAGGCGGAAGAACCAGCTTTCCTCCACCGTCCAGGAAACTTCCGTGCCGGTCGGCGCCAGCTTGGTGCCATCCTCGGCGACGACCAGATCCTCCTCGTCGTAATAGGCCTCGTCGCGAACGGAGTACCAACCCTCGTAGCGGTCGAGATAGATGTCGCCCGCTTCCTCCAGCTTCTTCCAGAGCGCCTGCACCACCTGCTTGTGGTCCGGATCGGTGGTGCGGATGAAGCGGTCGCGGCTGATGTTCAGCTTGTCGCACATGGCGACGAAATGCTGCACCATGGCGTCCACGAATGCCTGCGGAGTCACCCCTTCCTTGCGGGCGGCCTGAGCGATCTTCAGCCCATGCTCGTCGGTGCCGGTCATGAAATAGGTGTCCCGCCCATCCAGCCGGGCGAAGCGCGCCAGCCAGTCGGTGGCGATCACTTCATAGGCATGGCCGATGTGCGGCCGCCCATTGGGGTAGGAAATGGCGGTGGTGACGAAATAGCGGCTCATCGATTGTCCTGGATGCGGCCCGCGCGGGCCGTGATGTCGGCAAGGGCCATTGCCACCTGAGGGCGGTCATAGGCAAGGCGCACGGCGTCCCTGGCGAGCGCTTCCGCTTCCTCATAGAGCTGCAACAGCCGCGGATCCGGGTTCCGGCGCGCGGCGGCGGCCAGACGGCGGGGCACCAGCGCCAGCAGCGCGCGCAATTTCGGGATGGCGGCCTGCGGTTGCAGGCTGCGGGCGAGCGGCACCGCATCCCCACCGGCGGCGATTCGATCCAGCGTCTTTTCCAGCCCGGCGAGATCGGCTCCCGCCAGATCGGAAACCGCGCCCGGCGCCCCGCGCGCCAGCGTCACCAGCGGTTCCAGATCGGCGGCGGGCATGTCGGGGTTGGTCTGCTCCAGCACTTGCCGCACGTCCGCTTCCGGTAGTGGAAACAGCCGGATCATCCGGCAACGCGAACGGATGGTCGGCAGCAGCCGGGCCGGGGCATGGCTTACCAGCAGATAGATGGTTTGTTGACGTGGCTCCTCAAGTTCTTTCAGGAACGCATTGGATGTATTGATATTCATATCGTCGATGGAGTCGACGATCAGTGTCCGCCAGCGGGCGATAGCGGGATAGCTGTGCAGAAAGTCCGAAAGCTCGCGCACCTGGTCGACCACGATCGAGGCGGTGGCGCTGCCCTTCCCTTCCTCCGGCGGCGCCAGCAGCCGATGGTCTGGGTGGGAACCCGCCGCCACCAGCGACGCCGCCGGATCGTCCGCCGGCGTGTCGCCGGGCCCGGGGCTGCCGGAAAGCAGCTTCAGCGCCGCCCAGTCCGCAAAGGCGCGTTTGCCGACCCCCTTCGGGCCGGCGATCAGCCAGGCGTGGTGCATCCGCCCGCGCTGCAGCGCATCCAGAAAGGCTTCGCGGGGCTGTCGATGGCCGATAAGCATTGGGCGGGGGTGGCATCCCCTGCCCGGCCATGCAAGCGCGAGTTTTCCTTTGCTGTCCGGCCTTCGCCGGGCTACATCCCTTTCATCCCCGGGGGGCCGCTGACGCGCGGCTGAGAGGTGGGCAGCAGCCCTCGACCCGTCGAACCTGATCCGGTTGACACCGGCGGAGGGAGGGAGTGGCAAAAGAAAAGCCCGCCTTCCGTCCGAATCCCTGAGGAGGACAGACGTGGCCGACATTCCATCGCATCTCGAAACCGCCCCGGTGACCACCGGCCCCCTCCCCGCTTCGCGCAAGGTGCATGTGCCGGGCCGACTGCATCCGGAAATCCGCGTGCCGCTTCGGGAAATTGCGCTGGAGCCATCCTCGGGCGAGCCGGCGGTGCGCGTCTATGACACCTCCGGCGCCTATTCCGACCCTTCCGCCAGCATCGACATAAATGCCGGCCTGCCGAAGCTGCGCACGGCCTGGATCGAAGCGCGGCAAGATGTGGAGCGCTACGAAGGCCGGCAAGTGAAGCCGGAAGACAATGGCCTGCTGCGCAGCGGCCAGCGCGAGGTGAAGCCCTTCCCGCATCCGAACAGCAATCCCTTGCGCGCCAAAGGCAGCGGCGCCGTCACGCAGATGGCCTATGCCCGGCGCGGGATCATCACCCCCGAAATGGAATATGTCGCGATCCGCGAGAATCTCGGCCGCGAACAGGCGTTGGCCCGCGCCGCCGACGGCGAGAGCTTCGGCGCCAGCATCCCGGCGCATGTGACGCCGGAGTTCGTGCGCGACGAGATCGCGCGCGGCCGCGCCATCATTCCCGCCAACATCAACCACCCGGAGCTGGAGCCGATGATCATCGGCCGCAACTTCCTGGTGAAGATCAACGCCAACATCGGCAATTCGGCGGTCGCTTCTTCCGTCGCCGAGGAAGTGGACAAGATGGTGTGGGCCATCCGCTGGGGCGCGGACACGGTGATGGACCTTTCCACCGGCCGCAACATTCACGACACCCGCGAATGGATCCTGCGCAACTCGCCGGTGCCGATCGGCACCGTGCCCATCTACCAGGCGCTGGAGAAAGTGGGCGGAATCGCCGAGGATCTGAACTGGGAGGTTTTCCGCGACACGCTGATCGAGCAGGCGGAACAGGGCGTGGATTATTTCACCATCCACGCCGGCGTCAGGCTTCCTTATGTTCCGCTTGCAGCAAAGCGGGTTACAGGAATTGTTTCACGCGGTGGATCAATCATGGCCAAATGGTGCCTGGCCCACCACAAGGAAAGCTTTCTTTACGAAAATTTCGAAGAAATCTGTGAAATCATGAAGGCTTATGATATTTCCTTCAGCCTTGGTGACGGATTGCGCCCCGGCTCCATCGCCGACGCGAACGATGCCGCCCAGTTCGCCGAACTTCACACGCTGGGTGAACTTACCAAGGTCGCATGGGAGATGGATTGCCAGGTGATGATCGAAGGCCCCGGCCATGTGCCGATGCACAAGATCAAGGTGAATATGGAAAAGCAGCTGGAGGCCTGTGGCGAGGCCCCCTTCTACACGCTCGGGCCGCTGACGACCGACATCGCCCCGGGCTACGACCATATCACCTCGGGAATCGGCGCGGCGATGATCGGCTGGTTCGGAACCGCGATGCTCTGTTACGTCACCCCCAAGGAGCATCTCGGCCTGCCGGATCGGGACGATGTGAAGGTGGGCGTCATCACCTACAAGCTGGCGGCGCACGCAGCGGACCTCGCCAAAGGGCATCCGGCGGCCCAACTGCGCGACGACGCCCTCTCCCGCGCCCGCTTCGAATTCCGCTGGCGGGACCAGTTCAACCTCAGCCTCGACCCGGAGACGGCCGAGAAATACCATGACGCGACGCTGCCGGCCGAAGGCGCGAAAACCGCGCATTTCTGTTCGATGTGCGGGCCGAAATTCTGCTCCATGCGCATCTCGCAGGAGGTGCGCGAATTCGCGATGAAGCAGAACCAGCCCGCCGACAACTTCCTCGCCGCCGAAGCGGCCGAGGAAGGCATGGCAGAAATGCGCGCGAAATTCCTGGAGAAAGGCGGGGAACTCTATCTCCCCGCCGAAGATGTCGAGACGGAAAGCGCTACGCCGCCTGCTCGACCCGCCTGATCTCCAGCATCCTGGTCCGGCCCTCACGGTCGGGCCAGAGGATGGACTGGCCGGTCTTGAGGCCGATCAACCCGGCGCCGATCGGCGTCAGGATGGAAATCCGGCCGGCGGCAATGTCCGCTTCGGGCGGATAGACCAGCTGCACCCGGCGTTCGGCGCCGGTTGCGCTGTCGACGAAGTCGACGGTGGCGTTCATCGTCACCACATCCTTGTCGATGCGGCCGGCCTTGTGCAGCTTCGCGCGGTCGATTTCACCCAGCAGCAGTTCGCTCACCTGCGGCAGGCGTTCCTCGACGCTGATCGCCAGATTGGAAAGCTTTTCCGCTTCCTCCTCCAGCATGTGAATGGGCGGGCGGGCGGCCGCCTTCGGGCTCTTCATGGGGGTGCTCCAATGCGCAGGGGCTGAACGCCATCTGGCTTTTCATGGTTCGGGAATGTCAGAAGAATGGGCGCCCCGGACCCGGAGCGCGTGCGTTTCGGCGCCCGGGGCTACGTTCTTGCCGGAATCTGGCCCGCGTGAAGGGTGAAGCGCATTTGCATCGGCGAAAGATGCGGCCGGCCGGCGCGGATGTCAAATCCATGCGGCGCTCGACATGCCGCTTTTCTGTGGAAGATTGCTGTTGTATTTTCCATTCCGCTTGAAGGGAGAGCAAGCAGGGGGAAAGAAATCATGAAGCCTGTCATACCATTGGCCGTTGCCGCTGTCGCCGTTCTGGCCGCCGGCCCCGTCACATCGCAGTCGCAGAAGGTGATACCGCCCAAGACGGTCTATTGGATGTCCGCCAGCACGCAATCGGGCTTCGGCTTTTCGCAAGGAGCGGCGCCATCCGCCGGGGACATGATGCGAATGGCGATGGGCGGTGGCGCGGGCGGACCGCTGAAGACGCTGGCGCTCGACCTCGGCTCCAAACTGCCCCCCTCGCCTGCACCCGGGGCCGCGACACATGCCGTGCCTGCATCGATGAACATGGGCGCGGGCCTGCCGCTTCGCGCCCCCAGGCGCGGAACGCCGGCCTCGCCCGGCGATGACTTCGAGCGGCCGAAAGGCAAGCTGCTGCTGTTCTGGGGCTGTGGCGAGTCGGCCCGCCCGGGGCAGCCGCTGGTGTTCGATTTCGCGAAAATGGCGGCCGGCCAGATGCCCCCCAATCTCTTCGCCGGCGAGCGGGTGCGGATCGCCCGCCCGCCCGGCGCTTCCACCTGGCCCACCTATGTCTATTGGCCCAATGGCGAGCAGCCGGACGGCAGCCGCCCCGTGCCGCAGAACGCCTCGCTGCCGGGGGAGCATAAGGTCAGCGGCAATTTCGCGCCCGAAATGGCCTTCAGCCTGCAGCAGGACTGGATGCAGGGCGTTTCCCTGAAGCAGCAGAAGGCAGCGTCGGGCGCGGTCACACTGCAATGGAATCCGGTTCCCGGCGCCACCGGCCATTTCGCGCAGATGGTCAGCGGCAAGGAAGAAGGCGGGTCCCCCACCATCATCTTCTGGACCTCGTCAGAGGTGCAGACCTTCTATTCCGGCCTGTCGGACTTCGTTTCCCCTTCGGAAGCGGCGCGTCTGGTGAACAGCAAGCAGCTCATGCCGCCCGCGCAAGGCAGTTGCGCCATCCCGAAGGAAGCGGTGGCGGCCGCGGAATCCGGCATCCTGCTGCTGACCTCGCATGGGCCGGAACAGACTATCGTCCACCCGCCGCGCCCAAAGGATCCGAGGCAGGACTGGGTGCAGGAATGGAGCGTGAAGGCGCGCTTCGCTTCCCGCACCGGCGGAATTCTGGGGATGGATGAGCTGCCCGGCATGGCTGGCGCCACCGCAAGCGGCAAGCCCAGATGCAAGCCGGACGCAGCGACCGAGGGCGCGAAATCGGCGGGTGGCGCGATAGGCGGCGGGCTTGGCCGCGCTGTCGGCGGGGCGCTGGGCGGTTTCATGGGCGGCAAGAAGAAGAAGGCCGAGCCGGAGGATTGCGAACCCTGACATGGTTCCGATCCCCTGCGCGCCATGCTAGTCCCGAACCATGGTCGAAGTCGAACGGGTCGAAACGAGCGCCTCCGCCGGAGGTCATGAAGAACGCCAGTCACGCGCTGTTCGCAAAGTGAAGGTCTGGCACCGGCGGTCCATGGTCGACTCCGTGGAGCATGCGGCCGTGCTGAAGCGCGTGCATGACGAGGCGCCCTGGTCGGGCCGCTACGCCTTCATGATCACGATGTCGGCGGCGATCGCCATCCTCGGCATGCTGCTGTCCTCACCGGCCATCGTCATCGGCGCCATGCTGATTTCGCCGCTGATGGCGCCGATCGTGGGGCTGGGATTCGCGCTTGCGACCTTCGACTGGCCGGAAGTCCGCAAGAGCCTGCTGGCGCTGGTCGGCGGCACGGCGCTGGCCATCCTGTTCACGGCGCTGATCGTGCTGCTGTCGCCCTTGCAGGACATGACGTCGGAAATCCTCTCGCGCACCCGGCCCAACCTCTTCGACCTGCTGGTGGCGGTCTTCTCGGCGCTGGCCGGCGGCTATGCAACGATCAAGGGGCGTGGCGAGACCATCGTCGGCGTGGCGCTGGCCACCTCGCTGATGCCGCCGCTGGCGGCCGTCGGCTATGGCCTCGCCGCCGCGAACATGGCGGTGGCGGGCGGCGCCTTCGCGCTGTTCCTCACCAACTTCATCGCCATCACCCTCTGCGTGGCGCTGATGGCGCGGCTCTATGGCTTCGGGTCCGCCCTGTCGCCCCGGCAGACTCAGGGGCAGGCGGTGGCGCTGGTCCTGTTGTTCGTGGTGCTGGCCGTTCCGCTGGCGATCTCCCTGAAGCAGATCGCCTGGGAGGCCTGGGCCTCGCGCGCCATTCGCAACAGCATAACCGCCGAATTCGGCGGCAACAGCCGGATCGTGGCGCTGGAGCCCGTCTTCACCGGCTCGAAACTGGTGGTCCGGGCAACGGTGCTGACCGATCGCGTGCATGGCAAGGCCACCGAAGACCTGGAGCGGCGGCTCAGCAAGAGCTTGAAACGCCCTGTGCAGATGCAATTGAGCCAGGTGCTGGCAAACCAGGGCAGCGGCCGCGCCGAACTGGAACGGGCGCGCGCTGCCGATACCGATGTGGGCGTCGACCGACTGGTGCGGGCGGATATGGCGGCGCGCCTTTCCCTGGTTTCCGGTGTGCCGGTGGACGAGGTGCTCGTCGACTCGGTTGCCCGGGTGGCGACCGCGCAGGTGCAGGACGGTCGCTCGCTGGTGGAGCTGATGCAGGCCGAAGCGCGCCTTGCTACGGATTCTCCGGGCTGGACGATCAGCCTGCTGCCACCGCCGGGTGCCTTGCCGCCTTTCGCCCTGTCGGATAGCATCCTGGAAGATGAGCTTCAGGCGCAGGCTATCGCCTGGGCGCTCGGCCGGCGGGGCACCGACAGCGCCCGCGTCAGCGCCCGGCGCCTGACAGGCGAATCGGCGGCGGCGGCCAACGCCCGAACGGCGCTGGTGGCGCAATTGCTGGAAGCCCAAGGGGTGATCGTGGAGCAGGCGCCTGCATTGCCCGTCGACCGCGAGCTGGAGCGGGATCGAGGGCGGGAGGCAGTTCGAGCAGTTCAGATCGAGGCCCTTCCGCCTGCCCCCAAGTCGGAGGAGCCGGAAGAAACCTCCGCGGTCAAATCAGGCAAGGCCCGGGTAGGCCAAGCCTGACCACCCGGATGAAAAGCCGCAAAAGAAAGGCGATTATGCAGTTTGCCAACCAACGGCAATTGTGCGGTCGCCGACCTGACACCGGACATTTCCAACAGCCGTCACCCCGGGCTTGACCCGGGGTCCAGCTTTTCAGCTGGCGCAGCGCTTCAGGAAAACAGCTGGACCCCGGGTCAAGCCCGGGGTGACGAGGGAGTTGCATAGTCGCCGCTTCCCACCGGAAGCGACGTTCGCTGCATGGGTTTGCAAACTGCACAATCACCAAATGAGAAAGGCCGGGCGGCTATTGCCAACCCGGCCTTTTCCCTGTCTCTCTTGATGGATCAGGCCGCCTTGTCCGCCCGCAGGATCTGAACGGGCGGCTTCAGGCCCCTCACCACTTCGCCGTCCACCGTCACTTCCTCGACGGTTTCCATGCCCGGCAGCTCGAACATCGTGTCCAGCAGGATGCCTTCCAGGATCGAGCGCAATCCGCGCGCGCCGGTGCGGCGCTCGATGGCGCGCCTGGCGATCTCGGTGAGCGCGTCGTCGCTGAACGAGAGCTTCACGCCCTCCATCTCGAACAGGCGGGCATATTGCTTGGAAAGCGCGTTCTTCGGCTCGGTGAGGATCTTCACCAGCGCTTCCTCGTCCAGATCCTCCAGGGTGGCGATCACCGGCAGGCGGCCGACGAACTCGGGGATCAGGCCGAACTTCAGCAGATCCTCGGGCTCGCACTGGCGCAGCACTTCGCCGGTGCGGCGCTCGTCCGCCGCGGCGACATGCGCGCCGAAGCCGATGGACTTGCCTTGCAGGCGGTCGGAAATGATCCGGTCCAGCCCGGCGAAGGCGCCGCCGCAGATGAAGAGGATGTTGGTGGTGTCGACCTGCAGGAATTCCTGCTGCGGATGCTTGCGCCCGCCCTGCGGCGGAACGCTGGCGGTCGTGCCCTCCATGATTTTCAGCAGGGCCTGCTGCACGCCCTCCCCGCTCACGTCGCGGGTGATGGAGGGGTTGTCCGCCTTGCGGGAAATCTTGTCGATTTCATCGATATAGACGATGCCGCGCTGCGCCCGCTCGACATTATAGTCGCTGGCCTGCAGCAGCTTCAGGATGATGTTCTCCACATCCTCGCCGACATAGCCGGCTTCCGTCAGCGTGGTCGCGTCGGCCATGGTGAAGGGCACGTCCAGAATGCGGGCCAGCGTCTGCGCCAGCAGCGTCTTGCCGCAGCCGGTCGGGCCGACGAGCAGGATGTTGGACTTGGCCAGTTCCACCTCGGCGCCCTTCGCGCCATGCGCCAGCCGCTTGTAATGGTTGTGCACCGCGACCGAGAGCACGCGCTTCGCATGGCTCTGCCCGATCACATAGGAATCGAGCACCGCCATGATCTCGCGCGGGGTCGGCACGCCGTCGCGCGTCTTCACCAGCGAGTTCTTCGTCTCCTCACGGATGATGTCATTGCAAAGCTCGACACATTCATCGCAGATGAAGACGGTGGGGCCGGCGATCAGCTTCTTCACCTCATGCTGGCTCTTTCCGCAGAAGGAGCAGTAGAGGATGTTCTTGCTGTCGCCGTTGCTGACTTTGGTCATATTCTCACTTTCGCGCCCGCGGTACGCAAACCGCAGACGACCATGTTAGCGCGCATGCGGCTTGCTGCAAGAGCGAATGGGCCGCAAGCGCGAACGGGGCGGTTTCCCGACGCCGGAAACAGGTCCGCGCCACGAAGCGCGGCAGGATCGCCCGAACCGGTCAAGCCGCCTTCAGCTCACCTTCGGCGGGAGTCGGGCGCTTTTCCATCACCTCGTCCACCAGACCGAAGGCCTTGGCTTCCTCGGCCGACATGAACTTGTCGCGCTCCATCGCGTTTTCGATTTCCTCCAGCGGCTTGCCGGTGAACTTCGCGTAGAGCTGGTTCATGTGCGAGCGGATGCGGATGATCTCGCGGGCCTGGATCTCGATATCGGTCGCCTGCCCCTGGGCGCCGCCCGAAGGCTGGTGCACCATGATCCGGGCGTTGGCGAGGCTGACGCGCATCCCCGGCTCCCCGGCGGCCAGCAGGAAGGAGCCCATGGAGGCCGCCTGCCCGATGCAGACCGTGCCGACCTTGGGGCGGATATACTGCATGGTGTCGTAGATCGCCATGCCCGAGGTGATCACCCCGCCCGGCGAGTTGATGTACATGAAGATGTCCTTCTTGGGGTTCTCCGCCTCAAGAAACAGAAGCTGCGCCACGATCAGCGAGGCCATTCCATCCTCGATCGGGCCGTTCACGAACACGATGCGTTCGCGAAGCAGGCGCGAGAAGATGTCGAACGAGCGCTCGCCACGGCTCGACTGCTCGATGACGATCGGCACCAGCCCGGCCGCCGGCGAAGCGGCAACGGGCGCGAAAGGGGTGGAAACGGCTGCGCCAAGCGCGGCGGCGGGGTCCATCAGGAACTGGTCGCGGTCCATGGCCTTTAAGTCGGCGCTCCCTCTCCCGGCGTCAAGCCCCGTCCGGCTTCGAAATCTCAAAGCCGGCGGCAACGGTTTGTGCCGCGCGGTCGCAAATGCGCCGCCATCCGGCAGGCAAATGACGCAACCCCTTGGATTTGATCCGGAACGGAGGGAGTTCCGCGCCGCTCGCACCCGCCAGTTGCTAAGAGGAAAGCATGTCCACCGGCCCATTTTCCGGCTCTGCCGCAGCGCTTCCGCCCAGACTGGCGCGGGCGGCCGCGCAAATGCTGCCGGCGCTCTCCGCCGCCGCGAACCGGACCGGAGCGGACTTCGGCGCCCTTTTCAACACGGCCAGGCTGGAATCGGGTTTCAACCCTGACGCGCGCGCGCGCACCTCGTCCGCCACCGGCCTCTTCCAGTTCATCGATTCGACCTGGCTCGGCACACTGGCACGCCATGGCCCGGCGCATGGGATCGGCGCCCTCCCCCGCAGCGAGGCGCTGGCCTTGCGCCGGAACCCGATGGTCGCCAGCCTGATGGCGGCCGAGCATATGGCCGACAATGCCCGGGCGCTTCAGGGGGGGCTTGGGCGAGCCGTCGGGCAGACCGATCTCTACCTTGCGCATTTCCTGGGCGTCGGTGGAGCGTTGAAGTTCCTGCGCGAGCTGGCAAGTTCCCCGGGAACGGCCGGCGCGACGCTGCTTCCAGCCGCGGCGCGGGCGAACCGCGCCATTTTCTACGAAGGCGGGGCGCCCCGCAGCCTCCAGCAGATATATGCGCTTCTGGACAATCGCCTGTCCGGCCAGCCTGCGCCACCAGCCGAGCCTAGGCTGCCCCCAGTCACCGGCAGTCCGGCAGTGGCGCCGCGCGGGCAGAGTTCAGTCATGCCTCCCGCCGGGGCCGCGCGGATCGCCTATCTGCTGCTGGCGGAACTGGGCGGCTGATGTTGCAGGCCCTGCTGCCGTTCGCACATCGGGCGGAGGCGCGCGCATGGCTCGCTTCGTCGCTGCTCCCGCTCGCCATCCTGGCGGTGGTGCTGCTGATGGTGGTGCCGATCCCGGCCCTGCTGCTCGACATCTTCTTCGTGGCGAACATCCTGCTGTCGCTGGTGATGCTGATGGTGGTGCTGCAGGCGGGGCGGCCGATGGATTTCTCGGCCTTCCCCACTGTCCTGTTGTTCGCCACCTTGTTCCGGCTGGCTTTGAACGTCGCCTCCACCCGCGTCGTGCTGGTGCATGGGCATGAGGGCACCCACGCCGCCGGCCATGTGATCGAAGCCTTCGGCAAGGTGCTGATCGGCGGCAATTTCGTTGTCGGCATGATCGTGTTCGTGATCCTGATGATCGTGAACCTGGCGGTGATCGCCAAGGGCGCCGGCCGTGTCTCGGAAGTGAGCGCGCGTTTCACGCTGGACGCGCTTCCGGGCAAGCAGATGGCGATCGACGCGGACCTGAACGCCGGCATGCTGACACCGGACGAAGCGCGGGCCCGGCGCGTGGAAGTGGCGGCCGAGGCGGATTTCTACGGCTCGATGGACGGCGCCTCCAAATTCGTAAAGGGCGATGCCGTCGCGGGAATCCTGATCCTGCTGATCAACGTCGTCGGCGGGCTGATTATCGGCGTTGTCAGCCATGATCTGGGGTTCGCCGAAGCGGCGGACACCTATCTGCTGCTGTCGGTAGGGGATGCGCTGGTCGCCCAGATCCCGGCGCTTCTCCTCTCCATCGCCGCAGCCGTCCTCGTCACCCGCACCACGGAGGACCGGAAACTTGCCCAGCAACTCGGCCAGCAGTTCGCCGCGCCCGCCGCCTGGTGGCCGGCCGCGGCAGTGTTGGGCGCCCTTGCCCTGTTCCCGGCGATGCCGCAGATCATCCTGGCGCCGGCCGCGTTGCTGGCTGCGGGGGTGGCATGGCAGCTGGGCCGAAAGCCGGCAGACCGCCAGGCGCCCGAACCCGGCATTTCCTCAGCGCCGGAACATGCGATCACCTGGGCCGATGTCGAGGAATCCGCCAGCATCACGCTGGAAATCGGCTATGCGCTGATTCCGCTGGTGGATGGCGAAGCGCCGCTGATGGCGCGGATCACCGGAATCCGCCGCCAGCTTTCGCAGGAACTCGGCTTCATCCTGCCGCCGGTCCGCGTGCGGGACGATCTGGGGCTCGCGCCGCAGGTCTATCGTATCTCCGTGTCGGGGGAACAGTCGGGAGCCGGCGAGGCTTTCGCAGCGGACCTTCTGGCGCTGGAGGCGGAGCATGTCGCGCGCGAAGTGCCAGGCCGGAGTGTGCGCGATCCAGCCTTCGGCCTGAACGCGCGCTGGATCGACCCGGCGCTGGAGCAGGAAGCCGTAGCGGCCGGTTACACCGTGGTCGATTCTTCAACCGTTATTGGAACACATCTTTTCACTATATTGAAAAAACAATCTTATATCATATTCTCTCAAGACGATATGAGCGCCCTTGTGGAGAATCTGGCGGCTCGCCATCCACATCTTGCGGCGAGCGTCAGTCCCAAGCATCTGCCGCTGCATGTCACCACCAGCGTCTGCCAGATGCTGCTGGAAGAGGGCGTGTCGCTTCGCAGCTTCGAGCGGATCGCCTCCGCCCTTTCCCAGGTCGCGCCGGGCACGCAGGAGCCGCGCCAGCTTCTGGAACAGGTGCGCGCGCGAATTGGCGGGCTGATCGTCGCCGGCCTCGGCTCTCCAGCGCAGCCGCTGCGACTTCTGACGCTTTCGCCGCAGCTGGAAAGCCTTCTGCTGTCGGCGCAGCGCGCGGCGCCGCTTTCGGACTATCCCTTCGAACCCAGCCTCTCCTCGCGGCTGGCGGAAGCGCTTGCACAGGCTGCTGCCCCTTCGATCGCCGAGGCGGTGCCTGTTGCCCTGGTTTCGCAGGCGGAGACACGCCGGGCGCTGTTCCGCCTGCTTCGCCCGGCCGGAATTCCCGTGCTCGCCTTCGCCGAACTGCCCGAGGGGCGCGACGTCGAAGTCGTGGCCGTGGTCGGGGACACTCTTCTCAACACTGAAAGCGCGGAAGGAACAACATGGACGCCAGATTCGCGCTGAATCCCGGGCTTTACTCTCCGGCGGCACTGGCCCAGCCGGACCCGGAGCAACTGATCCGAACGCATCTCAGCCTGGTTCGCAAGATCGCCTGGCACACCCATGGCCGGGTATCGACCGCGCTCGACATCGAGGAACTGGCGCAGATCGGCATGATCGCGCTGATCGAAGCGGCCCGCACCTTCGAGGAGCGCGGCCAGGCCGTGTTCGCCACTTACGCCAGCGTCCGCGTGCGCGGCGCAATGATAGACGCCCTGCGCAAGCAGGCCACCATGTGCCGCTCCGCCTTGCGGCGCAGGCGGGAGTTGAATGCCGCGCGGGCGACACTCGCCGGACAATTGGGGCGCCCGCCAACAGAAAAGGAACTGGCGAACCAGCTCGCTATCCCGCTTGGCGAATTGCAGGAACAACTGAACGCCACCCAGGGCGTGCGCTACGAATCGATCGACGAAGTCTATTCGGACCACAGCATCTGGTTCGCCGCCGACGAGCCCGATGCGCTTGACCATCTGGAAGCCGGCGATCTCAGGGCCGCGCTGGTGAAAGCCATCTCGGAATTGCCCGAGCGGGAAGCCATGGTTCTGCAACTCTATTTCGTCGAGGAGCTCAATCTGGAGGAGATCGGCCAGACTCTGGGAGTAGGGGCTGCGCGCGTCTGCCAGATCAAGAAGTCAGCGCTTGGAAAGGTGCGCGAACTGCTTGGAAACTGGGAGGACTGTTAATCCGTTTCAACGCCGAGGATTCGCACGTTTCGGCCCCCTTCTGACCGACATTGGCAACAACCCAGGATAAGCTGGAGAGCGGACGACATCCGCAAGAGAATAGGAGGGAGTTCGGCGTGCTCTCTTTCTCTGCCTGGTAATGCGTTATTTTGTATTTGTGGTAGGAAGTTACCAATTCCTGTCACTACGGGCTTGACCCCGGGTGGCAGAGTTCCCGAATCTATTCAAACTCACTCCCGCCCTCCCTCGACTGGTCTGGACTCTTTCGGAGAAACTCTGTTTCATCCACCAGTCCCACTACGGTGAGGCTGCTCTTTCATATCCTGATCATTTGGGAGTTGTGCGATGAACATCCTGAAGTTCACATCGGCGCTGTCACTTGCTCTCATGCTTCCCGTAGGCGGCCACGCTCAAACCCTCACCAATGCCACTGTCGTTCCGGCTCGGGAATCCTATCGGGAAGTGGTTTTCGGCAAGGAAATCCATGACCCTTATCGCTGGATGGAGCAGGAGGAACGGCGCGACGAGGTGATACAGTTTATCCGGCAGGCCGGCGATCATACGACCGCGCAGCTTGCCGCCCTCCCGGGCAGACAGCGTCTGCGTGAACGCACGGCGGAGGCATTCGCGACCGGCACGCAGTTCCTAGAGGTCGAGATTTCGGGGGACAGGACATTTTACCGCCGCAGAGACGCTGACGCCCAGTTCGCCAAACTCGTGATGCGTTCAGCCGATGGAACCGAGCGCATTCTCTATGACCCCGAGAAGCAGCACGGCGAAGGAGCGGCCATTTCCAGTTACCAGCTTTCGCCGGACGGTTCGGTGATTGCCTTCCATCTGTCTTCGAAAGGTGCTGAAATCGGCGAAATCCGTTTCGTGGACACGGCCAGCGGGCGCTTGTTGCCGGATATCGTGGCTCCGGTATGGGGCGAATTCGAAGCGGCATGGCTCGATAACCGCACGGCCGCCATCACCCGCATGACAAGCGCGGATGGCCCTGACGCCACCAAGCATATGCAGGTCGTCCTGCATCGCCTCGGCACCCCGGCAGACAAAGCCAGCCTGTTGGGAAGTTCGGCGCGCGGCCCCGCGTTCGAGCCGCAGGAATTTCCCCAGGTCGTTGCGGGCGCAAGCGGCGATTGGGTGCTGGGCCTGGGAGTGGGCGCCCGGGCCGACCAGCGGGTGCTGGTTACCCGCCGCGCCGACCTGCTCGCCGGCCGGCCCGCCTGGCGCGAGATTGCGACCTATGCGGATGAGATCAGCTATACGGAGTCGTCCGGCGCCGCAATCGCGGGCGACTGGCTCTATCTCCTGTCCAGCAAAGGCGCTCCGAATCGCCGGCTGCTGCGCCTCGATCTGGCAAAGGGGCATGGGCTTGCCGATGCGGAGATCATTGTTCCTGAAGGACAAATGATACTGACCGGCCTGGTGGCGACGGATCAGGGCATATATCTCAGTTCCCAGATGGACGGGATTTCCCGCCTTGCCTTCCGTCCCCATGGCGAGGGCGTCGCCCTTGCGGATGTCGAACTGCCGATGCGCGGTTCCCTGGGATATCTACAGCCGACGGCGGAGCGGTCGGGCGCCATATTCGTAATGCAGGACTGGTTCACTGCACCGCGCTGGTTCCGTGCGGACGCAGGCAAAGTCCGCTCGTTGGGGATCGACTGGACGACCTATGCCGGCACGCGCGGCTGGAGGCAGGTTGCCGAAGAGGCCGTGAGCGCGGACGGCACGCATGTCCCGTTAGCGATCCTTCTGCCTGGCCCCGAGACAGGGAAGCAGCCGCGCGCGATGCTTCTCGAAGGCTATGGCAGTTATGGCATCAACACGGCAGAGCCCTATTACGCCCGCCACTACTTCGGTTTGATCGGCGAAGGTGGCGCAGTCGCCTTCTGCGGCACCAGAGGCGGCGGCGAGCGCGGCCGGGCCTGGCATGAGGCCGGCCGCGGGCCGAACAAGCCCAATTCCCATGCGGACTTCGTCGCCTGCGGCGAGCGGCTCGTGGAACTAGGGCTCACCACACCCGAACGGATGACGGTGATCGGCACCAGTGCCGGCGGTCTGCTCGCGTCTCCGGCGGCGCTCAAACGCCCCGATCTCTTCCGATCGATGATCTTGAATGTGGCCAGCCTCAACCCGACCCGGCTCGCTTCCGAGCCCAACGGTCCCAACCAATATGCGGAAATGGGCGATCCGGGAACGGAAGAAGGCTTTCGCGATCTGCTGCGCACAGACGCCTATCAAATTCTGGGAAGCGCAAACGACATGCCGGACACGCTGCTGCTGGTCGGTCTCAACGACAATCGCGTCGCCCCCTGGAACTCCGCCAAATATGCCGCGCGCGCACTCGAATTGTTCGGCGCTCGAAGGCTGGCTCTTGTCAGGACGGATGCCGAGTCCGGGCACGGGATAGGTTCCAGCATCGACGTTCTGGTGGAAACCCTCACCGATTCGGGCGCCTTCGTGCTCAACCGGGCCGGCGCCGAAGGTTTTTCGTCTAGCCAGTAAAAAAGCCGGCCCCTCCAACAGGAGGGACCGGCCTAAGTTGTCAGCGCGGAACCTCAGCGCCGATAATGGCCTAGCGGAGCAGTTGCAGCACGCCCTGCTGGCTCTGGTTGGCCTGCGCCAGCATGGCTTGCGCGGCTTGTGTCAGGATCTGGCCACGGGCCAGGTTGGTGGTCTCTTCGGCGAAGTCCGCGTCCTGGATCCGCGAGCGCGAAGCCATGGTGTTGGTGCTGGCGCTGGAGAGGTTGTTGATGGTCGCTTCCAGCCGGTTCTGCACCGCGCCCAGTTCGGCGCGGTTGACGGCAATCGCCTGCAGCGCCTCGTCGAGAGCGCTCAGCGCCGCCTGCGCGCCTTCCTGCGAGGAGATATCGATGTCCTTCACCTTCAGGCCGCCGACATCGGCGCCGTAGCGGTTCTCCTCGAAGCCCAGGTTCGCGAAGTTGGAACCCGCCGCGAAGCCCTGGCTGCCGGCGCGCACGTCGATCGCCTTGCTGCTGTTCAGCGTGACTTGCGCGTAAGCCGTGTTCACCGTGGCCGCCGACACGTCCGCCGGGTCGGTCACGCCGGTGACGGTATAGGCCGTGCCGGTGCCGGCGATGGTGGCGGCGCCAAGGCCGAAGTTGGCGGCGCTCGCCGCTTCGTCGGAGTCGAACCACACCGCCACGTTGCGGCCGTCCGCCGCTGTCAGCGACAGCCCGCCACGGCCGTTGTCGCTGGCCGTCACGCCGGTCGCGCCGGCAAAGTTGTTGATGACGGAAGCGACATTCTCCCGCGTCTGCTGCGCGCTGTCGCTGGCCTTCAGGGCGATGTCCATCGACACGCCGTTGATGACGAGCGTGGCGGTGGCATCGGCGGCGATCACCGTGGTGGTGGTGCCGTCGATCGTCAGCGCGCGCGCCGTCGCCGTGACGCCGGTCTGCGCCGAGCTTTCGTTGATCGCGGCGGCGACCGCAATGGCGCTGGCCGCCTTGTTGCTGGAACCGGCCGTGGTGTCGGAATAGGTGTCGTCGGCGGCCTTGGAAGCGCGGATCGAGACGCCGTTGATCACCAGATCGCCAGTGTTCAGAACCCGCGCATCCGAGCCGTTTGCGGCGCTGGCGACGGCGCGGGCGTCGGTCGAGACGGTGGAAACGCCGCGTTCGAAGCTGCCGGCGGCAAGACCTGCCCGCGAAAGCCGGCCGGAACCCACGGAGTCGACTAGGATCGGGCCGCCCGATTCCGAGACCAGGCTGTAGCTGCCCGATTGCGCGCCCACTTTCAGGCCGGTGGCACCCGCCGTCAGCGTGTCCAGCGAGACTTCGATGTTCCGGCCGTCGGCCGCTTCCAGGCGGATGCCGAGGTTGGAGTCGCCGGTGTCGATGGCGCGAACGCCCGTCTGGCCGGAAATCAGGTTGATGGCGTCGACGACCGCCGTGCGCGAGGCGGCGGCGTTGGCGGACGTGGTGATGGAGCCGGTGGTGACGCCGTTGATGGTGACGGTGCCCGTCAGCGCCGCGGCGGTCATGGCCGTGCCGGTCATCGTCGTCGCGCCGACCACGGCGCGCACGCCGGTCTGGTCGGAAACGCGGTTGATGGCAGCGGCCTTGGCGATCGCCGAAGCTTCCTTGGCCACCGAGGAAACGCTGTCGTCCGTGTTGCGCGAGCTGCCGATGGTCACGCCGTTGATGCGAAGGTCATTGGCTTGCAGCGCCTGGTTGGCGACGAGGTTGGCGGCCGAGGTTTCGAAGGCGCCGGTGGCGGTGAGGCCGGGGACGCTGCCGGTGCCGAGGTCGCCGGCGCGGGCCGAGCCGATCGTCAGCTGCACTGTCTGGCCGGCGCGGGCGCCGGTTTGCAGCGAAAGCGCCTTCGACGAGCCGTCGAGCAGCTTCACGCCGTTGAAGTCGGTGCGATTGGCGACATTGTCGACTTCGCCGATCAGTTGGGTGACTTCCGCCTGCAGGGCTTCGCGCGCTTCGGTCGACATGGTGCCGGTGGAGGCCCGCATCGCCAGTTCGCGCATCCGCTGCAGCATGTTGGCGACTTCGCCCATGGCGGTTTCGGCGGTCTGGGCCAGCGAGATGCCGTCGCCGGCGTTGCGGATGGCGACCGACAGGCCGCGCACATCGGCAGTCATGCGCTGGGCGATGGCGAGGCCGGCGGCGTCGTCCTTGGCGCTGTTGATGCGAAGGCCGGTCGACAGGCGCTCCATGGCGGTGTCGAGCCCGGCCTGCGCGATTCGGCTGCCGCTCTGGGCGCGCAGGGCCGAAAGATTGGTGTTGATGATCGTCATCTACATGTCCCCTTGGTGAAGCCTGGGTGAAGCGGGGCCTGCCCGCCGGATGGGTGCAAGAAACTGAAGCCTCGAAGCCGACAGATGCCGTTTGGTGGCCTCAGGGCGACTTCACGGCCGGCTCCCGGCGAGGTTAAACAGCCGGCACATGTCCACGCCGATATCCGCCCTGCCCCCGATCCTGCTGGATGCGCCGAACTGGCTGGTGATCGACAAGCCGGCCGGGCTTGCCGTGCACCCGGGGCCGCGAACGCCCCGGAGCCTGGAGGATATTCTGCCGGGCTATGCGCCCAACCGCCCGGCGCCGCAGGCAGTCCACCGGCTGGACCGGGACACCTCCGGCTGCCTGTTGCTGGCGCGCCGCGCGTCCGCCCTTCGGGCGCTGTCGCGGCAGTTCGAAACAGGACAGGTGAAGAAGCTCTATTGGGCGCTGGTCGACAAGGCGCCAGCCGATGATCGCGGCGAAATCGACGCGCCCCTGCTGAAGCAGAGCAGCCGTGCGGATGGCTGGCGGATGATCGTATCGGCCGATGGCAAACCGGCCCGGACCCGTTGGGAAGTGCTGCAAAGGCAGGGGGCAACCGCGCTGATTGCCTTTCAGCCGGAGACTGGCCGGACCCACCAGATCCGGGTCCATGCCACTTTGCTGGCGACAGGCTCAGCTATCTGGGGCGATCCGGTCTATGGCCAGCCCCAGCAGCAAGGTGTCGGCGGCATGATGCTGCACGCCCGGGCGCTGGAGTTCGATGACCCGGCCACCAACGCGCGCAGGCGGGCAGAGGCTCCCCTCCCCGCCCGCTTTCAATTGATGGGCTTTACCGGCTGAAGGATCAGCGCTTCAGGGAAGCGATCATGGCGTCTGCGATGCTTTCGGGCCGTGTGGGATAGTTGCCGGCCTTGATGGCTTCGCGCAGTTCCGCCACGCGGCCGATGTCGACCGGGGCGCTTTGCGCCAGCGCGCGGGAAATCTGCCGGGTTTCGGCGGTTGCCTCCACCTTGGCGGACGCTGCTGGCCGTTCCAGCGACGCCGGCCCACCGGCGGCTTCATGGCCGGCCGGCGGCGCGACTGCCCGACGGCCTTCGAGCGCGGCCAGCGCCCCGGCGCGGGAAGAGATGGGATCGAACATCAGCTGCCTCAGTCCTTACCAGTCGACGGCGGTTCGCCATCGGTTCAGCGCAGGCTTACGGCTGCACCACCCCATCCTTTAGCGGACGGCCGGAAGAAAATGTGAGGATCCGGCCATCCGCATCGACATGCGCCATGAACCGCGTGCCGGAGCGGGCGTTGCGGACGATTATCGTGCCTTGCCGTTCGTTCGCCGTTTCGACGATCCCATCCACAGTGGCGCGGTAGCCCTGCCCTTCCACTTCCACGCGCAACTGCTGCCCGCGCCTCGGCAGGGCGGCGGGTGCGGCTGCGACGACAGGCAGGGACATGCGCCAGCCCGTTTCCGGGCAGGTCGCTTCCAGCCGCGCGGCCTTTGCTCCTCCCTGCCGGAAAGCGAAGCCCGAATCGCAAGCCGGAACCGGCAGCCGCATGTCCAGCCGAACGGCAGAGCCGGTGAACTGCTCCGCTTCGCGACGGAGTTGCTCGGCGGACGCAGACAATGAGGTGGCCGAGAACAGAAGCACCGAGATCGCAGAATATTTCAACATGAGCCACTCCAGCCGTTTCAAATCATGGAGTCCGCAAGAAACAGGCCAATCGCCCCAAAGGCGCGTGCAGGCCGAAAAGCGGAACCCATGTGCCAGCCTGGCGGAACCCGGGCGGAACCATGGTGCCGGTTTGCGGACTTCAGGAAACAGAATGTCTCGGGCCGGATAGTTGGCACGGCGCTTGCTTGGCTCTCCTCGCCCGGAACGGCCGGGACAGGAGGAGAAGCGCGCGAAATGGATCGGCTGGATCGCTTTTTCGGAGTGCACGGCACGGCATTGGCCGCGCGCAGCGAACGGATGCAGATTCTCGCCTCCAACATCGCCAATGCCGCAACCCCGGGCTACAAGGCGCGGGATCTGGATTTTGGTGCGCTGCTGTCCAGCGGAAAAGGCGGCGTCTCCGGCCCCAGCGTCACCCATATCGGGCATATGAGCGGGGAAGCTGCCGCCGCGGCCAGGCTGCTCTACCGCCAGCCGCTGCAGCCCTCGCTCGACGGCAACAGCGTGGAACTGGCGACCGAGCAGTTGCAGTTCACCGAAACCGCCGTCCGCTACCGCTCCACGCTCAGCATCCTGAATGGCCGCATCGGCGGCCTCATGTCCGCGTTGAAGGGGGAATGACCTTGTCTCTCAGCATCTTCGACATCGCCGGCCGGGCGATGTCGGCGCAGCTTCTGCGCCTTAACAGCTCCGCCTCCAACCTTGCCAACGCCGGCTCGGTATCTGCCACGCAGGAACAGGCTTTCAGGTCGTTGAAGCCGGTGTTTCAGACTCTGTATGAAGGACAGTCCGGCAAGGCCACGGTGAATGTGCTGGGCGTGGTGCAGGCGAACATGGCGCCGCAGCGCCGGCATGAACCGGGGCACCCGCTCGCCGACGCCGATGGTTATGTGCATGTCGCCGCCGTCGATCCGAACGCCGAACTGGTGGAGGTGGTGGAAACCAGCCGCCAGTATCGCAACAACATCGAGGTGCTGGAAACCGCCAAGTCGCTGACGCTGGAAACGCTGAGGCTGGGCCGATGAGCGGTTTCGACGTCGCCGGCCTCGGCCTGCGCGCCTCCGGCTCCAACGGCAAGGAAGCGCGGCAGACCCTCGGGCAGGAGGATTTCCTGACCCTCCTCGTTACCCAGCTTCGCAACCAGGACCCGCTGAACCCGCTCGACAACGAAACCTTCGTGGCGCAGCTCGCGCAATTCTCCACCGTGTCGGGCATCACCGAAATGGGGGCGACCCTCGGCCGGCTGGAAGCATTGGCGAGCGGCGGGCAACGCGCCTCGGCCCCCAACTGGATCGGCCGCGAAGTCACCGGCCCGGACGATCAGAAGGGCCGTGTCGCCTCGGTCGGTATCGGCGAGGACGGCGCCCTCTCCCTCACGCTCGAAGACGGCAGCTCCCTCCCCCTCTCCTCCGTCACCAGCCTCGCCTGAAAGGAAGCGGCTTCATGACCTTCTTTATCTCGCTCACCGGCCTCAACGCCGCGCAGACGGAATTGTCGGCGCTCAGCAACAACATCGCTAACGTCGGCACTTCGGGCTTCAAGAAGTCGCGCGTCGAGTTCGGGGACATCGTCACCCGCTCGGCGGCGCAGGCGGCGAACCGCGCCAATGGCGCCGGCGTCACCGTGGCGGCGGTGAAGCAGCAGTTCACCCAGGGCGGCTATCAGAACAGCAGCAACGCGCTGGACCTTTCCATCGCCGGACAAGGCTTCTTCCTGGTGAAGGGCGGCGGGGACCGGGCCGACAGCCTAGCCCTTTCGCGCAACGGCGCCTTTTCCGTCGATGAGAACCGCTGGGTGATCGACAACGAAGGCCGCCGCCTGCAAATCCTCCCCACTACTGCCGATGGAGCGGTCACGGGCCTGGGCGCCAGCGCGTTGCAAGCGCTTCGCCTGCCCATCAGCTCCGGCGAGCCGCGCGCCACCACGTCCGTGCGCTTCACCGCCAATCTGCCGGCGGCCGCGGCCGCCCCCACCGCCCCTTTCGACCGCGGCAATCCGGCCAGCTACAATGGCGCCACCTCCACGCCGGTCTTCGCCGCCGACGGCAGCGCCCAGACGGCGACGCTTTATTACCGCCGGCTGGAAAGCCCTCCCGGCGACACCAACAAATATTGGGAAATCCGCAGCTTCCTGGGCGACTCCGAGATTGGCCCGATCCCCGGCCCCGGGCCGCAGCAACTCACCTTCGACTCCAATGGCGTGCTGACCACGCCCACAGGCCCGGTCGCCTTCTCCGGCGGCTTCAGCATCAGCCACGCCGATTCCACCACGCTGAACGAGCCCTTCTCCGTCCCCGCGCCGGAGCAGGATGGCTATGCCCCCGGCCGGCTGGAAGGCGTTGGAGTCGATCAGGCCGGCATCGTGCGCGCGAGCTTCTCCAACGGGGAAACCTTCGCCATCGGCAAGCTGGCGATCGGCAATGTCGCCAACCCGCAAGGGCTGAAGCAGAATGGCAATGTCAGCTGGACGCTCTCCCCCACCTCCGGCCCGCTGCAGGTGGGCGAGGCGGCGCAGGACGGTTTCGGCAACATCGCTTCCGGCTCGCTCGAACGCTCCAACGTCGATCTGACCGAGGAACTGGTGGGGCTGATTTCGGCGCAGAGGAACTTCCAGGCCAACGCCCGCGCCATCGACACCGCTTCCACCCTGCTGCAGACCATCATCCAGTTGCGCGGCTGATGGACCGGCTGATCTACACCGCGCTGACCGGGCTGCAACGCGCGCAGGAAGCGCAGGGCGTGACGGCGAACAACCTCGCCAACCTGCAGACGCCGGGGTTCCGCCGCGAGATGGCGGCGCTTTCCGGCGGCTGGCTGGTGGGGCAAGGCGCCGCCGGCACCGCCCGCGTGCAGTCCGGCGGCGAAGCGCCGGCCGACGTGCAGAGCCAGGGCCGGGTAGAGGCCACCGCCCGCCCGCTCGACATCGCCATCGACGGCAACGCCTGGCTGACGGTGGGGGACGCGGCGGGCAATCCCGCCCTTACCCGCCGGGGCGATCTCCGGGTCGATTCCGGCGGCCGCCTGCTGACGGGCGACGGCCTGCCAGTGATGGGCGAGGACGGGCCGGTGCAACTCCCGTCCGACTTTTCCTCGCTCCGGATCGCGAACGACGGGGCGCTGGAAATCCTCCCCGTCGGCGAAGCCGTCTGGGCGCCGGTGGGCAGACTGCTGCTGCAATCGGCTCCAGCCGCCAGCCTCGAGCGCGGCGAGGATGGGCTGTTCCGTTCCCCGCAGGCCCAGCCTGATCCGGGTGCCACCATCCAGACGGGCGCGCTTGAGCGGTCCAACATGGATGCCGCTTCCGCCCTCGTCGAACTGGTGGAGCAATCCCGCCGCTTCGAAATGCAGACGAAGCTCCTGAGCGCCGCGCGCGAAATGGACGAGGGCGCCGCTGCCCTCATGCGCGTGCAATAGCAGAAAGGCCCCTGATATGCCCTCGGCCCTCCACATCGCCCGCTCCGGCCTCGAAGCGCTGGACGCGCGGCTGCGGACGATTTCCAACAATCTCGCCAACGCCAACACGGTCGGTTTCAAGCGCGACCGTCTGGCGTTCGAAACCCTGATGTATCAGACGGCCCGGCCCGGCGGCGCCCCGGCGGGCGCCGACGCGCGCTTCGGCATGGGGCTGGCGAGCGGCGCCGGGGTGCGGGTGGCCGGCACCGAGCGGGTGCACAGCCAGGGGGATTATTCCGTCACCGGCAATGCGCTGGATCTCGCCATCGACGGCGAGGGGCTGTTTCAGGTGGCGCTGCCCGATGGCAGCTACGCCTATACCCGCGCCGGCGCCTTCACGCGGGACAGCGAGGGGCGGATGGTGACCCCGCAAGGCCATGCGGTGGAACCGCCCATCCAGATCCCGGAAGGCGCGACGCAGATCGCCATCGCCAGCGAGGGCACGCTTTCGGCGATGCTTCCCGGCGAGACCGCCCCCACCGAACTGGGCCGGCTTTCGCTTTCCACCTTCATCAACCCGGCCGGGCTGGAGCCGGCGGGGGAAAATCTCTTCCGCGAATCCGCCGCCTCCGGCGCCCCGCAGCAGGCTAACCCCGGCGAGAATGGCGTGGGCAAGATCCGGCAGGGCTCGCTCGAAATCTCCAACGTCTCGGCCGTGCAGGAACTGGTCGACATGATCGAGACGCAGCGGGCCTATGAAATCAATTCCAAGGTGATCTCGGCGGCCGATGAGATGATGCGTTATGTCAACCAGAGCCTCTAATATACTGATTATTAGTATTTCAGGAGCCTTGTCTCTGGCATGCACCCATGCGGAGAAGCTGGCCGGCCATGTTCCGCCCATCGCCCCGACGCTTGCACCGCCCGCGCCGCCTCCGCCCGCCACCGGCAGCCTCTGGAATCCGGCGGTGGGGGAAAGGCTCGCTTTGGCGGAAGACCGCCGCGCGCGCGCCGTGGGCGACACGCTGACCGTGCGCCTCGTCGAGCGATTGCAGGCGCAGAAGTCGGCCGGTCAGGATGCCGCCCGCAGTTCCAGCCGAAGCCTGGACCTGCCGGACGCCAAGCCCTTCAGCTGGGTGCCCGAAGGGCTGTTCAGCGGCGGCGCCGACAGCAGCTTCAGCGGCTCCGGCTCCGCCCGGCAGGAAAACCGCCTGTCCGGGGAATTCACCGTGTTCGTGACCGCCGTGCTGCCCAACGGCGCCATGGCCATTTCCGGAGACCGGCGAATCACCCTGACGCGCGGCGAGGAACAGGTGCAATTGACGGGCATCGTCCGCCCCGAGGACATCGGCCCGGACAACCGCATCGCCTCCACCCGCGTGGCGGACGCACGGCTGCGCTACACCGGCACCGGCGAAGTCGCGGCGCAGGCGAAGCAGGGCTGGCTGGCCCGCTTCTTCGATTTCGTGGCGCCCTTCTGATGCGGCGGATGTTTCTCCGCCTGTTGGGGCCGGCCCTGCTTTTCGGGCTTTCGCCGGCGCAGGCGCAGGCCGTACGGCTGGAGCGGGTCGGCGATCTGGCGCGCTTCCAGGGCGTGCGCGCCAACAGCCTCGTCGGCTATGGGCTGGTGGTGGGCCTGCCCGGCACGGGCGACGACAATCTCGCCTACACCATTCAGTCCATGCGCTCGGCGACTTCGGCGCTGGGCGTGCAGCTTCCGCCCGGCCTCAATCCGGCGCTGAAGAATTCGGCCGCCGTGATGATCACCGCCGAACTGCCGCCCTTCGCCAAGCCGGGGCAGCGGATAGACATCACCATCTCGGCGCTCGGCCGCGCCAAATCGCTGCGCGGCGGCACTCTGTTGCTCGCGCCTCTGCGCGGTGTGGACGGGGCCACCTATGCGCTCGCACAAGGCAATCTGACGGTCGGCGGCTTCGGCGCAGAAGGCGCGGACGGCTCGCGCATCGTCGTCAACACCCCCACCTCCGGGCGGATACCCGGCGGCGCGCTGGTGGAGCGCGAAGTCCCCTCCCCCTTCGCGTCCGGCGATACGCTTCGGCTCGATCTGGTTTCCCCCAGCTTCGCCACCGCCGAAGCGCTGGCGAACGGCATCAACAGCCAATTCGGCCAGCCGATTGCCCGTCCGCTGGACGCCGTTTCCATTTCCATCGAGGCGCCGGGCTCGGCCGCCGACAGGGTGCGGCTGGCCGCCCGGATCGAAGGGCTGGAAATCAGCCCGGCCGCGCCGCCGGCGCGCGTGGTGGTGAACGCCCGCACCGGCACGGTGGTGATCGGTGGCCATGTGCAGGTGCTGCCGGCGGCGGTGGCGCATGGCAATCTCACCGTCACCGTGGGCGAGAACTGGCGGGCGTCGCAGCCGGCGCCTTTCTCGCGGCGCGGCGACACTGTCGTCACACCCAATTCCGACGTGCGGGCGCGCGAGGACAAGGCGCGCATGGCCCTGTTCGCGCCCGGCGCCCGCCTCTCGGACATCGTGGACGCGGTGAACGCGCTGGGCGCGGCGCCCGGCGATCTGGTTGCCATATTGGAGGCGTTGAAACAGGCTGGCGCCCTTCGCGCGGAGCTTGTGGTGATATGAGGATCGAAGGCACCCTTCCAACGCCGGCCGGCGAACAGGCGGAATTACGGCAGGCCGCGCAAGCCTTCGAGGCGCTGATGCTGAAGCAGGTGCTGCGCGCGGCCATGCCGGCCATCGAGGGCGCCAACCAAAGCGCCCACGAACTGGCGCTGGAAGGCGTCGCTGGCGAACTCGCCCTTTCCCAACCCTTCGGCCTCGCCCGCCTTCTGGAGAAACGGACATGACGGATATGCTTTCCATCGCCCAATCCGGCGTTCGCGCCTACGCCCGCGCGCTGGACGTGCTGGCGGACAATGTCGCCAATGCCGCCACCCCCGGCCATGTGCGCCGCACCACCACGCTGGCCCCGGCGCCGACCGGTAGCAATGGCCCGCTGGAACTGGCCCCGGCCGGCGGCAACGGCGTGCGGCTGGAATCCATCGGCCGCGCGCTGGACGCCTTGCAGGCGGATACGCTCCGCCGCGCCGAAGGCGATGTGGCGGCGCTGGAGGCGACCAGGCGCTGGCTCGGTTCCATCCAGTCCAGCCTCACCGGCTCGGCCGGGCTGGACGAGCCATTGTCGGACCTGTTCGGCAGCCTGTCCGACCTCGCCTCCGATCCGACCAACCCGGCGCTGCGCCAGACATTTCTGGCGCGGGCCACGTCTCTGGCGGAACGCTTCAACCGCAGCGCGGCGGAACTGCAACGGCTGCAAGACGATATGGCGAAGGAAGCCGATGTCGAAGTCCGTAATCTGAACGGGCTGGCTCGCGGGCTGGCGGAAGTGAACGCCCAGCTTCGCCGCGCGGCGACCGGCAGCGGCACGGCGGCCGGCCTCGCCGACGAGCGGGACCGGCTGCTGGCGCAGATCTCCGCCATCGTCGCGGTCGATGTGCGGTTCGATGCGCGCGGGCAGGCGAATGTACGCATCCCCGACTCCGCCGGCCCGGCGCTGGTGGACGGCGGCAGCGCCAGCCCGGCGCGCATCCTGCCCGTGGCGACCGGCTTCGAACTCCGCATCGGGCCGAGCGGAAACGACGAGCCGGCAACGCTTCTGAGCGGCGTCTTCGCCGGGCTTGCAGCCGCTCGCACCCTGACACTGGAAGCGCAGGAACGGCTGGACCATCTGGCGACGAACCTTGCCGGCGATTTCAATCGCCTGCATCAGCAAGGCGTCGATCTGTCCGGCGCGGATGGCGAACCGCTGTTCCGCCTGACTGCCCCCCGTGTCGAAGCCGCTGCGGCCAATGGCGCGGACGCCCGCCTCAGCGCCTCCCTTGCGGATGGAAGCGCCCTGCTTCCCTCCGAACTGAGTTTCAACGGCACCGACTGGACGCTCAGCAACGCCAATGGCTCGGTCACGGGCGGCCTTCCGCTCACCCTCGACGGGCTTACGGTTTCGGCCGCCGGCAACGCCGGCAACGGCGATGTCTACCGAATCGGCGCGGCGCGGCCGGCGTCGACCATCGCCTTGCGCGCGCTGTCGCCGCAGCAGGTGGCCACCTCCGCGCGCTGGCTTTCCGAACCGGCCGCCGGCAATGCCGGCAGCGCCAAGGTGGAATTGCAGGTGGACAGCGCTGCCGCCATCCCCACCACGCCGCCCTACACTGTCACCATTCTGACCGGCGGCCAGGTCGAACTGCGGGACGATGCCGGAACCCTGCTCGCCTCAGGCCCGGCCGGCGGCTGGCTGGCCGGAGACGGCTTCGGCGTGCGCCTGAGCGGCAGCCTGCCCGAAGGCGACAGCTTCCGCATCGAACGGGCCGGAGCGGACGAAGGCAACAACGGCAACGCCAGCGCGCTTCTGGCCCTGCGGGACCGGGGCGGACCGGCCGGCACCTATGGCGACGCGCAGGATTCGCTGGTCTCCGCCATTTCGGTGGCGCTGGCGGAAACCCGTTCCAGGGCGGATGTCGCCACCCGCAACCGCAACGGCATCGCCGAATCGCTGCAACAAAGCTCCGGCGTCGACCTCAACACCGAAGCGGCGGAAATGCTCCGCCTGCAGCAGGCCTATCAGGCCAATGCCCGCATCATCCAGGCCGCGCGCGAGACCTTCGAGGCCATCCTCGCCGCCGGCCGCTGACAGGAGCCGAACCCATGCCAAGCCCCGTATATATCAACAGCCGCAACCCCATCCCGGTGCAGGCCGAGCGCATGGCGGCGCTGGAGGACCGGTTGGCTCGTATCGACCGGCAGGTGGCGACGGGCGACCGCCTCACCGACCCGTCGGACGATCCGGCCGGCGCCAACCGGGCGGCGGCGCTCGCCCGGCAGGATGCGCGGCTGGAAGCCGACAACAAGGCCATCCAGCGCGCCGCCGGCCGCCTCGCCTCGGCCGAAACGGCGATCAAAAGCGCCACCGACGCGCTGATGCGCGCCCGCGATCTGGCGCTATCCGCTTCCAACGGCACCATCTCGCCCGAAGGGCTGGCCGCCACCCTGGCCGAGGTGGCGGTGCTGCAAACCCAGCTTCTGGACAGCGCCAACGCCCGCGACGAAAGCGGCCGCTACATCTTCGCCGGCAGCCGTGGCGGTGCCGCCGCCTACGCCCTGGACGCCAATGGAAGCGCCATCTGGCAGGGCCTGGATTCCGGCTCAGGCGCGGAAGCCGCCGGTATTCAGGGCCTTGCCCCACCCGCCGCGCCCAAGCTTTTCGGCGACGACGCGAATGGCGCCTTCGCGCAGTTGCAAGCCCTGAACGCGGCGCTGCGCGAGCCGGACCCCACCACCCGCCAGCAGGCGCTGTCGGCCGTGCTGGAGGGGCTGGAAGCCGCCAGTAACCGCCTGATCGACGGACGCTCCGCCATGGGGGCGAATCTGGCCCGGCTGGAAGGCGAGGAAAAGCGCATCGCCGACGCCCGCGTGGCGATCGCGGAATCGCTTGCCGACGTGCGCGGCGTGGACTTGACGGCGGCCTTCGTCGAACTGAACGCCCTGAAGCTCAGCCTCTCCGCCGCCCAGGGCAGTTTCGCCCGAATCTATGAAGGCTCGCTGTTCGATCGTCTCGGCTGACCTAAACCCGGCGGCGCTGCTTCCGTATTGGAGGCCGGGGCCAAGGCCCCAGTCGCCGGGGCAACAAGGCTCCGGCTCCCTCTTGCCGGATCAGGAGCCCGAAGCATGATGGCAATCGCTGGAGTCGTCGTGCTGATCCTGATGGTGTTCGGCGGCTTCGCCATCGCCGGCGGTTCGCTGGGGCCGGTGCTGCACGCCCTGCCCCACGAAATGCTGATCATCGGCGGCGCCGCCATCGGCATGCTGATCGTTTCCAACGACATGGGCTCGCTGAAGCAACTGGGCGGCGGATTGGGGCGCATCGTGAAAGGCCCCCGCTTCAACCGGCAGGATTTCCTTTCCGCCATCTTCCTCACCGTGCGGCTGATGCGCCTGCTGAAGGCGGAAGGCGCGGTCGCCGTAGAGCCGCATGTGGAGAATCCCGAATCTTCGCCGATCTGGAACGAATATCCGCGCCTGCTGGCCGATCATTTCTTCGTGCACCTCGTCTGCGACACTCTCCGGCTTCTGGTCGTCAGCACCGGCACGGTCAGCAGCATCGCCATCGAGGATGTGCTGGATACCGCCATCGAAACCCACCACCACAACGCCCTGCGACCGGCTGAGCAGTTGCAGACGCTGGGCGACGCCCTGCCGGCGCTCGGCATCGTCGCCGCCGTGCTGGGCGTGGTGAAGACGATGGGCTCGATCGACCAGCCTCCGGCCGTGCTGGGCGGCATGATCGGCTCGGCGCTGGTCGGCACCTTTCTGGGCGTGCTGCTGGCCTATGGGATCGTGAACCCGCTCTCCGCCCGGCTGCGCGCCATCACCGAGGCAGACGGCGAAATCTACCAGGTGGTGCGCCGCGTGATCCTCGCCTCGCTCCGCAACCAGCCGCAGCCGATCGTGCTGGAAACCGCCCGCACCGCCATCGGCCCGGCCCGCCAGCCGCAATTCACCGAGGTGTTCGAAGGCCTGAGGGGCGGCAAATCATGACGGCGCTTGGCCCCCTCCCCGAACCGGAGGTCCTGATCAAGAAAGTGAAGGCCAAGGCGCATTCGCAGCATCATGGGGGCGCCTGGAAAGTGGCCTATGCCGATTTCGTGACGGCAATGATGGCCTTCTTCCTGCTGATGTGGCTGCTGGGGGCCACCGACGAGCGCAAGCGCAAGGGCATTGCCGACTATTTCGCCCCGACCGCGCTGCAATCCGAACAGAGCGGCGGTTCCAACGGCATGCTGACCGGACGTTCAATAGAAGAGCCGGACGGCGTAGCCCCCCACGCCAAGCGCAGCGGGCTGGTGCCCGTCGCCCCTTATCAGGCCCCGAACGGCGCCAGGGCGCCGGCCCTTTCCGACGATGGCCAGCTTCGCAAGGTGGAAAGCGAAATCCGCAAGCGGCTGGAGCGCGATCCCGGCCTGCGCGAATTGCAGGGGCAGATCCGTTTCACCCACACGCCCGAAGGGCTGCGGATCGAACTGATCGACAAGGCGGATTATTCCATGTTCGCGTCCGGCACGGCTGCGATGGACCCGCGCGCCATCAGCTTGTTGCGCGTGGTGGCGGAAGTGGTGGCCCCTCTGCCCCAGAAGCTGGCGATCCGCGGCCACACCGATGGCCGGCCCTATTCCGGCCCCGGCAGCCGAATGGATGCGAACAACTGGACCCTGTCGTCCGACCGCGCGGAAATGACCCGCCGGCAATTGTTCGCCGGCGGCATTCCCGAGCGCCGGTTCGCAAGGCTGGAAGGGGTGGCCGCCACCGAACCCTTCAACCCCGAAGACCCCTTCGATCCGCGCAACCGGCGAATGAGCGTAACCCTGTTGCGGGGCTGACCCGCTTCCCCATATTGCGGGCTGAATGAGCGCGCCAGACAACAGCAGACCCGGATCGCCCGGCCGATTTGCCGAGGAAAGCGCCACCTATGCGATCAGTTCCTCGCATCCGGATCTGGAGGCGGGCGTGGCCGCCATCCGCAACACGCTGGATACGCTGGGGGCAGAGCCGGGCGTCTACCGCATGCTCGATGCCAATGAGCAGGTGCTCTATGTCGGCAAGGCCCGCGCGCTGAAGAACCGGGTGGCGAACTACACCCAGGTGAGCCGCCTGCCGCGCCGCCTGCAGCGGATGGTCTCGCAAACCCGGCAGATGACGATCATCGTCACCCGGTCGGAGGCTGAAGCGCTGCTGCTGGAAGCGCAGCTGATCAAGCGCTTCCGCCCCGCCTATAATGTGCTCCTGCGCGACGATAAGAGCTTTCCCTTCATCGCCCTGGATCAGGGGCATGCCTTTCCCCGCCTTTCCAAGCACCGCGGCGCGCGAAAGCCGGATTCCCGCTATTTCGGCCCCTTCGCCTCGGCCGGAGCAGTAAACACCACGCTTAACGCCTTGCAGAAGGTATTCCTTCTAAGATCATGTTCAGACAGCTATATGTCGAACAGAAGTCGGCCTTGCCTGCTGCACCAGATCCGGCGCTGCTCGGCGCCTTGCGTCGGCCGGATCGACGAGGCCGGCTATGGCGAACTGGTGGACGAAGCGCTGCAATTCCTCAGCGGACGAAGCCAGCAGGTGCAGAAGAAGCTGGGCGGCCGCATGGCGGAAGCCGCCGCCGTCCAGGATTATGAACTGGCGGCCGTCCTGCGGGACCGGCTGAAGGCCCTGACCGCAATTCAGGGCAGCCAGGCGATCAACGCCCAGACGGATTCCATCGACGCGGACGTGATTGCCATCCACGGCCGCGACGGCATTGCCTGTGTGCAGATTTTCTTCATACGCAATGGACAGAATTGGGGACATAGGGCTGTTTTTCCAAGCCATGTCGGCGGCGTTTCCGAACCCGAAGTGCTGGCGGCCTTTCTCGGCCAATTCTACACCGACCTCATGCCGGCGAAGCTCATCCTCATCGATCGGGAGGTGCCGGAATCCGCCCTCATGGCCGAGGCCCTCTCGACCCGCGCCGGCCACCGCGTGGAAATCCGCGTGCCGCAGCGCGGGCATCTGAAGCGGCTGGTGGAACAGGCCGAACGCAACGCCCGCGAAGCGGTCGACCGGCGCCTTGCCGAATCCACCACGCAGCAGCGCAACCTGCACGCTCTGGCCGATCTGTTCGGGCTTCCAGCCCCGCCGGAGCGAATCGAAATCTACGACAACAGCCACATACAGGGCAGCAACGCCCTTGGGGCGATGGTGGTGGCGACGTCGGAAGGTTTCGCCAAATCCCAGTATCGCAAGTTCAACATGAAGCAGGGGGAGTTCGCCCCGGGCGACGATTTCGCGATGATGACGGCAATGCTCACCCGCCGCTTCGCCCGGCTGCAAGCGGAATTGCCCGAAGGCGGCGAGGGCTGGCCCGACCTTCTGCTGATCGACGGCGGCAAGGGGCAGGTTTCGGCGGCAGTCGCCGCGCTGGCAGACCTGCAGGTGGAAGATGTCGCGATCGTCGGCGTCGCCAAGGGGCCGGATCGCAACGCCGGGCGGGAAATATTCCACCTGCCGGACGGCCGCGAACTCACCCTGCCCCCCAACGACCCCCTGCTCTTCTTCCTCCAGCGCCTGCGGGACGAGGCGCATCGCTTCGTGATCGGGGCGCACCGCAGCAAACGCAGCAAGGCGCTGACGGTCTCCACGCTGGACGAAGTGCCGGGCATAGGGCCCGCCCGCAAAAAGGCGCTGCTGTCGCACTTCGGAACAGCGCGCGCCGTAAAGGGCGCGGCGCTGGAAGATCTTTTGAAAGTGCCGGGAATCAATCGCTCAACTGCTGAGACAGTATATGAATATTTCAGATCAAGAAATTAGAATATTTATATATTATTAAACAATCAGTGCCCCAGACCCATGGATTGAAGGGCAATGATCATCGCATCCCGCAGAACGGCTTCGTCTTGCGGCCAGCCCCCAGGAAAATGGCCGGGCGCCTCGTAAAAAGCCGCCGCCACAAGCGGCGCGCCATCGGGCGGCCAGATCACCGCCACATCATTGGTTCGATTCGGCATGCCCGGCGCACTTGCCGTCCCGGTCTTGTCGCCCACTTTCCAGCCGGCCGGAACTCCGGCGCGCAGCCGCCCCATTCCCGTCCTCGTGTTCGCCATCCAGGTCACCAGCAGGTTCCGGCTTGCCGGCTTCAACATGTTGCCGAGCACGAGTTTCTCCACGGTCTTCGCGAGGGCGAGAGGCGTGCTGGTGTCGCGTGGGTCATCGCCGATCACCCGGTTCATCTCCGGTTCCCACCGATCCAGCCGCGTCACCTCGTCGCCCAGTTCCCGCAATCGGCGCGTGAAAGCCTCAGGCCCGCCCAGCTTCTTCAGCAACAGGTTCGCGGCCACATTGTCGCTGGTGATCTGCGTCGCCTCCGCCAGTTCGCGAAGACCCATGCTCTTGCCGACATGCAGCCCGGTCACCGGCGCGTGCGGCACCATATCGGCCTTGCGGATGGCAATCCGCTCTTTCGCGCTGAACTCGCCGCTTTCCAGCCCTTTCAGCGTCAGGGCGGCCAGCGGCAGCTTGAAGGTCGAACAGAGAGCGAAACGCTCATCCTCCCGATGGCCGATCACTTTGCCGTTGCCGCTATCCAGCAGGGCGAAGCCCAACCGTCCGCCCGCCTGCTTTTCAACGGCCTTCAGGTTCGCGGGCGCCATCCCGCCCAGCCAGAACAGCCCCGATGCCGCAAGCGCCGTTCGCCGGGTCACGCCTTCGCGCATTCGCACCACTCCCGAATTAGGCTGTTCCCGGTCGGGGCAGCTGGATTAGTCTCCCGCAATCTCGAGGGCAGGAATGACGGGCATGATCACACTCTACACCGCGCCTACACCCAACGGCTACAAGGTTTCCGTCGCGCTTGAGGAAATGGGCCTTTCCTACGATGTGCATTCGGTGAACCTCGCTGGCGGAGAGCAGAAGAGCCCGGAGTTCCTGGCGCTGAACCCGAACGGCCGCATCCCCGTGATCGTCGACGATGGATTCGCGGTGTTCGAATCCGGCGCCATCCTCCTCTATCTGGCCGAGAAAACTGGCCTGCTGATGCCGGCCGACGCCAAAGGACGAAGCCTGGTGATCCAGTGGCTGATGTTCCAGATGGGCGGGATCGGCCCAATGATGGGCCAGGCCAATGTCTTCTATCGCTATTTTCCCGAACGCATTCAGCCGGCCATCGACCGTTACCATGGCGAAGTGAAACGGCTGTTCGGAGTTCTCGACAGACATCTTGCAAATAATGAATGGCTTGCGGGAGATTATTCCATTGCCGACATAGCCAACTGGTGCTGGACGCGGACCGCGCAATGGTCCGGCGTCGACCCCGAGCCCTATGAGAATATGGCCCGCTGGCACCGGGCCATCACGGACAGGCCGGCGGCGCAACGCGGCATCGCCGTTCCGCAGACCATGGACCCCGACGAAGCCGGTGCGAGGAAGCTGGTGGAATCCGCCCGCGGCATCCTCGAGACAGGCCGAAAGCCATGATGCCTGCAGACACCAAAACGCAACGCTCTCAGGCTAGAGGTGAATGTCATGAAACCTGCACTCATCCTGGGGCTCGCGCTTCTCTTCACCCCGAGTTCCACCATGGCCGCCTCTGACCCTCGCCCCCTGATCATCGCCCACCGTGGCGCCTCGGCGGACAGGCCGGAGCATAGTCTGATGGCCTATAAGCTGGCCATCGAACAGGGCGCCGACGTGATCGAGCCGGATCTGGTGGCGACGAAAGACGGCCATCTGGTGGCGCGGCACGAGAATGAGATTTCCACCACGACCAATGTGGCGGATCACCCGGAATTCGCATCCCGCCGCACGCGCAAGCAGATCGACGGACAGCAGGTGGAAGGCTGGTTCACCGAGGACTTCACCCTGGCAGAGCTGAAAACGCTGAAAGTGCGCGAACGGCTGCCGCAGCTCCGCCCGGCGAATATGGCTTTTGATGGGCAGGAAAGCATTCCAACTTTCAATGAGATATTGGATTTTGTGAAGGCAGAGGAAAAGCGCCTGGGCCGGCGGATCGGGCTTTATCCGGAGACCAAGCACCCCAGCTATTTCCGCTCCATCGGCCTGCCTCTGGAAGAGCCGCTTCTGGCCGCGCTTTCCCGGGCCGGCTACAAGGCGAAGAGCGATCCCGTTTTCATCCAGAGCTTCGAGGCCGGGAATCTGGAAGCGCTGAGACCCCGCACCGAATTGCGGCTCATCCAGTTGATGGCGGGCGAAGGCGGGCCACCCGACCGGCCGGGAAGCAGCTATGCCGACATGGCAACGCCCGCGGGGCTGAAGCAGCTTGCGCGCCATGTCGACGGGATCGGCGCGGAAAGGCTGATGGTCATCATGCGCGACGCCGATGGCAACCTCGCCAGGCCGACCTCGCTGGTGCGGGATGCGCATGCCGCCGGGCTTCAGGTGCATGTCTGGACCTTCAGGCCCGAAAATTATTTCCTCCCCACCAATCGCCGCTCCGGCGACAGCCCGCTCGCGCGCGGCGATGGCGCGGCGGAGATAACCGACTATCTGAAGGCCGGAATAGACGGCTTCTTCAGCGACAGCGTGACGGAAGCGGTCAAGGCTGTGGCTGCGCTGCAAGGTTCGGCGCCGAACCCCTGACATCCCGCCAATGGCGGCAGGCACGGCCCAGCGCCAGGTCGGATCGCTCGGTCATGGCCTTCACATATAGTTTGCGGGCCGAGGCGAGTTCACTCGCCTGTTCTGGCGGGACAGGTGGATTCCAATCGCCGAAAACCGCAACATCATTCAGAAAACCAAGCTCTTCCTGGAGCTTTTTAATCCTGGCTGCGAAATTTTTTCGATCGACTGAAGATGGTGAAATTTCCATAAGATACCGTATTTTCTTGAGATACTTCCGCAACTCGTGGCGCTCTTCGTCCGCCAATGCGGAGAGGCTGTCTCCCAGGCGCAAGGCCTTCTTCCACAGTTTGGCGAATGCGATTTCCGACAATTGGTCGATGGTGAGATGCTGCGCTTCGGCCTGCCCCTTCCAGCCGCCGATGGAGGCGAGACCAAGCAGCCGGATGGCGAAGCCCGTCGCCCGCGCGTCTCGAAGCGACCGGATCACTTCTTCCCGAAGCTGTTGCCGATGCCCCGCCAAGGACTCCAGCAGATCCGGGCTCAAGGCATCGCGTCTGGCGAAGGCTTCGGTCAGCACGTCGCAATCGCGCAACGGCGCCACGAGCCGCCCGATGTCCCGCGCGGAGGTGGAAAGCGCGAGAGCCAGTCCAGGCCGCAACAAGGGCTTGTGCAGGTGAATGGCGGACCGCAGCCGCCGCAGCGCGACGCGCAACTGGTGCGGGCCTTCCGGGTCAGGCTCGCGGAACAGCAGGAACAGGTTGCCGGCAATGGCGGGGGCCAGCTTCTCCAGCGCCCTGCCCCAGCTTTCCACCCCGGGCTCGCCGGAAACCGCCGGGCTGGGCTTGCCGCCGGAAACGGCTGGCTGCCATGTCTTGCCATTCGCCAGCATCTGTCCACGCGCCGCCTTGGAAGGCAGCGTCAGTTGCACGATTTCGCTTCCCAGAAGGTCGGCCGCCAGTTCGAACACCGATTCCGGGGAACCTTCCAGAAGTTCCAGCTCCAGTTCGTGAACCGGCATCACCGCAGCGCCAGCCCTTATCTCACCTTCGTCCAGGGCGGCTTCCACTATGCCATGGTCGTGCCGCACCACCCAGCGCTGGCGTTGAATGCGTGTTTGGAAACGCGGCGTGGCCTCCTGTCCGCCCAGCTTTTCCAATATGTCCGCACGCAAGGCCGCGTCCGGAACGGCCTGCAAATCCAGTTGCCAGCGGGGCACAACCGCCTCCACCTCGCGAACCTGGTGAAAGCCGCCGACGGTCGATCGGCCGATCTTGGCGGTCTGCACCAGCCCCTTGCCTTCGGCGCGGATTCTAAGGGCGATGCCCGCCCGTCCCAGCCGCTCATCCTCGCTGTCGAAATAGATGGCGCGCAAATTCTCTGCCGGCTGGTGCCGGCCTGCGCGCGCATCCAGTTCACCCGACAGGCTGGCCGCCTCCGTCGCGCCGAGCCCTGCCTTCAGTTCCAGTTCCAGCCCCATCCTGTCCTCCGCACGGTGCGTGGAGTGATTCAAGCCTAGGTAGCTTTTTGTGGCGCTTCGCGCGCAATCAGCAGGTTCATCCGCGCCGCCGCGATCAGCCGTCCCCGGTCCCCCTGCCAGGCTTCCACGCGGACATTGGCGACACGCCGGCCGATCCGCATGATGAAGGCTTCGGCATGGCTGTCCTCCATCGCGCCTTCGCGCAGATAGTCGACGGTGACGTTGATCGGCTTGATCGTGGCCGGCTCGTTCTCCAGCGCCGCGCGGACCTTGATGTTCGCGGCGATCTCCATCAGCCCGGCGACGGAACCTCCATGGAGGCGACCGGGCGAACCGATCAGATGCGGGCTGAACGGCATGGTCACGACATTTTCGCCGATCCGCAAATCCAGCATGGCGGCGTAAGGCGGCAGTTGGGCGATGGCTCCGGCACTCATGCGTCCGCGCTCGTGAACATGAAGGTTCCCGCCACATGGGCGATCGGATGATCCGGCACCCCATCATGCGCGATCCCGCGCACGAAGGCGATGCGGTGCGTGAGCTTGTAGCACTCCACCCGGCCAATCACCGTCTTCCCCGGCTCCGCCGGCCGCAGATAGTCGCAGCGAAGATCCAGCGTCGCATGCGGCTCCAGCTTGCCGCGCTTCACCAGCACCGCGAAACCCGCGGCCGAATCCATCAACGAGAAGATGGCGCCGGACGCGATCACCCCCGTTTCGGGATAGGCGACCAATTGCGGCGCGTAAGGCATTTGCAATTCGGCCCAGTCCGGCCCGGAATCGGCGAAACCGATCCCCAGCGCGTTCAGGTGCGGAACCGCCGACATGAACTTGTCGACGAAACGGCGCATCCGCTCCCGGTCGAAGGGCTGGCTGGCGTTCACGCCGCCATCCTGGCCGCGGCCTCGCGCACACGCGCGATCATGTTCGGCAAACCCTGGGTGCGGTTGGAGGAGAGATGCTGGCGAAGCCCGAGCCGGTCGATGGCGCCCTCGAAATCCGTTGCCAGCACGGCTTCCGGGCGCTTGCCGTCGGCCATCAGCACCACCAGCGCCACGATCCCCTTGGTGATCGCCGCATCGCTGTCGGCCTGGAATTTCAGCAGTCCGCCTTCGGTCACCGGATACACCCAGACATTGGCCGAGCAGCCGGGAACCTTTGTGGCGGCGGTCTTCAAAGCGGAGTCCATCGGCGGCAACTGCCGGCCGATGTCGATCAGCAGCGCATAACGCTCGTCCCAGTCGAGCGCCGCCTCCCATTCCTCTTCCAGTTCGGCGAAAGTCAAAGCCATGGGCACCGCCTAAAGCAACTCCCCGGCGAAGAAAACCTCCGCCGGAGAAAGGCTTGTGTTTCAGGCAGGCAGGCGATCAGGCGTCGGTGTGATGGCCGTTGCCGCCGGCGCGTGGCGGCGAATGGCGGAGGCGCTCGATCTCGTCCGAAAGCTGGCGCGAGGGGTCTATGGCGATCTTCTCCAGCGTCTGCACCCGCTCGTTCAGCCTGACGATCTCCTTGCGCAGAAGAGTCACTTCGTCTCCGGCCGACGCGCGCACATAAGGATTGTCGGGCGAATGCCGCTCCCACCGTCCCTTTTCCTTGTTCCACCGCCCCCCGCTCATCACCTTGCCGATCACCACGATCGCAACGATCAGAACGACCGCCTCCCAGAACCCCATTGTCCAGATCCTTCCTTCGGCAAGCTCAGTGGCGAAGATCGTCGATTTCGCGGCTCAGGCGGCTGCCGCCATCGGTGGCGATACGCTCCAGCGTCTGAACCCGGTCTTTCAGGGCGCCCAGTTCGGCCTGAAGCTGCGCGTTCTCGGACGTGAGCAGCTTCAGCCGCTCGACCTGTTCATTGTTGTGCGCGGGCTTCAGCGCCTGCCCCCAGCTTCCTTCCAGCGGGTAACCGTGCTTCACCCGAAGCCAGGTGGTGAACACCCAGCCAAGCGTTGCCCCGAGCCCGACGATCGCGAAAGTCGGCGAAGTCAGAAATTCCATCATTTGTTTGTCCTTACTGGTCGAGCCGCGGACGGGCCTGCGACAGGCCCTGATGGCCAAGCGCGTCGATCTCGTCGGCGAGCGCCAGGCGCTTGTCGGTCGCGATCCGCTCCAGCACGGCCACCCGCGCCTCCAGTTTCTCGATCCGCGCCTGCGCCACATTGGTCAGTTCCGATGTGCTTTTTTCCATCAGGTCCAGCTTGCGGTTCTGCACCTGGCGCCAGTTCTTCATGATGATCGCGATGATCGGGATCATCATCGCCACCACCGGCACGATGAAAGGCGAGTTGAACATATGGGCTTCCCCCTTTTGAAATTGTCCGGATCAGCGAAGTTCGTCGATCTCGCGGGCCAGGCGGTGGTTCGGGCTGGTGTAGGTCAGCTCGATATCGCGCAGGCGGCGGTCCACATCGCGGAAGGTGGAGCGCACCTCGCGGATCGAGCGGCCGGGCGCGGCGCGGGTCTTCTGCCAGAATTCCCGCTCCTCCGGATCGGCGTCGTCGACATAAAGGGTGTTCGGCTTAGCATCCGCCATCCAGCCGATCACGAAATAGGCGATCAGCGGGAAGGGAAAGCCGAACAGCGTCGCCAGCACGAAGCCGATGCGGACCCAGAGCACATCGAAGCCGGTATAGTCGGCGATTCCGGCGCAGACGCCCATCACCTTGCCGTTGCGCTTGTCGAGGTAGAAACCAGTGCGGCGTGCCATGATCAATAGTCCTTCCTGAGGCCACGGGAACGCAGTTCCGTCGGCTGGCCGGGCGAGCGGAAATCACCCAGCCTTTCATCCTTGTTCAGTTCCGGCGCCCGGGGCGCTTCGCCACGATCGGCGGCGATGATCCGCTCGATCGTGTGCATCCGCTCGTCCAGCCGGCGGGCGATATCGTGCAGTTCGTCCAGCAGATCCTCATCCTCGACGGTGATCGACTTCGCCTGCTTCCACTTCGTCAGATAGTGCAGGATCAGCCAGGGCATGCCGACGAAGATGGCGATGATGGCGGTCAGCGGGATCAGGTTTTCCATGGGTCAACCCCTTCCTTCGCCGCCGGCTCAGTGCTTCTGCTGCATGCGGGCCTTGAGCTCGGCGAGCTCGGCGGCGACCGCATCGTTCGAGCGCAACTCGGCGATTTCCTCTTCCAGCGACTTCGGCACGGGCGCGAGATCGTAGACCTCGGCGCGGCCCTCGGCCATGTCGACGCGGCGTTCCAGAACCTCGAAGCGGGAGAAGGCCTCCTCCACCCGGGCGCCACGGGTCATGGCGCGGACGCGGGCGCGGTTCTGCGCCGATTCCAGCCGCGAGATCAGCGCATTCTGCCGGGTGCGGGCTTCGCGCAGCTTCGCTTCCAGCTTGCCGATATCGTCCTCATGGGCGCGGAGCTGCTCTTCCAGCACATCCACTTCCCCGCGCAGCATGGCGGCGGTCTGCGCCACCTTCTGCTTTTCGGTCAGCGCCGCCGTCGCCAGATCCTCGCGGTCCTTGGAAAGCGCCAGCTCGGCCTTTTCCGCCCAGTTCGCCTGCGCCTGCTCCAGCTTCAGGATGGTGCGGCGGATCTCCTTCTGGTCGGCGATGGTGCGCGCGGCGGACGCCCGCACTTCCACCAGCGTTTCCTCCATCTCCATGATGACGAGACGGATGGTCTTGGCCGGATCCTCCGCGCGGTCGAGAAGGTCGTTCACATTGGCCTGGATGATGTCCCGGGCGCGGGAGAAAATGCCCATTGTCAGATCCTCGCTACGATATGTCGGTGTTTCGGATTCGCCGACGATTGTGAAAGAAACCGGCCCGGACGGGAAGTCGAGAGAGAGGGGGGCTTCGCCACCCGCCCGGGCCAGGGACCGACCGCTCACGAAACGCTCCGTTCCGTGGGACTGGTGGCAGTCGGGTTTTTCATCGTCGTTCCAACCTCCGTTTATTCTGTTCGCAGCAAACAATGCAGATTTCGTGCCAACTTCATTATTCAAAAGATATATTCGTAAAATCAAAAGCTTGGATCAATCCCGGAAATTCGAACAGCCCCAATATCCAGCGCGGATCGCCAACTATTGGCAGATTTCCCCAATCTGCTATTTTCATCGCCATGCCGGAAAAACCCACGCAATTGATCGGCCAGTCGGGCCCCTTCCTGGATGCAGTCGAAAGGGCGAGCGCCGCCGCGCCCCTCAGCCGCCCGGTGCTGGTCGTCGGCGAGCGTGGAACCGGCAAGGAAATGATCGCCGAGCGCCTGCACCGCCTTTCCCCCCGATGGGAGGAGCCGCTCGTCAGCCTCAATTGCGCGGCGTTGCCCGAAACCCTGCTGGATGCGGAATTGTTCGGCTATGAGGCCGGCGCCTTCACCGGCGCCGTTCGCGCCCGGGCCGGCCGATTCGAGGAAGCCGACGGCGGCACGCTTTTCCTGGACGAAGTCGGCATGCTGACGGCGGCCGGGCAGGAGCGGCTGCTGAGGGTCGTCGAATATGGCGAACTGGCGCGCCTCGGCAGCACGCGCGTCATCCGGGTGGACGTGCGCGTGGTCGCGGCCACCAACGAGGATTTGCCGCGCCTCGCCGAGCAGGGAAAATTCCGCGCCGACCTTCTGGACCGCCTCTCCTTCGAGGTCATCACCTTGCCCCCCTTGCGCGCGCGGCGGGAGGATATCCGCCCGCTTGCCGATTTCTTCGGCCGGCGGATGGCTTCCGAACTCGGCTGGAACCGCTTTCCCGGCTTTTCCGCGCGGGTGCTGGAAGAGCTGGAAGCGCATGACTGGCCCGGCAATGTCCGCGAACTGAAGAACGCCGTGGAGCGCGCCGTCTACCGCTGGGGCGAGGCGGAGCGGCCGATCGGCGCGCTGGACCTCAATCCGTTCGAAAGCCCCTGGCGGCCGACCGGCGCCTTCACCCGCCCCTCGTCGGCCATGGCCCTGCCCCTACCCGAAACCAACAGCCCGGCCGAAGCGGAAAAGCCCGAAACCGAAACGCCCCTGCCATCGGATTTCCGTGGAGCGATAGCCCTTTACGAACGCAAGCTGCTGGAACAGGCGCTGGGCGCCAGCCGGCACAACCAGCGCCGAGCCGCGCAGATGCTGGGGCTCAGTTACGATCAACTCCGGCACGCCATGAAGCGGCATAATCTGCTTCAAGGCTGAGTTTCAGCCTTCGATTTCGGGCTCCGCTTCGGCGGCCACCGGCGGATGCAGCATCAGCCGCTCCACCCGGCGGCCGTCGCTGGCGGTCACTTCGATGCCCCAGCCATTGGGGTGCGGGAAACGCTCTCCGGCCTCGGGCACCCGGCCGGCCATCAGCACCGACAGGCCGCCCAGCGTGTCCACTTCGTCGCCCAGTTCATCGTCGATGAAGCGCACGCCAAGATCGCGCTCCAGATCGTCCAGATCGACGCGCGCGTCCGCTTCCACCAGGCCGTTCGGGTGGCGGACGATCAGCGATTGCTCCACATCGTCATGCTCGTCCTCGATCTCGCCGACGATTTCCTCGACAATATCCTCGATGGTCACCAGCCCGTCGGTGCCGCCATATTCGTCCACCACGATCGCCATGTGCGTGCGGTTGCGGCGCATGTCGGTCAGCAGGTCGACGACCGGCATGGAAGGGGGGACGAACAGCACGGGTCGAAGCAGGTCCGCCACCGCCGGCAACGCCGCGCTTTCGTGCGCCGGCTGGCCGAAGCGGTCGGCGATGACGGTGTAGATGTCCTTCACATGCAGCATGCCCGTCACTTCATCCAGGGACTTGTGGTAGACGGGCAGCCGGCTGTGCCCGGCCTCGCGGAAGGCGGAGACGATGCGGGCGAAATCATGATCGTCGGGAATGGCAATGATATCCGAGCGTTGCACGGCCACATCGCCGGCTTTCTGCTCGGCCAGTTCCAGCATGTTGCGCAACATCAGGCGCTCATCCTGGTCCAGGTCTCCGGGGCTCGCGCCCTCCTCCGCATGTTCCTCGATCGCCTCCTCGATCGACGCCCGCAAGGTGTTCGGGCCTTTCATATGCAGGAATTCGCGGACGGCGCTCCAGAGGGAAGGGCCGTCCGCGGGTCTAGAGGAAGGGTCGCTCATGGTCTTTCATCCACTGCCCTTGCCGCGGGTGCCATCTCGGGCGCCTCGGCATAGGGGTTGGCTATTCCAAGGCCGGCGAGGATGCGCGTTTCCAGCGCCTCCATCGCTTCGGCCGACGGGTCGTCCTGATGGTCATGGCCCAGCAGGTGCAGGGTTCCATGCACCAGAAGATGCGTCACATGGTCGGCAAGGGGGATGCCCTTGTCCGAAGCTTCGCTCGCGCTGGTCTCAAAGGCAAGCGCCATGTCGCCCAGCAGCAGGTCCATGTCCGGCTGCGCCAGCACGACCTCCACATCCGCCGCTTCCAGCATCGGGAAGGAAAGGATGTTGGTCGGCTTGTCCTTGCCGCGATAATCGCGGTTCAGGCGCTGGACCTCCTCATCGTCCGACAGGCGGACGGAGACTTCGACGAGCGCCCCCTCGCCTTCCAGCAGATGCCCCTGTCCGCCGCCGGCCAGCGCCGCGGACACCGCGTCAAGCGCAAGCCCCTCCCAGTCGAAGCGTTCGTCCCAGTCCCCGGCGACTATGTCGCAATCGACGTCAAGCATCAGGCCCCTCATAGGCCTGGACGATCCGCCCGACGATCGGGTGCCGCACCACGTCCTTCGCCGTGAAGCGCTGCACGGCAAGTCCCGGAATTCCTTCCAGCCGGCTCACCGCATCGGCCAGCCCGCTCTTGCCCGGGTCGGGAAGGTCCACCTGCTTCGGGTCGCCGCAGATCACCATGCGGCTGCCCTCGCCGAAGCGGGTGAGGAACATCTTCATCTGCTGCGGCGTGGTGTTCTGCGCCTCGTCCAGGATGACGAAGGCGTGCGCCAGCGTCCGCCCGCGCATGAAGGCCAGAGGCGCGATCTCGATCTCGCCAGACGCGATCCGCCGCTCCACTTGCTCGGACGGCAGCATGTCGTAAAGCGCATCGTAAAGCGGGCGGAGATAGGGATCGACCTTCTCCTTCATGTCGCCCGGAAGGAAGCCCAGCCGCTCCCCGGCCTCCACCGCCGGGCGGGACAGGATCAGCCGGTCGACCGAGCCGGAAATCAACTGGCTGACCGCCTGCGCCACCGCCAGATAGGTCTTGCCGGTGCCGGCCGGCCCCAGCGCGAAGATCATGTCGTTATGGCCGAGCGCCTGGATATATTGCGCCTGCGTCGCCGTCCGCGCCACGATCGTCTTGCGGCGGGTGCGGATCATCGCCGGCGGCCCGCCGGCCTCCACGCGCACCCCCTCGGAGGTGGTTTCGCCGACCATGGCGATCGCCGCCTCCACGTCGCCGCTGTCCACGGGCAGGCCGCGCTCCAGCCGGGCGTAAAGCTCGTTCAGCACGTCGCGCGCCCGGGCGATCCCCAGCGGCTCGCCCTCCACCGCCACCCGGTTGCCGCGCGCGGCGATATAGACGCCCAGCCGGTTCTCGATGGTGATCAGATTCTGGTCGAACTGGCCGAACAGGGTGCCCAGCAGCGCCGGCCGGTCGAATTCCAGTTCCACCCGCGCCTTGCCATGCTGCGGCGGTTCCGCCGCCCCCCTTGCGCCGGAGTCGGCGTGCTTCTTCACCATTGCGCGGCGGTTTTCCGGGTCAACAATCGTCCCTCCAGGCTGTTCGGGCCGGCGGCAACCAGCTCCACTTGCACCATATCGCCCATGGTCAGTTGCGGATCGGTGACAACCACCGATTGCAGCCAAGGGGATTTGCCGATCCACTGATCCGCCCGGCGCCCGCGCCGCTCGATCAGAACCTCGCAAACCAGGCCCACCGAGCGCTGGTTGAAGGCCAGCGCCGAAGCGCCGATCGCGTCCTGCAATCGCTGCAGGCGTTCGGACTTCACCTCTTCGGAAAGCTGGTCCTCGCGCTCGGCGGCCGGCGTGCCGATCCGCGGCGAATATTTGAAGCTGAAGGCCTGCGCATAGCCGACCCCATGCGCAAGGCTGATGCTATCCTCGAAATCCGCATCCGTCTCGCCAGGGAAACCGACGATGAAGTCCGACGTGATGGCAAGGTCCGGCCGCACGTCGCGGAACTGCCGGATCAGATCGAGATAAAAGGCCCGGTCATGCTTGCGGTTCATCGCCTGCAACACCCGGTCCGAACCGGACTGCACGGGGAGATGCAGATAGGGCATCAGCTCGGGGATTTCGGCGTGCGCCCGGATCATCTCGGGCGTCACGTCGCGCGGATGGCTGGTGGTGTAGCGCACCCGCTCCACGCCCGGGATCGCCGCCACGGCGCGCACCAGTTCGCCGAAGCCGCTGGCGCCATCGGCCCAGGCGTTCACATTCTGCCCCAGCAGAGTGATTTCCAAGGCACCGCCGTCGGCCAGCTTCTCCGCCTCGGCCAGGATCGCCGACAGGGGGCGTGACGCTTCCGCGCCGCGCGTGTAGGGCACCACGCAGAAGGCGCAGAATTTGTCGCAGCCTTCCTGCACCGTCAGGAAGGCGGAAGGCGCCCGGCGGCGGCGCTCGGGCAGATGCTCGAACTTCGGCACCGCCGGCATGTCTAGATCGACGATGTCGCGCACGCCGGCCGCCTGCGCCTCCAGCAGTTCCGGCAGGCGGTGATAGGCCTGCGGCCCGACCACCAGATCGACGGAGCCGGTGCGCTTCAGGATTTCCGCGCCCTCGGCCTGCGCCACGCAGCCCGTCACCGCCACCACCGGCTTCGGCCGGCCTTCCTCGCGCGCCCGCGCCGCGATCCGCCCCACCTCATGGTAGAGCTTTTCCGCCGCCTTTTCCCGGATGTGGCAGGTGTTCAGAACGATGATGTCGGCTTTATCGTCGCCGGACTCGCTGAGGCCGCTCGCGGCAAGGGCCTCGCCCATGCGCTCCGCATCGTAGACATTCATCTGGCAACCAAAGGACTTGATTGCGAAACTCCGCGTCAAATCTCACCTCGCATCAGCTTCCGATATCCAGCCGATACCACGCCATGGCAATGCCGCGCGAGCGCTTTCCTGTCAGGGAAGTCCGTCCGCCGCACGGGCTCGTGGCACAGGATGCGCGCGGCGATCCTTCCCAGGCGCATGAATTCCATCGCGTGCGGCCCGAGCTCCATGTCCCCCACCCAGGCGATTTCCATCAGCCGCTGCCGTGTCAGCGGCAGGCCGTTCAGATGCGTGTAGGCGAGGCTGATCGGCTGGATGCGGATATCGGCGGCCGCCTCTCCCTCCACCACCGAGAAGAGCGTGCTCTTGAACGGCAGCACCCGAACGCCATCGTTGCTGGTGCCTTCCGGGAAGAGAATCACATTGTCGCCCGAGCGCAGGCGCCCTTCGATGGCGCCCGCCTGCTCTGCGGACCGGCGCCGCTGCTCCCGCTCGACATAGATGGTGTTCTGCAGGTCGGCCAGCAGGCTGACCATCCCCATTTCGCCCACTTCCGCCTTGGCCACGAACGAACCGTTCAGCCAGGCGCCCAGCACCGGAATATCCAGCCAGGATATATGGTTGGACACATAGAGCACCGAGCCGCTGGCCGGCGCCCCGATCAGCCGGCTGCGCACGCCCAGCGACCGGCTGACGATGCGATGCCAGGCCATGGGAACCCGCCCTGCCCCGTCCCGTCCCAGCAGGCGAAGCGTCAGCGCCGGCGGCAGCAGCACGCCGGTCGCGGCCAGCGTTCCGGCCATGGTCTTCACATGGCCGATGCGCTGGAACGGCCGATCCTTCAATTGCGGGCGCAATGGCTTCGCCCGGCGTTTCGGCTCGGGAAGGTCGATCGCACCGACTTCAGCCATGAAAGATGTCAGCCGCGTTTCTTCAGCGGCGAACCATAAAGCTCCAGCCGGTGATCCACCAGCTTGTAGCCAAGCCGCTCGGCGATCGCCGCCTGCAGCCTTTCCAGTTCCTCGTCGTGGAATTCCACGACGTCGCCGCTTTCGATGTCGATCAGATGATCGTGATGCTCGTCCGGGGTCGCTTCATAGCGGGAACGGCCGTCGCGGAAATCATGCCGCTCCAGAATGCCGGCTTCTTCGAACAGCCGCACCGTGCGGTAGACGGTGGCGATCGAAATGCCCTTGTCCACGGCGGAAGCCCGCCGGTGCAATTCCTCGACATCGGGGTGATCCCGGCTGTCGGAAAGGACGCGCGCGATCACCCGCCGCTGTTCGGTGATACGCAGGCCCTTTGCCTGGCAGAGCGCTTCGATGTCGATCATTCCCGGCATTCACTCACCTGTTATCGCCAATCCGGCGAATAGCTGCCCGCTGCCGCCGGGCCAAGATGTTTCCATGGTCCGAAAGCTCTCTGCATCCAGATAGTCCCTGAGGCTGCGACGGGCAAGGACATACCACACCGGCAGAGTCCAATTTGTGTCAGCCATCCGGCATGGGCCAAGCAAAAGGCGGCCAAGCAAAAGGCCCGGCGTCGCAAACTGACGGCCGGGCCTCTACTTCAGGGCGACAGGCGCCCGGATATTATTTGCTGCGCGGGCGGCTGCGCGTGGTGCCAAGGCCGATCGACTTCGCCAGTTGGCGGCGCGATTCGGCGTAATTGGGGGCCACCATAGGATAGTCGGCCGGCAGGCCCCACTTGGCGCGATAATCGTCCGGCGTCAGGCCATAAGCCGTCATCAGATGCCGCTTCAGCATCTTCAGCTTCTTCCCGTCTTCCAGGCAGACGATGTAATCCGGCTTCACGGACTGGCGGATCGGAACCGCCGGCTCCTGCTTCACTTCCGGCGCCTGCGGCGGTGTGGAAAGGCCGGAAAGCGTCGCATAAACATTCTGGATAAGCTGCGGAAGATCGTTCACCGCCACGCTGTTATTGGCGACATGGCTCGAAACGATATCCGCCGTCAGGGCCAGAAGGTCGTTGTGCTCAACTTGATCTGTCATGGGAGTTCGCTTTCCTGGCATCGTGTCTTGGATATTCATTTACAGATATTCATCTGCAAACATGGCCACAATCTGAACGAACCGTTCGCAAAGCCACCCTCGAACACCTGGCGTGCCACTATTTCGAACAGCGGAAGTTCCGCAACCGCGACCTTGTCCGTTCTGAAACGCGGACGCTTTTCCATGTCATCAAATCTTCAGACAAGCAAGATCGACAGGATATAAAATACATGACTGCGCACCATCGCCGCAATCAAAGCGCGAGCGCCAAGGTTATTGCATCAATGCTGTCGCCAGATACTGTCCGATAATAGCCGGGCCGCCGGCCATTCTCGCAAAAGCCAGCCTTGCGGTAGAGACCAAGCGCCTCGGCATTGCTCGCCCGCACCTCCAGAAACAGCCGGCCTGCTCCTCTATTGCGGGATTGCGCCGCGACCCTGGCGATCAATTCGTTCCCAAGTCCGCGCCGGCGCCAGCGTGGACTGGTTGCGCAGAGCAGCAATTCCACTTCGTCCACCGCCTTGCGGCACAAGGCGAAAACCACCGGCTCTTCAGCCCTGTAGCCGATATCCAGCCAGGATTCGCCGCTGCCCAGAAGGCCGGCGATCTGACCGGCGGTCCAGGCTTCGCGATACTCCGGCTCGAAGGCCTCCTCCGCCAGACGTGCTGCCAGCAGCGCATCGTCCAGCCCGCCATCAGCCCATCTCAGGGCGATATCCTCATGCAGCGACAGGATCGGCCGCCCGGACATACAGAAGCTCCGCCTTCTCAAGATCGGTCGCGGCCAGCGATGCGACGGCCGCCGCCCGTGGAGCGAAAAGCGCATCGCCATCAGTCAGAAATCCTGCCGAGCCGACCACCAGGGGAAAGGCAGCGCCTCGCAGGCGCGCCGCCTCGGTCGCCAGCGCCTCGGGCTCCCCCAGGCTTTCCAGCCCGCCGCCGGCGAAAGCTTCCACCCAGACCTGCCCGCGTGGAGCGCCCAAGGCCACCAGAAGCGGCTCCATCCTGCCGCGCGCGCGCAATTCGGCAGCCACCAGCCTGGTCGAGCGGATGCCGCGCAACTCGGCTTTCCAGGCAAGCGCCAGCGCCGTGGCGGCGGCAAGCCCTACGCGCAGGCCGGTAAAGCTGCCCGGCCCCGTTTCCACCACCACCCGTTCGCAGCGAACGCCGCTCCCCCCGAAGGGTGAAAGCAGCGCGGCAATGGTCGGCACAACGGCTTCGGCATGGCCGCGATCCATCGCCCTGTTCGATTCCGCCAGAAGCTTCCCGTCCTCGATCAGCGCCAGCGAAAGATCGTGGCCGGTCGCCACGACAAGCGTCCGGCCGCTCAGGCGATCCGGCATGCGTCCTCGAAGGCCAGGCGCGGCAAGCGCGGGAACAGCTTCTGGCCCGTACCATGGCCGATCGAGCAGATGAAGTTGGTCTCCACCTGCGTGCCTTCCCAGAAGGCGCGATCGACGCCCGCCTTGTCGAAGCCGGACATCGGGCCGGTATCCAGCCCCAGCGCCCGCGCCGCCATGATGAGCCAGGCGCCTTGCAGGCTGGAATTGCGGAACGCCGTCTCGCGGATCAGCGCGTCATTGCCTTCGAACCAGCTCTTCGCATCGGTGTGCGGGAACAGTTGCGGCAGCTTGTCGTGGAAGGCCAGATCCATGCCGATGATCACCGTCACGGGCGCGCTGCGGATTTTCGGCGCGTTCGCGTCGGAGGCCAGCGAAGCCAACTTGTCCCGCGCCTCGGCCGATGTGCAGAAGATGAAGCGGGCCGGAGAGGCGTTGGCAGACGTCGGCCCCATCTTCGTCAGGTCGTAAAGGCGGCGCAGCAATGCCTCGTCCAGCGGCGCCGGCTCCCAGTCGTAATGGGTGCGGGCTTTCTCGAACAACTGGTCCAGCGCCTCGGCGGGCAGAAACTCGGGCATCAGACGGCTCTCACTTCAACGACTTCGGGAACATAATAGCGCAGCAGATTCTCGATGCCGCCTTTAAGCGTTGCGGTGGAGGAAGGGCAACCGGCACAACTGCCCCGCATGTGCAGATAGACCACCCCTTTCTGGAAACCGCGATAGACGATGTCGCCTCCGTCGTTCGCCACCGCCGGGCGAATGCGCGTGTCCAGAAGCTCGCGGATCTGCGCCACGATGTCGGCATCTTCGGGGTCGTCGAAGGTCTCGGCGTCCCCCGCCTCGGCGGCGATCAGCGGCACGCCGCTGGCGAAATGGTCCATCACCAGGCCCAGCACATCGGGCTTCAGCGTTTCCCAGCCCTGGCTGCCCGGCGCCTTCGTGACGCTGACGAAATCGGCGCCGAAATAAACCCGCTCCACATCGCCAAGCGCGAACAGCGCCCGCGCCAGAGGGGATCGCTCGGCGGCTTCGGGCGAATCGAAATCCGCGCCCTCCCCCGGCAGAACCGGTTGACCGGGCAGGAATTTCAGGGTGGCGGGATTGGGGGTGCGTTCGGTTTCGATCAGCATGTCTGGCTCCTCACCGCCAGATGGCGCGCCACGGCGTCTCAATCAAGACCGGATTCGTCGGAAATTCCGCGAGGGGAAATCAAGTCAGCCGGTCGAGATCGCTGTCGGAAATTCCCCCGGGGATGATCATCACCATGCAAGGCAGGCTGCCGGCGCGCTCGCCAGCGAAGAAATCCACCAATGGCCCGGGCTTTCCTTTCGCCGCCGCGCCCAGCACCAGCGCCCGGATCGAGCGGTCGCTGGTGACCACCTCCAGAACCGCCTCGCTTGCCCGCCCGCGCAGCAGGCGGGTTTCCGGCCGCTGGCCGGTCAGCGCCTCGGCCTCGGTGGCCGTCGCCGCCAGCAGCGCCTGCCCCAGCTGCTCGGCTTCTTCCTCGATATCCTGCTGGGCACTGCCCCATTGCAGGAACTGCGTTGGCTTCAGAACGTGCAGCGCCAGAACGCGCGCGCCGGTGTGCCGGGCGCGAAGCGCGGCGAAGCGCATGGCCTTGGCGCATTCGGGCGTGTCGTCCACCACCACCAGGAAAGTCTCGGCCGCCGCATTCGCCTCAGCGTTCATTCCTGCCCCTCCAATATCGCCCGGATCGCGTTGCTGGCCATCAACAGCGAATAGCCGGCACGAACCAGATGCTCGTCGCGCGGGATGATGGGGTCAAGCGTCGCCACGCTGTCCAGCGCATCGCGCGCCTCGCCCCACCGGGCCGCGCGGCCGGACGCCCGGATCGAAGTGGCGCTGTCTTCGGCGAGTCCGCGCAGAAGCAGCGTCGCGGCATAAGCGGTGCCGCGTGCCCGGGCGATCTGCACCGGCACCTCCGTGGTGCGCGGGGTGCGAATCAGCAGATCCCCACGCGCTGTCTCTGCCTCGATTTCCGCGAGCAGGGCCCGAAGCACCATGTTCCGCTCGCGCGGGCTGGCGGCGAAGGGGCCTTGCCCCGATTGCCGCGCCGCCAGATTGGCGTTGGTTTCCTCCAGCGCCTCGCGCGCCGTGCGATAATGCCGTTCGGCCGGGCGCCCGACAGGGGGCCACCCGGCCCTGATCCACCAGAGCGAAGGATCCGTCTGCAACTCCTGCGCGGCGAGCGACAGGCTGTCGCTGCCGCCGATCGAGGCCATCGCCTCCACGCCGGCCGCCAGCGTTTCCACGGCCGAGGCCTGGAATCCAGGCGTGCGCCGGGTGAAAGCCGTGGGCGCGAAGAAGGGATCGTTCGGGGTGAAGGATCGCTTCTCCACCTGCTGCTCCAGCAGCCTCGCCGCCATTCCCAGCGTGACGGAGCCGCCAGGGGCCAGTTGCTCCGCCCCGGGGCGAACGGACAAATCCACCTTCACGCCCGCGCGCATGGTGCCGATCACCCCGAACCAGAGGATCACGAAGACGGCCGGCAGCGCCATCCACCTCAGCCAGACGGGAATGCGCGCAAATCCTCTGGCAGGCGCAACTGCCTCGACCTTCGGCTGGTTTCCCGGCTCCACTCCCTCGCGCCCGGCTATCAGCGCGAGGCTGGAACGCGGACGATCTTGCTGCGCGCGGAAGCGCCGGGGAAGTCGGTGAAGAGAGCGGTCACCAGATTGGGCATGGTGCTCGGCAGGTCGTTTGCCCGCGTGGTGGTTTCCGCGCGACCCTCGAACAGCGGAGTCTTGTCCGAGGTGCGCAGGATCGCGACGTGCAGATAGGCGGGATAGACTGTGAAACTGTAGACTTCCTGATTGCCCCATGGCCCCCAGGGATCATACCAGGGGTTGCCCCACCAGCCGCCGTAGCGGCCATACCAGCCCCTGCCCCATCCCCAGCCCGGATTCATGCCCGGGCGCGTGGCAATCCGCTCCCGCCCGGGGCCGGCGTTGAAATCCATCATCACATGCAGGTCGGCGCTTTCGGCCGAAGCCGCCGGCTGGAAGCCCAGTTTCTGAAGCTCCGTGCCCACCAGCCCGGCATAAGCGGCGAACTCAAGGCTGCCTTGCCTCTGCGGATCGCTGGGCTTCACATAGAAAGTCTGCCCCTGCGCCGGCGGCATGGACTGGAAGCTCTGCACGCGCGCCTCGAAAGGCTGGGCGCAGGCAGCCAGCAGGGCGAGCCCGGCAATGGCCAGAAACTGTGTAAGACGAAACTGCGGGCGCGACATGACCATTCCCGATCCTGAATAATGTCGAAATATTCTAGTCCCCGCTTCGTGAACGCAAGATTTCAGACATGCAAGGGGCAAGGCCGGCGTTTACCACTCGGCTTGTCGCGCGGCGCGGATGGGTCTATGCGCCCCGCCACGAGGTTCGGCCTCGGGGAGTGGCGCAGTCTGGTAGCGCATCTGCTTTGGGAGCAGAGGGTCGCAGGTTCGAATCCTGTCTCCCCGACCAAATATCATTTTGGGGATTTTTCGGCTCTGAAGGAAATCGCAGGGCTGAGACCAGCGCCACTCCAACTGCTGGATTTGCACGACGCAACCCATGCGATTTACAAGCATACCCGCTTGTAATCTGGCCAGCCTTCTCACAAAAAGGCCCGGAGGGTGCAGAAAAGGGAGTGGGGCGGGATGCAGCTCGCGACGATCGATATCGTGGTGGTGGGAATATACGGAATCGCGATCCTGTTTCTCGCCCAATGGGTCAGCCGTGAAAAAGACGGTAAGGTCAAGGACTCGTCCGACTACTTCCTTGCGTCGAAGAATCTCCCTTGGTGGGCCATCGGAGCGTCGCTGATCGCAGCCAACATCTCGGCCGAACAGATCGTCGGCATGTCCGGGTCGGGCTATGCGGTCGGGCTGGCGATCGCATCCTATGAATGGATGGCGGCACTTACGCTGCTGATCGTGGGCAAGTTCTTCCTGCCCATCTTCCTGAAGAACGAAATCTACACGATGCCGCAATTCCTGGAGCAGCGGTACGGGACCAGCATTCGCACCATCATGGCGGTGTTCTGGCTCATTCTCTATGTGTTCGTGAACCTTACCTCGATTGTCTGGCTCGGCTCGATCGCGGTCAACAAGGTGGCCGGCGTCGACCAGGACATCGCGCTGTTCGCGCTGGGAGGTTTCGCCCTCGTCTATCAACTCTACGGCGGGCTCAAGGCCGTGGCCTTGACCGATATCGTGCAGGTGACTTTGCTTGTGTTGGGCGGGTTGCTGATCGCGGGCATCACGCTGAGCGAACTCGGTGGCGACGCCGGCGTCGTCGGCGGCTTCACGCGGCTCACCACCGAGCTGCCCGATAAATTCGACATGATCCTGACGAAGGACAACCCCTTCTACAAAGACCTGCCGGGCCTGTCGGTGCTGATCGGCGGCATGTGGATCGCCAACCTCAGCTATTGGGGTTTCAATCAGTATATCATCCAGCGGGCCCTCGCGGCGAAGAGCCTGGCCGAAGCGCAGAAGGGCGTGGTGTTCGCGGCCTTCCTGAAGCTGCTGATGCCCGTGATCGTCGTTCTGCCCGGGATAGCCGCGGTGATTCTGGCGCCCGACCTCGCCAAGCCGGACGAGGCTTATCCGACGATGATGCGGCTGTTGCCGCCCGGCATTCTCGGGTTGGTTTTCGCGGCGCTGATGGCGGCGGTGATCGCCTCCACCGCGTCCAAGATCAATTCGATTGCCACGATCTTCACGCTCGACCTCTATGCCAAATACAAGGGCGTCGAGAGTCGGGCCGAAGACGCCGAGGGGCGCGATGCGAACGAGAGGCAATTGGTCCTCGTCGGGCGGATGGCCGCCGCCATCGCGACGGTGATTGCGCTGGTCGTGGCGCGGCCATTGCTCGGCAACTCGGATCAGGCGTTCCAGTTCATCCAGGAATTCTCCGGCTTCTTCACGCCGGGCATCACCGTGATCTTCCTGCTGGGCCTGTTCTGGAAGCCTGCGAGCGAAGCGGGTGCCATCGCCGCCGCCATCGCCTCGGTCGCGCTGAGCTATCTGTTCAAGATGTATTTGCCCGGCCTGCCTTTCATGGACCGCATGGGATGGGTATTCCTGATCGCGCTGGGGCTCGCTGTCGTGATGTCGCTGGCCATGCCTTCCGCGACCGGTCGCGACCGCATCAGCACGCAGGGCATCAGCTACCGGACGACGAGGGGATTCAACATCGCCTCGGCCGCCGTGATCGCGATCCTCATCGCCCTCTACGCAACCTGGTGGTGACGGCTTGGAAGCCCTTGCCTAGCGAAGATGCCGGGCAGGCAAGCAGCATCCGCACTTCCGCGCTTGCGCAAGCGATAAAGGCGAGCCTATTTTGCAAGCAAAGTTGCTTGCAAAATAGGAGGGGGAGAAATGGACCGTCGGACTTTGATGGGGATGATCGGCGTGGGCGTTGCCTCCGCCGCGCTTCCGGCAGCGGCGGCGCTGTCGAAGCCGGGCCGGGCTCCGCGCGGGTTCCTGTGGGGAACGGCCGGAGCGGCATATCAGGTCGAGGGTGGCAACGTCGCAAGCGACCTCTGGGTTTTGGAGCAGTTGAAGACGCCTCTGTTCGCCGAGCCGTCGGGCGACGCCTGCGATGTCTATCATCGCTATGAAGAGGATCTGGCGCTGGTGGCGCGGCTGGGCTTCAACTGCCACCGGCTGGGAATCGAATGGTCCCGCATCGAGCCGGAACGGGGGCAGGTTTCCGAGGCGGAGCTCGCCTATTACCGGCGTCTGCTGCAGGCCTGCGTGCGCCACGGGCTCAAGCCGGTCGTCACCTTCTCGCACTTCACGGTTCCACGCTGGGTCGCAGCCAGCGGCGGTTTCAAGGATCCGGCGAACGTCGAGGCTTTCGCGGCGCATTGCGCCCGCCTGACCAGGGCAATGGGGGAGCTGATCCACCTCGCCGCCACGTTCAACGAGCCGAATCTTTCCACAGTCGTCCGCTGGAGCGGGCTTGGCGAGAAAATCCGCCCGTTCATCGAAAGCATCCAGAAGGCGGCCGGCGCCTCGCAGAATGCCCCGAACTGGAGTTCGCCCATGCTGGGGGGAGAATCGCATTTCGATGGCATCGTCGCGGCGCACAGCCGCGCCATCGAGGCGATCCGCGAGGCGGGTGGGCGCTTCCCGGTCGGCTTGACCCTGGCGCTGCCCTCGGACACGGCGGCTGGGGGTGACGATGGCCCGCTGAAACGCAAACAGGCCGAGATGATGGACCGCTGGCTCGCCGCGCCGGGGGATTTCATCGGCGTGCAGACCTATACGAGCACCCCGGTCGGCCCCGAAGGCGATCTGCCACCGCCGCCGGGCACCGAGTTGACGCAGATGGGCTATCCGTTCACCCCGGACGCCGTGGAAGGCGCGGTGCGGATGGTCGCTGCGCGCACATCGAAGCCGATCTACATCACCGAAAATGGCGTGGCGACCGAGGACGACAGCCGCCGCATCGCCTATATCGACGGCGCGATAGCCGGCGTCCAGCGGCTGCTGGCCGATGGAATCGATCTTCGCGGCTATATCCACTGGTCACTGCTGGACAATTGGGAATGGATGCACGGCTACAAGCCGAAATTCGGGCTGGTCGCTGTCGACAGGAAGAGCTTCAGGCGAACGCCCAAGCCATCGGCCGCGCATCTGGGCGCCATCGCCCGGCGCGGGGGGCTGGCATGAGACGGGGTGTCGGCGCGATCCTCGCGCCCGGCCTCAGCTTGCTGCTGGCGGCTGCGGCACCGGCGCCTTTGGTTGCCCCGCCACCGGCTGCGACCTTGCCGGCGGATTGGGCCTCGGCGCCCGCAATAGCGCTATGGCCCGAAGGCCATCTGCCGGACGTGCAGCCGAAACCGCCGCTGGCGATGCCGAACCTGCCCCAGGTCTTTGTTCAGGCGGTCGCGGAGCCTGGCCTGCGCCTGTTCCGGCCAGAGAAGCCCAATGGACGCGCCATCCTCGCCATCCCCGGCGGCGGCTATTTCTTCGTTTCGGTCGGCAACGAGGGTGTCGACGTGGCGCGCAAGTTCAACCGGCTGGGCTACACCGTCTATGTGCTGACCTATCGTCTCCCCGGTGAGGGCTGGGCCGATAGGGCCGACGTGCCGCTGCAGGACGCCCGCCGGGCCGTCCGCCTGATGAAGTCGCGCGCGGCGATCGACGGTTTCAATGCCGAGCGGATCGCCGTGCTCGGCTTCTCCGCCGGCGGGCATCTTGCTGCCACGCTGGCAACGGACGACAGCGCCGATGTGCCTTCCGATGCCGTGGACAGGCTGAGCGCAAGGCCGCAGGCGGTCGGTCTCATATATCCGGTGATCACGATGGGCGAAAAGGCGAACGCCCCCAGCCGGCTGCTGCTGCTGGGGCGTGAACCGTCAGCGGCACTGGTGAACCGCCGTTCGGCGGAGCGGCATGCGGGAGCCGACACCCCGCCCCTGTTCCTGTTCCATTCGGTCGACGACACCACCGTTCCGGTGGAGAACAGCCAGATGATGTTCGAGGCGATGCGGTCGGCGAAGCGGCCGGTGGAGATGCATCTGGTGCAGGAAGGCGGCCATGGCTATGGCACCGGCTTCCAGGGCACGCCTTCCGCCATGTGGCCCGAGCTTTTCCACGCCTGGCTCAGCCGCCAGCCCTGACCGCCGCCTCCAGCAGCACCTCCAGGCCCGGCCCGATCTTCAGGATCAGGTCGGCCGGAGGCTGTTGGGAAATGAACGGATCAAAGGGCCGCCACGACGCAGCCTCTTGTTTCCGCAGCGTTTCCAGCAGCGCCCGGCCCTCTGCCGCGCGGCTTGCCGCGAGTGGTTCGCCGGCGTCCAGCGCGGCGACCGCATCCAGCCCCAGCTTCGCCAATGCGGCCAGTTGAGCGGAGGTCGGAAGCGCTTCTTCAAGCATTGGATGGCCCTTGGCCAGCGCCTTGAAGCGCGTATCATTGGCCTGCCATATGGCGAGGCGAGCCGCCAGTTGCGGCGCCAGCGCGCGCTCTCCGGCCGCGAGCCTTTTCGCCTCGGCGGTGAAGCGCCGCGCCACGAGGCTGTCCACCGGGGCGGCATCCGCCGGTGCGTTCAGCGATTGCACGATGGTCTTGCCCGCCAGCATGGCGCGGATGCGATGGTCGTGCGCCATGTTGCGGACAGGCCCGGCCACTTCCAGCAGTGTCGCCAGCGCCTCGGGATCGGCCGGCGCCAGCCGTTCGATCATCCGCGTCCGCGCCGACACATTGCGCACGCCGGAGGCGGACAATTGCGCCGAAACCACTGTCAGGCGCGCGTACATGTCGTCAATGTCGCGGACGGAACGGTTCGACCAGAAGCGTTCCGCCAGCGCCGCCGCCCGCGGCCAGAGCTGATGGTCGATCAACTCGTCCGTCGCTATCTCCCCCCAGAGCGCCATCTCGCCCCCCAGAAGGTTCCGCTCCTGCTCAGGCGTGAGCGGCGCCCTGGGCCGATCCACCTGGGCATCGGCCACCATCGCCGCCAGAAGCGGGCTCAGCTTGCGAAGCGTCGCGGCATGATCCGGCGTCAGCCCCGCTCCCGACGTCTGGGCCGGATCCAGCGCATAATGATACTCGGCCGGCATCAGCAGGTTCAGATAATAGCCCGCGGACATCAAGGTGGGGTGGTTGCCGGCCGTCGCATTCGCCATGGCGTTCGATGTCTGCCAGGCCTGAACCACCACATTCTTGTCGACTCCTGCGGCGGCCATCTCTTCCCAGCCGATCATGGTCTTGCCTTGAGCCTTCAGGATCCGCCCTGCCCTGCGTGCGAACCAGCTTTCCACGGCATGCTGGTCGGCGAGACCTTCCCTTGCTATCCATTCCGTCATGCCGGGCGCATCCTTCCAGACCCCGGCGCTGACCTCGTCTCCGCCGGCGTGGAAATGCGGATCGGGAAACAGAGCCGCCATTTCCGCGAACAGCCCTTCCAGAAAGCGCCACATGGCCGGCGAAGCCGGGTTGAGGGCAGCCGCCTTCAGGCCCGGGATCGGCGACTGCACCAGCACGCCGATTTCAGGATAAGCCTCCACCATGGCGCGGCTATGGCCGGGCACGTCGAACTCGGGAATGATCCGCACGCCCCGCGCTTCGGCATAGCCGATCAATTCGCGGATGTCGGCCTGCGTGTAGAAAGGGCCGCCGGCGTTCAGCCTGGGATAGCGGCGGCTTTCCACGCGGAAACCCTGGTCGTCGGAGAGATGCAGATGCAGCGTGTTCAGCTTCACACGCTCCATGGCGTCGATCTGGCGCTTCAGCGTCTCGATGGAAATGAAGTTCCGGGCCGGATCCAGCAACACACCGCGCCACGCAAAACGCGGTTTGTCGTCGATGCGTTGCAGCGGAATCCGGATCCCGTCGGGGGACAGGCCAACCAGTTGCCGAAGCGTCGCCAGCGCCCGCAAGGCCCCGGTCGACCCGTCCGCCTCGATCGCCACGCCATCGGCGCGGACCTCCAACCGATAAGCTTCCCCCCGGTCGGCCGCGTTTTCCGTCTGGAGGCAGCCGATGCGCAAGGGCACCGGCGCACCCGCCTGAAGCCGCAGGCCGGTCTGCCTGTCGACGTCGGACTGAAAGCGCCGGGCCGCGGCATCCAGCTTCTCCGCAGGCCCGCAGCCCTTCCATTGAACCAGGAACGGGCCGGAGACGCCGAGCTTTTCGCCATTCGGAGAAACGGCAATCGCATGCGGCATGGGCATCAGCGCCGAAGACGCCATGGCGGAGGTGGAAACTCCCAACGCCAATGCAGCGGACATGCTGCGCAGCAAAGGCCATTTACAAGCCAATCTGTTTGCAAGATGCATGGCGCGGACCGGCCCGTCAGACTGGATGGCCGGCAATGCGATTCGGGAGGAGTATCCGATGCGGAACATTGTTCTGGCCCTTTTCATTGCCGCTTCTGCGGTTCCGGTGGCGGCCGAGCCGGCTCCATCAGGCGCGGCGGCGGCCGGGAAACTGTCGGCAGACACGTCGATCGAAACGATCGCTGCCAGTCCGGCCGGCAGAACGGTGCTCGATGCGCAACTGCCTTCGCTGACGGCGCATCCCATGTATGAGGCGTTCAAGGCGATGAGCCTTCGGCAACTGCAGCCGATTTCGAACGGGGCGATTTCGGCCGAGGCGCTCGAAAAGGTCGACGCTGCGCTGAAGGCGTTGCCATGAAAGAAGCCCGGCTCTCCGATCCGTGGAGAGCCGGGCGGCCTTTCACCGGCGACGATCCTGCGCGGCAGCGTTCAGGAAGACACTGCCCGACAGTTCCGGCTCACCGGCCGATTTCCCGATGAAGAAGCGGTAATCGCCTGCGGGACGCGCCCATTTGCCGGCGCTCTCGTCATAGGACAGCAGCACCCACGTATCCGCCTCGATGGTGACGGTGCGCGATTCGCCCGGCTTCAGCTGCACTCGTGCCCAGCCGGCAAGCCGAATGCTGCGGCCTGGGGGAGCAACATAGAGCTGGGCGACTTCCAGGCCCTCGCGCTTGCCGGTATTGCGGATGGTGGCCGTGACTTTCAGCGTCTGCCCGCCGGTCTGCTTGAGGCCGGAATAGTCGAAGCTGGTGTAGGTCAGCCCGAAGCCGAAGGGAAACAGCGGCTTTTCGCCCTTCAGGTGGAACCAGCGATAACCGACGTCGCTGCCTTCCACATAGTCGATCGGGAAGGGATCGTAGCGCACGCCGATGCTCAGCGCCTTTTGCTTGGCCGGGTCGAAGCCGACGATCTTCGGATGCGGCAGCTGCTCCGTCGAGGCAGGAAAGCTGATCGGCAGGCGGCCGGACGGCGCGACACGACCCGTCAGGATCGAGGCGATGGCATCGCCGCCGCGCTGGCCGCTGAACCAGGCCTGCAGCACACCCCCGACCTTGCCGAGCCATGGCATCGCCACGGGATTGCCCGTCTGCAGCACGACCACGGTGCGCGGGTTGGCCCCGGCGACCGCTGCGATCATGTCGTCCTGTCCCCAGGGCAGCGACAGGTCGGCGTGGTCGATTCCCTCCATTTCCGTCTTCACCGCGTAGACGATGGCGACGTCGGCCGAAGCGGCCAGCGCGGCCGCGCGCGCCGGATTGCTGCCATCGTCGAACTGGATCTCGGCATTGGGCAGCGCGGCGGCAAGCGCCTTGAGCGGGGAAGCCAGGCTGTAGGACGGCGCCATCAGCGCGCTCAGCGGATGGGTTCCCTCGGGCGCGTCGCGATAGACGCCGCCCCAGGGAATCACCTGGGAAGAGCCGCCGCCGATAGGCACGCCCTTGTCCGCATGGCGGCCGATCACCACAATCTTGCGGGCGGTCGCCGCCAGCGGCAGGATACCGTCGTTCTTCAGCAGCACGATGCCCGCTTCGGCCAGTGCCTGCGCCCGGGCGGAATGCGCTTCCACCGGGATCTCGCCACCCGGCTTCGCCACCTTCTCCACCGCCCCGACCTCGATCATCGCGCGCACGATCCGCCGCGCCATGTCGCGCACCCGCTGCCGTTCGATGCTGCCGTCGCCGACGGCGGCTTCCAGCCCTGCGAAGAAATCCTTGTCCTGCGGGGACTGCTGGTCCAGCCCGGCGTTCACCGAGGCATGCAGGCTGTGCACGGCCCCCCAGTCGGACATGACCCAGCCCTTGAAGCCCCAGTCGGTCTTCAGCACCTCGTTCATCAGCCAGGGATTCTCGCAGGCGTAGAGGCCGTTCACCTTGTTGTAGGCGCACATAGCCGAGGCGGGGCGGCCGTCGCGCACGCCGATCTCGAAGGCGAGCAGGTCGGATTCGCGCAGCGCCGCTTCCGACATGCGGGCGTCATAGACGAAGCGCCCGGATTCCTGCGGGTTGACGGCATAATGCTTGATCGTGGAGGCGACATGATGCGCCTGGATTCCCGCGATCTGCTGCCCTACGAGACGGCCGGCCAGCAGCGGGTCCTCGCCCAGATATTCGAAGTTGCGGCCGTTGCGCGGCTCGCGCGCCAGATTCACCCCGCCGGCCAGCATGATGTTGATGCCCTTGGCAAAGGCCTCTGCGCCGATGATGTCGCCGGCTTCCAGCGCGGCTTCCGGGCTGAAGGTCGCGGCGAGCGAAAGCGTGGAGGGAAGCGAGGTCGATTGCTGGCCGGGGCGCAGATAGCCGATGTCGGCGATGCCGAGGCTGGCGTCGGCCTGGTGCTGCGCGGGGAAGCCGACACGGGGGATCGCAGGCACGAAGCCGGCGGTGCCGATCGACCCTTCCGGCTTATCGATCCGCATCGCTTCGGGAATGAAGGCGGGCAACGGCACGCCCAGATCCTTGAGGCTTGCACCCGCCCTCGTCCGTGTCAGCGAAATCTGCTCGGCAAGGGTCATGGCATCGACAATCCGATCCGCCTGCGCATCGATGGTTGCGGCGTTCGCCATGCGTGTGTTTCCCTTTTGCGATTGGCCGGCTGCAGGAATCGCAGACAGCAGCATGATGCCGGCCAGAAGGCTGGTCGTTCCTTTCATCCTGATCCTCCCTTTTTTGTAGTTCAGTCCGTCATTCGGTTTTCTCGCGGCGGTTCGGATTCCTCGCCGAAGTTCAATATTCCCGTCTGCAGCCCGGCCTCGATCAGCCGGCCCAGCAATGTCACGGCGTCGCTCACCCTCTCGCCGTCGGGCGCCAGCACCTTGGCGACCGACAGCCCCCTTGCCGACCAGACGACCAGCCGCATGAAGGCCAGCAATTCGCGGGACTGGCCGGACGAGCGCCCGATGTGGGCAAGCGCATCGGCCTCGATCCGCGCCTGGATCGGCGCCAGTTGCTTTGCCAGTTCCGGATCGCTGCGGGAGCCCTGCAGGATTTCGAGCACGGCAACGCCCGATGGGCGGCTCAAAGCCTCCCAGGCCATCTGCGGATAGTGCGGTATACGGTCCCGCTCATTCTCGATCTGCGCAAGACAGCGGGCATAAAATGCGAGTTCCTCGCGATAGACCTGCTTCACCACGAAGGTCATCAGGTCCGCCTTGGTGCGGAACTGGTGCAGCATGGCCCCCCGGCTGATTCCCGCCGCTTCGGCAACCATGGTCGTGCTGGTCGCGCCATAGCCATGTTCGTGCAGCACCTGGATCGCCGCGGCCAGCAATGCGTCGCAGGTGGCCGCGCTTCGCTCGGCCTGGGTCCGGCGCTTCACCCGTTCGGTCATCCAATCGTCCCCTAGCAATTCGGCCCTAGCAATCCGGTTAGCGCAAGTTCCGCATTTTTGCGGAACTTGCAAGCAAGTTTGACTGCAAATGTGTCAGAGCCTATTGGCCTTGGCAAGAGGGAGATGGGAGGAAGAGAATGAAATTGTTCTTGAATCGGCGACAGATGGCCGTTGGGGTGCTGGGGCTCGCCGCTTGTCGCGCGGCAGCCCGACCTTCCGCGAACAAGAACCCGCCGGCGCCTCCGCCCCGAATCGGTGTCGGGCTTTACATGATGCGCGAGTTGCTCGCGGCGGATTTCGACAAGGGGCTGGCCGACATCGCCGGGACCGGTATTACCAGCGTGGAATTCGCCGGCTATTTCGGCCGCAGCGCGGCCCGAATCCGTTCGGCGCTGGCGGCCAACGGCCTGCGCGGCGTCGGCGCGCACTGCCTGAGGCCGGACATGGCCGAAGCCGAAGTGGCGGAGGCGATCGCCTTCTGCGCGGAAGCCGGCCTGCCCTATGCCATCGCGCCCCTGCCGCTCATACCGGCGCTGAAGCTGCCCATCACCTCGCGCGAAGAGGCGCAGGCCGCGGTTCTCAAACTGACCGCCAGCGATTTTCAGCGAAGCGCCGACATCTTCAACCGCTTCGCAGAGCAGGCCAAACAGGCGGGGGTTCGCTTCGCCTATCACACCCATGGGCTGGACTTCCTGCCCTTCGGCGATCGTCACGCCTTCGACATCATGGTCGAGCGAACCGATCCCGCACTCGTCGATTTCGAACTCGATCTTGGGAACAGCATTTCCGCCGGCGTCGACCCCATCCCACTTCTCGAACGGCTGAAAGGCCGGGTGCCGCTGGCGCATGCGAAGGACTGGCAGCCCGGCTACGCGCCGTCGCCGGTGGACATTCCCGCCTCGGCACCGATCGGTCGGGGCAGCATCGATTGGGCGAGGCTGCTCGCCGCGCTCAGAAACACAGGGGTGGCGGACCTGCTGATCGAACAGGAGCAAGCGCCGAAGGCGGAACTGCTGGAAATCCTGCGCGACAGCCGCATCTATCTGGAAGGCGTGGCCCGCCGCTGACGGGCCGCTTCGGCCAGCGCCTTTTCGGTGACAGTCTCCATGCGCGCATAAGCAACCGCAGTCGGATGCACGCCGTCGGCGGCATCGGCGGACGTCAGCCCGCCTTCGCCGTCGTCCAGCAGCGCATGATAGTCGGCGATCGTCACCCCCTCGGACTCCGCATAATGGCGGATCCAGTCGTTGAGGGCGGTGATGTGAGGCCGCGGCTCGATCTCGGGCCGCCAGTCGAAACGGCGGGCGGGCGGAAGCGTTCCCAGGACCACGGCGATGCCGTTGGCGCGCGCCAACTGCACCATGGCGCGAATATTGTCCGCAATCGCCGACAGGGTCGTGGGGCCGCCATTGCCGGCGATGTCATTGCTCCCGGCCAGGATATGCACGACCGAAGGCTTCAGCGCGACCACATCGGCCTGGAAACGCGCGAGCATCTGCGCGCTCGTCTGCCCGCTGATGCCGCGATCAACCCGCTCGCCGCGCGCGAAGAAATCCGGCCTCTCGCGAATCCAGTTCTCGGTGATGGAATCGCCCATAAACAGGATGCGGTTCGGCCCCGCCGCGGGAAGCGCCGCATTGGCCGCACGATAGCGGCAGAGCCCGGCGTGGTCCGCGAGCTTCAGCTTCTCCTGCCATCGGGTGTAGATTTCCAATCCCTCGGCGGACGGAGGCGGCGGCGCTTCCCCGCGCGCCTTCGCCAGAAGCATCCGCTTCATATAGTCCGTCACTTCAGAGGGGGCTGGCGGCAAGACGATGCAGGGATCGTCCAGAATGCCGACGCGCATTACCGTCGCAGCGGAAACGGTCTGCGCCGAAACAGTCTGCGCCGAAACGGCCGGCATGATCAGGAAAAGCATCGCCGGAACGGCGACCAGTGGCGCAGGCATCCGCATCGATTCCCTCCCGACAGCGGCTTTCTTCGGATATGCGACAAGTTACAAACGGTATTGACTGTTTGTAGGATCAGGCCGAAGAAAGTGCAAGAATGCCGTCTCACAAAGCGAAGACGGCACAAATCGGGGCTTCGCCGGGACGGGTAAAGGGCTGTCGCGGCGTCTATCGGGGAGACTTCTGCATGCGCGATTTCCATTATGTCAGCCTGTTGGCTTTGGCTGCCTCTCTTGCCGCGCCCGCTGCGGCGCAGACTCCGGCGGCCTCCAGCGCTGCAGAGCCAGTTCTGGCCGACATCGTCGTCACCGGCACCAAGCGCGAGGAGCGATTGCAGGATGTTCCGCAATCCATCTCCCTGGTCGATTCGCAGGCGCTGCAGCAGCAGAACATCGCAAATGTGAACGATCTCGCCCGCGCCGTCCCTTCGTTCAACACCAGCTACGGGTCGGTGAAGATCCGCGGCCTAGGCGCCCAGACCTATTCGCGTTCCGCCGAGGGCAGCGTCGGCGTGGTGCTGGACGGCGTGGCGCTCAGCAACGCCTCCACCCAGGCCAATCCGGCCGGTCTTTTCGATGTCGCGCGCGTCGAAGTGCTCATGGGGCCGCAAGGAACGCTGTTCGGGCGCAACAGCTCGGCCGGCGTCGTCAACATCGTCACCAACGCGCCCGACCCGTCCAGGATGGAAATGGCCTTCCACGGGGAAGTCGGCAACCGCAACCAGCGGCGGGTGCAGGCCATGGCCAACCTGCCGGTCGGAGACGTCGCGGCCTTGCGCCTCTCCGCGCAGAGCAGCCGCACGGCCACCACGACCTACAACGTGCCCCGTTTCGGCTGGGACGATCTGCAGTCCAGCGGCGTTCGCGCGCGCTTCCTTGTGGAGCCCAGCGAGAAGCTCACGATCAACCTGATCGCCGACTATGAGAAGTTCAGCAACACGGGCGGCGGCTGGGTGGTGGTGCAGTCGACGCCGGGCAGTTTCCTCACCAACCAGTTGAACGCCTGCGGCATCGTCATCGGCCCGGACAACCGCAGCAACTGCTACAGCGGGCAATCCTATGGCCGCGACAAGGCTTATGGCGTGTCGGGCCAGATCGACTGGCAGATCGGCGAGTTCACCCTCACCTCCATCACCGCCAACCGCTGGCTGAAACAGGATGGCGGCGGAGACTCGGACAGCGTTCCCGTCGATGTGCTGGACGTGAACGCCTCCACCCAGTCGATCTCCAACTTCAGCCAGGAAATCCGGCTGACCTCGCCATCCGGCGGCTTCGCCCAGTTCGTCGTCGGCGGCTATTATTTCCGCGGCAAGCAGGACGCGACCGGCATCCAGATGGGCAGCCTCAGGATCCTGCCCTTTGGCCTGAAGCTCGGCCAGACGTTCGAGACAGAGATCGATTCCAAGAGCCTAGCGGCTTTCGGACAGGCAACCTTCAATCTGACCGACAGCCTGCGCCTGATCGCAGGCGCGCGTCTGGAGCGGCAGGAAATCGAAGCCGACACCGTGCGCCAACTGGCCCCCGGCGCGCTGGCCCCCTTCGCATCGCTCGCTCCCGTGTCCGGCTCGAACAAGGACACGAGCTTCTCCTATCGGGGCGGCCTTCAATACGACTTCTCACCCGATCTGATGGCCTATGTGACCTATGCGCGCGGCTACAAGGGCGCGGCCATCAACGACCAGACGACGACCGTGCTGGCGCCGCTCGTCGTGAAGCCGGAAATCCCGAAGGCGTGGGAAGGCGGCGTGAAGGCGACGCTGCTCGACAGCCGGATGGTGGCGAATCTCGCCATCTTCCGCACCGACGTCGAGAATTACCAGACCCAGTTCCTCGATTCCGCCACCGCCACCTATATCTATGGCAATGCGCCTTCGATCCGCAGCCAGGGCGTGGAGTTGTCGGTTATGGCCAAGCTGACTCCAGGACTGAGCCTGAATGGTGGCCTGACCTTTACCGACGCCACTTACGGAGACGGCTATCTGGTCGCCTGCGGCCCCAATGAGACGGAAGCGCAAGGCTGCAGGACCTATACCGTCGGCGCCACCACCACGACGGCGTCCGATGCCGGCGGACGCCGGCTTTCCGGCGTTCCGAAGTGGAAGTTCGTGGCGAGCGGGGAATATCGCGCCCCCGTCAGCGACCATGTGGAGCTTTATGCGCAGGCCGATGTGGTGCACACTTCCTCGATCGGCTTCACGGCGAGCTATGACCCGCTGGCGGCGACAGGCTCTCACACCCCGGTCGGCGCACGACTTGGCGTCGCGTTCGATGGCGGCAACATCAATCTCTCCGTCTTCGGCCGGAACATCTTCAACGAGCGGGTTCCGCTGGCCGTCGCGCAAACACCGCTTGCAGCGCAGCTGGGGGATTTGGGATCCTACATCCACATCCTGTCGCCCGAGTCCGTCCGCAGCATCGGGGTTGCGCTGGATTTCAAATTCTAGGCGGGACCGAAGGAAAGGGTTTATGACGATGCGCGTGAACATGGGGCGGACGCTATTCTTGAAACGGATCATCGCGATGGGGGCCGGCGTTCTCGGCCTGGCGTCCGCCGCCCATGCCGCTCTGGCGCCCAACCATCAGCGCATCGCGGAGATGAAGGCGATCCTCGATCATCCGGAGGTGGTGGCGGCCTTTGCGGTCAATGATCCGATCGTCCGGATCGAATATCGGTCCGCGGATCGCTATCTCGTCGTAACCGGCAAATGCCAGCTTCCCTTGCGAATCGTCGACCGGCCACAGCCGGCGGGGTTGGTCGGTGCGCGGCAGTTCGATGTGGAGCCCGGCACGGTCCGGTGCTCCGGGCGCTGACAGCCACCTCCTCGTGAACGACGACGTTGCCCGGCCATGGTGGCGCCGGAAAAGGCACGCGATCATATCGCTGCTTCTCATCCTGGCCGCACTGCTACTGATGGGCTGGTGGGCCACTTTGCCCGACACCCCCGGAAGCTTTTACGATCCCCCCGATCAGGTGCCGGCTGAGCCCGGGCGGATCGTGCGGATCGAGCCTGTCACTCAGGGCATTCCGGCAAAGGCGCGCGCTTGGCGCTTCCTTTATACGACGACTCGGTGGGATGGCGCCCCAGCCGTAGCCAGTGCCCTTCTTCTCGTTTCGGAAACCGGCTCCGCGCCTCGTCCGCTCGTCGCCTGGGCGCATGGGACAACCGGCATTGCGCGTGGCTGCGCGCCATCGCTGATGGCCGATCCATTCGCTGGCACTCCGGCTGTACCCGGCCTGCTGGAAAACGGGTGGGCGCTGGTCGCGACGGATTATGTAGGCATGGGAACGCCCGGCAATCATGCTTATTTCGTTGGCGAGGACGCCGCGCGTTCAGTGCTCGACTCGATCCGGGCGGCCGCCGGCCATCCAGACTGGCGGCTGTCGGGGGAGGCCGTCGTCTGGGGCCACTCGCAGGGGGGGCATAGCGCGCTTTGGGCGGGCATCAAGGCGCCCACCTATGCGCCGGACGTAAAGCTCAATGGTGTCGTAGCCATGGCGCCAGCTTCAGACCTTCCGGCACTCGCGCGGGAGAGCGGGGCGAGCGGCTTCGGAAAACTCATCTTCAGCTTTGTCTATCATGCCTATGCGCAGGTGTATCCCGATGTCGAGGCCATGCCGGTGAAGCGCTGGGCGCGGATGGCGATCAAAGACATCACACGCCGATGCATCGTCGATCGCAAAGCGCTTTGGACGATCGCCGAGCTGTGGCTGCTGCGTAAGCAGACCCTGCTGCCAAGGGATTCCGGAAACGAAGCGCTGGAAGGACGACTTCAGGAAAACAGCCCGTTCGCCATGATCCACGCCCCATTGTTGCTGGTTCAGGGGGAGAAAGACGAGAGCATTTCATCCAAGGTCCAGCGGACCTATATTCAGGACCGCTGCAAGGCCGGCCAGGCCTTGCGCTACATCGAATATGCTGCCGTGGATCATATGGGCCTCGTGGCGGCCAGTTCGCCTCTGACAGTAGATCTGCTGGATTGGACAAGCGCCCGCCTGTCTTCTCCGTCGTCCCGTCGATCTCGGAATGATGTAGTCGTTGACGATGGTGCAAGGCACATAGCGCAGATTAAAACCGTCATTGATTGCTAGGCTCAGGCCTCATTGATCGATCCAGAAGATGAGAGTTGCGGAGATGCAGATTTCTGGAAAGAAGGTATGCACGCACCGCCTATAATGGGTGTGGATATGGCGCCAGTATTTCAGTTTGACGAATTGGATATCTACTTAATGTTCCGGTCACTCAGCTTCCTTCACCCAACCAATAATATATTATTCAGTAAACCTTCTACGTTTTATCGACATCCCCTCCTACAAGACCGGATTCTAATCGTTTATGAAGGAAATTCAAAGGGCACGTTACAAAATATCTTAATCATGTCCCACGACAGATCATAATAGATTGTCTATATTTATTATTCTGAAATCGCCCTTAAGCTAATTACCCTACTGACTGTCGATAATAATTTTATCGGCCGATGTGGAAACAGGTCTAGCGATCCCGTTCAGCTCAAGCGCCTTCACAAACCCGTCCACATCACCTGTCGAGAATACGCCGACAATGCGCTTGTCGGGAATCGCGCCATCTTTGAAGACCAGTTTGCGCGTCGAATAACGGTTAACTTCCGTGATCGCCTTCGACAGCGGATCATGCAGGAAAATCAGGCGCCCTTCGGTCCAGCTCGTTTCCTTCTGCACGTCGACGCTGGTCACCGTCCATTTCTGATCTGTGCCGACCACCAGTTGTCGGCCAGGAGTCATATCGGCCCCGTTTCCGGTCTCGCCCGCCTCCTCGACCCGCACCTTTCCCTCTGCGAGGACGACGGTCACTTCCCCCTGGTCCACCCTCACCCCAAAGGCGGTGCCCACCGCCCGCACGCGCTTTCCGCCTGCGTTCACGACGAAAGGCCGCGAATGGTTTTTTGCCACCTCGAAGAAAGCGCGGCCGCGAACGAGCTTCACCAGTCGCTCCTCGGGCTTGTCCGCGAAACGCATCTCGGTTTCGGAATCGAGCGTCACCACGGAGCCGTCCGGCAAAGTGATCGTGCTTCTTTGGCCGGTTTCGGTCTGGAATGCCTGCACCGGGCGATCCTGAAGGTCGAACATCAACCCGGGAAACATCATCCCGCTAGCAACGATCGCCAGCAGCAGAGAGGCGGCCAATGCAAGCCCGCGCCAGCGCAGCATTGAGCGGCGTTCCACAGGGGCCGGTTCCGACAAGACGGGGTCATCCATTGCGGATCCGGCGATGAACCACGCCCTGCCGACCGAGCGATAGGCATCGAGATGCGCTTCGGACTGATCCAGCCAGTCATTGAAGCGGCCTTCGTCGTCGCGGGTCATATCGCCTGCGAGGCGCTGATTATACCAATGCGCCGCTTCCGCTCGGAGCGTGTTGCGGTCGAAGGGGTGTCCGCCGTTCATTGTCCGGCCTCCACTGCTTCGGTAATGTGCAGCAGGGCGCGGTGCATGAGATCTTTCACGGAATTGCGGCTGATACCCATTCGCTGCGCGATTGCCTGGTAAGTCAGATTCTCAAACCGATGGAGTTCGAAGGCTTCGCGTGTGCGCGGCGGCAGATTCTGTATCGCGGCGATCACCCGCCGATACTCCTCCTGCCCGATCGTGATCCGTTCGGGGGAGATCGGATCGTAGGCGCTCAGCCCCTCCGCCCATTTGTCGGACGACGAGACTATCCGCGATGCCTGTTCACGGTAGCGGCTGACCAGCACATTATGCGCTGTCCTAAACAAATAGCCTTCGAGGTTCTCGATCGAACCGTTCATGTATCTGGAGTGAAGCCGCAGGAAAACCTCCTGAACGAGATCGTCTACATCGCCATCCGCAATCCTGCGGCGGAAATAGCGGCGAAGGCCGGGGCCATAGGCCTCCATCCAGGCGACGGCATCCGGTTCGCGACGCGGAGCTTTCAACCGCCGAGCCTTTCCGAAAGGGGTTTCAGATTTCGAGGCCCGACCATTCCGTTTTCCCGCGCTTCCCCGATTATTCGGCCCCGGGTTTTCCGATGCCTGACAACCTAGACGCATAATCGGGGGCGAAGGGGGGTCTGACGCCGGCTCCATGCCTATTATTTTCTTGAGGATCGCCAAAAATCACCGGCGACAACCAGAAATCTCAATTCAGCCGACCCCCCTGCCGAGCTTCATTTGCGTCAATGTAATTGGTGAGGAAATCCGCGTCAAAGCGGAAGAAGGGCAAAATCCCAAAATATAAACTTGAGTGGGAGGAAAAACCGATGGGGCTTCGTTTAGCCGCGCTGCAGCATTTTCTTTTGGGTGGAGTTGCGCTTGGGGCACTGGTCCTTGCTTCGGCGTCTTCTGCCGCAAGTAACAACTTCGTTGACTACGATATTCCGCCGCAGTCGCTTGGTCTCGCATTGCGGGATTTCGGCTTGCAGAACGGCATGACGATCATGGCAGACGCCAGCATCGTCCAGGGCAAGACGACGAAAGGGCTCCACGCCCGGTCCGACCCGGAGACGGCCCTGCGCATTCTTCTGAGCGGCGCCGGTCTCGAATACCGGCGCGAGGGCCATGTCTTCGTGGTGACGGAGGGAAACGTCCCCGGGCCCGCCACACAGGCCGATAGCCCGGCCGATACCGACATCATCGTGACGGCGCAGAAAAAAGAGGAAAAGATCACCGACGTTCCAATTGCGATCACCGCGCTGTCGGCGGAGGCGATGGACGACCGCAAGATCGAGGGCGGCTCGGAACTGTTGCGGGCTATCCCCAATGTGAACTTCTCCAAGACCAATTTCAGCATGTACAATTTCTCTATCCGAGGCATTGGAACGCAATCGATTTCCGCATCCAGCGACCCGGCCGTCGCGGTCAGCTTCAATTCCACGCCTCTGGTGCGCAACCGCCTGTTCGAATCCGAATTCTTCGACATGGAACGGATCGAGGTTCTGCGTGGCCCGCAGGGCACGCTTTACGGTCGCAACGCAACGGCGGGCGTCGTCAATATGATCCCTGCCCTTCCCGGCCCCGACCTGGGCGGCGCGTTGAAGGCCGAAGTCGGCAATTTCGGCACGATGCGCCTCAGCGGCATGGTGAACCTGCCGTTGACCGACACGCTGGGGATCCGCGTGGCAGGCGCGATGACGAAGCGGGACGGGTTCGATTACAACAGCTTCACGGGCCGGCGCGTCAATGGCCGCGATCTGTGGTCGACCCGCGTGTCGGCGCAATGGGAGCCGAGCGACAGGTTCCGGGCCAATGTGATCTGGCAGCATTTTGAGGAAAACGACGACCGACTGCGGACGGGCAAGCAGCTTTGCACCACCGATCCGGGGCTGGAGACGGTGGGGGGTGTACCCATCACCAATCCCGTCCTCCGCGGGCGGGCAAGCCAGGGTTGCCTTCCGGGGTCGTTGTATGACGACGCTGCCTTCGGCGTGCCTAACGGGCCTGCGCTGGTATATCTCTATCATCCACGCGTAAATGTGTCGCTTGGGCAGCTCCAGGAACCGGGGAAACCAAGGCCGGACTGGCGGATTATCCATGTGGTAAAAGTGGATGATCCATTCGCCGGAGTCACGCAGTCGCGAAACTTACGCGAGATCTCATCCAATTACGATCCCAAGTTTCGCGCGAAAAATGATGTCATCCAGTTCAATATGGAGTTCAAGCCGTCCGAGACGCTCCAGTTTGTTTCGCAGACCGCCTATTCACGCGATCGATTCTATTCGACCCAAGATTATAATCGCTACGTTACCGTTCCGTTGTTCGACGATTCGGCGCAACCTCACCTTTATTCTACCGCTGGCGTTCCATATGATTCGGAGGCCTGGCCGGGGCCGACCCCCGGTGGCATTTTTTGCGACCCGCAACTCGGTTGCTCGGACCGGATGGTCTCGGCCGATTTGAGCCGGTCCAGAAACAGGCAATGGTCGCAGGAATTCCGGCTTCAGTCCAGCTTCGACGGCCCGCTGAACTTCCTCGTCGGTGCCAACTATCTCGATTTCAAGTCCCAAGACGATTACTATGTGTTCAATAATATGTTCACCCTTATAGCGCAGTGGTTCTATGGCAGAGCGGCGCTACTCGACATCAGAAATGGCATAGGACTGGATCCCGTCTGCGCTCAGCTAGGCCAGGAAACGAGAGAATGTCCTTATGTCGATCCCAATCCGCTCAACAGCCTGAACAACCAGGGGCATAATTATTTTCTCAGCCAGAATGGCGTTCGGATAAAATCCTCCGGTCTGTTCGGTGAGGTCTATTGGAACATCAGCGACGCGCTGAAGCTGACAGTCGGTGGACGCTATACGCACGACAAGAAGCGTGCGGATCAAGTGCCTAGCCAATTGCTGCTTGCCGGCGGCGTCGAGACCGGTTTCACCGGCAATATCACGGGCGGCTTCGTCAATAGCGGCTACCCCGCGCAGGACGATATCGTGCAGTCATGGGGCCGCTTCACTGGGCGCGCAGTGCTCGACTGGAAACCGGACCTGAATTTCACCGATGACACGCTGATCTACGCCTCGGCATCGCACGGGTATAAAGGTGGCGGCACCAATCCGCCGCGTGTCGATTTCAATCCCGCTGTGGTGCAATATCAGCATTTACCGCAAACCTTCCGGCCTGAATATGTCAATGCCTTCGAAATCGGCACCAAGAACAGCTTGGATGGCGGCCGCTTTACGCTGAACGCGACTGGCTTCTTCTACGATTACAAGGGCTATCAAGTCTCGCAGATTGTCGATCGCATCGCCTATAATGAAAATTTCAATGCGACGAGTTGGGGACTGGAATTCGAAACCGCCTGGCGTCCCTCACGGGCGTTCCGCGTCGACGGCAATCTGGGTTATCTCAGGACGCGGTTGGGCAAGGGATCGCAGTCGATCGACGTGATGAACCGCACCCAGGGCGATCCCGATTGGGTCGTTCTACGCCCATGGCTGCAGGTACCGTCCAACTGTATTGCTCCGCGGGCCATTGTTGAACAAGTTGTCGCAAGAGCGATTTCAGCGGACTTGGCGCTGGGAAGCCTTTGCCCCGGCGCCGATCGCGTCGGGAGTTGGGACCCGTCTCGCCCGGGCGGCACTGTTCCCTTTTGGCGGCTTTACGGCATCACCTATAATCCGCTGGCACCTTACAATCCCGACACGGTGGGCTTGCCGGTCGATCAGGGTGGAAGCGGTGCTCCTAACGGCGGTCGCGGTTTCTACGCCGATCTGGAAGGCAATGAACTGCCCAATGCCCCGCGCTTCACCGCAAATATCGGGGCGCAATACACCTTCTTCCTGGATAATGATGATTGGGAGCTCACTTTCCGCGGCGATTATTATCGTCAGTCGAAAAGCTATGGACGCATTTACAATACCGCGTTCGACCGGCTTAGAGCTTGGGACAATGTCAATGCAGCGGTCACGCTGGAACGACCGGACTCGGGCCTGACGTTTCAGCTTTATGTGAAGAACCTGTTCAAGAAATCGCCGATCACCGGCTTTTTCGTGAACAGCGATGATACGGGCTTGACCACCAATATCTTCACGCTCGATCCACGCATTATCGGATTCAATGCATCAAAGAAATTTTGAATTTCTTTAACAGAGAGGGAGAAGCTTATGGGGAATATGAAATATGATTTATTGTAACTATCTATAATACTATTTACATGGGGAGTTATTATCATGAAATCTTTTGTAAGAAAATTCACCTCCACCTTTGCCGTTCTGGCAATGATGGGATACGCTGTAGCGGCCAGTTCCGTAGCACATGCTGGAACCTATACAGGGGCAGTTACTGTTTCAAAAGGGCTCACATTTACTTGTGATGCAACTGTGGATCTTTACTCCACGCCTGGGAAGGCCCTCCTCACCATCTCCCCAGGAGATCCACTGTGTTCATTCCTAAACATCACCAGCAACCCGCATAATTACACCGAGTCCGGCGGAGTGCTGACAATTCACGGCATTCGAGTGGAGACAATCACTCTTGGCAACTGCTATGGTGATTTGTCAGGAACCGTCACAACCAATCCGGACGGTAGCAAGACCCTCAATATTGCTGATACGATCGATCCGGAAATTCCGGGCACCGGGGGCTGCTCCGTTAACGGTGAGCTGTGGAAGCCTGCTCACTGATGTATCTCTTGATTTACCGATAGCGGTTGCAGGATGCATTTCAGATACAGATGATGATCTGCTTTCCAATGATGCCTCCGGACTGACCGCAATTGTGGATCGAGAAGATATAAGTCTAATTATACTGCGTTTGCGGTGACGCGAGTATCCCGATCAGTGCTTATCGGAATGCTCTCTCTCCACCGGAACATACTGGCCGCATCGCTGCAACGGTGCGGCCCTTTCCGGGCCTGCGGAGAGAAGCTGCCACTGGCGCGGTTTCGATAGGACGGTCAGGCAGGCATAGCAATGTGTTTGCGTTGAGACGAATTTCCACCCGCTTTCTGCTGGGCATCGCCGTCCATGCGGCCCCGGTCTATGCCGGAACGGACCAGGGGGACGTCGCGGCGGGAGAAGTCTTGCGGCAGGCCGTCCCGCTGGACGTAGCAGCCTCCTCCGACAACGATGCCGAAATCGTCGTCACCGCAGCCCGCCGCGGCGAAGCGAAGGTCGCAGCGGAAAGCGAGTTCGACGCGGAGGAAATCGCCGGCCAAGGCGCTGACAGCATACAGGAATTGCTGATCCGCCTCGCCCCCTTCATCGACGACAGTGGCGAAGAGCCGGTCATTCTCATCAACGGCAAGCCCGTAGGACTCGACCGCTCGATCCTCTCCTATCCGGCCGAGGCACTGGAGCGGCTTGCCGTGCTGAAGCCGGGCGCCTCGGCCCATTATGGGGGGACGGCAGGCAACCGCGTCGTCAATCTCGTGCTCAAACAGAGTTTCTCGATGGTGAATGCCGACGCAAGCGCGAATTTCGCGACCGCCGGCGGCCAATATGGCGGCTCATTTTCTACCGGGCGCACGGCAATCCGGGGAGAGACAAGATGGAACGCCGTGGCGAGGGTCGGCGGAGACAGCGCGCTGAGGAAAAACGCGCGCAACATCCCTGGGCGTGAAGGCACGTTCGACAGTATTGGCTTCGTTTCCGGTGTTAATGGCGCAGAGATCGACCCCGCACTCAGCCTGGCGGTTGGCCGCGCAGCGATGGTTGCCGCCATCCCGCCTGCCGCACTGTTGGGGCCGCCCAGCCTCGACGATTTCGCCGCGACAGTGGACATCGTGCATCCGGTCGACCCAAATCGCTTCGAAACCCTTAGGCCTTCCCGACGTGCTGCGTCGCTCAATATCGGTGTCACGCGGCCGATTGGTGGCTTTTCCGCTTCGCTGAACGTCAACGCAAACCGGACTGATACTGCGGAGAAGCGAGGTCTGCCGATGATATCGGTGATCCTGCCAGGCGCGCATTCCCACTCACCCTTTGCCGGGAATGTAATGCTGACGCGTCCGCTGGCGGGCGAGCGTTCATTGCGCATGCGCAATGACTCGACTTCGTTCGGCATGTCGCTGACCGTGAATGGCGTGATCGGCGATTGGCAGACCAGTCTTGCGGTCGGCTATTCGCGCAATTGGGCGGACAGCCTACTCGAATATGCGGCCGACACGGAGCAAATCCAGCATCGGATTGAATCCAACGACCCGGATTTGAACCCCTTCGCAGCGTGGGACGACGATCTGCTAATTGCCACCCGCCAGCGGACCCAGGGGGAAAATATGAGTTCGCGGCTCAACGTCCGCAAGACGCTGGCCCACCTGCCAGCAGGGCCGATTGTCTGGAGCGTCACGGCAAACGCCAACCGGAATCGCTCCCGCAGTCGGGAAGAGGGGGACGTGAGGGGCGAGACTCGCAGCGTCGCGCGGCAGCAAATGAACGCCCAGATGGCGCTCAGCCTGCCGATTTTACGTCGCGGCGGCGGAAGCCTGGGATGGCTCGGCGAACTCTCTATCGACCTGTCCGCGAGCGCGGAGAAAATGACCGGCAGCCAGCTGCAAAAGCAGTTCGCCGGCCATATCGGATGGTCGCCCTGGCCAATCCTCCAGCTTCGCGGTTCGATCGACCACGCCGAAACCTTTCCTTCATTCGATCAACTCGATGCGCCGGTCGTCACGACGGTTAACCGCATTTTCGACTATGCGCGCCTGGAAGTGGCTGAGCCGATCTGGATCACCGGCGGCAACCCGGATCTTCTGCGCGGCAGCCGCCAGAGCCTAGCGCTTTCAGCGCAGGTGCGGCCGCTGGGCGACCAGAGGCTCACGCTCAATCTTGGCTATCGCAAGTCCGTAGCGGAAGGTGGGGTCGCGCCTTTCCCCGAACTGACGCCCGCCATAGAGGCCGCTTTCCCTGATCGCGTCAGGCGAGACGCCGACGGACGGCTTTTCGCCATCGACGCGCGTGCCATTAACATTTCCCGGGACGCCGACGCCGAACTCTCGAGCCGCATCGCCCTGCGCCTGGGGCAGGTTCCTCCTCAGCGGCGCAACGGAACGCCAGCCGATCCGGTGCAATTCAGCCTCTCGATCAATCATCGCTGGCGTCTGAAGAGCGAATTGCTGACGAGGGTCGAAATAGATGTAATAGATCGGCTTCGAGACGGTGGGCTTTCAAGGCATGGCGTGCTCATGCAGGCGTCCATTGGTAGGCAGGGCATCGGCGCCAGTCTGAACGGTAATTGGAGCAGCCCCGCGCGTTTGCGTGGCGGATTTGGTGATGGCGACACGACACTACGCCTCAAGCCTCCGTTGGCCTTCAATTTTTCGGCATTTATGGAACCCGGCTATTTATTCGCGCGAATGCGCCAAGATGGCCTGATGAAAGATCTGAAAATATCCATTGACGTCCAAAATCTCTTAAATGGCTACCGGCAAGTGACATTGGAGGATGGGCGTGTACCGCCAGGATACACGCGTGACGAAATAGATCCAGTCGGCCGCACACTGCGACTGACAATGAGAAAGCGCTTTTAGACACTTTATTATTGTTCAACTTAAATTTTCAAATATTATATTCCGAATGAATGAGCTAATTTAATATCAGGATTAATATTCATAATATTATTGTAAATAAATATAGAATATTATAAGATATTAAATGAAACGACGAAAATGTTCCAGAGTTAATGTTAGCAATCCCAGCGGATTTTCCTTGTTTAGCAGGCATGTCTATGAAGAAGCAGCGATTTTCCACGCTGCAGATCGAGTCGGTATAGAAACAGGCTGAGATGGTGCTGCCGGTGAAGGATCAAATTCATCAGCTGGCATGCCGCTGGAACTGAGCGGTGCTTCCGAAGGCTGACTCTTGTCGCGATGGCGCGAAGGAGGTGGATTGGACTCGCTGATGGCCGCTCCACCGGCGGGAAGCAAGGTGATGACGATCGTCTGCTCGCGCGCACCTTTCTGCTGTTCGAGTCAGTCTTCCCAAGCGGTCAGAAACAAAAACGCCATCACAATCAACGAATACAATAAAATTGATCCGCATGGTCTAACAAATTATAGATTATTGATCCTAGTTTTTATGTTATTAACGCCAACTATTTAGAAAAATGAAAAATCTGAATGTATTTCCATGTAGATATACAGATCTGTGAAAGCGCTTCGCGTGTTCTGTTGGGTTTTGACGTAATCAAGTTCATTATTCTTCGTCATTCTACGCTAGTTTTACTGATGTTGTGATGAGCCAGCGAAGGCGCGGAAGCGTTAGATAGCTTGTTCGCTAGCAGCGCCGGCGCTGAGTCGCACAGCCTTTTGCTGCGGTGCACCCGATGATTGCAATCCCTCATCGTCACTCAACCACCAGATTTTGCTTCAAAGTTCGGGTCGAACCACTCCAGTGGCGAGATGAAACGACGCAATGCACCGGGACAAGGCATATACGAGCATCCTTCATCCATCCTCTGCCATCGCGCCCCCTGAATATATTGCGAATGGCTCGCATGCTGCATTAAGGCCAGTCGCAATGTCGACGAATGCGATCGCCCTCTCCCGCCTGCTGCTTGCCGAGCGGCCGCTGCTGCTGCGGCTCGCGCAGCGCATCGTCGGGAGCATGCCGGCGGCCGAGGACGTCACGCAAAGCCTTTGGTTCCGCGTCTTGCGGATCGAGGACGATCCACCGATCGTGAACAAGCGGGCCTATCTTTACCGGCTGGCCACGAATCTCGCGACCGACCAGGCGCGGTTCGACCGGCGCCATGCTGCTCTGTTCGAATCGGGGGAATTGCCTGAAATCGTTCCTGACGGACAGCCATCGGCCGAAAGGTCGATGCTGGATCGGGAGAATCTCGAAACGGTCCTGGCCGCGCTCGATGAACTGCCGCCGCGCGTTCGGGAGATATTCATCATGCGAAAATTCGATGGGATGCCGGTGCACGAGATCGCCGAACGGCTTGGCCTGTCGCGCAGTTCGATTGCCAAAATGCTGCAGCGGGCGCTGCTGCATTGTGACGCACGCCTGCACGACGCGCATGAATGAACGGTTTGCGGGTGGCGCAATTCCACATGCGGCGATTTCAAACGTCTTAAGCTATGAGAGACCTGTGCTGCCGCATCCCTCGGGCTGTGACAGGGAAAGAGGCGATTGGTGGGATCAGGTCAGCGCATTCCGGAAAAGATAAGGCGGGAAGCCGCGCGCTGGATCACGGAGCGCGATGCCGGCCTGTTGACCGAAGAAGACGAGCTGGCGCTGGCCGCCTGGCTCGCCGCCGATCCGCGCCACGCGGAAGCCCATGCCAGGCTGGAAGGCACATGGCGCGCGATCGGCAGCCCCCTCGTCGAGACCGCGCTTCGAGAGCGACCAAGCGCCCTCACCTTCTCCACGCGCGCACCACCCCGGCAATGGCTGGGCGGCGCCATCGCGGCCAGCCTCGTGCTGGCGATCGTCGGCGGTATGAACGACTGGCCGACACATTTGCGCGCCGACGCCATGACGCAGACCGGGGAACAGCGTGAATTGACGCTGACGGACGGCTCGATCGTCCAGTTAAACACCGGCAGCGCCGTCGCAATCGATTATCATGGCGACCGCCGCATCGTTCGCCTTCTGAAGGGCGAAGCGGCGTTCACAGTCGCGGCCGACAGGGCGCGGCCCTTCACGGTCGAAGCGGGCAACGGCTCGACCACGGCGCTGGGAACGCGGTTCCTCGTGCGGCGCGAAGATGCAGACACCGACGTAACCGTGACCGAACATAGCGTGCGCGTCCTGTCGCCCGCCGCAGCTCCGGCGGGCGAGCCGGGCGTCGTCGTCAAGGAAGGGCAGTCGATACGTTATGGGGCCGCTGGCATCAGCCAGCCCCACGCGGTCGATATCGAGCAGACGCAGGCGTGGACACGGGGACTGCTGGTGTTCGTCGATCGGCCGCTGGGCGAGGTCGTGGCCGAACTGAACCGCTATCACCCCGGCCATATCCGCGTCGTCGGCGACGATCTTGCCGGGCGCCGCTTCAATGGGGTGTTTCCGGTCGACGATCCCATTGGCGCGGTCGAGACGATCCAGCGATCGCTCGGGATCGGTTCGACCCGCTTCACGAACAGGTTGATCTTTCTCCACAGTTGAGCCCGACCAGGTAAAATTCGTCGACCTTTCCACATCCGCGATTTTGAATCGTCATAACTAATGAGAGGCATTCGCAATGTCGCGCACCTCTTGCTGGTTTTTGACGTTGGGGATGACAGAAAGTGACGATATTCGGGGCCGATCGGGCTGTTTCTCATGGTATTCGCACTGCGCTTGCATCGGCATTGCTGACGGCGAGCGGGCTTGCCGCCATCGCAATTGTCGCGCCGGCGAGCGCAAAGGCGCAAACGGCACAGGATTTCGATATTCCAGCCGGATCGTTGGCCTTAGCCCTCAACCGCTTCGCGGAAAGCTCCAACATCCGGCTTTTCTACGATTCCGCGCTGGCCGAAGGGCTGTCGAGCCCCGGCCTCAAAGGCCGCTACAACTCCGCCGAAGCGCTTTCCCACCTCCTCGCCGGCACCGGCCTCACGTTCCGGCAGACGGGTCCGGGGGCATTCACCCTGGAACGCGCGCCTCAATCGGCCGACGGCGCGATCCAGCTCGGTGCCGTCCGGGTCGAAGGCGAAGCCGGCCGCGACAGCTTCTATGCCGGTCGCTACGCCGGCATCGAGGAACGCGCGACCGGGCCGGTCGACGGCTATATAGCCCGGCGCAGCGCCACCGGCACCAAGACCGACACACCACTCATCGAGATTCCGCAGTCCATCTCGATCATCCCCGCCGATGAAATGGCCGTGCGTCGGGTGCGGGATCTGGCCGACGCGCTGAACTATGTCGCCGGCGTCATTCCGCGCACCGAGGCATCGGACCTGACCGGCGACGGCTTCGTCATCCGCGGCTTCGAGGCGGGGGCGGGCAGCGTCTATCGCGATGGCCAGCCGCTCACCGTCGCCTTCTACGACGGACAGCAGGAACCCTATGGACTGGAGCGGATCGAAGTCCTGAAGGGCGCGGCCTCGCTGCTGTTCGGAGCGACCGAGCCGGGCGGCATCGTCAACCTCGTCACCAAGCGGCCGACGACGACACCGATCCGCGAACTCAATGTCGATGTCGGCACCTACAACCGCTGGCAGATCTCCGGCGATTTCGCGGGCGGCATCGGCGGACGGGAGTCGGACTGGTCCTATCGGCTGACATTCCTGACGCGCAACAGCGATACCTTCATCGACTACAAGCCGGACGATCGCGATTTCGTCGCCGCGTCGCTGCGCTGGGCGCCCTCCGAAGCGACATCGCTGACGCTGCGCGGCGAGTATCTGCGCCGGCAGACGGTCTATATCAACGGTTTCCCGTCGCAGGGAACGATCGATCCGAACCCCAATGGCAAGATCAGGCGATCCTATTTCCCCGGCATTCCCGGCTGGAACAAATATGACAGCGAGAGCAAGTCGCTCGGCTATCAGTTCGAGCATGGCTTCGGCGGCGGGCTGACGCTGCGGCACAATCTCAACTATGTGAAGACCGACACCACCATGCTCGATGGCGGCCCCTCCGGCCTCGCCGCCAATCTGCGCGACGCCAATCGCAACTATGCGCTCAGCCGCGATGACGGAACGGAACGCTTCGCGACCGATACCTCGCTGGAAGCGGCATTCGCCACCGGTCCGATCAACCACAAGCTGATTGTCGGGGTGGACACCAACTATTCCGAGTTCGGCACCGACTTCTTCAACTATACCGTCAACGGCCCGGTTCTGAGCTATTTCGACCCGGTCTATGAAGGAATCACGGTCGACCTGACGACCGCACGGCCCAATTACTATTATGAGGATCAGAAAGGCTGGCGCACCGGTCTCTACCTTCAGGACCAGATGAAGATCGCCGAACGCTGGGTGATCGTTGCGGGCCTGAGGCATGACTGGACCAGGAGCCGTTCCACGCCCGCCGACGGCGTCTCGCCTTCGGTCACGGAAACGACCAACGCAACCACCGGCCGCTTCGGTGTCGTCTATCTGGCCGACAACGGCATCGCGCCGTTCGTCAGCTTCAGCCAGTCCTTCGCGCCGCAAAGCGGCCGCGACCGCCTCGGCAACCGCTTCTCGCCCACGCGCGGCGAGCAGTTCGAGGCGGGTGTCCGCTGGCAGCCCGAGGGCGGCGACACCATGCTGTCGGCGGTCGCCTATCAACTGACCAAGTCGAACGTGCTCGCGACCGATCCGGACGATTACAACCAGCTTGTCGAACTGGGCGAGGTGCGCTCGCGCGGCATCGAGCTGGAGGCGCGTGCCCGCTTCAGCGCCGCGACCAACCTGATCGCCATCTATGCCTATACCGATTCCAAGACCACCGAATCCAGCCCGGTCACGCCGGAAGAAGTCGGCAAGCAAAGCGGCAATGTGCCGAAGCATCAGGCATCGCTGTGGCTCGACCATGACTTCGCGGCGCTTGGGCTGGCCGGCTTCACGCTGGGCGGTGGTGTCCGCTACATCGGCGAGACCCGGGCCCTCTTCCGCGATCTGGACGTGCCGTCGTACACGGTGGTCGATGCGCTGGTCAGCTACGACATCGGGTCATGGCGGTTCGCCGTCAACGCCAGCAACCTGTTCGACAGGAATTATGTCACCTGCACCTATAATTGCTTCTACGGCGAACCGCGCCGGGTAGTCGGCACAGTGACCTATCGCTGGTGAAGGGACCAGACCATGAAGCGCGCCTCATGGGTCTGGTTGCATCGCTATGTCGGGCTGGTCATGGCGGGGTTTCTCGTGCTGACCGGCCTGACCGGCAGCGTGCTGGCCTTTCAATCCGAGCTGGACGCCTGGCTCAACCCGCGCCTGTTCCGCGTCGAGCAGGCGGGAGCCGGCCCATTGTCGCCATCCCAGTTGATCGGGCAGGCGGAGCGCGACAATCCCGGCCTGCAAGCCTATGCGATCATCCTGCCCGACACGCCGCAACGCAGCGCCATCGTGCTCGGCGGCGCGCGCGATGCGGCGGCAGCGCTCGACTATAATCAGCTATTCCTGGATCCGGCGACCGGCGCCACGCTCGGGCGCCGCCTCAACGGCGCTTTCGGCCTCGACCGGGAGCGCCTCATCCCGTTCCTCTACCGTTTGCACTATACGCTCGCGACCCCCGGTCGCTGGGGCGAATGGCTGCTGGGCGGCATCGCGCTAGCCTGGATGCTCGACTGCTTCGTCGGCTTTTATCTCACCTTGCCGCGGGGGAGGCCCTTCTGGCGCAAGTGGCGACCCGCGTGGAAGATCAAGCGCGGCGCCGGCGCCTATCGCCTGAACTTCGACCTGCACCGCGCGTTCGGCCTGTGGCTCTGGCTGGTTCTGTTCCTCGTCGCCCTGTCGAGCATGGCCCTCAACCTGAACCGGGAGGTGTTCCGGCCGATCGTCGCTGCCGTCCTGCCGACCAGTCCGAGCCTCTGGGATGATCCCCGGCCGGCAGTGCCCCCGGCCTTCGCGCTCGACTGGGACGCGGCGGCGCAAAAGGCGCGAGAGGAAGCCGATCGCCGCGGCTGGGACAGCCCGCTCGGCATCATTCATGCGGCCCGGGCGGAAGGCTTCTACATGATGCGCTTCGGCCGCGAGCATGAGCCTGGTTTCGGCGCGTCGGTCATGTATGTGTCGGGCGTGGACGGTCGCATCCTTTCCGTGCGGGAAGCGGGCGGCGGCAAGGCCGGCGACGTCGTGAACGAACTGATGTTCCCGATCCACTCCGGCCAGGTGGCAGGCCTTTCCGGCCGCATCCTCATCTGCGTCGCCGGACTGGTGATCGCCATGCTGTCGGTGACGGGCGTCTATATCTGGTGGAAGAAGCGCGTGCCGCGCGTCACGCGGCGGCGTCGCCCGCCTGAACTTGCGGTGCCGGGTTCCGGGGAAATAGATGCCGTCAGATAGGCCGACCGGTCGTGATGACGACAGGGCAATCGGGGATTGTGAAGCGTCGTCGATGGACTTGTATCTTGATCGGAGCGTTTATGCGCCGCCCGCGAGCAGCCGGATCATTGGCTTTGTAGGCACCAGCGCCATCTTTGCGCTCGTGGCCGCCAGCTTCTTTCTGACGGTCAGCTACATGGCCCCGGTGTCGCCACCTCCAGTACTGACGGTCGTGAACCTGCTGCCGCCGGCTTCGCCGCAGGAAACCCCACCCGTCGACAAGCACGCCTCCGAACCGGTCCAGAAGAAGCAAGCGCAACCGCCGCCCACGCCTGCGCCACCAACGGCGCCCGTCATCGTTCCGATCGCACCGGTGTTGCAGTCGCCGCCGATCGTCGCGGCCCAGCCGACCGACCCCGGCCCCGCCGAGCCAGAAACCGCCGCCCCCAGGACTCAGCCCGCCCCGCCAGCGCCAAAGCTTTCGGGCGACGCGGCCGAGACGTGGGAAGGCAAGGTGTTGGCGCGGCTGATCGAGCATCGCCGCTACCCCCGCTCCGCGATGGCACGCGGGCGGCAGGGCGTGCCCTATATCCGCTTCACGATGAACCGCGAGGGCATGGTGCTCTCCTCACGTCTCGAACGCTCGTCGGGGTTTCCCGAACTCGATCGAGAAGCAGTGGCGCTCCCCACGCGCGCGCAGCCTCTGCCCAAGCCTCCCGACGACAGGCCCGGCGAAACGCTCGAACTTCTGGTCCCTGTCCAGTTCTTCTTACAGTAGGATCACACGAACACACCGATACACCTGCGCGGCAAGATATCGGATGATACATCAACCTTTGGAAGCAGGTTCACCAGCCATCAAATCCCCGATGATCGGTTGCTGCTTCATCACGACTGCTCAACTCAGCTTCGGCCGCCCTCCAATCCCGTCAGAAGCTCGACGCAGGGTCCGGTCTTGCGGCCGGCATCTGGACATTATGGAAATTTCGTAGGAAGTATACGAATACAACGATGCCAGATGGCCATGCAAACACAACAGGGGCAACAATGGAATTTCTCACCCGCCGCAAAGCCATGCCGGGAAGCGAGACCGCAGCGTCATCGCCAGGCGGGCTCAGGCGAACCCTTTCATGGCCGCATCTGGTGGCGCTCGGCGTAGGGGCGATCGTGGGCACCGGCATATACACTCTGATCGGGGTGGGGGCGGAGCGCGCCGGGCCGGCGGTCATCCTGGCGTTCGTCATCGCCGGGGTGGTGTGCGTGTGCGCGGCGCTGGCCTATGCCGAACTGGCCGCGATGATCCCGGTTTCGGGCTCGGCCTATACCTATTCCTACGTAACCCTCGGCGAGGGGGCGGCCTGGCTGGTGGGCTGGAGCCTGATCCTGGAATATACCGTGGTCTGCTCGGCCGTCGCCGTGGGCTGGGCCGGCTATTTCGCGGGGATGCTCGAAGGTCTGGGATGGGGGCTTCCCGCCGCCCTGACCCTGGCGCCGACGCAAGGTGGGATCGTCAACCTGCCGGCGGTGATCATCGTCGGCGTCGTCGCGGCCATGCTGATCCTCGGCACGCGCGAGAGCGCGCAGGTCAACACCGTGCTGGTCGTGGTGAAGATCGCAGCCCTCATCGCCTTCATCGCCATCGCCGCGCCGCATTTCAACCCCGATAACCTGCAGCCGTTCATGCCCTATGGCTTCGCCAAGTCCGGCACCGACGGGGCCGAAGTCGGGGTGATGGCGGCCGCCGCGATCATCTTCTTCGCCTTCTACGGCTTCGACGCCGTGGCAACCGCCGCGGAGGAGACGCGCAATCCCGGCCGCGACCTCAGCATCGGCATCGTCGGCTCCATGGCCGTGTGCATCATCCTCTACATCGCGGTCGCCGGCGCAGCGCTGGGGGCCATGCCCTTCACCGAGTTCATGCGCTCGCCCGAGCCGCTGGCCCATATCGTCCGCACCGTCGGCTCCGACTTCTGGGCGACCCTGATCGCCGGGGCTGCCGTCGTGGCCCTGCCCACGGTGATCCTCGCCTTCATGTTCGGCCAGAGCCGCATCTTCCTGGTCATGGCCCGGGACGGTCTGCTGCCCCGGCGGCTGGCCCGGGTCAGCGCCCGCAGCGGCGGGCCGGTGCGGGTCACAGCCGGGACCGCCATCCTGATGGCCGTCATCGCCGGCTTCTTTCCGCTGGGCGAGCTGGCGGCGCTGGCCAATGCGGGAACGCTCGCGGCCTTCACCGCCGTCGGCATCTGCCTGATCGTCCTGCGCCGGCGCGAGCCCGACCGGCCCCGCCTGTTCCGCGCGCCCGCCTGGTGGCTGGTCGGCCCGCTGGCCATAGGGGGCTGTATCTATCTGTTTTTCAGCCTGCCGACTGCGACCCAGATCAACTTCGTCATCTGGAACATGATCGGCGTCGTGGTCTACCTCCTCTACAGCCGGCGCGGCAGCCTGCTGAACCATGCCAAATCGTCGCCGGGAGCAATGGAATGAGCGTTTTCGACGCCGCGGACAGCATCGCCCTGTCGATTCAGGAGGTGTTCGATCTTTCCCTCCGGGTGCTGAAGGGCGCGGGACTGTCGGACGCCCACGCCCGGGCGGTCGCCCGGGTCATCACGGCGGGCGAGCGGGACGAATGCGCCTCGCACGGCCTCTATCGCCTGCCGGGCTGCGTCATGACCATCCGTTCGGGCAAATTGTCTCCGGACGCCGAGCCCGGGATCGTCGACGCCTCCCCTGCCCTGGTCCGGGCCGATGCCCGCTTCGGCTATTCGCTCCTAGCCTTCGAACGGGCGGCGCCGCTGCTGGTGGAGAAGGCCAAGGCAGTCGGCGTCGCGGCCCTCGCCATCACCAACTGCTTCCACTTTTCGGCCCTCTGGCCCGAGATCGAACATCTGACCGAGCAGGGCGTGGCGGCTCTGGCCATGACCCCCAGTCACGCCTGGGTAGCCCCGGCGGGCGGACGCAAAGGCCTGCTGGGCACCAATCCGCTCGCCTTCGGTTGGCCGCGGCCGGGCCCCCACCCCTATGTGTTCGACTTCGCCACCAGCGCCATCGCGCGCGGCGACCTGGCGCTGCACGAGATCGCCGGGCAACCCATTCCCGAAGGCTGGGGCGTGGATGCCGAGGGACGGCCTACCACAGACGCCCGCGCGGCGCTCGACGGCGCCATGCTGACCTTCGGCGGGCACAAGGGCTCGGCCCTTTCCACCATGATCGAGCTGCTGGCCGGGCCGCTGATCGGGGACATGACCAGCCGGGAGTCCATGGCCTTCGACGCCGGCGCCCAGGCCGCGCCCTGTCATGGCGAGCTGATCCTGGCCTTCGACCCGGCAATGCTCGGCGGCCCCGATCCCGCGGCCAATGCGGCGCGCGCCGAGGCCCTGTTCGCGGCCTTCGCCGACCAGGGGGCGCGCCTGCCGTCCGAGCGCCGCTACGCCGCCCGCGCCCGCAGCCTGGCGCGCGGCGTGCGCACACCGCGTCCGCTTTACGAGCGTATTCTGGCCCTGGGATTCTGAGCGCGGCGCCTCCGACTGCCGGAGGCCAGGCAACTATTTATTTTCAAAGGATAACCTGCACTGAATCAGAGGAGGAGAGACCATGCGCCCAATTCCGATGCTGACCGGCTGCGCCCTGGCTGCCCTGACCCTTGCCTCCGCCGCCCAGGGCCGCAGCGGCTTCCCCGGCCAGACGGACTGGAGCGACGACCCGCCGGTGCTGGCCTCGCTGGTGGCCTTTGCCGACCAGGAGAGCAACCTGCGCACCGCGGTGGTGCGCTATCTGCAAGACAGGGCGGCCATCGAACGGCGCTATCCGATCCTCTATTCTCCCGCGCGGGCGGCACGGCTGCATGCCTTCCACGACGCCTGGCGGGCGCGGCTGGCCGAAACCGATTTCGCCGCCCTCAATCCCGAAGGCCAGGTCGACTATGTCACCCTGCGCAACCGGATCGACCATGACCAGGCCATGCTGCGCCTGAGCGAGACGCGCGCCGCGCAGATCGCGCCCTTGCTCCCCTTCTTCGACCGGCTGCGCGCCTTCCAGGAAGCGCGCTTCGATCGCACCCGAGTCAATGCGCGCGAGGCGGCGGGCGTTCTCGACGGCGTGGCCGGCGAGGTGGAAGGTCTGAGCGCGGCCCTCGCGGACGGGCGCAAACCCTCGGGCGTCTCCGCCGTCGCCGGACGCCGCGCCGCGCTGCAGGTCGAGCATCTGCGCACGGTCCTGGACGACTACAACCGATTCTACGACGGCTATGATCCGGACTATTCCTGGTGGGTGCGCAAGCCCTACCAGCGCCTGGACGCGGCGCTGGAGGCCTATGCCGGCGCCCTGAACCTGCATCTGGCGGGGATACGGCCGGGAGAGCAGCCGCCCATCATCGGCGATCCGGTCCTGGCCCAGGGACTGGCGGCGGACCTGGCGCTGGAGATGATCCCCTATTCCGTGGCCGAGCTCATCCGCATCGGCGAGCGGGAGTTCGCCTGGATCGTCAGGGAGCTGAAGATCGTCTCCAACCGCATGGGCCATGGCGACGACTGGCATGCGGCGCTCGAGCATGTGAAGACCCTGGCGCCGGCGCCGGGCGAGGTGCCCTGGGCCATTTTCGACATCGCCGACTATTCCGAGCGGTTCGTGGAAAAGGACGGCTCCGTCACCATGCCGGCCCTGTCGCGCGAAGTGTGGCGCCTGGCGATGCAGACGCCCGAGCGCCAGCTCATCAACCCCTTCTTCTCCGGCGGCGAGGTGACGCGGCTGTCCTATCCGGTCGACAGCATGAGTCATGCGCACAAACTGATGTCCATGCGCGGCAACACCCCCCATTTCAACTTCGCCACCGTGCACCATGAGCTGATCCCCGGCCATCACATGCAGAAGTTCATGAACGACCGCTTCAACACCCATCGCACGCCGCTCACCAACACACCGGTCTGGCGCGAAGGCTGGGCGCTCTACTGGGAGATGATCCTGTGGGAGAAGGATTTCCCCCGGAACGACGCCGACCGGATCGGCATGCTGTTCTGGCGTCTGCACCGCGCGGCGCGGATCGTCTTCTCGCTGAATTACCAGACGGGTGCGTGGACGCCGCAGCAGGCGGTGGACTATCTGGTCCAGCAGGTGGGCCATGAGCGCGCCAACGCCGAAGCCGAGGTGCGCCGCACCACCATCGATGCGCCCTTCTATCAGGCGGCCTACATGATCGGGGGCCTGCAATTCCACGCCCTGCGGCGCGAGCTGGTGGACTCCGGCCGCATGACCGAGCGCGGCTTTCATGACGCGGTGATGCAATTGGGGCCGATGCCGGTGGAGCTGATCCGCGCCCGGCTGCTGGACCAGCCGCTGCAGCCCGATTACCGCAGCCGGTGGCGTTTCTATTCCGGCCCCGTGAACTAGGGCCGGACACTTCCTCCCCGCATGGCAATGGTGAACCAGGCAACCGCCGGGCTGGATTATCATATGCCGCTCGGCGGTTCGAAGAAGTCGCCTTTTTGCGCGCGCGAACAGGGCTTTGCGACGGCGAATTCTTCAACCGGATCAAGTCCGCCTACGCCTGGAGCTGACGCCAGCGGGCGGCGTCCGCCGTCAGCCTCCCCATTCCTGAGTCACCACGACCCCGCGCGGGTTCTCTGCGACAAGAGAATTATCCCTTTCTATTCAGTTGGATGAATAGCCAAACGGGTTTCCGGTTGGTTTTTTTGACACTTTTGCGGCGCTTGGTTGACATATGCAATTGGGCAGATAAAGTATCCGATATACGAAAATAAGCCTAGGGAGGACGGCTGGCCATTCTGCTGCGACGCCTTTGCCGCGCAGTTCGATGGTCACCCGCAGACATTCGCCAGGTCGGTCGAGGCCGGCCAGACGCAGGGAATCGGGCTAAGAAAGTGAGGGGAATATGTTGCCATTTGCCGACATGCGCATCCGCCTGCGCGCAACCACCATGCTGGGAGGCGTCGCTGTCCTGACGCTCGCGGGCTGGAGCGGGCTCGCCGCCGCCCAGGAGGCGGCAAGCGTCGAGGATATCGTCGTCACCGGCTCGCGCCTCGTGCGCTCGGACCTGAACGCGCCCAGCCCCACCACCATCATCGGGCAGGAGCAGATCGCGAACTCCGGCGCCACTACGATCGAGTCGGTGCTCAACGAATTCCCGCAGCTTTCCGGGGGGAATACCTCGAGCGTCAACTCGGGGGGCGGCTCCGGGGTCCTGACCGCCAACCTGCGCGGCCTGGGGGCGAACCGCACCCTGACGCTGGTGAACGGCCGCCGGTTCATCCCCGCCAACGGCGCGGGCAATGTGGACCTGGGCACGATTCCCAGCGCCCTGGTCGAGCGGGTGGAGATCATCACCGGCGGCGCCTCGGCCATCTATGGGTCCGACGCCATCGCCGGCGCCGTTAACTTCATCCTGCGCAATGACATCGACGGCCTGGAGACCTCCTACCAATATGGCCAGGCCACTGCCGGCGACGCCAGAAGCCACAAGATCGACGTCACCTTCGGCACGCCCTTCGCCGAAGGGCGCGGCAACATCATCCTCCATGCCGGCTACATGCAGCGCGATGGGGTGATGATGGAGGATCGCCGCTTTTCGCGGACTCCCCTCGACTCCGCGACCATGAACCCGACCGGCTCGGGCAATATTCCCGGCGGCCGCGTGGCCGTGAACGTGGGCCAACTCGCCGGGCAGTTGCCCAGAGGGCCGAACTGCACCTCGCCGCAGAACTCCATCCGCTTCGGCGAAGGCGCGGAAGTCTTTCAATATTGCACGCCCGAGGATCTCTATAATTACGCGAAGGGCAATTACCTGCTTCGCCCCTATGAGCGCCAGCAGTTCGCGGGCATCGCCCGCTATCGCGTCATACCCTCGGTCGAGGTTTATGGCGAACTGCACTATGTCAACACCAAGAACCAGTTCCAGCAGGCTTCGGACTCCCTCAACGTCCTGACGCCGGATCAGCCTTATTTCGAGGTGGCCAACTATGCCACCAACCCGGTGCTGCCGGCGCAGCTCCGCCAGTTCTTCATCGACAATGCGACGGTGTTCGATCCTCTGGGGACGGGCAACGCCCGCCTGGCGGGGGGCATCGCGCGCCGCTTCGACGAGCTGGGCCTGCGCAACTTCGCCTTCGACCGCACCACGGTCGGAGTCACGGGCGGGCTGCGCGGCGAGCTGGATTTCGGCGCCAATCAATGGCGCTGGGACCTGTTCGCCCAGTTCCAGCACTCGCGCACCGACGAGGTGGTGCAGGGGATGATGTCCTCGGCGCGGCTGGGTCTGGGGCTGAACACGACAGTCGACGGCGCGGGCAATGTGGTGTGCGCCAACCCGATCCTGGGCTGCGTGCCGGTCAATCCGTTCGGGCTGAACGCCTTCGGCCCCGAGGCGGCGGCGTTCATCACCCCGCATCGTTCCTCCACCGAGAAGTTCGCGCGCACGGTGATCGGCGGCTCGCTGGCGGGCGACCTGTTCCAGCTGCCCGCCGGGGCCGTGGCCGCAGCCCTGGGTTTCGAATATCGCAAGGACAAATATGACTATATGCCCGGTGCGACCGATCTCGCACGGGAATATGGCTCGTCGTCGCGCGGGATCACCGAAGGCGGCTATGACGTCGCCGAACTTTTCGGCGAATTGCGCGTGCCGATCCTGTCGGGGGTCTCGTTCGCGGATTCCCTGGCCGTGGAAGGCGCCGTCCGCTACTCGGACTATTCGAACTTCGGCGGCGCCTACACCTGGAAACTGGGCGTGGAATGGGCCCCGGTGAACTGGATGCGGTTCCGCGCCGCCTACAACAGGGCCAATCGCGCCCCGGCGATCAGCGAGCTTTACTCTCCGATCGTGGTCGGCTTCGCGGCCGGCTCCGACCCTTGCGCCGCGGCCAACAACCCGACGGCCGCCCAGAAGCAGCTCTGCGTGCAGCAGGGCGTGCCCGCCGCCGCCATCGACACCTTCACTCCCAGCGCCCTGGGCTTCAACCAGCGCTCGGGCGGCAACCCGGAGCTCCAGGACGAGACCTCGAAGACCTACACCGCCGGAGTCGTCGTCCATGTCCCATGGGTCAGCGGCCTGAACATCGCCGTCGACTATTTCAAGATCGAGGTCGACAACGCCGTGGCGACCCTGGGCGCCGCCGACACCCTGCGGGTCTGTTTCGAACTGCTGGACATCAACAGCGCGCCCTGCCGGGCGATCACCCGCATCCAGGGCAATGGCGAAGTGTTCGAGGTCAACGCCAGCAGCAGCAACATCGGTTCGCGCACCGTCGAAGGCATCGACCTGTCGGCCGACTGGTCCCTACCGCTGCCCGAAGCGGTCGCGTTCGGCAGCAACGAGGCGCGGCTGGCCCTGACCCTGAACGCCAACTGGATGTTCAAGCAGGTCAACCAGCTGATCGGCGCCAACCCCATCGATTGCGCCGGCTATTTCGGCACATGCACCCGCATGGGCGCGGGCGGCACGCCGGATTTCAGCGCCAATTTCGGCGCGCGCTACGCCTCCGGCCCGGTGATGGTCGGCACGCAGGTTCGCTACATCAGCGCCCTGAAGCCCATGGCGGGCGTCAACGCGCCGCTGGTGAACGCCGGAGCGGTGGCCTATTGGGATTTGAACGGGTCGGTCGACCTCAACGACCATCTCCAGTTGTTCGGCGGATTCAACAATCTGCTGGACCGCCAGCCCCGCATTCTGGGCCAGGCGCACGGCGGCGATTCCAACACCGACGTGACCCTCTACGACCCGGTCGGGCGCTCCTTCTTCGCCGGCGTCCGGGCGCGCTTCTAGGCTGGAAGGCGGCGCCGCAAGACCGCGCGGCGGCGCCTTTCCGACCCGGAACATGATATTCCGGCCGGGTCGCGCATTGCGCTTGATCAAGGGGTCATAAATCAGATATGGTATACTAAATTTAGCGAGAGGATTTCCCCATGGCGGGCGCCAAGATGCATTGGACCGGCGTTATTCCGGCGGCCACGACTCAATTCGACACAGCCTTCGCAATCGACCTGGACGCGACCCAGCAGGTGCAGGACGCACTCATCCAGGACGGCGTGGACGGCCTCATCGCGCTGGGGACGGTGGGCGAGAACAACTCCCTGGAGCCGGACGAGAAGCGGGCCGTCCTGAAGGCGGCGGTCGAGGTCGCCGCCGGCCGGGTGCCCGTCATCACCGGGGTCAGCGAACTCACCACCGATCGCGCCGTCCAATATGCGCGGGACGCCGAAGCCATAGGCGCCGACGCCCTGATGCTGCTGCCGGCCATGGTCTATGTGCCCACCCCCGAGGAGCTGGAAGCGCATTTCCGCGCCGTGGCGGCGGCGACGTCGCTGCCGATCATGCTTTACAACAATCCCATGGCCTACCGCGTTTCCCTGTCCAACGCGGACCTGAAGCGCCTGTCGGATGTGGAGAATATCGTCGCCATCAAGGAGAGCGCGGCGGATTCCCGGCGCATCACCGACATATTGAACGATCTGGGCGACCGCTTCACCGTCCTCGTCGGCCTGGACGATGTGGCGCTGGAAGGGCTGCTGCTGGGGGCCAGCGGCTGGATCTCCGGCCTGACGAACGCCTTCCCCGAGGAATCGGTGGCTCTGGTCAAGGCGGCGCGGGAGCGCGACCTGACCCGTGCGGTGGAAATCTACCGCTGGTTCATGCCCCTGCTGCACCTGGACTCCGAACAGGATCTGGTCCAGTCGATCAAGCTGGCCGAGCAGATCATGGGCAGGGGCTCCGAGCGGGTGCGCATGCCGCGCATGCCGCTTAGCGGGGCGCGTCGCGACTATGTGACGTCGATCGTCGAGAAGGCCGCCGCCACCCGTCCGGTCGGCTCCGGCCGGGCCGTGAGCCAGGCCTGAGCCGGGAGTAGCGATGCGCGACATCTTCTTTTGCATAGACGGGCACACCGCCGGCAACCCGGTCCGCCTGGTGGCCGGCGCCGCGCCGCTCCTGGCCGGGGCGACCATGGCCGAGCGGCGCACCGACTTCATGGCCCGCTACGACTGGATCCGCACGGCGCTCTGCTTCGAGCCGCGCGGCCACGACATGATGAGCGGCGGTTTCCTCTATCCGCCGACCCTGCCGGATACGGACGCGGGCGTGCTGTTCATTGAGACCAGCGGCTGCCTGCCCATGTGCGGGCACGGCAGCATCGGCATCCTCACCTTCGGGATCGAGCATGGGCTGATCCGCCCGCGCGTGCCGGGGCGGCTGAGGATCGAGGTTCCGGCCGGGCTGCTGGAGGTGGATTATCACGTCGAAGGCGAGCGGGTCGCTTCGGTGCGTATCCGCAACGTCCCCAGCTATGTGGCGGCCGAAGGCATCGCGATCGACGTGCCGGGCCTGGGCCCGCTCAGCGTGGATGTGGCCTATGGCGGCAATTATTATGCCATCGTCGAGCCTCAGGGCGCCTATCGGGGGCTGGACGCCCTGGGCGCGGCGCGGCTGATCGAACTCAGCCGGGCGGTGCGCGAACAGGTGCGGGCGGCGTTCCAGCCGGTGCATCCGCTGGAGCCGAGCATCGGCGGGGTCAGCCATGTGCTGTGGGCCGACGCGCCCCGGGGCGAAGGCGCTCACGGCCGCAACGCCGTCTTCTACGGCGAGAAGGCGATCGATCGCAGCCCCTGCGGCACCGGCACCTCGGCGCGTCTGGCGCATCTTCACGCCAGTGGGCGGCTGAAAACCGGCGAGGCCTTCGTCCACGAAAGCTATATCGGCAGCCGCTTCATCGGCCGGGTGGAAGCGGAGACGACCGTGGGCGACTTCAAGGGCATCGTTCCATCGATCGAGGGATCGGCCATTGCGACGGGTTTCAACACGATCTGGGTGGATCGTCGCGATCCCTTCTGGGCTGGCTTCCAGGTGGTCTGACCGGCGACGGCCGGATGGGCAATATTTTGCGTATCGTCATTGCAGGCACCGCAGGCTATGGGCGGGCGATCCAACCGGCCCGTCCGATGCAGCGATGATCGTCCATGCCTTCCAGCACCTTTGAAGTCAGAACCCTCTCGGATCGCCTCATGGAGGTGGTGCGCGACATGATCCTGTCCGGAACCATACAGCCCAATGTGGCCATCCGACAGGACAGCCTCGCCAGCGAGCTGAACGTCAGCAAGATCCCCTTGCGCGAAGCGCTGGTGCGCCTGGAGCAGGACGGGCTGGTGGTCTCGCAGCCCAATCGCGGCTTCTTCGTGCGCCCCATGAGCGTGGCCGAGGCCGAGGAAATCTACGCCTTGCGCCTGAAGCTGGAGCCGGACGCCTCCGCCCAATCGTGCCTGGCGGCCAGCGAGGCCGAGCGGACGGCCGCGCGCGAGGTGCTGATGCGGCTGGACGCCGCCGCGGCGGCGCATCAGCCTTCGGCGGGCGCTTTGAACCGCGCTTTCCATATCGCCCTGTCGCGGCCCGGGGACCATGCGGTGACGGCCGGGATCGTGGCGCGGATGCATGTCATGGCCGACCGCTATGTGCGCAAGCACCTGGAATATAAGGGCCGCCATCTGACCGCCGAGGCGGAGCATCATGAGATTCTCCAGGCCTGGCTGGATCGGGACGCCGACCGGGTCCGCAAGCTGGTGGCCGAGCATCTGGAACACACCCTGGCGGATCTGCGGCAGGAGTTCAGCTTAGGCCAGGCCGAGGCGCCCCAAGACCAGCCGGAGCGGCAGCGCCGCGCGTCCTGACGCTCCCGAAGAATCCCGCGCAGCCTTCACAGACGGGGCAAACGGCGGCAGGGACGCTTTGCCTCGGCTTCCGCATAGATCGTGCCGGCGATGACGCGCGAGCCGATGGCCCCGAGCCGGGCGAGGAAGGCTCAGTGTGCGGGTCCGCGACGGAGAGGATCATGAGGGGATTCCTTTCGGAGCCGCTTCCGCCTTGGCGGCACGGTGCGCCTTCAGGGCGGTGATGAGCAAGGTCACGCCGGCGTAGAGCACTACCACCACCACGCCCCAGCGCAGCACCGTCAGCGGCAGGGAGGTGATGACGAACGCCGCCAGCAGCACGGCCGGAATGCCTCCGATCGCCATCCCCAGCACCAGCCGCAGGTCGATGCGCTCGCTGCGGATGAAGCGCAGGCTGGAGACCGGCATCAGGAAGGCGCAGGCGCCCATCATGATCGGAAAGGCGGCGGTGGGGTTCATGCCCATCAGGCTGAGCATGATCAGGGAGGGCGCATAAAGGCCGATGCCAAAGCTCATCAGGGCGCCCATGATCACATGTGCGATCACAGCGATGACGAACAGCCCGCCCTCCAGCGACACGGCGTCGCCACCTGCGGGCATCAGGTTCAGGTTGGTCATGGCATAGAGCGCCGCGGCGATCAGCAGCGCCATCCCCACCAGCATCTGCACCGTCCGCACGGGCAGGCGCAGCACGATCGGCGCCCCGATCACCGCGCCCACCACCGAAGCGGCGATGCAGGCCACCAGCAGGATCGGGTCGACCTGGATCAGATGGATGAACACCAGGCCCTGGGCCACGGTCGGCAGGCAGTGCCCGGCGTTCAGCACCGCCGGCAGGAAGCTGTCCGGCACCAGCTTGCGGAAGCGCAGATATGCCGTGGTGGGCGCGAAGGAGCCGATACCCAGGGCGTCGAAGAAATTCGCCACCGCGCCAATGGCCACGCCCTCCGGTTTGGGCCTGGCCTCGCCGCGCGCCCGGGCCGTCCGCACCAGTTGAACGGCGTAGAAACCGGCGAGAAGCGCCAGAAGGGTCAGCAGAACCGCTACGATCATTTCATCTTTCCTCCCTCCGAGGAGCCGCCGCGCTCACGGTCGGACCACTGTCGAGGCAGGAGATCATGTTCTGAAATCAGATACAATATACTTTTATGCCGATGAGATTCTCCCTCTCCGCCTGCCTTGCCAGTAACCGGCCGATGAAGGGCGCGTCCGCTTGGCGGCGCTGGCCGCCCGTGCCCGGCTGTGTCGCGGGCGATTTCCTTCAGGCGAACAAGCAGATTTCGCCCGGCTCCTCATGCAAAGGTCGATGGAATGCCGGTCATCCGGCCGGGCAGCCAACCCATTTGTGAAGCGTTCCGCCACCAGCAATGGGGCAATCTGTCTGATGACAAGCCCTTATCCGGGCGATAAGCCGCACTCCATGTCAGGGCGCATCTCACAAATGGCTGTTGGGCGATACATGCTCGCCCTGCTGCTTCTGTGCGCGCTGGCCATGCGGATGGCCGTGCCGGCGGGCTATATGCCCGCCTTCGGAAACGGAACCGCCAGCCTGGTGCTTTGCTCAGCCTTCGGGGACAAGCGCATCGATGTGGATTTCGGCAAGGCCGGCTCCACCGACCAGCAGGCAATGGATTTGCCCTGCGTCTTTGCCTCGACGCCGGGGGCGATCCCGGCTTTCACCGGCGCACAAGCTGGCCTGCTTGCCTGGCCGCTCGTGTCCGCGGCCTTCTTCAGCGCCGCGATCGCCGACCTGACCACGCATCGGCTGGCCGCGCCGCCGCCACCCGCGCTCGGCCCACCCGCGCAGGCCTGACGGCTCGCGCGGACGGCGACCTCTGATGGGTCGCCCCTCATCAATGCCCTTTTGCCAAACAAAGCCCCTGCCCGGCTCGGCCGGTCGGGGCGCAATGGCAGCAGGCTGACGCGCGACGCCGGGGATTTCATCACCTCCCCCAATCCGTCTCGCTGAAAGCCATATCCTTGAAACTCGAAATCACCTCATTTGCCGCTATGATGCTGGCGACCCCCGCCGCGGCCGCCGACTTCGCGCCTGAAACCATCATCGTGACAGGTGCCCAAACCGGCGAGTTCGGCGCCAAATCCGCAATCCCGCTCGAACGCATGCCGCAAAGCGTGCAACTGCTCGACAGTCAGGAGCTGATCGACCGGGGCGTGCGCAGCATGGGCGACGCCTTGCGGGCCGTTCCTTCCGCCAATGCCGGCGGCGCGCGCATTTCCCGCTATCAGAGCTTCGGGCTGAAAATCCGTGGTTTCGCTGCCGACCAGATGCGCAACGGCATCCGCCAGCGCTATTATGAGGATGTCGACGCCTCCGCCCTTTCCAACATCGACCGCATCGAAGTGCTGAAAGGCCCGTCGGCGGTGCTGTTCGGCCAGTCGGCGGTGGGCGGGCTGATTTCGATCGTCACCAAAAGGCCGACCGACAGCTTCGAGGCCTCCGCCGCCCTCACCGGCGGCAGCTACGGCCAGAAGATGGCCACCATCGATATGGGCGGCCCGGTTTCCGGGCATCTGGGTATCCGCTTGACGGGAGAAATCGAACGCTCGGGCAGTTTCGTCGACCATCAGGACATGGACCGGGAGAATGTCGGCCTGATGCTCAGATGGGCGCCGAGCCCTGACGTGTCGGCGCATCTCGTCGGCGAATATGTCCGGCGCGCCACCGTCAACAACCCCGGCCTTCCCGTTGTCGGAACCGTGCTGGAGAATGGCGTGGGCCGCGTTCGCCGCGGCGCCTTTCTGGGAGAGCCGGAATTCACCGATCTGGTGGCCGATGCCGTGCTGATTCAGGCATGGGTCGATTTTCGCATGGCCGACAACTGGGTGCTGACACCCCGTTTCCAGTTCAACCAGTTCAACACCTCGCTCGACCAGATCCGGCTTCTGGCCCCCAGGCCCGGAAGCCGGACGCTGATCCAGCGCAACGGCCGGCGCGGGCGCGAGGATGACGACTATTATATCGGCCAGGTCGATCTCGCCGGCCAGTTCCTTGCCGGCGGCGTCATCCACAAATTGCTGGTGGGCGTGGAATACAGCGCCGATCGCCCCAGCTTCCTTCAGCACGACATCGTGCCCGGCGGCGTGCCGCCGATCGATTCGATGAACCCGGTCCCCGCCTTCGGCAAAGCCGGGCCGGAACTGGCCTTCACCTATCTCAGCCTTTCCAGCGTCAATGGCTTCGCGGCCTATGCGCAGGACCAGATCGCCCTCAGCGACCGCTGGGATCTGGTCGCCGGCCTGCGCCATTCGTTGTTCGACTATGACAATCGCCGCAACGGCGTGCGCAACGCCGACAGCTTTTCCAACACGAGCTGGCAGCTTGGCAGCCATTACCGGCTGGGCGGCGGCTTCTCGCTCTATGGCGGCTATAACAGCGGTTTCGATCTGGAGCCTGTGGTGGGCGCCCGATCGAAGGATGGAACGCCCTTCAAGCCGGAAACCTCCGACCAGATCGAGGCCGCGTTGCGGCTGGCGCGCGGCGGCTTCAGCGGCAGCCTTTCCGTCTTTCGAATCCGCCGCAACAATGTCGCGACAGCCGATCCGCAGGACCCGAATTACGAAGTGCAGGAAGGGCAGCTCCGCAGCCGCGGCCTGGAGATCGAAGGCGAATGGGTTCCGCTGCCCGGCTGGTGGCTGCAAGGCGGTTACGCCCATATCGACGGCCGCGTCACCCGCAACAACACCCCGGGCCTGAAAGGCGCCTGGATGGGCGATACGCCGCGCAACACCGCCACGCTTTCCACCCGCGTGGCACTGGGCGGCAGCGGGATCGAATTGCGCGGCGGCGCCTATTATGTCGGCGAGCGCGCACTGGTGAACGGCAGCGACATCATCCTGGGCGATTATCTGCTGCTCGACATCGGCGCCGGCGCGCGTTTCGGCAACCTCAGCCTGGACGCCGCGCTGACCAATCTCACCGACCGCACCTACTACACCGCCAACGGCGGCGCGAACTTCGTCTATCCGGGCGACCCCCGGATGCTGAGCGTTCGCCTCGGCTATCGTTTCTAGGGAGGGCGTGATGGCAAAAGCTGAATCCTCCCGTCGCTACCGGGCGATCTGGCGCTGGCATTTCTGGGCCGGGCTCATCGTGGCCCCCTTCCTGCTGATCCTCAGCGTCACCGGCGCCATCTACCTGTTCGACGAGGAATTGAACGACCTGCTGATGCCGGAACTGCATTTCGTGGAGCCGGTCCACCACGCCCTCCCGCCATCGGCGCTGATCCGCGCGGCCATCGCCGAATATCCCGGCACGCCGACGCGGATCGACATTCCGGACGCCGCCGATCGCCCGGCCAAGGTCCATGTCCGCCCGCATCGGGGCGAGCCGCTGCATGTGATGGTGGACCCGGCCAGCGGCCGGGTGCTGGGCAGCTTCGTCTATACGCGAACGCTGGTCGGCTTCGCCGATGTGATGCACGGTTCGCTTACGCTGGGCGAGCGCGGGGACGCCATCGTCGAGCTGGCCGCCTGCTGGGCGCTGGTGCTGATCGCCACCGGCCTCTATCTCTGGTGGCCGCGCGGCCGCTGGAAAGCGGCGGGAATTCTCTATCCACGCCTCAGCGCAAAGGGCCGGCTGTTCTGGCGGGACGTGCACGGCGTGGCGGGCGTCTGGAGCCTCGCCTTGATCCTGTTCCTGCTGCTCACCGGCCTGCCCTGGGCGGTGGTTCAGGGGCCGCTGATCCGGGGCGGGATGGAGGCGCTGGGGATCGGCGCCCCGCAACAGGCCTGGGGGCATATGGCCCCCGCAAGCCAGCCGATGGGCAAGGCGCTGGGGCGCATAAGCTGGACGCAGGAAACCGCGCCGATGCCGGTTTCGGATCCAGTCCACTCGGGGCATCATGGCGAGCACGCATCGACTTCGGGGCCGGACGAAGCGGCCATCGCCGGCGCGGACTCTGTTTTCGACCGCGCGGCTAAGCTCGGGATGGCGCGGGGTTACCGGCTTTACCTGCCGCAAGGTGAGACCGGCATTTACACCGCCCTCGCCTTTCCCGGTAGGCCGCAGGGCCAGCGGACCCTTCACTTCGACCGCTGGAGCCACGAACTGCTGCGCGAATATGCCTGGTCGCAATATGGTGTCGGCGCGAAGGCGGTCGAGCTGGGCGTGCAGATCCATATGGGGCGCTATTTCGGCCTGCCGAACCAGTTGCTGATGCTGTTTCCCTGCCTGGCCATCGTCCTGCTGGTCGGCAGCGGCATCGCCATGTGGTGGAAGCGACGGCCCGCAGGCGCATTCGCCGCCCCTCCCCGCGCGCCTCAGGCGCGAATGCGCGGCGCGCTGTGGATCTTGGCCGTCGCGGGCATGCTGATGCCGCTGCTGGGTCTGTCGCTGATCCTCGTCTGGCTGATCGACAAGGCCGCGCAGCGCTTCCTCACACCTCCTTGCGATAGGCCAGCAGCCTCAGCGCGTTGAACACCACCAGCAGGGTCGAACCTTCATGCAGCAGCACCGCCGGGCCGATTCCAAGGCCCATGATCGTGGCCGGCACCAGCAGCGCCACCACGCCCAGGCTGACGAACAGATTCTGCCGGATGATCCCCCGCGTGTGGCGGCTGAGGCCGACGGCGAACGGCAGATGCGACAGATCGTCGGCCATCAGCGCCACGTCCGCCGTTTCCAGCGCCACGTCCGACCCTGCCGCGCCCATGGCGATGCCGACGGTTGCGTTGGCCATAGCCGGCGCGTCGTTGACGCCGTCGCCCACCATCGCCACTGCGCTTTCGGCCTTGAGCCGCCGGATCGCCTCTACCTTGTCCTCGGGCATGAGGTCGCCCCAGGCCTCGTCCAGCCCCACTTCCTTCGCGACGCTTTCCGCCACCTTCTGATGATCGCCGGAGATCATGATCATCCGCCGGATGCCGAGCCCGCGCAGCTTTTTCAGGGTGGCGGCCGCTTCCGGGCGGGGCGTGTCCATAAGGCCGATGGCTCCCAGGTCGCGACCGCCCTTTCGCACCACCATGCTGGTCTGACCGGCTTCGCGCAGGCCGGCAATGGCTTCCTCCATGGCCGGCGAAAGCGGCTCGAAACCATTTTCGCCGAACATCTCGGCCTTGCCGATCAGCACCTGCTCGCCGTCCACCATGGCGGACACGCCCTGCCCCGTGTGACTGCGAAGCGCGGTCGCCATCGGAACCGTTTCGCCCTCCAGCCGGCTTCTGCCGTCGCTGGCGATGGCGCGCGCCAGCGGATGATCGCTCAACTCTTCCACGGCAACGGCCACCGCCATCAACTCGCCCGCCGTCACACCGAGTGCCGGCACGACGCTGCGGATATGCGGCTCTCCAACCGTCAGCGTGCCGGTCTTGTCGAAGGCGATGGCCTCCAGCGAGCCGAGCAGTTCCAGCGGTGCCCCGCCCTTCACCAGTACCCCGCCCCGCGCCGCGCGCGCCACGCCGGAAAGCACGGCGCTCGGCGTGGCGATGGCCAGAGCGCAGGGGCTGGCCGCCACCAGCACCGCCATGGAGCGGTAGAAGCTGTCGCGGAAAGGCTCGTCCACCACCACCCAGGCGAACAGCAGCAGCACGGCAAGGCCCAGCACCAGCGGCACGAAGATCCGCTCGAACCGGTCGGTGAAGCGCTGCGTCGGCGAGCGGCGGGTTTCCGCTTCGCTCACCAGCCGCACCACCTTCGCCAGCGTCGATTCCCCGGCGCGGCGGGTCACTTCGATCTCGATGGCGCCGGCGCCGTTGATGGTGCCGGCGAACACCCGCGAGGCCGCATCCAGCAGATCGGGCCTGGCGCGCGCGGCTTCCGCATCGGCCACCGGCCGCTTGTCCACCGGGATGCTCTCGCCCGTCACCGGCGCCTGGTCGATGCTGCTCTGGCCGGCGACCACGAAACCGTCGGCCGCCAGCCGCTCGCCGGGGCGGACTACGACGATGTCGCCCACTTCCAGTTCGCCGACCGGCAGCTCCACCAGGGCGCCATCCCGCCTGACGCTCGCCACATCGGGGGCCAGTTCCGCCAGCGCCTCGATCGCCGCCCGCGCCTTCCCCATGGCGTAATGTTCCAGCGCATGGCCGAGGCTGAACAGGAACAGCAGCAGCGCCCCTTCCGCCCAGGCCCCCAGCGCCGCGGCGCCGGCAGCGGCCACCAGCATCAGCGTGTCGATCTCGAACCGCTTCAGCCGGATATTGTCGATCGCCTCGCGCAGCGTGAAAAAGCCGCCGAAGACATAGGCCAGCATGTAAAGCGCAACCGGCAGCCAGCTTGGCGCACCAGCAACCAGCTTCTCAATGGCGAAGCCGGTCACCAGCAGGCCGCCGCAGAGCAGCGCGAAGACCAGTTCGCTGTTCGCGCCGAACAGGCCGCCATGGTCGTGCGAATGGCCATGCTCGCCCGGCCCATGGTCGTGGCCGGCGTGCTCGTCGGGCGCCGGCTGTGCCAGAGGCTGCACATTGCGGACATCCAGCTTCGCCAGTTCCGCCCGAACCGCCGCTTCGGAGGTTTTCGCCCGATCATATTCCAGGCTGAGCACCCCGGCCCCGTTCGCATTGGCTTCCAGCACGCCCGGCAAGGCGCGCAGCCGATCGGCGATGGTGCGCGCCCGGCGGGGATGCAGCGCCCCTTGCATCTGCCACAGCAGATGGCCGACCCGCTGGGTGATTTCCGCCCCCGCCGATTCCGCCAGTTCGCGGATGCGCCAAAGCGGGATCAGATTGGGGTCGTAATGGATGCACAGCGTCGTCGCCCCCGTTTCCATAGGGGCGACATGGGCATCCTCGACACCTACATGGCCCTTCAATTCGGCGATGAGACGGCCGACGCAACTGTCCCCGGCGTCCTGCACGTCCGGCAGGATCACCGGGATGTCGATTTTCAGCCGATCCGTCATGCTGCGGACTCCTTTTCGCGCTGTCCGAAACGGGCGTAGAGCGCCGGCAGCACGAACAGGGTCAGCGCCGTCGCCGAAATCAGGCCGCCGATCACCACCGTCGCCAGCGGCCGCTGCACCTCCGCCCCGGCGCTGGTGGCCAGCGCCATGGGCACGAAGCCCAGGCTGGCCACCAACGCCGTCATGATCACCGGCCGCAGGCGCAGGCGGGCGCCTTCGAACGCCGCCCTTTCCCGCCGCATGCCGTTCGCCATCAACTGCTGGATCGAAGTGACCATCACCAGTCCGTTCAACACAGCAATGCCCGACAAGGCAATGAAGCCGACGGCCGCCGATATGGAAAAGGGCATGCCGCGCAGCGCCAGCGCCGCCACGCCCCCCACCAGCGCCAGAGGCACGCCGGTGAAAACGATGACGGAATCGCGGACGCTGCCGAGTGCGGCATAGAGCAGCAGGAGGATGAGGGCGAGGCAGGCCGGGACCACCAGCGTCAGCCGCTTGCTGGCCGATTGCAGATTCTCATACTGCCCGCCCCAGTCCAGATATTGCCCGGCCGGCAGCCGCACCTCCTCGGCGATTCGCGCCCGCGCGTCGCCGACCACCCCGGCCACATCCCGGCCGCGCACATTGGCCTGCACGACGATGCGGCGCTTGCCATTCTCGCGGCTGATCTGGTTAGGCCCCTCCGTCACCGCGATGTCCGCGACGCTTTCCAGCGGCACGAACCCCCCGCCGGGCAGCGGCACGGGCACCTGCCGCAAACGTTGGAGATCGGCACGGGCCTCGTCGCTCAGGCGGATCGTCACCGCGAAGCGGCGATCCCCCTCGAAGATAAGCCCCGCGTCCCGGCCGCCGACGGCCGCCGCGACCACCGCCTGCACATCGGCCACGGTCACCCCCAGCCGCGCCATCCGGTCGCGCTTCGGCCGGATATCCAGCATGGGCAGGCCCTCGGTCTGCTCCACCCGCACGTCCACCGCGCCTTCGGTTTCCCGCAGGATGGCGGCGATTCTGTTGGCGGTCGCGTTCATGGCGTCGGCGTCGTCGCCGAACACCTTCACCGCCACATCGCCGCGCACGCCGGCGATCAGTTCGTTGAAACGCATCTGGATCGGCTGGCTGATCTCATAGGCGCCGCCCGGAATATCCTCCAGCTTCGCTTCCACCTTCGCCACCAGTTCCGCCTTGCTGAGGCCCCGGTCGGGCCATTCCTTCCGCGGCTTCATCACGATGAAGGTGTCCGAGATGTTAGGCGGCATCGGGTCGGAGGCCAGTTCCGCCGTTCCGGTCTTGGAAAAGACGAACTTCACTTCCGGCACGGTGGCGATCGCCCGCTCCACCCGATTCTGCATCGCCTGCGACTGGTCGACGGACGTGCCCGGTATCCGCAGCACCTGCACCGTCATGTCGCCCTCGTCCAGTTGCGGCAGGAACTCCTGCCCCAATGTCAGGAAAAGCGCACAGGCGCCGATGAAGGCGCCAAAGCCGACGCCCGCCGTCAGCGTCGGCCGCTGCATCGCCTTCTCCAGATTGGGCTCGTAGCGGGCGGAAAGCCAGCGCATGATCCGCCCCTCCTTCTCGTCCACCGGCTTCGACAGCCAGATCGCCAGCATGGCCGGCACGAAGGTAAGCGACAGGATGAAGGCGGCCACGAGGGCAATGATCACGGTCAGGGCCATGGGCGTGAAGGTCTTGCCTTCCACCCCCGTCAGCATCAGCAGCGGCACATAGACGAGGATGATGATCGCCTGCCCGAAGACGGATGGGCGGATCATCTCCCGCGCGGCCGAGGCGATCACCGGCAGCCGCTCGTCCAGCGTCAGCAACCGCCCGAGCTTGTGCTGCCGCTCCGACATGCGCCGCAGCGCATTCTCGACGATGATGACGGCGCCATCGACGATCAGTCCGAAGTCCAGCGCGCCAAGGCTCATCAGGTTCGCCGAAACCCCGGCCTTCAGCATGCCGAAGCTCGTCATCAGCATGGTGATGGGGATCACCANCCGAAGCTCGTCATCAGCATGGTGATGGGGATCACCAGCGCGGCGATCAGCGCCGCGCGGAAATTGCCGAGCAGCGCGAACAGCACGGCGATCACCAGCAGCGCCCCTTCCGTCAGATTCCTGGCGACGGTCTGGATGGTGGAATTGACGAGGGACGTGCGGTCCAGCACCGGCTGGATCGTCACGTCGGTCGGGAGCGAGGCGTTTATCTCGCCGATGCGCGCGGAAACCGCCGAGGCGACTTCCCGGCTGTTCTCGCCGATGCGCATGATGGCGGTTCCCACCACCACCTCCTTGCCATTCTCCGAAGCGGAGCCATAGCGAACCGCCTGACCCAGCCGCACGTCCGCCACCTGGTCCAGCTGGATGGGCGTGCCGCCGCGCGTGGCGATCACCGTTTCCGCCAGTTCGCGGGCGTTGCGGATGCGCGCGTCGGAGCGCACGGCAAGCCCTTCGCCGCCCCGGTCCACCACACCCGCGCCGATGCCCTGGTTGTTGGCTTCCAGAGCTTCCGCCAGATCGTTGAGCGTCAGCCCCATGGACGCCAGCTTCTGCATGTCCGGCACCACCTGAAACTGCTTCACATGGCCGCCGATGGTGTCGACACCCGCAAGCCCCGGCGTTCCCCGCAGCAGCGGCGCCACGATCCAGTCCTGCACGGTGCGCAGATAGGTGGCCTTGTCGGTTTCCGTCAGCAGCCGCTCGCCCTCGGGCGTGATATAGCTGCCGTCGGGCTGCAGACCCGGCTCGCCGGGCTTGTGATCGTCCTCGTCGCGATGCTCGAAATGCACCGTCCACATGAACACTTCGCCCAGACCCGTGGCGATCGGCCCTATCTGCGGCACGGCGCCATCGGGCAGGCTCTCCTCGGCCAGACGCAGCCGTTCCGCGACCTGCTGGCGGGCGAAATAGATGTCGGTGCCGTCGGTGAATACCGCCGTCACCTGCGCGAAGCCGTTCCGGCTCAGCGAACGGGTGTATTCAAGCCCCGGCACGCCGGCGAGGGCGGTCTCGATGGGAAAGGCCACCTGCTTCTCGACCAGTTCGGGCGAAAGCGACGGCACGGAGATGTTCACCTGCACCTGATTGTTGGTGATGTCGGGCACGGCATCGATCGGCAGCCGGCTGATCGCCCAGGCGCCGATGACGATGGCGATCAGCGTCATCAGCAGGATGAACCAGCGGCGTTCGACGGAAAATGTGACGACGCGGGCAATGAAGCTGGAATTGTTCATGGCTCAGTGCCCCCCATGCTCGGCTTCGCCCCAGGAACTTGAAAGGCCGAGCTCGGCCTTCAGGGTGAAACTATTGGCGTGGGCGATGCGTTCCTCGCCACTAAGGCCGGAATTGACGATCACCATATTGCCCGCCGGCTGGCCCAGAGACACGGGCACGGCACGGAAACCATCGTCCGTCCGCACGAAAACCGTCGGCCGGCCTTCCACCGTCTGCACGGCGCTTTCCGGCACCAGAATCGCGGCGCTGCCGGCAGCGTCGGCCAGACGGATCGAAGCGGTCACCGGCTCGCCCAGCCGCCATTCCCCTGCCCTGTTGTCCAGCAAGGCAATGGCGCTCACCAGCCGCGTCGCCGCGTCCAGCACCGGCGAGACATAGTGGATGCGCGCCACGGCCCGTCGCTGGCCGGAGACCAGTTCCACCTGCTGGCCGGGGCGAACCCGCCCGGCGTCCGCCGGATTGAGCGAGAGGTTCACCGAAAGCCGCGACAGGTCCGCCAGCCGGAACAGTTCCGCGTCCGGCGCCACGGTTTCGCCCAGCACCGCCCGGCGCCCGACGACATGGCCGCCAATGGGCGCACGAATGGCAATGCGGTTGAGGCTGCCGCCCGCGCCGCCCGCCGCCGACTGTTTCTGCTGCGCCAGCCGCAGGGCAATCCTTGCCTCCTCGGCGGCGGTGCGGGCTGCGATCAGATCCTGCTCGGGTGTCACCCGCTCGGCGAACAGCATCTGCTCGCGCTTCAGGCTAGATTCTGCCAGCCGCAGTCGCGCCCGCGCCGCTTCCACTTCCGCGTTGAGGGAAGCCGCCTCGCTGCTTTCAACGATCGCCAGCGTGTCGCCGCGCCGCACCGGCTGACCGAGGTTGCGGGTCAACGACACAACGCGCCCGCCGATCGCCGCCGACACCAGTTGCGTTCGTTCCGGGTCGCCTTCCAGCATCGCCGGCAGCGAAATAGCGCCGCCGCCGGACTTCGTCGGGCGAACCAATGTGATCCCGGCCGCCTGAATCTGCGCGGCGGTCAAGTCGATATGGCCTTCCTCTTCGCCATGCTCGGCTTCCACAGCGGTTTCGGCGGGAGTGGCCTCAGGGCCGGAACAACCGGCCGCCAGCAAAGCCAATAGGGAGAGCGGCAGCGCCGCCCGATAGGGAGAGATCATTGCGAATTTCCTGATTGGGCCGGCGCGCGGGCGGTCAGGCGCTCCAGGCGCGCAACGGCGATGTGGGTGGCAAGCTGCGCGTCGATGGCGCGGGCGCGGGTTTCCGAAAGGGCGCGTTCCGCCTCCAGCAAGTCGAGCTGGCCGAACTTGCCATTGGCATAGCCGATGCGGGCGATGCGGGCGCTTTCCTCGGCGGCGGCCAGAGCCGGGCCGGTCGCCGTGCCGGCGATGGCGGCGGCGGTTTCGGCTTCCGCCTGCGCGCGCTCCACCTCCTGCTCCAGTTGCAGCCCTGCATGGCGGCTGCGCGCCTCGGCAGCCTGCCGCTCCGCCCGCGCCTGTTCCAGCGCCGCCCTGCCGTTGCCGAACAGCGGCACCGGCAACGACAGGCTGACAAGCGCGGCGTTGCTGTCGCTCTCGGCAAATCGCCGCGCGCCCACGCTCAGTGTCAGGTCGGGCACCCGTTGCGAGTGGGCCAGCCGCACCCCGGCCTCCGCAAGCGCCACCTCGGATTGCGCGGCTGCCAGCGCCAGCGAACCCGACGCTTCGCGCTTGTTCCAGGCGGGCGCCGCCGCGAACCAGGCGGAATCCAGCCGGCCATCCCATGGCGCCCCCACCAGCCGCGCGAGCGCCAGACGGGCGACCGTTTCGGCCCTTGCCGCGCTTTCCACGGCCGCGTCGGCGTTGATCCGCGCCAGTTCCGCGCGCTGCGCTTCGATGGGCGATGCACGCCCGGCCTCCACCCGCAGCTTTGCGGCGCGCAGACCCTCGGCGGCGATCCGCGCCTCATCGCGGGCGACCGCCAGCCGCTTCCCGGCCGCCAGCGCCAGCGCATAGTTTTCGGTAACCGCCAGCTTCAGGTCTGCCTCAGCATTGGCACCCGCTATCGCCACCTGCCCGAGGCCGGCATCGGCAGCGGCCAAACGAGCCGAACGCTTGCCGCCCAATTCCAGCGGCAGGCCGAAACTAACCGTCCCCTCGGCGCTGCGCGTGCCGCGGTAATCGCCACGGCCGCCGAAATTCTCCATTTCGAAGCTGAGGCTGGGATTGGGTCGGAGCCCGGCGACGGTCCGCGCAGCGGCGGCGGCTCGCCCCTCGGCGCCAGCGGCTTCCAGAAGCGGCGATTGCCGTTCGGCCAGTTCCAGCGCCCGCGCCAGCGTGAATATGGCGCCGGGTTCCCCCGATGCCGGTGGTTCCGCCCGCGCCACGGAGGCGAAGGCGCATACGGCCAGAATGGCCGCCTGCAAGCTTTGCATGAAATTCTCCTGTCAGGATCAGGTGGCCGGCGCGCAAGGCACCGGCAACGAATGTCCTGTCAGGCGATGGGCGGGCGCAGATGGCTTACCGGCGGCGCCTGCGAAAGCCGGAACAGGCCGAGGGCGAAAGTCGGTTCGCGGGAAGGTCCGAACTCCCCCGCTTCGATGCGCGGCAGCGGCGCCACCACATGATGGCCGTGGCAGCCGCCATGCTGGTGCAGCGCGCCGGCATCGCCCCGGCCATGATCGCCCTTGCCGGTATCGGCACCCAGTTCCACAATCGGCTCGCACATCTGTTCCGCCGCGTGGACGCTGTTGCTGACCAGCAGGGCAAGCGCCAGCAGCAACCCCAGCAGCAGGGCTGGCAATCGCGATTTCCAGATCAGCTTGTCACTGTCTCGGCGCATGGCGGATCGTCATACCTCGAACGAATCGGAACGCAACCTATATGCACCCTGTAGCAGATACGGGGTCAAGCCCGGTGCAACGCGGCCGGCGGCAAAGGACAGGCGATGAAGATAGGCGAGCTGGCGCAAGCCACCGGAACCAAGGTCGAAACCGTCCGCTTCTATGAAAAGATCGGCCTTCTGGACGCTCCGTCGCGCACCCGGAGCAATTACCGCGCTTATGGCCCCGCGCATCTGGGCCGGCTTTCCTTCATCCGCCGCGCCCGCGATCTCGGCTTCTCACTCGATCAGGTGCGGGCTCTGCTCTCCCTGTCGGACGATCCCGAGCAGCCGTGCGAGGCGATAGACGCAGTGGCCCGGGCGCATCTGGAAGAAGTCGACCGCAAGCTGGCCGACCTGAAGGCGCTGCGACAGGAATTGCAGCATCTGCTCGGCCAATGCGGCAGCGGGGTCGTCTCTACCTGCCGCATCGTCGAGGCCCTCAGCCCTGGCTGACGGCCTTTTCCGCGCTGTCGCCGGAGAACAGTTCCGCCAGCCACGCCGCCGAGGGCATGCGCCGCAGCACCGCCAGGATCACGATCATGATCTGCACGCCGATGAAGGCGCCCGGAATGCCCCAGAAGATCGCCCAGAAGAACACCGAGAACAGCACCAGCACCGCAGACATGGACAGCGCGTTGCCGGCCATCAGCGGCTCGATATAGCTGCCCAGCACGAAGTTGATGATGCTGGTGCCGCCGGCCGCCAGCACGACCATCCACAGGCTTCCGAACTGCGCGGCGGTGAACAGGGCGATCGCCACCGTCACCAGCAGCGGCCCGATGAAGGGAATGAAGTTCATCGTCCCCACCAGGATCGCCCAGGCCAACGGCTCCTCCAGCCCGATGATGCGGAAGAAGATATAGCAGACCAGCGTGTCGATCAGGCTGACGACCAGCCGGACCTTCATGTAAAGGCCGAACTTCGCCGACACGTCCTTCACCACTTCGGTGACTTTCAGGTTCGGCCGATCGGCTTCGATCTTCGCCATCCGGCGGGCCATGCCGTCCAGTTCTGTCAGCCCCAGCACCGCGAACACGAACACCAGCAGCGCGAAGCCGCTGATAAGCCGCGCCTGCTCCACCAGGGACATGATCGGCCCGACGACCCAGCGCGGATCGAAACTGGCGGGCAGCAGGACGTCCAGCGGCATATCCTGCTTTGCCAGCCAGAGGTTCACTTCCCGATAGGCCGCGTCGAACTGCCCCAGATTGGCCATCACCCAGCCGGCGACCTGGCTGATTCCCCAGAAGACGATGGAAAAGAAGACGAAAAGCACGGCCAGCGTCAGCGCCACCGTCAGCAGCATCGCCAGCCCCTTGCCCACCACGGGCCGCAGCTTGTGCATGAAGGGCGCGGTCAGCGCGATGATGAACAGGGCGAACACCAGCGGCTCGAAAACCGCCCGGCCGAAATAGAGGAGCAGCATGGCGCTGACGATGCCCATCAGCAGCAGCGCCAGCCCCGTGCCAGTCCGCTTGCCGCCCGCTTCCAAAGCCATGCACGCCCCCTTTGGTCGAACCGATCGAACCGGAGCCGTGCCCGGACTTCATAGGCTTAGACACGAACTGCGTGACAATTTCCAGAAGGATGATCTGGCGGGGGGAGTCATGGTGCTGCCGGGGAGGATTGAACTCCCGACCTCAGCCTTACCAAGGATGCGCTCTACCACTGAGCTACGGCAGCAAGCCATGACATTCGACGCGGGGAACAGCCGTTCCAGCCTGCGGTGGCGGGGCGCTTGCATGAGCCAAGGCCGGAAGTCAAGCCGGACAAGGCCCGATCAGCCCTTTCCGGGGCTGTTCTGCTGGCAGACCGGCAGCTTCAGCGTCACCATCAGCCCGCCCAGATCCTCGCTTTCCGCCAGTTGCACGCTGCCGCCATAGATGCCCGCCACGTCGCGCACGATCGCCAGCCCGAGGCCCGTTCCCGGCTTCCCTGTGTCCAGCCGCGAGCCGCGCTCGAACATCGTCTCGCGCAGCTTCACCGGAATACCCTGCCCGTCGTCCTCCACCTGGATCTGCAACAGGCCGGCATCCTTGCCGCTGCCCTCGCTCAGCGTCACGAAAACCCGGCCGCCGCCATATTTGGCGGCATTGTCGATCAGGTTGCCGGCCATTTCCTCCAGGTCCTGACGCTCGCCCCGGAACACCAGATTGCGGTCGCCGGCCACGTCGATCACCACGCCGCGCTCGGCATAGATACGCTCGATGGCGGTCACCAGCCGTTCGAGCGACGGCCAGACCGGCGCCCGCGCGGTGGAGGCGTTGCGCCGCCCCATCGCCCGCGCGCGCGCCAGATGGTGGTCGATATGCCGGCGCATGGTGGAAAGCTCCCGCACTACGGCGTCCGCCAGATCGGGCGAGCGGGCCGCCGCCTCGTTTGTCAGCACGCTCATCGGAGTCTTCAGCGCATGCGCCAGATTCCCGGCATGGGTTCGGGCTTCTTCCGCAACCTTTTCATTATGTTCCAGAAGTGCGTTCAATTCCTGCACGAGCGGCGCCACCTCGGGCGGCACATCGTCCGTCGGCGCCCGGCTGGCCCGGCCCGAGCGGATGGCGGCCAGATCAGCAGAGATCTTGCGAAGCGGCATCAGGCCGATGCTGGCCTGCAATACCGCCAGCAGCAGCAGCCCGGCGCCCAATGCCCCCAGCGACAGCCAGAGCGTCCGCCGCACATCCGCCAGTTGCGCATCCAGTTGCCCGGTGCTCTGCGCCACCTGAAAGCGCCAGGTGACGGTGGAACCGGGAATGATCCCGTCGCGCTCGATGATCCTGAGCGGCTCGTTGCGAAAACTGCCCGAACGGGTGACGCAGGGCTCGACACAGGATTTCGAGAAATCCACCGGCAATTCCCGGTCCCACAGCGAGCGCGAGCGGAACGGCGCCCGATTCTCCGCGCTCACCTGCCAGTAGAGGCCGGAATAAGGCTCGCTGAAGCGCGGATCGACGGGCGGCCGGTTGAAGCGCACCTCGCCAAAGGGGTCCAGTTCGGCCGCCGCCAGCATGGCGGGAATGGATTCGGCCAGCTGGTCGTCGAAGTTGCGGGTGATGGTGCCGGTCACGATCCGGTCGAGGGCGATTCCCCCCACCAGCAGCAGCGCCGCCGTCCAGATGGCGGCGAGCAGGACGATGCGCCGGCTGAGCGAGCCGGGCGCCCTGCGGCGCGCCGGAACGTCCCCCGGGGCCGGAGGCGGAAATGCCGGCGGCGCCGGCCCGGCGGCCGGCGCGGCGCCCGCCTCAGCCCTGGAGGCTGTAGCCGAGCCCACGGATGGTGGTGATGAGGTCGGCGCCCAGCTTCTTGCGGATGCGGGTGATGAAAACCTCGATCGTGTTGGAATCGCGGTCGAAATCCTGATCGTAGATATGCTCGATCAGTTCGGTGCGGGAAACCACCTTGCCCTTGTGGTGCATCAGGTAGGACAGCAGCTTATATTCCTGCGCCGTCATCTTCACCGGCTCGCCGTCCAGCGTCACCCTCCCCGAGCGGGTGTCGAGCCGGACGCCGCCCGCCACCAGTTCCGAGGAGGCGTTGCCGCTCGCCCGGCGGATGAGGGCGCGCAGCCGGGCGATCAGTTCTTCCGACTGGAAGGGCTTGGCGAGATAATCGTCGGCCCCGGCGTCCAGCCCGGCCACCTTGTCGGACCAGCTGTCGCGCGCCGTCAGCACCAGCACCGGCATCTTGTGCCCGGCCTTGCGCCAGCGGTCGAGCACGGTCAGCCCGTCCACCTCCGGCAGGCCGAGGTCGAGAATGACGGCGTCATAGGCCTCGGTCTCGCCGAGATACTGGCCTTCCTCGCCGTCGTGCGCGCTGTCGACCGCATAGCCGGCGGACTCCAGCGTCTGCCGCAGCTGCCGCGCGAGCGTGGGTTCATCCTCGACGATCAGAATCCGCATTCCATGCCACCTCTCGAAAGCCGGCCATGGCCGGCGTGCCCCACTTGCCGGCGGCTATTGCCGGACGGCGAGTTCGCGCCCGGTCCGCCCGTCCATATCCACCCAGACGACATTGCCGCTGGGACGCATGAACTTGAAGCGATAAATGTTGCGCGAGATATCGGGCTCGACCCCCAGATACTCGCCGCGGCCGATGGAACTGGCGCGGCGGTAGAGTTCGTCGAAGCTGCGGTTCTGTCCGGACTCCCGCTGGTTGCGCGCATGTTCCTGATCGGAAATCTCCCGCCCCTGCGGGCGCGGCGCGCCGGGATCGCGCTGGAAGAAGGCATGGGCCGGGCCGCCGGCCACCAGCAACAGGGTCGCGGTGGAGGCCACGATCAGGCGGGCGCCGCCGTCGGTCCCTGCGAGGGGGGGAATGGGAAGATGTTTCATCGCTCTTGTGCAACCTTGCGGCGGAGGTAGGCCCAAGGCCGTGAACAAGTTCTGAATAGGGCACTCACGGTGACCTTGGTTGCCTCATGGGCCGGCACATGGCAAGCGCCCTCGCCATGGCAGCCCCTATCATTTCCCTCGAAGACATACTGCTGCGGCAGGGCGACGGCATATTGTTCGAAAATCTCTCGCTTTTCATCGGCGCGAAGGACCGTCTGGCGCTGATCGGCCGCAACGGCGCCGGCAAGACGACGCTGCTGCGCCTGATCGCCGGCACGCTGGAGCCGGATCGCGGCCGCCGCTCGGTGCAGCCTGGATCGAAGGTGGTGCTGCTGCCGCAGGACCCGCCGGTTGCCGGCTTCGAGACTCTGGCCGATTTCGCGCTGGCCGGAGACGACGCGCCGCCGCGCCACGCGGTCGAGTCGATCGCCACGCAATTGGGGCTGGACCTGTCCACCAGGGCCGCGACCGCTTCCGGCGGCGAGCGTCGTCGCGCCTCGCTCGCCCGCGCGCTGGCGCAGGAGCCCGACCTGCTGCTGCTGGACGAGCCGACCAACCACCTCGATCTGGAAGCGATCGACTGGCTGGAATCCTGGCTCAACCGATTCAACGGCGCCTTCCTCGTCATCAGCCACGACCGGACCTTCCTCACCCGCCTGACGAAGGCCTGCCTCTGGCTCGACCGGGGCGAGATGCGCCGACAGGAAGTCGGCTTCGGCGGTTTCGAAGCCTGGACGGAAGCCGTCTATGCCGAGGAAGCCCGGCAGACCGAGAAGCTGGACACGAAGATCGCGCAGGAACTGCACTGGCTGCAACGCGGCGTGACCGCGCGGCGCCGGCGCAACCAGGGGCGGCTGGAGCGGCTGCACCTGATGCGCGCCGAGCGCCGCTCGATGCTGGGCGTGCAGGGCACCGCCAAGCTGGCGGTCGCTTCCGACGACAGCAAGTCGAAGATGGTGATCGAGGCCGAGAGCATCTCGAAAAGCTACGAAGGCCGCGAAATCCTCAAGGATTTCTCCATCCGCATCCAGCGCGGCGACCGGATCGGAATCGTCGGCCCGAACGGCGCCGGCAAGACCACGCTCCTGAAGCTGCTGACCGGCGAGATCGAGCCGGACACAGGCCAGGTGAAGCGCGCCAAGACCCTGACGGGGATCACCATAGACCAGCAGCGCAAGCTGATGGACCCGAACAAGCGCGTCCGCGACGTGCTGGCGGACGGCGGCGACTGGATCACCGTGCGCGGCGTGAAGAAGCATGTGCAGGGCTATCTGAAGGAGTTTCTCTTCCCGCCCGGCGTGACCGACGCGAAGATCGGCACCTTTTCCGGCGGCGAACGCTCCCGCCTGCTGCTGGCGCGGGAATTCGCCCGCGAATCCAACCTGCTGGTGCTGGACGAGCCGACCAACGATCTCGATCTCGAAACGCTGGACCTGCTGCAGGAAGTGATCGCCGATTATGAGGGCACCGTCCTCATCGTCTCCCACGACCGGGACTTCCTCGACCGCACCACCACCATGACCATCGGCCTCGATGGTTCGGGCCGCGCCGATATCGTCGCCGGCGGCTTCCGCGAACTGGAAGCCCTGCGCGAGGCCCGCACCGCTGCCCGCCGGCCGGCGCAAAACAAGGCAGCGGTCCCCTCCCCTGCCGAACGGCCGAGGGACGGTGCCCAGAAGAAGCTGAGCTTCAAGGATCAGCATGATTTCGAAAAGCTGCCCGGCAAGATGGCCGAACTGGAAGCCGCGATCGCCGAACGCGAGGCGAAACTCGCCAACCCGGACCTTTATACGAAAGACCCCAAGGCGTTCGACCGGCTGACGGGCGAAGCGGCGAAGCTCCGCGACGAGCTGGCCGCGACCGAGGAACGCTGGCTCGAAGTGGCGGAAAAGGCCGAGGCGCTCGGCTGAGCGTCATTTCTGCGCGGGCAGCAGTTCGAGCAGGCCATGGGTGAAGCCGCGCGGCGCCACCGTCACATGGTCCTCGTCGTTCAGCACTTCCGATTTCAGCACGAGTCCGGGATAGTTTCGCGCCTTCAGCCGGCGTTCCAGCGCGCGGTTGTCCGCCACCATGTCGGTGCGCCTGTTGTAGCGCGGGTCGCCCTCCTTCACCGCTTCATATTCGCCGACATACATATAGACATGCGCTGGCAAGTCCTTGTGCGCCCTGGCATAAGCCTCTTCCCATCCGAAAGCGTGCCGCTTGTCGAACCAGAGCGAGGGGCTGCCCAGGATATAGCCGCTGAACATCTTCGGCTCGGTAAACAGGATTTGTGCGCCCAGCAGTGAGCCGTAGGAATGGCCCAGGAACAGGCTGCGCCCGGGGTCGGCGCGGAAGCGGCTTTCCACGAAGGGTTTCACCTGCTCGCGGATATAGGCCTGATAGGCGGCGCCCCCGCCATGCACGTCGCCGGGAGGGCTTCCGGCCGGGCCGTTGGCGGTCGGCGTGTAATCCCGACGCCGGCTGGTCATCCCGCCGTCGCCCTTCGCATAGGAGAGGCCGACGAGGATGAATTCCTCCACCCTCGGGCCTTCCACATTCAGCCGCCGGCCGATCTGCCGGACCAGCGGAAAGGCATAGTCGGCGTCGGTCACATAGAGCACCGGATAGCGCCGCCCGGGCTCCTCACCATAGGAAGGCGGCAGGTTCACGAACAGCTGATAGGCGCGCCCCGACACCGGGTCGGGCACGTCCCACACCTCGGTTCCAAGCACTTCATAGGGAAGCCCGTTGCCGCGCTGCGCGCCATTCGCCGAAGCCGCTGGCGCCTTCTCAGGCTGGGCACTGCCGCTGCAGGCTGCCATGGAAAAGGCGAGCAAAGCGCCGCCGACGATAAGGAACTGCTTCAAAACCGACCCCGATCCGGACAGGAAAGACGGCAAGTCCTTGCGGCCGAGAAAGGGGCAGGCAATGCCCGATCAGACGGCTTTGCGTTCAGCCGCCCGGAAGTCGCGCCAGCGGCTGGTCAGGCGAACTCGGCGCCCGCGCAAGGCTCCATGTCCACATGCTCGGCGTGCGCGCCCTTCCCGTGCAGCGGCGGCGAGTCCACGCAATTGGCGCGAATGAAGGCTTCCTGCTGCGGCGCGATGATCTCCCGCCACTTGCGGCCGTTGAAGATGCCGTAATGGCCGACATTCTCGACCATCAGATAGCGCTTGCGGTCGTCCGCCAGATTGACCGCGAGATCGAGCGCGGCCTTGGTCTGGCCGAGGCCCGAGATATCGTCCCGCTCGCCTTCGATCGCGAGGATGGAGACATCGGCGATGGCGCCGGGGTCCACACGCACGCCGCGGTGCATCATCTCGCCTTTGGGCAGCAGGTGGCGCTGGAACACCACATCGATGGTCTGCAGGTAGAATTCGGCCGTCATGTCGCAGACGGACCGATATTCCTCGTAGAAGGTCTTGGTGGAATCCGCCGACTCGCCATCGCCCTGAACCAGATGCTTGAACATTTCCCAATGGGAAATCATATGGTTGCCAAGGTTCATGGACATGAATCCGGCAAGTTGCAGGAAACCCGGATAAACCTTGCGGCCGCCGCCCGGATAATAGAGCGGCACCTTGGCGATCACATTCTGCTGGAACCAGGCATGAGGGCGCTGCATCGCCAGCTCGTTGACGGCGGTCGGCGCCCGGCGCGTGTCGATCGGCCCGCCCATCATCGTCAGCGTGCAGGGCAGCGCCCGATGCTTCGAGGCCGACATCAGGCAGACGGCCGCATAGACCGGCACCGAAGGCTGGCACACCGCCAGGATATGCGCGCGCGGCGAGCCTGGCGGGGTGATCACCGAAAGCCAGTCGATCAGATAATCGATATAATCGTCGAGATCGAAAAGGCCTTCCGACAAGGGCGTCATCTTCGCGTCGCGCCAGTCGGTGATGTAGACATCGTGATTGGGCAGCATCCGCTCCACGGTGCCACGCAGAAGCGTCGCATAATGGCCGGACATCGGCGCCACGATCAGCAGCTTCGGGTCGTTCGCGGGCGCGCCGTGGCGGACGAATCGCTTCAACTGGCCGAAGGGCTTGCGGTCGACGATTTCCTCGGTGACCGGCACCGGCTTTCCGTCGATCAGCGTGCTGTCGAGGTTGAAGGGCGGCTTGCCGCGCGGCGCGGCGGCGTGGGAAAACACGTCCAGCGCGGCGGCCGCGACTTCGCCGGCCCCGGTATAGGCCAGCGGATTGGCCGGACTGCCCCACCAGGCCGCGCCGAGTCGAGCGGCGGCACTGGCTCCGCTCAGCCAGCCGCGTCCAAGCTCATAAGCATCATACAGCATCCATAAACCCTTTGCAGCTTCCGCATTTACCAGCGATGAGCCTCCGACGATGCAACGATAATGTCATACATGCCGACCACGCTTTCGCCTACACTGAAAAAGCTAGCCCTCCTCACGGCATTCTGCACATGTTTTTTGCACCGCAGCACAAATTTACATCCGTCCTGACCTGAAACTTCCGGAGATTTCCATGGCCGACACGCCCGACGCTCTTCGCCCCCTCTCCGGCCGCCGCGCGGCCGTCACGGGTTCCACCAGCGGAATCGGCCTCGCCGTTGCCGAGGCGCTGGCGAAGGCCGGCGCCGATGTCGCCATCAACGGCTTCGGCGACCATGAGCCGGCGCTTCGGCAAGTGGGCGCGCACGGAACCAAGGTGGTCTTCGCCGGCGCCGACCTTTCCAAGGGGGCAGAGGCGCAGGCCTTCGTCGCCGACGTGCAGAAGCAGCTGGGCGGGCTCGACATTCTGGTGAACAACGCCGGAATCCAGCATGTCGCCCCGGTCGACGAATTCCCCGACGACAAATGGGACGCGATCCTCGCCATCAACCTCTCGTCCAATTTCCACACGATGAAGGCGGCGATTCCGGCGATGAAGGCGCAGAACTGGGGGCGGATCGTGAACATCGCCTCGGCGCACGGGCTGGTCGCCTCGCCCTTCAAGTCCGCCTATGTCGCCGCCAAGCATGGCGTGCTCGGCCTCACCAAGTCGGCGGCGCTGGAACTGGCGGAAACGCTCGTCACCGTGAACACCGTCTGCCCCGGCTTCGTCGACACGCCGCTGGTGCGCGGCCAGATCGCCGACCAGGCGAAGGTGAACGACATGAGCGAGGAAGATGTGGTGAAGAACATCATTCTCGCCTCGCAGCCGACGAAGCGCTTCATCACCGCCGAGCAGGTGGCCGGCACCGTGCTGTTCCTCTGCTCCGACGCGGCGAGCGGCGTGACCGGCTCTTCCTTCAGCATCGACGGCGGCTGGACGGCGCGCTGACGACAGGCGGCGCCGGGCCAGGCCCGGCGCCCGTCAACCCTTGTAGAGATAGTCCCGTGTCAAGGGCACGGCATCGCGCTGGCGCGTCAACTGCAACTGGTAGACGACATGGTCGTCGTGGCGGAAGGCGAGGATCGCGCCGCCCAGATAGAATTCCCACATGCGGAAGAAGCGCTCGTCGTAAAGCGCGACGATCTCCGCCTTGCGCGCCCGGCAGCGCTTCAGCCAATGCTCCAGCGTGTAGGCGTAGTGCAGGCGCCACACTTCTATGTCCGCCACCCACAGATAGGCGCGCTCCACATGCGGCATCATTTCGCTGAGCGCCGGGGTATAGCCACCGGGGAAGATATATTTGGCGGTCCAGGGGTCGGTGGCGCCCTTGCCCCCTGCCCGGCCGATGCTATGGACCAGCGCCACCCCGTCCGGCGCCAGCAGGCTCGCCACCTTGTCGAAATAAGCGAAATAGTTCGGCCGCCCCACATGCTCGAACATGCCGACCGAGACGATCCGGTCGAACGGCCCTTCCACGTCGCGATAGTCCATCAACTCGTAGCGGACCTTGCCGTCTATCCCCAGCTCCTTCGCCTTCGCCCGGGCGTATTTCAACTGTTCTTCGGACAAGGTCACCCCCAGCACCTCGGCGCCGGAAAGCTTGTGGATATGCCGCGCCATGCCGCCCCAGCCGCAGCCGATGTCCAGCACCTTCATCCCGGGATTCAGGCGGAGCTTAGCGACGATATGGTCGAGCTTGTCGCGCTGCGCCCGGTCCAGATCGCTGTCCGGCCCGACATTGCCGTCGCGGAAGTAGCCGCAGCTATACTGGCGCTCCTCGTCCAGGAACAGGTCGTAGAGCTTGTCGGAAAGGTCGTAGTGATGCGCCACATTGCGCTTCGAACGCGCCCGCGCGTTCCACTCGTCCCATTTGGCGGCGATCCGCTGCTGGTTCCACAGGCTGACACGCAGCGCGTTCCCCCGGTCCCAGCGCAGGTTGCGGCCGACGACGTCCAGCAGGTCCATCACATCGCCGCTCTCGACGATCAGCCGCCCGTCCATAAAGGCTTCGCCGGCGCCCAATGTCGGATTGGTGGCGATCTTCCGCTCCGTCGCGGCGTCCGTCAGCCTCAGCTTCACCGCGGTCGCCGCGGGATCGCCATAGCGGTGAACATGCCCCGCATGGTCCTGGATTTCCAGCGCGCCCCTGGTGATGGCGCGGCGCAAAAGTCGATCTAGAAGCCACATAACCGATCCTTCTGACTATGGGCGGCGCGCTAGGCAAGCCTCGGAAAGAGGGGCGAAAGCGCCTTCATGGATGACCGGACGTAATTTCATTTGCCTGTCATATCCCTCGCCCTGCCCTATGGATAGGCGGGGCTCCGGAACGGCTGCGGCCTGCCGCGCGCGAGGCTGCGCCACAGCCATTCCAGCGGGCCATAGCGGAAATGCTCCAGCCAGGGCCGGGACCATGCCAGTTGCAGCGCCCAGATGCCCAGCACCACCAGCATCACCTGCGGCCGGCTGAGCTCTCCGAAAAGGCCAAGACCGATGCCGGTGAAGATGAGATTCCCCAGCAGCGAGGCCGCGACATAGTTGCTGAGCGCCATCCGCCCGCAGGCGGCCAGCCGGGCGACGAGGCGGGGGAAGGCGCCGGATTTCACGGCGGCGATGATGAGGGCCGCATAGCCGACAGCCACCGCGGGCGCGACGAGCACCCGCGCGGAGTCGGTGAAGAAGAAGGCCGGCGCGGAAAAACCCGAAACGAAGAAGCGCCAGGCCAGAAAGACCCCGATCGCCCAGCCCGGCAAGATCAGCGCAAGCGCAAGCTTTCGATAATGCGCCCCATCGAATCCGCCCTGCCACCAACCCAGCCGATAGAGGCCCATGCCGATCAGCAACAGCCCGACGCTTTCCGCGAAGAATGTGAACGGCAGCAGGAAGAAGCGCGCGAACATCACCGCCTCGTGGCGGATCGCCAGTATCTGCCCCGGGCTGCCGCGATACATGGCCGTCTCCCGCGCGACATCCGCCGGATCGGTGTAGGTTACGGAGCGCAGGCTGGCCCAGGCATCCAGCACCGCCTGAGAGGCATCGGGCGCCGCTGCCGCCGCCTGCGCCGCCAGCGCCTGCATGCCGAAGCTGAGGTTGATCGCCACCTGCAGCCCCAGCGCGATCACCCCCAGCAGGAAAAGCCGGGAAGGCGGCTGGCGGCGCAAGGGCCAGACCGCCAGCCCCACCAGGGCGAACGGCAGCAATATATCCCCCGCCCAAAGCAGCGAGCCATGGGCAAGACCGATCAGGAACAGCACGGCCATCCGCGCCAGATGCCGCCGCGTCGCCCCTTCCGCCGGGCCGCTTTCCGCCATCAGCAGCAGCGAAGCCCCGAACAGCATGGCGAACAGGGCGCGCATCTTGCCGTCGACCGTCACATAGGCGACCGCCCAGAGCCACATGTTCGCCGGCTCCGCGCCGCCGGCATATATCGGGTTCAGATAAGCGGCGCCGGCATAGGCCATGCCGATCACATTCATCACCAATATGCCCAGCACCGCCACGCCCCGCACGGTGTCTATGCTGGTGATACGCGCGGGCTGCATGGGGAAAAGCCTGACACAGGCCGACGCTATTGGCCAGATGCGCCCTGCACGCCGGCTGCGCTAGATTGAGGACTCCTATTCCCTTCGTCACCCCGGGCTTGACCCGGGGTCCAGCTTTCCCGCCGGCGTGGGAAAGAAGCTGGATCCCGGGTCAAGCCCGGGATGACGGAAAACATATTCATTACTTGTATGAATTCTCAACCTAAAGCCCGGCTTTGCGCGCCCCTAGAGATGCTGCTTTGCCGTCTTCGGGTGGAAACCCCATTCTCTCGCCATGGCGAATGACAGCGACAGCCGCGCGAAAGCGCTGAAAACGGGCGATGGCAACGGTCTCGACCGGCTGGTCACTCTGGTCGCGCTGCTGGCCACATTGGCGCTGATCTTCTTCTCCGTGCCCGCCTGAGGCGGCTTCAGAAAAACAGCTTCCGCACTGAAACCTCCACCCGCCGGCCGACGGAATCCATCAGCCACGGCTGATAGTTGATCGGCGTCTCTCCGGCCCGGTCGCGCACGTCGATGCGGTCGTCGAAGATATTGTCCACGCCCACGGACAGGCGCGTGCCGCGCAGCCAGGGCGCCTTGCGCATCAGCCCCCATTGCTGGGACAGGTCCACGAACAGCCGCATATCCACTGTCATCAGGCTGGAGAAGCGCAGGTCGTCGGGGCTGGGCGGCCCCGACCTGTCCTGCAGCACTTCCGTGCCGCTCTGCCATTTGGCGCTGATACGGCCACCAAGGCCGTTTTTCGTGGCGAAGGCCCGCGCTTCCAGCTGATGCCGGGAAACACCGCCGCTGCTGCCCGTAGCCGAGCCGTTCAGCAGGTCCAGTTCCGGCACGCCCTCGCGGATCAGCACGCTGTCGGTGAAGCGCCAGGTGTGGAACAGGGAAAGGTGCAGAACGCCGCCGCCGCCCGGGCCACCCGGGCTGCCCGGTCCACGCGGCCCCATGCCCGGAGGCGAACCGCCCGGGCCGCCTGGCCCGCGCGGCCCGCCGAATCCCGGGCCGCCCAGGCCCGGCGGCGGCGGCTTGCCGGCCGCCTCGGCTTCCTTGCGGATCTTCTCGATCTCGGCCCGGCGCTCGGCCATCTTCGCCTGTTCGGCCTTGGTCGCTTCCAGCCTTTCCGAGAAATTGATTCCCCAGCGCAATTCCGAGCGATCCGAGCGCGCGAAGTTCACGGGCCGGTTGTCGATCAGCAGAAGCTGGCCATCGGCGTCGCGCAGGAACCGCTCGGGGAAAGCCGCCTGAATCTCGGCGGTCGCGGTCGGGAAGCCGGCAATGGGGTTGTCGATCTTCGTCCGCACATAGTCGGCCTGGATGCTGAAGTCCGTATCCTTGATCGGCTGCACCCGGCCACCCAGCTTCCATGTCTGCCGCCGGTCGGCCCCAAGCTCGGCGTTGCCGCCGTCCAGCCGGGTGATTTCCACCGTCTGGCCGGTCACATAGTCGAACACGCGGACATTGGGGGTGGTGATCAGCGGGTTGCCAAGCTGCTGCATGCTCGGCGCGCCTTCCTCCTGCGTGAAGGAGCCGATCATCTGCACCGCCTCCACCGGCCGCCAGGTCAGGCCGCCGCCCCAGGTGAAGAGTTCGCCGAAATCGGAATAATGGTCGGCCGAGACATTGGCGTTGAAAGACAGATCGCCCAGCGGCTGCAGCACCTCCCGCCGCCGGCTGGCGATCGGAATGTCGATGCTCGCCTGCGCCCCGCCCTGCGTGCGCTTCAGGCCGGTTTCCTGCTCCAGTTCCGCGCGGCGGGTGTAGCTGTCCAGCGTGCGGTGATCGAGGCCCAGCTTGAAGCTGGTGGAAACGCCGCCGGCCGGCAGTTCCAGCGGCTTGCCGTTCACCACCGCCTCCACAAGGCTGCGGTCGCTGTTGGAAGTGGAGCGATCCCGCAGCATCGGGCCGTTGATCGCGTTCAGGGCGAACGGGTTGAAGGCGGTGTCGCCATCCAGCAGGCGCTGCTGCGCGTCGGAAAGGTCGAGGTTGCGGTCCGTCCGCGTCACATTGGCGTCATGGTCATGGCTGGCCGTCACCGACCAGCGCCAGCCCGCCACATCGCCATTGAAGGCGGCGGCCAGCCGGCCCGTCCACCCATCGCTGTCGCGGTCCAGGGCGCCCGGCGCCGGCGCATAGGCGAGAAGGCGCGTGTCGGTTTCGAAGGGCGAAAAGGGGTTGCCCGTCGGCAGCAGCAGGTCGGCGGAGGCCAGCCCTTGCCGGCTTTCCTGCGAACTGGCCGTCAGCCGCGCGGACAGGGTCATCTGCACGCTTTGCGACAGCGGCCGGGCAACGCTGAGGCCGGCCTCCACATCGGTCTTTTCCGGCAGCAGCGTGCGATAGCGCCCGATGTCGGTGCTGTTGGGATCGTTGGCGTTGGCCGCGAACTGCGCAAGCGTCGGCGCCGCATCCGCGGCCGATGCGGGAACGCCGGCCACCGTTACCGGCACGCCCGCCAGCGCCGACAGGGCCGGGTCGATCTCGGCACCGGCCAGCGTGCCGACGATATTGCCGCCAATGGCATAGGGCTGGCTGGGGTTTGACTGGAGGATGTTCCGGTCGCTTTCCAGAAGCGCCGAGCTGCGCTCGAAGCTGAAATCCGCGAGGATTCGGCTGTCGCCGCTCAAGCGCAGCAGCGACGCCTCGATCTCGGTTTCCGTGCGCCTGCCCGCTGTCGGGCCGCCGATCTCGGCTTCGGCCGTGAACGAGCGGAAGCGCTCGCGCAGCACGACATTCACCACCCGCTGGTCGGCGCGATAGCCATAGGCCAGCGCGGTTTCCTCGGGCAGCACTTCCACGCGCGCGATGGCTTCCGGCGGAATGCTGCGGATTTCCGCGAATCCGGAAATCCGCCGCCCGTTCAACAGCATCACCGGCTGCTCTCCGCCCCGGCCACGGCTGCTGCTGGTCTGCGCCGACAATTGGGTGATGAGGTCGCCGAGGCTGCTGGCGCCGTAGGCGCGGATATCCTCCGGGTTCAGCACCAGTTCCGGCTGGATGTCCGACACGACGGACCCACGCGGCCGCCCGGCGAACACGACGATGTCCTCGCCTGGTTCCTCGGCGACATCGACCGGGGCCGCCCCTCCCGGCGGCACCGGCTGGTCGGCTGCGGGAAGCGGCAGATCCCCTGTCTGCGCAAGCGCGCTGGTGGACAGCAGGAAAGCGGCGAATGCGGCACCGGCCGCCTGAGGACTGATCACGGACACACCCTGATTACGCGGAGAGGCCCGCCGATCCCCCGCTTGCAGCACGAGGATTAACGGAAAATGTCCGTGCAGCGAAAAAGCCTGCCGGGCCGGGCCGGGCCTGGCGTGAAGCCATGCCGCGCTGCCCGGTCACTCCAGGCGCGTCAGCGGCAGTTCGGTGGTGAACTTCATCTGCTCCATCGCGAAACTGGTGGAGACATCCCCCATCGGAGCGATGGCGATCAACTTCTTGTAGATGCGGTCATAATGGGCGATGTCGTGGCAGACGACCTTCAGCAGATAGTCCGTCTCCCCGGCCATGCGATAGAGTTCCACCACTTCGGGAACCGTCGCCACCCCTTCGGAAAAGCGGTCCAGCCAGGCGGCGTCGTGCGCGGCTGCCTTCACCGCCACGAACGCGGTCACGCCAAGCCCGATGGCCTGGCGGTTCAGCAGCGCGACCCGCGCCTCGATGATGCCCTCCGCCTCCAGCCGCCGGATGCGCTTCCAGCAGGGCGTGGGCGACAGCCCCACCCTCTCGCTGATGGCGGCCAACGATAATGACGAATCCCGCTGCAACAGGGCGAGGATACGCCGATCCACAGCGTCGAGAAGAATTTTCTCTTTCATGCAGAAAGCATATAATATCCTTCCTTATTTCGATACTGAAAGTCGAAAAAATAGAATCATTTTTGCCGCCAGCCGTGGCAACTTCCCGGAACATGAAAAGGGAGACAGCCATGTTCCGCCGCCTGTTCATCGACCATCCCCGCTCGGTCAACGAAGGCTATTTCGAACATATGGGCATGGCCGCGAGCTTCGGCTGGACGATGGCGCGCGCCAGTGCCGCCTGCTTCCTGCATGCGCTGGTTCCCGGCCTTTGCGAGAAGACGGGCAGCAACCTCATCCGCCAGTTGCATGGGCGCATGGTGACGAACCGTGTCGTGAAGCCCGCCCCCGCGGCGCCGGAAGAAGAAGGGCTGATCTGGATGGCGGCGAACATCTAGCCATCCGCTCGCCGTGGCAGGCGCACGGCCGGACGCAGCCTCCCTCCCCTGTCGCGAAACCGCAAGAAAGCCGGCCAAGTCAGGCCATTCCATATGTGACAAGGAATGACAGGACATCATGCTGGTGCTGGCAATTCTGGCTGCCGCAGCCTTCACGCAACTGCCGCAGGGTTGGGTCGCCGCGAAACCCGGCGGGCAATGCCTGATAGGCACCGGCCCGCGCGCGGAGGAACCTGTCGCCATGATGCTCGGCGCGCAGGACAATGCGAATGTGATGGTGATGCTGACCTCGCCGCGCTTTCCCGGCCTCGCTCCCGGAGACGGATATGTGGCGGAGCTTCAGCTGGACGCCGGCAAATCCCTTTCCCCCGCCATGGTGCAGAAGAACCAGCAGGGCCTGATCTCGGTCGGCTTCATCATGCCGGCGGACAAGCTGCCCGCCTTCGGCAAATCCGCGCGCGTGAAGGTGCGGCTGGATGGCCGCAATCTCGCCGACCTTGCCGCGCCCGGCCGCGATACGGCCGCCGCCGCGCTCGGGAAATGCCTGCCCTCGCTGAAGAAGGCCGCCGCCCCGGCGGCCGCGAAGCCGGCGCCGCAAGCCTCTTCCGTCGACGATGCATTGGCCGCCGCCGAAGCGGCCGGCAACCGGGTGGCGAAGACGGAAGGTGCCGGCCGGCCGCCTCAAGGGGGCAATGCCGCCGCCGCGATGGCGCGGCAGGGCGCGCTCCAGGCGAAGTCGAACGAAATGCTGATGATGATGCGCATGAACAACCATCTGATCGGCGGCGGCTCCATGGCCGACCCGAACATGGGCGCGGTGATGTGGGGGCTGCAGAATTGAAGAACCGGCTTTTCGCCTGCGGCGCGCTTGCGCTCGCCACCTTCTCCGCCGCCGCTCCGGCTTCGGCGCAATCCTTCAGCCAATGGCGCGTCAGCAGCAGCGGCGGCGGCTGCTCGGTCGTCACCACCAAGGACATGCAGCCGCAGATTCCCTCGGCCGGTTTCGGAGTCAATTCCGAGGCGAACAACCAGTTCTCCTTGCTGGTGCGCGGCAATATGAACGTGACCACTCCGCCCAAATCGGCCGAGGTGCAGTTCGCCGGGCGCAGCGTGAAGGCACCGAAGATCGGCTTCGGCAAGCTGGGCGAGCCCAACCTCTATGGCATCGCCATCTATCTGGATGTGGAATATCTGAAGGATATGGCGGAATCGCCCAGCTTCAAGATCCGGCTGGATGGCGAGGATTTCGCCACCTATTCGCTGGCGGAGCGCGGACAGGTCGTCGCCTATATCGCGCGCTGCCTTAGGGAAAAACGCGGCTGATCAAGGCGAGCGGCGGAAGCCCTGCCGCGCGATCCGCATGAGGAGCAGGGCCGACAGCCGCGCCCGTTCGCCGAGGCTGTCGACGATCAGATATTCCTCCGCCGAGTGGATGGCGCCGCCCCGCACGCCCAGCGTGTCCACCACCGCCAGCCCCGTGGCCGCCAGATTGTTGCCGTCGCAAACCCCGCCGGCATCGCGCCAGCCGATCGGCAGCTCGAGATCGGCGCCGACCGCCTTCACCAGTTCGAACAGGCGCAACTGATTGGCGTCGAGCGGCTTGGGCGGCCGTGCGAAATCTCCATGGCGATGCGCTTCCACGCCATGCGCCGCCACAATGGCGGCAATCGCGCCGTCGATCGCCGCTTCCGCCCGCCGTTCGGCCTCCACCGTCGCCGGGCGCATGTTGAAGCGCAGAACGGCATTGTCGGGCACGACATTGTTCGGCCCGCCGCCTTCGATCTTCGCCACATTCACCTTCAGGTCCGGCGCCACCAGCGCGGAAAGCCGAAGCGCCAGATCGGCGGCCGCCACGATCGCGTTGCGCCCCTTCTCCGGCTCCCGCCCGGCATGGGCGGCACGGCCGGCGACATGCACCGAGAAATTGCCGCTCCCCGGGCGGGCGCCGGCCAGCGTGCCGTCCGGCAGCGCCGGCTCGAAGGTCAGGCCCAGATCCACCCGCCGCGCGCACTCCAGCAACAACGGCGCCGAACCGGGGGAAGATATCTCCTCATCGGAATTGAGGACAACTTCATAGCCGAGCCCAGCCGCCCAGGGGCTTGATTCCAGCGCCGTCAGCGCCGCCAGAAGCACGGCGATCCCGCCCTTCATGTCGGCGACCCCCGGACCGTTCAGAACGCCAGCCTCAAGCCAGCGCAAGGTCTGGAATGGATGCTCCCTCGGGAAGACCGTATCGTAATGGCCGGTCAGCAACACCCGCGTCGGCGCCTGCGGCCGCACCAGCAGGTGCAGGTTGCGCCCATGCCGCAGGGGCTGGACTTCGCCGGTCGGCAGCATCTGGCTTGCGTCTGCCGGCTCCAGCATCCGCACTTCGCCCAAGGGCGCGAAAGCCTCGGCCAGAAGCGCGGCCATCGCTTCCAGACCTTCCAGATTGCGGCTGCCGCTGTTGATGGCGCACCAATACTCCACCTGCGCCAGCATCCGCGCCGGGTCTATATCCGCCAGAGCCGCGCGCTCCTCGGGCAGCAGCGTCATGCGCCCTCGTCCAGCCTTCGACCCGGCGAAATCTCCTGCGGATCGACCAGCACATGGATCAGCGCCGCCTGCCCGCGCGAACGCTCCAGCGCCGCCTCGAACTCCGCCGTTTCCCGAACCGTTTCGGCGTGCAGGCCGAAGCTGCGGGCGAGCGCCGCGAAATCCGGGTTGGTCAGCCGCGTCGCGCTGGGCCGGCCGGGGAAATCCCGCGCCTGGTGCATGCGGATGGTGCCATACTGCCCATTGTCAATCACCACGAACAGGGTGCCGGCCCCCTCATGCGCCACGGTCGCCAGTTCGCCCGCCGCCATCAGGAAATCGCCGTCCCCCGCCACCACCACCACTTGCCGATCCGGGTGCAGCAGCGAAGCGGCAATCCCCGCCGGCACGCCATAGCCCATCGCGCCGGACGTGGGCGCAAGCTGCGTGAACGGCGCCCGATGCAGGTGGAATCGATGCAGCCAACCGGCAAAATTGCCGGCGCCATTGCAATAGATGCTGTCGGCCGGCAGCCTGTCCGACAAGGTCCGGATCACTGCCGCCGGATTGACGCCTGCCTGCACTTCGGTCGGCCGCACCCACTCCTGATGCAGCGCATGCAGGGATCGCACCCATTGCGCCCTGCCCTGCGCCGGCAAGGTTGCAAGCGCCTGCAAAGCCGGGCCGACGGCAGCCTGCGCCGCCAGCAGCGGCTGCCAGCAACGCCCCAGGGCTTCCGCATCGGCGGCGATATGCACAAGCCGCCCGGCGGCGAACTCCGCATCGATCAGGCTGTAGCCCTGCGTCGCATTTTCGGTCAGCCGCGCGCCGACGACCAGCAGCAGGTCGGCGGACTTCACCGCCTCGACAAGCTTCGGGTTCGCCCCCAACCCCAGCTCGCCCGCATAATGCGCGTGGCCATTGTCGAAACGATCCTTGCGGCGCCAGCTGGTCAGCACCGGCAACCCCAGCCGCTCTGCCACCGTCTGCGCGATACGGCTGTCTTCCGCCGTCCAGAGCGGGCCGCCAAGCATCAGAACAGGCCGTTCGGCATCGGCCAGCAAGGCCCCGATCCGCGCCAGCGCCTGAGCCTCCAGAGCCGGCGGGGCAAGCGACGCCGGGGCGATCGCCCGCGCATCCGTCGCCTGCATAAGCCGGTCGTCGGGCAGGACCACCACAACAGGGCCGGGCCGCCCCGAAAGCGTGGCCGCCAGTGCGGACGCCATCTGCTCGGCCACCCGATCAGCGTCGCGCAGGGTGACCACGCGTTTGGCGATGCTGCCGAAAAGCTGATTATAGTCCACTTCCTGAAAGGCTTCGCGGCCGATCATATCATCGCCCACCTGCCCCACCAGCAGAAGCAGCGGCGTCGAATCCTGCTGCGCCGTATGCAGGCCGATGGCGGCGTGGGTAGCCCCCGGCCCGCGCGTCACCATGGCGACGCCCGGTCGACCGGTCAGCTTGGCGGCGGCTTCGGCCATATTGGCGGCGGCGGCCTCATGCCGGCAGGTTACCAGCCGCACCGGCACATCGCGCATCGCATCCAGAAGCGGCAGATAGGATTCGCCCGGCACCGCAAAGGCGTGGCTGACGCCGGCAGCGGCGAGGCTTTCGGCGATCACGGCAGCGACTGTTCGGGTGGTGGAGGTCATGCCGTTGGAAAGACCTGCACACACCACCTTGTCAACTGCGGGCCGGGCCTGCTAGGGGCGCCAACCTTGTGCTGGAGCGGTGGCCGAGTGGTCGAAGGCGCACGCCTGGAAAGTGTGTATACGGCAAAACCGTATCGAGGGTTCGAATCCCTCCCGCTCCGCCACTTTCAGGGAAATCAAGCAGTTGTTTGCGTGACTGTGAGCGACTGGTTGCCCCGTCTCGCTGAAGCATAGTTCGTTTCGTGTATTTCTAGCCGCAAATAGGCTGGCTTGAAGCGCAGCAACGCGTAGCATTCGGGTGGAAGGCGTTGGCAGCGTCAGGGCGGAAGGTGGCGATCCCGACCTTGTAGCAAACTTTGCCGCCAGACATTCCTTCTCACCTTACATTAGCGCGAAGGCAATTTCGCGTTCCCTATAACTTCTTCTGCAACTTTCCAACCCAAACGGTCCAGGATACCGAGAGCAGGCCAATCTATGGCTATGCAGCTTAGTGCCGGCAGTCCACATATGGAAATCAGCCAGAGAGAATTTCTTAATTGCATTTTCCTTATTACTGATCTCTATAAGACTTGAATATAATTCACGTTACTTTTTCCTGTTGCCTCCGCCGTTTCCTTGACCAATGTCATCAAGATTAAATAATTGCACCGCTATGGTGATCCAATCTATGATGAACTGATTGCCACTACAGGATTTTTATCGCAACTTCGTCGCATACAGGGCGTAGAGGGGATCGAAGATGTCACATGAAGATCATGACGGAGCGCAGGACTGCTGCGCGGTCGACCGGCGGGGGTTGCTGACGGTCTCGGCTTTTGCGGCACTGGCGGCGACAGGTATGTCCGCTCCCGCAGGTGCGCAGGTGCTGACCGCCGAAATACGCGAGACGCTGACGCCCGAGCAGATCATTGCCCTCATCCTGAAGGGCAATGCGCGTTTTACCTCCGGCACGCAACGTCCTCGCGACTGGCTTGCCGAACAGCGCGAAACGGCCGCCGGCCAGCATCCGGCCGCAGTCTTTCTTTCCTGCGTGGACAGCCGGGCGCCGGTTGAAGTGGTCTGCGACATCGGCATTGGGCAAGCGTTCAACGCCCGTGTCGCCGGCAACGCCGTCAATGACGATATTCTAGGTTCCATGGAGTTCGCAACTGCTGCCGCCGGCGCGAAGGTGGTGATGGTGATGGGCCACAGCGCCTGCGGCGCGATCAAGGGCGCGATCGACGATGTCCGCCTGGGCAACCTCACCCTGCTGCTGGCGCGTTTCAAGAACGCGATCGAGGAAACGAAGTTTGAAGGTGACAGGACTTCGAAAAATCCAGCCTTTGTAGACGCTGTGGCGCACACCAATGTGCGGAAATCTATCCAGTCGATCCGGGATCGTTCACCCGTGCTGCGCGACTTGGAGCAGAACAAGAAGATCGCCATCGTTGGCTCCTTCTACGATCTGGAATCCGGGCGAGTGGCTTTGGTTTAAGGTTTAAGGCTCATCCGGAAAAGCTGGCCGCGGAATGACGAGATTAGCTCTAATTCCGCGGCCAGCGAGAGCCGCCTGGGGGCCATCCAGAGAATAGGCGGCCACTTTGGGGTTGAATCCCAATCATCCTCCTGAAATTGCGTGAGCCTATTTATTGAGAGGGCATCCGCTGCCGCGGGAGACCTATTCACGATGTCGCGTTCGTTGTTCTGGGTGTCGGACGATGCTTGGTCGGTGATCGAACCGCACTTGCGCAAGAACCAGCCCGGCGCACGGTGGCTCGATGGCCGGCGGGTGATTTCGGGCGTCCTGCATGTGCTGCAGTCTGGCCGCCACTGGTGTGTTTGGCCGGCAGACTATCGGCCGTCAACCACGGCCAGTACCGGCGAGAACCGCGAGAAGGTGTCGACCACCCGTCAGGATGCGGATTTTGCGGCCCGTCGCCAACGCAATGGCTCAGGGATGCTGGTCTTCTGGACCCGTCAGGATGCGGATTTTGCGGCCCGTCGCCAACTGGTCATGGAGGAAGTCCATGGCCCAACACACCGTTTACGCAGGCGGCCGGGCAGCGGTCTTCCCTCAGCTTCGCCTTCACCCAGGGCATACTCGTCATACCTTGAGAGGAGCAAAGAGCCGATGAAGCGCCGTCCGGCGCAGTTGCCGGTCCACGGCCCTGCTTACAACGCCTAGGTGGTAAGGATATCCGTTACGCCTTTCACATAGAGTTGCGGACAGGGTTCCGAGATGATATTTATGCACATAACTCTCAATAGCAGAAATATGTGGCATGACAGGATGTGAAGGATCGGAGCGGACATCTGCCGCGTCCTGCCCCGCTTTCTCCGGCAGAAGTGTGAACCAGCCCGCCAATATCGACGCCGCCGCACGGATCGGGACCGCCCAAATCCGATGGCGCAACTGACGACATGGACGGTGATCCCGCCACCTCCGCTGAAAACGGCAGAGCGGCTTTGGATAAACAGGCTCTGTCGCACTGGCTGATGCACGAGGCCGTTGCCGAAGCCCGCTCTTACGAAATGACGGTCTCTCCCGGCCTGCATGTGAGCGCGGCCATCGCCACCATGCGCACCGGCAGCCGGGGGCTAGGCGCGTTCGAGTTCAAGGGCGCGGGCCTGAGTTGCATGAGCCTGGATGGCGAACATCGGTTCGAAACCACCTTGCTGGCGGGCGATACGCGGACCCTGGGCCTGTATCTTCCCTTAGCGGACGATCCGGACTGCGCGCCGGAAACCGCGCATATTCTGAAAGCCCTTGGTTCCGGGACGCAGGTGCGCGCGACATATAAGGCTCCGGCTGCCCTGATCTGCCGTCTTTGCTCGCCACTGGACCCCTGGTTTTCCGGCACGGCCCGCGCCATCGCGATGGAAGCGCGCCAACTTGAGCTGAAGGCAACTATTCTCGCCTGGTTGCAGGGCGGGCATGAAAGCCGCGCGCATCGCCACCATGGCCACGCGCGCAAGGCACATGACATCATCCATGACGATCCGGGAGCCCCCGTTACCATAGCCTTCCTTGCCCGCGAGGTTGGCCTCAACGCCCGTTCGCTCACGGAGGCGTTCCGGGCCGTGTACGGCGTCAGCATCGCCACCTGTCTGGCCAATGCCCGGCTGGAACTGGCGCTTGAAATGCTCGCGACCGGGGCATCGGCCAGTCAGGTGGCGCATCGGATCGGCTATGCGCCAGCCTATTTCTCCATGGCTTTCCGCCGCCGCTATGGCCTGTCGCCCAGCGCGGTGCGCCCTGCTCCCGATAGCTGAAGAATCATGCCGGATATCTAATATCCGAACCATTGCCGCCTCGCAGCGAAAGTCGCACTTGCGACCCATTCGCAAATAATGGGGCAAACATGAAATTTCACCTCCTTCTCGGCTGCGCATTTCCGCTGAGCCTATTCCTGTCTCTTCCGGCTCAGGCCCAAACCGGCGACAAGCCTGTGCGAGAGGTGGCGGAAGCCGATGATATCATCGTCACGGGAAGTCGCCGGGAAGAACGCCTTGCCGACGCACCCGTTGCCGCGACCGTGATGGGGGAAAATTTCGTCCGCGAGGCCCGAATCGACAGCTTGCGCCAGATCGACGATTTCGTGCCGAACGTGCAGTTCAACCAGACCAGCCAGATCGGCGGCACATACATCACGATTCGCGGCATCGAATCCAACCCCTTCATCGTCAATCGGGCGGCGGTCTACGTCGATGGCGTTCCGTTTCGCAGCGTCGACAATCTGGTGCTTCCGGCAATCGAGCAGATTGAAGTGCTGAGGGGGCCGCAGGGCACCCTCTATGGCGCCAACACCGAGTCAGGCCTGATCATCATCCGCACCCGCGCGCCATCCGATCATCTGGAAGCGGAGGCGAGCGGCTCCGTTTACGGCTTCGGGAATGGGCATGGCGTGGAACTGACGGCGCACGTCTCAGGGCCGCTTACATCCACCCTTGGCGCGTCTCTGACAGTCAAGCATGAGAATACCGACAGTTTCACCCGCAACATCGCGTCGTCCATCGGCGAACCGGGCGCACTTCGCGAGACCTATGTTCAGGGTCGGCTGCGCTGGGAACCGACAGACAGGCTGACGCTGGATCTGCTGGGCAATGCGTTCATCCAGCGCACGCCCGGCCTCTATGAACTCGAATTCTCGCCTATGGACCGGGATATATATAATCTGGTCTATCTGGGCACGCTGAACAGCAAGCCCAACGGACGGTTCGAGCGTGTAAACGACGCGCCCGCCAACACGCGGCTCGAAGCCTATACGTTCGCAACCGCTGCGACATATGAATTCGATTTCGCCAAGCTGGACGCAAATTTCTCGATCCGGCGCGAACGCAACTCATCGCAAGGCCTCGACATCGACCTGACGGCCGCGCCCCTGTCGGCCGGCGGCAACCGGACACGCGATCGCGAACTGAACGCGGAGATCAGGTTGTCGGCCCTGACGTCCTCCACCATCCAATGGGTAATAGGCGTCAACGGCTATACCGAGCGGCATCGCGGCCAACTTGGAACGTTGCTGGGCGCAGGAGGCATCGACGATTACTCCTACGCCCCCTGGCAGGCCAACGAGGGCAAGGGATATGCCCTGTTCGGGCAAGCGACGATACCGCTTGCCGCCACCGTCCATTTGACGGGCGGGTTGCGCTATGACTGGGCGGAACGCACCAAGCGCCAGGCTGCGGGCGAACTGAATCTGGGGCCGCTGGGCACTTTCCTCTACACCGCCGAGAATCGCACCGGATCGTTCGATGAGTTCCTGCCCAAGCTTGCCATCGACTGGAAGGCGGCGCCCAATCTTCTGCTGTATGCGTCAGCCGCAAAGGGCTGGATTCCGGGTGGCTTCAACCTGCAGGCCGCAGTTCCCTCACTCGGAGAACGCTTCACGGCCTATGATTCGGAAACGCTGAAAAGCTACGAGGCCGGCTTCAAGCTGGAACTGCTCGACCGTCGCCTGCTTCTGTCGGCCGCGGCCTTCCATATCAAGGCCTCGAACTGGCAGGAAAATGTCGTTCCCACCGACGACAATGGCGTGGTGCTTTCGACCACGGTCGTGACGTCGGATTCCAGTATTCGCAGCAACGGGTTCGAGATGGAACTGGTCGGCAGACCTGCCGCAAACCTCGATCTTGCCCTGTCGTTCGGATATGTCGACGCCCGATATGTCGAGTATCGATATGATACGACCCGAGACTATTCAGGCAACAGGGTCAAGCTGACACCCCAATGGGATTTTTCAGCCTCCGCGAGCTGGCGCCCGTGGGACGGCCTGTTCCTGCGCGGCGAAGCAAACGGGACCGGCAAGGCCATGCTGAACCCGGCCAACACGGTCGCCCAGGACATGGCGTGGATGTTCAACGCTCAAATCGGCTGGGAAGCCGAGCGCTGGTCAGCGCGCCTTTTCGCCGAGAACATAGCGGACAAGCTGGTCTACACTTCCACCGCCTATGAGAATTTCCTCTTCGGTTTCGACGGGGGATATTACGCCACTCCGGGAAAACCGCGCGTCATCGGCGTCGAGTTCGGATTGAAGTTCTAACGACCTTGCGCGCCGGCTGAGGCGGCCGCTTCAAGACAAATACCAATCTGCGTCATGGGGCCGGCAACAGCCGCGCGGGGTTGCGGATCGACTCGCCGAACAACCGCGCGCTTTCGGTCGAGGCGGTGTCGGCGTCTTTCACCACGGCCGAGAATTGCAGGAAGCTGTGGGTGAGGGAGGAATAGTTGGTATAGCGCACCGGCACACCGTCTTCTTCCAGCCTGTCGGCGAACCTGCGCCCGGAATCGCGCAATATGTCGAATCCGGCAGTGGCGACGATCGTGGGCGGCAGGCCCGCGAGACTATTGGCGGAGACCGGGTTCATAAACTCGTCCGCTTCGCGGATACGATCGCGTCGATAGTCCTCGAACACCCGTGGCAGGATGAACTCGATGAACGCGCTGTCGAGCGCATAGCCCTTGCCGAACAGCCTGTAGGACGGGTCATCCTGCGGCAGCCCGGCGCCGGGATAGAAAAGCAGCATGGCTGCGGGCACCGGCTTGCCCGCTTTCACCTGACGCTGGGCGATGTTGATGGCGACATGGCCCCCGGCGCTGTCGCCGCCGACGCCGACCTTCGCCGGGTCGCCACCGAACGATGCCGCATTGGCGCGCGCCCAGAGGAAGCTGTCCTCGCCATCGTCGCTGGCGGCAGGATAGCGATGCTCGGGCGCGAGACGGTAATTTACCGAAAGGACGATCGCTTTCGCCTCGTTGGCGAGCAGCCGCGACACCCGGTCGTGCGAGGCGATGCTCGCGAAGATCCAGCCGCCGCCATGATGGTAGACCAGCACCGGAAGCGGTCCGACACCTTCTCCCTTCGGCCGGTAGATGCGGATCGGAATCGGGCCGCGTCGCCCCTCGATGATCCGGTCGTCCACCCGCGCCATTTCCGGCGTGACCTTCGTGTAGAGCCGCCATTCGCGGTCGATGCCATGCCGGATGAACCCGCGCCCCCAGGGGGTCGAGAAGATCAGCGGCGCGGTGCGCCATATCCAGGGCGCGACGGGGCGGCTCTGCTCCATCATATATTGCAGCTTCGGATCGATCGTCTGCCCGTCCACTGTTTCGCGCGGGCCTTGCAAATGCTCCAGAAACCAGCTTTCCGGCTGCGCATAGAAGGCAACCGCTTCCCGTTCCGCCTTCGTGGGCACGAACGGCTCGACCGGAGCAACGCTGGCGGCAAAGAAGAACTGGAGGCCGGCAAACGCCAGCGCGAGGAGAAGGATGAAGCTTCCCAGCGTCCACTTGACCAGCCGCAGGTTCCGGTTGGAAGCACTCTGCCGAATGGATCGCTCCATCACTGCGGGCGGAGAGCCGGCGTGCAATGGCTTTTCATCTTGGATGCATTCTAAAATTCGCCTTCATGCACGTTGGTTACATTATTGCGATTAATTCGCAATTACATGAAAGCAGTTCGTACAGCAACTCCTTATTGCCTGTGACGAGACGGAATTAGGGCAGGCTGCTCGCATTCCTCCACCATCATATCGGCATCGCCTTTCGCTTTGGCGATGCGTAGCAACATGGGCAATCACCCCCGCATTTGCCATTAACGGCTCTGTTCAGTCGGTCAGCTTCTTCCGCATAATATGATCCGGGCCTTCCGCCGACAGCGTTTCGGTCACTGCTAAAGCCATATGCTGGTTGGTCAGACAACTGAAGAACCGCAGGCGATCTGGACCACATGCCGGCCATGTCGCGGTCGATGGCGTCTGCCGTGATGCCTGCTGTTGCGGAAGCGCGCAGCACCAAGCCCGTGTCAACGCCGGGGGTAATGGTCAGGATCGCAGCAGCGGCCAGAAAGGCAAGAAGCAGCGTGGGATCAACCATCCCCTCTTCCTGCAATAACGCCGAGAAGCTGTCCAACATTTGGCGGCAGCAAAATATGCTTGCGAATAATACTTGCTACCGGTAGGTAGCAAGTGCCTCTCGAAGGTCTCGGCCCGTGGTGACACCGGCTTTGCAAACGGTATTGCAATGACAACGGATATCCTTTCGCGCCCGGCGCCCCTGCGCATAGCGGTGGGGCTCGGCCTGATCACGCTGCTGGGGCCCGCTTCGGTCGACATGTACCTGCCCTCGATCCCGGTCATGGCGGACGACCTCGCTATCCCCTACACGACCATGCAGCTGACGCTGACGGTATTCCTGCTCGCCATGGGAGGCGGCCAACTCGTGTTCGGGCCGGTGATCGACGCGCTCGGGCGGCGGCGCCCCTTGCTCGCGGCCATCGCTTTGTTCGTTGCGACCTCGCTCTGGGCGGCATCGGCGCAGTCGGTGGAAAGCCTGATCGCGGCGCGCTTCCTTCAGGGCCTCGCCGCCTCGCTGGCGCTGGTCACGGCGATGAGCAGCGTGCGCGACGTCGCTGAAGGCGTGCGCGCGGCGCAACTTTTCGCGCTGCTGATGACCATCCAGGGTCTCGGCCCGGTGCTGGCACCAGCCGTCGGCGGCGTGATCGGCGAGGCCTTCGGCTGGCGCGGCGTGTTCCTCGCGCTTGCCGCGCTCGGGGTGGGGGTCGCCGCCAATACGCTGGCGAACCTGCCCGAATCGCTGGCGCACGATAAGCGCTCTTCGCTGAACCTGTCGGCGGTGATGCGGACTTATGCCGGGATCGTCTCCGACCGGCGCTTCATGCTGCCGGGCCTGGCGCTCGCGGCCGTCTTCTTCTTCCTCTTCGCCTATATCGGCGGCGCGTCCTATGCCTACCAGACTGGCTATGGCCTGTCCCCGCGCGACTTCGGCTTCGTCTTTGGCGCGACGGGGACGGCCGTGCTGATCGGCGCGATGGCAAGCGCGAAGCTGGTGACGCGCTTGCGCATCGAGGCGCTGGCATTGGCCGGCGCGCTGGCAATGCTGGCGGGCGCGTTGATCGGCCTCTTCTCGGCACTCGGCGGCGTCGGCCTGCCGGGCATCGTCACGGGCATGTTCCTCGCGCTGGCCGGGCTCGGCATTGCGGAAGCGACGCTGATGTCGGTCGCGCTGGCCACCCGAACGACGGCGCTCGGCGCGAGCGCGGCGCTGCTCGGCGCTTTCCCGCTGCTGCTCGGCGCCGCCGCGACGCCGGTCGCCGCTATGGTCGCGGAGATCGGTGCGGCGCATTGGCTCGGCCTTCTCGCCGCCACCGGCCTTGCTGCCAGCGGCCTTGCCTTCACCACCGCACGAATGGTTTCGAGGCACGGCCTGCAGGTGGGCCTGCAACACGGATAAGGGAAAGCGCCGCTGTGAAGGAAAGATCCCCTGCCCTCGTCCGCGTCTGTGAAGCGGCCGTCAGCCATTTCGCGGTCGCGGGCTATGACGGCGCCTCGCTCAGCGAGATCGCCCGCATGGTCGGGATCAGGAAAGCCTCGCTCTACTCGCATTTCGACGGCAAGGACGAGTTGTTCCTCCAGGTGCTGAAAGACGCAATTGCTGTCGAAAGCCGGTTCGCCGCAGACATTCTGGCCGCAGATGTCAGCAGTCGAGGTCCAGGCGCGGGCTATGTGGACGCCATCGCCGAACGACATGAAAGCTCGGTCCATCTGCGCTATCTGCTCCGAACCGCCTATCTGCCGCCCACTGCCCTCAAGCACGCGATCGGCGAGGGCTACGAGCAGTTCCTGACCGTCTTGCGGTCGGGCTTCCTGCGCCAACTGGACACAAGCGGACTGGCGCACATGCAACAGACCGACCGCGTCAGCTACGGCGAGGCTTATATCGGCATCGTCGAAAGCCTGTTTGTCGAACTGACTTATGCCGGCCGCGAACCGATGCAGGTGCGTCGTGACGCCCTCTGGTCGCTCCTGACCGACTCGCTCGCCATGCGGACGGCCAAGGAAAGGCATGGAAGATGATATCGTCAGCATAACGCCTGCCATTCCGGTATGTGATCGCTGCTGCAGGTGCTGGGCTGAAGCACAACACCAGCGATGCGCAGACGATGACGCCCATCGTAATGGGCGAGCCTCCCGAAACACCCGGCCGCTTCACCATCCGCAATCCGCTGGAAGGCAGTTCGAGCATGGGCGGGATTGCAGCGATGATCCCCACCTCGCAACTGGCACAGTTCAAGCAGGCCTCCTGCGATGGCGCGGTCTGGATCGCGAATGCACAGCGCAAAGTCCGGGGTTCCCAGACCCTGCGTCTGACATTGTGCCTGTTTCCCTATCAACAGGGCTACCAACTTAACGTCTACGGGATCGACGTGAAGGAACAAGGCGGGGGGATTTCCACGCGCCTTGCCCGGGCCTTGGCCGAACAAGTGGTTGGAACGCCGGACGGGTGGACGGAGAAAACCATCCTCTACGTTGTCCGGGAGATTCAGGCCAAGACCGGGCCGACGGTCAGCTATGTCGAGGGGCAGCCGGAGATCGTCGACACGCCGTGGGAAGTACCTGCGGCGGGCGGCGGCGGAGAAGGTGCGAAATGAAAAGGCCGATGACAGGAACTGGTAACATTTCAGGCGGAGATCCGCCGAACTAGTTGTCGCAAAGTGGTCATTGGTTCTCCATCGGGCCAGCGACAGCTGTGTCGACACCTCATACATTTAATGCAAATGGACTCGCCGCCGCCCTGCCCGTCAATCCGACATATCCTGGTCCTGGAACGCGGACATTTCGCCGGTTTTGTCTGTCGGTTCAGAACACCAGCCGGTGCTGTTTCACATCCACCCCCAGAGACGTGATGAGCGTGTTGTTGGCGGTCATGTTGATGCGCTGCACCAGTGTATCGTTTCCACTGCCGCGGCAGCCATCGACGGCGGCGCGGAGGATTGAGGTCTGCGCGATGATCGCAGCGGTCGCCAGTTGGCGTTCCCACAGGCTTGCCGACCGGAACATGCCAATGGCGGATACGGCCCGGCGCACATGGGACAAAAGCTTCTGAATCTGGGGAACGGTGGGAATTGGGGCGTTGTTCGTCCCCATCCACGCCAGCGCGATGTAAGTGGTAATCAGCACGGCGACATCGCCATAGCCCAGCCCGTAGCTCCCCAGGGATCCCTGATGCAGTGCGAGCAGATCATTCCGCTGGAAGGCGCGATCCAGCCGCGCGGCATGCGCCGGATGCGCGGCGCGGGCCTGTTCCAGCACCATCGGCATGTAGGCGCGAAGCTCGTCTATGGAGTTGATGCCATTGGGGATCGGTTCGTCAACGCCGTTGCAGCTGTCCGGCGCAACCACATATCGCGCGAAATCCGGCCCGAACCAGCGGGAGCCCGTGGGTAGCGCGAGTTCGGCCAGTGCATACCAAATCATCCGGCCGCTTTCGCCACTGGTGCCGGCCAGCACGTCTGCCGCCGATGGGAAGCTCAGCACCTGCGCCTGTTCGCCCGCCTTGGCCCACTCCCCCGGCGTCATGCCGATCATCTCGCTGAACACCCGATGGAACTGGGTGTAGCTACCGAACCCGGCTTCGAGTGCGGCTGTCAGCAGGTCGCCGCTTTTCGGATAAAGGATATGGAATTGTTCCAGCCGGGCCCGGTTGCGCAGTTCGACCAGCCTCAGGCCCGTCTGCTCGGAAAGCAGCTGGCCCAGATAGGCCTGACTTACCCCGCAGATCCGGGCAAGCTCGGCAGCACCCGGCGCATCGGTGCCGGATCGCAGAATCTGCAACGTCCGGATCACCGCCGGATGCATGGGCCTGCGCGTGGCGCCGGGGCTGGTCTGGCAGGCGTGCAGGGCGCTGCGAAAGACATAGGCGAGGCCCGCGAGATAGAGGCGAGGATCGTCGGAATCCTGCGAGTGGTGGGACAGCAGCCGATCGAGTGCGATGGCGTCCTGGCTGGAAAGCTGGCTGCAGGGCTTCGCGGCAACATCCTGCAGAAATTCCTCGTCCAGCTCGGCAGGTGAGATAGTGGCAACCCACATCGACATGTCAGGAGAGCGCATCAGTCGATGATGCTGGCCGGGCAACAGCCACACTACGGTACCGGGGACCAGATCATGATGCCCGTCATCCAGCAGATAGCAGCCCTTGCCGCTGAGGATGAAGTTGAACTCCAGCTGGTAATGCGCGTGGTCGGCCTGATAGGCGCCACCGCGCGCCGTGCGTCGGACCTCGGTGACATAGGACAGGATTTTTCCCGATTGTTGCATGTGTCAACAATAGGTGGCGGGTAAATCCGGGGCAACCGATTGCGCTGAAATCACCCGTCTTTCGAAATAATGAAAATAGATTCCGGGCATATTGACAAGACCGGCCCGATTGTCAGGCTTTAGTTTCGGGGAAGCTTCCACAAACTGGCCTGGGAACTGGTACTGGCGATGACCGATCCCGAAACCCGCATCTTTCCGGTCTCGTCCGCCGGTTTCCTCCTGGACGAGGATTCGCACCTGTTCGTCTTGCGGGATGCGCTGGATCAGGGGAACGGCCCCGCCATTTGCCGGGCGTTCGCGGAAGTCGCGCATTCGCGCGGTATGGCGCAGATTGCGTCACTCGCCAGCGTGTCCCCGGCCTCGCTCCACGCGGCCCTTGCGGATCCCGCGCAGCTCGATCTCATATTTCTGAGGCTGGTGGTGGAAGGCTTCGGCCGTGCCGGGGAACGTCGCCCGCAGCGGGAGTGACGGCGTCAAAAAATGCCGATTCCGAAAATTTGGAAAAGCCTACTCGAAAAATTGGCAAGACCCGAAAGCCCGGGCCCGCATATCAGGGAAATTGAAATCCGATCCGGAATGACAGCCTGTTCCTGATCTGACCAAATGATCCGATCCGAAGAGTAAATTCTTCAACAATACAGCATTCGCCGAATGAGATCGGCGGATGACAAGGGGGAATCATATATGAACAGGAATCATATTTCTTCTATAATTGCCACCAGACTTCGCGCATCTTCGGCATTAACCGGCGTTATCTTCCTGTCGATGTGGACCGGGGTTGCCGCCCATGCGCAGGTCAGCGGTGACCAATGCAGCATGTTGGGGGAAGCCTGTGTCTACACGTCTGAGGGGGTTTCACCTGCCTTGCCACCGCCTGATGGCAGCGCAGACCCGGGACAACCCGGCGGGGCAGCACCCTCTCTAACGTCCGCCTATACCAACCCGCAGGGCCTTACCGATTATGTGTCGGCGCGCGCATATTACTCGCCGATCGACATGACCTCACGCGGGGGCACCGGGCAACGTGGCGCCAATGGCAACGCCAGCGGCGGTGGCTGGGGCGGGGATGGCGGCCTAGGCGGCAACCTCACCTTCTCCGTGATTGCGGCACACCAGATGACGCCTACCGGCGTATCCAATTCCATCGCCAGCGGCATCACCGTCCAGTCGATTGGCGGCACGGGCGGCGGTGGCGGGGTGGGGCCAGGCGGCGCCGGGCAGAGCGGTCGAGGCGGCGATGGCGGAACCGTGACGGTCGGCCAGCTCGACGGATATTGGGTCTCGCTGTCGGCCGGCACGGGCGCCTTCATCGCGTCTTTCGGCGGCACCGGCGGCACTGGACGCGACTATGACGGCGATTACAAATTCGGTGCCAATGGCTTTACCGGTGGCGACGGCAATGTCGTCAACGCCACGCTTACCGGCAGCTATGCCGGTTATGTGAATGCCGTGAAGGTCAGCTCCAGCGGCGGCGACGGCGGCGGTGGCGGTAAGGGGGACAGCGCCTACAGCGGCCAGGGCGGCAACGGCGGCAATGGCGGCAATGGCGGGGATGTGACCGTAGTGATGACGTCGACGGCCCACTTGCAATCCGGTGGCCCCGGTGGCGCGGCGCTTTGGGTCTTGTCATCGGGTGGCAGAGGTGGCGTGGGCGGTGGCGGCGAACTGGGCGGCACGGGCGGGGAAGGCGGCAACGCCGGCAACGTGAACGTCACTCTGGCCGGGCAAATCCTCACTGATCTTCCCTCCGACTATTCCAGCCCGGCCCCCGGCTTGCTGGCGCAATCGCTGGGCAATGTGGGCGGCGGCGGCGGCCATGCGTCTGACTGGTCGTTCAACCCCACTGGCGGTGATGGCGGCACAGGAGGCACGGCCGGCACGGTAACGGTGCAGGGCAGCGGCGTGATGATCCTGGCGGGTTCCACCACCATCACGGATATCTCGCCTGGCGTGCTAGCCCAATCGATTGGCGGCCTCGGCGGCGTCGGGCCAGACCAGACGGGGATCTTCGCGGTCGGCGGAAGCGGCGGCAAGGCGGCCAATGGAAACACGGTAAGCGTGGCACTTTCCGACGCTTCGATTACCACCTCGGGCTTCGGGTCGGGCGGTATTGTCGCCCAGTCCATCGGCGGGGGCGGCGGCAAGGGCGGCGATGCCACCAGCAACAACGGTGTTTTGGTGGGCATGACCATCGGCGGCACGGGAGGCGCGGGCGGTGCGGCCGGATCGTCTTATGCCGCAAATTTGGGCGGCCTGATCCAGACCAAAGGCGATCACTCGCCCGGCATCATGTTCCAGTCGATCGGCGGCGGTGGCGGATCGGGTGGATCGTCCTACGACAAGGTGCACTCCGGCCTGTTTGGCGCGGCGATCTCGGTCGGTGGAAATGGCTCCGCCGGAGGCGATGGCGGAGCAGCCAATCCCGACCAGATCGAAAACAACTCGGGCCGCATCCTGACGACCGGCAAGGAAAGCTTTGGCATTCTTGGACAATCCATCGGCGGCGGAGGCGGACAAGGCGGTGCTTCCACCGCGAAGAGCATCGTGAAGGGCGCCAGCGACTATCCCAGCTTTTCGCTGGCGCTGGCGACCGGTGGGAACGGAGGCACGGCAGGAGACGCGCTTTATGTCTTCGCCGACAACGACGGCCTGATCGCAACCTCGGGCAATGGCTCTATCGGCATTCTCGCCCAGTCGATCGGCGGCGGCGGCGGTTCGGGCGGCGATGCGAATGCCTCCTCCGACACCTCGGCAGGAAGTTACAGCCTGTCGGCCAGCGTAGCCCATGGCGGCAAAGGCCAGTCCGGGGGGAATGGCGCCAAATCCTGGGCTGGCAATGGCGGCCTGATCATCACCACCGGCGAATCGGCAGACGGCATGCTGGTGCAATCCATCGGCGGCGGCGGCGGAAGCGGCGGGGCCGGCGATGCCAAGGCCACCACGAAGGCCGACAACAGCCTCGGGCTGGACATGTCGATCGGCGGGCAGGCCGGAAACGGTGGCACGGGCGGCACGGTGAAGGCCGACAACTCCGGCTCGATCCTGACTCTGGGCGACGGCGCCCACGGCATCATCACCCAGACCATCGGCGGTGGCGGCGGCCGTGGCGGCGGCGCGGCGGGGTCGAATTCGGGCACGCTCGGCGTTGGCGTGGTGGTCGGCGGGAGCGGCGGCAACGGTGGCGGTACGTGGGACAGTTCGGCCGGCACGGAAGTGACAAACTCAGGCTCCATCGTGACATTCGGGGCAGACGCGGGCGGCATCCTCGCCCAGTCCATCGGCGGCGGCGGCGGTGCGGGCGGCAAGGCCGGCACCAGCCTTGGCGACAAGAAGAACAACGGCGACGGATCGAACGGCAGCGATGCGAGCGTTTCCGACACAATGGCGGACATCTCGAACGACTTTGCAAACGGCACCGCCATCGGCAGCTATGCCAGCCTCGACCAGCTCCTTGCCGCCACCAACAAGCTGTTGGGCAACGGCAACAGCCAGCTGGGCGACGGCGACGATATCGACAATCTGGACAGCACGTCCGCCACCGGCGGCGAGAACAGCGACGACAATGAGGCTACATCCATCTCCATCAACGTCGGCGTGGGCGGCAATGGCGGCAATGGCGGGGCAGCGGGAGCCATTCTGGTAACCAACGCGGCAAACGCCACGGTCGCCACCATGGGCAAGCACTCGGATGCCATCGTCGCGCAGGCCATCGGCGGCGGCGGCGGCAAGGGCGGCGGCGCCTCGACCGCCAGCAGTGGCACCTATTCCGGTGGGATCAACATCGGCGGCAAGGGCGGCAACAACAGCTATTCGAACGCCAACAACGGCGGCCAGCCAACCGTCGTCAACCTCGGCACCGTCTACACGGTGGGCGCGCTGTCGTCGGGGATTGTGGCGCAATCGATAGCCGGCGGCGGCGGAATCGGCGGCACCTCTTCCGTAACGGTCACAGACTCGAACGGAGGCGGCTCGGGCCAGAAGTCTGCCATCACGGCAACGCTCGGTGGCGCGGCCACGGTGGCAAACGGCAGTTCGCAAGTAGCGCAGGTGACGAACTCCGGCACGATCGAGACGCGCGGGCATGATTCCTATGGCATCATCGCCCAGTCGATCTCCGGCGGCGGCGGTATCCTGAAAACCCTGGCGACCAACCTCGACACCGCAAACGGATCCATCAGCTCGGGCGCCTCCAAGGATTTCAACGTCGATCTCCGCCTGGGCGCGACGGGCAGCAACATCAGCGGCAACGCCGGCGCGGTTTTCGTCACCACCAACGGGGCTGGCGTGATCACCACGCGCGGCGACAACGGTGTGGGCATCTTGGCACAGACGGTGGCGGCGGGCGGTGGCCTCGCGCTGGGCGGCAAGCCACAGGGAAGCCAGGCCGCTGATTTCCTGGGGGCTCCCGATCCACTGGCGGAGTTCGGCAAGAAGGGCTCGGTGAACAGCGGCCTCAGCACGAATCCTGCCGACATGCAGGGCGTCCACGTCAATGTGGGGGCCAACATCGTAACTTATGGTGCCGGGGCGGTGGGCGTGTTTGCCCAATCTGTGGGAGGCTCCGGGGGCATCGCCGGAGACATTGGCAACACCATGCAGTTGAACAGGATGGGAGCGGCACAGCTCGCCACGGCCTACATCGGCGACGGCGGCGACATCAGCGTGAACGTCGCGCAAGGGGCCACCATCGTGACGGGTGCCCAACAGCCCTTTTCCAACGCCTGGGGCAATGCGCCGGGCATCATCGCCCAGTCGGTCGGCGGCGGCGGCGGCTGGTTCACCAACTCGGGCGGCGCCTACATCGGCTCGGCAGGCGGCACCGGTAATGGCGGCGTGATCAACATCGATGTGCAGGGAACGGTGGATGCGCGCGGTCCCGCATCAGCCGGCATTTTCGCCCAGTCGACCGGCGGCGGCGACAATGGCGGATCGGGATCTGGTGGCGTAATCACAATCACTATTGGAGGTGCCGGCAACAAAGCAGCGTCGGTCTGGGGTGGGAACGGTTTCGGCGCAATTGCCGCGGCTGTATACATCCGCAACGGCGCTTCGGGCAGCAGCGTCACCAACTATGGGGTGGTAAACACCCATGAATCCACAGACGGCTATGCGTTCTACTCGGACAGCGCTTCGTTTCAGGTGCAGAACTACGGCATCGTCACGGGTAACACCAATATCGGCGGCAACTTCATCAACGAACAGGGCGGCACCTATGTTCCGCTCTCCACCGTTAACCTGAACGGCGGCACGTTGACCAATGCGGGTGTTCTGCACAGTGGCTCTGCGGGCAAGGTGACATCGACCATTCTGACGGGCCATCTGCACCAGCAGGTGGGCGGTGTGTTGCACATCGATGCGGACATGGCTGGCGGCAAGGCAGACAGCCTGTCGGTCAGCGGTACGGCGGTGATTGCGGGCACGGTGCATGTGGCACCCACCAGCGTCTCCAACCGCGCGATGAAGGTGCTGAGCGCCGCCGGTGGCCTCACGCTCGACCCGTCGCTGGCGATGACCGACAGCAGCCATCTGTATGACTTCCGCTCGTCGGTGTCGGGCCATGACATGTCGGTGTCGGCGGTGGCCAACTTCAAGGCGAAGGCGGCCGGCTTCGGCGCCAACGAGAAGTCGGTGGCTGCCAGCCTGCAATCGCTGTTCGACGGTGGTGCTTCGGCCGACACCGCCTTCACCCGCCTGCTGACGGTGGCGGACGACGCCGGGTATGCGGCTGGCCTGAAGTCGCTCGCCGGTCAGGGGCTGGGGGCCTTCGGCGCCTTCCGCTTCAACAGCAGCCGCACCTTCGCGGGCAACCTCACCGGCGGCTGCGCCGGGCTGCAACTGGAAGACCGCTCCACCGAGCGCTGCGGCTGGGCGCGCGTGCTGGTGAACAACACCACGCAGGAGGCGGCAACCGACACGCATGGCTACAGGGCCGATGCCTGGGCGATGCAGATTGGCGGACAGACGCCGCTGTCGGACGACCTCGCGCTCACCGGCTCGGTGGCTTACGAAGGCACGACGTTCCACGATGAAAGCCGCTCAGCACGGATCAAGGGCGACACGCTGCTGGCGGGCCTCGGCCTGCTCTACACGCCGGCGCGCTTTGAACTCTCCGCCGGGATCGACGCGGCCTATGGCTGGTACAAGTCCCGCCGGACGATCTCGCTGGGCTTGGCCGAACAGGCGAACGCCAGTCCGAAGCAGTCGCAACTGGGTGGCCATGCGCGGGCGGCCTACAACCTGCTGGAGGAAGGGAAGAGCTTTGTCCGCCCGTTCGTGGAAGGCCATGCCATTCATGTCTCCAACAAGGCGTTCACCGAGACGGGCAACTCGCCGTTCCGGCTGGCGGTGGAAGGCCGCGCGGACACGGCGCTGATCGGCGTGGCGGGCGTGGAGATGGGGACAGCGCTGGCGCTGAGCGGGAAGGTCACGCTTCGTCCGTTCGCCAGCGCCGTGCTGGAATATGGGTCCCCACGCGAATGGACGACGACCGCCCGGTTCGCCGAGCAGCCGCAGGGTGACAGCTTCGACCTGAAGACCGCAGGCCCCGGCACGCTGGGCCGGTTCTCCATCGGCGCCGACCTCCTCGGTGCGAAGAACGTGGCGTTCTCCGTGCAATACGCCCCTGAACTGGGCAAGGACTTCACTTCCCACTCAGGGACGGCAAGGCTCACCATCGCGTTCTGATAAGAGCCTTGCATGTAGAGAGCAGCCCCGCCCAAACAGGCAGGGCTGCTCTTCCACGCAGCCAATCGTCCGCCTTCCGGAAAGGCACGGCCGTGAAACCCCATATCGCCTACACATTCCACCATATGGGTATCCCGACGGATGAAACCCGCCCCGGTGAGATCTTCAGCCTGGCGGCCGGCATATATACGACGGACAACTTCGGCGCCTTCCGTATCCAGTAGCACCGGTTCACGCCAAACTCTCCCTTGCATCCCCTCATCCGCACCGTGCCGCACCCGGCGTTCAAGGTGGCGGATCTGCAAGCGGCAATTGAGGGAGAGGAACTGCTGCTTGGGCCCTATGAACCTATTGACGGCTACTTCGTCGCCATCATCAACGACGACGGCGTGCCGGTAGAGCTCATCCAGACGGACCTTGCCGATGACGAGATATGGAGCCGCGCCCGAACAGGCCGGGGCGCACTTTATCGCAACCCGGGCCTGTAGGGGCATGGTCCCCCGGCGTTCACAAGGTCGGAGCAGAGGCGCATGCAGGATATGAAAACATGGCTAACGGGTCACTGGGCGCCCGGACGAGCGGAAGTCAGGATCATAAACTCGATCGCACTTCGAACAGCCGCTTCTTCCGCGACCACTTCGAGCTTGAGTTCTATGTCCGCAAGCTGGCGAAGAACGGCGTCAAGCTGGTCTCGATCACTCAGGAAATGGGGGATGACCCCATGCACGTCATGATGCGGCAGATCATGGCGCTGTTCGATGAATACCAATCCAAGGAAAACGCCAAGCACGTCATGCGTGCCTTGAAAGAGAACGCCCGCCAAGGCTTCTGGAACGGCTCGCTTCCCCCTATCGGCTATCGCACTGTCGCCGCCGAGCAGCGCGGAGCCAAGACCAAGAAGAAGCTGGAAATCGACCCCCTCCACGCCGACACGGTGCGGCTGATCTACAGGCTTGCCTTGGAAGGCGATGGCACGACCGGCCAGATGGGCGTCAAGAACATCGTCTCCTATCTCAATAGCCGTCGCATATTCACCCGCGACGGTGGACGCTGGGGCATCGGTCAGGTTCACCGCATCCTGACCCGCCGCACCTATATGGGCGAGCATGAGTTCAACAAGCGCAGCAAGACCAAGGAATTGAAGCCGGTCAGCGAGATCGTAACGGTTCCCGTCCCTCCGATCATCGACAAGGAGACGTTCGACGCGGTTCAGAAACTGCTCAAGGCCCGCAATCCCAAGGTCATGCCCGCCCGCGTCATCAGCGGCACGACCATGATGACTGGCCTGATCCATTGCGCCAAGTGTGGCGGGGCCATGACCATCCGCACCGGCAAGGGTGGGCGTTATCGCTATTACACTTGCTCGATGAAGGCGCGGCAGGGGCCGACGGCCTGCGAGGGCATGGCCGTGTCGATGGAGAAGCTGGACGATCTGGTCGTCAATCACCTTGAGAAACAGCTACTCCAACCCGAGCGGCTGGAAACCGTCCTTGCCGCCGCACTCGACCGCAGGGAGGAACACGCAGAGCGCCGACGCGAGCATATCGCCGAGTTGAACAAGCGCGCGGCCGAATCGGAACTGCGCCTCAAGCGGCTCTATGACGCCATCGAGGCGGACGTGACCGATCTGGACGACCCGGCGCTGAAAGACCGCATCGACGGCCTCAAGGCCATCCGCGATCAGGCCAAGGCCGATGCCGACCGGGCTCAGGCCATGCTCCAGAACTCGGGACAGAAGGCGGTAACGCCGCAGATGCTGCGCAAGTTCGCCGCAACCGCCCGCGACCGTATCCGGCTGGAAGGCGGCGGCTACCGCCGCGACCATCTGCGCGCGCTCGCCCAGCGTGTCGAGGTCGCAGACGGCGAAGTCAGGATCATGGGATCGAAGTCCCGGCTGCTACAAACGCTTGTGGCGGGAAGTGGCGTAAAATCAGTGCCCACTCAGGGACTGAAGTGGCGGAGTCGGAGGGATTCGAACCCTCGGTACCGGTTACCCAGTACGGCAGTTTAGCAATTTGCCCAGACGCATGTTTCTGCATGTTTGCGTATGTTGCAAAAATCACCTTAATCATCTGATTTTAGTTGCATTTTACCGCTTGGATGCTCGGGACATGTTGTCGTATGTTGGCGCTGCACTCTTACACAGCTCTTACACGAGGGTTCCATGCCGAAGCTCAAGCTCACCAAAACCAATATCGACCGGGTGCGTAAACCCGGCACCGGGACCATCATCTACACCGACACCGAGACCAAAGGGTTCGGCTTACGACTGACCAATTCCGGAGCAGCTAGCTTCATCGTGCAGCGCATGATTGCGGGGTCAAGTAAGGAGCGGCGCATCACCATCGGTGAATATGGCGCGTGGACGGTTGAAGATGCGCGCAAGGTGGCTGAGAAGCACATTGCCCTGATGCGGGACGGCATAGACCCGGTTGCAGCAAAGGCGGAAGCGAAGAAGGCTGACGAGGCGATGGCAGTGACGCTGCGCGACGTGGCGGACAGCTATATGAACCGCCCCGGCAAGCTGAAGCCTCGGAGCAAGGACGCCATTGAGCGCATTGTCACCACGGTCTTCGAGAAATGGGAGCATAAGCCCATCGTCCAGATCACCGAGGACATGTGCCGCACTCGTTACAAGGAAATGGCGGAGAAGGGGCTGCATGGGGACCGCGAAGGGGGTTCGCCCGGGCAAGCCAACCAAGCCTTTGATATTCTTCGCGCAATGCTGAACTACGCCGCCCGCCAGTATCGTCGGTCTGATGGGAAGCCCCTTATCCAGCACAACCCGGTTGAGATTCTCGCGGACCATAAGGTGAAGCTGAAGCCACGCACGTCGCGCTATATCCCGAAGGAGAAGGTCGGCGACGTTTGGCACACATTGACCACGCACAGGGCGACGGTGGCGCTTGAGAAGGAGCGCACCAGCACCGACCTCGTGATGTTCCTGCTGCTCACCGGGGCGCGCCTTGAAGAAACCGCCTCTTTGCAATGGGCTAATGTTCATATCGTAGATGACGCTGCCGAGTGTCGCTGGCGCATAAGCAACAGGAAGCGCGGCGACGATGTATGGATGCCCCTGTCGTCGCAGGCAGTTGAATTGCTGAACCGTCGCCCCAAGGTTGAGAACAATCCCTATGTTTTCGCTTCCTTTTCAGCGCGCGGCTACATGGACCAGCCCCGCGGAGCGCTGGACAAGGTTGTTGGAGCCGCTGGCTCGCACCTTTCCGCGCACGACATGCGCCGCACCATGACGAACATCGCCCTTGGCGTTTGCCGCATCGAGAAGTTCAGGACCGACCTGCTCACGGGGCATAAGCCCAAGAACGAGGACGTGACTGCCAGCCATTACCTCGACACGGAAAACCTGACCTGGCTCCACCCCGAGATTCAGCAGATTGGTGACTGGATTGAACAACAGGGGCGGCTCGCAGCGGCGAAGGCAAGCGGTGCCAACGTAGTCGCCCTGCCCCAGCGCGCATAGCCGGGCCGCACAGCCTCGCGCACAGCGGCAATAAGGGGCTTGCCGCCGTTGGGGTGGCACCCCGCACGAGCCGCGCTCCCAGCCGCCTTACAGCGCCTCGCCTACCAGTTCGTTAGTTCAGGCGCATTTGCCCATCGGTGTCCAGCGGCTCACCCCCTCCCCTCGCTTTTTTGAACGAAACTTTTTCGTGACTTACGCGAGATTGTGCTTGCAACGCTTGCAAACGCACAATAAGGTTATGTTGTCTTATCACATAAGACGGTGCCGCACGGCGCACCCCCACGAGGGAAGTTCGTGAAATAGAAGCCGGCATACGGGAAGGCTGAAATGCCCTCTTAGTCCCCCGGACACTCTGCCAGAGGGAGTTCCTTTGGCGCTGGTGACCACAGCTTAATTTCCCTGCTCGACGGTCGAGGACCGCGCGCGGGTGCTGTTGAGGTTACCGCAATGAACAATTCCAAACTCTTGTCCAGTGCCGAAGCGGCAAGCCTGCTCGGCTTGTCGCCCTACACGATGCGCCTGTGGAGGCATCTGGGCAAAGGCCCGCGCTATGTGAAGCTTGGCGCCACGAAGCAGGCCTGCGTCGTTTACGACGAAGCTGAAGTGATGGCGTTCCGCGAGAAGCGCACCTTCACCAGCACTAGCGCTGCCACCGTCAGCCATCCCGGTAACGCCTGAGGCGCTTTTCCCACACATGAAAAGCGGCAGGACCGGGTGCCAACCAGACCTGCCGCTGAGAGGTATCAACGTGAACAGCAGCATTAAACGACAGATCGCGGCAGGTCCGCAACACGGCATGTCCCCGGCCGCAAATCGGGCAAAATCGCGCTCGGTTGCAAAATCGCCGGCAGCCCTCCGTCTCCCCAAGATGACGAGCATAGGGGGAGGGATGAGCCATGGTTGACTCCATCACAGACGCCATGCGGTGTGCGCCCATCTGGTTGCTATGGAAAGCTGTTGTCGAACCGGGGAAACCCAAGCCTCGCAAGGTGCCTTACTACATCAACGGTGCGGCACGGAGCGGGATTCTGGATAGCCCTGATGACCGGGCGCAGCTTGGCACCTATGAACAGGCAGTCGCCGCATACGGTAGTTCGGGCGGTGCATATGCCGGTCTCGCAATTGCCCTTGGTCCTGATGGGCGTGGCGGGTATTGGCAGGGCATTGACCTTGACGACATGCTTGCCAAGAGCATCACCGACATTGCGGACCTATGGACGCGCGGACCATGTGCTGGGCTTGGCTATGTCGAAATGAGTCCCAGTGGGAACGGCATCCACCTCATTGGCTACGGTCGCCAGTTCAAATCGCTTGGCTCGAACAGCAGCGGCATCGAAGCATACGCGGGCGGACGGTTCTTCACGTTCACCCAGCAGCCTATCGTCGCTGACAGCCCATGTCGCACATATGACCTTGCCGAGTATGTGGAGCAGGCGCTTGCCCAGCGCCACGGCGCGGCACGGTCAGAGTCGGCAGGCACCAGCGAAGCGGGGACCGTCCGTGCCGATCCCAAGACGGTTACAGAACTGCGCTCCGCGCTCCTGCACATGCGTTCTGATGATCGCGATCTGTGGGTTGCGGTTGGGCAGGCCTTAAAAGAGCTTGGCGATACTGGGCGCGGCTTGTGGATGGACTGGTCCGCGACGTCAGAAAAGTTTGATCCCAAAGAGGCGGCCAAGAAATGGGCGAGCTTCGACGGCACCAGAACTGGATATCAGGCCGTGTTCAAGAAGGCGCAGGATGCCGGCTGGGTGAACCCGGCAAGCAAAGCTGCTGACCTGCTCCCCAGAAATCATGCCATTGGTAAGTTAGCTCGTCAGATGGAGACGAGTGA